>NZ_JBKFXI010000005.1:0-5312 GCF_046507715.1 Gardnerella sp. Marseille-Q9691 | reverse complement strand
TTTTTCGTGGAGGGTTCGATTCTGGCTCAGGATGAACGCTGGCGGCGTGCTTAACACATGCAAGTCGAACGGGATCTAGTCAGCTTGCTGACTGGTGAGAGTGGCGAACGGGTGAGTAATGCGTGACCAACCTGCCCCATGCTCCAGAATAGCTCTTGGAAACGGGTGGTAATGCTGGATGCTCCAACTTGACGCATGTCTTGTTGGGAAAGTGTTTAGTGGCATGGGATGGGGTCGCGTCCTATCAGCTTGTAGGCGGGGTAATGGCCCACCTAGGCTTCGACGGGTAGCCGGCCTGAGAGGGCGGACGGCCACATTGGGACTGAGATACGGCCCAGACTCCTACGGGAGGCAGCAGTGGGGAATATTGCGCAATGGGGGAAACCCTGACGCAGCGACGCCGCGTGCGGGATGAAGGCCTTCGGGTTGTAAACCGCTTTTGATTGGGAGCAAGCCTTTTGGGTGAGTGTACCTTTCGAATAAGCGCCGGCTAACTACGTGCCAGCAGCCGCGGTAATACGTAGGGCGCAAGCGTTATCCGGAATTATTGGGCGTAAAGAGCTTGTAGGCGGTTCGTCGCGTCTGGTGTGAAAGCCCATCGCTTAACGGTGGGTCTGCGCCGGGTACGGGCGGGCTAGAGTGCAGTAGGGGAGACTGGAATTCCCGGTGTAACGGTGGAATGTGTAGATATCGGGAAGAACACCAATGGCGAAGGCAGGTCTCTGGGCTGTTACTGACGCTGAGAAGCGAAAGCGTGGGGAGCGAACAGGATTAGATACCCTGGTAGTCCACGCCGTAAACGGTGGACGCTGGATGTGGGGCCCATTCCACGGGTTCCGTGTCGGAGCTAACGCGTTAAGCGTCCCGCCTGGGGAGTACGGCCGCAAGGCTAAAACTCAAAGAAATTGACGGGGGCCCGCACAAGCGGCGGAGCATGCGGATTAATTCGATGCAACGCGAAGAACCTTACCTGGGCTTGACATGTGCCTGACAGCTGCAGAGATGTGGTTTCCCTTCGGGGCAGGTTCACAGGTGGTGCATGGTCGTCGTCAGCTCGTGTCGTGAGATGTTGGGTTAAGTCCCGCAACGAGCGCAACCCTCGCCCTGTGTTGCCAGCGGGTTATGCCGGGAACTCACGGGGGACCGCCGGGGTTAACTCGGAGGAAGGTGGGGATGACGTCAGATCATCATGCCCCTTACGTCCAGGGCTTCACGCATGCTACAATGGCCGGTACAACGGGATGCGACATGGTGACATGGAGCGGATCCCTTAAAACCGGTCTCAGTTCGGATCGTAGTCTGCAACTCGACTACGTGAAGGCGGAGTCGCTAGTAATCGCGAATCAGCAACGTCGCGGTGAATGCGTTCCCGGGCCTTGTACACACCGCCCGTCAAGTCATGAAAGTGGGCAGCACCCGAAGCCGGTGGCCTAACCCTTTTGGGATGGAGCCGTCTAAGGTGAGGCTCGTGATTGGGACTAAGTCGTAACAAGGTAGCCGTACCGGAAGGTGCGGCTGGATCACCTCCTTTCTACGGAGTTTTTGTGCACGCTCGGATGAGTGTGGTTACTGGTGTGGAAAACAATAGTTAACGTTTTTTGAATGAGTATGTTTGGGCATGCTTTTGGGTTCCCGGATTGCCACCCCCCTTGTTTTGGGGTTGCGGTCCTTGACTCACAGGATTTCAGGTTGATGCTTTTTGGTGTTGGCTTGGGTTCTTGGTGTTGTGGTGGTTTGAGAACTGGATAGTGGACGCGAGTGATTATGTGAGATTCTTTTTAGGGTTTCATGTTTTTGCTTTTACTGATTTTCGACCGGCTCCATTTTGGTGGAGTCGTCTTGATCGTTTTGTGATCGTTTAGTGTGATGATTTGTTGTCTAGAGAATTTTGCTGTTAGGTTTCTTACTGGTGTGTGTCACTGGTAAGGGCGTATGGTGGATGCCTTGGTAGACAGGACCGATGAAGGACGTGACGGGCTGCGATATGCCTCGGGGAGCTGCCGAGTGGGCTTTGATCCGAGGATTTCCGAATGGGGAGACCCGGCCACTGTTATGGGTGGTCACCACAGTTTTTGTGGGGGGTACGCAGGGAAGTGAAACATCTCAGTACCTGCAGGAAAGGATACTCCGTGAGTAGTGGCGAGCGAAAGCGGATCAGGCTAAACCGGGTGCGTGTGATAGCCGTCAGGTGTTGCGCATTCGGGGTCGTGGGATTGGTTGTTCAGCCTCTGACGGGGTTGAGAAGAGTGATAAAATGTCGTGCTAGGTGAATGGGATTGAATTCCCAGCCGTAGAGGGTGATGGCCCCGTAGCTTGTCGTGCGATGTCTCTTTATGCTTATTCCCAAGTAGCGCGGGCCTCGTGGAATCCCGCGTGAATCTGCCCAGACCGTTGGGTAAGCCTAAGTATTCCTGTCTGACCGATAGTGTACTAGTACCGTGAGGGAAAGGTGAAAAGCACCCCGGGAGGGGAGTGAAATAGTTCCTGAAACCGTGCGCTTACAATCCGTCGGAGCCTTCTTGTGGGGTGACGGCGTGCCTATCGAAAAATGAGTCTGCGAGTCAGTGGTATGTGGCGAGGCTAACCCGGGTGGGGGAGCCGTAGCGAAAGCGAGTTTTAAAAGGCGTTTTAGTCGCATGTCCTGGACCCGAAGCGGGATGATCTAGCCCTGAGCAGGTTGAAGCGCGGGTAAGACCGTGTGGAGGACCGAACCCACCTAGGTTGAAAACTGGGGGGATGACTTGGGGTTAGGGGTGAAAGGCCAATCAAATTCCGTGATAGCTGGTTCTCTCCGAAATGCATTTAGGTGCAGCGTCGTGTTATTGCTTACAGGGGGTAGAGCTACTGGATGCTTGCGGGCCCATACCGGGTACCAATAGCAGCCAAACTCCGAATACCTGTTAGGTTTATCACGGCAGTGAGTCGGCGGGGGATAAGCTCCGTCGTCAAAAGGGAAACAGCCCTGATCGTCGTCTAAGGTCCCGAAGCGCGTGCTAAGTGGGAAAGGATGTGGAGTCGCATAGACAGCCAGGAGGTTGGCTCAGAAGCAGCCATCCTTGAAAGAGTGCGTAACAGCTCACTGGTCTAGTGGTTCCGCGCCGACAATGTAGCGGGGCTTAAGCACGCCACCGAAGACGCGGCTGCATGAATTTTGTTTCATGCGGGGTAGGAGAGCGTCCTGTAAGGGGTGAAGCGGCCGTGTGAACGTGTCGTGGACTTTACAGGAGTGAGAATGCAGACATGAGTAGCGAGAGACGGGTGTGAATCCCGTCCGCTGGATGACTAAGGGTTCCGGGGCCACGTTCGTCGTCCCCGGGTGAGTCGAGTCCTAAGGCGAGGCCGACAGGCGTAGTCGAATGGATGAACGGGTTGATATTCCCGTACCGGTGTTACACCGTTCGAACTGAATCTGAGAGTACTAACCTTCATTTGCAAGCTGGCTTCCTTTCGGGGTTGTTGGCTTGTTTGTGTTGGGAGCGTATCGGTAGTAGGTTAGCGTGGGAGTGACGCGGGTAGGTAGCCGGCTGCGGAGGTGGTTTTCCGTGGCTAAGCGTGTGGGCTGTCCTCTAGGTAAATCCGGGGGATGTTAAAGCTGAGGCGTGATGGGTAGGCTGTAAGGCTGATTCCGGTGATCCTGCTTGCCAAGAAAAGCTTCAACGTGAGGTGTGATTCCGCTCGTACCCTAAACCGACACTGGTGGTCTGGTAGAGTATACCGAAGCGATCGGGCGAATCCTGGCCAAGGAACTCGGCAAATTACTCCCGTGCCTTCGGCATAAGGGAGACCCCTGATGGTGATATGGTTTCACACTGTTGAGCTGTTGGGGGTGGCACAAGCTAGGGGGTAGCGACTGTTTACCAAAAACACAGGAGCGTGCGAAGGCGTAAGCCGCTGTATACGCTCTGACGCCTGCCCGGTGCCGGAAGGTTAAGAGGATCCGTTAACTTCGGTGAAGCGGTGAATTTAAGCCCCGGTAAACGGCGGTGGTAACTATAACCATCCTAAGGTAGCGAAATTCCTTGTCGGGTAAGTTCCGACCTGCACGAATGGCGTAACGACTTCCCCACTGTCTCGGCCAGGAGCCCGGCGAAATTGCAGTACGAGTAAAGATGCTCGTTAAGCGCAGAAGGACGAAAAGACCCCGGGACCTTTACTATACCTTGGTATTGTCGTTAGGTGTGGATCGTGTAGCATAGGCGGGAGGCTGTGAAGCGCGGGCGCTAGCTTGCGTGGAGTCGACAGGTGAAATACCGCTCTTTCCATATCTGGCGTCTAACCTCAGCACGTTATCCGTGTTAGGGACAGTGCCTGGCGGGTAGTTTAACTGGGGCGGTTGCCTCCTAAAGAGTAACGGAGGCGCTCAATGGTCCGCTCAGCCCGGTTGGCAATCGGGTGTTGAGTGTAATCGCACAAGCGGGCTTGACTGTGAGACTGACGGGTCGAGCAGGGACGAAAGTCGGAGATAGTGATCCGGTGCCGGCGTACGGACGTGGCATCGCTCAACGGATAAAAGGTACCCCGGGGATAACAGGCTGATCATTCCCAAGAGTCCATATCGACGGGATGGTTTGGCACCTCGATGTCGGCTCGTCGCATCCTGGGGCTGGAGCAGGTCCCAAGGGTTCGGCTGTTCGCCGATTAAAGCGGCACGCGAGCTGGGTTCAGAACGTCGTGAGACAGTTTGGTCTCTATCCTCTGCGCTCGTTGGAATGTTGAGGAGACCTGCCCATAGTACGAGAGGACCTGGGTGGACGAACCTCTGGTATGCCGGTCGTCACGCCAGTGGCGCCGCCGGTTAGCTACGTTCGGAAGGGATAACCGCTGAAAGCATCTAAGCGGGAAGCCTGCTCCAAGATAAGCATTCCTTGCACTTTAGTGTGTGAGCCCCCATGTAGAACACGTGGTTGATAGGCTGGACGTGGAAGCCCTGTAAGGGGTGGAGCTGACCAGTACTAACGGGCGATGGTGACATTCTTCCCTTCTGCTTTTAGGAGGGGCTAGTTTGAAACTTGAGTATTATTTTCTAGCATCATGGAGTATTAAACGATTCGCTTAACGATTGGTTAGTAAAAGCTTTTTTTGCTCGCGTTCATGTCCGGTTCCCAAACCGCCACGTTGCCACTTACTGTTGGTGAGTGTATAATATAGTTTTGCGGTGGTCATGGCTCAGGTGAGACGCCCGGTCCCATTCCGAACCCGGAAGCTAAGGCCTGACACGGCGAGGGTACTGCACTCGATAGGGTGTGGGAGACTAGCACGCTGCCGCATTATTCTTTCTAGCGGGGAACTTGATTGTTCCCCGCTTTTTTATT
>NZ_JBKFXI010000004.1:0-96774 GCF_046507715.1 Gardnerella sp. Marseille-Q9691 | reverse complement strand
CCATTCCGAACCCGGAAGCTAAGGCCTGACACGGCGAGGGTACTGCACTCGATAGGGTGTGGGAGACTAGCACGCTGCCGCATTATTCTTTCTAGCGGGGAACTTGATTGTTCCCCGCTTTTTTATTCTCGCATGCTGCCGCACGCATCACGCCAGACACTCCTACCACACACCAACCCACAGTTTGTTTTGCGACTTTAGTATACGAATGCCAGTGTGGTAGAGATTTGAGATTTTTCGCATTAAACAAACAATAAAAAAATAGATAGTTGCACCCACCCGCAGCTTAAATATGCGACTTTAGTTGCACTTAGTAAACCACGCACTTTCGTAACAAACTTAACGAGTCTATGAGTTTTGTGTTGTCGGTTAATGTGTTGAGAGGCTGGAAAAATTGTGTTCAGTGCTAAAAGAGGACTGAGAAGCTACACTCTTGAAGAAAGGCGAACACAATAAGCGCCTTTAACAGCCAGAGCGCCCGAAGGACGGGACGCACGCAAACACAAATTTTCTAGCCTCGTCAAAAACAAAAAACTAAATCAGTTACAAAACTCATAGACGATACTCAAGAATAACGTAAACAAAATCGCGAGGAGAGAAATCCACCAAAACTCGCGCAACATCAAGCAAGAGCGAAAGCAGGCCGTCGCTCAAACTCGAGAAAATACTGCGTGCGTATTTGGTGCGATATACTAAAAGACATGACTACACAAACTTTTGAAGCACTCGCAAAGTCGCGATTTTCTGCACGTGATTTTCTAAATAAACCAGTCGATTCTAAAATACTTGAAACTATTTTGCAAACAGCTGCACAATCACCGAGCTGGTCTAACACTCGTGGCTACATGCTCGCTATTGCTCAAGGAGAACGCAAGCAGCAGCTTATTGATGCATATACGCAAAAATGCAAAGCAATGTTTCGTACTAAAGACGCTACCCTTAGTGAAGAAGAGCGCCTTATAGCACAGAAAATGAGCCAGCCGGATGGAGATTTTCCTGTAATGGCTCCGTATCAGCAATCGCTTAAAGAGCGCAGTGCGCGTTTAGGGTTGGCGTTGTATAAACATTTAAATATTGATCGTAAAGATTTTCCTGCTCGAAATGCTCACACTTTGCGCAACTTCCAGGCGTTTGGTGCGCCAGTTATGGGATTTGTGCTTGTGCGTCGCGATTTTCTACCGTTTGCTGCGCTGGATGCTGGAATTATGCTGCAAACGTTACTGTTGGCTGCCAAAGAGCAAGGCGTAGACTCATGCCCGCTTGGCGTTCTTGCTACATGGCGTTCACCGCTTGACGAAGTATTCGACATTCCGCCGGAGTATGCGCTGATTACTGGTTTTGCGCTGGGGTATGCGTCTGAAGCGCACGTAAATGCTTTCCGCGCGGAGCATCCTCCAATTGAACTTGCGCAAGAAAAGTAACTTTGCACAAACCAATCTATCTTGCAAAAACCAAAGTACTTTGGAAAATATCAGATAGAAGTGCCAGAAATACCAGGATTGTTTACTCAAGTACGTAGGCTTGATCAGGTTGCAGTAATGGTAAAAGATGCTGCTGCAACTTTAAATGTTAAAGTCAATGGCGTGAAAGTAACTCCGAAACTTAGTGAGCAAGATGATCTTATGCTTCAGCGCATGTTAGATGCAAAATCTGCAGCTATAAAAACTCAAGAATAAGCGTCTATGCTTATGCGTGAAACGGTTCGCTTATTAAGGAATCAGGATTGACGGTTCGTGATGTTGCAGAGCTTACGGGAGTTACTCCGCAGCGAATAAGTTCTCTTAAAGCTTAGTGATTTAATCACAATGTGGTTGAGGCTATGCGCAAGTAAGTCGCTCAGTAGTGTATAAACTCTATGCAAAATAAATCATTCTCTGGTATTACACAAGCTTCAAGAATCATAAATAAAAATCATCATTTAGTGTGATGCAAACTCTTTACGGCGATTATAGGCTATTAAGCAAAAGCTGAAATTCTAAATAAAGTGGTAATCAGAAAAGCGTTAATTGCAGCATTATCAAGCACTTTATTTATTTTGGGTCAGTTTGAGAGGCTCGTTTCGACGCATACTATGTGTCTACGAGTTTGGTGAGTAAGGAGCTTTGTGTTATGCGTAAGTTTACGAAAGTATTCTTGTTAGCTGCTCTGCCAGCGTGTTTGCTTACTGCATGCGCTGGTAGAGCAGTTGATGATAGTCAACAGCAGGCATCGCATGATTCAGTTCCACTTGTTTCAGTCAAAAAACAGCCTTTAACACAAGTTGTGTCGGGTAAAGCAGTAATAGAACAATCGTCTACCTTTGTTATCGGTGCTGTAAGTAGAGGGAATTTTTCTCCATCGGTAAAAGCAGGAAGTGCTGTAAAAGCTGGAAGTATTTTAGGCTACAATGCTGGTAACAAAATTATTGCTCCCGTAGACGCTAAAGTTGTGTCAGTAGCTGAATCATCTGCGGACGTGCCTAAATCTTTCCCGCTATTCACTCTTAAATATGAAGGTTTTTCAATAAGTCTTAACGCAAAAGCTTTACTTCGTTCTGCGGATATTACAGATGTTAAAGGTCGCTTCCAAGTTGAAGATGGTGTTGGGCCAACCAATTGTTTGCAAATAGTACAAAGCGGTGGAACTTCTACAGATGTTGCAGCTTCGGGTAGTAGCAAGAATGATAATTCTGATTCAACTCAAACAGATGAGTCGAGTGCGCAAAGTACGCCTAGTGTATCGTCAAAAGTTTTAACGTGTTTAATAGATAAAAGCACAGAAGTAGAATCAGGCCAAAATGCGACGCTTGTTTTTAATGGCAAGCATAAACAATCGGTTTTAACTCTGCCTGTTAGTGCGGTTGCTGGAAGAGTCCAAAAAGGTTTAGTCTCATACAAGAAAGGCGATAATTGGGAGCGTAAAGAAGTTGGTCTTGGAATCAGTGACGGCGCTAATATTGAAATTACGTCTGGCTTGCATGAGGGTGATGTTGTAGCAGGTGTTTCTCCTGATCTCATTCCAGGAGTGCAATGATTATGGGAAACAATCCTGTTCCACTGGTTGAATTACAAGACGTGTCAGCGCGTGTAAAACTAGGCAATGGCGAATGGCTTACCACTGTCAACTCTGCTTCTATGTTACTTAATCAAGGTGAAACATACGCGGTAGTTGGCAGGTCTGGTTCCGGCAAAACAAGTCTTATTTCTATTATCGGATTTTTGAATAAAAATTTTACTGGAAAATACTATTATTCTGGCAAATCAATCCAAAAGTGTAGTGATGCTACAGTATCGCATATGCGCGCTAGAAATATTGGTTTTGTTTTTCAAAACTATTCGCTTATTAAGCATTTAAGCATTAGAGAAAATGTTGAGTTGCCGCTTTTGTACGCAGGGCTACAACAAAGCAAGCAGACAAGAAGGAAAACGATAGAAGAAGCATTATGTGCTGTTGGATTGCAAGATAAACTAAACGAATACCCTGGAAGTCTATCAGGCGGTGAACAGCAGAGAGTCGCGATAGCGCGTGCTCTCGTTACTAATCCCGAATTACTTATTTGCGATGAGCCAACTGGTGCGCTCGATAGTAGTACGGGAGAAAAAGTGCTTCAAGTGTTGCATGATCGTGTTCAAGAATCTGGAACAACATTACTATTGGTCACTCATGATATGAAAGTGGCTCGTTCTTGCTCTCACATTTTTACTATGGAAGGCGGTGTTCTTTATGATCATGCTGCTTAAAGATTTGCGCCTGTCTCCTATGAGATCCTTCCTTACAGGTTTTTCAATGTTTATCGGTATCATTGCCGTTATTGCGTCAGTGCTTATTGGCACGGTTGGTAAGGACTATCTTATTGCAACTAACGAACAGCTAAACGGTCGTAGACCAACATACGAGATTACTTTTTCAGCACAAAATTTTGACGAATATTCAGTATTTAACAAATTCTTAAATCGCATTGAATCCGCAAACCGTAACGCTAACGTTATGCTGCAACCAAACACTGGACTACTGTTTAGCGCTTCTATGCCAGCTTTGAAGAGCGTAAAAATAAGCGAAGAATATAAAACCAGCAATCTTCAATATGTTGACGCTGTTTACACTACGGCAGGATACAACAAAGTTTATAACTTACCTATTGTAAGTGGAAGATGGTTTAGTAATAGCGCTAAAAGCAACGCATTAGAAATGGTAGTAAACCAATCTGCTGGCAAAAGATACAAGATTGGTGAAGTGGCATTTATTACTTCTCGCAAAACAACACAAATGAGTCCTATAAGGATTGTTGGAGTTGTGAACGATGGCGTAGACTCAGCAAAAGTATACGTGAATATTCTAGGCTTGTTACGTTATGCTCCAACTCTTTGGGAATATTCTGAAAAAGAATCTCAAGGCTCAATCTACTGGTTAAATAAAGAAAATCGTTCTCAAAAATCAATTAAATCTTATGTTTCAGATGCTCTTTATGACTGTTGTGGTGGGCAAGTAAACGAAATTAGAAGACATGATAATAGTGATAATTACGAGAATGTGATAACAGTATTGCAATTAAGTTTTGCTATCGTAGCAGCATTATTGCTTTTTGTTTCCGCGTTAGGTTTAATCAATATTGGTTTAGCATCGTTGGAGCAGCGCACACATGAACTGCTTATACGCAGAGCTTTGGGTGCTACTAGATGGTCGATTGCTTCACTCGTGTTAGGCAGTGCGATTATTTTAGCACTAATAGTTTCGATTGCTGCCGTCGCTGTTTCTTTTGGTCTTGTGTCTATTGCATCAAGTTTTTGGGATGTATCAAGCCCAGTTAGTCCGCCAGTTTACCCATATGAAGCCGCTATTGGAGCTGTTATTGCGGCTTTTATTACAGCACTTGCTGGAAGTGTGGTGCCGGCAATAAAAGCATCGCGTTTACAACCAGCATTAGCATTGCGTTAATTTTCAAAAAATAAGAAAGAAGGAATAATGAAAAATCATACTATTGGTAAAGCAACTCTTATTATTGGTGTGCTTAGTGCGCTTCTTATGTTCAATGCTTGTGGAGGAGTGGGCAACAATAATGCGAGTGGTATGGGTGGTGCGCGCTCGCAAAATAGTTCGCCTAGAGAGACTGTTGATTTTGCTCATATAGAGAAGGAATATCAGGAATCTGTGTCAAAGCTTAGTTGGCCTGAAAAATATAAAGCTCCTGCAAACTTGGTTGGAGAAGAAAAAGACAGTCAGTTCCAGAGTGGATATGGTGATACGCAAGCATCTAATTATTATCAGTGTGCTTGGGAACGGCAATGGCTAGACACGTATGCTAGTGATGAGCGCGCGGCAAGTAAAGCGTTGCATGAGCTTGAAAAAGTGCCTAGTATGCCGTTTATGGGTCCAGACCGTTGTGATGATGCAACGCGAAACTTTTTCAAAGAGCACATGCGCAAAGCAAAACTGGGAGATCCGTCAGGATTCCAACAGGATGTGCAAACTAATTGTCCTGTGATGTAATTGCATTTGTATGGCTTTATTGTGCTGATTTTGTATGCAATGCCTATTTATTGAATTGATAAATAGGCATATACTTATATGTGCGAAGCGAATAGAGTTGGAGAAAAGACTTAATCAATGAGTGCTACTGAGCATGATGATGCAACGACTTGTTTACAAATGGTGACCGCTATAGCTCGCAGATGCGATGGCTGGTGGGCTATAGAAGTGTCAGAAATACCAGGATTATTTACTCAAGTACGTAGACTTGATCAGGTTGCAGCAATGGTAAAAGACGCTGCTGCAACTTTAAATGTTAAAGTCAATGGCGTGAAAGTAACTCCGAAACTTAGTGAGCAAGATGAGCTTATGCTTCAGCGCATGTTAGATGCAAAATCTGCAGCTATAAAAACTCAAGAATAAGCGTCTATGCTTATGCGTGAAACGGTTCGCATACTAAGGAATCAGGGCTTGACGGTTCGTGATGTTGCAGAGCTTACGGGGGTTACTCCGCAGCGAATAAGTTCGCTTAAAGCTTAGTGATTTAATCACAATGTGGTTGAGGCTATGCGCAAGTAAGTCGCTCGGTAGTGTATAAACTTTATGCAAAACAAATCATTAACAGATAAATAATCAAAGGCCAAGTCGTAAGATGCATGTTTACAGCTTGGCCTTTGAAAAATTGCGATATGTTTTAAGTTAAAATCGCAGTCTAATGCTTTTATTTATTCTTGGCAATTCCAAGAGCTTTTGAACTTTCATCCTTATCAAGGCCTATAAATAAAAGCACGATTATGCCAATAATCAGCGGAACATAACCGTATCCAGATCCGTGGATTATGCCGAATATTTCCATAAGCCCATTTGCTATTACGGCTAGTGAAGATACTATAAAATATAGTTGCGCGCACCACGGTTTTTTAATGAGAAATATGGTTGCAAGACCAAATAATCCAGCGATAATTTGAGGCACTCCCCATAGATAATCATTACGCATTACAATCAGCGCAATTCCGCTAGCAAGAAATACACCATTGGCTATTGTCCAAAATACGGATGGAATTTGTGCTTTTGTATCTTCTAAATTACTCATATTCTTCTCCTTCTAATACAAGAAAATAATTGTGTATATCAAACCTTGACAATTTATAAATTAATGGCGTGCTAAAAGGTAAACAATATCTTGTATATGAAAACCTTTACAAATCATTACTATCTAAAACTGCTTAAGATTCATTAATCTTTTAAACTTAATCAGTAAGGCATACTATCTATATAGTTATGTTTATTTTTTAAAGGTATAACTGCATTACATTCCCAATACTTACCAAAGGCTCGAAAATAGAGTGAACCGCCTAAATGCTTTATGGTATCGCGATGAAGCAGAAGTCCTTTTTGAGATACTGAACGAATTGCATCTTTACTTTTCCTGTCCAAAAATCGAACATTGAACTGTTTTATAACAATTTGTTTTTTACGTATCGAAATTCTGATGTAATAAACTAAAGAAGCATATTTTCGCATGTTCAAATATAGTTCTTCGATTAATTCAATAACTTCACAGATGATTTCATCGTTAATATTTTCAGGAATATCGTTACTAGATATATTGCATATGGATCTTCCTTTTAATCCACAAGATGTATTGATTGAGTCGTTCATTTGTAGTGTATCTTCAATGTGCTGAATAAACTCGCTTCGAGCATCTTGCTTAGCAGTATTTCCACGTAGAATGTCGATAATATTATGACCTTCTTCAAAAGCCTGATCTGCCAAATCATTTATTGCCTCAATAGCACTTCGCTGTTTTTTAGAAATAGACTTGTCAAGTAATGCTATTTTACTTTGTAGTGCAATATCTGCAATCTTATTAGTTAATCTATCGTGCATTCGCACAGCCAGATGAAGATTATTAATTGTTTGCTTATCTTTTTCATAAAGAACCATTTTTTGGTGAGAAATGCGCAAAATAATACCAGTGCAAACGCAAAATATATTTATTAAAAGGTAAGCAATAAGATACTTGAAAGACAAAGTTGATAAGTATCGGTATGCAACGTAGTGTAATGCATCTATTACTAAGAATAAAGGTAGTGTAAATTGAATCGGATATAAATACGAAATAAAAACAAATGATATGATGAGCCCGAAAGTTACTGGTGGAAGATTCAGACTAGGAATAACAAGAATGCTGAGGTGCACAAAAATATAGCACATGCTCATAAAATGCGGGAGCAAGCAAAGGAACAGATTCATAGCAGCAAGAATCATGTAAACTATGACAAGTTGTATTGTGCTATTGTCGCTATTTGAGTAAATATATGCATCCATTGCGCTCGACAAACATCCCAATAGTAAAAATGTTTTATTGTCAATAAGCTTTTCTCGCAAACGCCGCATTAAGAAAATAATCATTGTGTATCATTCCCTAAATATTCATCATGCAGCCATGTGGTAATAAGTTGTGAACGATTCGTCACATTCAACTTTTTGAACACGCGACGAAGGATAGTTTCCACAGTACAAGTTTCAACAAATAAACGTTTAGCGATTTGCGCATTTGTCATGCCTTTACTGCACAACTTTACAATTTCAGTCTCATGATCCGTTAAAGCAAGGCGTCCCTTTTTTGGCTTATTTTGCAAACGTTGAAATGCTGTCATCGTGTCGTCAAAATGAAGATCATCTATTATTTGCGGCTTGAACGCGCCTTGGATAATACTGCTAAGCATAGCGCAAATAGTTTCTGGGTGGTTTTTCCCAACAATGCCTTGTGCGCCTGCCACCGATGCTTTTAAGGCATAATCGTTGATAGGGAATGAAGTTATAGCAATTATTATTGGGAGTGAGTATCTTCTTCGCAATTCGTATAATATTTTAATTCCCGAAACCCCAGACATATACATGTCAATTAGCAGCACGTCTGGGCATTGATTTTGACAAAACTGAATTGCTTGATCGGCACATGTGGACAACCAGCAAATACTGCAGGACGGAACAACCTGTTCAATATATGTTTTTAGGCCGTGTAGACAAAAACAATCATCATCAACAATGCCAACAGTAATATGCTTTGCTGCCATACTGCTCCTTTATAAAAGCATTATTTAAGTAATAATAATACTTGAATTTGTATAAGGAATATCTTGTCTAGGAAAACCTTTACAAAGGGAATCTTATAAAGGTAGTCGCTGAGAGCTTACGGGGGTTACTCCGCAGCGAATAAGTTCGCTCAAAGCTTAGTAACTTAATGCAATGTGGTTGAGACTTGGCGATGGCTGAGGCTTGGCGATGGCTGAGTAAAGAAGTTGCCATGTGTGCTTTATAGCTTCATTGTGCTTTCGCACTAAATAGCTTGTTATATGCTTCTTTTTACCCATGCTGATGGTGTCCAATAATCTTTGGTAAGCATTGATGGGTATGTTTGTTTACGAGCTTGAATAATCCATAAGGCTATACCTGTTGAAACAAGTATTACGCCAGAAGCAATCATTATGAATAATGATGAATTTAGATTTCCCCATGCTAGTACGCTTGCATACCCTACGATAATGCCGCATTGCTCCATAATAGAAGTAAAAGTAGTAGTTGCGCCGAGAATGTGTGTTGGTATGCCATCGAGAAGAGCTGTTTGCCCATAGACAATAGTGGCGTCAAAAATAATACCTGCAATGAAAGCAGAGCAAAGAAAAAGAGCAATCCAATTATTAAGTGCGAAAATAAGTAAAGGAATAGAAAGGAACCCAGGTAATAAAATAGAGTATAAAATCTCATAATGTAGCACAATATATTTGCATAATAGCGAACCTACAATCATGCCAATGTTAAATATGCTGACTATTGACCCCCACGTGGATGCCGAATGAAAAAGTGTGAGACAATGGTGTGCTCCCATTAGTCTGAATGCAGCAAGCCATGATCCAGATTGTAATGCTGATACTACTCCTAAGACTATTAACCATGGTGTAGATTTCATATAGTGTAGAGAAGCTGCAAAACCAGCAGTTTTATTGCTTCCTGTCTTCGTATTGTTTGCGCTATTTTGTGCTTGCTGGTTTAGATTAACTAACAGTAGAGGTAGCGCCGCTAGTATCATCACAATAGCAATGCTCGTAAAGAAAATGAGCGGATTACATATATCAACAAATATGCCAGTAATCGCAGGTGCGGCAAGCCTGCTGAGATTAATCCACATACGCATGCTTGCCAAAAACTTGGTTTTTTCGCCAGTTGGTGCGCTATATGCCATCAATACTTTTTGATTAGGCGAAGAAAATGCGGTAAAGAACCCGAATATTATGCCGAGTAGTGTAACCGTAATAGCAATAAGATTATGCTGTGCGACTAAAGCGAAACCGTATCCAGTACACAACAAGGCAAAACAAAACGTTAGCGCTATAAACAATCTAGTTGGTGGATATTTATCTGCAATAATTCCGCCAAGCGGCGCTGCTACGCAGGTCATAAGTGCTACGGAAACCGCGTTAAGCGCTGCGTGAGATAAGTCGACATGTATTAAAAGATATAGACTTACGCCAAATCTACAGCTTGTTAAAAGAAAAGCATTAAGCGATAAAACGGCAATAATAAGAGTTGTGCGAATCCGTGCCGCAGCGTTCATTTCCTTCTCTTTTTTTTCTTTCATGTTATGAATGTCTTTCATATTCTGAATGATATATGCCTCTTGATATACACCTTTTTATGGACTGTGAGCGAAATGAGTGTTTTGTTGCAGTTTATAGGTAGGGGTTGCGGCTACTGGCGATAGTAGGAGAGGAAGCTGGAGAGTTTGCTCATTGCGTCGCGAAGCGTTTGCAAGCGCGGCAAGTAGACTACGCGGAAGTAGCCTGGAGTCTGCCAATTAAAGCCTTTTCCGTGCACAATCAGCAACTTCTGATCGCGTAGCAAATCAAGCGCAAACTGTTCGTCGTCGTGAATGTTGTAGCGAGCAGGATCAAGCTTTACAAACATGTAGAAAGCAGCGTCTGGCCGCTCAACGCTTACGCCGTCCATCTCCTGAAGCGCGTTATAGCAATACTCGCGCTGCTCGTACACGCGCCCACCCGGCTCCAAATACTTTTCAACGCTCTGGTACCCGCCCAAAGCAGTCTGAATAATCGATTGCGCAGGAACGTTCGAGCACAAGCGCATATTAGACAGCATGTTAAGTCCCATAATGTAGTCGCGAGCTTTGGATTTATCTCCCGAAAGGCTCATCCAACCAATGCGGAAGCCGGCAATCATATGCGATTTAGAAAGTCCGCTGAAAGTTACGCAGAACACGTCTGGAGCAAGAGAAGCAATCGAAATATGCTTCTTGCCGTCCATAACAAGACGGTCGTAAATCTCGTCCGCAAAAATAATCAAATTAAACTCGCGCGCAATCTTAACAATCTCTTCCAAAACTTCGCGGCTATACAGCACGCCCGTAGGATTATTCGGGTTAATAATCACGATTGCTTTAGTGCGCGGCGTGATTTTAGAGCGAATGTCAGCAATATCTGGGTACCAATGCGACTTTTCGTCACACATGTAGTGCACAGGAGTGCCGCCAGCCAAGCTCGCGCACGCAGTCCACAACGGATAATCTGGGCTTGGTATAAGAATCTCGTCGCCGCAATCAAGCAGCGCTTGCATAGAAAGGTTAATCAGCTCGGAAACGCCGTTTCCAGTGTAAATATCTTCCATTTGCACGCCTGGAATGCCCTTGAGCTGGTCGTATTGCATAATTGCTTTGCGCGCAGAGAAAAGTCCGCGACTATCCGAGTAGCCTTCGCAGTCAATAAGCTGCTGCTGCATGTCGTAAATTACTTCGTCTGGAGCGCGGAAGCCAAAAGGCGCAGGATTCCCAATGTTGAGCTTTAAAATATGCGTTCCATTTGCTTCCATACGGTTTGCTTCTTCAACAACAGGACCGCGAACGTCGTAAAGCACGTGTTCGAGTTTTGTGGATTTGTTGAAGTTTCTATGTTTGAGTGTTTGTGAAAGTTCAGCTTCTGTAAGCTGTGGCTGATTTAATTGTGATTCTTCTGCAGACTGGCAGTTTTGCTCGATTTTTGCACAAGAATGACCGCCTTTGATTCCGTCGCCGCTGATTCCAAGAATTTCAGCAAGCATGTTACGCACGTCTTTGCGAGGCTCAGTTTTGCCGCTTAAATACTGGCTTAACTGGCTTTTGCCAAGTTTATGGCCGTTTTTTGATGCAAGCTCGATTACGTCAATCTGCTTGTATCCCTTGCGTTTCATAGCTTTCTTAAGCTCGTCAGCAAAATTCTGTGCCATAATCTGTCTTCCTCGTAAAACCAGCATTTATAAATTGAACAAGTTCACAATAAAGTTCAAAATATAAGTATTAAATTGAATTATTTGCCCAATAATAGTAGCTGAAATTGTTTTTGTATAGTAATTTTTCAAAAAATGACGAAAAATAGTAGAAAAATTGAACTAAAGTATAAGAAATTGAATTTATTTTGAACTTTCGTGAATGTGTTTTGTGGCTTAAGTTTAGGAATAATGCGTGATTTACGCTATTGCGTACGTCTTGTATAAGCTCTGTTAAGCGGTTTGATACCATAAAGGCTATGTATTTCTTTACTCCGAGGCGCTGCGAATCTACCCAAAAAATCATGTACAAGAATAAAGGGCAGGCTCTTATGGCGGCGGAGCAGAGTTTAAGAGAGCGCGGCGCGCAGTTGTGGGTTTATGCTTGTGAATATTGCGGTTGTTGGCATTTGACGCATAAAAATCCGGTGGATCGAATGTATTCAGATATGCGCTCGCCGTCTGCAAGCACAAAGCCAAAATCTAAAAAACGCGGGTACAAGCCAAGACGGCGCTAAGTTAAAGCTGCGCTAAGTTAAAGCGTAACTAATTAAGCAACATTAAAACCTTGTCTTGCAACCTGCTCAACATCTTCTGCCTCATGCTTTTTCGCGCTATTATCCGTTGCTAACGCAACAATTTGCGCACTAAAAGCGTCAACTGGTCGGCTGGCGTTTCGCAAATCGTAGTATTGATGCACGCGAGCGTCAAAATCAGCAAGATTTTCTAATAATTCAGCGTCGTCAGCAGGGTAAGTATTCTCAAAAATTTGCATGTTAGCGCTCATTCGCGGCTTTAATTCAGGATTTTGCGCAGGCTTACCAATTGCCAAGCCGAGAACAGGGTACGTGTATTCAGGCAAATTCAAAATATCAATAAGCTGAGTTCTACTGTTCAAAATTGAACCAAGAATTACGCAACCAAGTCCCAAAGATTCCGCGGCAGTTTCCATGGCATGAAGCGCCAAAATAACGTCGTTTTGAGCCTGTGTAAAGCGGTAACGAGTTTTAAGCATAAACTCATCGCTGCTGGTATCGATGCCATTTTTTCGCGCAATTGCAGCGTTTCTGTGTTGGTCAATAATAAAAACGTACAGTAGCGGAGCAGTAGCAATATAGGTTTGATTGCCAATTTCGGAAAGCTTCTGCTTAATTGAAGCGTCAGTAATCCTAATCGCTGACCAATCGTTCAAAAACTGGCTGCAAGCAGCGCGCTGAGCCACGGTTTCAAGAGTTGCAACCGTGGCTTCGTCAATTGCTTCATTGCTAAAAGCGCGAATTGAGCGGCGGTTCAGTAAAGTATCAATAGTTTCGTTATGACGTAAGTTTTGCACGTTTCTTTTGTCCCTTATCTTATTTTTCTTATTTCGCTTATTTCTGCATTCTCAGTTTATTTGTTCAAAATTAGAATTTATTTTTTCTAAATTGACGCTTTCTTTGCCTTCGTGCAATATAAGACAATGTTCCGCTGCTTACTAAGCGACCCACAATCGTAGTAAGAATCGCAGAAAATACTGCAAATCCAAGAGACATTAGCAACGGCTCTTCTTGATTAATACACTGCTTTTGTGCAATTTTTTCTTTAGAAAGATTGTTAGGACGATTATTAGAGTTTAAATTGATCTTTTTAGTATCAACATGTTTTTTCCATATTACGTGCGCAATCTGCCCGGCAATAAACGTTGCAAGAGAAGGGAGTGCGGCTTTAAGTAACGAATCTCCTAAAGTATTTGGGTTTTTTAATCGGCGCTCGCGAAGCGCATCAATCTTACGATTCGCTGCATTAAGTCGCTGTACTGTAGCCTGAGCTGCGCGATGATTGCGAGCGTATTTATTATTTGCCGATGATAATTGCGTCATATTTTCTATGTTAGTGGTAACGAAATACCAATTTTGGCGGTAACATAGAACAGTAATCTTGATTTGCAGCAGTGTGGATGCATTTTGAGAATTGTTTACGTAAAAATCAGTCGTGCTGTGCGGCGCCCGGCGCGATAGAAGGGTACTTGGCGCGCTAAAGGAATGTGAAGCTATGCAAACTAATGGCACTCAAGAATCGAATGATGAAAAGTGTGAAGAACTTGGACGTTTAGTGCTACTTCGTCATGGGCAAACTGCTTGGAGTGTGTCCGGCCAACACACTGGGCGCACAGATTTGCCGCTTACTGAAGTTGGTGTTGAGCAAGCAAAAGAAGCTGGGGAGCGTTTGCGTAAGGAATTTCCGCAAGGTTTTAATCCAGATTGTGTGCTTGTTAGTCCGCTTCGTCGCGCGCAGCAAACAGCTCAGGGTGCGGGATATTCTCCATATACTTTGTGTGAAGGGGTTGTTGAGTGGGATTATGGAGCAGCAGAAGGTCGCACTCGCGCTGATATTGCTGAATTAAGTGGAGTAGAGTCTTGGGATGTGTGGAAGCATGGTCCGAAAGTTCTTCCTTCTCATATGATTACTGATGCTAAAGAAACTTTGCCAAATGGTGAAAATGTTTCAGTGCATCGTACGTCTGGTGAAACTTTGCAAGCGGTTGCAGAAAGAACTCAGAGTGTTATTGATGTTGCAATGCCTAAACTTAAGCAAGGCAAAGATGTTCTTGTGGTTGCGCATGCGCACGTATTGCGAATACTTACAACTCGTTGGCTGGGAGTAAATCCTGAATTTGCGCGTCTTCTTCGCTTAGATACGGCGCATTATTCTGTGTTGGGTGCTTACAAAGGTGACAATGTAATCGTGCATTGGAATTGCTGAAATGCAGATTAGAATTTCAGATATTTTATTGTGATTTGCACAATTTTTATTGCAGATACATTTATATATTTGAGTCTTGCGTTTGCTGTAGTATTGGTTCACTACTGTGGTTTAAACAGTATTCAATAGTGGTAATTAGTTAGTTTGGAAGAGATTAGCAGTATGTGGAAAGGTTCGATGATGAGTCGTTCAGTTAAGTCGATTATTGCGCTAGTGGTTTGCGCTGTTTTGGCGGCTTGCGCGTTTGCTGCTTTTGGTTTTTCTAAGTCTTTTGGTGCAAATACCGATAGGTCTGCTAATGGGAAGGTTATTTTCTTCAACTTGAAGCCTGAAGCTACTGCTGCATGGGAAGAAGTTGCTAGAAAGTACACGGATGAAACTGGTGTTACAGTAAGCATAGTTACACCAACTGGTGGCCAGTATGAAAAGAGACTTAAAACTGAAGTCGAGAAAAATAAAAATAATCCAGATGGCATGCCTACTCTATTTCAGATTAACGGCCCTGTGGGCTACGCTAACTGGAAGGATTACACTGCGGATCTAACTAGTTCTCCTCTTTATATGCAACTTAGCAATAAAAATCTTGCTTTTACGGATAAAGGTAAACCAGTTGCTGTGCCATATGTTACTGAAAATTACGGCTTGATTTACAACAAGGCTTTGCTTGCTAGGTATGCGGATCTTAAAGATGCAAAGTTGAAGCCGGAAGAAGACGGCAAATCTTTTGAAGATCAAATAACTAATTTTAATAAGTTGAAAGAAGTTGCAGACGATTTGCAAAAACGCAAGGATGAGCTTGGAATTGACGGTGCTTTTGCGTCTGCAGGTTTTGATTTGAGCTCCGACTGGCGCTTTAAAACACATCTTGCAAATATGCCTTTGTATTATCAATTCAAGGAAGATGGTGTTGAAGGCCAGCCGCAGAGAATAAATGAAAAATATGTTGATAATTACAGGAAGATTTTTGACCTTTATATTTCTGATTCCACAACTCCTGTAAGTCAGTTAAGCACTAAAACTGGCGAGGATGCTGTTTATGAGTTTGCTCTTGGTAAAGCTGTGTTCTACCAGAATGGTACTTGGGCTTGGGGTGATCTTTCAAAAGCTGGCATAAAGCCTGCCGATGTTGGCATGCTACCAATTTATATTGGTGTTAATGGCGAAGAGAAGCAAGGTATGGCTACCGGTTCTGAAAACTATTGGTGCATTAATAAAAAGGCTTCAAAAAAGAATCAGCAGGCAACTAATGCCTTCCTTAGTTGGTTACTTACTTCAAATTATGGTAAGGATGCTTTAGCTAATAAGATGGGCTTTGCTACTCCTTTCATAGGTTTCCCTAAAGCAGAAAATCCTCTTGTTCAGGCCGCTGTTGAGTACACTGCTAAGCCTGGCAAAGTGCCTGTTAAATGGGTGTTTCTTACTATGCCATCTAACGGTTGGAAAGACGATGTTGGCTCTGATCTGCTTACATACGCTCAAGCGACAAAAGACGGTATGACTTCTATTGGCGCTGAAAAGGCGTGGAGTACTCTTCAATCCGCGTTCGTTAACGGCTGGGCTAAGGAATATAAGATTGCTCATGGGCGTAGTTAGCTTAATTAAATAATTTGTTTTGAACTATAATCCTCAAGGGGTTGCGCAATCGTTTGCTAAATTGTTGCGTAATCCCTTTAATTATTTTCAAAAATACCTTCCAATTTCATTAAAGATATTATTATGTGCAGTTTTTATGGCGACACGCGTTAATTTAGGTTATGCCATCGTTTGCAATATTCAAATATTTGAGGCATAATAAGTATTGTCGATAAGGACACCTAGTGGTGTGGCAGTCCAATGAAGGGATTGTCGGCATACGAGAAAGGTTCGATGATGAATCGTACGATTAAGTCAACAATTGCACTGGTAGCTTGCTCAGCGATGGCTTTTGGCGCTCTCGCAGCTTGCGGTTCCTCTTCCAGCGAAAAAGCCGCTGAGAAGGGTAAGGTTTACTTCTTGAACTTCAAGCCAGAAGCTGCAAACCAGTGGAAGGAAGTTGCTAAGGAATATACCAAGAAGACTGGCGTTCAGGTAAAGGTTCAGACCGCTGCTTCTGGTACATACGAGCAGTCTTTGAAGAGCGAAATCAGCAAGGGCGACGAAGCTCCTACACTCTTCCAGATTAACGGTCCAGTCGGTTACGCAAGCTGGAAAGATTACACTGCTGATTTGAAGGATACCGAGCTTTACAACCAGCTTCAGAACAAGGATATTGCTCTTAAGGATGGAGATAAGGTTGTTGGTGTTCCATACGCAATGGAAACCTACGGCTTGATTTACAACAAGGCTTTGCTCAAGAAGTACACCGAGCTTAAGGATGCTAAGGTTAAGTCTGCTGAAGAAATCAACTCCTTCGACAAGTTGAAGGCTGTTGCTGACGACATTCAGAAGCATAAGGCAGATCTCGGTGTTGATGGTGCATTTACTTCTGCAGGTTTCGATTCCAGCTCTGACTGGCGCTTCAAGACCCACCTTGCAAATCTTCCTCTGTACTACGAGTTCAAGGAAGATCACGTTACCAAGCAGCCTGCAAAGGTTAAGGGTACGTTCCTTGATGGTTACAAGAAGATCTTCGATCTCTACATCAATGATTCCACCACTCCTGCAACTCAGCTCAGCTCCAAGACTGGTGAAGATGCAAACGCTGAATTCTCCCAGAACAAGGCTGTGTTCTATCAGAATGGTACTTGGGCTTGGGGTGACCTCTCCAAGGCTGGTATGAAGGCTGAAGATCTTGGCATGCTCCCAATTTACATTGGTGCTAAGGGAGAAGAGAAGCAGGGCTTGGCCACCGGTTCTGAGAATTACTGGTGCATCAACGATAAGGCTTCTGACGCAAACAAGAAGGCTACTAAGGACTTCTTGAAGTGGCTGCTTACTTCCGATGCAGGTAAGGATGCTTTGTCCAAGCAGATGGGCTTCACAACTCCATTCAAGAGCTTCGCAGACATTAAGTCCGACAACCCATTGACTCAGGCAGCTGTTGAGGATGCAAAGTCCGGTAAGACCCCAGTAAGCTGGAACTTCACCGTCATGCCATCTGACAACTGGAAGAACGATCTTGGCTCCGCTTTGCTTGAGTACGCTCAGGGCACTGGCAAGTGGGATAAGGTTAAGACCGCATTCGTTGATGGCTGGGCTAAGGAATATGCTCAGGCTCACGAAGACGATGAGTGATCTAAAATAAATTAATAAACGTTACACCTCTGACGTAAGTAAGCAAAGGTGACGTAAGCGAATCCGCTAGGATACTGACACAGTTTAGTGTTAAGTCCTAGCGGATTTTTGTTATTTAAATAGTGGGTAGGAATTATAAAAAGCTACTTGCTTAAATAAAATAAAATATTTACTCGCTTAATAAAGCAGCTGTGCTTGAGCGCACAATAAGTTGAGCTGGCACAATTCTATAAGGATTGTCAACTTCCTGACCGTTTATAAGCGAAAGTGTTATTTTAGCTGCAGTTGCCGCAATCTCAACCGGATCTTGCCTAATAGTAGTTAAACCAGTTTCGTGAGCGTAAAAACTATCGTCAAAACCAATAATTGATACATCGCTAGGAGTTGCATAACCGCTACGAGCAAGCTGGAACATAAGAGGTATTGCAATCCCGTCTTCCTGGCAAGCAATAGCAGTTGGCATTGTTGCGTTTCCAAGAAGCATAGAAACTATAGCGCTTATTCTGTCTAAATTAGCTGGAGCAACAATCTCAATTGGCGTAATAGCGTTCTTTTTGCACTCGTCAATGAATGAATGATAACGTTGCAAAACGCTGAAATGTAGTGAAACATCGCGAGTAGTGCGAACATATGCAATATTGTGATGCCCTAATCCAATCAAGTGACGTGCCATAAGCCGCGCGCCTTGATCATCGTCAATATTAATAGTTGCATCAAAATCACAATCCTTAGGATGCAAGCAATTTATGCCAACAATAGGCACGCCTGTAGTTTTAAGCTGCTCAATTTCGTTAGTGTTTACGTCAAAAGAGCATACAACAACAGCGTCTGCGTTTCGTCTAGTTGGAAGCATTGTGAAAAATTCGTTACGCTCCTCACTACTAGAAATCTGGAAAATAGATAAATCGTAGCCTGCGCTGTGAAATACTTGGTTAAGACCTTGAATAATAGATGCGCTGAACCATAGGCGAATTTGGTCGCTTACAAGTAAAGCTATGCGCAAAGTTCGGCCGGATTTTAATGCTGCTGCAGATTTGGAAATAGAAAAGTTCAACTTTTCTGCGATTTCCAATACCTTGTTGCGAGTTGAAGCTGAAACTAAATCTGGGCGTGTAAATGAACGAGACACGGTAGAAACAGACACGTGTGCTTTATCTGCAACATCTTGAATATTTGCCGGCATGTGAACTCCTTTATTCCCATACACCAAACGTTTTAACACGGCATCGTGTAGGTTGTTTGATACGAACTTTTGTGGTTCGTAATAAACAAACGTTTGCAACCGTTTCCATTTTAGCAGATTTTGTTAAAAAGCCAATGATAGCAAGCAATTTTTTAATTATAGAATTGCAATTTGTTATAAATTCTTTGCAAGAAAATGACAACGTTTGACATCGCTCATTCATGTAGTAGAATGAAGATATTGGTTCGGACATCGACGTCTATGGTGACGTCGCACTCAAGGAGGAGAAAGTGACGAGTCATGATTAGTATGAGCGGAAAAGCAATACGTAAATGGTGGGCGTTATTCGCTTTGCCAACATTTGCGGCTTTTATTATTGGTTTTGTTGTGCCGTTTATTATGGGCGTGTATTTGAGTTTTACTAGATTCCATGCTGTTACGGATAGTAAATTCATTGGCGTTCGTAATTACGTTAAGGCGTTTAAGGATCCTCATTTCCTTCATTCGCTAATGTTCACTATAGCGTTTACTGTTGTAACAACTGTTCTTATTAACGTAATTGCTTTTGCAATTGCCTATATGCTTACTAAGAAGTTCAGTGGATCAAACGTTTTCCGCACTGTGTTCTTTATGCCAAATCTTATTGGCGGCATTGTGTTGGGCTATGTTTGGCAGCTGGTACTTAATGGTATTTTGGCATACTTCGGCCGTTCTATTACATATTCTGCCGTGTATGGCTTCTGGGGATTGGTTCTGCTTATTTGCTGGCAGCAAATCGGCTATATGATGATTATTTATATTGCTGGTTTGCAAGCTCTTCCAGGAGATGTTATTGAGGCTGCGGCAGTTGATGGCGCAACCCCGATGCAAACGCTGTTTAAGATTACAATACCTCTTATGATGCCTTCGATTACTGTTTGCACATTCTTAACAGTTACCAACGGTTTCAAGCTATTCGATCAGAACTTGGCTTTGACGAACGGTATGCCTTCTCATAAGTCTGAAATGTTGGCTTTGAACATTTTCAACACTTTCTACGGGCGTACAAATGGTGAAGGCGTTGGTCAGGCAAAAGCAGTTGTGTTCTTCGTGATTGTAGCTGTTATTGCTTTGATTCAGAATATGCTTACTAGGTCTAAGGAGGTAGTGGCATGAACGAGAAAATGAAGCATCCGGTACTTTGGACAATCTTCTTTACCGTCGTAAGCTTACTTTGGATTTTCCCAATCGCTATAGTTTTTATAAATTCTTTCAAGTCGAAGATTTATATTGCTAGCGAGCCTTTTAGTTTTGATCCAAAAACGTTTATTGGGCTTGGTAACTACTCCCTAGGTATTGAGCGCACGAATCTTATAATGAGCTTCTGGTGGACTATAGTAATTACCGTTGGAGCTGTGATTTTAATTCTGCTTTGCACATCAATGTGCGCATGGTGGATTGTTAGAGTCAACAATTGGTTCGCTGTAATGCTTTACGTGCTGTTCCTATTTAACATGATTGTGCCATTCCAAATGGTTATGTTCACTCTTTCCGACATCACTAACAAGCTCGGATTGAACACTCCATGGGGATTGTGGATTATCTACTTAGGCTTTGGCGCTGGTCTTGCAGTGTTTATTTTCACTGGTGTAATTAAGGGAATACCACAAGAACTTGAAGAGTCTGCAATGATTGATGGTGCTTCTGTGCCGCGCATATTCTTCCAGATTATTATTCCAATTATGCGACCAGCAATTGTGTCTGTGTCTATTCTGCAAACTATGTGGATTTGGAACGACTTCCTGCTTCCGTACCTTACCTTGGACTTGAACAAGTACAAGACGGTTTCGATTGCAGTTCAGTATTTGAAGGGTGGCTATGGTTCCGTTGAAATGGGTGCCATGATGGGCTGCTTGGTTCTTGCCATTCTTCCAATTATTATCTTCTACCTCATCTGCCAGAAGTATATTATCAAAGGCGTTATGTCAGGTGCGGTAAAAGGCTGAGATTTCTTCTCCTCCAAAATCTCAAGTGGTTAAAATAATGGTGGTGACTACGGTCGTAAGATTTGTAAGTCACCACCATTGTATTGTTGGTAGGGGTATTGTTAGTAAGAGTATTGCTAGTAAGTCAGCTATAAATAGCGCAAACAGAAACGTAAAGGAGATATATTAAATGTTCTCGTTTGGAAGCCCGGATTCAAAGTTTGCGCAAGGTATGGAAACATTTGCTAATACAGTGTGGCTTACCATACTTATGATTGTTACTAGCATACCTTTAATCACCATTGGTGCAGCTGTTAGCGCAGCGCACGACGCTGCAAGACGTGTAGAAAATGCTGAAGGACACATGACTTCTGCATACTTTCGTGCTTTTGCCAGCAACTTTTTGAAATCAACTGTAATCTGGATTGTAATGGCTCCATTTTTGGCTCTTATATTATGGGCTTGGATTGCAGTTAGAATACCACCGCTTTTAATACCGCAATTTGCAATAAGCATAATCTGGATTCTTATAGCAGAATGGGTTTTTGCATTACAAGCGCGTTTTGAAAATTCTATTGGCAAAACTATTCTGAATGCTTTTATTTTCAGCGTTGCATACTGGCAAGCAACGCTTGGAATGATTATTGTTGACGCTATTTTTATAGGCCTTGTGGCTGCATCAGTTATTTACTTTCCGCAAGGCTTACCTTTGCTATTATTCATCGGTTGGGGATCGACTATTATGCTTCACACGCCTTTGTTGGAGCGTGTTTTCGCAAAGTATATTAAGAAGTAATTTATGCAAATAATTAATGAGGCGAGTATCATCGTAGATACTCGCCTCACATAGGACATCATTGCAAGAAATATTTTTAATTTGCTACTGTGCAAACCATATTCCTTGCGGGGAATTGAGTCGGTTCTCAGTAAACCAACGTTTTAATTATACTCACTTCCTTGTATTTTCGCCGCGCATAACCGCTGTCATAGAAAGCACTCGTGGCGACTTAAATACTTCATCAGTGTGGACTACGCGACCATCTGCATCAGCAAGCGGAATACGCCAATTTGGATACTCCGTGCTAGTGCCAGGCTGATTCTGAGAGCGGCGCTCGCCAACAGCATCAACCAAAGCAACTTGCAGCAGCAACGATGGGGAAGTAAGCATAATCGCATGCATAGCTTCCACAATCTCTTGTACGTGATTTTCAACATCCTCGGCAGCTTCTTTACTAATCCAGCCGCCTTCAAGAAGCATCTTCATCATTGCATCGCGTTCAGCTTGAGCGTTCTCCAGGAACGTTTCTACAGAATCCGTAAGCAAGTGAAGCTGTTCGCGAAGTTTTACGTGCTCAAACGCAAGATAACCCGCTGTAGGCGGCATATCGTGCGTTGTAACAGAAGCAAGCGCATACTCGCGGTACTTAGAAGGATCAGCAAATATAATCTGCTTCTTTCCAAGCTTCTTAGTAGCAGCTTCAGCTTCGTCGTCGTGAGTAAACCACTCAACAACAGTGCCAAGCACGCCGTGAGAAGCAAGAACTTTAGAAACATACTTCGGTACAGTTCCCAAATCTTCGCCAATAACAACACCGCCTGCGCGAGTTGCTTCAATAGTCAGAACTGCAATCATTGCGTCTACGTTGTAGTACACGTATGCGCCGTTTCTTGCTCCCTGGCCTTGCGGAATCCACCACAGGCGGAAAAGCCCAAGAACGTGGTCAATTCGTGCAGCTCCAGCATGCAAGAACACGTTATGAACCATATCGCGGTAAGCAATATAGCCTGTTTCGTCCAGGTAATTTGGATCGAATGGAGGCTGACCCCAATCCTGGCCCTGCTGGTTGTAGAAATCAGGAGGGGCACCAACGCTTACGCCGTTAGCAAATCGTTCCGGGCTCCACCAAACGTCAGCTCCGTAGCCGTGTACGCCAACAGCCATATCCTGCATAAGACCAATTGCCATGCCTGCAGCCTTAGCTTCAGCGTGAGCTGCAGCAACCTGCTCGTCTGCAATCCACTGGAGCCAACGATGGAACTCAAACAAATCAGCATGCTCGCGCTTAAGTCGTTCAATTTGCGGAGTGCCTTTACCAGTAGTGTCAAACCACAAGTTTTCTCCCCAAGGAGCGCCCCAAACTTCAAAAGCAACACACCAAGTGGCAAAAGCATCAAGATCTTCACCGGAACGATGCTTAAACTCAGTAAACTCGCGCTCGCGTTCTGCAGAGCGAGGCTGCTTGAAGATTATACGCAGAGCCGGAAGCTTAGCGTCCCAAGCAGCGTTAATATCCATAGGATTTGGATTATTGTTTTGAGGAGCAATAGACTCGTGCAGTTGCTCGACTTTAGCAAGATCTTCTCCGTTTAATTCAGCATATTCTGGAATATCTTGCGGGCGAATATACGTAACATTCAAGAATCTACGCGATTCAGGCAAGTATGGAGAAGGCTCAAGTGGAGTTACAGGAGCGCATGCGTGAATTGGATTAATCAGCATAAAATCAGCTTTGCCGATTTCTCCAGCATCCTTAAGTAGGCGACGCAAATCGCCATAATCGCCAATTCCCCAAGAGTCTTTAGAACGCACAGAATACATTTGCGTCATAAAGCCCCAACGGTGCTGCTTCTTTACGCTTTCCGGAAGAGGAATGCGTGCCGGGGCTGCAATCAATGTAACGTCTGCATTCTGCGAAATTTCGCCGTTTTTATTCGTTACTTGAGCGTGCAAAGTGTGGTATCCCATTGGCAAATCGTCAGGAAGTTCAGTGTATAGGTCGCCGTCTTCCTCCGTTAGGATATTCCCTAATTTGCCTTCATAATCAGTGCCGTCTTCAAGCGTAAGCGAAAGTCTAATATCTTCCGGCTTAGAACCCCCAGCGTGAATTGGTACGCAAGTTTTTGTGCCGTTAAATGAAACTACAGTTGGAGGAAGTAGTTCACTGGCTCTCTTAGACTGCACTCGCTTGTACGATGACGCTATATTATCTTGAGTGTCAGCAGGCATCCCTAATGCGTCAAGCACTCCAACCAATGCTTCGTCTGTAATCTCTGTGTAGCTTCCCTGCTGATCAATATAAAAAGTGGCAACACCGCATGCTTTTGCAAGTTTTATAAGCGGGCGCGCAAGACGCTCAGCGCTTTCTTCCATAGGCTTATCAGTGTCAGCTGTGCCGTTAGCTGTTTTGCTCATGGTGCTCCTTCTATCTATTAATCTGGCACATCCCTAACGTCGTCGTAAGCGTGCCAAACGTGCCACTATGGCGGTAGAGTGCACTCAATACATCTCTGGATTGAAATACGCTCTGTTTGTCAATTATATAAACACCTGATATCGTTTGCAAATTAGCGTTGCGATATCAGGTGTAAGTTTTTTTAAAACGCAGTTATTTAGCACTAAGCACTACGAAAGTGCGTCTTGGCAAATGCAGAGTAGTATTATTTTCTTCATTTGCAATAAATGCGTCAGACTCAGGCTTAGAGCCTGTCCAATCGGAATAATAATCGTTTGAATTAAGTATGCAATTCCAGCCCTTAGACTTTGTGCTGTGAATTGTTGGTAACTCAATAGTTGCATCTTCATGATACATAGGATTTGCGCAAACAATAATATTATTGCCGATTCTAGTAGCTAAAACAGTGCGATTAGATGTAGTAAGCTGCTTTCGCTTACCGTCGTACAATGCGCTGTATTCTGCTCGAAGCGCAATAAGATCCTTATACCAATTAACTAAAGGCTTGAATTGTTCAGCGCGCGCCCAATCAAGCTGATTTAGCAAAACGCCGCGATTGTAAGAATTATCGCAACCGTGCTTAGTGCGTCCAAACTCTTCTCCACTTAGCATAAATGGGATGCCAGCAGAGCAAAGAACCATTCCTGCTGCAAACATGTTCGCGTTCAAAATATCTGCAACCTGCCGCTTGTCTTGGGCGTTAAACTCAAAATCGCCAGCATTGTCACGCATAGAAATACAAAGCTTATCCCACAAAGTTAAATCGTCGTGAGCAGAAGTGTACTGAACGATTTGGCCAACGTCTTTACCTGCAGAAGGAGTATCTCTCCACGCGTCCAACGCTTGACGAGCAGCATCGCAGCACCAAAATTCGTTGCCATTAACATAGCCGCGGTCGCGATGATTCATAACATTGCCTTTAAGGGAATCGCGAGATTCGTCGCTAAACCAGCCAATGCGCTCATTAAGAGTATGACGTCCTTCCTTATTTCCCAAAGAAATTGCTTCGTCGGCAGCAGGGTCTGAAGCGCCCCAAGGTTCGCCATACATAACAATATCTTTGCCGCCAGGAAGATTATCTAGTTCTGCGCGAGCCTGATTCAAAGTTTCTGTATCCGTCAAACCCATAAGATCGAAGCGGAATCCGTCAATATGGTAGCAGCGCGCCCAATGTAGCAAAGATTCAATAATAAACCTGCGGAACATAGGGTGCTCAGAAGCCATTTCGTTGCCGCATCCAGAACCATTAGAGAATGATCCATCTGCATTACGCCTGCAGAAGTATCCAGGAGCAACACATTCAAAAGCATTTTCTGCGGAACGATACATGTGGTTGTACACAACATCCATAATTACGCGTTGACCATTAGCATGTAATGCCGCAATCATTGCTTTACATTCGCGTATGCGTGCAGTGCCGTCGTACGGATTGCTAGAATATGCGCCTTCTGGAACGTTATAAGCGTGAGGATCGTAACCCCAGTTGTATAGAGAATCTAATTCTTCGGCTGAAGCACCATTTTTGCGCGCATTGTCGATTGCAGCTTCGTCAACTGTTGCAAAATCGTAAATAGGTTCGAGCTGTACGTGTGTAACGCCAAGCTTCTTTAAATAATCCAATCCGGTAGGGAAGTTGCAGTCGGAAGAATCTGGGTTTTGTAAAGTTGTATGCTCTTCGGTAAAAGCGAGATACTGGCCGCGATGTTCCGGCTTAAAACCGCCATTAGGATTGCTGCTGAAGTCAGCAACATGCGTTTCCCACACAACCATTGCGTGGCGCACAAACTTAGGAGACTTATCTTTATGCCAATTGGCAGGAGATATGCGCTCTTCGTCTACAACAAGGCTGCGCTCTCCGTTTACACCACTCGCAATACCCCAAGGGTCGCTTGTGCGATTTACAGTGCCATCAGGGAAAGCGATGAGATAATCGTAGTATATGCCGTCCAAGCGCTTGCGGAAATTAATACGCCAAGCGCCGTCGTGCAGCGGTTTTAACTCGTGTGTTTGAGTAGGCTCGCTGTTATTGCCTGTTTCAAAAAGTCTTAAAGTCACAGTTTGTGCAGTCGGAGCCCACATGGTGAAAGTTGTGGACTTTGAGTTCAAAGTAAAACCGAGAGGACCTTCGTACACTGGCCAGGTTGCCGAAGATGGGAACGTCATGTGTAATATCCTTCTTATTTTGTTATTTCGTAAGTACTATCTTACTGTATGTTTTGCAATTAAGTGTGATATTAAATTTTACGATTTACTTATTTTTAATTTATTAGTTGGAATTTTTATTTGTACGTAACTTTATTCGAGCGTCATTTGGCTTAATGCAGTAAGGTTTTGTAACCAGTATCGTTTTGAGTCAAACTGCGAGTAGCTTAAGTTATTTTAGATTATTTTTAACCTCGACTATTTAATTTTTTAATTTTTTTTTTTTTGATGTTTTGAATTGCGTAATAAAGAAGGCCGAAACGCTCGAAAGCGCCTCGGCCTTCATCTTTTTTTTTAAATCCTACAAATCACTTGCAGAATATCAGCCCTTAACGGAGCCAGACATGGACTCTTCGTAGAAGCGCTGCATAATGATGAACAGGATTGCAATAGGAATCGAAACGCACACAGCGCCTGCGCAGAATCGCGCAAACCAGTGGCTAATAAATTCCCTATCAAGCATCTTCCACAAGCCCAAAGCAACAGTGTAGTTGTCCTGGCTGTTGGCAATCGTCTTAACCATAACGAAGTCAAGCCATGGGCCCAAGAAGCTTGTGATTGCCTGGAACACAATCATAGGCTTGCAGATTGGGAGGATAATCTTGTAGAAGACTTGCCAAGTAGTGCAACCATCCAAGTAAGCAGCTTCATCCAAAGACTTTGGAATCGTATCCATGTAGCCCTTCATAACGTAGAAGCCGGCGCCGCTACCTGCGGAGTAGACGATAATAAGTGCGATTAGAACAACCGAACCATTCGTCAAACCGAGAGCCTTCAAAATGAAGTAGATAGCGATAACTGCCATGATGCCTGGGAACATGCCCAAAATCAAAGCAATATTCATGAATGTCTTACGTCCGCGGAAGCGAAGGCGAGACATGCAGAACGACACGGCAAGTACGAAGAGCAAGGAAATAATGCACACGAAAATGGACACAACCAAAGTGTTCAAGAACATGCGCGGGAAGTCCAAGGCTTCGCGCTCGGTGAACAAGCGAATATAGTTATTGAACGAATACTCTGTTGGGAAGAATGTCTTCTGGAATGGGGATTCGTTCTTGTTGAAGCTTTCCAAGAAAACCCAAACAATTGGAATCAACCAAATAATCGACAGTACAGCCAAGAATAGGTGGGAGAAAATATCTCCGATTATTCTTCGTATACGTTGATCTTTAAACAGAGAGACGCTACGAGTGCTGTGTACAACAGGTTCTTGCTGCATAGCGGTATTTTTATTACTCACCGGAATCCCTCCTCGTTCTTATAAGATCCAGAGTTGCGATACGTAATAAGTGCTACGACGGCTAGAACAATGAACGTCATAATACCGATAACAGCACCAATGTTGTAGTCTCCGCGATCCACTGTCAACTTGTAGAGCCAAGTAATAAGCAAATCTGTCTTACCTGCGGAAGAATCAAGTGGTGTCGGTTCGCCGCCAGACAAGAGGTAAATAACGTTGAAGTTATTGATGTTACCAGTGAAGGTTGTAATCAAGTATGGAGTCATCACGAAGATGATGTATGGCATAGTGACGTTCATGAAACGCTGCCACCAACTTGCACCATCGAGCTCTGCAGCTTCGTAAAGTTCTGCAGGAACATTCTGCAAAATACCCGTAATCTGCATAATCGTGAATGGAATACCAACCCAAAGGTTAATAAGAATAACTGTTACGCGAGCCCAAGTCACATCTTGGAAGAATGGAAGAGGTTGAGCAATCCAATGGTTTTCCAGAAGGATGCTGTTAATAGCACCATTTCGCTGAAGCATGTTGTTCATAACAAGCAAGGACACGAACTGTGGAACTGCAATGGTAAGAGAGAAGCAAGTACGCCATAATCCCTTAAGACGAGTGGACTTGCGGTTAATAATCATTGCAATAAACATACCGAAGAAGAAGTTCAGGAATGTTGCAAAGAATGCCCAAATAAGAGTCCACAGCAAAACGTCGAAGAATGTAGCTGCGTTAATAGAGCTCTTAGCGTTACCAATTGCGAAGAAGTTGTTTAATCCAGTCCAAGTAAACAGAACTGGGTGATTCCTATCGTAGCTGGTGAATGCCATAGAAATCATGAAGATTAATGGCAAAATGGTGAAGAGAACAATACCTGCGGTTGGAAGTGTCATCAAACCAATGTGCGCTTTGCTGTCGAGCAAAGACGAAGCATCTTTAATAAAGTTTACTGGCTTTTGGCCGCTTGCTGTAATAGCCTGTGCCTTATAAGCGCTGCGTAGAGATAGCGTTGCTAAGTAAATGAGCACGATAACTGCTGCAATCGCCATAACGCTGTACAGCAAAATTTCTACAGAATTATCTCCGGCAGTATAACGCCAGAAACCATTGACTTTAATCTTGCCTTGCTTTTTTGTGCCAAGCGTAAGAATTTTTGGAAGGTACTCTGCACCGGTTGTGAATAAGAATCCAAAAAGAACAGCTTCACACAAAAGGAACAAAATGCCTTTAATGAATTGTTTGCGAACAAAAGTGCCGAAACCAAAGATAATAACGGAAATCCACGAAAGAACGTCTGCGTGCTCTGCAGCCTCTTTCAGTGAATATGGTGAAGGAGCAAAGCGTTCTATATTTGACGTCTTCTTCTGGCGCCTTTCTCGCTTTGTGGATGTCGTGCCAGTCATGACATACCTTTCATATAAACAGTGAGTGCTTTAGAGAAGTATATATAAATAGCACGCCCCGGCCCCTTTTCACTAGAGTGGGGACTGGGGCGTGCTATTTGCAAATGCACAAGTTACTTGTAATTTTCACTTACGCATTTATATAAACTTATTTAATTATCGAAAGTAAATGCTTACTTTACGGCGCCAGCTAAGCCCTTGGCAAAGTCAGCGGTCTTAGCATCAGCATTTGCTTCGGTAACTTCATGATTGGCAATTGCCTTACCGAAGTTGCCCATTGGCTCCCAGAAGCTACCCATCTCAGGGATTGCTGGCTGCAAGACAGAAGTCTTAGCAATGGTTTCCATCTGAGCAACAGCAGCTGGATCAGACTTCACGGAATCAGCAAGAGACTTGTCGGAAGGAATAACGCCCTGCTTCTCGTAAGCAATCTGCTGGGACTTCTTGGAGCCCAAGAATGCAGCAAACTTAGCAGCCATCTCTGGGTGCTTGGAGTTAGGGTTGTAAGCAACAGCCTTAGAACCAGCGAAGGACTTCATCTGATGTTCGCCGGATTCAGTCTTGAAGGTAGGAAGAGCAGCAGCAGCGTAGTTGTCGCCGAGAGCCTTCTTTACATCAGCAGCATCCCAAGAGCCGGAGAAGTAAGCGTCAACCTTACCGCTCTTGAGGCCGTTCAAGCCAGCGCTGTTGCCGTCAAGAACGAAGTTCTTGTTTGCGAAAAGCTTTGCGATATACTTGGTGACTTCAGCAGCCTTGTCGCCGAGCTTCATGCCAGCCTTGGCATCAGTGCCCTTCTCGCCGAAGAGTGTCATGTTGCCATCGAGGTAGAAGCCTGGGAGGTACCAAGCGTTGCTAAGATCGAATGCAACCTTGCCCTTCTCGAGCATCTTGTCGAGGGACTTTACTTCGTCAGCGGAGAACTTAGCCTTGTTGTAGTACATGAACCAGGTGTTGCCGGTGTAAGGAACGCCGTACATGTTGCCGTCCTGAGCGGTGACGGAATTAACCAAAGTATCTTCGTTCTGTTCCTTAACCTGCTTTACAGCGTCATCGCTCAACTGGCCAATTGCGCCAGCCTTAACCAAGTCGCCAAGCTGATCGTTAGGGAAGAGATAAACATCAGCAGCAGCCTTTGCGTCCTTCTTTACAGACTCAGCAGCTTTTGGTGGCTCAACAACAGTGTTCTTGAACTTAACGTTTGGATTGGCCTTCTGGAATTCCTTCTCGACGGTGTCAACCCAGCCGCCTGCCTTCTGATCTTCAGAAGCAGACCAAACTGTAAGCTGAACAGGGCCGGACTCAGCAGCCTTATTATCGGTGTTTGTGCTAGAACCGCAAGCTGCAAATCCAAACAATGTAGCAACAGCAAGACCTGCACCCAGCATCTTCTTAATATTCGTCATCCTTGACCTCCTATATCATGCCAAAACTGGCATATCATTTGGTGGCGTAGTAACGGATTTCGTTGTGGCGCAACATCGCGATAGCTGCGTAGAGCAGCGTCACAAGTCTCACAAAAATCCGTTCGTAAGCAATGTGTAGTATACACGGATATTATGTCGTTTGCAAATGAATGGCGGGTTGTTTGTATTTTTTTGAATAATATGTTTTTAAAGTGTCGTCGTATAAACTTTATATAGCAACAAAAGAAGGGTAAAGCAATGGGATTATATAATCATGCTCAATGGCTTAAAGACGCGGTTTTTTACGAAATTTATCCGCAAAGTTTTTATGATGCAAATGGCGATGGTATAGGAGATATTCAAGGAATTATTGAAAAATTAGATTATGTAAAATCGCTTGGCTGCAACGCAATTTGGCTTAATCCTTGCTACGACTCTCCTTTTAAAGACGCTGGTTACGATGTGCGTGACTACAAAAAAGTAGCTGCTCGCTACGGCACTAACGAAGACTTGCAGCAGCTTTTTAATGAAGCTCACACTCGTGGAATGCATATTTTGCTTGATTTAGTGCCAGGTCACACCAGTGAAGAGCATGAGTGGTTCCGCGAAAGTTCAAAAGCTCAAGAAAACGAGTTAAGTAAGCGCTACATTTGGACTGACAGCGCGTTTAGTGGCTATTCTATGCCTTTTATTGGCGGAGAAACCGAGCGAGATGCCACCTATATTCTAAACTTCTTCAAATGCCAGCCTGCATTAAACTACGGTTTTGCACATAGGGATCGCGATTGGCAATCTTCGCCTGATTCTAAAGAGGCTGCCGAAACTCGCGCCGCAATGGTTGATGTTATGCGTTTTTGGCTTTCGCTCGGCGCTGACGGTTTCCGTGTTGATATGGCTGATTCGCTTGTAAAAAACGATGACAATAATGGCGAAGGAAGTCTTGGAAAAGACAATACGATTCGCGCATGGCAGGAAATGCTTGGCGCTGTAAAAGAAGAGTATCCGCAGGCTGCTTTCGTTTCCGAATGGGGCAGGCCGCGTCAGGCGTTGGCAGCTGGGTTTGACATGGACTTTTATTTAAGCTGGCGCTGGGATGGAAATCCTAACGGCTACGCACGTTTAGCTCGTGATGTTGATAACGCTTTAGATAGCAGTCCTGAACATGATCACAGCTACTTTAATGCGCTCGGTGGTGGCAGCATTTGCCCATTCTTAGACGACTACTGCCCACAATATGAGTCAACTTGCAACCAAGGTTACTTTAGTTTCATCACTTGCAATCATGACACGCCTCGCATGGCTCCGCGCTTAGATGAGCGTGAGCGCAGAGTAGCTTTCGGAATGCTACTTACAATGCCAGGCGTGCCTTTTGTGTATTACGGCGACGAAATTGGCATGAAATATCGCGATATTCCAACAAAAGAAGGCGGCTATGCTCGAACCGGCACGCGCACGCCAATGCAGTGGGATGACACAAAAAATCTCGGATTCTCAACAGCTGCAAAATCTAAATTATACTTGCCTGTTGAAGTGCGAGCAGATGGAAGAACTTGCGCAAATTCTCGCAAACAAGCTGTAGAAAGTGGCGAAATTCCAACTGTTTCTGCGCAAATTAATTGCGAAGATTCCTTCCTTTCGTGGGTGCGCTCGCTTATTGCGCTTCGTCATAGTCGCGCTTCTTTGCAAGCTGACGCATCATGGCGAGTGTTATATGCTCCTGTTGACGGCCGCGGATTTGCTTACGAGCGTTGCGCAAAAAGTAACGAGGGAGAATCGGCTGTCGAAAGAAGCATCGTTGTTATGAACCCTGGAATGAACGCCGAAACGGTACCGTTTGAAACGTTGGAAAATCTTACTCAGGAAGCAGTAGAAAATCCTTTGCTAAAAATTGGCGAAGTATTAAGCTGCGGAAATTCTTTGAAACTCGGCGCGCAAAGTTTTGCAATATTCAATCTGCCGCTTTAAGTCGCGATAAATACTGCGATACAATAAATGGTAGTAAAACAGAGCAGTGGAAAATAAGCGCGTTATTTAAAAAGAACGTTACTTAAAAAGAACGCTAGAACGTTACTTAGAGTAAGTGTTATGCGAAACAATTCGTGGAAATACGAGGGAGTGCAAGTCATGGATGTGCTAAAGCCTAAAATTCGTGCAGATAAAAACATAAAAATGGGCATTACTTTGCGCAAGTTTAAAATGCTTGGCGCATTCATGATGATGCTTAGTGCATTTAGCGCTCCCGTAATACCGCATTTGTTCGGCGGCTTGCGCAAAGATAATATGCTTGCTCTTACATTCGCGGTTCTTTGCGAAGTAGTTAGTTGGACTGCGCTGCCATGGTATGCGTGGATTCTTATGCGCGGGTATCACAATACGCATAACGTGAATCTTTATATATTGCGACTTTTGATTTTGGCAATAATTTGCGAAGTGCCGTACGATCTTACTACATCCGGTTGCGCGTTTGATTTGCGCTCGCAAAATCCAGTGTTTGCGCTCGTAATTGCGCTGTTTGTTCTTATGGGAATTGACATGGTTCGAGAGCGTTTTAGCGGTTTTTTGCGCAGTGTTGCGTATGCTGCAGTAGTAATTGCAGGATTATTGTGGAATATTATTGGCAAAGTTTATGTGCGTCAGCAAATTTTCTGGGGAGGCGCGCTATTCCTTGTGTTTGTGCTGATTTTTGAGCTGATGCAAAAGCATGAAATTCGCATGGAGCTGATTTCCGGCATGTTTGGCGCTATGTCGATGCTCGCGCCAGGCATTGGCGTGGCAGTTTTGCACTATCGCAGCCCTTACGGAGACGGCCATAAGGATTCGCCAGTATTTCGCTGGACAATGTACGCATGGTATCCGGTAATGCTGGCGATTGCAGCATTATTCGCAGTATTCTTGCGTTGAAAACATTTCGTAGCAGTTTTCGGATTTGTTTGTACAGCGAGTTTTACTGCAAATCAGTTTGCAGTTGTAATGTCTGGGGCAGGACCAGTTGAGTTTCGTATTAGAAGCTGAAGTGGAGCTGTAATATGGCGTCTTGTGATTGGCTGCTCGTTAATAAGTGCTAAAGCAATATTGGCGGCTTGTTGAGCCATCAGACATGGATTTTGTCGAATGGTAGTTAAGCCTACTGCTTCTGCAAAAGTGCTGTTGTCAAAACCAATAATAGACAAATCTTCTGGCACTCGTATGCCTAGTTTTTGCAAACGAAACAGGAACGGTATCGCTGTGGAATCTTGGTGAAAGCACAGTGCAGTAGGAGGGTTGCTGCTTGAAAATAGTTCTGAAATAGTGGCATTTAAGGGATTGTCTCCAAAGTCAATTGGTAAGATTTTTCCTTGGACTCCGGGTATATCGTTGCATATTGTTTCAAAGCTGGTGATTCGCCTTGAAGAGCTGAAGCGAAGTGGTGACTTAAAATGTTCGTAAACATACAGTATTTTTTTGTGGCCTAAAGTAGTAAAATGGCGCACTGCAAGTTTAATTCCTGCAGCATCGTCAATGCTGATTGCTGCAGAAAGAATTTTAGACGCTACACAATTAATGCCCACAATAGGTACTTTTATGCGTTGAAGCTGCTCTGCCTCATTGTTGCTGATATCGAAAGAAGATACGATTACAGCATCAGTATTACCGCGTAAAGGTAGTTCTTTGAAGAAAGTTTTACGCTGTTCGATACCATCTACTGAATAAATTACTAGATCATATCCGGCTGCGTGCAACGTAGCGTTTAATCCTTCAATAATACAAGCGCTGAACCATTCTATGTGACTGCTGCCAATGAGTAATGCTATGCGGTATGATTTGCCTGATTTCAGTACTCCTGCGGTTCTTGATACAGTAAAGTCGAGTTGTTCTGCTGCTTGTGTAACTTTTGCTCGTGTTGCTGGTGTTACTTTGTCTGGGTGGGCGAAAGTTCTAGAGACAGTTGCTATAGAAACCCCTGCTAGCGTAGCTACATCGCTAATACTATTTTTTGACATTTTGTTCCCTCCGGTGCTTCTGCCTCTTTTTGCTCAAGTATGAAGAGTGTTACATATACGCCTCAAAAAGAACATACAAGTGTTATGTAAATACAATAAATGTAAAGGTTTACATTTTTAGACACGCGGGTAAAAAAGTATTTATTTTTGCAAAAATAGTGCAGTTCAACGGATTTGAAATGAAAACCTTTACATTAACATTTTTTCTGTTTGACCAGTAAAAACTTTTCGCAATATCATAGATTTTACCCATTAATTTCACGAAGAAGTGGAGTAACAATGAACATTAGAAAAATATGTATTTCATGTGTCGCTGTTTTAGGCATGCTTGCTAGTGTTAGCGCGTGTGGCAGCAATTCTGCTGGTGTGACCGACATAAAAAAAGATAAAGGTTTGCCGGTAATGGGCGAGGCATTGAAATATGATCCTAACCACCTTGTTAATCAAGGCAAGCCAATTGCTTTGGAATATTGGAGCTGGGGAGACAGCAGTACCGACCCAATCTACGATATGATCAAGCAGTATACGAAAATCTACCCTAATGTAACGTTCAAAACGAAGAATGTTGCTTGGGATGATTATTGGACGAAACTGCCGTTAGTGCTCAAAGGCAAAAACGGCCCGGCTCTGTTCAATATTCACAATTCCAAGGATGAGCTTATACGCCCATACGCTGCCGACTACAACGTTGACAAGGCAGCAATGGAAGCCGATTACAGCTCCTCTGTTGCACACGAAGATGCCAACGGAAAAGTAAAGTATATTGACTCGGTTATCAATACCGGCAATATTTACTACAATAAAAAGCTTTGGAAAGAAGCCGGTTTAACGGAAGCAGATATTCCTACAACTTGGGACGAGTTGCGCGAGGTGGCAAAGAAACTCACCAAGTGGAACGGTTCTAAGATGGTACAAGCCGGTTTCAATGTTAATGGTGATGCATACGCTGCAATCAACCAAGGCTTGAACTATCAACGTGGCGAACTTGCGTTCGATAAAAGTGGCAAAAAGCCTAATTTTGACAACAAAATTACGCGCGAAAACATGCAATTCCTAAAGAATTTGTACGACAAAGACAAAGTTATTGCAACAGACTTCGGTACTGATTACACGCAAAGCTTTGGCAATGGACAATCCGGAATGGTATACGCTTGGGGTTGGCTTGAAGGATTACTGAAAGAAAAATATCCGAACGTAGAATACGGCATTTTCCCAACTCCAACATTCGCGAAAGAAACGCCATTTGCATACGATCGCTACAATGGCGAATCTACTCCAGGAATCAACGCCCACCAAAGCAAAGAACAGCAGGCCGTGGCGCAAGACTTTATCAAGTTCATTCTCGCTAACGACGCTTTTATTCGCTCTGCAGTGAAACATCTGAACTCGTTCCCAGCGAAGAAATCGCTACAGAATGATTCAGAGATTCTTAAGGCCCCGGTAATGCGGGCTATTCAGCCTCGTGTGAATAGGTTGATTTGGCCAGGCATCACTCCTTCTACGGTGGAAACCAGCAGCAAAGCAGCGTTCCAAAACGTTATGCAAAATGGTCAATCTATTGATTCCGCAGTAAAAGAAGCACAAGCGACCATGGTAAAAGACATGAAGAATTCCAACTTTAAGTCCGCAGAAAGCAAGTATGAATTCTTCAAAGAACACAAGTAAAGATTCATAAACTGAAGTGTGTTCTCGCAAGTAAGGCAAGGGAAATCATGGAACAAGTAGATCAGAAATCTCATTCAACTCCTCTGAGGAAAAAATTTGGTGGTATAGCAAAAGTAACCGCTGCGTTGTCTCGAACCTTCTCCTTTCGCAATGTGGCAGTGACATTTCTGGTTGCTTATTTCGCGATTTTCCTTGCCTATCCTATTTACAAAGCGTTTGTCGGCAGCTTCCACGAGTGGAATCCGTTGGTTGGAACGTACAACTGGGTTGGGTTCGATAATTTCAAGCAGATTTTAACCGACGGCTTATTCTGGAAGTCAATCGGGAATACGGCGATTTTCATGGCAGTATCCGTGATTTTTCGCATTGTTCTCGGTTTGGGCTTGGCAATGTTGCTCAGCTCCAAGCTTGTGCATTGCAAAGATTCGCTGCGCGGCCTATTTTATATGCCAACGATTACGCCACTTGTGGCAGTAAGCTTCGTGTGGATGTGGATGTTTGATCCGCAGTTTGGCATGATTGATAAAGTTACGGGATTGAATATTAATTGGTTGCACAGTTCTACTTGGGCTATGCCGGCAATTATTATCATGACCATTTGGAAAGATTTTGGCTACGCAACCGTGCTATATTTGGCAGGCTTAATGAATCTTCCCAAAGACGTGTATGAAGCCGCCGATATTGATGGCGCTAACAGTGTGCAAAAATTCTTCCGCATTACTTTGCCGCTACTCAAACCAACAACGTTATTCATCGTGATTACGTCAATGATTGCTTACCTGCAAGCCTATGTGCAGATTTTAGTTATGACTAACGGTGGTCCAGGAACATCAACTTACACTATTAGCTACTTAATTTTTGATCAAGCTTTCCAAAAGTATAACTTTGGTGTTGCGTCGGCCATGAGCGTAGTGCTTTTTATCTTTACTGGCGTACTCACGATAATCATGTTCAAAGCTTCTGAGGACGGTGAGTTGGTATGAGCAATAAAACAAAAACGGTGGAAGTTACTGTTACGGCGCCGGCTAAGGAGGGTATTGTGAAAAAGTTACGTAACCGTGCAAGAAGCAGCACTCGTCATGCGGTGTTGAGTTGGTCGCTTACTATTTTTCTTTTTCTTCTTTCTGCGCTAACAATTATTCCGTTTGTGTGGATGTTCATTTCTTCATTTGCACCAAATAGTGATATTGTGCGCGTAGACGGTGGACTGTTTCCTATACCGAGTACGTTCGATAACTACGTTGGGATTCAGGAAAAGTTTGATTTTTTGAGATTATTCTGCAATTCGTTGTTTGTTGCTGTAGCAAAAACGGTAATAGCCATTTATACCAGTGCAGTGTTGGGGTATGTATTTGCAAAAATGCGTTTCCGTTGCCGTAATTTGCTGTTTGGCATAGTGATGAGCACCATGATGGTTCCGTGGGCTGTAACTATTATTCCGCAGTACGATATGATGACAAGCTTCGGTTGGCAAGATACGTACCGAGCCTTAATTGTTCCAGGATTAATTAGTGCTTTTGGTATTTTCCTCTTCCGCCAGTCAATAACAGGCATTTCTGACGAACTCATTGAAGCTGCGAAACTCGACGGAGCATCTGATTTTCGTATTTTCCACAGTATTATCCTTCCTATGAGCCATAACACGATTGCGGCGCTTGCCATCTTTACTTTCTTGTGGAACTGGGAAGACTATCTGTGGCCGTTCTTGATGATTTCGGACGAGAAGAAGCAGCTGCTCGCGGTGGGCTTGAAGGTATTTAGTGGGCGATATGGCACTGATTATGGTGGCTTGTTTGCAGCGACTTCTTTGGCGATTGTGCCAGTTATTATAGTGTACGTAATTTTCCAAAAGCAGTTTATTGCCGGTATTTCCACTGGTAGCGGTAAGTAACACGCATAAGTGAAGAAGATACGTAAGTGTTGTGCGCGAAAGTGTGGTGTTGCAAGTGTTGCAGTGTGATATTGCGTACTGAAGTAAAGGTGTTGCTATGAGTGTGGTAAATATGAGCAAGGAAAATAAATCACAAATTTTTGCTGACTTTGCAAATTCGCAGTACGCAAAGGCTCAGGATACTCAGGTAATTAAAGGCGAAAAGTGGCGAATTACGGTTATTACGGATTCTCTTATTCGTCTTGAATGGAGCGACGACGGAAAGTTTGTTGACAATCCTACGCAAACTGTAATCTGCCGCAATTTTGCTCACAAAAGCGCGGATGCTCAGCCGCAATTTAGTGCGCGCACAAACGAAAATGGATGGCTGGAAGTCGAAACTGAAAAGCTGCATCTTACTTATAATTGCGAAGCTTTTAGTAAAGAAGGCTTAATTATTGTTGTGCGCGGAGTGCCGTGCACGCAGTTTAATACGTGGCATTATGGCGGCGCGTGCCCGGGAAATCTTCTTGGAACTTTTAGAACTTTGGATCAAGCGAATGGCCCGGTAAAGCTTGGCAAAGGAATACTTTCGCGCGACGGATGGTCTGTTTTAGACGATTCTGCAACTTGCGAAATTGCTCCGGCTGAGGAAATAAATGGCAAACCAAACCCGTATGGGGCTTGGGTTAAGTCGCGTGCGCAAAAAGTTAGCGAGCAATCAGGCAGATACAAGGACTTGTATTTCTTCGGTTACGGACACCGCTATATTCAAGCAATTCAAGACTTTTATAAGCTTACGGGCGCTCAGCCGCTGCTGCCGCGTTTTGCGCTAAGCAATTGGTGGAGCCGCTACTATCGCTACCGTCAAGACGAATATTTGCAATTGCATAATCGTTTTAAGCGTGAAGGCATACCTTTTAGCACGGCCGTTATTGACATGGATTGGCATGTGACGGATGTTGATTCTAAGTATGGTTCTGGTTGGACGGGCTATACGTGGAACGAGGAGCTTTTCCCGGATCATCGTGCTTTTTTGCGTAAACTTAACGCTGCTGGATTGTCTCCAACTTTGAACTTGCATCCGCGCGACGGCGTGCGTGCGTTTGAAAAAGATTATCCGCAAGTTGCGCAAGATGCTGGCATTGATCCGGCGAGCGGCAAAGCTGTGGAATTTGATTTAACGAACCCGCAATTTGTTGAAGCTTACTTCAATATGCATCATCGTATGGAAGATGAAGGCGTGCGATTTTGGTGGATTGATTGGCAGCAGGGTGGAGTTACGCGCGAGCCTGGTTTGGATCCGCTTTGGATGCTGAACCACATGCATTATGAGGATGCTGCGCGCGACGGCCGCTGGCCGCTTACATTCTCTCGCTATGCGGGGCCTGGTTCACATCGCTACCCAGTTGGATTCTCGGGAGATACCGTTACTACTTGGGATTCCCTTGCTTTCCAAACTTACTTCACTTCTACAGCTTCAAATATTGGCTACGGATGGTGGAGTCACGATATTGGCGGCCACATGCTTGGCGTTAGAAATAACGAGTTGGAAGCGAGATGGTATGCTTTCGGCGCGTTTAGTCCTATTAATCGTTTGCACTCGACTTGCTCACCGTTTGCTGGAAAAGAGCCGTGGAATTTTCCTCAGGAAACTCGCGAAGCAATGGTGAAAATGCTTCGCTTGCGCGCGGAACTTTTGCCATACGTTTATACGATGAATTATCGTGCAGCTTTTGAAGGCAGGCCGATTATTGAGCCAATGTACTGGCAGTCGCCGGAAGTTGGCATGGCTTACGAAATTCCTAACGAATACCGTTTTGGAAGCGAGCTTATAGTAGCGCCGATTACTTCGCCTAACGATGCTGCTACTTTGCGCGGATGCGCTGGAGTTTGGTTGCCTGAAGGTGACTGGTACGATTTGTTTGACGGGCGCAGGTACGTGTCTCGCGGCTGGAATGGTCGCAGGTTTGAAGCGTGGCGCGCGATTGACCGCGTTCCTGCTTTTGCGCGTGCTGGAGCGATTGTGCCTACGCAAGTTTTGCCGGAAGTTGCAGATTGCGAGCGTAGTGCTGAAGTTGCTGAATCTGTTAATAGCATTGAAAATCCTCGTAATTTGCGCGTGCTTGCATTCCCTGGAGCTGACGGCGAATTTGTGATGCGAGAGGACAACGGCGACTTTGCTGCAGCGTCTGCTGGTAATACTGCTAATACACGTATGAATTTTGTGTGGCGAGACGGCAATGGTTCTTCGCAATTTATTATTTCCGGTGTTGCAGGATGTGATGCTGCTGTAGAAGCTGTGCCGCAAAAACGCAACTGGAATGTTGTATTTAGAGGAGTTGCTTGCGCAGATTTTGCGCACGTGCGCGTTTTTGTAGGGAGCCGAGAGCTTAACGCAAGCGAGTTTGCAGTTTCTTATGAAGGCGAAGAGTCAACTTTGAGCTTAACTGTTTCTGTAAAAGGCGTGCCGGCTCGTTCGGAAGTTCGCGTAATTGTTGACGGTGGATTGCAAATCGCTGCCGATCCTAAAGTTGGTGACGCTTACAGATTCCTGCTTCAAGCGCAAGTGCCGTACCGCGGTAAGGAAATGGCTTTTGACGCAGTGCGTGAGGCTGGCGGAAGTGCAAGCGCTATTGCTGCAATCTCAGCTCTTGAATACGAAAACGAATCGGAAGCAGAAAAGTATCGCAACAATGTTGATATGCTTAACGCTTACGCAACTGATCAGCCTTCCGTAGTGAAGTGGGCGCAATGGCGTTGCACGCTGCCTGTTTCGGTAAAGCATGCGCTTGAGGAGATTTTGCTGCGCTCGGTTGAGTGAGTAGGTCTGTTTATTGGCAAACAGACCCTATGAAAATTGACTGCGAAATGGTACAATTCATCATTAACGGGCTGTATGGACGCAATAAAATACGCTAAAAGATTGCTTTATGCAGAAATATACATTTACGCATATTTGGATGCATTTTTAAATGCGTACGTGGCATAATTTACAGCCTAGAGAGCATAAGTGCATTTTGAAGAGGAGGAATTATGGGTTCAAAGTCTGTAAAGCGCGAGCGCAAGGTGACGCTTGATGCTTCTGTTAGTAGCGCTATTGCGAAGGCTGTGGATGCGCGTAAGGTTGCGGCGTTTACTATAGGCGCTGCCGGCGTGCTTGCAGGTGCTGCGTTGGCATTTAGCGTGACTCCTGCGAATACTGCAATGGCTGCGGAGGTGAAAGACGCACATGTTGTTCAGAGTGATGCTCAAAAAGGCGAGCAACAGAAGAATGAGCAACCAGTTAGCGATAAGCAGGATAGTGATAAGAAATCTAGCGATAAGCAGGCTAGCGATACGAAGGATAGTGATAAGCAGCCTAACGATAAGCAGACTCAGAAGAAAAATGTGACTGAAACTCCTGAAAACCAAATGGGGGGGGGTCTGCCTTCTAAGAAGGACGTTGAGCAAACTAAGGTAGAGAAGCCTGAAGTAGAAAAGGCTCAAGCAAAGCAAACTGAAGTAAAGAAAACTGAAGATAATCAGCCTGAAGAAAAGCAAGATAAAGTAAAGAAAACTGAAGATAGTCATCCTAATGCAAATAAAGCTGAGGCAGAGCAGCCTAAGCTAAAATCCGTAGCTTCGCCGTTTATGGTGTTGGCTTCTAATGCTGACGATGGGGATGGTGGAGATTACCCAATGCCGCCAATGTACCCAAATACTGATCTTAATTTTGATAAGCCAGTAATCAAAGATCCTGAGCATTTGACTGATTCTGAAAAACTTGAGATTAGGAAGCGTGTAGCTAAAGCGAATAATGTCTCCGTTGATAAAGTGACTTTTGGTGACAACAAGCAAATTGTTATTAATTTTGGGCAAATAATTCCAGGGCAGGGTGACTATACAGACACAATTAACTTGGATGATGCAATCATAAAAGAGATTGATAAATCTAAGATTACCATCCCTTCTGGCGATAATGCTGTGCCTGTGTATAATCCAATCGGTTTTTCTAACGACGAGCTTGATCGCATTAAGCAAAAGTTATTTGACGATAATAAAAGCAATACGAATCTTGGACTTACAAGCAAAGATCAAATCAAATTTGATTGGTATTCAGGTAATACTGCTCACTGGATTGATGATGGTCCTCATAGGGCAATTTCAAATGGTATGGCAGAAAATACCATCACTGTTACGATAAAAACAGATAAAGCGTATGTGCAGTTTAAGTCGGATATTAAACACGACAAGCTTACACGCGCAGTTGATATTCGTAAGGACTATAACCTTGAGTGGACTAAGCAGCAAATGGATGGCCGTGACACCGATGAAGGTTTTAGCTGGAGTAGTGACAAGAATACGCTTATTTACCGCTACGATGCCACTAAAGCGCAAAAATTCAGTACGGAAGATGTTATTAAATATTTGAAGGCAACACCAAAAGACGCTAACTCTGGTTTGCACACGATAATTGGCGGAGAGACGCTTGCTAGCGAAGGCAGAAATGGTAAAGGGCAAAGATCTAATATGCACTATTTGCTCGATGCTCAGGACAACCCAACAACTTCGCTTACGATGGGCAATATGGGCGGCCCATATTGGAATGGTAATCCTGCAATTGATAATTCGGATCATAATTTAGATGACCATAATTCAGATGTGCAGGATTATCATTTTGGCAATGATGCCCATATGCAGCTTGCTGCTAAGAGTGGCAAGGTATATCCAGCTCATTTGTATTTGGCTCCGTACGATTATTCGTATTTTAAGCTTGCAGTCTCAGTTAACTCTATTAACTTACTGTTTGTGCCGCAGCCTTCGCATGATAAAACTAAATTGAAGGCGTCGATTGATGAGTATACAACTGAGCAGGTTGGGGACAAAAAAGTGCCAACTAAGTCAAAGTATTACAATGCGTCGGATACTTTGAGGAATAATTACGATACTGCGCTTAGTGAGGCCAATAATCTTTATAAAGACGTTAAAGATACTGCTAAAGAGAATCTTACAGAGCAGCAGAAAGCCGATATTGATAACGCGGCTATTAAGCTAAATAAAGCGTATAAAGCTCTTAATGGTGATCCTACAGATAAGAAAGATCTTAATAAAGATATTACGGATCAGGGGACTGCTTCAACCGCACAGGGAGCGGCAGCTACTGGAACGCATGCAACTGATAGGTATAAGAACGTAGCTAATCCACAATTTAAGAAAGCGGATGGTTCGCCTGATACAGAGAAGAATAATAAAGCTACTCAGGCAAAAACTGCGTACGATGAAGCTCTTGCAGAAGCTCAAAAAGTAAACGCAAACCAGTATGCTACGCAAAAAGAAGTAAACGCTGCCAAAGAGAAGCTTGATAAAGCGCGCAGAGCATTGGATGAGTTTGAAACCAACAAAGATAAGTTGAGCGAAGTAATTCAAAGCTCCAAGGTTAATACTGGTGGTAATCAGGGTATTACTAATGCTGATCCTGCGTATCAGAACGCCAGTGATACTGAGCGTCAAGCTTACGATAAAGCTGTAAAGAAAGCGCAAGAGCTTTTTGCTGACCCGAATGCTTCTCAAGCTGATGTTGATCTTGCTTTAGAAAATCTTAAGAATGCGAAGAAAGCAATTGATGCTAAGGCAACGAATAAGTCGGTTCTTGATGCACAGGTTTTGCAAAGTCATGACCATGATGGTGATGGCGAAAATCAGAAGAGCGTTTTCTATAAGAACGGTACGTATGACAACTACTTCAATGACAATAATTTCCCTAGCGACGTGAACAAGGAAGAAGCTAAGCAGTACGCATCTAAGTACGATGAGGCTCTACAAAAAGCAAAGGAAGTTATTAATAATCCTAAGGCAACGCAAGCGCAGGTAGATGATGCGCTCAACAATCTTAAAACAGCCGAAGAGAATTTGCATAAGCTTAAAACAAATAGCTATGACTTAATTCAGACCCTTGCAAATAATTTCAGCGGTAATAAGCTTCCTGCATACTTTAATGCGTATGAGGAAAGCCAAAACGGAGCTGATGCTGCTAAAAAGACGCAGGCTGGTAAGGACTTTGTTGCGTATAACGATGCGTACGCGGAAGCTAAAAATATTAAGCAAAAGATTGATGCTGCTAAAGCTGGAACTTCTACGTATTCTCAGCAAGAAATAGATGCTGCAAAAGCTAAGCTCGACAAAGCGCGCGATGCTATTGTAACCTATGCAACTAAGCCGTCTGCTTTGCAAACTTCTGCAGATCAAGATGGTGTGACTCAAAACACAACTGCTTACAAGAATGCAAAAGCGTTGGCTGATAAGGCAAACGATACATCGCTTACAGGGGAAGAAAAAGCTAAAGCAGATGCAGCTAAGAAGATTGTTGATGAGTATACTAACGCGCTTGCTGCTGCAAAGAAAGTCTTAGCAAATCAAGTTGATAAAGACAAGAATGCTAGTGGAGAAGTAATCGATAATTCTGTGGACGGCACAGGTGATCCAAGCTCTGCAACATTTCTTAACGGCGTGCAAAAGCATCCTGAAAACAAGGCTTTGCAGGCAGATGTTGATGCAGCTCTTAAGCGCTTAGATGCCGCGCGCGCTGCACTTTCTGCTTACGCTACCAAGAAGGATGATTTGCGTAAGTCGGTGGATGCTGATGCAGACACCAAGCAACTGCCTCAATATAAGAACACGGATAGCCCTGTGTTTAAGAACAATAGCGGCGATGCAGATGGAACAAGGAACGGCAAGGCTTCTGCTGCAAAAACAGCGTACGACCAGGCTCTTGCCGATGCTCAGAACGTGCTTGCAAAGCAAGACGCAACTCAAGTGGAAGTAGATGCTGCGCTTAAGAAACTTGATGATGCGCGTAAGGCTTTGGATGCATACAACACTGATTTTGCTAAGTTGCAGGAAAGTGTTGGCAAGAACGGTGAACTTAATGCAGATGGTAGCGCAAAAACTGAAGGAACGCTCACATCTGACGCGTATAGAAATGCTTCTAATCCGCAATTTATGAAGGATGATGGTTCTGGAAATCTTGTTCCTGATGCAGAAAGGAATGATAAAGCCTCCGCAGCAAAGAACGCGTACGATTCTGCGCTTGCTAAAGCCAATGAATTGCTTGCAAAGAGTAAGGATGATAAGACTCCTGCGGAAGAAAAGCCAACGCAAGCGCAGGTAAATGCTGCTCTTGATGCGCTTGAAGCCGCTCGAACAGGGCTTGATAAGTACAGTACAAATTCTGCAGAACTTAAGTCTGAAACTGAAAAGTCTCAGGCAGCTGGCGCAACTGGTGAACCTGCTGCTGATAAGTTTGAGCACAATCTTCAGATTAACAATGCAAAATATCTTCTTGAAAAGCTTAAAGACAATCAAGATTCTATTGCTTACAAGGACGCAAAAGATAAGCTTGATGCTTACGATGCTGCATTAAAGAAAGCGCGCGAACTTGTAAAGAATTCTGAAGATCAAACGCTTAGTAAGCATCCAACTCAGCAAGAAGTTGACGATGCTCTTGCGGCTTTGAAGAAAGCAAAGTCCGACATTGAAAACGATGCTCAGTTCAACACTGATAAGTCTTCATTGCAGAATGAGGTTGACGGTAAAGATAAAGATGGCAAAGTAATTACTCCGAAGTTCGAAGATACTCCAGAGTTCAATAATGCTGCTGGTTCTAGTGCTGCTAATGCGTATGTAAAGGCTTTAGCAGACGCGAAGAAGGTTCTAGCCGATAAAAACTCCACGCAAAAGCAGGTTGATGAAGCTTTGAAGGCTTTGCAAGATGCTAAGAAAGCTATCAGCCAGTTTAGTACAGATAAATCTAAGCTTCGAAACGAAGTAGAAGGTAAGGATTCTGACGGCAACATAATAACTCCAAAGTTCAATGAATCTGCGGAGTATAAGAATGCTGAAGCTAAGGCTAACGCAACTCCTGCAGACGAGGATGCGAAGAAAGATCTTGAAAATTACACGAATGCTTTAAATGAAGCTAATTCCGTGCTAAATGACTCCTCTGCTAGCCAGTCAGCTGTTGACGCGGCTTTGAAGAGGCTTCAAGAGGCTAAGAAGAAGATTGCCGATTCTAACAAGACTGATAAGTCTAAGCTTCAGTCCGAGGCTGACGGCGACGCTGACTTCCGTAAGTCGCCGTACTTCATAATTGGTAGTAGGAGTGATATTTCCGAGTATGAGAAAGCTTTGGCTGAGGCTAAGAGCGTGCTTAACGATCCTAACGCAACGCAGGCTGAGGTTGATGAGGCTCTGAAGAGGCTTGCTGCAGCTAAGAATAAGATTAATAATCCATTCGGTCGTGGCGGAAATGGAAGTGGCTCTGAATCCGGCGCTGATTTTGGTTCTGATTCCGGAAATAGCTTTGGATATAGCTACGGCAATGGTTATGGTCACGTTTATGACTCTGACGGTTTAGGCGATTCTTCCAATGGGTCTGCAGATAAGTCTGCTTTGCGCGCAGAAGTTGCAGAAGCTGAAAATATTAATGCTGGTAACGCAAACTCTGCTGATGCAAATGCTTACTTTGATGCTCTTTCAAATGCTCGTCGCGTGCTTAACGATCCTAATGCTACGCAGGCTCAGGTTGATGCGGCTTTGAGGAAGCTTCAGGCGGCTAAGGCTGCGTTGCTTAATAGTTTGAGTGGCGCATCTGGTCATAAGATTGCTAAGACTGGTGCTGCAACTGGCTTGTTTGCAGGATTTGCTGTAATCTTCGCTGGTCTTGGTGCTGCAGGCGTGGCTTCTCGCCGTCGCAAGCACTCTAAAGAGTAACTTATAGCGCGCTCCAAACGTGAGGTAATTTCCCCGCGTTTGGAGCACTGTACTAAACTAATCGCTCCAAACGTGAGGTATGTTTCCCGCGTTTGGAGCGAAACTTATCCTCAAACCCTCCAAACGTGAGATAAGTTACGCGCGTAGTACGCAATCTGCGTCAGTAGCAAAATTGCTTAATTTTACCGCTTGACATGCCGTCTCAATTAACAGATTTTTTGTAAAAGTGCTAAAATGCTACACGGTAGTGTGACGAAAATCACATAATTTCGTTACGTCTATCTGTAGCGTTTGTAATATCGCTAAAGTTGGCAATATTGCAGTGCTTTACAATCGCAGTTTTGAAGGTCAAAGCTACGAAACGCGGGAGCTTGTTCTATACAGGCTGAGAGGGCGAAAGCCGACCGTAAACCTGATGCGGGTAATGCCGCCGTAGGGAAGGAGTATATATGCGAAATATTCGTATTATTGGTGCAGGTATTATTGGTTTAGCAACAGCGTGGAGACTTACGGAAGCTGGCGTAAAAGTTAGCATAATTGATCCGGATCCAGTCTCTGGCGCTTCTCACCATGCTGCCGGCATGTTAGCTCCTACCGCAGAAATGCAATATCAGCAAGAAGCGTTGTATCCACTTATGTTTGAGTCTGCAACCATGTATAAGGAATTGGTTGATTCGGTTGCAAAGTACACTGATAAGCCAACCGGCTACTTAGAGTGCGGCTCTTACGTAATCGGCGGCGACGCTGCAGATAACGAGCACGTGAATGAGTTGCTAAACTTGCAGCACCGTTACGGCCGTAGAGCTGAGCATATTTCTGTGAGTAAGCTTCGTGAAATTGAGCCTGCTCTTTCGCCAACTATTGCTGGCGCTGTAAGCGTGCCGGACGATCATCAAATCAACCCTCGTCTTTTCACTGCAGCAATGATTGATGCACTCGAAAAGCGCGGTGTTGTTATTGAGCGTCGCGCAAGCACTCCAGACGATTTGGGTCCAGACACAGTTTTGGCATCCGGCTTGGGTGCTAAGGATATGCTTCCTCAGCTTAAGCTTCGCGCTGTGTGGGGCGATATGATTCGTATGACTATTCCAGAGCCTTTGCGTCCAATTTTGAGCTCCGTGGTTCGTGGATTTGTGCATGACCGTCCAGTTTATTTGGTTCCTCGCGCTAAGGAAACAGGCGAGCTTGTGCTCGGCGCTACTTCTCGCGAAGACGACCGCGATATTCCAAAGGTCGGCGGCGTGCTCGACTTGCTTCGCGATGCCGCAAGCGTGCTTCCTGGCATTCAGGAATGCTCGATTACTGAGGTTACCGCTGGCGGCCGCCCTGGAACTCCGGACGATTTGCCATTCATTGGTATTGATCCTAAGACGCATACTACGATTTCCACCGGTTACTTCCGTCACGGCATTTTGCTCACCGCTTTGGGCTCTTCTTTGACTACAAAGCTTGTGCTTGAGCAAGAGTTGACTGAGAAGGAAAAGGGATTCTTGGAAAGCTGCGATCCTGCTCGATTCTAGTAACGCAAGTTTCTAGTAGCTCAAGTTTCTAGTTACAAACGATTCTAGTAACGCAAGTTTTAGTTGCGCACTTTTAACAGACGTTAATAAAGGTTGAATTATGCAAATCGTCGTCAATGGTGAAACTATTGAAGTTCAAGATGGGTTAACTGTTGCTGAGCTTATTGCTCAACGTTACGGTTCAGACGCTGGTCCTGGCATAGCTGTTGCAATTGGCGACGATGTGCTTAAGCGCAATCAGTGGGCATCGACTGTGATTTGTGAAGGGAATCAAATTGAGATTCTCAGCGCAGTTCAAGGCGGCTGACGCTTACAAAATATTAAATTTTCAATAAAAGGCTTAAAATGACAGAAAATAATTCTGAAAATAATGCAGAAGAAAGTGCCGATACTTGGCAACTTTGTGGCAAGACCCTACACTCAAGGCTTTTGCTTGGAACTGGCGGCATGACGAGCATTGACATTATGGAAAAGTCGCTTGTTGCTTCGGGTGCGGAAGTGGCTACGGTTGCTTTGCGCCGTCACGCAAAAACAGGCGTGGATATTTACGGAATGCTTCAGCGTCATAATATTAACGTTTTGCCAAATACTGCAGGATGCAAAACTGCACATGACGCTGTGCTTACTGCAAAAATGGCTCGCGAATCTTTAGGAACCGATTGGATTAAGCTTGAAGTTATTGCAGATGACGATACTTTGCTTCCGGATACTCGCGAAGTTTTGCTTGCTGCAGAAAAGCTCGTTGAAGAAGGCTTTAGCGTGCTTTGCTACACGAATGATGATCCGATTGTGGCTCGTCGTTTAGTTTCGCTTGGTGTGAAGGCTGTTATGCCTGGTGGTGCTCCAATTGGCACTGGTCTTGGTATTTTGAATCCTCGAAATATTGAGCTGATTGTGCGCGAATGCAAGGAAGCTGGCGTTCCTGTGATTTTGGATGCCGGCGTTGGCACTGCTTCCGACGTTGTTAAAGCTTTTGAAATCGGCTGCTCCGGCGTGCTTCTTGCAAGCGCAGTAACTCGCTGCCCAGACCCAGTGAAAATGGGTCGCGCAATGGCTGCAGCTGTAACTGCCGGCAAGCTTGCTCACGATGCTGGACGTATTCCAATGCGAAATCATGCTCTTGCTTCCTCGCCTGTTGAGGGTCGCGCTTGGGCTGATTCCGTGCTGTAAATTTCGTACTATGAATTTCGGCATAATTATTTAAGCATGACGATTAATAAAATTTACGACAACCTGCAGGAGCTTGAGGCGGAGCGCACTTGCCGCCACTTGCTCCTGCCGGGCTTTACTCTTGAGCATCAACAATTACTTCGAAATGCAAAAATCTGCATGGTTGGTGCTGGTGGACTTGGTTCTCCATGCCTGCTTTCGCTTGCTGCAGCAGGAGTTGGAGAAATCACAATTTGTGACGACGACGTTGTTGAGCTTTCTAATTTGCAAAGGCAGACTTTGTACACTGTTGATCAGTGTGGCCAATCTAAAGCGCAACTTGCAGCTAAACGTCTGCAAGCACTATCTCCCGGATTAAAAATCAACCTCATACCTAGGTTTAATGAAGATAACGCGAAGCGTCTTGTAGAAAATCATGACTTAATAATTGATGGTTGTGATAATTTCGCTACGCGCTTTTTGATTGCGGATGCCGCGTGGAGCGCAGGAACGCCGGAAGTTTATGGCTCGGTTCTTTATTATGAAGGTCAAGTAAGCGTTTTTATGCCTGGAGAGGGGCCGTGCTTGCGGGACTTGTACCCTTGCCCTCCGCCTAAAGAAACTGTGCCAAAATCGGCGGTATTGGGCGCGACTGCGGCTATTGTAGGCGCAATGATGGCAACTGAAGCAATCAAACTCATAACAGGTATTGGCACGCCGCTTATTGGCGTTTTAGCGCGCTACAACGCATTAGATAATTCTTTGCGTCGTTTTAAGTTTGGCATGTGAATTTTTTCTTATATTTTGCACATCTTACAAAACTTGAGTCTAGTTGTATAAAGTTTTTTGTAATTTTTGGGAATAAAAGTTGACTTTTATAAGTTGAGTGTAGTAGGCTCAAGTTTTGGAAAGTAAAAAAGCTGATGATTTACCTAGTTTCCAAAAAGGAACCTAAATAAAGCTCAGCTTACGTAACTACAAAACTTAAAAGAAAACGTAATTGCACAAAATGTGCAATACCTAGTTAAGGAGAAATTATGGGACGTGCAGTAGGTATTGATTTGGGTACAACTAATTCTTGCATCGCTACTCTTGAAGGCGGTAGCCCAACCGTTATTGTGAACGCTGAAGGCGCTCGCACTACACCATCTGTTGTGGCATTTAGCAAGTCAGGCGAAATTCTGGTTGGTGAAGTTGCTAAGCGTCAGGCTGTAACAAACGTTGATCGCACTATTAGCTCTGTAAAGCGCCACATGGGCACTGATTGGACTGTTGAAATTGATGGCAAGAAGTGGACTCCACAAGAGATTTCTGCTCAGGTTTTAATGAAGCTTAAGCGCGATGCAGAAGCCTACCTTGGTGAGCCTGTAACCGATGCTGTTATTACCTGCCCAGCATACTTCAACGATGCTCAGCGTCAGGCAACTAAGGACGCAGGTAAGATTGCAGGCTTGAACGTGCTTCGTATTATTAACGAACCAACTGCTGCAGCTTTGGCTTACGGTCTTGAAAAAGGCAAGGAAGACGAGCGCATTTTGGTATTCGACTTGGGCGGTGGTACTTTCGATGTGTCCTTGCTTGAAATTGGTAAGGATGACGACGGCTTCTCCACAATTCAGGTGCAAGCAACTAACGGCGATAACCACTTGGGTGGCGACGATTGGGATCAGAAGATTATCGACTGGCTCGTTGGCGAAGTTAAGAACAAGTACGGCGTTGATTTGAGCAAGGATAAGATTGCTTTGCAGCGCTTGAAGGAAGCTGCTGAGCAAGCAAAGAAGGAGCTTAGCTCTTCTACTTCCACCTCAATTTCTATGCAGTACTTGGCAATGACTCCTGACGGCACTCCAGTGCATTTGGATGAAACTTTGACTCGTGCTCACTTTGAGGAAATGACTTCCGACTTGCTTGGCCGCTGCCGTACTCCATTTAACAACGTGCTTTCTGACGCTGGAATTTCCGTAAGCCAGATTGATCACGTGGTTCTTGTTGGTGGTTCTACTCGTATGCCAGCTGTGAAGGATTTGGTAAAGGAACTTACCGGTGGTAAGGAAGCTAACCAGTCTGTGAACCCGGATGAGGTTGTTGCCGTTGGCGCAGCTGTGCAGTCGGGCGTTATTAATGGAGACCGCAAAGACGTTCTGCTTATTGACGTAACTCCACTTTCCTTGGGTATTGAAACCAAGGGCGGAATTATGACTAAGCTTATTGACCGCAATACTGCAATTCCTACGAAGCGCTCGGAAGTATTCTCCACTGCTGAAGACAATCAGCCATCCGTGTTGATTCAGGTTTACCAGGGTGAACGTGAGTTTGCTCGCGATAACAAGCCTCTCGGTACTTTTGAGTTGACTGGTATTGCTCCAGCTCCTCGTGGCGTTCCTCAGATTGAAGTCACTTTCGATATTGACGCTAACGGCATTGTGCACGTTTCCGCTAAGGATAAGGGCACTGGCAAGGAGCAGTCCATGACTATTACCGGTGGTTCTGGCCTTCCAAAGGACGAAATCGATCGCATGGTGAAGGAAGCTGAAGCTCACGAAGCTGAAGATAAGAAGCGTAAGGAAGAAGCTGAAGTTCGCAACCAGGCAGAAGCTTTTGCCTACCAAACTGAAAAGCTTGTGAACGACAATAAAGACAAGCTTTCCGACGAAATCTCCAAGGAAGTTACCGAAAAGGTGAACGCTTTGAAGGAAGCTTTGAAGGGTGATGACGTTGAGAAGATTAAGTCTGCTCAGAGTGAGTTGATGACTTCTGCTCAGAAGATTGGTCAGCAGCTTTACGCTCAGCAGGGCGCTGCTGGTGCTCAAGCTGGTCCTGCTGCTGGTGCTCAGGCTGGTGCAAATGCTGGTGCTGAATCTGCCTCTAAGGATGATGACGTGGTTGACGCCGAAGTGGTGGACGACGACAAGGACGATAAGGACAACAAGTAATGTCCGAGTTCAACACCAACGAATATTTGCAAGGAATGGAAGATTCTGACTCGCTGGATGTAAAACCTGCAGAAGATTCTGTGAAGACTTCTGCACAATCTTCAGAGCAAGCTGAAAACGTGAATCGTGCAGAAACGGAAGCTGACGAGCATTCTGATGCTAACGTTTCTGCGGATTCCGCAGATTCTGCAAATGTCGCAAATTCTTCTGAATCTTCTGAATCGAAAGATAGTAAAGATGCAGACGACAGCAGTTTAACGCCTTTAGGTAAAGCCAAAAAAGAGGCTGCTGAATACTTAGAAGCGTTGCAACGCGAGCGAGCAGAGTTTATTAACTTCCGCAATCGTTCTGCGAAAGAGCAGGATCGTTTCAGACAGCATGGAATTATCGACGTGCTAACAGCATTGCTTCCAGCTTTGGATGATATTGACCGTATTCGCGAGCACAGCGAAATGGATGATTCATTTAAGGCTGTTGCAACCAAGATCGATAAGGCTTTTGAGAAGTTTGGCGTAGAAAAGTTCGGCGAAAAAGGCGAAGACTTTGACCCGACCAAGCACGATGCTGTTTTACATCGTCCTGATCCAGACGCTACAAAAGAAACTGTGGACGCTGTGGTTGAGGCGGGGTATCGCATAGGAGATCGCGTTATTCGCGCAGCTCGTGTGGTCGTTTCTTCACCAAGTAATTCCTAACGAAACTCTTAGTTGTAACTTTATTGCGTAACTTGCTCGTGCTAGCTCATAAGAGTTGGCACGAGCAGGCTATATTTGGTCAAAAAGCGAAATAGCCAATGTGCTTGTAAAGAAAGGAGGCACAAATGGCTGAAAATGAGTGGTTAGCTAAAGATTTTTATAAAGTTTTAGGTGTCTCCAAAGACGCTGACGAAGCAACGATTGCTAAAGCGTATCGTAAGTTAGCGCGTAAGTATCATCCGGATTTGAACAAAACAAAAGAAGCTGAAGAAAAGTTTAAGGACGTTTCTGAAGCTTATGATGTTCTAAAAGATAGCCAAACGCGTCAACGCTACGATGCTATTCGTCAATTTGGTGCAGGAGGTGCTCGTTTTGCCGGTGGTGCCGGGGGAGCAGGCGGATTTGATGCGTCAAGCTTCTCGGATATTTTCTCCATGTTTAATGGAGGAGCCGGTATGGGCAACATGGGCGGAATGGGCGGAAACGGCTCGCGCATTCGTTTCGCAAGTAGTGGCGCTGGTCCAAATATGGGTGATATTTTCTCCATGTTTGCCGGTGGACGTCAAAATTCTGGTGCGTCTGGATTCCAAAGCGCGAACAGTTTTGGAGACGAGCAATACGAAAGTGCGCAAAACCAAAATGTGCCTACAAAAGGTGACGATATAACAACAGATATTAAACTCACTTTTAAGCAGGCATTTAAGGGTGCTACTGTTTCGCTGCGTGCAGCCGGATCGACTTTTAAAACGCATATTCCAGCCGGAGTAAAAAACGGTCAAAAAATTCGTTTAAAGAGTAAAGGAAAGCCAGGAAGATTTGGCGGTTCTGCAGGAGATTTGTACCTACAAGTTCATGTAGAAGAATCTAATAAATTCACTTTGCGCGCAAACGATTTGGTCGCAACTCTTCCGGTAACTTTAAGTGAAGCTGTGCATGGTGCAAAAGTTACGCTTAATGACGTAGATGGTAATCCTGTTACGTTTAAAGTTCCAGCTTGCTCATCTAGCGGAGATGAGGTTCGTGTGAAAGGCGCTGGAGTTCCGGGAGCAAATGGCGATTTCGTTGGTCTTGTGCAAATTCGCCTGCCACAACGAGCAAATATGTTGCTTAAGCGTGTAGCAAAAGAATTTGATAAGACTGCCGGCGAATCTTACGCGGAAGAAATTAATAATTTGAGACAAAAATAGTGTAAAAATAAATTAAGAAAAGTAAAAGTAAAAGTAAAGTAAAGGAAGGCGTGCTATGACACCTATAACGCGTGAAACTAAAGCACTGTATGAAATGTGCGCAGTTGCTTTAGTGCGTGGTAGTGCAACGCTTGACGGCGCGGACGAAGTAGGTTTTACAATCGATTTGCCAATATTTACCGTCAGCCATGTAGCGCGCCTTACCAATACTCATCCGCAAACCCTTCGCCAATACGATCGTTTGCGTTTAATCATGCCTCAGCGCACAGAAGGTGGCGCTCGCAGATACTCTTTGAGAGATATAAGCAGAATTGTACAAACGCAGCATTTAAGTCAAAATGAAGGTATCAATTTAGCTGGAATTATGCAAATTCTGGATCTGCAAGAAGAAAATCGACAGCTTAAAAGGCAAGTTCGTCATTTAACAGAAGCTGCAGAGTCTTCAGAGCGCAATATTTTTGCTGCAAACGCAGATGGCGACATTGTGGAAATGCAGCGTTCGCGTAATGCTCGGCGCTGGAGACGAGATATTCGCACTGAGCGCCGAGCTTTGCCGTCGTCTTATTCGTCATCAGAGTACGAAAACGCAAGTGATAATAACGCAATTAAAGACGAGAAATCTGTTGTTCTTTGGCGCGCTTGGCGCGTTTAATAACAATATTTTCAAGAGTTTTTGCGCTCACGCCTTCATATCCATTAAGCTCAGCGTGGTGCTTGCTTTCGGAAATATTTGCGCGCGAAAAACCAGTTTGCGCAACTACAGTAGCTCCAGAATTAACTGCAGCAGTAAGACCAGATAAAGAATCTTCTATGATTACGCAGTGAGCCATTTGTTCAGCGATTTCTTCCTCGCTTCCACAAATACCAACCATTTTTCCAGCAGCCAAATATGGCTCAGCGCTTGGCTTAGGCTTAAAACCATCGTCGCCACAAACGTATCCAGCAAAAGCGCCTTCTGGAGCATGCTTAACAATATTTTCTACTAGGCAACGCGGCGAATTGCTGACTAAAATAGAAGGAATACCAGCATTTGTGAGGCTTTTAAGAAGGTCTAGAACTCCTGGAATCCACGGAACGCGTTCAGCTTCGCGAGCTGCAACGTAATCTACCATTCCTTTGCCGATTTCTTCTACGGTAAGTTTAGTTCCGGAAGGAATCATTTTATTTGCAACTGTTTCCAAAGATCCGCCAGAACATTTCCAAGCTAAATCTTCATCCCAATATCCGCCGTATTTTTCTACTAAATAAAATTCAGACTCGTGCCAATACGGTTCCGAATCAATAAGCGTGCCATCCATATCCCAAAATACCGCACGCAAAATATTCTTGCTCGATTGTGTGTTTGTAATTTTTTCTGATTTTTCAGTTTTTTGTTCCACTATTTATGATTCCTTATACTTTCTGTAATTACTGCCCGCTGTGTGGCGTAGAAGCGTCGGATTGGCTTTCGCCAGTGTTTCCAGATTCCGAATTTCCGTAGCTTCCACTGTAACTATTTCCGTAGTTTCCGCTATTTGTATAGCTATCCCACGGATTATCTGAACGATTAATATGGTCAGGGTCTAAATCGTCTTTATCTTTATCCTTATCTTTATCTTTGTCCTTATTTTTATCTTCTTCATCTTCATCATGAGTGTAAGCATGTCGATCGCCTAAGCCCCACGTGCCGTCCGGCCCACCAATCTTACCAGTATCTTTTACTTCAGGGAATTTAGCAACAGGAGTTCCTGCTACAGCTTGACGCATGTACCTAGTAAACAAGTGAACAGGGTAGTCGCTTCCGCCAAGATACCCGTGGAATGGCTTAATTACTTGCGGGCTGCCATTTGCGTCTGGATTCCAAATTGCAAAAGCCGTAACAATATTAGGCGTAAATCCTACGAAGCTTCCAGCGGTTTCGTCGTTTGCTGTTCCAGATTTACCAGCTACAGGCCTTCCGATTGATCTAGCCTCGGTTGCAGTACCGTGTTGAACTACTCCAACCATTGCTTTTGTGGCTAATGCAGCATCTGTTGGCGAGAAAACTTGCTTTCCAACAGTTGGCGCACGATAAAACTCTTTGCCATCAGGATTCTTTACGCTAGCAACAATATGCAAATCTGGGCGTCTGCCTTGATTAGCAAAAGTTGCGTAAGCGCGCGCTATTTCGCTTACATGTACAGAATCATTACCGAGCACAGTAAACGGATTTTTACCATTAACTCTCTTAGGATTTAGTCCTGCAGTAACAGCTGTATGCGCAACTTTTTTAGCGCCAAGTTTACTCTGCAAATCCATATAGACCGTATTGACGGAATCTGCAGTTGCTTTATACAAGTTAATCATGCCATAGCTTGCGTTTGCAAAGTTTCCAACAGGTTTTTCAATACCGTCAAACTTGCGCGGCGAATTTCCGTTGAACATTGTGTCAAGACTCGTGCCTGCTTGAATTGCGCCAATTAAAGCAAAAGGCTTCATTGTAGATCCAGGCTCATAAAGTGCTTGAGTTGCGTTATTTAACTGTTTTGTTAAATAGTCGTCGCCTGCATAAACCGAAATAATCGAGCCGTCTTTTGCGTTTACGGAAATTCCGCCAATTTGCAATCCTTGCGGCACAATCCCACGTCCGCCTTGAGAAGGGCTTGCAACATTAAACATTAAATCTTGTTTAGACTTATCAATCGTAGTAATAATACGGTATCCGCCGCTATCGAGATCTTCCTGGCTAAAAGCGCCATTACTAGTCAACTCGTCGCGAACCATGTGCAGTAAGTAGCCTTGCGGACCTGCATACATATTTTGCGTAGTTTGTGTAATTGTTTTTGGAATCTTAGCTTTTGCTGCCTGAGAAGCCGTAATATAACCGTCTTTTTTCATAATTTTCATCACTCGCTTAAAGCGAATGCTGGCTTCTTTAGGGCCGATTGCAGGATCCCAACTACTTGGAGCAGGAATTATGCCCGCCAAAAGAGCTGCCTGAGATAATGTCAGATCTTTAGCTTCTACGCCGAAATAAGCTTTTGCTGCCGCTTGAATACCATAAGCGCCGCGTCCAAGATAAATAGTGTTCATGTAATTGCATAAAACAGTATCTTTATCTTGTGTTTGAGCGATTTTCAAAGCCAAAATAGCTTCGTGAAGTTTACCGAGATAAGTTTTAGTTTCGCCAAGATAGTAGCGTTCAGCGTACTGCTGTGTAATGGTAGAGCCGCCCCAGCGACCACGTTTAGTAACGTTATGAATAAGAGCGCGGCCAATTCCCTTAAAATCAATTCCGCCATCTTGGTAGAAGGAGCGGTTTTCTGAAGCAACTATTGCCTGTCCAACGTATTTAGGAAGAACTGAACAATTAATAATCTCACGGTTTTGTTCAGCAAAAGACCCCAACTCTGTTTTTCCATCTGCATAATAAACCTTGGTTTTATCTGCCATAGCAACTTTGTCAGGAGCAGGTATGTCAGTAGTTGCGTACATATAAGCAAAAATTGCTGCGCCAATTAAAATAGGTACAAAAATTAGTATTAGTGCCCAAAAAATAATAGGGTGTCTTCCGCGCCAAGTCTTTCTGCGCTGTTGACGAGTGTATGCGCGTGAGCGTTCTCGTCTTGATCCTCGGTTGCTATTGCCGGAACCTGAAGAATGATATGAGCCGTATGAGCCTTGTCCACTAGGTGGAAGAGAGGCTGGCATATTCGTATTTTTTTGTGATTGTGACGATACGCTTCTTGGCTCGTTTTTGCGCGAATTCGACGCTCGTCTTCCAGCTTTATTTACAACCATACATTCCACCGTAGCGCCCGGTATTGAATTTTTCACAGAAATTACATGTTTCGGCGTAGAAACGACTGAAAATCTCCCATATTGCACATAATGCTTATGGAAATAGTATTATGAAATGTGTATGAGTGCGGCATAACGTAATGCCGCTGATTTTTTGCAGGCAAGGAGTCTATATGAGCATCCGCGTTGCCATTGCCGGAGTAGGTAATTGCGCTTCGTCGCTGGTTCAGGGCGTTGAATATTACAAAAACGCTGATGACGGTGAGAAAATTCCAGGGTTGATGCACGCTGTTTTTGGACAGTATCGTGTGCGCGATATTGAGTTTGTTGCAGCGTTCGATGTTGATTCTTTAAAAGTTGGGCATGATTTAAGCGAAGCAATTGGAGCTTCGCAGAACAATACTATTCGTTTTGCTGACGTGCCAAATTTGGGTGTGGAAGTTATGCGCGGCCCTACTTACGACGGCTTAGGTGATTATTATCGTGAGATGATTGATGAGTCCGAGGCTGAGCCTGTTGACGTAGCTCAAGTTTTGAAAGATAAGCATGTTGATGTGCTTGTTTCTTATTTGCCAGTCGGCTCTGAAGAGGCGGATAAAGCTTATGCAACATTTGCAATGGAAGCTGGTTGCGCTTTCGTAAATTGCTTGCCGGTATTTATTGCATCCGATCCTGAGTGGGCGCAAAAGTTCCGCGATGCCGGAGTTCCTATTATTGGTGACGATATTAAAAGCCAGGTGGGTGCAACTATTACTCACCGCGTTATGGCTCGACTTTTTGAAGATCGCGGCGTTCGTTTAGACCGCACCTACCAGCTAAATGTTGGCGGAAACATGGACTTTATGAACATGCTTCAGCGCTCAAGGCTGGAGTCTAAAAAGATTTCTAAGACTCGCGCAGTAACTTCAATCGTTCCTCACGAAATGGATGAGCATAATGTTCATATTGGCCCATCCGACTACGTTGCTTGGTTGGATGACCGCAAGTTTGCTTTCGTGCGTCTGGAAGGAACTACTTTTGGTGATGTTCCTTTGAACTTGGAGTACAAGCTTGAAGTTTGGGATTCTCCAAACTCTGCCGGAATTGTTATCGATGCTGTTCGAGCTGCAAAAATCGCTTTGGACCGTAAGCTTTCTGGCCCGATTTTGGCTCCAAGCTCCTACTTTATGAAGTCTCCTGCAGTTCAGCATGAAGATAACGAGGCTCGTCAATTAGTTGAGCGCTATATTGCTGGCGAAGTTGAAGCGGATGAGCTGCAGCTTAATGCCGATGTTGAAGAAGCAAAAGAGCGCGGTAAAAGCGTTTGGAGAGCCTAATTTATTGCTAATAGTAGCTATTAGTTGACTTTTATTTTCTATTACTCGTTATTACTACTCGACATGTAGCGAAAATCGTGTAATATAGTTAGAGCCTCCGCGTGGCACTACGTCACCCAATCCCCCCAGGGCAGAAATGCAGCAAGGGTAAGTGGCCTCTGGTGGGTGCGTGGAGGTTTTATTTTATTCAAATTTTATTATGCGCAAAACTCGCGCTGTCATAGAGACTGTCGTAAAGTCTAAAGTATGAGCGAAGAATTTACAGGAACAAATGACGGCTTAAACGCCAATAGTTTGAAAGATATTGAAGAGCTTCCAGACTTGCCAGAAGTTAAGGCTTTTTCTGCAGTGCCTAGTAGCGATGAATCTGAAGTCGAGCTATTAGATTCAAAGAAGATTGCAGAAACTGGTGCGGAAACTGGCGTAGAAACGAACTCAAAATCAAAATCAAGTAAAAATTCTTCCTTACAAGAAGACGATGTTGACGAGTCTGATCCTCTACTTAAGCGCCCGCGCGTTTCCACAATATTATGGTGTGTTGCGCTCGCAGTCATATTTTTAGTTTCTGCAGTTGGCGTTTGGTTTGTGAGCGTGCAAACAATACTTGGTCAAAGCTACGAGGAAATGGTAATTGATGGTTTTGGTTCTAGAGGAATGCCAGCATGGTTATCTGCTTGCTTAAAACCGCTTTGCAATTCACTTGTTGTTATTATTCTTGGTGTTGTTATTGCGGCAGTTGCTTTAGTTTTAGCTTGTGTTCGAAAACGCTGGTGGCTGCTTGGGCAGTGCGCAGGAATTATTATTTTGGCCGCTGCTGCTGAACCTTTAAAAAAGATTCTTCCTCGACCAATGCTTATTAATATTGAATATTTGTCGGCAAACTCAGCACCTTCTGGTCATACTTTACTTATTTGTGCGGCTTGTGCTTTGCTTATTTGCACTGTTTCTAGAGTTTGGCGCGCATGGGTTGCTGTTGCGAGCGCTGTAATAACTATTTTGGTGCAACTTTCACTGGTTGCAGGGCATTGGCATAGGTCTTCAGACGTGCTTATTTCATTGCTAATAGTTGCTGCAGTAACTCTTATTGTGCTTGCTTTAACGCGTTGCAGCGGAATGGACATGCCTGCGTATAGAAGATCCTCAATTAGCGTGCAAATTGTAGGAAGTTCTATGATTACTTTGGGTGTTCTTGCTTGCCTTTACTCACTATATTTAATATGGCAAATTTTGCCAGGAGTAGATATTTTTGCACAGTGGGCGGCTGTTGTATCTTATACTGCAACATATTGGCTGATTATTGGTGCATCTTTGCTTGTTTATGGCGTGATTATGGTAATGCGCCATTCTACAGCTTCCCCGCTTGGCAGGCTTGGATTAGTTGGTGCGCCTCCAACACCACCGTCTGCTGCATGAAAATGTCTACTCTATCTGCTTTTATCCACCGAGGTGGAATTTAATAGACGTACAGCTTAACTTGAGATACAGTTAGTGCGAAGCATACAGTTAATGCGTGTATGTTTGATTGTGTTAGGAAAGGAGCGAATATGGCAGCTGAACATAAGCTAGTCATTGTGGAGTCTCCCACGAAAGCGCGCAAAATTGGCGGGTATTTGGGTAACGGATACACTGTTATGGCGTCAGTGGGGCATATTCGCGACCTCGCTCAACCAAGCCAAGTTCCAGCCTCACGCAAAGCTGCGTTTGGTAAGTTTGGCGTAGATGTTGATCATGGTTTTGCCCCATACTATGTTGTTGGAGCAGATAAAAAGAAAACAGTTGCCGATTTAAAGTCTGCGCTCGCCAAAGCCGACGAGCTGTATTTGGCAACTGATGAGGATCGCGAAGGTGAGGCTATTGCTTGGCATTTGGTTGAAGCTTTGAAACCAAAAGTGCCAGTAAAGCGTATGGTTTTTCACGAGATTACTAAGGATGCTATTCAAGCTTCGTTAAGTAATACTCGAAATGTTGACGGCAATATGGTTGATGCGCAAGAAACGCGTCGTGTGCTGGATCGTTTGTATGGTTACGAGCTTTCTCCTGTGCTTTGGAGGAAAGTTGGTCCAGGTCTTTCTGCTGGCCGTGTGCAGTCTGTTGCAACAAGGCTTATTGTTGAGCGCGAGCGCGAGCGCATGGCTTTTAGGAAAGCTTCATACTGGGATATTAGTGCTGTTTTGAGCTCTAAAGACTCTGATGGTAAAAGCGTTGATTTCGAAGCGCGCATGAGCGAGCTTTCTGGTCGTCGTTTGGCTGGTTCTAAAGATTTCAATTCAAAAGGCGAGCTTGTTGCTGCAAAAGGTGAGTCTCAGAAAGCTTTGCACGTTGACGCTGATTTTGCGTCCAAGCTTTCTAAAGCTCTTGAAAATTCAGATTTTGTAGTTGACTCTATGGAAACGAAGCCGTACCGCCGTCGTCCTTTGCCGCCTTTTACTACATCAACTTTGCAGCAAACTGCTGGAAACCGCCTGTCGATGAGCTCTCGTCAAACTATGCGAGCTGCGCAATCCTTATACGAAAACGGCTATATTACTTACATGCGTACGGATTCCGTAACGCTTTCTAAAGAGGCTATTGAGGCTGCGCGAAATGCTGCTAGGGTAGCGTTCGGCGCTGAGTATGTTTCTAAATCTCCTAAACAGTACGCAACTACGTCTGCAGGAGCGCAGGAAGCTCACGAATGTATTCGCCCTGCTGGAGCGCGTTTCTTAAGCCCAGACGAGCTGGCGGATAAATTGCCTGCAGATCAGCTTAAATTGTATACGCTTATTTGGCAGCGAACTCTTGCGTCTCAAATGGAAGATGCTACTGGTTTTACAGCAACAGTTAAGTTAAACGCTTCTGCTGGCGAATATGGTGAAGCTTTGTTCCAAGCTTCTGGAACAGTAATTACTTTTGCTGGTTTTATGAAAGTTTTTGCTAACGCATCTGCAGCTGAAAGTGATGGCGCAGGCGAAAAAGCGCTTCCTCAAATGCAATCTGGTGATGTTCTTGAAGCTAAAAGTGTTAGTGCGGATTCTCACGAAACTCAGCCTCCTGCAAGATACACCGAAGCTTCTTTGGTAAAAACGCTGGAAGCTAAGGAAATTGGTCGCCCTTCTACTTATGCAACGATTATTTCCACGATTATTGATCGCGGATACGTGTATGAGCGTGGACGTGCTTTAATTCCTTCATGGCTTGCGTTTGCTGTAATCAAGCTTTTGGAAGCTAACTTCCCAAAGTATGTTGATTACGCGTTTACTGCGGATATGGAAAATGGTTTGGACAGGATTGCGCACGGCGAAGAAACCGGTCGCGACTGGCTAACTAGATTCTATTTTGGTTCTGGAGATGATTCTGCGAAGTCTGCTGACGAAGCGCATATTGGTTTGCAGCAGCAGGTTGCGGAACTTGGCGAAATTGACGCGCGTGAAATCAACACTATAAATATTGGTGACGGCTTGCATGTTCGCGTTGGCCGTTACGGACCTTATTTGGAAGATACTACGCATTTGGACGCTGAGGGTAATCCTCGACACGCATCTCTTCCAGAAACTTTAGCTCCGGATGAGCTTAGCGTGGATGTTGCGCGAGAATTGTTAGATAACAATGCTGAAGGTCCGCGAGTGTTGGGCAAAGATCCTGAAACTGGTGGCACTGTTGAAGTGCGAAATGGTCGTTTTGGCCCATACGTTGCTTTAGTTGACTCTCAGGATGATGAAGATGCTAAGTCTTCTAAGTCGCGTCCAAAAATGGCATCCTTGTTTAAGACTATGGATCCTTTAACCTTAACTTTGCAAGATGCTTTGCAGCTTTTGCACTTGCCGCGTTTGGTTGGCGAGTATGAAGAAGTTGATGCTGAAGGTGTGGTTAAACTTGCTCGAATTGAGGCAAGCAACGGACGTTACGGCCCATACTTAACTAAGACTTATTCTGAAGTTGATTCTAAGCCAGAAACGCGCTCTTTAGCTAGTGAAGACGCTATTTTTACTACGACTTTAGAAGAAGCGAAGGCTTTGTTTGCGCAACCAAAGTACGGTAAGCGTACTCGCGGTGCTGCTAAGCCTCCTCTTCGCGAGCTCGGTGCGGATCCTGAGACTGGAAAGCCTGTTGTAATTAAAGATGGCTTCTATGGGGCTTATATTACTGATGGCGAAACGAATCGCACTTTGCCGAAGCAGTACACGCCTGAATCAATTGATCCTCAGGATGCGTTTGCGCTATTGGCTCAAAAGCGCGCTGCAGGGCCTGTAAAACGCAAGAAGAGCGCTGCAAAATCTTCCGCAAAGAAGACTACTGCGAAAAAATCTACAGCAAAGAAAACTTCCACAAAGAAGACTACTGCAAAGAAATCTACCGCTAAAAAAGCATAGGAATGAAATCTAAAGATTAAATAGACCTTGCATATGGAGTCACAAAATATGGAGTCACAAAATATGGCATCTAAGAATGGTGATTTTTCAGGCGGTTGCGCTTGCGGAGGAAACTGTGGTTGCAACAGTGAGAAATATGCTGAAAATAAAGGCTTATTTATTTCTTTTGAAGGAATCGACGGCGTTGGTAAAACAACGCAAGTTGAGGCGCTGAAAAAGCATTTGCAATCTTTGGGGCGAGAAGTTGTAGTGACGCGCGAGCCGGGCGGAACTGATCTTGGAAAGTCTTTGCGAGAAATATTGTTGCACGGATCTTTTGTGTCCTCTAGGGCTGAAGCTTTATTGTTTGCAGCAGATCGCGCTCAGCATGTTGCTCAAGTGATTCGCCCAGCGCTTAGCCGCGGAGCGGTAGTAATTACAGATCGTTACATTGATTCTTCGCTTGCTTACCAAGCAGGCGGCCGCGAATTGACTATGGATGATGTGCGAACTTTAAGCGAGTGGGCAACTGACTCTCTGTGGCCTAATCGCACTTACTTGCTAGACATGCAGCCGGAATCAGCTTTTGAGCGCTTGCATCGTGAGCAGGATCGAATGGAATCAGCCGGAATTGATTTCCAGCGTCGCACTCGAGAAGCTTTTTTGGATTTAGCGCAGGAATCTGCAGATAGGTATCGTGTATTAGACGCAACATGTTCTGCACAATCCTTAGCGGAGCTAATTTCTAGCGATGTGAATAATTTAATTGCGCAAATTGAATCTAAATAAAATGCTGTAAAACGAAATTTAGTGGGTGAAGCAATGAGCGTTTGGGATAACGTAGTTGGCCAAGAGCAGGTGATTAAGCGTTTGCAAAAAGTTGCTTGCGCGGACGCCAGTAAAATAGCCCAATCTTGGCTAATTTGCGGAGCTGCCGGCTTTGGTAGTGTGCAAGTCGCGCGCGCTTTTGCTGCTGCTCTCGAAAGCCCGGATTGTTTAGATGCAAATAGAAATATTAGTGGGGAAGTAGAGCTTAGTAAAACTGCTAAAGAAGTTTTAGCGGGCTCGCATCCGGATGTTCATACGCTTGCAACCGAAGGTGTGACTCTCAGCATTGACGATGTTCGCGAAGTTATTGGAATTTCCGAACAAATGCCTAGCACTGCTCCGTGGCGAATCATAATTATTGAAGATGTTGACAGAATGTTGGAGCGCAGCACAAACGTTCTTCTTAAAGAGATTGAAGAGCCTAGCAATCACACTATTTGGCTTCTTTGCGCTTCAAGCGCTAAAGATGTGCTTCCAACAATTCGTTCGCGCACGCAGCTTGTGCAATTAGCTATGCCGGATGAGAAGTCTGTAGCAGAATATCTTATTAAAAAAACGGATGCGGATAATGAGTTAGCAGGTCGTGCAGCTAGACTTTCTCAAGGAAATATAGAAACCGCGTTGATTTACGCAAGCGACGAGCGTGCTTTAAGCAGGCGAGATGAGTTAGTTGCAGGATTGCTTCGCATGCATGAGGCTGCTGACGCAATTATGCTTGCTGCAATGCTTATTGAGGACGCAAAAGCTCAAGCAGAAGACGAAGTTCAGCGAAATGTTGAAGCTCAGCAGAAAGAATTTTTAAGAATTAACGGCTTAAAAGAGGGCGATCGTATTGCGCCAAAATTGCGCACAGCTTACAACGCAATCGGTAAAAAAGATGAGGTAAAGCGCAAAGTTACTCGCGTAAGTCGCGACGTATTAGGCCGTTCTTTAGACGCAATCAGCAGCGTGTATCGAGACGTTTTAGTCATACTTAACAATGCGCAGGATTCTTCGCCAATAATAAATCAAGAATACAAGTCTGGGATTGTAGAGCTTTCTAAAAAACTAACGGTGAAGCAGGCGCTTGGTTTTGTTGACAACATTGCCACAGCTCGTAAGCGCTTGGCTAGGAACGGCAACGCAACGCTTGTTTTTGAAGCGTTATTCTGCTCTCTTCTATAAAGAAAACATAGGGGCTTTACTATATTCGCCACGGAAGTGACATATCGCTTGTGCCTATTCTCGGCGCGTTAGTTGACTCACGGCGCATAATTTCTGGCCTAAATTCCATGTGTGCTGGAAGCCAATGCTGCTCAGATTTATCTACAGTGGTTAAGCGAATAGCTTCGCGCGCAATCTGTTGGTATGGAGGTCTGATTGAAGAAAGCTTAGGCTCAGATATTTCTGCCTGCCTGCTATCTCCGTAACCTATTACGCGCACATCTTGCGGAACTTTTAAAGAAAGCTCATCTAAAGCCAAAAGCGCTCCCATTGCCACGGCGTCGTTTGCGCAAATAATAGCGTCTGGTCTGCGTGATTGCTTAGCTGCAGAAGTGGAAAAGAGCCTCATAGTATCCTTAAATCCACGCTGATAAGTAAGCTCGCCAAAAGTCGTCCAATCTGGCTCAGGAAGTAGACTTAATCGGCTTGCAGCAGTCTGGAAATTAGCGAATAAGTTTGCGCTTTGTGTGGAGTCAACATTTCCGCTTAAATAAGCAATATTGTGCGCGTCGTGGTGTGAAAGATGTATTAAAGCAGCTTCCATCATGGATTCTTGATCCATGCCAACCCAGTTAATGTGGAACGAAGTTGCAGTTCCTCCAATTTGCACAATCGGAAGATTATTTACGTAGTTTTCAAGTATTTTTGTTAAATCAATATTGTTGGACTGTATAACAATAAGACTGTCAACATTGTGCTCAATAAGCTCCTCAATGCGCTCTTCTTGCGTTTCAGCGTCTTTGCCAGTGCCAACAAGAAGTATTTTGTCTATTGTCTTAGCTGCCTCATCCAGGGCGGAAAGCATGTTTACGTTGAACGAATCGTCTACGTTGCTTGTGCTTATTACCACGCCGATTGTGTTAGTTGTGTCGCTTCTTAATGCGCTTGCTGCATAATTTACTGAATAATTAAGCTGTTCTGCAGCTTTTCTAACGCGTTTTGCAATATCGTCATCTTTGGCTCGACGGCCAGAAAGTACGCGAGATACTGTTGCGATTGAAACTTTTGCGAGCGCCGCTACATGAGTAATGGAGGCATTCTGATTTGTTTGATTTGCCATATATGCCCCCGAATGAGTGCGGTGCTGTAGCTAATAATAAGCAGCACCGCAAATCGAATACTATAAAGTGAATATTATTTATTTGCTCGTTTATTTACTTTCTTAACTCTATATTATTCGCCTTTCGTGACTACTTCTACAAGCTTAGCTGCCACATTTTCAGCATCTTCGCCGTCTACAGTAATTGTGATTGAATCTCCCTTAGTAATGCCCAAGCCCATAATCGAAAGAATGCTGTTTGCGCTTACTGGAGCTCCTTCACCTTTTGCGATTGTTACGGTGCAATTTGATGCCATTGCAGCTTGTGAAAATTCAGATGCTGGGCGAGCGTGAATTCCAACAGGGTCTTCAATAGTAACGGTGCGAGTTGCGACTGACATTTTTTCTCCTTTGAATAAAAAATTAATAATTTCTACTTTTATTTTACTTTCGTATAAAAGCAAAGTTTTTTTTTTCTTAAGTTTTTTATTGCTATTTTTAATGTTAAGTGTAACACAATTAACTGAAAAATACAGAAAACGTTTTCACTTGTTGTAACAACGTTTTTAATGGTGTATAGTTTCATTAGTAAGAAACGTTTACCTGCAAGAAATGCTTCTGCGGCGTTGCAGCTGTGGTAAAGCGTCTAAACCTAAAGGAGGGTTTAAGTATGGTAATCACTGGTGTTGGTATTGGTCGTTCAATGGCGTCCGGTGAAGTATTGTGTATGGCACCTGCTTTGCGCGAGCCAGAAGATGTGGCTCGTCCTTCGGCAATATCAATCGAAGATGCCAAGACTTCAGTACAAAACGCTTTAAATGCTGTAAATAAAGATTTGCAACAGCGTGCGGAAGCTGCTCTTAAGGCAGCGGATGAAGGAACTAAAAAAGCAGCACCAATTATGCAGGCTCTTGCACAAATGGCGTCGGATCCAGCATTAATAAGTGCGATTGAAGCTGGAATTTCTGCTGGAAAAACAGCTGAACGTGCTACTTGGGAAGGATTCGCGCAGTTTGAAGATATGTTGCGCAATCTTGGCGGCTATATGGCTGAGCGTGCGGGAGATTTGCACGATGTTGGCCAGCGCGTTATTGCGTCCTTGCTTGGTGTCGAAGCGCCTGGAGTGCCAGAAAGCGATTCTCCTTTTGTGTTGGTTGCTAGGGATCTTTCTCCTGCCGATACTGCTTCGCTCGATTTAAGCAAGGTTCAGGCAATTGTTACAATCGACGGCGGTCCTACAAGCCACACTGCTATTCTTGCGCGCGCTCGCGGAATTGTTGCTGTTGTTGGAGCGCACGATGCTTGCCAGCTAAAGAATCATCAAATGATTGTAGTTGATGCTGCCCACGGACGCGTTATAAGCGATCCTAGCGAAGAAGAAATTGCGCATGTTAAAGAGTCTCGTGAGCGCTTAAGTCGTGCTCGCGAATTGCGCGGATTGCCTGGAAGTACTAAAGATGGTCATTTGATTCCACTTTTGGCAAATGTTGGCAAGCCTTCGGATGCTCAAATTGCGCACGAATATGGTGCTGAAGGCGTTGGCTTGTTCCGTACGGAATTTCTGTTTATTGGTAACGAGCAGCCGCCTAGTGTAGAAGAGCAGACAGAAGCTTACACAAAGCTGCTATCTCAATTTGATGGCAAAAAAGTTGTTATTCGTTTGCTTGATGCTGGAGCAGATAAGCCGTTGCCATTCTTAACTCCGGAAGATGAGCCAAATCCTGCTTTAGGTCTTCGCGGTTTGCGCACTTTAAGGCAGCATATGGATGTTTTAGACGGACAGCTTGAGGCCTTGGCTCGCGCTGATGCCGCCACTAATGCAGATTTGTGGGTAATGGCTCCAATGGTTTCAGACGAGCATGAAGCAGCGTATTTTGTAAAGCTTGGTAAATCTAAAGGTCTTAAGAAGGTTGGCGTTATGGCCGAAGTTCCTTCTATTGCTTTGGTTGCCGAAGAAGTTGCTCAAGTTGCTGATTTTGTTTCTATTGGAACGAATGATTTAACTCAGTACACTCTTGCGGCTGATCGAACTCTTGGATCTGTTTCTAATTACCAAACTGCTTGGCATCCTGCCGTGTTGCGTGCAATCAAAATGATTGCAGACGCTGGCAACGCTCATGGTATGCCAGTTGGAGTTTGTGGTGAAGCTGCGGCTGATCCAGACTTAGCGGTTGTTCTTACCGGTCTTGGTATTAACTCGCTTTCTATGACGCCGGTTGCTTTGGACGATGTTCGTGCTGAACTTGCTCAGACTACATTTGATGAAGCAAAAGCTAAAGCTCAAGAGGCTTTAGCTGGAAAGTTCTACCACTCGATTATGCAGGAATAATCAAAATTTAAATATAACCAAAATTTAATAATCACAAAATTTAAAAAATAGTAAAAAATTAAAAATAATCAGAAAAGAGAAAATATGAGCGCTGATATTGACGAGCTTCTTCCGGACGCTGCAGTTAATCTTGACGTTGCGGCTAAGGATTGGCGCGATGCGATTCGTCTTGCTGGCGATGCTTTGCGAGAAGCTGGCTTTACCACTGACGAATACACGGATCAAATGATTGAAACCGTTGAGAAAATGGGGCCATATATTGTTATTGCTCCAGGCTTGGCTTTGGCTCATTCAAGGCCATCGGCAGCGGTTCTTAAAAGCGGTTTAAGCTGGGTTCGTTTAAGTACGCCTGTTGAATTTGGAAATGCTGCTAACGATCCAGTTTCTTTAGTTATTGGTCTTGCAGGTCACGACGAAAGCGAGCATATTGGGGTTATGTCCGCAGTTGCTGCAGCTTTGTCTAATCCTGTAAAAACTAAGGAACTTGCGCAAGCAAAAAATGCTGAAGAAATTCGCGCGATTCTTAAAAGTTAGATGTTAAATCATAAATTAATTTTGTAAAATTAAAAATGATAACTCAACGAAAGAGGCTATTATGAATATTCTGTGCGTATGCGGAAACGGCATTGGCACGTCTGTACTGCTCAAAATCAATGTTGAGGCTGCAGCAGCAGACCTTGGTCTTGATGTTACGGTTACTACTTCCGACGCTGGAAGTGCAAAAGGTACCGCTAATATGAACGACCTTGTACTCACATCTCCTCAGCTCGCTCCAGAGCTTGAGGGTACTACCACTCCTGTGGAAACAATTGAAAATTTCATGGATGTTGAAGAGGTGAAAAGCGTACTTGAGCGTTACGTATAGTAATTACTCATAGTATTTGCCTTCCCCTAGGGAATAAAAAAGAAGGAAATAAAAATGAACATTGTAGTTCAGGTTTTAAATTTCATAAGTCAGCAGATTTTGAATGTGCCGGCTTATTTGATTGGTATTATTGCAGCAATCGGTCTTATTGCGCTCAAGCGTAGTACAGGACAAGTTATTGCAGGCGGCTTAAAGGCTGCTATGGGTTACCTTATTTTGGGCGCAGGTGCTGGCGTTGTTGTTGGCGCTCTTGCTCCATTTGGTGACTTAGTTTTGAAGTCTACTGGTGCACACGGCGTTGTGCCTACAAACGAGGTTATTACAGCTCAGGCTGCAGGACAGTATGGTGCTACCTCTGCATACATTATTGTTCTTAGCTTCGTTCTTATGCTTCTTGCTGCTCGCTTTACTCCACTAAAGTACATCTTCTTGACTGGTCACCACATGGTGTTCATGTCTATGCTTTTGGCTTTGGTGCTTTCTGTAGGCTTTGGTGCAGGCAACCAGCTTCTTATTGTTATTGTTGGCTCCATTATTATGGCTACTGTTATGGTTGTTTTGCCAGCTTTTGCTCAGCCATTCATGAACCGCATTACCGGAAGCGATAAGCTTTCAATCGGCCACTTCAACTCCTTAAGCTACATTGTTTCTGGTGCTGTTGGCGCTGCTGTTGGTAAGAAGTCAAAGTCTACTGAAGACATCAACTTCCCTAAGGGCTTGAGCTTCTTGCGCGATTCCATGGTTTCCACCACTTTGTTGATGGTTGTGCTTTATCTTGTGTTTGCAGTATGGGCTTCTATTGTGTTGCCAGCAAAGGAACTCTTCAAGATTTTCGCATCTCATCCTGCTGATTACAGCGCATTCTACATGGCTGCTTTTGCTCAGGCTTTGCAGTTCGGCATTGGCGTTAGCGTAATCCTCTACGGCGTTCGTATTATCTTGGGCGAATTGGTTCCTGCATTCCAGGGCATTGCTAACAAGGTTGTTCCAGGCGCACGCCCAGCATTGGATATTCCAATCGTGTTCCCATACGGTGCTAACGCTTCTCTCATTGGCTTCTTGGCTTCCTTCGTTGGTGGCCTTGTAGCTCTTGGTATTATTGCAGTGTGGATGGGGCCGGCCTGGGGCTTGGCTTTGATTCTTCCTGGCATGGTTCCTCACTTCTTCGACGGTGGCGGTGCTGGCGTATTCGGCAACGCAACCGGCGGTCGTCGCGGTGCTATTCTCGGTGGCTTCATCAACGGTTTGATTATTACATTCCTACCAGCAGTATTGCTCACGGTTATGGGTTCCTTCGGTTTGGCAAACTCCACCTTCGGCGATGCTGACTTTGGTTGGGTTGGCACTGTTGTTGGTAACTTCGCACACCTTGGTGCAGGCGTTGGTGCTGTAAGCTTGATTGTTTTTGCAGTTATAATCTTTGCTTTGGCTTGGGTATGGCAGGTTAAGGTTGTTAACACCGGCTGGCTTCCTGCAGTAAAGCATGCTGAGTTCATTGAAAGCATTAAGGAACAAGAGCGTGCTGCCAAGAAGGCTGCTATGGCTGCTAATAAGGAGGATGCAGCAAAGTAAAAATCGAGTATAAAATCTCCATTTTCTAAATCAGTGCGCCCAGTTCTTTATGGCTGAGCGCACATTTTTATTAATCTTATTAGTCTTTAAAGTTATAGATAAAGCTTCAACATCGTTATTTTCTCAGTTTGCTGACTGCGTTAGTAACGAATATTGGCGGTTTATCGTTACTAGTGCAGTTTGCGCGCTGCGTTAATAACGAATAAGTAATTTATTAGCGCAGTTGATTAGTGCTGTGTAATAGTAGATACTTGAATTATGAATATTTCTACAGATTTCACTATTATTCCGGACGATTATTCTAAAGCTGCACCGTCGCAGAATAAAATTAACGGAGTTCCAGTAGTTTCATTCCCGTTTTATATTGACAATATGCCATCTTTTGTGCACTACTTGCATTGGCGACTTGTTGACGATGACGCAATACCGGTATGCGGTTTTGAATGGATTCATTGGACGGCTGCAAACGTGCCAGTAGATGCGTTAATGTTTGATTTTAACGATTCTCATGCTTTGCAAATTCCGGAAGATTTTTCGCGCAAAATGCCGTCGATGATTCCGGAAGCAGTTCAAGGACGCAATTCGCAAGCAAGCAGATTCGTTGGTTGTGAAGACTCAGCAATTACTATGCGTTACAACGGTCCTCAGCCTCCGGATAAAGATCACGAATACATGCTTGAAGTTTTTGGCACGGAACAACCTTTGTCAAATCTTAAACAAGGCTTCTACATGAATGAATTGTTGCGCGAAATTCGTAACTGCACTAGCGGCGTAGATGCGGGCGGAATGTTCTTTACTGGGCGCGCCTAATTTAAGTAACTAGCGATAGAATCAATCAGGAATAAAAAATTAGTAAAATATTGAAACTCACAATGGGGGCTGCAAATGGCATGCACAACAATTCTCGTCGGACGCGGCGCAAGCTACGACGGATCTACGCTTATTGCTCGTAACGAAGACTCAGCAAATGGCGAATTTAATCCAAAGCGCTTAGTAGTAGTAAAGCCAGAAGATCAGCCTCGCGTTTATAAGTCTGTTCTTAGCCACGTTACGGTTGAACTTCCAGACAATCCAATGCAATACACAAGCGTGCCAAACGCTGATTTGCGCGAAGGAATTTGGGGAGAGGCCGGCCTAAACGAAGCAAACGTTGCAATGAGCGCAACCGAAACGCTTACATCCAACGAGCGCGTGCTCGGAGCAGATCCAATGGTTGAGCTTCAAAAAGCACAGGGCAAAGTTGGAGATGCTGATTATAAGCCGGAAGTGCCTGGTGGAATTGGCGAAGAAGACTTCCTGACGATTGTTTTGCCTTATATTCGTAGCGCTCGCGAAGGTGTTGAGCGTTTGGGTGCGTTGCTTGAAAAGTACGGCACTTATGAGATGAACGGCGTTGCTTTTTCGGACGTGAATGAGATTTGGTGGCTTGAAACTGTTGGCGGCCATCATTGGATTGCTAAGCGCGTGCCGGATGAAGCTTACGTTGTTATGCCAAACCAGCTTGGTATTGACGAGTTTGATTTGGATGACGCTTTTGGTGAGCAAGAAGAGCACATGTGCTCGGCTGATTTGCTTGAGTTTATTAAAGAAAATCACTTGGATTTGTCGGTTGAAAACGCTTCTCCTTTCAATCCTCGCGATGCTTTTGGCTCTCATTCGGATTCTGATCATGTTTACAATACTCCTCGCGCATGGTTCATGGAGCGCTTCTTGAATCCGTATGACGAAGTGTGGGATGGTAAAGACGCTGATCATCGTCCGGACAGCAACGACATTCCTTGGGCTCGCCAGCCAGAACGCAAGGTAACCATTGAAGATGTTAAGTACGTTTTAAGCTCGCACTATCAGGGCACTGAATATGATCCTTACGGAAAGCTTGGAGACGAGCATACTCGCCACATGTTGCGCCCAATCGGTATTAACCGTCAAAGCGAGCTTGCTGTAATGCAAATACGTCCTTACATGCCGGAAGAAATACGTGCAATTCAGTGGATTACTTACGGTTCTAATCCTTTCAACGCTTTGGTGCCGTTCTATCCGAACGTAAATCGCACTCCAAAATATTTGGAAGATACAACTACTCGCGTAACAAGCGAAAACTTCTATTGGGAAAATCGCATTATTGCAGCTCTTGCCGATGCTGCGTTTAACGATACAGCTAATACGATTGAGCGTTACCAGGAAACTGTTGGCTCTCTTGGGCATGCAATGGTTAAGCGCACAGATAAAGAAATTGCTGATTTGCTCGGCGTTTCTTTAAGAGATTACGAGCCAGAGCGTGAATGCGATGAAGACGGTTATTGCGGCGATGTTGTGCGCAATCCGGAAGAAATTATTGCCGCTCTTCGCGACGCAAAAGTTCGTGAGGCTTTGGCTAACGCGAATGACAGCATGGCAGAAAGGTTGAAGAAGGAAACAGACGCGTTGCTTGATAATGTTCTTTACATTACAAGTATGCGTATGAAGAATGGCTTTAACCGTTCTGATCATTAAATTATATAAAATATGCATTTATGCATTATGCCTATGAAAGTGGGGAACATGAGCATTATTGATAAATACACAACAACATTCGGCTTGGTTAAAAAGATTGATGCCTTCGGGTATTTGGACTATTTAAAGCAGAATCCTGATCAGCCTCGCAAGCATGGAAAAGTGCTTCTTGTTACTGCAGACACTCCGCTAAAAGCATCTCGTGGTGAAGGTAAAACAACTACTACGATTGCTTTGGTTGATGCCTTGCGTGAGCGCGGTGTTGATGCTGCTGCAGTTCTTCGTCAGCCAAGCATGGGCATTACGGCCGCTGGTTCTAAAGGCGGCGCAAGCGGCGGCGGTAAGTCTTCGCTTTCTCATCCTGAGCTTATTGATTGGGGCTTGTGTGGTGAGATGGCTGCTATTGCTTGCGCGCAGAATTTGCTTGTGTCGTTTGCAGAAAAAGCAGTTGATGAAGGCGTGCTTGATACGATTTTGGTTCCTCGCGTAAGTGAAGTTCCATCTCGTTCGCTTCGCAGCATTGCTGTTGATTATGGCAAGGGAACTGTTCCTGAGCGAGTCGTTTTGACTCCAACATGCGAGCTTATGCAAATTGTTGTTCTTTCGCGCAGCATGGATGAGATTTCCGAGCGCGTTGCTTCAATGATTGCTGGCACAAAGGATGGTGTTCCTCGTAAGTTTGGTGATTTCGTTGATTTGTGGCGAATTACAAATATTCTTTCCGACGCTGTAAAGCCTGCAAAAACAGAAACTATTAACGGTTCGCCGATTTATGTGCATTGCGGTCCATTTGCAAACGTTTCGCTCGGTATTCCAAGCCTTGTAAGCGTTGAAATGGCTTGCGCTGAGCATGATGTTGTTGTTGTGGAAGCAGGTTATGGTACGGATGCTGGTGCTCAAAAGTGGCTTGATATTGCTTCTCGCGAGTTTGGTGCAAAGTGGCCTGCCGCTGCAGTTGTAGTTACTCGCGCAACTACTTGGCGAGATGACGAAACTTTGGCTTGGCGCTACCCATTCCATGTTTCTCGTTTGGAATCTCTTAATATTCCTACATTCCCGTTGATTAATTTGTGGGAAGGTGAGGATGATCAGGTTCCTGAATTATTAGCGCAGGCGAAATCTTTGGGATTTAGGAAGCCGATTGTTGGCAATCTTTTCCGCGACGGTGGCGATGGTTTGGCAGATCAGCTTGACGATTTTGTGTCTGTAATTAGTGAAGATACTAAAGCGTATGCTCCTGAATCCAGGCGCGGAAATACTCTTATGAATCGAATTAAGCTTCTGTGTGAAGAAGCTTACGGCGTTCCAGCTGATCGTGTCATTGAAAAAGATGGCTTTGCTGATTCTCTGTCTGCAGCGCAAGATTTGTGCGCAAATGCAGGTGTTGATTTCAACAGCCTTGCGTTAGTGGCAGTCAAGTCTCCTGCAACCATGACGGACGACGATCACAAGCCTGCTGGGGAGCGCACAGTTACCTTAAAGAAGGTGGAAGTTCACGCTGGTGCTGGAGTTGTGCAAGTAAACCTTACTGCATCTCTTACAACGCCAATGCCAAAAATTGTGTGAATTGGCAAGGAGTAAAAATGAGCGAGACCGAATCTGAAGAAATTAAAAATAATACTTCAGGAAATCGTAATTTACGTAGCAAAGTCGTTCTCGCAGAATCGCCTATTGGTAGTAAATGCGGCAAGGTTTTTCTTGCCGCAACGCCAATTGGTAATATTGGTGACGCTTCTTCTAGGCTAATAAATCTCCTGGAAACTGCAGATATTGTGGCAGCTGAAGATACGCGTAGGCTTTACGATTTGGCGAATCGACTTGGGGTTCATGTTTCTGGGCGCGTTGTTGCGTATCACGATCACAATGAGCGAAATAAGGCCGACGGTTTGCTCGACGAAGTAGAGCAGGGTGCTAAGGTTCTTGTGGTTTCAGATGCCGGAATGCCAACTATTAACGATCCGGGTTTAGCAATTGTTCGCCGGGCTATTGAACGTGGTCTTCCTGTTACATGCGCTCCAGGCCCTAGTGCGGTTCTTGATGCTCTTGCGCTTTCTGGATTGCCAACTGATCGCTTCTGCTACGAAGGTTTTTTGCCAAGAAAGTCTGGTGAACGACAGCAACATTTGCGTTCTCTTAAAGCAGAGCGCAGAACAATCGTGTTTTATGAGGCTCCGCACCGAATTGCAGAAGCTATGGAAGATCTATTAGCCGTGCTTGGCCCTAATAGACCAATGGCATTATGCCGAGAGCTTACTAAAGATTTTGAGGAAATTCGCCGCGGGAATGTGCAAAGTATTTACGACGGCGTGCTGGCTGATCCTCCTCGTGGCGAAATTGTGCTGGTTATTGGGGGAGCTAACGATGATGAAGTTAGAGCAGAAAGTCAAGATTTAAGCGTAGATGCTCTTGCTGAGCTTGCGGCTGATTGCGCAGAAAAGGAAGGTTTGCGCATTAAAGAAGCAATTACGAAAGTAGTAAAAGAGCATCCGCTTTTAGATGGTTCTTTTGCAAATCGTAAGCAAGTTTACGCAGCATGCCTTAAACAAAAAGGTGAGGCTGAGTAGGGAATTTTCTTATAAATTTCCAATAATCCTAAAACTATTGCCTTAAGTCTGCCGTAAGAATACCGTAAGTAAGCCGTGAGACTGCCTTAAGTCTGCCGTAATAGATGTCATATATCGCTATCATAAGACGCAAATAACACTTCAAAACTGTGACGAACATCCGGTCCGCCTTGTTGAGAAATGTATTCTAAAAGATGAGCGTCTGCAGAAGGATTTGCAATAACCCATTTACGCAATTCTGGTATATGTTTTGCAATATGCCACAAGATTTCCGGATTTGTTGAGGGGTCGCTTGCAACAACAGGCGTAAGGAGTATTGGCGGCTTGGGAGGAGAGCTTGCATGCTCCTTCGCGAATGAGTTGAATTTCATTTCCATGGTTTCCTTATTTCATTCGCAATATCATTCAGCCAAGTTCTTGCGCGCACAGAGCCTGGAAAATAAGGATTGCTGTCAATAATACGTCTGCACTCGTGCAAATCTACGCGATAGTGAGATATTAGTAAGTTTGCAATGCTTTTTCTGTATAACTCGTAATTTTCACTATCGCCTTGCGTATATGCTAAATCGCATATTGTTCGCTCCGGAGTTGTTATGCGAGTTTTTCCAAGAGTAACATAGTCTTTTTCGTTTAATTTCCTACGAAATGATCGAATTGTGTGACCGTGTGGTTTCCTTCTATAATGACCGTAATCAATAACATCTATATTTTCAGGAAAATTTCCACCAAGCCACACCCACGCAGCTGTAAATAAGCAAGCAACGCTTTCCGAAGGTATTAAATCGTTTACTATATTGCTTCTTCCGCACATAGAAATAGCCGTTTTGTGCGAGTAGCCGGTATTAGATGTTAAGCGGTTAAATATTCCAAATTTAGAAAGCTTTTTCATGCACATTGGCCCAGGTAAATGGTTGTTATCAAGAAGAGGCGGGAATTCTTCGTTGTCTATTTTGCCGATTTTCCAAATCGTATATGCCATTTGTTGATCAATCATATTCTTCCTCTCTTTCTATTGATTTAAGAATTGAGATTATGAAAATTTTTAGAGGTAAATAAGATTAAATAAATAAATTGTGGATATGTGAATTGCTATTTGAATAGATACTTAATCAATATTGAATCGCTATTGTTTTTAAGTGCATATAATTCGTATTAGCTAAAAGTTTTGCACATATTCACAATTAGAATATTCGTAAGAATCTGCTATTTTTACGCCATTTTTGCGCTATTTTCTGCGCTTTTCTCTAAATTTTTCTTTGATATTCGTCTAGAACTGTCCGCGCTGAACAAGATAATATTTGCCTATGAGTCATATTTTGGTGAATGTTGCATGGCCTTACGCTAATGGCCCTCGTCATATTGGTCACGTTGCTGGATTTGGTGTTCCTTCAGACGTGTACGCGCGTTACGAGCGCATGAAGGGTAATGACGTGTTGATGGTTTCTGGAACTGATGAACACGGCACGCCTATTTTGGTTGAGGCAGATAAAGAAGGCGTTTCTGCGCAAGAGCTTGCAAACCGTTACAATCGCGTAATTACTAAGGATTTATGCGATTTAGGTTTAAGCTACGATTTGTTTACGCGCACAACAACCGCAAACCATGAGCATGTGGTTCAGGAAATGTTCCGCCAGTGCTTAAAGAACGGTTATATTTATAAAGGTACGCAGAAGGTTGCAATTTCGCCTTCTACCGGCCGTACTTTGCCTGATCGTTATATTGAGGGAACTTGTCCATTGTGTGGTGCGGATGGCGCTCGCGGCGACCAGTGTGATGCTTGTGGAAATGAGCTTGATCCGGATGAGCTTATCAATCCTGTTTCTAAGATTAACGGAGAAACTCCTCGCTTTGAAGAAACTGAACACTACTTCTTGGATTTGCCGTCTTTGGCTGAGGCGAATGTTAATTGGCTTCATTCGCGTGAAGGTTGGCGTACTAACGTTATTAACTTCTCGCTTGGCTTATTTAAGGAAGTAAAGCCTAGAGCTATTACGCGCGATATTGATTGGGGTATTCCTGTTCCTGTTGAAGGTTGGATTGATAACCCGAATAAGCGCTTGTATGTGTGGTTTGACGCTGTTATTGGCTACTTGTCTGCCTCTATTGAGTGGGCGCGCAGGCAGGGTAAGCCGGATGCTTGGCGCGACTGGTGGTGTGATCCTAAGTCTCCTGGCTACTACTTCATGGGCAAGGATAATATTACTTTCCATTCTCAAATCTGGCCTTCGGAAATGCTCGCATATAACGGAGCTGGATCAAAGGGCGGCGAGTCTGGTGTTTACGGACCGCTTAATATGCCTGAGCAGGTTGTTGCTTCTGAGTTTATGACTATGGAAGGCAAGAAGTTCAGTTCTTCGCGAGGAATTGTTATTTACGTGAAGGATATTTTGGCTCGTTATCCTGTGGATGCTGTGCGATACTACATTTCTATTGCAGGCCCTGAAAATTCTGATGCTGATTTTACTTGGGCTGAGTTTGCTCGTCATAATAACGAAGAGCTTGCTGCAAGTTGGGGCAATCTTGTTAACCGTGTGGCAAATCTTATCAATAAGAATTTTGGCGAGATTCCTCCTTTGGATGAAGATTCTATGACTTCAATGGATCGCGCTTTGCTTGATCAAACTTCTGATGCGTTTGCTTTGGTTGGTAGCTTGATTGAGCGCCATCGTCAGAAGAATGCTCTTACGGAAGCAATGCGAATAGTTGCGGATATTAATAAATATATTTCCGCAACTGAGCCGTGGAAGATTAAGGATGACGAAGCTCGTCTCGGAACCGTATTGCACGTGGCTGCGCAGGCTGTTTCGGATGCTAATCATCTTCTTGCTCCGTTCTTGCCTCATGCAGCGCAAAAGGTTTGGGAAGCTCTTGGTGGCACTGGCGTGTTCTCACCGTTGCCTCATATTGAGGAAGTAGAGGATTTGGATAATCCGGACTTTAAGTATCCGATTATTACGGGTGATTATCGTTTGGGTGAAACTGTACATCCTTGGGAGAGTGAGGAATTGGTTGCTGGAACGCCTGTTCCTAAGCCAACTCCTATTTTTGCTAAGATTCCGAAGGAAGCGGTTGATGAGGAGCTTGAACGTTTTGCTTCTGCATTGGCCGAGCGTCAGCGTGTTGAAGCCGAAAGACTTGCTGCTGCAAAAAAATCTTTGGAAAATAGCGGCGAATAGGTTGAAAATTTTAGGTAAATCGTTATAAAATAACAAAAAATATAGCAAGTTTTCTTAATAAAAAATATTTTAAGGAAATTTTAAGGAAAAACTCTTTTCTTTGGACGAAAGTTTAGCTATACTAACATATGTTAATGGTTCGCCATTAGCGAGGTTCGTTCGCGAACCCCATAATTGAAACCTTCTTCTCTCTTTCTCTCTGCCCCGGCGGGTTTCCTCCCGCCGGGCTTCTTTTTAATTAAAAAGCGCAGACTGCAAAAAGCAATCTGCGCCTATAAGTTTAAGCACTTAAACTAGCGGCAGCGCTTTGAAAGCGGCTCCCACGGCTCAAGCATTACTGGCTCTTGCTTTAAGATGGCAAGAGTTGCTTCGTCAAGATACTTCTTATTGATGATTACTTCAGTAACGTAGCGGTCGAACCAGTCGGCAGAGCCAACGTAGTAGCCATCTTCGCCTGCATCTTTGCCCCAGCTGTTCTCAATCTTCCAGCGATCCGGGTTGCCATTTTCGTCTAAGTTTACGCCTGTAAATGTCATAGCGTGATTGCCTGGAATATCCATGTATTCCAAACCCTTCGCCTTATCAAATGTAAATTCAATATCGAAGAGTTGGTCAACGCGAACTACTGCAGGATCAAAGAATCCGCTATCTCTCAAGGAGAACTGTGTGCAATCGCAAGCAAACCAAATTGGGTGGCCGTCGCTGAGTTGATCTACAGCTGCCTTTCGGAACACTTCAATAGGAACGTTCACAAATTCCAGCTCATCTGTTTCAGCAACATTGGTGCTGTACTTGAGTTGATAGCGCTTGTTAAAAGGAGTTCGTTTCATAGGTGAGTTGCACAATGTTACGAAGTCGTTTACGTCAACAGGAACATATTTCTTAGCGAATTCAAGTGGAGTAATTCCGTATTCGCGAATCATTGGGCGTTCGTCCTTGCCAGTCTTTGGCTTGTCGTCCTTCTTTTCTTCGCCATCCTTGTTTTCGTTCTTTTTCTCGTCCTTCTTGTCATCGTCATCTTTAGTGCGCGCGAAGAAGTCGAACTTTACTGGTGGTTCGCCGAGTGCAATAGTGGTCATGCGGTAAACGGTTTCCAAATCGCGGACTTTCATTTCGCGCAATTCTTCCAAAGAAGAGCCGTTCTTATAAGCCTCGCGCAATTCGCAAGCAAACTCGCGCAACTTTGTATTGATGTACTGCACAAAGGAGTCGGAGTCAGTTGCATTCTGTGAATCTGGATACGCGCTCTTCGGCACAAGACCGTACTTGTTTACCAGGTTGACGAACATTTGCCACCAACCACCGTCGTCAATCGGACCGTAGTTAATGCTTTCAAAAACTCGACTATCAAGTTCTTCATCCAAAGTGGCCAACACGTTTTCCAAATACGCGTTTGCTTTTTCAATCTTGTCCCAGAAGAACAGGTAGCTTTCTGAAAACTCAAAGTCATCTAAATTCCACTTATGCATTAACTCATATCGCAAAGTGTTAAGGGATGCAAACATCCAGCATCGCCCGGAACGTTTTTGATTTGTAATGCTTCCTTGCTTTAATTCCACAGAGAATTCGCGTGGCAGCGCGCGCTTTCCTTGATAGCTTGTTGCAGCTTTAAGCACGCCATTTGTTACTGCTGCATTTGCCGCTAAAAGATTTGCACGCTGCTCGTTGAAGTGCTTGGAATAATTTTTTACATGTTCCAGAGTTACGGCTTTAACGTTTTCAGCCATGAGTTTACTCAGTCTCCTTTTAGAGTTGATAATACGAATAACAGATATTGTATACTGCACAATGTCTTGCGTGTGTTTCTTGTTTATAGCGATTTCCGGTCTTTGTGCGAATAACCTTAATTATTTTTGTAAAACTAAACTTTTTCCGTTAAATATTCAGTTTTTGTAATTAATTTTTGAATTTATTATATTTGTTGATAATGCGTATTTTGTATGTATAAAAATAATTTTTTGACTCTGTAATACATATTATTTCGTAATTATATATCAAAGAAACGTTGAAATTCTGCGCTTTTGTGTAGGTTGTAATCTGTATAATATAACTTATATATTCTAAATTTTGCTTTTATATACTTAAAAAAGCATTGTGCAAAAATATTTTCTGTTAAGCTCTTTGTACATAGCTTGGCTAAAAATATACTAATTATGTGTCCCGGATTGACGAGGGTCAGTTCAAGCGCGCCCTTTTGAAGGCGAAACGCTAAAGCGGTTATGATGTAGATTTAACGATTTGCAGCATGCCAAATGGAGGTAAACAATGGCTAGGCGTAGAAAAGAGTCACAATGATACGATACATCGTTAAGCGATGCCTGAATTATGTGGTGATGTTGTTTGTTGCCGTATCCATGACGTATTTCTTGGCGAGTGCTTTTATGAGACCGCGTTCGAACTATATGTCTAGGCATCCGCATCCACCTATTGCATCAATCAACCGTTCTTTGGATTTGGCAAATATTAACGACCAGACTCCAGTGTTTACTCGTTATTGCCGTTGGATTTACAACATTTTTACTAAGTGGGATTGGGGATTGAGCCCAGATCAGGCTCCAGTTGGCCCGGCAATTATGTCTCGTATTGGCGCATCTGTTCAGCTTGTTACTGGTGCCACAATTCTTGGTATTGTTTTAGGTGTTAGCGTTGGTGTTTACACTGCTATCCGTCAGTACAGGTGGCAAGATCGAGTTCTTAATTCCACAGCAACCTTCCTGTTGGTTGTTCCTGCAGCAGTTTTGGGTTTGATGGTTGTGCTTGCTGCTATTAGCATTAACCACGCAACAGGCGTGCGACTTTTCTACGTTACTGGTTTGCACTCTTACCAGGGTTCTGACCCGTTCATGTTCCTTCTTGACTTCCTTCAGCATTTGATTTTGCCGACGATTGTTATGACAATTCCTGGCATGGTTGGGTATCATTTAACGCAGCGCACGTATCTTCTCGATACTATGAATGCTGATTACGTTCGTACGGCTCGCGCTAAGGGCTTACCTTTGAATTTGGCTATTCGCCGCCACGCTTTGCGTACTTCTTTGATTCCAACAGCTGTTGACGTCGCCTTCTCTATTGCAGGCGTGTTTACGGGTGCTGTGATTACTGAAACCGTGTTTGCTATTAACGGCCTTGGTAGCTACTTCGTTCAGACCATTATGCAGAACGATATTAACGGTTCTGTTGCTATTGCAGCGTTTGGTGCTGTATGTACATTAGTTGGTGCTCTTCTTGCAGATGTCTTCTCTGCTTGGCTTGACCCACGTATTCGTTTGAACTAGCAGAACAGTGTAGGTGAATTTGATATGAATAAAAAAGATGTATCTTCAGCGCCTCTTGAGTCTGCTGCAGATAAAAAAGCTACTGCTGGTGCCTGGGGCAACTTTAAGCGCACTGGTAAGATGACGCTTTATACGCGTCGATTCTTCCGTCGCCCGTCTGCAGTTGTGGGCTTGGTTATGCTTGTAATTTTGATTCTTTTTGCTTTGTTTGGCTCAAAGATTTCAAAGTGGAGCTACGACGAACCAGACTTTTCTTCTCTTGCAACTCCTCCTTCTGCAGAGCATTGGCTTGGCACTACGCCAGGCGGTTCAGACATGTACGCAATGGTTGTGCGCGGACTTGGCCGTTCACTTTCCATTGGTATTGTCAGCTCTATTACCATTACAGTTATTGCTGCTTTGGTTGGTACTGCTATTTCTTACTTCGAAGGATGGTTCGAGCAGGTTGGTATGTGGCTTTTGGACATGCTGCTGATTGTTCCTTCCTTCCTGCTGATTGCTTTAATCATTAGTGCTTCTAGTGGTGGTAGCGATTGGTTGTGGTTGGCATTTGGCTTAACTGCTTTTGGTTGGATTGGTTACGCTCGTACGCTTCGTACGTTGACTTTGAGCTTGCGCGAACGTGAGTATGTTCGTGCAGCTAAGTTCGAGGGCGTTTCTTCATTCCGCATTATTGTGCGTCACTTGGTTCCAAACTTGGGTTCTGTGTTGATTATTAACACGGTTCTTGGTGTTATTGGTGCGATTAACGGCGAAACTGCTTTGAGCTTCTTGGGTCTTGGTATTAAGGCTCCGGATACTTCTCTTGGTACTTTGCTTAATGCTGGCCAAAGCGTTGTGCAGACTTCTCCGTGGGTGCTTTTGGTGCCGTCTGCAGTGCTTGTTTTGCTAACCTTCTCCGTGCAGCTTATTGGTGACGGTTTGCGTGATGCCATTGATCCATATTCTAGGTCTGTTGGTAAGGCCGACTAACGAGCGTTTGGAGTGATAAACATGACTGATATTGCAAATAACGCTATTAAGGAAGAAACCACGATGGAAGATCAAAACAACGAACCGTTGCTTTCAGTACGCGACTTGCAAGTTAGCTTCGCTTCTGAAGCTGGTACTGTGCATGCTGTGCGCGGAATGAATTTTGATTTGTACCGCGGAAAGACTATTGGTATCGTTGGCGAATCTGGTTCTGGTAAGTCGGTTACGTCCTTGGCTGTTATGGGCTTGCTGGATAAAAACGCAAGCGTTAAGGGCTCTGTGAAGTATAAGGGCGAAGAGCTTTTAACTAAGTCCGATTTAGAGATGAGTAAGATTCGTGGCAAGAATATTGCCATGGTTTTCCAGGATCCTCTTTCTGCTTTAACTCCAGTTTTCTCTATTGGTGATCAGCTTAAGGAAGCTTTGGTTATTCATAATCCGGGCATGAGCGAAGAGCAGATTCGCGAGCGTTCTATTGAATTGCTTGATTTGGTTGGTATTACTAAGCCGGCTGAGCGTTTGAAGGCTTTCCCTCACGAGTTTTCCGGCGGTATGCGTCAGCGCGTGATGATTGCTATGGCAATTGCTAACGATCCGGATATTATTATTGCAGACGAGCCTACTACCGCTTTGGATGTTACAATCCAAGCTCAGGTTTTGGAAGTTTTGAAGAAGGCCCAAAAAGAAACTGGCGCTGCAATGATCTTCATTACCCACGATTTGGGCGTTATTGCTGGCGTTGCAGACGAAGTTATTGTTATGTATGCGGGCCATTTGGTTGAGCATAATAGCGTTGAGGAGATTTTTGCTCACCCAACTCAGCCGTACACTATTGGCTTGTTGGGCGCTGTTCCTCGCGTTGACCAAAAGCGCACTCGCCGCTTAACCCCAATTTCTAAGCCGACTATGGATATGCTTATGGCTGAAGAAAAAGGTGGGGACGACGGCACAATGATGGGCCTTGAAGCCGAAAGTGAAACCGTTCGCGCCTTGCTCCACGCTGAAACTGAAAGGCCAATCAAGCCTATGTTTGATGGCATTCCTCGTGAGCAACGAAAAGTTGTTTTGGATGTTAAGAACTTGGTTAAGACCTTCCCAATTACTAGCGGCGGCTTCTTGCGCCGTAAGATTGGTGAGGTTCGTGCTGTTGACGGCATTGATCTTGAAGTTCGTGAAGGCGAAACTGTGGCTTTGGTTGGCGAGTCTGGTTCGGGTAAGTCAACTACTTTGATGGAAATTATGAGCTTGAAGAAGCCTGAGTCTGGTTCTATTACAGTTTTTGGTACTGAGTTGAACGATAAGTTGACTCGTGATCAGCGTCGCGAACTTCGTTCTAAGATTCAGTACGTATTCCAGGATCCAATGAGCTCGCTTGATCCTCGTATGCTTGTTTACGATATTCTGGCAGAGCCTTTGCTCGTGCAAAAGAAGTCGAAGGAAGAAATTCGCCAGCGTATTGCTGAGCTTATGCAGCTTGTTGAGTTGAATCCTGATCAGGTAGATCGCTTCCCAACTCAGTTCTCTGGCGGCCAGCGTCAGCGTATTGCTATTGCTCGCGCGTTGGCTGTGAATCCTAAGCTTTTGCTTCTTGACGAGCCTGTTTCTGCTCTGGATGTTTCTATTCAGGCTGGAATTATTAACTTGCTTGAAGATTTGCAGGATAAGCTTGGCGTTGCTTACTTGTTCGTGGCTCATAACATGGCTGTTGTTCGACATATTTCTAGCCGAATTGCTGTTATGTATCACGGTCGAATTGTTGAATCTGGCGAAACGGATGAGGTGTTTGATAATCCAAAGCACCCTTACACTCAGGCTTTGATTAGCGCTGTGCCAATTCCGGATCCTACAATTGAGAAGAACCGTAAGCGTATTATTCTTTCTGAAGAAGATAATTTTGACGATGTTAGGTAATTCATGACTTGTCGATTTTAGTTAATCTTCATCAATCTGAATAAATTACTTAGTCGCGCATGTTTATTACAACATGCGCGATTTTTTATTGTGTAACATAAATTTAAAAAACGTAATATATTTTGTTTTTTAGCAAAAATAAACTAAAAAATTTTCTGTTTTGCCTATTATAGATAATAAATTATTCTTTTTTGCCTATTTTTCATAAAGTTGAAAAGAAAAAAATCAATATTTTGTGAAAACGATTTGTCGAATGTCATAGAGTTGTATATACTCATACAACATACCGGAAGACGGACATCATCCGGGGAATGAGAGGAATCATGAAAAATACAAAAGCAGGTAAACTGACTGTATTTGCCGCAGCTGCACTTTCTGTTGCAATGCTGCTCGGCGCTTGCGGCGGTGCTACTAACAATGCTGGTAAAGCAGGTATGACTGAAGAGCCAGCTGCTGGTGTTGACACTTCTTACACTGGCGAACTTCCAATGCCAGATGTCAACAAGCGTTACGATAATCCACAGTCACGTGACAACGTTAAGGACGGCGGCACTTACACCGTTGCTCTTCCTGTTCTCGGTCCAAACTGGAATTACGCTTCTAACGATGGTAACTCTGGCTACATGGCTACTTTGTGGAGCTTCTACCAGCCAAATCTTATGGCTTATGACACCGTTAAGGGTGAAAAGCTTAAGTACAACCCTGACTACATCACTTCCGTCAAGAAGGTTAGCGATAAGCCACTCGTTGTTCAGTACAACTTGAACCCAAAGGCCAAGTGGAATGATGGCACTGATATTGACTACACTGCATTCAAAGCAACTTGGCAGGCTTTGAACGGCAAGAACAAGGATTACTCCGTGCCTAGCACCGAAGGTTACGACTGCATTCAGTCTGTTGAGCAAGGCTCCAGCCCGAAGCAAGTAATCGTTAAGTACGATAAGCCATGCGCAACATGGGAAATGCTTTTTGCTCCATTGGTTAATCCAAAGGCCGGTGACGTTAAGACCTTCAACCAGGGTTGGGTAAACAATCCTCACAACGAGTGGGGTGCAGGTCCATTCCAGATTGAATCCGCAACCGAAAATCAGGTTGTCTTCACCCGCAATCCAAAGTGGTGGGGCAAGAAGGCAAAGCTCGATAAGGTTGTTGTAAAGCGTATGGAAGATACTGCAGCTTTGAACGCCTTCCAGAATGGCGAAATCGATGCTGTAACCGATAGCATTTCTGCTAAGGACGCAATCAAGTCTGCTCGTAGCGTTAAGGGCGCTCAGCTCCGTTATGGCTACAGCACCAAGGTTCGCGTGCTTAACTTCAACGCTAAGTCCAAGCCACTTAACGAACTTGCAGTCCGTAAGGCTGTTGTTCAGGCATTCGATGTTGCTACCTACAACAAGGTTCAGTTCCAGGGCATGAACTGGAAGAGCGAGCAGCCAGGTTCTGAGCTTCTCTCCATGTTCCAGGCTGGCTACAAGAACAATCTTCCTGCTGACGGAAAGTACAACACCGAAAACGCTAAGAAGACCCTTGAAGCTGCTGGCTACAAGATGGGCAAAGATGGCTACTACGCCAAGAATGGCAAGACTCTTGAGATTTCCTTCACCTTCTTCGGCGACGATTCTACTCAGGCAGCTCTTGCTAACGCATTCCAGGCCATGATGAAGAAGGCTGGAATTAAGTGCAAGACTGTGAACCAGGCTGTTGCTAAGTTCTCCGAGGTTGTTGCTTCTCACAAGTACCAGGTGCTTCCATTGGCATGGCAGTCCAATTCTCCATTGAGCTTCTTGTCTTCAGCAAGCCAGGTTTACAAGTCTGACAGCGATTCCAACCTCGGTCTCGTTGGCAACAAGAAGATTGATGCTATGCTCAACAAGGTCGGCAAGACCTACGACTACAAGGAACAGACTGAGTATGCAAACAAGGCAGAATCTGCAGCTCTTGCTTTGTACGGCACTCTTCCAGTTTCCGCTCCTCCTATCTACCAGGTGTTCAAGAAGGGCTTTGCTAACAACGGCCCTGCTGGTTACGCAACCACCTACCCAGAGGATATGGGCTGGCAGAAGTAAGTAAATTTGTAGCGATAATTCGCGCAAGTTTACTAAGCTGATTGCTTAACTTATAGCATGTGGCGTGTAGTCTTTGGGCTGCACGCCACATGCTTTTGTGTGTAATTGCGTAAAAAATAATTGCGCAGAAAATAATCACGCAGAAAATAATGTAAACTTAATAAAACTTAATAAAAAATAAATCGCAAAATCAAACAAAGGAGAATCCGGCGCATGTACGTCAACCCAAATAAACGCAAAGACGCGAACAACGTGCGCTGGGTATTGCAATACTGCAAGCCAGACATGTGGAGAGTAGGCGTATCGCTTATACTTTTTACAATTAACGACACAATGGCAATGACAATGCCATTGCTTTCGGGTTTTATAGTCGACAAAATCATTATTGGCAAACAGCATAATCTGCTTTTAGGAGTGTGCTTGCTGATGGTTGCAATGATGATTATTCGCGTAGGCTCAAGATATATTTACCAGCTTCAAATGGAAAGATTCGGCCAGAATGCCGTGTATCGCCTTGTGAGCGACGAGTACGAGAAGCTTCATTCTCTTGATTTTACATACTTTAATCACACTCGTACGGGCGACATTATGAGCCGTATGACTTCGGATACGGATGCGATTCGCCATATTCTAAGCTGGGTTTCGTATATGGCGCTAGATTGCGTAGTAATGTTTGTGTTGGCGCTAGTTATAATGTTTTCAATCCAATGGCAGCTTGCTTTAGCTCTTATGGCAATTACGCCATTTTTGTTCATGCTTGCAAGAGTTATGGGCAAAAAAGCTAGGCCGAAATTCCTTGCAATTCGCGAATCTTTTGCGCGCATGAATTCAATGGTTGAAGAAAATATTGAAGGTAACCGTGTTGTAAAAGCTTTTGTGCGCGAAGCTTATGAAACCAAAAAATTCGACGAATGTAACGAAGACTACTTTAATCGAAATATTACGCTTGCAAAAAACACGCAAAAATACATGCCGTGGCTTGACGGCATGGGTTTTGTGCTAGAGCTTATAACAGTTGGTTTTGGCGGATGGCTTGTTCTAAATGGCAGTATGACTTTAGGAACATTCGTTACTTTTAATAGCTTCCTTTGGATGCTTCATATGCCGGTTAGAATGACAGGATGGCTTATTAACGACTGGCAGCGTTTTAACGCGGGTTGCGTTAATATTCGTAAGCTTCTTACGCAAGAATCTCATATTAATCTTCTAAAAGAAGCGGACGCAAGCGTTAAAGTAAAAGGCGAAATCACTTTTGAACATGTTGATTTTGCATTCCCGGACGATCAAGACTCTCCAATCTTAAAGAATATTGATTTAAGCGTTCCTGCCGGAAGTAAGCTTGGTATTCTTGGTGAAACTGGGTCTGGCAAATCAACTCTTGTAAGTCTTATTGCAAGATTCTACGACCCGACGCAAGGCCGCGTTTTAATTGACGGAAAAGACGTGCGCGAATGGCCTCTGGAAACTGTGCGAAATGAAGTTAGCATAGTAGCTCAGGAAACTTTCCTGTTTTCGGACACGATTGCAGGAAATATTGGCTTCGGTTTGCCTCAAGATAAAGAAAATTGCAAAGAACTAGACGATACGATTCGCAGAATGGCTAGAATTGCAGCGGCTGACGATTTTATTATGAGCATGCCAGAAGGTTACGAAACTGTAGTAGGAGAGCGCGGAGTTGGTCTTTCTGGCGGCCAAAAGCAACGCCTAAGCTTAGCTCGCGCTTTAGCAAACGATCCGGCAATCCTAATTATGGATGACACAACTTCAGCTGTAGATATGGAAACAGAAGAGCATATTCAGCAAGAGCTAAAGAAACTCGACGGCACGCGCACCGTAATCACTATTGCGCACAGAATTTCATCCGTTAAAGATGCAGACATGATTGTTGTGTTAGATCACGGAAAAATCGTAGAGCGCGGCACTCACGCAGAACTTGTGGCTCAGCATGGAAGATACTGGGAGATTTACAGGAAGCAGCTTGGATTGCAAAGCGGCAAGTCTGCAGGATTTGAAACGAAGGGGGAGTAGAAATGGCGCAACGAAACACTTATCGCGAAGACGAAGAACAAGAAGAGCATGTGAACGTGCATGAGCTTATGCGCGTTAAAAAATACATGAAGCCGTACGCAACTAAACTTCTACTCGTAATTATGGTAGTTATAAGCGGAAGCATAATTATGACAGCAATGCCAATGATTACAAAAATGCTAATCGACGTGGTATTGCCGCAGAAAAGCTACACGTACTTATACGCAATTATTGCGGTTTTTATTGTGCTTATTGTGCTGTACGAGCTGGGCTTAGCGTACAGAACGCTTGCAATTACGCGCATCGGCCAGATGATAATTAGAGACATGCGCCGAGATATTTTTACGCATGTGCAATCGTTATCTTTTGATTATTTTGATTCGCGCCCGCACGGAAAGATTCTGATTCGCATAGTAAACTACATTAATACTCTTTCTGATACGCTTTCTTCGGGATTTATTAACGTATTTTCAGACGTTTTTGTGCTGATTATTACATTAATAACAATGTTCGTTATAGATTGGCGAATGGCGTTGTGGAGCTTAGCGCTATTTCCAATATTTATAATCTGGACGCGCGTTTTGCAAATTCTGCAACGAAAGGCGTCTAAAAAACTATCAAACAAGCAAAGTAATTTAAACGCGTATTTGCACGAGTCAATTGCAGGCGTAAAAACAACGCAAACTTTTGCAAGAGAGTCTGCAGCATACGAAACTTTTCAGAATCAGCAAGCAGAAGTAAGAAGCGCATGGATGCGAAACGTTAGGTTTCAAATGCTGCTTTGGCCTGGAGCTTCAGTTATTGAAACTGCTGCAATAGCGCTTTTGTACTACGTTGGAGTGTCGAATTTAGGCGGAATGAACGTGAGTACGGGAACGCTTATAGCATTCGTATGGTACTCGACTACCTTTTGGGATCCAGTAGTAAATATTGGAAACTTTTACACGCAGCTTGTAACATGCTCAGTTTATTTGGAGCGAATTTTTGAAACTCTAAGAATTAAGCCGAATATTGTAGATAAGCCTGATGCTAAAGAATTGCCGCAAATTAGTGGCAAGGTTGACGTAAACGACGTTGTGTTCCGTTACGAAGAAGGCGGAAGGCCGATTTTGAACCTGGTTGACTTGCACGTTTCGCCTGGGCAGACCGTTGCTTTAGTAGGCCCAACAGGAGCTGGAAAAACTACTCTCGTAAGTCTCCTTTCTAGATTCTACGATGTTTCAGAAGGCTCGATTACCATAGACGGCCACGATGTGCGCTCAGTAACATTAGCGTCGCTTAGAAAACAAATGGGCGTAATGCTGCAAGATAGCTTTATTTTTAGCGGAACTGTGCGCGAAAACATTCGATACGGAAAACTAGACGCAACTGACGAAGAAATTGAGGCGGCGGCTCGAGCTGTTCACGCGCACGAATTTATTAGCGAAATGGACAAAGGCTACGACACTGAAATTGAGGAGCGAGGAGCTACACTTTCGGCAGGCCAAAGGCAGCTTATTTCTTTTGCGCGCGTACTTTTGGCAGATCCTCGCATTTTAATTCTCGACGAAGCAACCAGCAATATTGACACTCGTACGGAAGAAGCGCTACAAGCAGGATTGGCTCAGTTGCTTAAAAATCGCACGTCTTTCGTAATCGCGCACAGGCTTTCTACTATTGAAAATGCTGATTTAATTTGCGTAATAGATCATGGCGAAATTGTTGAGCGTGGAACGCATGAAGAACTTATGGAAGAAAAGGGATCTTACTATCGCCTTGTTAAATCTCAATACGACGCAATTCGCAAAACAATTTTGTAAGCATCTAAATTATTTGTGGAAAATCGCTGGTAGAAGATTGCTGGTAAAAGATTGCTGGTAGAAGATTGCCGGTAAAAAATCGCTGGCAAAATACTGTTTTATTTGCGAGTAGACTTAAAAACATGAGTAAACATCACCGCGAGCATAATTGGGCGCCTGAATTAACCGAAGAATCTCAAGTATGGGAAAATCTAATAAAAAACGGCGTAACAATTGCGGACGACCACACGCATATGCTTAGCGTCGTCGATTTTGCGCATAATCTTAACCAAGAATTAGCAGAAAAAGGCCGCGAACCTATTAACGAGCCGACTGCAGACGACTTAGTTACTCAAGCAAAATCCGCTGGAGTTTCCAACATGCTAGAAGTAGGTTGTGAATACCCAGACTGGGAACCGACAATTTCCTTCGCTGAATCACACGCGGATTGCGTTCGCGCAGCAATTGCAATACACCCAAACGAAGCCGTTTTGCACGGACACAGGGGAGCGCAAGGCCCAGACGGATTGCCAATAGTTTATAAGCCATATCACGATATTCCATTCGACGAAGCTATGCAACATTTGCGTTCGCTTGTAATTGCGCATCCAAAAGAAGTTGTTGCAATAGGTGAAACCGGTTTGGATTATTTTCGTACGGGAGAGTCTGCGAGACTTGCCCAAAGAGAAGCTTTTCGCGATCATATTGCGCTCGCAAAAGAGCTGAATCTTCCATTGCAAATTCACGATCGTGACGCGCACGAAGACGTAGTAAAAGTTTTATTACAAGACGGAGCGCCTGAACGAACAGTGTTTCATAGCTACGCAGGTGGCGAAGATTTAGCCCAAATACTAAGAGAACACGGCTGGTACGCAAGTTTTTCCGGAACTTTGAGTTACAAAGGAAACGAAGATTTGCGTAAGTCTGCCAAGATTATTGGCGAAAGTCACATAACTGTAGAAACAGATGCGCCGTATTTAACGCCAATGCCTTACAGAGGGCGGCCAAACGCGCCTTATATGGTTCCGTATACTTTGCAAGCGCTCGCTAATGTACTCGATATTTCGCTTGAGAAGGCGGCTAAAGTAACTAGAGAAAATACGAAGAAAATTTACGGATTTTAAGCAAAAAGCCAATCTTAATAATCCTTATTTTTCAACGATTTTTAAAGATTTTTTGCACTATATAGCTATTGTTGTATACAATATCCAAGTACGGAAATAAAACTGTGAAGGGCAAGGTGACTGCATCTTCTTGTGGCATCAAGAAGAGCCTTACCCAGGAGGAACAATTAAGCATGACGAAGTCACGCACTACTGTGCCGTCAGCAGATGGCGCAAAGGATCCTCGCAACGGCGCGAAAGATTCCGAGAAGAGTCCGAAGACTACTAAGAGTTCGAAGGACGCTATATTACGAGCTGCGTCTTTTACAAAGGCACCGAAGGTGTCTCAAAAAACAACAACTCGTGAAGAGCGAAAAGTAATAGCGCAACAGCAGGCTCAGGAAGTTAAGGAAGCAGAAAAACTTGTTGCCAGCGCTGTTAGAGGTCCTTTAGGCAGATGGTGGGCAAAGCTGCAAACAAGCTCTGACCGCTTTACCTTGGGCATGGCTATTGTGGCTCTTGGTGTTGTTTATGGCGATATTGGTACATCGCCTTTGTATACTGCTCAAACTTTTTTGGCCGGTCAAGGCGGATTACAAAATATTAATCGCGAAACCGTATTCGGCATGCTTTCGCTCTTGTTTTGGTCAATTACGTTGATCACAACCGTCAAATACGTATTCGTTGCAATGCGAACCGACAACAAAGGCGAAGGCGGTATTTTTGCCCTGTACTCACTTTTGCGCAAAAAAGGTGCGTGGCTTGCAATACCGGCAATGATTGGTGGAGCTGCATTTTTGGCAGATTCTGTGCTAACTCCTGCAGTTTCTATTTCTTCCGCAGTAGAAGGTTTGCGCACTATTGCAGTGTTTAAACCAATATTCTTAGAAAACGAGAATTTGTCGATGATGATTACGGTTGTTATCATCGTCATACTGTTTTCTGTTCAGCAGCGCGGAACTGAGCGTATTGGTAAAGTCTTCGGCATAGTAGTTATGCTTTGGTTTGCTTTCCTCGCGTTGGTTGGCGTTATGAATATTGGTCAAGACTGGACTATTTTTGAAGCGCTTAACCCAATTTATGGTGTGGAATTCCTGTTCAGTTCGCACAATGTGCAGGGTCTGGCAGTTATGGGTGTAATCTTCCTTTCTACTACTGGTGCGGAAGCGTTGTATTCAGATATGGGTCATGTTGGTCGAGGAAACGTATACGCAACGTGGCCGTTTATTAAAGTTGCTCTGCTGCTTAATTACTTTGGGCAGGGCGCGTGGATGCTGCAACATCAGAACGATAAATCATTGTGGTCTGTGGAAGGATTAAATCCATTCTTCCAAATGCTCGAACCTAATGTGCGATATATTGCAGTTATTCTTTCTGTGACGGCTGGCATTATTGCTTCTCAAGCTTTGATTACTGGTGCATACACTATGGTTTCTGAAGCTACTAGCCTTAATTGGATGCCGCATTTGCAGGTTCGTTATCCTGCGCGCACTCGTGGACAGCTTTATATTCCTGTAGTGAATGTTGTGCTTTGCGTTGCGACTATTACAGTGCTTGCTGTTTTCCGCGACTCTGAACATATTTCTGGCGCATACGGCTTGGCATTAACGCTTACAATGCTAGCAACCACCATTTTGCTTACAGCTCATATGTGGTATCAGAAGAAGCGTTTTGCAGCTATTGGTTTTGCTGTAATCTTCCTAATGATTGAGCTTATGTTCTTCATTGCTTCCATGGCAAAGTTTATGCACGGCGGCTGGTTCACTATGCTTCTTGGAGCTTCGATTTTAACAATCATGGTTACTTGGAAAGACGGTACCAAGATAGAGCGATCGCAGCGTTTGCATATGAAGCCTAAAGACTTCCTGCCTGTGCTCGATAAGTTGCATGGTGATTTTAGAATCCCGTATTTTGCCGACAATATTGTTTACTTGACTTCTGATCGCGAAATGAAGCGACTTGATACTGGAATTTTCTTCTCCATTTTTGCTGACCATCCTAAGCGAGCTAGAGCTTGGTGGGCTGTATCTGTGGAAACCGACGACGCTCCGTTTACGCGCGAGTATTGCGTTGAAAATTTTGGTACGGATTATTTGTTCCGCGTAAAAATAAAGTTAGGCTTTAAAGTTTCGCCATCTATACCTGCATATTTGCACCAAATTATGCACGATTTGTCGCATACTGGCGAGCTTCCTCGTCAAAAATCTGTGTATCCAAAGGTTGATGCGGATCCAGATATTGGTCCAATCCGTTACGTTCTGCTGCACAAGGCTTTAATGCCGGAGTCTAATATTTCTGTGCGTGGCGCATTGTCGCTAAAAATGAAGTATGCGATTCGTCATATTGCTGGAACTCCAGTTAAGTGGTTTGGCTTGGCGCCTTATAATCCTGTGGTTGAGGTGCAGCCGCTATTTGTTTCTACACGCAGACCTCCGCGCTTGAGTCGTGAAGATTATTCTCAGCGTGCAGTGCAATCGTTGCAAGGCGCTTCAGCTGTTGAAACTGCCACGCAGGCTGATTCTGATATTCGGCCTACTGATGCGGAGCAGACTGCAGTTATGAACGCTCGTGATATTGCTGCAGCTAATGTTCTGTTTGCAGATGAAAAACTTGCAAACACTGGGAACATTAGTCCTGTGCCGCTTAAGGCGCAAGCAAAGGCATCTAACGCGAATTTTAGTGGCGATAAAACTAATCTTGACGCTGCCAACGTAACTCATGCCGTTGTACAGGCTGTAGAAGATGCTGCGCGTGCGGAAAATAAAGAATCTTGAATAAAATGCGTAACAATTCAGAAGAAACGCTACAGTGCGATGCAGTAAAAAATGCCGATTTGCCTGATTTTAGCCAGGTAGAGCAATTGCATCGCACTACTGCGCCTTCTGAATCTGCTTACAACCTTATTCACGGCCATTGTGTGGTAATTGCCACAATCTCTTGGCAAATTGCGCATCATTGCAATATGTTGCTTGAGTCTAAAACAAAGTGTTCGTCTTCTATTTTGGAGCGTTCTAAACTCGCACAATCTTGTATTAAAAAACTTATTGGGGATAATTATTCTGATCTTCCGCCTATTAAAGGTGGACGTGCGCCAAAGCAACCTATTGATGAGTACGCTGCTTTTATTGGTGGAATGTTGCACGATATTGGCACGTATTTTGTGCTGAAGAAAGATGGATCCGCAAATTTTGATGGCGAATTGAGTTTTGACGGTCCGAATTATATTTTGCACGGATTGCGTGGGTACAACTATTTGCTTAAATGTGGTTTTAGCGAGGAAGCTGCCCAGTTTGCGCGCAATCATACTGGAGTTGGGTTGACTCGCGAGCAGGTTGCCCTGCAAAACCTGCCGCTTCCTGTGGACGACTATAAGCCGCAAACTGTTGAACAAGAAATTGTTATGGTTGCGGATAAATACAATAGTAAGTCTATTCCGCCTCGTTTTTTGACTGTTGAAGAGTATCGTCGCAAAGCTGCGCGATTTGGGGAAGAAAATGCCTGCCGTTGGTTGCAGTTGGTTGATCAGTATGGTGAGCCGAATATTGCTGCTTTGGCGGATTTCTTTAACGCACGTATTTTTAGTTACTTTTTCTAGTTTTTCGACACTCCGGGGGATGCTAGTATTTCCAACGTTTTTGTGGCTGATTTGTGGGGTGGGTTTGCGTTTTGGCTGGGTTTGGTGTAAGTTTATCTCTTGCTGCTCAGCGCGGCTGGTTCTCCTCTTCGGGGTTGATTGAGCCGGCTGGTGTGGTGGTGGTTTGAGAACTCAAGAGCGTGTCTGTACTACTTATTAGTTAATTATTGCCAGTTCATTGCCTGCCTTGCATGTTGCAGGGTGCCTGAGAGATGGTTAAATGGTGGTGAGGTTTTGTGGGATGTTCTTTCCTTAAAGAATGTCTCGTCTTTTTCTTATTTTTTGGAGCCTTTTGTTGGCTCTTCATTGAATTTTTTCGTGGAGGGTTCGATTCTGGCTCAGGATGAACGCTGGCGGCGTGCTTAACACATGCAAGTCGAACGGGATCTAGTCAGCTTGCTGACTGGTGAGAGTGGCGAACGGGTGAGTAATGCGTGAC
>NZ_JBKFXI010000003.1:0-139082 GCF_046507715.1 Gardnerella sp. Marseille-Q9691 | reverse complement strand
GAGGAACAACAAAATTAACAGCACTACTACCAGATTGACATTGGAACGTTATACCTTCTACCGCATTATGCACATTAGCAGAATCTGGCAAACAAATATAACCAACATAAACTGGCAACTGCGTTACAAATGATCTGAATATAACAAGCATTAAAGAGGGAAGGACTACGGACAATAAAATTGCAACGATTGCAACAATATAATGCCTACCTTCAAGCCAAGCGCGAAAATTATTTTTCATGCTTATCACCAAGTTCCGATAAGACTTGTTGTGGAGTTATGCGGCATTGATTAAGTTCTTTAACATGATTTTTTACAAATTGTTTCAGCTTAGCATCATCAGCATTATTAATACTCATAGCCACTTTATCGTTTGCTTCACCTGTAATAAATCCATATGACCCATACACATCATTACTTATACGAGAAGGAAGCTGAGCAAGCAAAAATGCTGTAACAGAAGCATTTGAATCAAGATTCTTTTTTACATATACTTCTTTCATAGCACTTGATGCACATTTTGCAGGCACAAATCTTTGTAACACTTCTTGAGCGATACCAGTCATATCACCATATTTCTCAGAACGCCTAACAAATGTATCTGTTTGTTGTTGAATAACAGTAGCTTTAAGATTACGTAACTTTATTAAACCACTATTAGTAAGATTCCAAGATTTTTCAGTATTTGTTGGAGTAAACGCATTCCCCAGTACAAGCACAATTCCTTTGCCTTGCGAATCTCTCTGATTCTTAGGAAACCAAGAAGCAACAGTTTTCAAATGTTTAACAGCACGAAGTTTACGAATATAAGCTTCTTCAGGATGTACACAAACAGAAAAAGCAGTATCTTTAAACGTCGTACACTGAGGCACAAAAGGTCCAGAGCGAATCCAAGGTTTTGGACCCCACATAGCTATACAACAAGCACATACTATTGGCATAATTAAAGAAAGACTTATTGCTTTTATGCGCCAATAAGATCCCTTTTGCCAAAAATATCTAATATGCGCGCAACAAAGAATGCATGAAACGATAACAACACACACAAAGAATATGCGCAAAGTCACCAACCATGGGTTCATACGCAAACCAGGCTCAGCACCAATACCAGCATCCGACACTGGAAGTATTGCGTATAAACTACTACCCCAATATCTAGGAAAAATATCTCCTTGAGGTATGGCGCCATTACGCATTATAATGACGCCATAAATACAGCACCAAATTATTGCAAAAGATAATAAAGCTGAGAATACAATTGCCCAACGATTGCCAATAATTACTCCTAAAGTAAAACCAATTGCAAAAAATGCACTTGGCGTCACGCCTCCACATAATAGTGGAAAATACGGGAAATTTGTAATATTTACATCACTCTGAATTACTGTTGGCAATATACTTACGCAATATAACAAACTGCACAGTATAGCGCCTTTTAGTATAGGAATAGCGTAACGACTGGCTGATTTTCCTGCACACCACGCAGGATTAACCAAACATCTAGGCGAGCAAGCTTTACATGAACACCATGCGCCAAAAATGCAAGCAACAATATCAGACAAACAATGCATCCACGTGACATCAATTCTTAGCCAAAGCGCATAATTATTATTATGCGCTAAAAAATTTGCCACACCCAAAAAAATAGGATATGCAATCAAAAATAAGCTAAAAACACAACTGCTTATTAGAGATAATGGGGACATAATATGTGAAACAATTGTGCACTTCTTATGATTTTTCGTAAAAAATCTGAATTCAGTTAAAAAGTTAGAATATTGACGCATATTTAATCACATCCCTACTTGCTACCACATTAACAAAATAAGAAACTATACATATCTAGTTACTGCTACTACTAATTTTTATGAAATTTAGATAGCAAATGTCTATACCCTGATTCCCATGGAGTTACCATAAGATCTTCACGATTAGCATATTGAAGAAGATTATCCATTTTCCCATCAAGCAATATAATTCCTTCATTAAGAACTATAACCCGATCCGCAATTACTGCTAAATCTTCTACTAAATGTGTACTGACAATAACAGTATGCTTTTGCGAATAAGACTTAAGAAAATTACGAATATCAATACGCTGCTCAGGATCTAAACCAACAGTAGGCTCATCAAGTATTAGTACTGCAGGCTGACTAGCAATCACACAAGCAATACCAGCACGCTGACGCTGACCTCCTGATATTTTAGCAACGATGCGATGTGCTTGTTTTTCCAAGCCAACCTGTTTGAGAGCATTCCAAGCAGCTTGATACGCAGCTCTCCACGATAAACCTCGCGCCCATGCGGCATATTGAACATTTTTTAACACACTCGATGCATTCATAAGTTCAAATGATTGTGGCAAATAACCAATATTTGACCGAGCTTTAGCCCTTTCCGCACGACAAGTTACATCAAAGCCATGAACAAAAAGTTTTCCACTAGAGGGAGCATAAATCGTCGCTATAACGTTAAGCAGAGTAGTTTTCCCAGCACCATTTGGCCCCAAAAGACCACATATGCCAAAAGATAAATCTATAGAAAGATTATGCAAAATTTGTTTCTTCCCATACGAAAAATTCACATTAACAAGTTGCACACCTGAGCCCGTATATGATTCTTGCATATCTCACCACTTAATAACTAGACTACTTACCTACAACTTCGTATATTTTCTCTGTCTATTCCAACTACAGAACCACTCATCTGAGCATAAGCTGAAATTGGCACAGCATAAGCAATAGTAGCAAGCGCAACTATTGCAAATCCTTTCTTTGCGAACATATTCGTATCTCCATTTTCAATCTGCTTCATAACGTATTCAGCCCTGAATACGTACACTTATTCTATAAGAATTCAATATAAAAAAAAAATAGATTTTTATAAAGAACAATTAAAATTTTAAAAGATACGCATATCCTATAATGCCAATTATCAGCAATAACTCGAAAAATTAAGGGGGAAATCCACCTTTTTGTTACAAGTTAATTCTACAAATATTTTTTATTCAGATACAAAAATAGCGTGCCGTCTACTGGAAAATAATCCAATAAACAGCACGCTTTGTTTTATTTGACTACATTATTTGACTACATTAAATAATGCATAGATTACGCAATCTTGAGAGTTACATGGTCGTCGCTCTCTGCACAATCCGCGACTACGCGTGCACCATCATGCACCTTTCCAGAAAGCAGCAATCGCGCAAGCTGATCGCCAATTTCCGTTTGAACCAATCTACGCAACGGACGAGCACCGTAAACTGGATCATAGCCATGCTCTGCAAGCCAAGCGCGAGCAGAATCACTCACATCCAAGCTAATGCGGCGATCACTCAAGCGTGCAGCCACTTGACGAACTTGAATATCCACAATTCCACCAAGCTCTTCGCGGCTCAACGGATGGAACATAACAAGCTCATCCAAACGGTTAATGAACTCTGGCTTAAACTCAGCGTGAACAGCGTTCATAACAGCCTTGCGTTTAGCAGTATCGTCCAAGCCTTCTTGCACAAGGAATTGCGAACCCAAGTTTGATGTCATAATCAAAATCGTATTCGTAAAATCAACCGTTCTACCCTGACCGTCAGTCAAACGACCATCATCCAAAACCTGCAACAAAACGTCGAATACTTCTGGATGCGCCTTCTCAACTTCGTCAAAAAGCACTACAGAATACGGACGTCTACGCACAGCTTCAGTAAGCTGGCCGCCTTCCTCGTAGCCAATGTAACCAGGAGCAGCACCGATTAGACGCGAAACGGAAGCCTTTTCCATGTACTCGCTCATATCAATGCGAACCATTGCACGCTCGTCGTCAAACAAAAAGTCGGCAAGAGCCTTAGCAAGCTCCGTCTTACCAACGCCAGTAGGACCCAAGAACAAGAAGGAACCAGTTGGGCGATTAGGGTCTGCAATTCCAGCACGACTTCTGCGCACAGCATCCGCTATAGCCTGGATTGCTTCGCTTTGGCCAACAACGCGCTTAGAAAGCTCTTTTTCCATGTTGAGCAGCTTCTCATTTTCGCCTTGCATCAAGCGACCAACAGGAATGCCCGTCCATTCGCTAACGACTCCAGCAATAGAATCAGCATCAACCTGATCCGGAACCATTGGCTCTTTCGCTTCACTCTTAGCGTTAGAAGCCTCAGACTCCGCTTCTTCCAAAGCTTTTTGAATGCTTGGAATTTCGCCATACAAAATACGGCTTGCTTGTTCCAAGTTGCCTTCACGCGTGAATTTGTCGGCTTCTACGCGCTTAGCGTCGAGTTGCGCTCGCAAATCACCAACCTTGTTATGGCCAGCCTTTTCCGCATCCCAACGCGCTTTCAATCCAGTAAGCTTTTCGCGCGAGTTTGCTAATTCTTCCTGCAACTTTTCTAAGCGTTCGCGCGCAGCAGCATCTTCCGCCTTCTTTAATTGCATTTCTTCCATTTCAAGACGCGTAACTTTGCGCTGCAATTCGTCGATCTCTTCTGGCTGCGAATCAAGCTCCATGCGCAAGTGAGCTGCCGCTTCATCCACCAAATCAATCGCCTTATCTGGAAGCTGTCTGCCAGTAATATAGCGGTTTGAAAGCGTTGCTGCAGCTACGATTGCATCGTCACTAATCGTCACCTTGTGGTGTGCTTCGTAACGTTGCTTAAGTCCACGCAAAATCGTCACCGTGTCTTCAACAGATGGCTCGCCAACAAACACTTGCTGGAATCTGCGTTCAAGCGCCGAATCCTTTTCAATATGCTCACGATACTCGTTAAGCGTAGTTGCACCAACCAAGCGCAGCTCACCGCGCGCAAGCATTGGCTTAAGCATATTGCCAGCATCCATTGAACCTTCTGCAGATCCTGCGCCAACAACAGTGTGAATTTCGTCAATAAACGTAATAATTTGACCGTCCGATTGCTGAATTTCCTTCAACACTGCCTTTAAGCGTTCCTCAAACTCGCCGCGATACTTCGAACCTGCAACCATCGAAGCCAAATCGAGACTGATAAGACGCTTGTTTTGCAAAGTCGTAGGCACATCTCCTGCAACGATTCGCTGAGCCAATCCTTCTACAACTGCCGTTTTACCAACGCCCGGCTCTCCAATTAGCACAGGATTGTTCTTCGTGCGGCGAGAAAGAATCTGAATCACGCGGCGAATTTCCTGGTCTCGTCCAATTACTGGGTCGAGCTTTCCTTCGCGAGCGCGCGCAGTCATATCAACAGAATACTTTTCGAGCGCTTTGTAGTTGCCTTCCGCATCTGGACTCGTAACTTTCGCGCCACCGCGCACAGTTGGCACAGCCTTACGCAACGCGTCTGCAGAAACGTTGTGCTTTTTGAAAATATCCGCAACAGCGTTTGGCGCGCTAGCAACCATGCCAATAAGCATGTGTTCCGTAGAAACGTATTCGTCTCCCATTGCGCGCATTTCTTTTTCTGCCTGGCTTAGCGCAGCCAAAAGCTGACGACTTGCATCTGGCTTAGTTGTAGTTGAACCAGTAGATGAAGGCAATGCCACTAATGCGTTACGAATTTCAGAACCGATTTGTTGCGCGTCCGCCCCCGCCTGAGCAATAAGCGCGCGAACGACGCCCTGCTCTTGGCGAAGTAAGGCATCCGCCAAATGCAAAGTGTCAACTTGCGCATTGCCAGCAGCCGCTGCACTTTGCACAGCGTCGCTTAATGCGTCTTGCGCTAAGGTTGTAAACTTTTGTTCCATATCTACCTCATTTCCACGAAAGCTCTAAAACACATTTCAGTTAAGTCAAATCGCTGCAACTTTTATTGCAACCTTTATTGCAACTCTCGTTGCAATTTCAAGCTTTTTGACGATACTTTCGAGTTCTAACGAGCTTTCAGTTTCATGTATCTGATACGTATAACAGATTTTCCTATAACTTTATTCCTAAAACTTGAGTGTACTAGACTCAAGTTTTGTTTTCAAGAACTTTCAATCGCAAATAATTTACGCAAATAATTTAATTAAGCAGCAAGCAAAGTTTAGTTAAGTATCAAGCAATGCTTAATTAAGTAGCAAATATGTCGTAATCTTAAAAGCATGAGAATTGCACGTTTTTCGTATAATGAAGTTCCGCAATACGCTTTCGTTCAAAAAGACGAAACCGACGGTAAAGATTATTTAGTAGCGCTTGAAGGGCATCCTTTAAGCCCGCAAGGAGTTAAGCCAACTGGTAAACGTTACGCGTTGGATGCGGATGGCGTGCGCTTGCTTGTGCCTGTAATTCCTTCAAAAGTTTACGGATTGGCAAAAAATTACGATACGCGTTCTGATGACGAGCGCGCTACTTCTCCTGCGGCTTCTTCGCATACCGCCGCAGATATGGTTATTTTTACAAAGCCGAGCACTTCTGTAATTGGTCCTGACGATCCGATTGTGATTCCTGCTTGCTCAAACGACATGAATTTTGAGCCTGAAGTGGCAGTTGTTATGGGCAAAATCGCCAAAAATGTGACTGCAGATACCGCAATGAATTACGTTTTTGGCTTTACTTGCGTAAATGACGTAACTTTACGAGATTGCGCAGGAAGCGACCCAATGTGGACGCGCGCAAAAGGTTTCGACACTTCTTGCCCACTTGGACCTTGGATTACAACCGAGCTAAATTGGCGCGATGCACATATTTCATTTACGCTTAATGGTGAAAATGTGCCAGAAGCCGACGGCACTACAGCTCGACTTATTCACAGTATTCCTGAGCAAATTGCTGCGATTTCAAGCTTCTCAACGCTTCTTCCAGGAGATGTGATTTTGACAGGAACTCCATACCCAGCTGGAACTTTACGCGCTGGTGACGAAGCGATTGTGCACGTAGATGGTATTGGCTCGCTGCGCAATGTGATTGTGCACGCGTAACTAAAATCATCAACTTAACTTGAAACTTTGACTTAAAACTACACAAATGCTCGTGGGCCAAAGATTGCCGAACCGATTCTAACCATTGTTGAGCCTTCGGCAATCGCCCACGCAAAATCACCAGACATTCCCATCGAAAGCTCTAATTTTGCAGAGTTTCCATCATAATCTTGCGCGAGTTGTTCACTCACACAATCTCGAATTTCTCGCAATGCTGCAAAACCGCTTCTCACTATTTTTTCATCATCCACGCGCGCTCCAAGCGTCATAAATCCGCGCAAATTAAGCGCCGGAAGACTAGATATAGCGAGCGCTTCGTCAATCGCGCATTCTGGCGCGCACCCCGATTTTGTAGCTTCTCCCGAAACGTTCACTTCCAGCATAACGTCTGTGCAAAGTCCCAAATTTTGCGCGCGAGCAGATATTTTTTGCGCAAGATCAATGCCGTCAACCGACTGAATACCATTTGCAAGTGGCAAGACTTTGTTTATTTTATTGCTTTGCAGCTGACCGATTAAGTAGAGCGGAATTTCGCTATTTATGCAGCCATTTACACCAACGCTTAAACCTTCTCGAGCAGCTTGTGCGCGTAAAATTTCTGCTTTTGCAACAATTTCTTGCGGGCGATTTTCCCCAATTACGCGCACTCCAGCTTTAAGAGCTGCCATAATTTCGCCAACATCTCGCGTTTTAGTTGCGGCAAGTAGCGTAACCGACTCAGCTTTGCGACCATAATGCGATTCGGCTTGAGCAATGGCGTCTTGCACGCTGTGCACGCCGTCGGCAATTTGACGCGCACGAACACAATCGACCTCAGTATTCGCTAAATCTTTTTGCGTCATATATGCCATTTATTGCCCCAATCTATCAAACCTAACTACATAGTTTAGTCAAGGAAGGGCACGGATTTGTCAGCTAAGTTTGCGCGAACAGAATCCCACGGCGTGTCAAGGCTTTTAAATAACGCGAGAGCATCTGCAGAACTCATATCTGCAGGCTGATTTTGACCAGGATTTTTGTATCCCAAAAGATACATGCAGTAGCCGATTATACGCTCTGCGCTCCAGCCAGCTTCTCGAAGCGCACCAACGTCTAGCGAGTGCTTACTTTTTGCGAGCCGCTCGCCTTGAGCGTTATCAATTAGCGGCAAGTGCGCAAATTGCGGACGCACGTAATGTGTACCGTGAGCCGCAAAAAATCCCGATTTTTCAAGCAACTCACCAATCCAAATTTGAAGCGCAGTCGAACGAAGCAAATCACGTCCGCGCACAATATGATTTACTCCGCTCAAAACATCGTCGACAACAACCGCAAGTTGGTATGAAAAAACGCCATCCGCGCGGCGAATCACCATATCCCCCAAATCGCGATTAATGTTAAACGATTGCGCACCAAAAATCGCGTCTTCAAAATCAATATTTGCTTGCCTCGAATCAGCCGAGGGAACAGCAAGCCTTAAAGAATGTTGCTGATTATTTTGCAAACGCTTTTCGATTTGTGCCAAACCTTCCGCAGTTTTGCGAAGATTTCTGCACGTACCCGGGTAGCGTATGAAACCGTCGCCTTCTTGCGGAGCTGCAATCGCGCGAATATCGGAACGCGAGCAAAAACAAGGGTAGATTAGCGAATTTCCGTCGTCGTCTTGCAAAGATTCTAGCGCCTCGAGAGCTTCTTGGTAGATTGCAGTTCGCTCATGCTGATAAGTCGGCTCACCAACCCAATCAAGGCCGGCCCACTTCAAATCTTCGATAACTCGCGCGCTAGCATCTTTCGGCATTCGCGCAATATCAAGATCTTCCAAGCGCAACAGCATTTGGCCGCCTTGCGATTTTGCAGAAAGCCAAGCCGCAAGCATAGCAACCATGTTTCCAATATGCATGCGTCCGGATGGAGTCGGCGCAAAACGACCAATTGCAATAGTTGACTTCGAAAACATGATTTCGTCTTTCTTTATAAACGCAAACTTGAAAAACACAAGCTTACAAAATAAAAAGCGCGTAACGCATTCATACTAGCATTACGCGCTTCTTACAATCGCAATAAACTGCAACCAATCGCAATAAACCGCAATCAATCACAGTTACAAGCAAATGTTTTATGCAAACAACGACTTATACATAACCACGCCCAATATTGCGCCGGCAATAGGAGCAACAACTGGAATCCACGCTTCACCCCAGCGAGAAGATCCCTTGTGTGTAATTGGCAAAATTGCGTGAAGCAAACGTGGCATAAGATCTCGAGCAGGATTCAAAGCAGGACCAGTTGGGCCGCCCATAGAAGTCACCAAGCCCCAAACAACGAAGCCGACAACAATTGAAGCGCCAGCCAAATTCCCATTACTCCATGGAGACTTAAGGCAGCAAAGAGCTGCCAAAACAAGCACAAGCGTGCCAAAGAATTCGTTAAGGAAGTAGTTAATTTTGTTGTTATACGCATCCGTAGTGCAGAAAGTGCCAAGAATAGCTCCCGGCTCCTCAGTTTCGTTGTAGTGCGGCAAATAAGTTACGTACACAATAAGCTGACCGACCAATGCACCCAAAAGCTGAGCGACAATATAAGGAGCTACATCCTTCCATGGGAACATGCCGTTTACTGCTTGCGCAATTGTCATAGCAGGATTGATATGCGCGCCGGAAATTCCGCCAAACATGAGCACTGGGAACATCACACCAAAACCGTAACCCATAGCAATATTAAGCCAACCGGCATGGTGTCCTTTAGTATTTTTTAATTCAACGTTTGCTACAGCACCGTTTCCGAAAATCATAAGAATAGCAGTGCCAATAAATTCTGCAGCCAACGTTGCCATAAACGAATGTTGCATGGTCCTTCGATCCTTCTTACCTGTTTCAAACTCCACACACGTAATCACGCGTAAATAAATTCACAACTCGCAATTGCGATTAGCACAGCATGGAACACAATACATTCTCATTTTCAAAGAAGCTAAGAAAATGAATTCCAACAATTATTCTTTGATAGTTTCCCTTATGCGCGCGACAGTCTGCGCGAGCAGTAAAATCGCCCTCACATCAAAAGAGGCCCGCCACTTTGGCGAGCCTCTCATTTACAAAAACAATATTTGCGGTTTCATCTTCACAACATCCTCGTTGCAACGGTTAAAGTCTTAAATATCCCGTCCAACGTCCACGGATTCTATATCCATACACTTTTGTGGGTTACCGCTATCTCTTTTTTGTTTTTGTAATTATTATTATCATCGTTTTTTGCCTGATAGTAAAGCTCAAAATAGCATTTGTTCACATATTGTCAATACTGTTCAATTGCACTGAAAAAATCGTAACTATTGCACACTTTTGTGAATATGCAAAGGTTATCATGTGCGTTTACGTTCGAATTAAGCAAATGCCGGCGTGTCGAATCACCCGACACTCATTCGCACACTTCCCTTACAGCGCATACAATTACAGAGTATGGTACAGATTTTTGACGCTCCCTCAAAGGCGATACTGCGCGGTCAAATTGCCGAACACATCGCCGAAGATGAAAAGGCAGAAAAGCGTGAAGCTCGTGAGGGTGAGCTACCGTTGCCAAAAGATCGTTTCTTCGACCGCGAGTTAAGCTGGTTGAAGTTCAATCGTCGCGTGCTTGAGTTGGCACAAAATACCGATTTGCCGCTACTTGAACGCGCTAATTTTGCTGCTATATTTGCGTCAAATCTCGACGAATTCTTTATGGTTCGAGTTGCAGGATTAAAGCGCAGAATAGATTCCGGAATAGCAGTAACTGCAGCATCCGGCTTAAGCCCTCGTCAGCAATTGCGCGCTATTAGTGAGGTCACTCACCGCCGCCAAGATGAGCACGCTCACTATGTTATTGAGCACATTCTTCCTGAGCTTGCAAAGCAGCGCATTGTTTTACTCAGCTGGGATAAGCTTACAGAATCAGAAAAGGCGCGTTTGTCTGATTACTACAAAAAGCAAGTGTTCCCTGTTCTTACGCCTCTTGCAGTGGATCCTGCTCACCCATTCCCATACATCTCCGGCAAGTCTATTAACTTGGCTGTTATCGTCGAAAATCCAAATTCTGGAAAGTCGCATTTTGCGCGCGTAAAAATTCCAGATAATTTGAATCGCCTTGTACCAGTTGACGATTTAACAGACGAAGAAGGTCGCGAAGAGCGTTACGGCTTCATTACTATGGAAAAGCTGATTGCAGCACACTTAGAATCGCTTTTCCCAGGCATGATTATTAAGGAAGCTCGTTCCTTCCGCGTTACGCGTAACGAGGACATTGACGTTGAGGAAGATGACGCAGAAAACCTGCTCAACGCTATGGAGAAGGAACTCCTTCGCCGCCGCTTTGGACCGCCAATTCGTTTGGAAATTTCTAACGAGGCCAGCCCATTCCTTTCTCAGCTTCTTGCAAATCAGCTTCGCGTAAGTCCTGAGGAAGTTTATCGCTTGCCGTCGCCGCTTGATATGACGGTATTGTTTGAATTGCAGGCGCTTGATCGCCCAGATTTGAAGTATCGTCCGTTCATTCCTACTACGAACCGTCAGATTGCGGAAGTTGAAACTAGCCACGCGCAAGATATTTTCGCCTCGATTCGCGAGCATGACATTTTGTTGCATCATCCTTACGATTCGTTCTCTACTTCCGTGCAAGCGTTCCTCGCGCAAGCTGCTGCAGATCCAAAAGTGCTTGCAATTAAGCAAACTTTGTATCGTACGTCTAGCAATTCGCCAATTATTGACGCTCTTGTTGACGCAGCTCACGCCGGCAAGCAGGTGCTTGCGCTGGTTGAGATTAAGGCACGATTTGACGAGGATGCGAATATTGCTTGGGCTCGTAAGCTTGAGCGCGCAGGTGTTCACGTTGTGTACGGCATTGTTGGTTTGAAGACTCACTGCAAGCTTTCGCTCGTGGTCCGCCAAGAAGCAGAAGGATTGCGCCGCTACTGCCACGTTGGCACAGGTAATTACAATCCTAAGACTGCTCGCCTTTACACAGATTTGGGATTGCTTACTTGCGATCCTGTAGTTGGCCAGGATTTGACTCGCTTGTTTAATCAGCTTTCTGGTTACGCGCCAAAGTCTAGTTTCCACCGCCTTCTTGTTGCCCCTCGAACAGTTCGAACTGGTATTATTGCGCGAATTCAGCGCGAGGAAGCCGCAGCTCTTGCTGGAAAGGAAGCTTGGATTAAGATTAAGGTCAATTCTGTGGTTGACGAGAAGACTATTGACGCTTTGTATCGTGCTTCGCAAGCTGGAGTAAAGATTGATATTGTTGAGCGTGGTATCTGCTCGCTTAAGCCTGGAATTGAAGGTTTGAGCGAGAATATTCGCGTTCGCTCTATTCTTGGCCGATTCCTTGAACACAGCCGTATTTACGCGTTCGCTAATTCTTGCGGCCCGCAGATTGGTGACGGCCCTGCAAGCGGTCCAGAAGTTTGGATTGGTTCGGCTGATTTAATGCACCGCAATCTTGACCGCCGCGTTGAGACGCTGGTTCGTATCAGCGCTCCAGATCAGGTTGAAGCTTTGATTCAGTACATTGATTTGCAAATGGCTGATTCTACTGTTTCGTGGTGGATGGATGGCGACGGCACGTATACCTTGCATTCTCGCGATAAGGAAGGTCGTCCACTCGTAGACAGCCAGGCTTACTTAATTCACACCCACACGCGTAAGCCTCGCGGTGCGAACTAATCGCAAGCAACTAAAAAACGATAAGCAAGAGCCAGATTCAGTAACATGTTTCTGGCTCTTGTTGTTTCTGGCTCTTGTTGTGTTTGTTACTCCTTCTAAACCGCCTAAATCTCAAGCGTTCCAGTAGCCAAAAATCTTCTACAGCACCATTTGCCAGTTTTAGGATGTTTTTTGAGTAATTATTTGCCAGTTTTGGCATGTTTTTTGAGCAATTATTTGCCAGTTTTAGGAGGTTTAAGGATCATAAAACAATAACAGCGCTTTTGCTACGCACTTTTACATCAGTCATGACTGTGTACAAAATATAAAACATTAAATATATAAAACATAAAGCACAACTAAAATTCGCGAAAGAAAAACGCTAAAATAGTGAATATGAGTGCAGTAACGACGCAATACGTTGAAGCAGCTGGCGGAATAATCTATCGCAAGCGCAATAGTACAAACAGCTCAAACGAAGGCGAAGAGGCAAAAATAGGCGGCAATGCAATAAAACCTAGCGACGCAATTAAGCCTAGCGACGACGACTTCGAGCTTTGCCTTGTTTACCGTCCTAAATATGACGATTGGAGCTGGCCAAAAGGAAAGAATGAGCCGAAGGAATCGCATCGTCACACAGCAGTGCGCGAAGTTGGAGAAGAAACAGGATATTCAGTCACACTTGGCCCGCACATTGCCAAAATAGAGTATCCGCTTGAGCGCGAAGGTAAAAAGCAAACTTCTAAAAGCGGTAACACATCACGTAATTCTCAGCCGGAAGTAATAAAGCGAATCCACTACTGGATGATGCGATTAATCGACAAACCATCTGCAGCGAAGCGTCTTCCTGCTTTCGGACCAATTAAGCCAGCTAAGCCTACTGAAATTGGCAATGTTTTATGGCTTACTCCTTCTCAAGCGCGCAAAAAGCTTACGCACGATAGCGACCGCGAAGTGCTAGACGCTTTCTTAGATAGACTCCACGACAGTCAAGCAGAATATAGTACGTTGCTTCTAGTGCGTCATGGTAAAGCTGAGTCTCGAAAAACTTGGCAAGGAAGTGAAGCAACTCGACCAATCACACCTCTGGGTGCTGCCGCTTCATACGCTTTAGGCCGCGAACTTGCCTGTTACGCGCCGAATAAAATCATGTCGTCACCTTGGAAACGTTGCGTAGAAACGGTTGCGTCTTTTGCGCGCGATTCTTCACTTCCTATAGAACAGGTTGCGGAACTTACTGAAGATCATCACGAAAATCAGCCAAAATCTACGTTATCTGTGCTGATAAACGAAATACAAAATCTTGAGAGTAACGCGCGAAACTCAAGCGCAGCTAGCAACGCAATCGCTACCAACAACGCAACCGTCATGTGCCTGCACCGCCCAGTGATTGGCACTTTCTTCGATTATTTGCGCGAAATAACAAAGCCTCGAGCACACAAACGCATACTCAGCCAAAAATCTCCATACATGCCTACGGGAAGCGCAATAGTTTTGCACATAATTAGTACCCCTAAGGGCGCTCGCATTATTGATATTGAAAAGGTTCTTCCAAGTGTCTACTAGTTTAAATTCGCAATCGAGTTCTATTCATTCAAGCAGATCTGCTTTTATGCCAAGCCCTACAGGAGCCGCCCGCCCAAGCCGACCTGCACAAATGGATCCTGCAATGCTCGCGCAGATTGAAGGGGGCACGGATCCGCAGGTCGTAAACGAAATTAGCCACACTTCCGCCGCCGTCCTACTTAACCGCGTTCATAAAACGCAGTCGCCGGAAATCGTTGAGCGCGTGCTGAATTTGGTTGAAAATGAAGGCATTGAGGTTATTGCAGATTTGTGGAGTCACGCGGAGGCTGAGTCTCTTCCGGGAATGTTGTGGCGACTGTATTTATTGCGTACGTCGCTACGAAAGCAGCGCGAAGCTTACGCTGAGTACTGGAGTCTTGGAGAGCCTGAGGCAACGAGCGCATCAGCTATTACAGGAATTGACGAAGCTCCTACCGGAGAAGATATTGCGCGACTTGCAGATTCTATTCTTTCCGGCGCTTTTACAGGCGATTTTGCCGTAGCGCTTTACCGCGCTTCAGCTTTTACTTCGATTATTGCGCACGGAATGCGAGTTTACGCAAAAAAGTTAGAAGAGCAAGCAAATACAGTACACACGCAGAAAATTGCAAAGGTTTTGCACATATCCGCAAATATGCACGTGCTTTCATTATCTTTTGCTCACGGAGCGAAATTGTGGCGAGCAGGAAAGTTGGAATAAATTATTTTCGATTAGATTATGCGGCGCGTGAAAACAGAAAACAAGGTATACTCAAAATGATGCTGGCTTGTGCTTAAGCCCCGGGCTCCATTTTTTGCCGCTGCGAGCGGCGTTTGCGCCGACAGGCGCTTTCGCAAGTCAGTATCGTTTCTGTTTTGAATTTTGAATTTTAGATTTTAGATCTTAATTTTGTTAGATAAGTTTAAATAAAATATATTTTTACTCACATTTGTTTATATTTCGCGCAAAAATAACGGCACGCCGATAGCTTAACATGCCGCGCTTGCACTAATCTAGAAGGTATGGATCTTCATGTTTTACATCATCCGCTGGTGGACCATAAGCTCACCGTTTTGCGAGATAAGAATACACCTTCTAACATTTTCCGCGAGTTAGTTTCCGAATTGGTAACTCTCGAAGCATACGAAGCAACACGCAATTTGGAAGTTAGCGATCGCGAGATTGAAACTCCTATTTGCAAGATGACTGGCAAGCATTTGAACCGTCCACGCCCAATGGTTGTGCCGGTTTTGCGCGCTGGCCTTGGCATGCTCGATGGCATGACTCGCCTTCTTCCAACCGCTGAGGTTGGATTCCTTGGCATGAAGCGCGACGAGCAGACGCTCGATATTGTGACTTATGCCAACCGTTTGCCAGAAGATTTAACTGGTCGTCAGTGCTTCCTTCTTGACCCAATGCTTGCCACTGGTGGCACTCTTATTGCCGCTACGCACTATTTGGCTGAGCGCGGCGCTAAGGATGTTACTGCTATTAACATTTTGGCAGCCCCAGAAGGCTTAGAGCGCTTGGAGAAGGAGCTTGATCCTTCTATTGACTTTAAGGTTGTTGTTTGCGCTGTAGATGAGCATTTGAACGACAAAGCTTATATTGTTCCAGGCCTTGGAGACGCTGGCGATCGCTTGTACGGCTTGATTGACTAATAGTCACCAGCTAAATCAAACGAAAACTAGAATCAAAAACTACAAAACAGCCTGCTGATTTGCAACACTTTGCGATTTTCAGCAGGTTATTTTGTATTTACCGCGGACGAGTTATGGCTACCTCGCGAGCGCGGTCTGCTAATTCGTCTAGTTTCGCAAGCTCCGTGCGTTGAGAATCAGTCTGCTTTGGCGCAAATTCACCGTAACGATTTTGTGCAGCCGTAAGAATTAAAAAGTCAGCCAGACGCGGATTTTTCGGCAAAACTGAGCCGTGCATATACGTTCCAATAACATTGTATTTGCGCGCTCCTTCCGTGTGATCTTTGCCATTATTACCGCAATTTTCACTATCAACCGAGCCAAGTGGCTGCGTTCCATCTTGCAAGCTTGTGCGTCCAGAATGGTTCTCGTAGCCCACAATATCGCCAAAATCGGCGCTATGCTCTACTAGATTTCCAATCATGCGCACATCTTGACCAACGGTATGCTCGCCAAGTATTCCAATTCCTTTAAGCTTTTGACCCTCAACGGTTTCAAAATACTCTCCAAAAAGCTGGTAAAGTCCGCAAATCATAAGCATTGGAACGCCATTTTCTGCAAGCTCACGAATCGCGTCTGCGCGCGCAAATAAATCTTCAGTAACTCTGCTTTGCCCATGATCTTGACCGCCGCCGCCAAGAATCATATCCACACGCTCTGGCCAATCGTCGCCAACGTTGTACTCGTGGAGCACGGGATTGTAACCGTATAATTCCGCTCGGCGCATAATCGTAAGCACATTGCCGTAGTCGCCGTAAATATTCATGTCTTTTGGATATAGCGACACAATATCTAGCACGCGATTTTCTTCACAAGTAGCATTTGCTTTACTAATATCACTGGAACCATTCATGACTATTACTTTCCGACTCCAACGTCTTTAACTTCCGCAAGTTGCGCTAAAGCCGCGCGCACGCGAAGCATGGCAGTATACGTGCAATATATACGCTTGGCGGTTTTAGCATTGCCACTAAAATCGCCGTTTACGAAAGATTTAACGTCTTCTTCCAAATCCGTATTCACATTGCGAGATGAGACCTTATCATATTGCAGACGCAAAGCCATATCCCACGCTCGAGTTCCAGAAACGCACGAAACTCCCGCGCTTCTAAAGCTTGCAAAATCAACGTCCCACAGCCAGCTCATGTCTCTACCGTCAGCGTATTCGTCGCAAATTGCAATCATGGTATCGTGATTTTGCGGATGATCCGAAGCAATCGCAAGCCTAAAACCAATAGGATTCTTCACTAAAACAAGTTCAACAGGAGCGCCATTAACTTCAATTACTTCGCCTCTACCAAAAGCAGGAGTTACGTGCGAAATCGCTTCCATAAGCGCATCGTCGTCGAATTTTTGCAGCGCAGAATTTTGTTTTGCAGCATCCGCTAAGATAGCGCGAACTACTGTTGCTGCAGCAGCAGCGTTGAAAATATTGTAAGCGCCGTCAAGTTTTACAGATGTGGTTTTACGCTTGCCATCAAATATAAACTCAGCCTCATGGTCTCCAACTTTTGAAAGCACAACGTCTGCTTTAGGAAGATTGTTAGCCTTGCTTTCTGCAGCATCTTCGCAATTTTCGCTTTTTTCGGAACTATTGTGCAAATCATCATCCGTCGGGAACATGCTTTTTACAGCATCATCTAAACCAAAATATTGCACGCGAGCGCCGGAAGGAACAAAGCTTGCGAGCGCACAAATACGTGGATCCTCACGGTTTAGCACTACTGTTCCTTCGGTTGTGGCAGCTACGTTGCTTAATAGTTTTGCAGTTGTATCTATTTCGCCGAATCGGTCGAGCTGGTCTCGCATAACGTTTAGCAATAAAGAGTAGCGTGGCTTGATTTGATTTACAAAATGCACTGCATACGCTTCATCTAGCTCTAAAACTGCAATATCAGCGTCTAGCTTTGTACCAAAAGCAGGCATTGTTTTTGCAAGAGCTGCCACTACTCCTCTAGTAAAGTTTGAACCGGTTGGATTAGTAAATACGTTAAGCCCCGCCTCGCGCAGCATAGAAGTTACCATACGCGTTGTGGTAGTTTTGCCATTGGTTCCAGAAACAAGCACTATTCCGTATGGCAATGTGGAAAGAGTACGCGCTAAAAAGCCTGAATCGAGGCTCTCAATAACTTTACCAGGCAATGCGCTTCCACCATGATGAAGCAGCCTAGAAAGCGCGCAAACAAGTTTACCAACAGCAGGCATGGCAAAGCTGTACCAATGCTTATGCAAATCTTTGTGAAACTTTTTACGCGATTCATGGTCGCCGCTTGACATACTAAATCACACTCCCGCCTGCTGGTAATCTTGCGGCATATCCATGAACTTGGAAGTTGCACCCAAGAAGGCAAGATTAAACGTGTCAGTAGGACCATTACGATGCTTTGCCATAATAATATCGGCTTCGCCCGGGCGATCTTCCTTATTGTAAAAATCAGGTCTATGTACAAGGAACACAACGTCAGCATCCTGCTCAATAGAACCAGATTCACGCAAATCTGAAAGCTGCGGCTTTTTGTCGTTTCGCATTTCCGGTCCACGATTAAGCTGGCTCAAAGCCACAACTGGCACTTCAAGCTCTTTAGCGAGAAGTTTTAGCGCACGCGAGAATTCCGAGACTTCCTGCTGACGACTTTCTACACGCTTGCCGGAACTCATAAGCTGAAGGTAATCAATAACTACAAGTTTCAAATCATTCGTCTGCTTGAGCCTTCGGCATTTTGCACGAATTTCCATCAAACTCATATTTGGGCTGTCGTCAATAAAAAGCGGAGCATCCTGCATTTTTGTCCAGAAATTATTGAGAGTATTCCAACGATCTGGAGTAATATCTTCTGCTCTTCGCATGGCGGCGAGTGGAATATTAGTTTCTGCAGCAATAATGCGCTGAGCTAATTCTACTTTGCTCATTTCTAGAGAGAACACAATAGATGTCATATTGTGGTGTAGAGCCGCCGAGCGAGCAAAATCAATGCCAAGCGTTGACTTACCCATGGCTGGACGGCCTGCAACAACAATCATTTGACCAGGCTGCAAACCCTGCGTAACTTCGTCAATGTCACGAAATCCTGTTGGCACACCCTGCTCAAGTTCGTGATTTTGCATTTTATCGAGCTGATCAAGAGTATTTTGCAAAACTGGACCAATGGCAACGTAATCCTGACGCACTTTGCCTGCACTCATCTCATACACTTCTGATTGCGCAAGATTTACAATATCTTCTGCCTGAGCCCCGGATGCAGAATAGCCCATTTGCGCAATTTTTGTTCCAGCAGTAATAACGTTACGAAGAATAGCATTTTGATGCACAATATCTGCGTAGTACATTGCGTTTGCGGCTGTTGGCACAGAAGCTACTAGGCTGTGCAAATAGTCAGCTCCGCCAACTTTATCGAGATTTCCATCCTTCATTAATTCGTTAGCTACAAGCACAACATCAACAGGCTGAGAGCCTGCAAAAAGCGTAAGAATAGCATCGTAAATAGTTTGATGCTGAGGCTGATAAAAATCTGCTGTTTCTAGCACTTGCGATACTTCACCGATAGCATCTTTGCTCATAAGCATTCCGCCAAGCACTGCCATTTCGGCGTCAACATCGTGCGGAGGCACACGATCAAACAGTGTAGTACCGCTTGTTCCTTCAGCGTTACGAGTAGCTCCAGAACCATATATCGGTGCGCCAACATTGCCGCCACGATTGCTTCCTGCGCGGCCAGTATTGCCATTAGTAGACTGCCACATATCATTATCTGCCATAAAAACGAGTATAAACGCGCGCACGTATTTAAGAACAAAAACTTCAAAATATTTTCGCAAGTAATATTACAAAATATTTATAGTTTTAGTGCAGCATTCATCCACAAATCGTTTCTAATGCGCAAACTATTTCCCAGCGCACGACCGCCAATATACACTGAATTTAGCACAATCCACAATGTGATTGTTCTTATTACATCGTTCGCGTTAAAAGCAACGTCAAAACAGCTTGTACAAATAAGTACGCCTAAATACACAACTGCCGTTGCTGAGCATGATTTTGCTAAGTAAGAATGATCACCAGCTCCGATCAATACTCCATCTAGCGCCCACATCCATCCAGCAAGAGGCAAGAACAAGCCAAGAATTGTCATGCCTACAGAAATTAAAAGTTGAATATCTGCGCGCGGACTAAACAGTGACGAACAGCTCCACCCCACTAAAATCATGAATAAACCGACTCCTAAGCTGCTTACAGCACCAACTTGAGCACAAATGCGTGTAATAACTCCAGCACGTTTACGTAGGCCTGCTCCTAGCACTGAGGCAACAATAGTTTGTGCCGCAATACCAATAGCATCGAGAATATTCATAACAAAATTCCAGCAAGAATTAGCAACTTGATACGCAGCAAGCGTATTTGTACCAAGACGAGTTGCAGCAACAACCGTAGCAACCATGCACACGCGCAATGCAAGTGTTCGCACGAATAGTGGCATGCCAGTTCCTGCAGAATGTAAAATATGTTGAAAATTAGGTTTAAGACGAGCACCACTTTGCATAGCCCAAATAACAGCTGGAATACTGAGCACAAGCCCCATATACCATTGAGCAATCATTGTTGCAATTCCAGAGCCGGCAATTCCCATGTTTAATCCAAAAACAGCAATCACATCGAGAATAGTATTGAGCACAGCGCCACTAGCAGCAGCAAATAAGGTTATACGGACTTTTCTAAGCCCTCGAAATATTCCGTTTGCAGCATACACAAGAAGCATTGCTGGAAGGCCTGGCATAACCATTTGAGTGTACACAATAGCATTTTGCAACGTAGAGCCACGCGCGCCTATTGCGTAACATAGCGGCTCAGCGGCGAAAATAAGAAATGCTGTAAGAATTACACCAAGAAATAATGCAAGCCACAAGCCGTCAATTCCAACACTAAAACCTTCTCGACGTTTCCCCGCGCCTAAAAGACGAGCAACTTGAGAAGTTGTGTTGTATGCCAAAAATAAGCAAAGACCTGCAACGGTAAGAAGTACTGTTGAGCCAATAGAAAGTCCAGCCAACGCGTTTTTGCCAATATGACCAATAATAGCAGTGTCAATAAGTACAAACGCAGGTTCAGATATAAGCTGCCCAAAAGTTGGTACAGCAAGTATCCAAATATTGCGAAGTACCTCTTTTTTATTCTGATTATCCAACTCTTGATTCATCATAATGCTTCATTTCACTGCTATCTAGCGAATCGCAGCAAATGCAATATTGTGCAAATACTACATAAAAAATATTCGCGATTGAGCTAACACAAATATGAGTAAAGTGCAAATAAAAATATGATTCCGCAAAGTTATTCGCAATATATCCACATTGTTATCCCCAACATGTGGATAATTTTGTAAGATGTCCACTTAGACACGCCTTAAATGTGGATAACTTATCTTTTTATCCACATTTAATAATTCGTGCGTGTCTTACGGAATCTATTTTTCCAGCTTTACTTACCGTTATCTTCGCGAGATTTACTAGATTTTTTATTGTTTTTATTAGATTCTTGCTCTTCTTCTAATGTTTTTTCGTCTAAATTAACTTCAGATTGACTCTTTTCGGATTCGCCATTAGTTTCAGAATCTGATTCCTTATCAGCTTCCAAAACTGTTTGCTTATCTGCACTAGTCGATTCAGACTCCAGAGAATTGTCATCAACTGCAATATCAACCGAAGTAAGAACGGCCATCTGAGTTTTACTTGACGCATCGTCAGACACCGCAACAACAGCACCTTCATGACTTTGAGCAATGGCAGAGAAATCATAAGCGCGTTCGCCTTGATCGGCTAAATCAACGCCCTTACGTTCCTTAGCTTCAGAAATACGCCATCCAAAAAGCTTTTCGAGAGCAAAAGCAACGATAGATGTTACAGCACCAGAGTAAAGCACTACAATCCCGATTAAGCAAAGTTGCGCAACAAGCTGATGCCAATCTCCAACAGAAAGCAAACCAGAACCATCTGCAAAAAGTCCAACGGAAATTACACCAATAAGAGCTGCAACACCATTTACACTTACAACATGCAAAGCTCCGTCATAACGTGCGAAAGTGCGAGAATGAGTCACAAGTGAAGTAATAACGCCAGAAAGCACACCCAAAACCAAAGCCCACAGCGGCGCAATAACGTCTGCTGCAGCTGCGCTAGCAGATAAACCTGCCATAACGCCGGACGCAGCACCCAATGCAGAGAAACATCCAGAACGCAAACGTTCGGTCACGCCCCAAGCCAACATTGATGCAGATGCGGTTATTGTGGAACTTACCCAAGCATAACCAGCAACACCTGGAACACCGGCGGAAGAGCCAATCATTAAGCCAAGCCATCCGAACCAAATCAAGAAAATTCCAAGCATAACAAATGGGACATTATGCGGATGACGAACAGAACCATTTTCAACAGATGACTGAGAAGAAGTTTCAGCGACTTCAGCCACAGTAGCTACTGAAGAAACAACAGATTCGGTAGAAGAATTATCCTGAGCCTTTGCAACATCAGCCCACAATGCTCGAGATAAACGGCTCTTTGCATTACGAGAATTAGTTTTAGCAGATGCCGAGCCAGCTCCTGTTCCAGCATGAGCAACATTTTTAATATGCAATACCAGACGCTTCAATGGGAAATGAGCGTGTCCGCCAATAATCATAACAATTGCAAAAGCTGAAACTGCAGCAGCAATATGTAGTAAAGATCCGCCTGCAAAATCATGCACTTGAATGCCCAAAGCTTGCGAGATAGCTCCATTAGGAGACAGCAATCCGCCGCCACAAACCATATGAGCAAGCGGAGCAAATACTAAAGTAACCCAAACAGCCACGAAAATAAGCCAAATAGAATAGCGCACACGCCCAGCCAATGCTCCCGTAATTAAAGCAACTGCAACAACTGCGCAAGCTAAACGGAATGCGGCAGGAATGCCTCCAGCTAATCCGGAATTAGCATCCATAGATGTAAATACACCATGGTCTGCAACCATAGAATCGCGGAATAGTAAACCGCTAAATGGGTCGCCAACAACTCCGCCAGCCATATCTTTACCAGCAAAAGCCAGTGACCATCCCCACAAAGTCCATACAAGCGTTGTAACAGCGATAGCGCCAGCGGATAACATCATCATATTTACCATAGAAGTAGCGCGTTCGCGGCCGCCATAAAATAGGGCAATACCCGGCGTGATAATAAACACCAATGCGCCGGCCAACAACGCCCACTGCGGATCCATTGTGGTCATTTTTCACCTCAATTATTTCAAACAGTGCAAGGAATAACCATTGCAGCTGATACATCACTTTCTACCTATTGTAGTCGGAAATTCAAATATATCTTATGCCAACAAACCTTCAACAAAACTTTGCGGATCAAATTGGATTAAATCATCCGGCCCTTCTCCTAATCCAACAAGTTTTACAGGAACACCAAGTTCTTTTTGAACTGCAACAACAATTCCACCTTTAGCAGAACCATCAAGCTTTGTAAGCACAACTCCAGTAATGCCAATCGCTTCAGCAAATATTTTTGCTTGAGCCATTCCATTTTGCCCAGTAGTAGCATCCAGCACAAGCAGTACTTCATCTACCGGCATAGTTTTTTCTACTACCCTACGAATTTTCCCAAGCTCATCCATTAAATTCGCTTTATTTTGTAAACGTCCAGCAGTATCAATAATAAGAACATCAGTTTTATTTTCTTTAGCTTTTTGTGCGGCTGTAAAAGCTACGGACGCAGGATCAGCACCATCTTTATCTGCGCGAACAACTGGCACATTCACTTCAGACGCCCAGGTTTCAAGCTGATCCGCTGCTGCTGCTCTGAATGTATCTGCAGCAGCCATCATTACAGATTGCTTTTGAGCAACAAATAGTCTTGCTAGCTTGCCTGCAGTTGTTGTTTTTCCAGTTCCATTTACGCCAACCATCATAATAACGCCTGGATGATGCGCATCAGGCTTATTTTCATTCAAACGACGATCAGTATTTTCACCAACCAGTTCCAAAAGTTTTGCACGCAAAGCCGCACGCACATCTTCCGCACTAGAAGTTCCAGAAATACGCGCATCTTGGCGTAACGAATCAACTAATTCCTCACTAGCTTTCGCACCAACATCAGCCATCAATAAAGTGTCTTCTACATCTTCCCAGTCTTCCTGCGACAGATGATCTTTGCTTATGATATTGAAAAGTGTGCGGCCGAATGGATTTGCGCTATTAGATAAACGTTTCCGAAGGCGCTGTAAGCGAGAGGTTGTTGATTCTGGAATCTTAGACTCGTTCTTTCCTACTTCAACTGAGTCATCAACACTTTTTGGAATTTCAGGGCCTCGGCTATGGCTGCAAATTCGCAAGATTACCGCAACAGCCACTAGCAATACGGCAATAACTATGGTCGCCGCCACAAACCAAATCACCATATTCATATCTAAAACCATGTTCATGGAATTAAGCCTATGAAAATCAAGGGACACTAGCAATAGATTTCACTATTTTTTCTCATCTTCGTCACACTTTAAAATCTAACTACCGCAACACAATAGATTCCATTACACTGTTAAAAGCAATATATTGCACAAAATAAGCAATTTAAATGTTCTAATAATAATTAGTGCTGATTAGCAATGATTAGTAGTTTTAAGGAGATTTTATGGCAGATAAATCTATAGAAGTATACGGTGCTAACTGGTGCGGTGATTGCATACGAGCAAAAGCTGCACTTAACAAGTACGGCGTAGATTTTATTTGGCACGATATAGAAACTGAAGAAGGCGCTGCAGAAAAAGCCGTAGAGATTAGTGGTCAAAAGCATATTCCGGTAGTTACTTTTGCTGACAATACTTTTATGGTTGAACCTTCTGCTACACAAATTAAGTCAAAGCTGGAAACATTAGGAATACTGCAATAATTTGTTTATAACACGCACAACAGTATGCTGGTTTCACTTCGTCTCTTGAATGTAGTATACTGGGCATCTGTTGCCCCTTTAGCTCAATTGGCAGAGCAGAGTCCTTTTAAGTCTTGGGTTGTGGGTTCGAGTCCCACAGGGGGCACTTTTTTATACCCAAATTTAGACTTAGGCTTTAATGAACTGCTTAAATCAAACAGTAATTATATTAAAAATCAACTTGCCCAAACGCTTGCGTCTTGATCGTCTTCGTCAATATCAACGCCAGGATTATTTGCTTGCAAGTAAGTAGATTCATCATCTACTACGCCAGAATCAGCATCCGCGTTAATTGCAGCAAGCACACGTTTGTCCATTTTGTACTGAGGAAGCACATTTTTAATATAGCTTGTCACAGCATCTTGCATAGCAACGTCGTGACCGACTTTTTCTGCCATAAACCAACGATGATCCAAAACCTCATGGAAGAACTGCGCTGGCTCAATCTGAGAACGGAATTCAGGTGGAATCATACGAACAGTAGGCTCAAAAATCTCACGCATCCAATCAGTCGCAACGATCTCCAGCTCTTCACCTTGACGCCATGTAGAAGTACGGTATGCATCCAAATCGTTCAACAACCTTCGAGCCTGATTTTCTTGCACGTCCAAGCCTGTCAAACGTAGCAACTTGCGTGAAGCATAACCAGCATCCACAACGCGAGGACGAACAAGCACTCTGCGGCCATCCTCGGAAGTTTTCATTTCCAACTCGTCAACGTCAAATCCCAATTCATTAAGACGATTAACGCGGCGCTCAATTCGCCACATTTCATCAGGACTGAACTTATCGACGTCTGTAAGCGTGCTCCAAAGTGAATGATAACGATCCACTAAACGATTGCCTATGCTAATTTCATCTACTTCCGTAGGCAAAAGCTGACCGGAGCTCAAATCCATAAGCTCGCCAATAATATTGGTTCTAGCTAAATCAATATCGTATTCTCTCTGGCCTTCTGTTAAGCTTCCGTGCAAATCACCAGTTTCTGCGTCAACCAGGAATGCGGAAAACGCATCAGCATCTCGCAAAAATAGTACGTTAGAAAGTGAAACATCGCCCCAGTAGAAGCCAGAAAGATGCAGGCGCACCATCAGCACAGCCAGAGCATCAATAAGTCGTTCAGCCGTGTCTGGTCGCAATGTGCGAGCAAATAAAGCACGATACGGCAGAGAGAATTTCAAATGCTTCGTCACAAGTATTGCTTCAAGCATTTCGCCATTAGCATCTCTGCGGCCTGCAACAACTGCTATAGGCGTTACAGTTGGCAACTCAAGCTTGCGCAATCTACGCAAAAGTTCGTATTCTCGTTCTGCAACTTGACGAGTGATTTCCTTCATGGCATAAACTTCATCGCCAACATGAACAAAACGCACAATATGTCGAGAAATACCACGAGGAAGGTTTACAAACAAATCAGCCGGCCATTGAGAAAGTGGCAGCTCCCATGGCAACGTAAACATCTTAGGATTTGAACTAGCTGCAGTAATCTTAAGCGCAGTAGGCTCCTGAGACAACGCACTCTCGTCCTGTGCAGATACAGAAGTTGCCTGCACAGCACGCGGATCCAATTGAGGAGCGTCATTCCATTCCATAGTTTCCATTTACCAATCAAGCTCGTGCCAACAATACAATCTGCAATAACTATTCATCGCAAATCAACCACTGGCTAATTATTGATAACAACTATACATAATAAAGCATGTTCAGTAATGTACAAACTTTTGCTTGCTTTTATTTTGTTTTAAATTCTTTTTTGCTTTTATTTTTCTGCAAGTTTTTACCGATTTTTACCGATTTTGCTGGCAAAAACGGGGTTCGCTTTCATTGCGAACCCCGCCATACCCTTATACCGAAAGTTTGCTTATTTTGCTTTTGTAAGCAGCAAACCTACGCTTTTAGTTCAAACGCAGCTCAGTAGAAGGTGCAAACAGATGCATCTTAGATGGATCAATCTTAATCTTGACAGTATCGCCAATCTTCGGCAAAGCACGTGGATTCACGCGGATTGTCGTAAGCTTGTTCTGATCAGACATCATAGTAGATGCTTCCTCAGGAGAACCATCAGTGATGATGTTGCCGTAGATGTAACCATCAGAACCGAGATCTTCTACGTTCATAACCTTCAAGGAGAACGCATTTGGATCATCGGAAGTTGCCAAGCTTGCGTCTTCTGGACGGAAACCAACAATAATCTGTCCGCGATCTTCTGCGGTGAGCTTATCAACAGCTTCGCTTGGAAGAACAATAGAATCCTCACCAATCTGAGCACGTCCATTAACCACTGGATGCTGGTTAATGTTCATGGATGGAGAACCAATGAAGCCTGCAACGAACACATTTGCTGGGCGGTCGTAAAGCTCAGTTGGAGCACCAACCTGCTGCAAAACACCAAGCTTAATAACAGCAATACGATCACCCATCGTCAAAGCCTCAGTCTGATCGTGGGTCACGTACAGGGTAGTAACACCAAGCTGGCGCTGCAAAGCAGCAATCTGCGTACGAGTCTGCACGCGGAGCTTAGCATCAAGGTTCGAAAGAGGCTCATCCATAAGGAAGACTTTTGGTTCACGCACAATTGCGCGGCCCATAGCAACGCGCTGACGCTGACCACCAGACAAAGCCTTTGGCTTACGATCCAAATACTCTGTCAAGTCCAAAACTTCAGCTGCTTTTTCTACGCGAGCGCGAATCTCTTCTTTTGGAACACCTGCAATCTTAAGAGCAAAGCCCATGTTGTCTGCAACTGTCATATGTGGATACAACGCGTAGTTCTGGAAGACCATTGCAATATCGCGATCCTTTGGCTGCATTGTAGTAACATCTTGACCGCCAATGAGGATACGTCCTTTGTTAACCTCTTCAAGGCCTGCCAACATACGCAAAGTAGTAGACTTACCGCAACCAGATGGACCAACCAGTACGAGGAACTCGCCATCTCTAATAGTCATGCACAAATCGTCAACCGAAGGCTTATCGTTGCCCGGGTATATACGAGTCACATGATCAAATACAACTTCTGCCATGATATGTCCTTTCATCGGCAGGTACGTGCCGAACGATCCGTAGTGAAGGGTGTGCACTCATGACCCCAATTCCTACATCGGCGGGTATCAATCGTCCACAGTTTACTTACCTGGTCCATTGAAGGTTTCTCTTCGTTGAGCCAAGCCTTAATATACCATGTTTATCTTAGAAAAACAGTAAAAAATCAGTATTTTTCAACACTTCGGCGTGTCGAACGGACGGAAAGTTATTAATAAACACCTAAACAATAGTTAGTTTTTGCAATAAAAAATACGAGATTATGTAATCATTTGTTTATATTAAAAGAAATATTAAAAAAGAAAACGGACGTTAAGCATAAGCATAACGCCCGTTTTAGTTAAATATTTTATGTAACTATAGGTCTATAGGAGAGTCAGTGCTTGAAACTTTAGGCATTTGACCTTCAACTCCAATTTGGTCCTTATTCAAACCAATGCAATGCAGCAAAGCCTCAAGAGTGTGCATATTCTTGTTACTAGCAGCATTAATATCGAGCAACTTTCCATTGATTGTTACAGTTGGCGTTGTCATAGAACCTTTGTTAGATCCGGAAACATTCAACAACTCCATAAAATCAGGAGTGTATTTGTTAATCAAATTCTGCCACTCTAAGTATCTGCGATCAAAAGCCTTGCTGGCAACAGAATCGTCTACTCCAGCGTTCTTAGCTTGTTCAATCAACTTTTCGTTACTTACAGGCTTATAGTCGTCGCCTTCTTCTGGCTGGAAGTTTTTTGCAAAAATGTTGTTAATAAATTGCAGCAAATGCTCTGGATTGCTGTCATTATTAGCAATATAGGCAATAGCGCCAGATACACGAGTTGAATATTTATCAGTAGAAATCCTATCCAAGAATGACATTGGGTGTATTTCCAAATTAATTTGGCCTGCACGAACCATTGCAGCCAACACTCTGTCTGCTTCACGATTAAAGTTTCCGCATCCAGGGCATAAAGGATCAAAATAAGTTGCAACCGTTGGAGCTTTAGCAACAGGCTTGTTGTAGCCAAGCTTGCTTATAAGAATTCCGCCTTTAGAATTGGCAACTTCCGGCTTATATTTAGCACCAAGTTTCTTTAGTTGCTTTTTAGCTTTTTCAGAACGCTCAATTTGCGTTCTTTCAATATTTGTTTGCGGAGACTGATAAAAAGCTTGGTAAGCTGTAACGCCAACTGCGGCTAACATAGCCATAACAATAACTGTTACAACAATTCCGATAATTGTTTGCTGACGACGCTCACGCGCTTCACGCAATGCGCGCTCACGCTTCTCAATGTTTCTTTGCTGACGAGTAGAAGATGGATTCCCCTGCTGATTGTCCTGTATCTGAATTTTAGGCATTACTATCCTTCAACCCTTTATTTTGCAAACTAAGACTTAGTCCTAGCGCATGCTTGTCAATAAAATAATAACTTCACCACAGTCTAATAGATGGCATCAACGGAAACGTAAAAATGAGCCAAGGCCTATGCGGAACATGTCAGTACCCTTAAAAACGGCAAGAATAATCCACGCAATAACAAAACCTATGGCATACCCGGCAGAAGTATAAGAAAGAATAGTTGGCAAATAAGTTGGGAAAATCATACGAATTGACCAAATATTAAAAGCCATAAATTCTGCAGAACTACCAAACAGTAGCGGATACACACAAGCTCCAATAACAGCACAAATTAAAATAAGTACAATTCTTGGCAACGTATACGCAAGCCCACGAATAATATGCCACGGAAGAGCGGCAACTCTCATAAAAGTGTCCCCGCGAGGAGCAACGCCGTTATTAAGCTCTTTTCTACGCAGCCGCGCGGAAATATTGTATCCAGCTGTTGAGCTGGCCCACATAATAAATATATTTAATACAACTGCAGATAAGAAATTCAAACAACTTATAGCAGCACAAATAAGCACAAATAGCAATAAAATCCAAGATCCGCGAGTTAAATAATCATACTTGCTGGTTTCTAAATCTTCATAAGGTTTATCTGCAGCATCATCAGCTTCTTCGTCAGAAGATTCATCAGACTCCGCATAAGATTCTTCGTCATAGTCTTCATCAGTTTTATTATTATTTATTTCGTTAGAAGATTGTTCCATAACTGTAGTCGAACCACTTTGAATAGTTGACACAACAGTTTCTTCTTCATGAGCTGTTTCACTAATTGTTTCACTAATTGTTTCACGAGTTGTTTCACGCCACATTTCGCGCATAGTTCCGCGTGTAGCGTCTCGATCAAAAGGGTGGTTATCTGGCCACGCTAAAGGATTTATTGCATCTTCACTAATTGCTCGCTCAAGAACAGCGGGAGAGCAACGTTTTTCGCGATTAGGATCAAGAGCTTTTCTAAAAGCGTCCATGGTTTTTGCAGGAAGACCGCTTAAATCCGCATTGCCAGAAGCCGCACGCTCCAAAACAGCCATCAAAGGCTTTGTGCCAAAAACAGGCTTACCAGTTGCAGCAAATGCCAACACTGCCACAAGCGACCACCAGTCAGTAGACTCATCGGAATCTTTGCCCTCAATAATTTCTGGAGCAATAAATCCTGGAGTTCCCATAACTAATCCAGTACGCGTAACATGACTTTCGCCTTCGCCCATAGAAATACCAAAATCTACAAGCACAGGTCCATGAGCGGCAATCATAACATTCGTCGGCTTAATATCTCGATGTATAATTCCGGCTTCATGCACCGCTTTAACAGCTTCAATAAGCTTATGCGTTAATCTTTCCAAGTCGTCAGCAACATATGGACCATTTTCTGCAACGTCTTCGCGAAGATTTTTACCCTCAATCAACTCCGTAACTATAAATGCTACTGAAGCATCAAGTTCCATATCTACTATTGAACACACTCCAGGATGGTGAATTTTTTGCAATGCTAAAGCTTCACGCTTTAAACGTAAACGTTCCCGTTCCTGCTCAGCATATTCTTTTTCGCTTTGATTAGCGCTTATGCAAGCTCGCAATATTTTCATTGCATATTGATTTCCGCCATCGTCTTTAACGCGCCAAACCGAGCCCATTGCACCACCGCCAAGTCTTGCAATAAGAGTGTACCCGCCAACACTGTTACCTGGCTGCAAATCGAACATGCTCATATCTTCCATACTCCATTATGGTAGTGCTTAACGTTACCAAATTGCGCTATATGAGTATAGAAATAAATAAAATTTTTTATACAAACATTCCAAATGTTTTGTAATGACGTGGCATATGGTACACTAATCAATGTTCTGCTTAGCATGACTTAATAGCGTGCATGGCAAAACATTCGCCTCCTTAGCTCAGATGGCCAGAGCGGCCGCCTTGTAAGCGGCAGGTCGCCGGTTCGATCCCGGCAGGAGGCTCCATACCTACCTCACTTTGGCGGTGAGATGATGAGTGAGACGAATGTAAGGCTAGTGCTTTTCAAGCGCTTTTTGTTCTTTAAATAATGTCAGTTTCGAGATTTCTCCGCACGAGCGTGTGGCATTAATCGGTTCGAACGATGCAGGTAAGTCAATCTTGCTTAAAACAATTGCAGGAATTCTGCGTCCTACTTATGGGCGCGTATTGAATACTTTTTAGTATGCAGTGCGCATAACACGCCTCAAATAAGAACAAAAAAAAACAAGAAATTCTGTATACACATTTTGGGGAATAACCCGAGTTTTATATGGAGGATTCGGACTTGTGTGAGGCGTTTAGGCTGTCTTCCCAATTGTCAGGAAACCCCATTTCAGCGATACTGCGTAGGCTGAGTTTTTCGAAGTCCGTATGTATCAATTTTGTGAGCTTTGATGGCCATGTTGTGCCCGGAGATATGGTGCGCAGCATGAATGCCATCACCAGTAGCGCCCCATAGAGTTTATCGCTCTGCCCATCCGGTAACGATGAGAGAGCGGGAATGGTGCGGAAAGCGTTCGTTGATGCTGGCGTCAGATGCCTGTTGAACAGACGAGCGTGGTGTGCACAAACGTTGCGAACAACAGTCAGCTGCTCGCACCAACGCACAAGAGGGTCCTTATCGTGATAGCTTTTCTTCTGCTTCGAGTTTAGCTTACCGGCATCAACATCAAATCCAAAATCAGTAGAAATACTGTGTTGAGCATCAGCAGGTAATCCATCAAATAAAAGGGACACATCTGAAAAATCCAGAACCTCCGCTACTACCCAGAATGGGTAATGACCGTACTCGTTCGCGTAATGTAAAATTGCTGCATTACTTGACCTGGCTCGCACAATTCGACCATACACTTTTGCAAGCCAAGCAACATGGTCGAATCCCTCGCGGAACAACGATGGATTACAATAAGCCAATGCATCATTCTGCACAATCCACTCGCCAACGCGAGTGCGTAGGGCAACTTCAATACGCTCAATTCCATCGTGTACTAACGTGCGTAACTTACGATCGAACTCGTATAATCCAGCGACCTCAGTAAACGATGTGCCTTCTACGAATTGGTCTAAACGAACTGGTTGCTTTGGATTAGCATCCTCTGGTAGAACGCGGTAGGCGTACCAGTAGCCAGACAAGCGATAGTAAGAGACACTCGTTAACCACTGACGCGCAAGTGGTTCATCAAGTTTCATTCCTCGTTCAGACAGAATATTCAGCTGCTGTTCCAACGTGGTTGACGGCTTGACCTCCATACCCTCACCTTCCCGAGTAGAAATCCAGCCCGTCTACTCCAAGAGAGCAGCGGGCTGAACGGTTATTTTCATGTTATCAGATAAACACCATTAACGCACCCCCTTGTTTACAAGCGTTTTGCGGTAATCGAATCTGTTTTCTGCACATTCGCCACCTGGACAAAAAGTGTGTAAAAAATAAGCTCATAACCCTTATAGCAGTAGGGCTCGCGGTATATCGAATGTTGGTTATTCTTCATTTGTATGAATAACCCACTATGCGATAACTGTCATCACAAAATGAGCAAGAACGGTCACACCAATGCTGGCACTACTAGATACCGTTGTCCTAACTGCGGGGCTTCTAAAAGTAGAGCGTATGATAAACAATCAAACGATTTAACAATTAGCTTAAATTGGCTTTTATCTAATAAGACTCAGGATAATTATTCATACGACTTCTCAGCCCGCACCCATCTCAGTATTCGTATCCATGACCAACTTTGGTTCATTTTATGGGCATTTTGCATAATAAAATAGCTAAATTATAAAAATCCACTTGTCCGCATATTATGAGTCAAAAGCGTATAAAAAGTTTTTATTAAATTTACAATAGCAATAATAAGATGATAAGTTATAACTGGATTTATTGTATGATAAATAGTAAAGATTAAAAACACTTTATGCCAATTTCGAAAACAATAATTTTCTTATCTTCAATATCGCATATAATAACGTGAAATGATTAAAGCAGAGGGGATAGTAACTACTTAACTATTTAAAATAGAAAAAATTTACTTTTCATATAAAGTGCCAAATTATGGCGTATTATGAAAATAGCAAATCTATATCTGCGCACATAATCATCTGTATAATAAAACTTTTCGCGAGTAAGAACTCGGAAACCTTCCCCCAACTCAGGGTTTCCGGGGTGAGTGTGGAGCGTCCCCCAACCAGCTCCACCTCATAGGGGGCGGGAATATCCCCTTCTCTCCCGCCCCCATTTTATTTGTTATGCATTTTTAAACCCAATGCAGAATAGAAGTTATAATAAAAGCTAGTCTTACAGTGAATGGAGTGATTACATGGCACGTCGATGGACGCCTCGACGCCTGATTATAATGCGGCGCTCTCGTATTATTGCATGCGTCTTGTCTCTATCTATTGCTGCAATAAGCATTTTTGCATTTACATCTCAAAAAGCAGTAGCCTTAGTTGTAAATGGCAAAGCAACCATTGTTAACACTTATGCCACAACTTCTGCTCGCCTGCTACAAGAGCAGCATGTGCCTGTAAAAACACACGATCAGGTTATATCTTCTTCCGGCGATATTCTTTCAAATCACGCTACCGTTACTGTGCGAAGCGCGTATCAAACTTCTATTACTGTAGACGGCGTTACTATACCATTTTGGACAGTTGCAACCAGCGTTGATCAGCTTATTGGATTCTTTAAAGCAAACGCTAAAAACGCTAAACGAATTACCGTAAATTTGCAAAATATTTACGATAAACTCACCTGCGGGTTAGCAATTAATAAAAAAGGCCCAATAACTGTTATTGCGGATGGAAAATCTCGGATTGCTCCGGACGGAAGCTTACCTGCAAGCGCTATTCTTGACGCGCAAGGAATCGTATTAGGAAAAGAAGATCGAGTTAGCGTTGAAGATGACGAAGGCAATACTGTTTTGCGTATTTCCAGAGTCACGCATGGTAAAGAAACTAGAACAGTTTCATTGCCTTTTGCTACACAAACCGTAATCGACCCTAAGCTTCCAGCAAATTCTCGAGTCGTGCAACAAGATGGCGTTAATGGCGAGCGCGAAGACGTATATAACGTAACTTATGTTGATGGCAAAGCTGAAAGCTCTACTCTCGTTTCGCAAAATGTATTAAAGCCTGCTATTAATCAGGTTATTGCTGTTGGAAAAGCAGCTCCAATTCAGCCGAAGCCTGTTAACAAACCAAAGCCTGCTGCTAAGCCTGCGCCAAAGCAGGAGCCAAAATCTGAATCTCAAGCGTCTAAAACTAAGAATACAAATTCACAAAACCAGCAGCCTTCAAAACAAGGCCAGGAGCAATCACAAGCAAAACAGGGAAACGACGCACAAAAGTCTACGCAAGATGCTGCAGCGCAATCGCAGGAAAATCAGCAAACTCAATCACAAACGCAACCTGCTGCTCCGAAATCAAATCCTCCCGCTCCTGCTCCTGAGTCAAACCCAAATAGCCTTGTTCACGCTACACCAGAGCAGGCAAAGCTTTTTGCGCAAGGAGCTGCGGCACAAATGGGCTGGACTGGAAAACAGTGGGAAGATCTTGTTTGGCTGTGGAATAGGGAATCTGGATGGCGCTGGAATGCGGAAAATCCAAGCTCGCACGCTTATGGCATTCCTCAAGCTCTTCCTGGCAATAAAATGAGCAGCGCTGGAGCTAATTGGCATGAAGATGCTGCAGTGCAGATTAGCTGGGGAATTAGCTACATAAAAGGAAAATACAAAGATCCTAGCGGAGCTGTAAGGCACTCACACGAGGTTGGCTGGTACTAAATTAGACACTCATCCTATTTAAGTTAAAAACTATAGATTAAAACTTTATTATTTTAATCAGCACACATATTGGGCGGTACAGCATTGACAGAAATCAACACTGAAACTGAAGGCCAGCTTTTAGGAGCAGCAGATATTCGACGTATTGCTGCAGAAGAAGGCATTACTCCTACCAAAAAGTTTGGTCAAAATTTCGTTATTGATCCTGGTACAGTGCGAAAAATAGTAGCGGCAGCTGAAGTTAAATCTGGCGATACCGTTATGGAGGTAGGGCCTGGTCTTGGTTCTCTTACTCTTGCAATACTGCAAACTGGAGCTAATCTTACAGCTGTAGAAATAGACCCACCTCTTGCACGCCGCCTTCCTAACACTGTTGAAGAATTTATGCCAAACGCTTCTAAACGTTTTAACGTTATCTTAAAAGATGCTTTGGCTGTAACTGCAGACGACGTTCCGCAACTTTCAAAAGCAGATAAGTTTACACTTGTTGCAAATCTTCCATACAATGTTGCAACACCAATTGTGCTTACTTTACTTGAAAAATTTAGTAATTTACAGCATTTTTTGGTTATGGTTCAAAAAGAAGTAGCAGATCGACTATGCGCTCAGCCAGGAAATAAAGTGTATGGAACACCTAGCGTAAAACTTGCTTGGTACGGTCAATCTCAGCGCGCGGGTCTTATTGGGCGTAACGTTTTTTGGCCAGCGCCAAATGTTGATTCTGCACTAGTATCTTTCACTCGCTATTGCAAAAATAAGGGAGATAATAGCGAACGCGAAGGTGTGTTTACTTTAATTGACGCAGCTTTTCAGCAAAGACGAAAAACCTTACATGCGGCTCTTAAACATTTAGTTAGTGACGAAGCGTACGAAAAAGCTAATATAGATCCTACAAGACGCGGAGAAACGCTTACATGCGACGACTTTATTGCGTTGTATCGCGCTTGTAAAACTTTAGAGTTGCATCAAAAATAGCTTTTTATTCGAAATTTAAAATAACAATTTCACTAAAGAACAGTTTGCTAACAAACGCTTATACGCGTAAAAATCAAGTCATACATAGTCAGTAAAATGCGATTTATATTACGCTTTGCAGATTAAGAAAATTGCTGCAAACAAAATAAACTTACAGATCGGAAGTGAACATGACGCAAGAATACGACGAACGTATTGCTCGTAAGGCTTTCATGTATCAAAAGAAGCGATCTGTTATTACTACTGTTAGCATAGCTTTGGCAGTTACGTTTGTATTCGCGCTGTTAATACAATTTCATGTTTTTGGGATTAATTCAATAGTTGCACCAAAAGATAATCCTAATTTCGGCATAACAGCACCATGCGCGACCAAAGGCAAAGAAGGCTCTAAAACTCCTTATGTTGATAATCGTGCTGTGTCAATTCGAGTATTAAACGGTACGAAATTCCGCGGCTTGGCAAGAGCAGTAGGAGAAGCATTAAATGCTCGAGGTTTTAATCTTACAGAAGTAAATAATAACAAAACAAGTAATGTTAAAAGAACAACTATTTATTTCGGTAAGAACGCTATTAATGAAGCATACACAGTAAATTCTAATTTTGCTGATGCTGTTATGCGCATGGACGATCGCCAAGATAAGCTCGTAGATATTGTTCTTGGCTCGACTTTTAATAATCTTCGTCCAAAAGTTGATGTTCCAGCTGCAGGAGCCGCAATACGAGAAGTCCCTGGATGCGTTAAAGCAAAAGATATGAAGGAACTTCCTAAAGCAGATTCACATAAAGCTGTTAAATAATCTACTTTTTATACGTTTCTTCGTACCAGCGCTGTAATTCTGCAACAGCTATATCGTGAGCTACAGGCCCGTTATCAAGACGGTAATCAAGCATATGTTTATAAGCTTCACCAACTATTGGCCCTGGCTGTAAATCAAGCAGTTTCATGATTTCATTTCCGTCAACATCTGGACGAATAGCATTAAAATCTTCCTGCTTTTTCAATTCGCGCACGCGCTGTTCCATTTCGTCCATTGCGTGCTCAAACATCAAAGATTTACGACGGTTCTGCGTAGTTGCATCAGCTCTAGTAAGTCGATTCAAACGCTCATACAAGTGCCCTGAATCCTTAACGTAACGTCGTACTGCAGAATCAGTCCAAGGTTCGTCAACATAACCGTGAAAACGCAGGTGCAGATTTACTAATTCGCTTACATCTTCAATAAGATGATGGTCAAAATGCAATTCCTTCAAACGCTTACGCGTCATTTTTGCACCAACTACATCATGATGGTGAAAACTGACTTTGCCACCATCTTCAAACTTTCTAGTACGAGGCTTGCCTATATCGTGCAACAAGGCTGCTAGTCGCAAAGTTAAATCAGGGGATGGCACAGGGCCTTCATCATCGGTTTCTAGGGCAATAGCGCGCTCAAGAACCATCATTGTGTGCTCAAAAACGTCTTTATGACGATGATGCTCATCAATTTCAAGCTGTAAAGCTGGAATTTCTGGCAAGACTCGCTTTGCAATACCAGACTCAACAAGCGCTTCCAAACCTTTACGCGGACGGTCCGAAAGAAGAAGTTTAGTAATTTCGTCACGAATACGCTCAGCTGAAACAATATCAAGGCGATCTACCATGTCTACAATTGCTTCAGCAGTATTAGTTTCGATAGTAAACCCAAGTTGTGCAACGAAACGAACCGCACGCATCATTCGCAAAGGATCATCATCAAAGGATTGACGAGGATCAACAGGTGTTCTCAACACGCCTTTAGCTAAATCACTAGCACCACCAAACGGATCTACAAATTCCAAATCTGGAACACGCAAAGCCATGGCATTAACTGTGAAATCTCTTCTAGAAAGATCGCCCTCAAGAGTATCCCCATATTGCACTTCAGGTTTACGAGAATCAGGATCGTACGCGTCTGAACGGTATGTAGTAATTTCAACTTTTACTTCCGTTCCATCCGGGCGTCGACGCACAGCACCCAAAGTGCCAAATTTGCGACCCATATCCCAAAAACCGTCATGTCCCCAACGTCTTAAAATGGGTTCAAATTCTTCTGGACGAGCAGAAGTGCAGAAATCAAGATCATGCGACACGCGATGCAACAACATATCGCGCACAGGTCCACCAACTAATGCAAGTTCATAATCGTGTTCAGCGAAAAGTCGCCCCAACTCTATAGCTTCAGGCCAAACTTTGAAGTTCTCAGTCACCCTTACCGACACCCTTTCAGCAAAAATTAATCTATATTCCAGCATACAGTTACCCCAATGCACAGCGGATTGAGTAAGGTGGAGTGTATGGTTACTCCTGCAGATTTACGACGTATGCTCGCCAAGCTTGCGGATAATCATGCCCAAAATCAGTCTGCGCCTTCAATAACGCCTCTTGATTTATCTAAAATTCATAGTAAAAAATCTTTAGAATCAAACGAAGAAAAATCTCAGATTTTCGTTGATATTCCAATCTTTTCAGAGCTTGAGCAAGAGTCTCAAGAAGTGGTTGAAGATGAGGATATTCTTCAAAAAACTTCAATAATCCCTGGAGCATCTCCGGCTATTATGCCACAGCGTAGACTAGCAGATACGCCTGCTACTTTTGCCTCTTTATACGCTCAAGATTTGCCAATTATTCGTGAATATTCCGCAGGTGGACTCGTATTTGACACACTCGGGCGTGTCGCAATTATTGCTCGACATTCCAGAAGCGGACACCTTGAATGGTGTCTACCAAAAGGCCATATTGAGAAGGGTGAAACACCTCAAGAAACTGCTGTTCGTGAAATTCATGAAGAAACTGGAATTATAGGCGAAGTGGTTGATTCAATTGCCACAATAGACTATTGGTTTACAGGAACAACTCATCGAGTTCATAAATTAGTTCATCATTTTGCGTTACGCTACGTAGGCGGCGATCTTTCTGTATTGGGAGATCCAGATCATGAAGCAGAAGATGCAATATGGGTAAATTTCAAAGAACTGAGCGCGATTTTAAGTTATCCAAATGAACGTAAAGTTGCATGGCTTTACGCAAAAAAAGCAAACAGGCGGTCTCACAGTGACGAATCTCACGCGTAAGAACCATATAGCGCACGAAGCGCACAATTTAACATGTCACAAAACATGTTTTTACATGCGTAATTTACTGCAATCCGCGCGAGCTTTGTGCTTAAAAGTTTTGCATTTTACTATTATTTTTATTACGTCTCTTGCCATTATTCTTGCAATAACTAATATGCAATGCGCAAAATATGTGGGATTGTTGAATACGGCAAACGCGGTTACGTCTAATACGACTTTAGAAGATGAACCCGGTAAAAACACTAAGAAAAAAGAGAACGATTACGAAAATCCTCACATAAAGGGAATCGATCTTAATATTCTTCAATCTACGCCGGTTGTGACCGATAAAAGCGGCTACCATCTTACTGCAACAGTTAAAGCTACAACAGAAGCACTTCCGGAAGGCCTTTTGCAACTTTCTATTAATTCCAACTACACTTTTGTTTCACGAACAGATTTGCAAAATTGGGCTCAAGGAGAATCTCTTATACCAACTCCGCAAATACTTGGCTCAATAAAAATTGGCGAGATTGCAGCAGGAAAAACTTCAACATTCCACTTTGATATACCATCAGACTCTCAAGAACTTAAATCTATTTGGCATTGGGGTCCAAAACCTTTAAAAATCACGTATTTTTCTAAGGATTCTTCACGATATAAATCTATTCGTTCCTTCTTAACAAGATCGAACGCAGGCTTTAATGTGCCTGAATCTCCAGCAATAAAACTTACGGCAGTTATGCCAATTCTTGCAAATAAGCAACATGTTTTAAAAGATAATTTCACAAGCACAAATAGTAGAGTTGTATCGAATTTGCAAGCAAACAAGCAAGATACGCACTATGTGCTTGAGCAGGCAGATTTAGTTAGCAAGCATAACAAATTACAGACTATTGCCGATATAAATACGCTTCAAGCAGCTCGATTATTATTTGTTCCTAACGCTTTTATGCAAAAATCAGGTTTTGATATTAGCGCTTATGCAGATGATCACAATCGCAAAATGTATCGTTCTGCTGGCATTAATGAAAGCACATGGTCTGCTAAAAATTCAAGAATTCCACAAAATTCAAAAATTCCACAATCTTCACAAATAGCTGAAACTTCTAGCTCCTACGATCATCCTCATGAAACGAAGCAGATTGCGAAGGTTGACAACGGATCACAAAATACATACGCTTGGCAGACTCGAGGAAAATGGACACTTTCAGCGCTTGAGCTTGCAAAACGCAACGGTTATAACACTGTTATTTCCACAGATGAATTTGATTCTACAGCTTCACAATTTGCTATTAGCAACGGCATATACGATGTTGAAACTCCAGCAGGAAACGTACGCGTATTATCTGCTCAATCTGTGCTAACAATGCTGGCAAACGGCAAGGCAACAAACTCTACAGCTCTTAGCGAGCGCACTCAAGCCGGTCGAATAAATCGTTTAGTTGCACAAAGCGCGTTCTACCAAATGGAACAACCTTACGTAGACCGCAATATTCTTATTACTTTTTCTAACAAAACAGATGTAAAAAATATTGATGGCGTTATGAGCGCATTGGAACAATCGCCTTGGCTGCAACTAAGCGACTTAAATACAATGGCAAAAATTAAGCAGGAAAAGCTGCCTTCCTGGAAAAATAATGATCTTATGCACTCAATGCCTCACAGTAGTGCAATTAACGCAGTTTCAGCCAAAGAAAGACGATTAGAATTAAAGAATTTAATTCTTTACAGGCAAAAAGTTTCGCGTTTTGTTAAAAATATTCTTAATTACGAGCAGGATACGAAATTACGCAATACGGAAGGCGACGCTCAAGCTCTAGCTAAACAAGCTGCTAAAGCAAAAAATAGGATTAGCGCTAAAGATTGGGGATTGTATTTATTACGCTTGTACGACGATATTGCGTTGCAAGAATTAACAAATAAAACAAGCAGTCTTCCGACTAAAACAAAAAAATACGCAAATCGTAAACAACAACAAACAGCTTATAACGAAAATAGCACAGCGAAATACTTTGTAAATAAGCTACTTTCTGGGATTCGCATAATACCTCCAAAAGATATTACTGCAGTTAGCGAAACAGCAAGCATACCAATTACTATCAGCAATACTTACGCTTATCCAGTAAAAGTGTATTTATCTGCAGATACGCACGTTATGGAAATTGTTACTCGTAGAAAGACTTTAGTTAAAGTTCCAGCAAATAGCGAAGTGCAAGTTACTTTACCTTTGCGAATTACGACTTCTCTTCACACTAAAGCTACTTTCGTTTTGGAAGATGATCAGCATCAAGCATTTTCCGCCACTGAACACACGCTTATTACGAGTACTCTGCAAATTAGTGATAAAAGCGGTACGATTATTATAATATTTGCTTTCATGCTTGGTCTTCTTGGACTTTGGAGGCAATTTAACCGTAAGAAGGATTCAGACGAATGAGCTCAGTAGGTAGAAATTCCGTTATTATGGCTAGCGGAACAGCCGCATCTAGAATTACAGGGCAAATACGTACTATTCTGCTAGCTGCAGCACTTGGAACCACGGGACTTGCTGCAAACGCGTATCAAGCTGGATCTATGATTCCTCAGCTTATTTACACTCTTGTTTCGGGTGGAATTTTTAACGCCGTGCTTGTTCCGCAAATTGTTCGCACGCTCGAAAAGAAGAATGCAGAAGAGCGCTTAAATAAGCTTATTACTTTTGCTATTGGTTTACTTCTTGCAGTTACAATTCTTATGGCTGCAGCAACGCCTGTACTCACAATGCTTTACGCGGGCGGAAGCCAGGAAATGCAAACGCTTACTTGTGCTTTTACGCTATGGTGCATGCCACAAATCTTCTTCTACGGCTTATACACCGTATTAGGGCAAGTTCTTGCCGCTAAGGGCCGTTTTGCAATGTATGCGTGGAGTTCTGTTGCTGCAAATATTATTAGTTGCCTAGGTTTTGGCGTCTTCATTTTTATTTTTGGAAAAGCTAATAGAGAGCCTCTGAGTTTCTGGAACGGAAATACTCTTCTTCTTACAGCAGGTTTTTGGACTCTTGGCGTTGCCGCTCAAGCTTTAGTTCTATTCTGGCCGCTAATGAAAAGCGGAATACACTACCGACCAAGTTTTGGTATACGAGATATTGGCTTACGCTCAATGGGCCCTGTTGCAGCGTGGAGCATGGGCATTGTTGTTGTTACGCAAATAGTTGTTATGATTACTACGCATATAACAACAAGCGTCCCATTTGTTGCAGAACAGCGTTTAGGATTAGACCAGTTTGAGGTAGCTGGTAATGCCACCTACCAAAACGCTTACACAATGTTTTTGCTCCCTTATTCACTAGTTGCAGTATCTGTAGCAACAGCTATTTTCCCTAAAATTTCGCTGGCTATTGCAAATCATGATTTAAATGACGCACGCAAAGATTTAAGCGAAGCGCTTAGGCACGTAAGTTTAATAATGTGCTTCTTTACGGTTGTTTTTATTGTTATACCAACGCCTATTTCGTTAGCTTTGATTCCGTCTATAAGTTTGCAAGAAGCTAATCTTATGGCTGCTCCTCTTACAATGCTTGCATTTGGATTACCACTTACAAGTAGCTACTTGATTATTCAACGCACGTTCTTTGCGTTTGAAGATGGCAAAAGCCCGTTTATTTTTGCTTTTGCTCAGCTTTTTACTGAGATTATTGCGTTTGTATCTTGTGTTAATTTGCTACCTCCTACATGCTGGGTAACAGCTTTAGGAGCTTGCGTTTCAATAAGTTACTTCCTAACTTTCCCATCTCTTGTTCACATGCTGCGAAATCGTTTTAACAAGGATTTAGACGAAAAAAGACTTATAACCACGCATGTAAAAATTGTTGCATCTGCACTAATTTCTATTTTTATAGGTCTTGTTGTACGAGAACCTCTTTTACAAGTTTTTACTATTAATTCCCCACATTTGCACGGAGTGTTGAGGTGGCTTAACGCTTTACTTGTTTGCGCAATTACAACAATTATTATTGCGATTATTTATCTTGCGGTACTTCTTCTTTTGAAAACCAGCGAACTTATTGATTTATCTTCACCAATAATTAGCAAACTTTCCAAGAAAATTCCTGTGCTTATTCCTCTTGCAAAGATTTTTGAAGACACTGCTCGCAAACAATCTGAGCAAAAGCAAGCTAATCGTACTGCACGAGTAGTTCGATCCGGTAAGCTGCCAAGTAAGCAAACAGATAAGCATAATTTGTAATATTTCTATTTACAATCAAACTTTATTATGTAATTCTTTAGTTGTTTTAGAAATTATTACAATATCAACAAAATTACTGTACATAAGTTGTCATTTCATAAGTACAATTAGATTGTAGTTAAAAATGTTGTCATTGTTTATTGCGCACGCGTAGGAAGATGAGTAGCAAATGGAACCTCGGCTCGGAGATATTGTACTAAACCGATACGTTTTAGTATCGCTTTTGCGCAATGAGGCTGGACTACAAGTATGGCAGGCGAACGACCGCATACTTACTCAAGATTGCCAACTATTTATTGTGCGCGATTCTCGTTTTTTGCCAGAAGTTAATACGATTGCTTCTACTTTGGCGTTATCTCGCAGCACTAAATTCACTCAGGTTTTGCAGCTTCAACATCATGATTCGATTGCTCTTATTGTTACAGCTCTCGATCGCGGTATTACAATTAGCGATTATTTAGCTAAAAAAGAAACCCCATTAAGCTACGAAGCTATAAGAACAATTGTTGCCGAAACAGCTCAAGCATTAAGCAAGCTTCTTTCCAATAACATAACTCATCATGCTGTTTCAAGCGACACTGTACGTATTACTCCTAACGGCATTGAACTTGCAGATACTGCTGTAAGCCCGCTTTTAGAAGACATAACTAAATCGCAAAATAGCGAAGAAAATGCAGCAAGCGAAAGCATAGAACACGCTGCTACTCGTCAACTTGCTTCTTTACTTTATGCTCTTCTTACTAGAACTTCTTCGCGCGTACAAGCGAATTTTGACGCTTCTATGCTTGCAAATGATACTCCTTCAGAATTTAGGATGATTTGCACACGAAGCTTAGATGCTAACGAGAATAATCATATAGTTCCTATGGCTTCTATTGCTGAGTTAATGGCGCTTTTAGGCTCATACACGCCTGTTTCTAAGCTTTCCAATAAAGATATTGAGTTTAGCAATAAAACAAGTGTTGCATCTATTAGTAATGCTCGTTTACTTAGTGCACAAGATGATGTAATTCTTCCTTTGCCAGAAGGTTTAACACAAAGTGAAGAACAGTTTGACGCTCAGTTTATGCAGCAAGCAAATGAGCAAAATGCTAATTCTCTTAATTTGCAAGACTCGTCCAACAATTCTGGATCTGCCGCAAATAGTGGAGCTGCGAAGATTAGTAGCAGTTTTAAAAATGCTGGCAGAACACTTGGCTCGCTTCTTAAGCGAAATAATGCTAATTCTGCCAACAAAAACATTGATGATGATTTTGACGAAGATACAAACACCAATACTGACATTGATTTTCACGATATTGCAGCTGCAGAAATGGCAAGTATTCTTGCTCCTACAGATTTAGATACTGATGACGCTATTTTCCCAACTTTATCTGCATCATATAAGCATTTTCCTGAATCTGCTACTTCTCGAAATGTTCTTGATCGTGCTAATAATTCTCGCAATCAAAGTCAAAGAGATGATTTAACCGAAACTGGTGTTGCTTCTAGCTTTGATTTTGAACATTTACTTGCAGAAAATGCTCAGCATACAGAGCTTATGTCAAGACCGCAAAGCTTAACTTCAGAGGCTGAATCTACTGGTCGCGTACCAGTAGTCGATACCCGAGGTAGGTTTATTGCGCCTGGCGAAGAATCTGCGCGAGCACTGCAGGATGAAATTAATAATAATCAGGCCGAAGATGCTCTTAAAACAAGCTCCCCTTCATTGCCGCCTAGCTTCCAGCCTCGCGAGAAATCTGCTGATTTACACAGTAAAAATAAGAATAATCCAAATGGTACAGATGCCATTGCTAATGCAAAAATATGGTTAGGCCTTTCAACAAAAGTTATTGCAATTGGCGCCGTATGCTTACTTCTTATTATTGGATTAGTTTTAGCAATACATGGTTTATTTGGAACGCATGAAAGCCAAGACAGTCTTAGCAATAATGGTTCATGGGATAGTACAACCGTTGAAAATGTGCCTTTTGGAAGCCAGGGAGTGCTGCCACAAGAAAAGCAGCAGGCAAAGAAGCACATAGGAAGAAAACAGGTAAAGGCTGTTCCAAAACCTAAAATTCCTACGAACACTGTTGCATATAAGGCAGATCGCTATCAGTTCCTTAGCTTCCCTGCCCAACAACCTGGATACGGCTACTACATTCACTTAACAGAGCCTCAAACTGTGTATCGTTTTGTTATTTCAATACGAACCTCAGGCGGACACGCTTTCTTGCTGGCAAATACAAAAGATGATCCTAGAGAAGGCACACAACTTGCAGAATTTACGTTTGACGAAAGCGGAACAACTGATGTGAAGCTTAAAAAGATTGTAAAATCGCAAGACTTTATGCTTTGGGTTCCAAAGGATACTATGCCTAAGAACAGTCTTTACATTAATTCTGTAAAGCTTTACTAATTTTGCAATAGTCAAATAAATATAAATAATTAACCAAATAAACCCCTGTGAATAACAAGTAAGGATAAATAACGAATGGAAAATAAAATTCACAAAGTTATTATTATTGGATCCGGACCTGCTGGATATACTGCTGCAATATATTTGGGTCGCGCCGGATACAATCCACTTGTTATAGCTGGAGCTTTAACCCCTGGCGGCCAATTAGTTAATACTACAGAGGTAGAAAATTATCCAGGATTCCCAGAAGGCATTTTGGGACCAGATTTAATGGATGCAATGCAAAAGCAGGCCGAAAAATTTGGTGCTGAAGTCATTTTAAGCGACGTTACTTCTGTAGACTTTAACAGCCCTGTAAAGCGCGTTGCAACCGAAGATGGTATAACTTATGAGGCGGAGGCTGTTATTGTTTCTACGGGCTCTACAGTGCGCAAATTGGGCGTGCCTGGTGAACAGGAATACTCTGGGCGAGGAGTTTCATATTGTGCAACCTGCGATGGATTCTTCTTCCGCGGCAAACCAATTACGGTAGTTGGCGGCGGGGATTCCGCATTCGAAGAAGCACAATTCCTTTCTCGATTTGGATCTTCTGTGACTTTAATTCATAGACGCAGCGAGTTTCGCGCTTCTAAAATTATGGTTGATCGCGCAAAAGAGAACGAAAAAATTAGTTTCATACTTAACAGTGTTGTAGACGAAGTGCACGGCAACAGCAAGGAAGCAACATCGTTAACTCTTAGAAATGTTGTTACAGGAGAAACGCAAGAAATCGAGTCTTCAGGATTATTCGTTGCAATAGGGCATACTCCCGCAACAAAGTTCCTTAATGGCGCATTAAGACTAAATGAAGACGGAACCATTGCGGTTGACGGCGCTTCAACTAGAACCTCCGTAGACGGAGTTTTTGCTGCGGGAGATGTTGTAGACAGCGTGTACCGACAGGCTATTTCTGCAGCCGGCATGGGGTGCAGAGCAGCTCTTGACGCGCAGGCGTATCTTAATGAGAAAGAAGATTAATAATACGCTTCATTTCTTCCGGAGATGAGAACACTATTTCAATTCTTCCGTGATTCTGCGTGCCTTTAATAGCAACTTTCGTAGCAAAACGCTCCTCAAGCTGCTGACGAATAGGCGAAGAAGACCAGTAGTTATTTCTCCTAGCGCGCGTACGAGTCACACCGTTAGCAGGATGCTCTGTTTTTAATGAAACAATTTCCTCAGTACTTCTAACAGACAATCCTTCAGAAATAATACGATTAGCAAGCTCCTCCATATCTTCCGGCTTTTCTAATCCAAGCAATGCGCGAGCATGACCTGCAGAAAGAACTCCAGAAGCAACATGCTTTTGAACACTAGCAGGCAAATTAAGAAGCCTTAAAGTATTGGCAATTTGCGGACGAGACTTTGAAACAGATTTAGAAAGCTGAATTTGTGTCAATCCAAAATCGTCAATCATTTGAGAATAAGCGGCAGCCTCTTCCAAAGGATTCAAAGCTACACGGTGAAGATTTTCAAGAAGCGCATCGCGCAACATATTTTCATCAGCCGTGGTTCTAACAATTGCTGGCACTGTGTCAAGTTGCGCAATTTGAGAAGCCCTCCAACGACGCTCGCCCATAATAAGTTCGTAATGTGCAATTTCTTTATTATTCTTATCAGCGTCTTTAATTGGTCTAACAACTATAGGTTGAAGCACGCCGACTTCTTTAATTGAAGATGCAAGCTCACGCAATTCATCTTCGTCAAAAATAGTTCTAGGCTGATGCGCATTAGGAACAATATCAAGAGGCTTCAAATAATCTAAATAACCGCCTTTAATTGGCTTTAATTGTTGATTTTCTGCGCCTTTTTCAAGATTATTAGACTCAGCATTTTTTTGCTTATCTAGCTTGAAATTAGGTGAAGTTGAGTCAGAGAAGAAGAAGTCAATTGGGCGAGTTACATCTCCAAGAGATGGCATTGCAGAACGTTTATGAGCATGCTTTCCAACATGCTTTTCACCTTGTTCACTACCCTGCAATGACGGTACAGTTTCACGTGAAACATTCTTTATTGTATTTCTATCTACATTCGCGTGCGGCGAAATAGAATTTTCCATGCTAGGAACTTTTGTTTCATGTGAAACACTTTTTTCGCTATTGCTGTCTTTTTTTACAGTTTCACGTGAAACATGTTCTGTGTTTTTGTTCTGCTTTTCTAAAGAATTCTTTTTTTGCAAATCATTTTCGGAAGATGTTTCATGTGAAACACTATCTTGCAATTTTATAGATGAATCAACAAGAGCATCTTCGCCAGGCAAAGCTGGGAACAATGCGCCTAAGCCTTTGCCTAAACGAGACTTACTTACACTCATTATTATCTCCTCTTGTTATTCCTATTTATTATTCTCTTGTTTTTCCGCAATAACAGATAATACAGTTTTAGATCGTTTAGCAATTTCTAATGCTGCTTCACGATACGATATTGCGCCAGCTCCATGAGGATCATAAGTTATTACGCTTTGATTAAAGCTAGGAGCCTCAGGTATTTTTACAGTGCGAGGGATAGTCGTTTCAAGCACAATATTCGGATAATGTTTTTTAACTTCTTGAAAAACTTCACGCCCTAATAGTGTGCGCTTATCAAACATTGTTACCAGCATAGTCGAAACAGTTAAAATAGGATTGTAATGCTGTTGCACCAATCCAATTGTTCTAATAAGCTGACCTAAACCTTCCAAAGCATAATATTCTGCTTGAATAGGAATAAGCATTTCCTGTGCTGCGCACATAGCGTTAATAACCAACAAACCTAGTGAAGGAGGGCAATCTATAAACACATAATCGTAAGGCTCTTCACAATTATTAAGATAATCAGAAAGAGCATTCTTTAATAGATTGTTGCGATTATCCATTTCGGCAAGCTCTAATTCAGCACCGCTTAAATCAATAGATGCGGGGACTACATCAAGACCTTCAATATCCGGACAAGATCTTTTTACTTCAGCAATAGTTTTACGACCTTCAATAACATCATAAACCGATAAATCTCCGGAAGAATGCGGAGCATTTAACGCAGTAGACGCATTGCCTTGCGGATCCATATCAATTAGTAGCACATGAGATCCGCCGACTGCCATAGCTGCAGCAAGATTAACAGCAGAACTTGTTTTACCAACACCGCCTTTTTGATTTGCAACTGCAATAAAACGAGTTTTTTCTGGCTTAGGATACTTTACTTTTTCGAGGGCACGAAAGCGCGATGTTAAATTTGCTAATTCAATACCTAAGGAAGATTTTGAATCTCCAAAAATGCGTTGAATCGTTTCTTCAGCTGATTCCACGACAATCACCCCCGCATAGTAATGAAAATGCCTAAAAAATACGATACGTTTATTAAGTTTCCTTGTTTCTATGGACATAAAAAACTAAAATCACGTAATGTTTCACATGAAACATCAACACCTTATTCCATAACTAGCTACGTATTTTTCTAATCATAAAACACTAACATCCGTGCCGATGCCCACACCACACCAAACTAACTCTCAACCACCAAAGTAACGCTCGCGCGGATAACGCGCTCGCTTACGAAACTCGCGTTGGAAGTCCACTGGACTTCCAACCTAAGCGAGTTTCCGCATTGAAATGCCTACGCGCGCTACGCATTGAGCGCTCCGGCAAGTCAATGCGCAGCTTAATTGTGTGACTTTAGCGTACGAATACCAGTGCGGTGAGATTTGAGATTTTTTGCATTGCTTGAATGCTTGCATGCTTCTGTAGCTTTGCATCAATGCTCTGCTGACGCTGCTAATGTAGCTTTGCACCAGTGCTTTGCTAACGTTGATTCCTGTTGATTAGCGCACACTAACATTCATGCTGCCGCACATGTCACACCAATCACTCTTTCCTACCACACCAAAAAAACGGTGGGTGAATTTACGAGTGAGAGATAGGAATTGCTTGGTCGAGCAATATAAAAGCGGAGCGATAGTAATATCTTTTTGATGAATAACTATTTTTGAAAGAAAGTAAGTAAAAAACTAAACTTAACTATGCAACCTTTAAGTCTAAATAAGGTATAAGAGCGTAGCGCTGCGAGACAAGTAATTCCTATCTCTCGCAGCCACATCTCATAACCACAGTAAACACGCACGCAAACACAAATTTTAATTAAAAATCAAGCCTTATCGATTAATACGACTGTAGTCGGCTGCAAACCAGACGCAACTGGCGCTTCAAGAATTCGAGGATTTGCGCCACCAGCTTTGCGAATCATTTTTGCAGCTTTTTCTACTTCTGCTTTAGCAGACTTACCTTTTAAGGCGACTAAACTTCCATGCGCTCTTAATAAAGGAATAGTCCATCCGGCCAATTTTGTCATAGGAGCTACAGCTCTGCACGTTACTACATCAAACGCAGGAATTTCATGTGATTTAATTTTTTCAATAACTTCGTCTGATCTGCCGTGAAATATAGTAACGTTTTTTAACCCCATAAGCGCAATACACTCGCGCAACCAATCCACGCGACGCTCCATTGGTTCAATTAATGTAACGTCATAGTCAGGTAAACAAGCAGCTAAAACTAAACCAGGAAATCCTCCGCCGCTGCCAACATCAGCAACTCTTTTTTGCTTACTTTTTTCCGCAACTTTGCGAACAAAAGGCACAACTGCTGCAGAATTTAATATGTGACGCTCCCATAAAATTCCCATGTCTCGAGGGCCAACAAGTCCTCGTAGCAAACCTTCTCTTTGCAGTTTCACGTGAAACATGGAACATTGAGGGAGTGCGCTACCAAGAACGTCATTTAGTAATGGAGAATTTTCTAATTCATCAATCACAGGCTGAGTGTTTTCTGCCATCTGAGTAGATTGATTATCGGCCATTTTCCCCACACTTATTCGTATCTTGATATTTTCAAAATATCTAAATCTATTAAAATATAAAGTAACATAACTAAACATTTTTTGTTCAAAAATGTTACTTTATGCTGTTTTATAAACACTTTCTTCTAAATGCTTTTTCAAAACTTACATTTAAAAAGCAATAGAATGTTTTAAAATGCAACCTTTAAAATTATTCCTCTACATATTCGTCATCAGAAGAAAGTGCATCATTCATATCATCAACCACATCTTCATCAGACCTAGCAGGCAAATAAACAGTAACATAGCGATGTGGTTCTTCACCGTGGGAGCGAGAACGCAAACCCTCATCTCGAACAGTGTCATGAATAACCTTGCGTTCAAAGGAATTCATTGGCTTCAAATCTACAGATTCACCAGTTTCGCGAACTTCATCAACCGCATCCAAAGCAATATCGCGCAAATGCTGACGCTTACGCTTCAAAAAACCATCAACATCGACAATAAGATGGGAACGATCACCAGTTTTTTGCTGAACCGCAAGCCTGCTTAACTGTTGCAAAGCATCAACAACTTCGCCTTCACGACCGATTAAATGCTTAATATCAGTGTCATCATCTGCAACAATCTGAATCATTGGACGATTATTGCGAATGCCCATCTCAATATCGCCTTCATAATCAGCAATATCAAGCAAACCTTCTAAATAATCGGCAGCAATATCAGCTTCTTCGTTGAGCTGGTCAACCGTCTTCTTATCGTCTTGTACCATTACTTACTCCTTATCGTGACTTAAAAATTCACGTTGCAAAATTCTGAAGTCTAGTTTAGCGGATAATAAAGCCAAATAAATAATTTTTAAAGAGTTATTTTCTTACCTTTATTAAGCGCTTAACATATTTAATTACTACTTTTTTGATACTTTACGCTTGCGCTGTGGCTGCTTACGCTGGAATCCTTCATTTTCCCTGCGTTCAGCCTCTTCGCGAGCTTTCTGAAGATTTTCTTCTTCAATAGAAGGCAAACCTTCACGCTTTCTGCGCTCTGTTTCTTTTTTGTAATCTCGCTTCTCTTTCTCTTCAGCTGCAGGAGAGCCAGGAGTTGGGAAAGCATATACCTGCCAAATAGAGCGAAGCATATTCATAATGTTGTTAACCAACCAATAAACAAGCATTGCAAACGGAAGCGCAAAAGCAGAGAAAACATAAATCAGCGGGAAGCCCCACATCATAAGCTTTTGCATTGTATATTGGCTGCCTTGCTTAGACTCTGGAGGAAGATTTTTACGAATATTGTTAAATTGCATATACCACATTGCTGCACACATAAGTACAACAAAGATTACGATTACGATTTTGCCCGTTAGTTCGACCGTCATAAATGTGTCTGCAACACCTACTCCAAATACGTGAGTTTTTATAAACTGTTGAGCTGTTGCAGTATCAAAAGCGCCAAGAGCAGCATGCTTTCCGCGAGCAATAAAAGGAATAACCGAAAGCGTGTACCAAATGCTCATAAATGCAGGACCTTGAATCATCATAGGCAAGCAACTTCCTGCAGGATTTGCATTGTTATCCTGATACAGCTTCATCATTTCTCGCTGCATTGCTTCCTTGCTTGCAGCGTCGCTTTTGCCCTTATATTTTTGCTGAATTTTCTTCATTTTAGGCGCAATAGCCTGCATGTTACGCATACCTTTAATGCTTTTAATAAAAGCAGGGAATATGCACGCGTGCACAACAATCACAAGGAAAACGATTGAAAGAACCCAAGAGAATCCAATTTCGTTCATACCAATAAGAACTAGGAACTTATGACACAAAGACATTACCTGAGTCATAAGCCATTCAATTGGTGTAAGAATCTTATAGAACCATCCTAAGAATCCATTATCAAGTAAGAAGTGATCTTGATTAAACATTAGTTTTCCTTGTCTTCTTCAGCCAAGGGAGTTAGCCGTGGCTCTTCATGCGCTTTAGACCAAGCACAACGATAAAAGATTGAATATTTACGTGGCACATCATCAATACTGCAGCTGGTCCATGGTCTGCAGCGAAGTAGCCTCAATACTGCAAGAATACCACCTTTAAATGCACCATAGCGAGAAACAGCTTCTATAGCATATCTAGAACATGTGGGGTAGTACCTGCAGCAAGCTGGTCTATTTGCAGAAATTTTTTTCTGATACCAGCGTATGGCGCAAATTATTCCGCGAGCAATATAGCTTTTCTTGCTACGCATCATAATAGTCACCATACCTTTATTAAAAATCAGTTATTTCTGTCAATTATTTTTAACTGCTTCGTGAAAATCATGTTCATGCACAGTTTTTAATAATTCACTAATTTTAGCAAAAAGTTTTTCTATCTGCCTATGCAGCGAATCAAATGAGGATTCTGCTGCAGTCGGTTTTGCACGTAACACAACATCACAGCCATAAGGTAGTAATGATTCACAATCTTTAGCAATAACCCTAAGTCTGCGCTTCACTTTATTGCGAATTACAGCTTTACCTACCGATTTAGATACAGCAAGACCTAACCTCTTGGCATCCTCACTATTTTGAGAAGGCATTAAGGTATCAGAAAATGCCGCGGGAATACTATTTCCAAAACCCGTGGCAATACAATCTAAAACTGCACTTCTATCTTCGTTAGGTGTGTTCTTAAGGGCTGTATCGTCACGCATCACATAATGCGCGACGATATCTCGCGAACTCACTTTGCGTCGCTTCTTTAGAACCGCAACAAAATCGCGGTGGCTTTTCAGCCTTTCCATGTTTTACGACGCTACCTTAACTCAGGCAGACAGTGTCTTGCGACCCTTGGCACGACGACGATTGATTACGGCGCGGCCAGCACGCGTACGCATACGAACGCGGAAGCCGTGCTTCATGTGACGACGACGGTTATTTGGCTGGAATGTCCTCTTCATAAATATGCTCCTGTATTCAACCATGCAAAAGCATGGCCCCGTATGAGTCAAGCTCTACTAAAATACTCTTACCCCTCACCAATAGTCAAAACTCCATATTTTTTGAGCATTTTATTTAACTTGTTTAAATGCGCTAAAAAATATTCTGTTCACATTTTTATCACATTTTATTATTTATTAAAAACGTTGAAAAATAGCCAAAATCTCAACAGTAACTTATCCACAAATTACACACATGTTATTCACAATTGAGCAATTTCAACACGCTAGACGGTGGATAACTTCGTAGGGTCAGAGTAAACATGATTTACTGACACTTTGAAGACACGTGCGCGCGAAGTTGTAAAAAAGCTACGCACTAATCACAGGTTGGGGGTGAAATGGCTGATACATTAGGCGAACCTAAATCGGAAGCTGAATCAATTTGGTCTAATACGCTTACTGTCTTGCAGCATAATGCCCTTTTAACCGCTAGGGATAAGGGTTGGTTTGAAGGTGTAACACCGGAATCAATCTTTGGAACAACTATTGTTTTGTGTGTGTCAAATGCGGAAGCACAGCAGGCTTTGCAAAATGAGCTTAATTCACCACTTTTAACAGCTCTAAAAATTTGCACAGGCAAAGACATGTTCCCTGCTTTTAAAATTGTTCCTAACTCTAATGTTCAGAATAATTCTGTAACAAATGGAGCATCTGAATCATCTCAGCAAAACAATCGTGCAGCTAATTTAAATAATAATATTTCAGCTGCTGCTGTTCCTCCTGTTGTTACTGTTCCAAGCCAAGATTCTGAAAATTTATTATCAAAATCTTCTAACCTTACTTCGCCTGGATTTGTTAGTGAAATAGTCAATAATAAAAAAATTTCAGCAAATTCTACTTTGCAACCAGATTTTGATAATGCTACTGGATTATCAACTCTTAAACAAACACAAATTTCTTCGCCTTCAACGCAATCTGCACAACAGACTGTTTCTGTGCAGAGAGATGCAATTACGCATTTAAATACTTGCGCAACGTTTGACACATTCGTTCCGGGAGATTCAAATCGTTTTGCAAGAACGGTAGCTCTTGCTGTTGCCGAAGGATCCGGACGTGATTTTAATCCTTTATGTATTTATGGCGGATCTGGCCTTGGTAAAACTCATTTGCTTAATGCAATTGGCAATTACGCTTTAGTAAAAGACAATTCACTTAAAGTTCGTTATGTTACTAGTGAGGAATTTACTAACGAATTTATTGAAGCTCTTCAAACACCTAATCAAAGTCAAGGTCAAATAGCTGAGTTTAATAGGCGTTATCGCGAAGTTGATGTTCTTCTTATTGACGACATCCAATTCTTGGGTGGAAAAGAAGCAACTCTTGAACAATTCTTCCATACTTTTAATTCCTTATACCAGGCAAATAAGCGAATAGTTATTGCTTCTGATGTTGCTCCAAAAAATCTTAAAGGCTTTGAAGCTCGTTTAATTTCCAGATTTGAATCTGGTCTTACTGTAGACATTAAGCCGCCAGATTTGGAAACGCGTATTGCAATTTTAAGAATGATGGCTTCAATGAATCACTGCAATGTTCCAAGCGATGTTCTTGATTTAATTGCAGAAAGATTTACTGAAAATATTCGAGAACTTGAAGGTGCTTTAACTCGTGTTACAGCTGTAGCATCCTTAAGTAATCAGCCTGTTAGTAAAGCTTTGGCAGAACAAGCTTTACAAGACTTTTTTGCAACAGATATTGAAGTTCGTCCAACTGACATTATTAGTCAAGTCGCTCAATACTTCCATATGACATTTGACGAACTTGTTGGTCGTCAGCGTACAAAAAATGTTGCTCTTGCGCGTCAAATTGCTATGTATCTTGCTCGAGAGATGACAAGTATGAGCTTGGTTGATATTGGCGAAGTTTTTGGCGGCCGAGATCATACAACTGTAATGCACGCTTATACTCGTGTAAGTGGGGAAATGCAGGAAAAGCAGGAAATTTACAATTACGTTATGGAATTAACGGTTAGATTAAAGCAAAATCCTGCAGATCATAGAAATTAAAAAATAACTTTTCCACTGTTTTATAAAGATTTGTTTATAATTTTTTCTAAAGTTATCCACATACTTAATAACAAATGTGGGTAAAACCTGAGTATAACTCGTGGAAAACGCCGTTTTTAAATGTTAATAAGTCGTGTATAAGAGTCTTAAAAATGTTAATACATCAAAAAATAGCTTTTAGTGTGGATAACTCCGCAAGTTATACACATTATTGTTAGACACTTATTAACAATCTTTCAATGTTAATAACCTATAAATTGCGCGCCTAAATAAGAGTTTTCCACATATACACAGCTTTTATTATGACTACTATCTTATTTAATTATTTATTAATAGCATTTATAAATCTTCTCTGCCTTATAAATTTTAAAGACTACAGATATGTGCACTAATACTGTAGAATGATTGCAGACTTTAAACGAAAAGAGGAAGCATGAAAGTAGAAGTCAACTCTGCATCATTTGCTGATGCTGTAGCTTGGACTACACGCGTTATAGATTCTAGGCCTGCAAATCCTATTCTTGCAGGTCTAAAAATTGAAGCAACAAATGGAACACTGCAACTTTCTGCCTTCAACTATCAAATTTCTAGCCTAAACCATATTGAAGCTGGCGTTGATGAAGAAGGTAGTGTACTTGTACTAGGCAAATTAATGGCTGATATTACAAAGTCACTTCCTGCAGAAAATACTTATTTAAGTTCAGAAAATAATTTACTTACTATTACTTCTGGAAAGTCAACATTTACTCTTCAACTTATGCCTTTAGGAGAATATCCTGATTTACCTGCTCTTCCTAATAAGCTGGGTCAAGTTGACGCCCCAACATTTATTCAAGCAGTTAACCAGGCTTCTGTTTCTATTTCTAGAGAAGAAAATAGGCCAGTTTTAACAGGCATTCGAATGCAGTTTGAAGATGACACTGTTACTATGACTTCAACTGATAGATTCCGTTTATCTCGTTCTACTTTTAAGTGGACTCCAGAAAATGAAAATACTAATTCTGTAACTCTTGTTCGTGGTACTTTATTAAGAGATATTGCTCGCTCTTTTGATGATCATCAGAACGTTATTATTGATTTTGATGAAAAAGAGCCAACACTATTAGGTTTTGAAAATTCTGGTAGAAATAGTACTTCACAACTTATCGATGGCGAATTTCCTTCTGTAGATAGGCTTTTTGTTGATGACTATCCAATTCACGCTGTTATTAATAGACAAGATTTAATTAATTCTATTAAAAGAGTTTCTTTGGTAGCAGAAAAGAATGCTCCTATTAGAATGACTTTTTCAAATCAAGAATTAACTTTAAGTGCTGGTGCTGCTGACGAATCTCAAGCAAAAGAAGTTCTTGACATTGACATGGATGGTGAAGAAATTACGGTTGCTTTTAATCCTTTATATTTGATTGAAGGTTTAAGTGCAATTACTGAACCATTCGTTCACATGAAAATGGCAACTGCAGTAAAACCTGTTGAATTTAATGGTCAACAAGAATCAGACGGTGACGAATCTATGAATTACCGTTATTTGCTTGTTCCTATGCGTTTTAATAATTAGTTTTTAATATTAATTGTGATATTACATTTTGTTGCAGCATCTTTTTACTGTAGAATGTAATATCACAATTTTTTATGTTTTATTTTTAAAAGAAAGGGTAATAAAGAAATGTATATTTCGAGAATTGCCCTTGATACTTTTCGTTCTTGGAATCATATAATTTTTGATTGCAAACCAGGAATTAATATTATTTACGGCAACAATGGTCTTGGTAAAACAAATATTGTTGAATCTCTCGAATTTGTTGGTACTGGAATAAGTCATCGTACATCTTCAACATTGCCTCTTATAAGAAGAGGATATGAAAAATCCACTATAAGAATAAATACGTGTAAAAATGATGAAGAAACAACTTATGAAGTTAATATTTTTTTAAAAGGAACAAATAGAGCTCGTATTAATAACGGAAAATCACTTTATATGAGAGATATTCTAGGCCATTTACCAGTAGTTTCTTTTACACCTAGTGATCAATTACTTATTTCTGGAGATCCAACTGTTAGACGTACTTTTATAGATCAAGCAGGATTATTACTATTACCAAACTATTCTCAAATTTTGCAAAATTTTAAGCATATTTCTAAACAGCGTGCTGCATTATTAAAAAGTATTAGAGAATTGTCAAATAATAATCAACCAATTTCATTATCTGGCTTAGAAATTTGGACTGGTAAATTTATTGAATCTGGAATTATTCTTACAAAAGCTAGACAAAAAGTAGTAAATATTCTTAATAAATATTTTAATAAAATTATTAAATATCTTACTAATAGTGAAGAGTATGCTGAACTAAAATATAATCCTTCTTTTCAAGAAGTAGTTGGAGAAGAAACAGAAGAAGAAAATAACGTTTTTAATCTAATAAGTGAACATTTTCAACGCATTTATGAGGGTGAATTAGCTAGAGGATGCAATCTTATAGGACCTCATAGAGATGATATCGATTTTATGCTTGATAAAATGTTAGCAAAAGATTTTGCTTCTAATGGAGAATCTTGGACGCTTGCAATAGCCGCAAAAATGGCATTATGTAATGCTTTAGAAGAAAAAAATAATGAAAAACCTATTATTATTTTGGATGATGTTTTTGCTCAACTAGATGAAAATAGGCGTAAACAAATCTTGAATTTTGTAGAAAATCAAAATCAGGTTTTTATTACAACATCTTCTCTTAGTGACATACCAAAAAATAGTATTGTTCAAAAAGATAATTTAATAAATATTGAAGATTTATTAAGTCAACAAAATAGTGCTAATAATACTTATGAAGAACATAACAGTATTTTGAAAAGTATATTAGAACAAAGAACTGCTTAAATTCAGAGGATTATTTATGATTCCTGTTTATAAAATACTTAAGTTAGACACAAGAAAATTACCTGCTCTTATTTTTGAACCGATTAATATAAAAGCTGAAAGAGAAAATAATCGTTCTGTAAGAGCAGATAAAGCTTGGGAAAATTTTGGCAAACCAGGTAGAGATCCTAGAACTTTTTGCGGTATTTTACAATCTTTTGCTTCTAGTAATAATTGGAATAAGCAACTTAATATAGCAAAATTACGTAGTTCTTGGAATGAAGTAGTTGGTGAAAATATTGCAAATCATTGTGAAATAAGTCAAGTTATAAATGAAGTGCTTATTATTAGAGCACAATCTGCTGTATGGGCTACTCAACTTTCTTATTTGCTTCCTCAACTAAAAGAAAAAATTAATAATAACCTTTCGGATATTAAAATTAGAGAAATTAAAGTTATAGGCCCAACTACAACCGGATTAGGTTCTTGGAGAAGGTAATTTTTTAACTTATAAATATTATAATTTCAAAAAAATAGTAAAAAGGCCTCTCATTAACGAGAGGCAATATTATATGTATAGAATGTCGTGTAATATAGTTGAAGCGCTAGAATCCCCTTTTATGTGCTTTCTGGCATATGTTGGCTCTGTAAAAGCCTTGTAATATGAGGCAAATTGTGAAGGGACAAAAAGTGACAAACACGGAAGATAATTCGATAGATAATGCTGTCGAAGAGCATAAGCTTGACGATGCTCAACTTGATGATTCACTTGCTCCTGAACATTATGATGCAAGTGATCTTCGAGTTCTTGAAGGATTAGAGGCAGTTAGAATTAGGCCAGGTATGTACATTGGTTCTACTGGACCTCGTGGTTTGCATCATTTGGTTTATGAGATTGTTGATAATTCCGTTGATGAGGCGTTGGCAGGTTATGCTTCTCACATTGAAGTGACTATTTTGCCAGATAATGCTATTCGTGTTGTTGATGATGGTCGTGGTATTCCAGTCGATGAAGTACCAGGTGAAGGTGTTTCTGGTGTTGAAACAGTTATGACAAAGCTTCACGCTGGTGGTAAGTTTGGCGGCGGCGGCTACGCTGTTTCTGGTGGTCTTCACGGTGTTGGTATTTCTGTAGTAAATGCTCTTTCTACTCGTGTAGAAATTGAAGTTCGCCGTCAAGGATTCCATTGGACTCAAACTTATGTAGATCAGCATCCAACAGCACCATTGGCAAAGGGTAAGCCGATGGAAGATGGCGAATCTACTGGTACTTCTGTAACATTTTGGCCAGATGGAACAATTTTTGAAACCACTACTTATGATTTTGAAACTTTGCGATCTCGCTTCCAGCAGATGGCATTTCTTAATAAAGGTTTAAAGATTTCCTTAACTGATTTGCGTAAGCCTGATGAGGCAGGTGATGAGGTTGCAGGAGATGGTGAATCTACTGATGAAAATAAGCATCAAAGCGTAAGTTATCAGTATGAGCATGGTATTAAGGATTACGTTGATTATTTAGTTAAGTCTCGTAAAGCTGTTCCAGTTGAACCAGATGTTATTGATTTTGAGGCTGAAGATCTTGAAATTGGTATTTCTGCAGAAATTGCTATGCAGTGGACTGTTGCTTATTCCGAAGCTGTTCACACTTTTGCAAACACGATTTCCACTACTGAAGGTGGTACTCACGAAGAAGGATTCCGCGCTGCTTTAACGACATTAATTAATCGTTATGCGCGTGAAAAGAATATCTTAAAAGAAAAAGATACTAATCTTTCTGGTGACGACGTTCGAGAAGGTTTAACTGCGGTTGTTTCTGTAAAACTTACAACTCCACAGTTTGAAGGTCAGACTAAAACAAAGCTTGGAAACTCTGAAGCTAAAACTTTTGTGCAGCGAGTTATGACAGAAAAGCTTGGTGACTGGCTAGATGCTCATCCAAGTGAAGCTAAGAATATTATTCAAAAAGCTGTTGAAGCTTCTCGTGCACGTTTGGCTGCTAAAAAAGCTCGTGAAAATACTAGACGTAAATCTATTTTTGAAACAGCTGGTATGCCAGATAAGCTGAAGGATTGCCAATCTAGTAATCCTGAAGAGTGCGAATTATTCATAGTCGAGGGTGATTCTGCAGGTGGTTCTGCAATTCAAGGTAGAGATCCTATTACGCAAGCAATTTTGCCTTTGCGCGGTAAGATTTTGAATACTGAGCGTGCATCAATTGACAGAATGATGAAGTCTGAAACAATCGAATCATTAATTACTGCTGTTGGTGGTGGATATGGTGAAGACTTCGATTTAAGCAAGGTTCGATATCACAAAGTTATTATTATGGCTGATGCTGATGTCGATGGTGCTCATATTGCAACTTTGAATTTGACTCTGTTCTTCCGCTACATGCGTCCTATGATTACAGCAGGATACGTTTATGTTGCTATGCCACCTTTGTACCGATTGAAGTGGAGCAAGGGAGCGCATGATTTTGTTTATACGGATGCTGAGCGAGACAGAGTTTTAGCAGAAGGTAAAGCTGCTGGTCGTCAACTTCCTAAAGGTGAAGGTATTCAGCGATACAAGGGCTTGGGTGAGATGAGTTATCAGGAATTGTGGGAAACCACTATGGATCCTGAGCATCGTATTTTGAAGCAGATTCATATTGAAGATGCTGCTCGAGCTGATGAAACCTTCTCAATGCTTATGGGTGATGAAGTAGAGCCACGTAGACTCTTCATTCAACGAAATGCTCATGATGCAAGGTTTATTGATGCTTAAAAGTTATTGATATATCTACAAAGATAGAAAAATAAAAACGTTAGTAACCTATAAGAATACAAAGGAATTGCAGTGGTAGACGAAATAAACGCCGCTAATAATAGCGAAGATCGAGATCAACTGCCAGATGGTTCAATGGAACCACAAAGCCCTCAGGAAGCCGATAATACTGATTATGGATTAATGAAGGGTGCTCGAGTTAAGCATATGGATTTGCAGCAGGAAATGCGCGAATCATATCTTGCTTATGCATTATCCGTTATTATTGAGCGAGCTTTACCAGATGTTCGAGATGGTTTAAAGCCTGTTCACCGTCGAGTTATTTATGCAATGTATGACGGTGGTTATAGGCCTGATCGCGGATATAACAAGTGCTCTCGTGTTGTTGGCGATGTTATGGGTAAGTATCACCCTCACGGTGATTCTGCTATTTATGACACTTTGGTGCGTATGGCTCAATCTTGGTCTATGCGCTACATGCTTGTTGATGGACAAGGTAACTTTGGTTCTCCTGGCGATGATCCTGCAGCAGCAATGCGTTATACGGAATGTCGTATGGCACCTTTGGCTATGGAAATGGTACGAGATATTGATAAAGATACCGTTGATTTCCTGCCAAATTATGATGGTAAAACTCAAGAGCCTACTGTTTTACCAGCTCGTTTCCCGAATCTTTTAGTTAATGGTTCTGCTGGTATTGCTGTTGGTATGGCAACCAATATTCCACCTCATAATATGCGTGAAGTGGCTGATGGTGTGCACTGGGCTTTGGATCATCCTGATGCAAGTAAAGAAGAACTTCTTGAAGCTTTAATTCAGCGAATTAAAGGACCTGATTTCCCTACTGGTGCAACCATTTTAGGTCATAAAGGAATTGAGCAAGCGTACCGTACGGGCCGCGGCTTAATCACAATGCGCGCAGTAGTTAATACTGAGGAAATTAAGGGACGTATGTGCTTGGTTGTTACTGAGCTTCCATACCAAGTTAATCCTGATCGCTTAGCTGCTTCAATTAGGGAGGCTGTGCGCGACGGCAAGATTCAAGGCATTGCAGATATGCGCGATGAAACGTCTGGTCGTACAGGTCAGCGTTTGGTTCTTGTTCTTAAGCGTGACGCTGTTCCAAAAGTTGTTCTTAACAATCTTTATAAGCATTCACAATTGCAACAGACCTTCGGCGCAAACATGCTTGCTCTGGTTGATGGTGTTCCTAGAACTTTGAGTTTGGATGCGTTTATTCGTCATTGGGTAAGTCACCAGCTTGAAGTTATTGATAGGCGTACACGTTACTTAAAGCGTGAAGCTGAAGAGCGTGATCATATTTTGCAAGGATACTTAAAAGCTTTGGATATGATCGATGAAGTTGTTGCTTTAATTAGATCATCTAAAGATGTTGAAACAGCTCGTACTGGTTTGATGAATTTGCTTGATGTTGATGAAGTTCAAGCAGATGCAATTCTTGCAATGCAACTTCGTAGACTCGCAGCTTTGGAACGTCAGAAGATTCTTGACGAGCATGAAGATTTGATGCTTAAGATTGCTGATTACAACGATATTTTGGCAAGTCCAGAACGTCAGCGCAAGATTGTTGGTGACGAGCTTGATGAAATTGTTGCAAAATATGGTGATGATCGCAGAACTAAGATTCTTCCATTCTCTGGTGAAATGAATGTTGAAGATCTTATTGCTGAAGAAAATGTTGTTGTAACAGTAACTCGCGCAGGTTATATTAAGCGAACTAAAGCAGATGAGTATCGTGCTCAACACCGCGGTGGTAAAGGTATTAAGGGTGCAAAGCTTCGTGAAGATGATGTAGTAGATCATTTCTTCTTAACATCTACACACAACTGGTTGCTCTTCTTTACTAATCGTGGTCGAGTTTACCGTCTGAAAGCTTACGAACTTCCAGAAGGATCTCGCGATTCTAAAGGTCAGCATGTTGCTAATTTGCTTCAGTTTACTCCTGGAGAAACAATTCAAACAGTTTTGTCAATTCAAAACTACGAAGTGGCAAAGTACTTGGTTTTGGCAACTCGTTCTGGAAAAGTTAAGAAAACTGCTTTGCAAGAATATGATTCTCCTCGTCAAGGTGGTTTGATTGCTGTTCGACTAATGGCAAACGAAGAAACTGGTGAACCTGTTGATGAGCTGATTGGTGCAGCTTTGTGCAACCCAGAAGATGACATTATTCTTGTTTCTAAGCTTGGTATGAGTTTGAAGTTTAGAGCTGATGATGAGCAACTTCGACCAATGGGACGCCAAACTGCAGGTGTTCAGGGCATGAGATTCCGTGAAGGTGATGAACTTCTGGATATGGATGTTGTTGCCGCTGAAACAAGTAAAGATCTTCTTGTTGTTACTAACGAAGGTTTTGCTAAGAGGACTGCTATTGAAGAGTATCGTTTGCAAGGCAGAAACGGTTACGGCGTTAAGGCAGTACAGCTTGCAGAAGGACGCGGTTCTTTGGTTGGTGCATTGATTGTTGAAGAAACTGACCAAGTAATGGCAATTATGAAGTCCGGTAAGGTAATTCGTTCCGACGTTAACGAAGTTAAGCGTACAGGACGAACTACGCAAGGTGTAACTCTTGCTAAGCCAGACAAGGGTGATGAAATTATTTCTATTGCTCGTAATGAAGAAACAGATGATGAGGAAAATCAAGTAGAAGAAGTTGAAACAACTTCATCGAACGAGGAAGCTTAAAATCTTATTTACGAAAAGTAGTAAATAATAAAATTTCTTTGCTAAAAACTTAATTATCAATAACTTATGAGAGTGCCAACTGAGCGGATATAGTCCGTTTTGATTGGTACTCTCATTAGTATAATTAGTCTAATTATAAGAAAAGTAATAAGAGAAGGAAAACTTAAGATGAGCGAAGATTTTGAGCCATCGCAAAATCCAACGAATATTAATGAAGAATCTTCTTATACGATTAGAGAAGACAATAATTCTAATGAAGAGTTTGGTGATTCTTCTTTAGGAAGGGTTGTTAGAAAATCACAGTTTACGTTGGGTGGATCTAATAGTAGTTCATCTTCTTCGCGTAGAACTATTGGTGGTATGGCATCATCAACATCTTCAGCAAGTCAATTACATTCTTCTAAAGCAGGTCATACTCCTAGAGCTCGTCGTATGAGCCTTTCTTTGGTTCGTGTTGACGCATGGTCAGTTGCAAAAGTTACATTTCTTCTAAGCGTTGCAGGCGGTATTATTCAAGTTATTGCCGCAGGTTTAGTTTGGTTGTTCCTGAACATGATTGGTGTTTTTGATCAGGTAACGCAGATTGTTTCATCAACAGGTTTGGATAGTAATGGTTTTAATCTTGCCGACGTATTTTCTCTTCCAACAGTATTGAGCGCAGTTACTATATTCTCTATTGTTGAAATTGTTATTATTACAATACTGTCCGCAATAATTGCTCTACTTTATAACGTAGTTGGCTCATTGGTCGGCGGAATACACGTTACTTTAGGTGACGACTAATAAGCGAAAACGTATAGGTAACAGCCTATTAATAGGATTTTATTTTTAATAGAAATTCCCGCTAATTGTTTCTAACTAGCGGGAATTTTAATATTTTCTAAATACTTTTTTAATTAGCAAGAATATTATTTTCTAGCTAATTCATCGCGAATATCTTGCAAGAGTTGAATAGTTTTTTCTTCGCGCTCTTTACGTTTTTCTTCTTCAGTTTTTTCATGTTCTATTTGCAATAAATCTGCACCAATTTCACGCAATTTATTAATAGGTAAAACAATGCAGAAATAAACTGCTGTAGCAACAATAAGGAAATTTAATAATGCGCCAATTACTGCGCCAAAAGAAATTGTTGCACCGTTCATAGTAATAGTTAGAACGCCATTAAGTTCTGGCTTACCGCAAATCATTGCAATAAGAGGATTAATAATATGATTTACTATTGTTGTTACTACTGCAGTTACTGCACTACCCATAACAACACCGACAGCCATATCAATAACGCTGCCGCGTAAAATAAACTTCTTAAAACCTTTAAGCATTAGTGTTTTCGCTTTCTGAAGAAAAATCTTCCACTAATTTTTTAGCAGAGTAATTTTTGTTATCTTTATTGTTTTTTCTATTATCTACATACAGGTTGTGTCTCTGACATGAGCGCAATACTGTAACAGAAAGAAGAGGATACATGATTGCTGCAGTTAATACGTCTGTAGGGAAGTGAGCTGCAACAATAAGTCGCGAAATAGCGACGATAACAACTAGTATTGCGCTAAAAAGCAATCCAACTTTAACAAGAGAAGGCTTAGTTACATAAATAATTAGCATTATCATTGCACAGACTGCGACTGCTGCAGAAGTGTGTCCACTAGGAAAACTTGGATCAGAAGGTAGTTTAATATTCAAACCAATGTATGGTCTTGGTCTGTGTACAGCAAATTTAACTGCAAAAATGTAAATCATAGGAAGCAGAGAAATAAGAAGCTGAGTAATTGTAAGTTTTAAGCTTTTACTAACAAACAATGAAATTATTGCAAGCAATAATAGTATTGCCAAGCAGCCTTTAGTGGAAAAAACAATCGCAATTATTTTTGAAAAGCTCAGTAGCGAAGAAGGAACACTATTGTGAAAATAAGCTACAATAGTTGCTTCATAATTTCTTTCTTTACTACTAATAAGTAGTGCTTTACCTAAGCAAGGTACAATAATCGCGAGTATTAAAGTAAAAATAGTAGCGAAATTGCGAGTAATTACCGACAATCTGCTGTGATTGTTATTATTTTTTTGCGTCATAATTGCTAAGAGTACACTTACCATGATGTAAATGCACGTTGAAAATAGTCAAGTAGCATTAAAAATAATAAAATATTAGAAAAAAGTGTGTGAAATTTGAGTACCGTACCCGGTGACGAGTACTATGGTGAACAGATAGAAAGGGTTTACCATGAGCGTTTTTGACCGATTTGAGAAGAGCGTGGAAGGTGCAGTGAACGGCGTCTTCGCAAAATTCGGCTCCAAAGATTTACAGCCAGTTGATTTTTCTAGTGCTTTGGAACGTGAAATTGATGCTGAAGCTATGCCTATTGGCCGAGATCATACTGTTGCTCCAAATGAATATCGTTTTAAGCTAAGTACTCCTGATTTTGATCATATTGAACAATGGGGCAGTGAAGCTTTAGCTAATGAGCTTGCTGACAATCTTACGCAATATGCTAAAAGTCAACATTATGCTTTTGTAGGACCAGTAGTTGTTATTTTTGAAGAAGACTTGGAATTAACTAAGGGTAATTTCCATTTGACTTCTGAATCAGTTCAAGGAAATGCTGTTCCTGTTACTACCGACGACCAGCAGCAGAATCATCCAATGCTTGAGATTAATGGAAATCAGTATTTGCTTACTAAAGATTGTACAATTTTAGGACGAGGTTCCGGTTGCGATATTGTAATTGATGATCCTGGTATTTCTCGACATCATCTTAGTATCGACGTCACTCCTGATGGTGTTATTGCTCGAGACCTTGGTTCAACAAACGGTACTTATGTAGAAGGTCATCAAGTGCCAGCTGCAACCTTGGTAGACGGAAACACTATTACTATTGGGCGTACGCGTATTCTCTACTGGGCATCGTCTCAAGAGTAGGAGAAAAAGTATTTTCCGAATGAGGAGACGATAACGCGTATGATATTCACAGAATTAACGTTTGCAATATTCAAGTATGGCTTTTTAGTCTTACTTTGGGTGTTTGTGTTATGCGCTATTCGTTCGCTTCGTAGGGATATTGAGGTTTTTAGTCCTAAAAAATCGCATTTTTGGAATAAAAAATCTCGACGCGCATCTCATGACGTAAATTCTTCTCAGCCTGTACAGCGACAAGCATCACCTGTAATGGTTAACTCGTCTTCAAAAAATTCTGATGTTAATCCTACTTTGCTAGTTGTTATTGATGGGCCTTTGGCAGGATCATCTTTCCCATTAAATGCTGCTGGAGTAACTCTTGGTAGAGCTGCATCTAATACGGTAGTTTTGAATGATGAATTTGTTTCTTCACATCATGCTCGCGTGTATTTTAATCAAAAAGTTCACGCATGGGTGCTTGAAGATTTAGGCAGTACTAATGGGACTATGATTGGTCATTCTCGCGTTAGTGAACCAGTTATATTAGCTCCGCGCACTTCGGTTAGAATAGGCGCAACCATGTTTGAATTGAGGTGATAATATGACGCAAATCAATTCAAATAATGAGGAAGAATCCAATACAGAAAAAACTGGTCAAATTGAAAAATTAGCAGACGATAATAATCAGAATGTTAATAAATCAGCGTATGTAGAATCAGTTGAAAAAATATTATTTATGTATTCTACTGCTGTTAGTGATGTTGGCACAGTTAGAAGTAATAATCAGGATTCTGCGTTTGCTGGAGAACATTTAGCAGCTATTTGCGATGGTATGGGTGGTCATGCTGGAGGAGATACAGCGTCTACTATTGCCATTCGTTCGCTTGCACATATTGAGCAAGATTCCAGGCCGTACGATGTAAAAGCTGTGTCTTCAATGATGGAAACGTCGATTATGGCAGCTCATGACGCGATTGTTGGAAAAGCTAAGCGCGAGCGACGTCTTGCTGGAATGGGAACAACTGTTACTGCAGTAACTCTCGTATGCGGATATTGGGTTTTGGCACATTTAGGTGATTCAAGAGCATACTTGCTTCGTGACAATCATCTTATGAGAATGACTACAGATCACAGCTATGTTCAGCATCTTATTGATACTGGGCATATTACTCCCGAAGAGGCTAGGAATCATCCTCAAAGAAATGTTGTTATGCGAGTATTGGGAGATTTTGATATAGATCCGCGTCCTGATATTGCTTTACGAAAAGCTCATCCTTCAGACAGATGGTTACTTTGTTCAGACGGATTGTGCGGAGTTTTAGAAGATTCCACTATTCAAGATGTTATGAGCACTATTTCTAATCAAGAAGAATGTGCTCAAAAACTTGTAGCTATGGCTCTTCGAGCAGGAAGCACAGATAATGTTACTGCTGTTGTTGCGGATGCGACTCTTGCTCTCGATGCGGACGCGTTTGATTTGCCTCATCAAACTCCATTGATTGGTGGAGCTGCAAGCCAAGATCTTGAATCTATTGCAGATATTGTTAATAAAGCAGTATCGTCGTCGCCGGCACTGAGAGAAGATAAAAATTCTCCAGCGCAACGTGCTGCAGCTTTAGTTCAAAACAATGCGGATGAGTCAGATGCTGTTAATCCTTCCGTATTAATGACTAGAATTGTTCAGCCTTCACATATTCGCGAAGAATCAGAAGATTTACACACTCCTGATACGAATGAAATTCCTATTGTAACTAAGAAAAACGGCAAAATATCTACCGATCCGCACGATCCGGATGTTGCGCGCGCGGTTAAATATGAGAAAGATGAAGCTCATAAAGCTTATTCGTTGCGTCGTAGATGGACTCGCATAGGTATTATTCTAGGAATTTTGCTTGGATTGTTGATTATTGCTGGTGCTGGTTATGGAGTTTATTCGTGGACTCAAACGCAGTATTACATTAGTCAGAACAATGATCGCGTTGTTATTTATCAAGGTGTTCCAACAAATATTTTCGGAATTGCGTTATCTCACGAAGTTGAATCAACCGATATTCCTGTAAAAAATCTTGATAAATCATGGCAGGATCAATTGCGTGAAGGTATTAGTTTTGGAAGTTTAGCTGAAGCTCGCGGTCATGCTTCTTTAATTCGTAGAGAAATGTTCCAGCGTGCGAAAGAAAAATTAAATGCTAAGCGTCAGAAAAAAATAGTTTCTTCAAATGATAGTAAAAGCAGCAAAGATAGTAAAAGCGGCAAAGAAAGCGTAGATAGTAAGGAAAATAAGGATAATAAAGACAATAATGCGCAGCAAGGGGGTAAATCCTCATGAATTTGGTTGCTACGCGTATTAGACAGATAGCGTTATTGCTTTTTGCAATTTTTGTTTCAGCAATTGCATTTTTGCAAATGTTCTTTCGTATAGACAGTTGCATATCGGCTAATTATGTTGCAATGCTAACAATTGTTATGCTGTTATTCTTAGTATTTTGGGGTGTACTTCTTGTTAAGCAGCCTTATGCTAGCCAAGCAATTTTGCCGTGTATTATGCTTCTTACAGCAATAGGAACAGTTCTTATTGCAAGAATCGATAGACAAAATAATACTGATATTGCTATTAAACAGTTAGTGTGGGTGTGTGTAGCGCTTATATTATCTATTATTTTTGTTATTGTGCTGCAAGATTATCGCATATTAAGGCGTTTTTCTTACGTAAATATGGTAATCGGCTTAGTTTTGCTTCTTTCTCCTATGATTCCAGGATTAGGCAAAGAAATTGGCGGCGCAAGAATTTGGATTGGTTTTGGAAATCACACTGTTCAACCTGGAGAATTTGCTAAGCTTTTCCTAGCTTTCTTCTTTGCAGCATACTTGTTTAATCATCGCGACAGGCTTGCTGTAGGAGGGAAAAAAGTTCTTGGAGTGCATTTGCCAAGATTGCAAGATATGGGTCCTATTGCGTTAGTTTGGGCTGCATCAATGGGCGTATTAGTTGTGCAGCACGATCTTGGCACTTCTCTTATGTTCTTCGCAATGTTCGTGTCAATGCTTTATGTTTCCACAGGTCGCAAAGGTTGGCTGGTTGTTGGATCTATTGCATTCACATTAGGCTGCTTAGTTGCAGTAAAGTTATTCGCACATGTGCAGTATCGTGTGGATGCTTGGCTTCACCCGTTTGATAATGCTGTGTATAACAGGTTCCCTGGAGGTTCGGCTCAGATTGTATCTGGATTATTTGGTCTTGCAGCCGGAGGAACTACAGGAACAGGTTTAGGTCAGGGTCATCCTTCCTTAACACCACTAGCTAATTCTGATTTTATTTATGCTTCTATTGGTGAAGAACTTGGTCTTACAGGACTTCTTGCAGTATTAGTTTTGTATTTAATTATTATTACTTCCGGAATGATTACCGCAATGAAAATTAAAGATGGTTTCGGTAAATTATTAGCATCCGGTCTTGTTTTTACTATGGCATTCCAAGTATTTACTGTTGTTGGTGGTATTACTTTGGTTATACCTTTAACAGGTTTAACCTTGCCATATATGGCTGCTGGCGGATCTTCATTAGTGGCAAATTATTTGCTTGCAGCATTGCTTATTGTTATTTCTAACTCTGCGAATAAACCTGAATCAGCTCCAGTTTCCGACGCCTTCCAGTATGAGGCTTTGGCAGCATTGCGTGAGCGAGAATTACAGGAGAGAATTCGTAGTAAATCTGAAAATAATAATCTTGGTGAAAGTAATTTAATTAATAGTCAGGAAGAAGCGAATAGTATGAATAGCCAAACCCTTGTTTCTTCGCAGGAACGAGGTGAGAAAAATGAATAAAAGCTTAAAAGAATTATTCATTGCTGTACTAGTATTGTTCGTTGTACTTGGTATTTCAAGTACTATTATTACCTCTATTAATGCTAATGCTTTAAATGCTGATCCTAGAAATCGTAGAGCCTTATACCATGAGTTTGGATCTCCTAGAGGGGCAATTCTTACTTCGGATGGAATTGTTATTGCTAAATCAGATCCCTCTAAAGATGCATTCGTGTATCAGCGCAAATATTCTAACGGTCCTGTATATTCTCCAATTACTGGCTACTTTTCTATTAGTCAGCGTGCAGATAGAGGTATTGAGGCTTCTAGGAATAGTTTATTAAGCGGCGAATCTGACGCATTATTCTGGCAGCGGTTCAAATCTTTGTTTACTGGAGCTACAAACCGCGGAGCTTCTATTGAAACATCAATTGACTCAAAACTGCAGAATCTTGCCTATAATCTTCTAAAAGACAAAGACGCAGCTCTTGTTGCAATTGAACCAAAAACTGGCAGGATTCGCGCAATGGTTAGCACACCAAGTTATGATCCGAATATTCTTGCCATGCACAATATTGGTGCTGTAAATAAGTCTTACGAACAAATAACATCAGATGTTTGGAATCCAATGTTAAATCGTACGATTTCTGAGCTTTACGCACCTGGTTCTACATTTAAAACTATTGTTGCTGCTACAGCACTAGAAACTGGAAAATATCAGCCAGATACGCTAATACCTGCTGGTGCGAAATACACTCTTCCTGGAACAAGTGTTTCTTTAACTAATGTTGTTTCTCAAGCAAACGGCACTGATGGAAAAATTTCGTTTGAAGACGCGTTAGCTTATTCTTCAAATACTGCATTCGCTCAGTTGGGCAATTCTTTGGGTTCAGATGCGATTGTAAAACAGGCAAAAAAGTTTGGCTTCTTTGATTCTCTTTCTATAGATGGATCTGATTCTACAGGTTTCCCAATGAGATCCGTAAGCTCAACATTTTCAATTAAACCAACTCCAGACAGATTAGCTTTGGAATCTATTGGACAGGGTGACGCAAAAGTTACGCCTTTGCAAAATGCTATGATTGCAGCAGCTATAGCAAATAACGGTACGCTTATGAAACCTACGCTTGTAGATTGTGTGCGTTCAAGTGACTTGTCTGTGTTGTCGCAAACGAAGCCAACAATTATGAATCAAGCCATGAGCAGCGATAGTGCTGCAAAACTATCCGCTATGATGCAAGCTGTAGTAATAAAAGAAAATCCAAATCTTGCATTACCAAATATGCATGTTGCTGCAAAAACAGGTACTGCACAGATCGGAGTTAATAATCAGTCTGCAAATGGGTGGGTTATTGGATTTGCTCCGGCAGAAGATCCTAAAATAGCTATAGCGGTAATTGTTCACAATACTAATGTTCTGGGCAGTTACGCAGCAGGACCAATTATGCGACAAGTGATGAAGGAGGCGCTTACACAATGAAACTTGTTGAAGGACAGTTAGTTCATCATCGTTATCGACTGGATCGCCGCCTTGCGCAAGGCGGTATGGGAGAAGTCTGGAAAGGCTTTGATATTCAACTTGGGCGAATTGTTGCTATTAAAGCGCTGCGTACAGATACTGCGAATGTAGAAGCAAAGTTGCGTAGGCTTCGTGCGGAAGCTCATAATTCGGCAAATCTTGCGCACCCGAATATTGCAGCACTATTTGACTATTATGAGCATGATGGCATTGGCTTCTTAATTATGGAATACGTGCCAAGTAAGTCGTTAGCAGACTTGTATCATAAAGAAAAAGCTATTGATCCAACCAGACTGTTGCCTATTCTTATTCAAACAGCACGAGGACTTTTTGTAGCTCACTCGCATGGTGTTATTCACCGTGATGTAAAACCTGCAAATATTATGGTTTCTGAAACAGGAAACGTAAAAATTACCGACTTTGGTGTTTCTTATTCAAGCGATCAGGAGCAGATTACTCAGGACGGTATGGTAGTTGGCACAGCACAATACATTTCTCCTGAACAAGCACAAGGCGAACAAGCAACAGCACAATCCGATATTTATTCGCTAGGAGTTGTTGCTTACGAAGGATTATGCGGGCACAGGCCGTTTACTGGAGCTACTCCGGTAGATATTGCTGCGGCTCATGTTAATGATCCTGTTCCGCCATTGCCGGAAAATATTGATCTGCAATTAAGACAGTTTATTATGTCGATGCTTGCAAAAGATCCAAAAGATCGGCCAAAAGATGCGCTTGTTGTGTCAAAAGTTTTATCTCGTATTGAACGTAGGCTGCTTGATCAAGAAACAGCTTTTAACAATACAACAGGATTTATTTCTACAGATTCTCGACAAACGCGATGTATTAAGAGTATGCCGCAGAATCAAGTCAATATTATTAACATTTTGAATACCAATAATCGCAAGGAGCAGCAATGAATACCACAATGCCCACCTCATTAGCGAATGGTCGATATGAATTAGGAGAACTTATTGGCCGCGGCGGCATGGCAGAAGTGCGTGTTGCGGTAGATAAGCGTCTAGGTCGTACTGTTGCTGTGAAAATCATGCGTTCTGATTTAGCGAACGATGAAATCTTCCTTTCGCGATTCCGCAGGGAAGCACACGCAATTGCGCAAATGAACAACCCTAATATCGTTAATATTTATGATTCTGGTGAGGAATCTGTTACCGCCGACAACGGCTTGGAAGAACGCCTTCCTTACCTAGTAATGGAGTATATTAAAGGCAAAACGCTGCGCGATATTCTTAAGATGAATGGTGCTTTAAGTCAGCGTGACGCTGAGCAAGTTATGCTTGGTGTTCTTAATGCTTTGGAATATTCTCACAGAATGGGAATTATTCACCGCGATATTAAGCCTGGAAATATTATGATTTCCGAGCAGGGCATGGTGAAGGTGATGGACTTCGGCATTGCTCGTGCTCTTGACGATTCTGCAACAACTATGACGCAGTCTCAAGGCGTTGTGGGAACTGCACAATATTTGTCTCCAGAGCAGGCTCGCGGAGAGCAAGTAGACATGCGCTCTGACTTGTATTCTGCAGGATGCGTACTTTATGAAATGCTTACTGGTCGCCCACCATTTATTGGTGATTCCGCTGTAGCTATTGCATACCAGCATGTTTCTGAAGTTGCAACTCCTTTAAGCACTCTTGTGCCTGGAATGCCTTCTATGTGGGATAAAATTTGCGCTAAAGCAATGGCAAAAGACCGTCAGAACCGTTATGCTACAGCTTCGGAATTTAAGAACGATATTCTAGCGTTCATGAACGGCGGAGTTCCTGTTGCAGCAGCTTTTAATCCGCTTACTGATTTAGCGAATATGAAAGCTCGCAAACAAGCTGAGCAAACAGCTGCAACTATGGCTATTAATGCTACTGATGGTGCTGCAACGCAATCGTTTAATCCTATTACAGGTCAGGTTGAGCCATCAAATATTGCATTTGCTCCAAGCACTCGTGCAGCTCAACGCGCTCAATCTCAAGCTAAGCGTCGTAAGCGTGCTGTAATCGGCTCTATTATTGGTGCTGTTGTTGCAATCGTTGTTCTAGCAGGCGTTTTGTTTATGCTGGGTCATAATCGAATGTCTGGTAATGTTGTTGTTCCAACATTTATGGAAACAACTACTCAGGATGCGGCTAGAGAAAAGCTTAGAGCATTAGGATTAGTCCCAGATATTCGCGAAGACGATCATTCTTCCCAGCCTGAAGGCACGTTTACAAAGCAGTCTCCGCGTGGTGGCGAGCATGTTGCGTCTGGCACTAAAGTTACGGTTTGGTTCTCTGTAGGACCTCAATCAACACGTGTTCCAGATGTGAGTGGTAAATCGCAGGAAGCAGCTCGTAAGATACTCGAACGTGCTGGTTTTAAGATTGCTAATGTTCGTGTAGAAGATAGTGCTGATGTGAAGAAAGATCATGTAACTCGCACTGACCCAGATGCTGATTCCTTCGCAGATAAAGGTACTTTGATTACGCTTTATATTGCTTCTGGTTTAACTAAGATTCCTGATGGTCTTGTTGGTCAGAGCAAGGATATTGTGATTAGTCAGCTGCAAAATCTTGGTTTTACTGCGGATGTTGTAAAGGAAGATTCAGATAGTGTACCTGAAGATTCTGTAACCAGATTAAACCCTAATTCCGGATCTTCTGTTAAGCCTCATAGCTCGATCACAGTCTATGTGTCACAAGGCTCGCCAAAGGTAGAAGTGCCGCATATTGATCTTGGTACTATTACGTTTAAGCAGGCTAAGAAAATACTTGAAGCAAAGGGCTTAAGAGTAGTTTCTGATTCTATTTCTAATAAAGATGACGACGTAGTAATCAGCATGTCTGAAGATGCTGGAACTAAGGTGGATAAAGGTTCTGCAATCACTTTGATTACTAGACCAGGGCTTAGTTCTTCTTCAGATACTGATACTCAAGGTAAGTGATATTAGATACTAGAAAATATTTTAGAATCGAATAAAAATAAGGGCGATAACTTTTTAAGTATCGCCCTTATTTGTACATATTTATTTTTTATTAGACTTTATTCGAGTATGTCCTAAATCTAATTAAATATTTCAATTAAATATTTAATTAGATTTATTTCAGATAGTTGTTGTGTAATTAGACATCTGCTGAAGGAATGGAACCGTTGCAGCTGCCCAAGGGAATACCCATTGGAATAGAGCTAATATGATGAAGAAATGAATTAGTATTGCAAGAATCCAACGAATTGCTGTAATGCCTGGTTGTATTAAGAGGATTCCGCCAAAAATGCTTGCATCTGGCCTTTTTCTTCTTCCTACGCGAATTTCGCGAAGTGCCGGCCACTGCCAAGCAATAGCGCCAGCCGCAAAAATAGCAATATAAAGCACTGCAATAACAAGCATTACTGGAACAAGTGAGGAAAGATGAGAAACAAGAGACTGCTGCTCATTGTTAATAAACTTTACCTTTCCTTGCTCATCAATTGTGGAAAGCTCTTTCGGAATACCATCGCTAATGTTTGCCCAATAAGCTAACTTAGCGTAACTAATCCAGCGATGTGTTGCAGTAGTATACTTAGGCTCGCATGTAGTTAGAGTAAGCATACGTTTTGTTGGCTTTTCGTTAGGATGATCAGGGTTTGGAGCGATTACTTCACCGTGATCTGGCGTAACAATCTTATAAGAAGTGTACTTATATACGAACCAGTAATCTTTAGTCCTAACAACAATAGCATCGCCAGGTTTAAGCAAATCAACATCGCCCAAAGGCTGTCCGTAGCCATTGCGGTGTCCAGCTACTGCAAAATTACCGATTTCTCCAGGCATTTGAGTTTCTGAATAGTGTCCTAAGCCACGTTTGCTCAAAATATCTGGTGTTGTTCCTTCAATAATATTGCGCTCCCACTGGTTTCCGAAGCGAGGAACATAAAGTCGAGCTATTAAAACGTCACCTTTTGGTTTGCTAACTTTTGGCGGCTCGCCATTTTGAGGTAAAGCAATCTTTGTTTTGTCACCTGTTTTAGGATTCTTCCAAGATATTTCTTTACGTGCTTCTACCTGATTGTGCTCTGCTTGAGCTCCGGTCCACCACATTTGCCATGCAATATATAGTGCACAGATAATTGCAAAAGCGATTAAAACTTCGCCAATAACTCCGGCAATTTGCCAGCAGAAGTTAGAGCCTTTGCTCTTCGTATCATTTTCCTGCGTGTAAGCAGACTGCATAATACGTTACTCCTTTATTGATGTGAGGGTCTTGCGACACAAATCATTTATTTAGTTCTTTAAGCACGGATGCGTACCTTAATGGTTGTAACAAAGCAGATGCTTCTGGGAATTTCAAATTCTCCTTCTTCTCTACTTTCCATCCTAATCCAAATGAACTTACGTATTCCTTGTAGGTGCGTATGGCTGGTGAATTATTAAGCGCATCAACCATATCGTCTACTGGGCCAATAGCAGATATTTTATACGGTGGCGAGTACTGATGACCTTGAAGTATAACCACGTTCCCAATGCAAATTACTGCAGAATTGAACAAAACGCGCTGATCTTGTATGGTCATAGCTTCTGCTCCACCTTGCCAAAGCGCGTTTACAACGGATTCAATATCTTGCTGGTGAATAACATAATCGTTAATATTTACAGAAGTTCCAGAACCGTTTACTGCTCCCTTCCACAGTGAAGAGTCGTTGAGAGTTACTACTATTCCAGGTCCTTCAAGTTTAGGAAGAACAGTGCTACTGCCAGTATCTGAAGAATCTTTATTCTCATTACTGCTTACGAGAGTTTTGTTAAGCAAACTAATTCTGGAATCTAAATCTTTAATATCTTCTCGCAAAGATTTTGTTCGCTGCGAGTTTCTTTCAACCATTTGACTCGTGTTGGAAGTGACGAAAGCAGTGCGGTTGACTCGTAGGTTAGTAACAAATAAATATCCTGTAAGAAAGATGGCAACGGCAACAGCAACACTACTTAACAACGAGCGTTGAGCTCTATGTTTTCCTGTTCTTTTTACCATAATTTGCTCTCATTCTTCCTACGTTCGAGTGTAACCACTATTATAGCGTGTAGCCGATTGATTGGAGAGTTACAGTTATGGCTGATGAGAAATTGCACACGACTGCAGCTGACGACGCTGCAAAGAAGAGCGATACGTCAAATGAGAATACTTATGGCGTTCCTATGGATGAAGTTGAAGCAGTGTTGAATGCTACTGCAGATAAAGCATCGCTTTCTCCACAAATTCAGAAGATGATGCAGCGTCAAGCAGAAAATAGGCGACGCGTTGAAGAAAGCATTAAAGGTGCGAAGGCTAATGCAGCATGGTTCGTGCCACTGTTCTGCGCGTTGATGGTTATTGGCTTAGTGTGGGCTGTTGTGTATTACTTGAACCCTATGCTGCCAATCCCAGGAATTGGAGCATGGAATCTACTTATTGCTTTCGGATTTGTTGTAGTTGGTTTCTTAATGACCATGTGGTGGCGTTAATACAATTACGACTAGTTTAAAAACGATTCTATTAAAGTAGCTGCACGTTTTGTGTGGCTACTTTAATTATTTTTATTCTACAATTGCGCGAATAATTACGTGATTTTTATTGCTGTCAGTTGTTGCAATAAGTCTAATATTTCCGCCATCTTGAATTTTAAGGCGTTTTTTCAAAGTTTCTGCAGACATTGGAAAGTTTCTAGTAACAATATTCGCATGTGTAATATCTGCAAGCGCTTTCTTTATTTCCTTCTTGTTAAGGCTGCAAATATTCTCAATTTTCCATATTTTCCCCGGAAAATTAGCATAATGTTTTTCTGCAACACCAATATGACTATTTGGCTCTATTTGCTTAATGCCATATTTTTCTTCTAAAAACTTTAAACATCCCGCTTTCATAATTGCAGCATTTGGCTCATAAACGTACCGAGCCCATTCTCGCCATTTTTGTATGTCTAAAGTTTTGTTTTCCTTACTTTTACCATCCAATTCAGAAAGTATTGAAACCTGATTTTTTGAAGTATCGTAAGCGGCTTCTATAACAGTTAACTGATTGTCGTTTACGCAATATATTGGCAGTTTTGTGTGCTGAGATTTGCTTAATACTATTAGTAGTTCTTTACATTCATTATGATGAGCAACAATATGCACTTGCGAAACGTTGCCGCCAAAATCGCTTACCGTTTTATGCCAGTCAAGCATTGGAGAAAGTTTAATAATAACAATTTGTGCTTTTTTAAGAAGTTGGTCCTTAATAGATAGCACGTTTGGTGTGCAGTCTTCAATAGCGTAAGTTCTAGAACCTTGATTATTGCGACGTGCAGGGTCAATGTATATCATTGTTGCGCTAGAAATCTGATTAAGCGCCTCAAGACTATTGTTGTTGTAACACGTAACTTTAGAAAGACCGAGCGCTCGCATATTGTGTTGTGAAATAGCGGAAAGATCACTTTGTTGTTCAATGCATATTGCAGAGTCAAAAGCCTCAGCCATTATTGCGCAATCAACACCAAATCCACCTGTAAGATCAACAAGAGTGTTCGAAGTGTTTTCTTCATTTATCTCACTAAGTAATTTTTGTGCAATATTAGCCTTATATTGCGCTGTGGCTTGCGAAGAGCATTGTTCCATAGATATATGTGCCGGATATATAATCTCTTCGCAGGACGCCCATTTTGGCAGTTTTTGTTGTGCTATTTGTTTGCCTGCGATTTGATTTACTGCAAAAGGAACATCAATTCCCGCGTTACGTGGTGCTTTAAGAGCTGCATTATTTGGATTTGATTTCGCATTTTCTTTAATAAACGCAAGCGTTTGAGGCGTTGCGCAAGGAATTTCATAAGGTGCATGTAACTCAGAAAGCATAATCTTATTCTTACGTAACATATGGATGTGTTTGCATACTAAACGTAAAGTTTTAAGCGAATAAGCGCTTGTTCTTCAGATTAATAATAATTAAAATAAATTTTAGAGAAATAGCGTAGCTGAGAAGATTTTTACTTAATTTGCGCTAAATGGTTAAACAGTTGAAGAAGGAACAATGCGATTTTGTATCGAATGCGGTAGTCAACTTTCTGAAAATAGTAGGTTTTGCAATAACTGTGGAACTCCTGTTGAAGAAGACAAATTAGAAAATCAAGTTGTTCAATCTAATAATTTTAAAAAACCTAATAAAAAAGTAATTGCTTGTAGCATTTCTAGTTTTGTTATTGTAGTTCTTGTTGCGGTTGGAATTTTCTATTATTCGTATTCGCAGAAAAATGTTATTTCTTCTTTGAGTGGAGGAAATGCTCAACAAATCATTGAAAAAATATCGTCATCAGGAGCTGCTGTAAAAGTAGTTAAAAAATTCTCCGCAAAAAAGAAAGGTGAAGTTCTTTCTATTAAAGGAGTTAAAAAAGGCGAAAAAATATCACCTTCTTCGAGAATAACAGTGTATGAATCGTTGGGGCCTGGAGTTCCGGATGATATTACTAAATTGAAGCCGGAAGATGCTGTGCGCGAATTAAAAAAGATGAACGTGCCAGTAAAAGTGCATACTGCAACTGCTATTAATCCGGGTACGGTAATTGGAACTACGCCTCAGCCTGGAAGTTCAATTAATGAATCTGCTGATCGTACTATTCATGTTTTAGTTGGTACTGAAGGCAAAGGTGTTCCAGCTGATTTGTACGGCATGGATTTTGCCAAGGCTGAGGATTTATTGAAGAGTCGAGGATTCAAAGATGTTAAAACGAAAGAACGACTTTCTTCTCGTAATAATATGTATAAAATAGTTGATTCGGATCCTGCGTTGGGAACTGAAACTACTAGTGATTCCATTACTCTTTATTACGGTGTTGGCGCAGGACAATCTTTGTTTACTGAATCTTCAGATACTTACGACAACCATATTTTGATGGACGCTATGAAACTAGATAGTTTTGTTGGTTTATGGTGCACAAATTCTGGAGATTGTCTCGATTTTCGTTTAGAGCCGTTTAATCCACAAGATCCTGATTATAAGATTTTGAATTTACATGGGTCGCATGAAAAAGATTATATTAACATGCGAAAGGCTGATAATGTGAGCACTTATACAGGTCTGAATTTAAACAATGAATTGCATATGTGTCATGCTAATCAGAATGTTGTTGGGTGCAGTGTTAATTACCCTCCTCGCGAAGAAAATTATATGAGGAATCATCTTATTTATGGAGATACAGGAGTTGTAGAACTGTATCGTGGAGGTTTTGAAACATTCTGTGGTAATTCTGAATTTGACGATATTACCGGTGATAAATGTGTGAACGGTAAGCTTTATAAAACTGGTGATTACGGTTATGACTATCTCGATACTCTTAATAAAGATCCTGGTATAAATCACGGTTTAAGTTTTAGAATGGCTGATTTTTATCTTCTTGTTCCTGTAGGAGCTGATTTAATCAAATTAGAAAAAGACGGATACTTCCAAGGAGTAGGAAAAAATAAGCCAAATATGGATAGGCCGTTTATTCTGCGTAGAGATCCTAAGTTATATAAGAAAACCGAAGAACCTATTAAGCCTGCTAAAACTATAGATTCTTTCCTAAATCCATTTATTCCATCATATAAAACTAAGCCTGTGAAGTTTGCGCCTGCGCCTGATGACGATAACGCATACTACTTGGTTGAACAGCTTTTTAATTGGAATAAACTGCCAGAAAAACAGTAGAGTAGATTGTTTTTCTAATTACGTTTCTGCGCTTTTCGAAAGTTAATTAACATAGAGTCGTAATTGTGGATAACTTTTATACACTTTTGCACAAGCGCAAAAATGGCGAGTTATTAGCATTTGTGAATAATTATGTGGATAACTTGAGTAGTTGTTAGCATCTTATGCCCAACTTATACCCAAGTTATCCACAGTTCTGTACACAATGGTGGAAAACTACATGCGTGTAATTTAACTAAGCTAATCCTTGTAAGCAGAATACTGCGCACGCAACAAGAATAATAAAAATCGAAATAAAATACGTTAAGAAACGCGTATTAAACGAAGCTTTTCTAAGCAGAGGATTTTGTACGCCTAACAATGCTGCAAGTGCTGTACCAATAATTAAACCTCCAACATGCGCCTGCCAAGCTATATTTGGAATAATAATTGGCATAGCGAGAGTAATCGCAATCCAAATAATTGTTCCTCGCATGTTTTCACCTAATCGCCACTGAGCTACTAAAAGTGCGCCAATAAGACCCATAATTGCGCCCGAAGCACCATAAGAGGCGGACAGCCAATTGTTAATTATTCTGCACCAAATAATATCTGCAACGCATCCTCCAAGACCCGATATTAAATAAAGTCCAAAGAATTTCCATTTGCCAAAATAACGCTCAAGTTCTGCGCCGAGTGACCAAAGGCACAACATATTGAAGAAAATATGGGTGATGTTTGGCGCATGAACAAACATTGACGTAAACCAAGTCCATGGGGTATTCAACGCAGTAACCGGCACGAAAGCAGTATATTCTATAAAAGTAATGTAGGTTTCTTTAGTTACGAAGTATAAAAATATTTCTATTAGCCAAGTAACAATGCAAGCGTATATGAGAATTGCAGTAACAGTATTGCTGCGAAAACGTATTCTATTCCATAAATTTTTTATATCCAAATTATGCATATCTTTATGATATAGGTTTTACTTCACAAATTTAATCAATAACATTGCCTAAAAAGATGCAACTCTGAAGAAAAGCAACTATGATAGTGAGTAAGCGACAAAACGCTATGTAAATCGTTGACTTGGACGAGCAGGTCAGCTTAACCCGAAAGGAGCCATCATGGAGAACAGATCCTCTGGCGGTTGGAAGTTCTTTGCACTGCTCTTCGGAGCACTGCTCGCAGGAATTGCTGCATTGTATGTTTACAAGCAGCATAATCCTGATTATGACCCTTGGGAGGAGCCGTGGGAGAACAGCTCTTCACCAATTGATCTGGGGCTAGAAAAAGAAGAGACTGAAGGTAAAGACGCTCCTGCTGTTGAAGAATAAAACAGCAGTGTTACGTTAAAATACTTCAAATAAAGGCGACTGTGTTAACACGCAGCCGCCTTTATTGTTTTGTTTATTTACTTGTTTATTTACTTACTTACTTGTGATTAATTTCGATTTAATTACTAGAAAGAAAAGGCGGAAGCTGATTAACAGCCTCCGCCTTTTTCTTATTAAGCGATTAAGACGCTATTTTTATGCTCACTCGGCAACTGGAAGAGCACCAGTGTGCCAAATGCGATCGAGGTAATCTTCGATAGAGCGGTCAGAAGAGAAGTAACCAGAGTTGGCTACGTTCAAAACTGCCATGCGAGCCCACTTCATTGGGTCGCGGTAAGTTTCCTCAATCTGAGCCTGAATATCCATGTAAGAGCTGAAGTCAGCCATTGCCATGAAGTAATCGTGGGTAAGCCAATCGTTGACGAGTGGCTCATACACGCTCTTGTCGCCATTGGAGAATGTGCCGTCAGCAACCATATCCACAGCGGTCTTCAAGCGAGGATCAGACTCGTAGTACTTACGGGATCCGCCGTGATCGTAGCCTTCAGCGTAGAGCTTATCAACTTCGTCAACGGTCATGCCGAAGAGGAAGAAGTTCTCAGCGCCAACGCGCTCGCGAATCTCAACGTTTGCACCATCGAGAGTACCAACAGTCAAAGCACCATTCAAAGCGAACTTCATGTTACCGGTACCGGAAGCTTCCTTACCAGCCTGAGAAATCTGCTCATCCAAATCGGTGGCAGGAATCAAGTTCATAGCCAACTCGATGTTGTAGTTTGGTGGGAAGAACACAGCGAGCTTGCCCTTGCACGCTGGATCGTTGTTCACCACGCGAGCAACATTGTTAATGAGCTGAATGGTGAGCTTTGCCATAGCATAGCCTGGAGCAGACTTAGCGCCGAAGAACACGGTGCGTGGAAGCATCTTGTCAACGTCGATTGTGCCGTTCTTAATTCCAGCGTATGTGGAGATAACCTGGAGGATCTTCATGGACTGGCGCTTGTACTCGTGCAAACGCTTAACAATGGTGTTAAACATAGTGTCTGGGTTGATTTCGAATCCATACTTCTGCTTTGCGAAATCAACGAAGGCAAGCTTGTTCTGCTTCTTAACTTCAGCAAACTTCTTAACGAATGCCTTGTCGTCAGCCAATGGCTTCAAGCCTTCGAGAAGCTCCAAATCACCCTGCCATGCGTCGGTGCCCAAGCCCTCAGTAATAAGAGCAGACATACGTGGGTTGCTCAAGCGCACGAAGCGACGAGGAGTTACGCCGTTAGTAACGTTCTTGAACTTATCTGGGTAAACGCTGGAGAAGTCCTTCAAAGTGACATCCTTCAACAACTCAGAGTGAAGCTCAGCAACGCCGTTAACGTAAGAGCCGCCGTAGGTAGCCAAGTAAGCCATGCGGACTACAGCACCTTCGCCATTTTCGTCAGCGTCGGTAGCGATGCGCATACGCTCAACCTGATCCTCAGCAACGCCCTTACCGCGAAGCTCGTTGCGGAACTGCTCGCTAATGCCCTTAATAATCTCAAGGTGGCGTGGCAAAAGTTCGCCAATAAGCTTGGCTGGCCAAACTTCCAAAGCTTCTGGAAGCAAGGTGTGGCAAGTGTAGTTGAAGGTCTTGGTGGTGATACCCCAAGCGGTGTTCCAATCGTAGCCGTACTCGTCCATAAGAACGCGCATAAGCTCTGGAATACCAATAACTGGGTGAGTATCGTTCAACTGGAAGTTGATCTTGCTTGGGAAGGTTGTAAGATCCGGCTTATCCTGACCTGGGTAGAACACGCGGATAGCGTCATGAATAGAAGCAGCTACGAAGAAGTACTGCTGCTCAAGACGCAAAGCCTTACCTTCTGGAGTGGAATCTTCTGGATAAAGAATCTTAGAAATGTTTTCTGCTGCAACCTGTGGCTTTACAGCATCCAAGTACTCAGACTTGTTGAAGGTGAGCAAATCAAACTCGTCGTAAGACTTAGCAGTCCACAAACGAAGAGTGTTTACGCGACCAGAATTGTAACCTGGAACCATGTAGTCAACTGGTACTGCACGAACAGACCAAGCTGGCTTCCACACGCGCTTGCCGTTTTCTTCAACAACTTCGCCGCCAAAGTTGACGCGCTGATCACGACCGTAATCAATGTGGCCCCATGGCTCTTCGTTGCTAAGCCAGTAATCAGGTGTTTCTATCTGCTTACCTTCTTCATCAAAGCGCTGCTTGAAGATGCCGTAACGATACTGGATGCCGTAGCCGAATGCTGGAACGCCAATAGAGGCGAGCGAATCAATGAAGCAGGCTGCGAGACGACCCAAACCGCCGTTACCCAAACCTGGTTCATACTCAGCGTCGATAACAGCCTTTGGATCGAAGCCAAGCTTCGTAACAGCTTTTTCGAACTGGTCGGTAAGACCAGCGTTCAACAAAGCATTCTCAAGCTGCTTACCCATCAAGAACTCTGCGCTCAAATAGCCAACAGCCTTGGTGTTTCCGTTAATCATGTCATGCTGTGTCTGCATCCAAGAGTCCATCAAGTGGCGACGAACTGCGGTAGCAGCGGCAACATACACATCTGCCGTGGTGGCCTGCTCTGGCGTTACACCCTGGGTGTACTTGAGGTGCTCTTGAAGTTCTTTGGCAAATGCCGTCGCAGTAGTTTTGGCTTTCGGCGCGACGTGTTTAGTCATATTTGACTCCTTGTGCCGTTTGTTATATTTCCTAAAAAGTGTGCAGCCTGAAACTTTATGTTTAGGCAGTTAAACCAATACCACGTTGTAGATAACTGTTGTAGATAACTACAAAAGGTACGTTAATGCACACGATGTTCCCAATAGTACCACAACCTAACACCTTTAAATATTAATATATGGCTTCTTAATACAAATATATTTATGAAAGTATGTTGTTTAGAAGATAATAAAAATATGGTAGTAATACTTGAGCGAGATATAAAAAGAGGACAATGTGCTTGGAAAGCGTGGTGTGAGTCTGCTAATAAAGCGTTTAATAATGGCGGAGAAGCTATTCAAATAACTAGCGATATTTTAAATATTTCTCCAATTGACGAAGCTTTAGCAGTTAGATATTCTTTATATCTTCTTGAAAACAGAGTCCCTGGGTGTGCAGTAGAGGTAAGAGTTGCGCCTTTTGGTGCAGTAAAAATTTTGGAAGGACCAGCTTCTGATCCGCATAATCTTACTCCGCCGGATGTTATTGAGCTTGATCCGCAAGTTTGGTTAAGAATTTCTTGTGGTATTACAAGTTGGCAGCAAGAAAAACAAGCCGGACACATAAGTGCAATCGGTGAGCGTGATGATTTAAGCGATATTTTGCCACTTGATATAAATTTATGACATCTATTTATAATGCTTATTTACAAATATCCTGGGCCCTCATTTTTTAGACCCAGGATATTTAGCTAAAAATAATTACTAGCAACCTAATTATTAGTAATTTTAAGATTTATTTATCGTTCTTATGCATGAAACTCGGCACTGGCATAGGAATGTGATGATGCACAGGAGTATGCGCGCCAGAATTTGTAGAAGAATTTTCATTATTTACAGCCTTAGCTGCAGCTTCTGCCGCCCACTTTGCATATTCGTCTAAATCATCATCGTTGGAAGACTCATTAGAATCATCTTCTTGAACAGTTGCTTCCTGATCTGGAAGATACGAGTTTTCCTCGTAAGTTTCGCTCGACGCAAATGGATCGAAGGATCCTTGTCCGGGTTCGCTGGAGTTAAGCTCCTTAGCAAGCTCGTCATAATCCGTATCGGTCGTCAGGTATTTGAGCTTACGGGCAATTTTCTGTTGCTTTGCCTTCTGTCGTCCGCGGCCCATCTGACCCCCTCTTAAAAAATTACCGTAACAATCAGTTCATCACACAAGAGCGTACCACTTAACCGCAACCGAGTATATTGTCTGTGTAAACTTTTACCATGAAAGCCATATTTTAAGCGTAAAAATGCGTGTATGTAAGGAGCCAAAAATGCAGGAAGAAGCACAGGTAACAGCCGCAGGAAATGAGATGAGTGCAAGCTTTCTTGCAGCGCGTAAACGTTCGGATGCAACGCTTGAAAAACTAGAAAGTAATCCTTCTTCATTTACCATGCTTACAGGAGACCGTCCAACAGGACGCCTGCACTTAGGACACTATTTTGGTTCTATTCGTGAGCGTGTCGCAATGCAGAAGCGTGGTGTAAAAACCAATATTATTATTGCTGATTATCAGGTAATTACTGACCGTGACACAACCGAGCATATTGAAGATAATGTTTTGAATTTAGTGCTTGATTATATGGCTGCAGGAATTGATCCTGAAAAAACAATGATATTTACGCACTCTGCTGTGCCTGCAGCAAATCAGCTTATGTTACCATTCTTGTCTTTAGTTACGGAAGCAGAATTGCACAGGAATCCTACTGTAAAGTCAGAAATGGAATCATCTGGACACGCTTTAACCGGATTGCTGCTTACTTACCCAGTGCATCAAGCTTGCGATATTTTGTTCTGCAAAGCTAATGTTGTGCCGATTGGTAAAGATAATTTGCCGCACGTTGAAATCACTCGCACGATTGCGCGTCGTTTTAACGAAAGATACGCAAAAAAGAATCCAGTTTTCCCAGAGCCGGCAGCAATTTTGTCTGACGCTCCAGAAATTCCAGGTTTGGACGGTCGTAAGATGAGCAAATCTTACGGTAATTCAATTATGCTCGGAGCTACTGCTGAAGAAACTGCCAAACTAATTAAGAAGAGTCCAACTGATTCTGAGAGGATGATTACTTTTGATCCAGTAACTCGTCCGCAAGTTTCTGCACTTCTTACTACCGCAGGTTTAGTTACAGGCAGGGATCCTAAAGATATTGCTGCAGAAATTGGTAATGCTGGTGCCGGCGCATTGAAAGCTTACGTAATTGAAAACGTAAATAACTTCTTGGCGCCTCACCGTGAGCGTCGTGCAGAACTTGCAAAAGACATGGATGTTATTCGAGACATTTTGCACGACGGCAATAAGCGTGCAAATGCCATTGCGGAAGAAACGCTTTCTCAAGTGCGAGATGCTATGGGAATGAAGTACTAAATCACACGTCGTAACGCCAGCTTTTATCTGTAATAACGCGAGCTACAGCAAGACCAATAGGCAAGCAAATAATTACCATAAAAGCGCGGAAAGTCCAATCTAACGCTGGAAGCGTGTGGAACTGGCCGAGATAAAACATTGCGCGATACATATAAAGTCCCGGAACCATAATCACAATAGATGGAACAGTAAGACTTATTCTCGGATACCCCAAATATTGAGGTGCAAAGCCGTGACGAACAATAGAGCGCCAAGCAGAAGCAAGTAAGCCTGCAAGAAGTGCGCCGCTAAACGCCGCAATTTCGGCAGCAATACCGAAGTCTGTCATAGTTAAGCGCAGAGTATCCGTAATAGCTCCAATAACTCCTGCAACTATGCACATGCGCTGTGGAGAATTAAACAGCACAGAGAAGCCCCACACTCCAGCAAAAGCCGTAATGAGTCGAAGAACTGCGTTAAGCCAAGGGTTCAATCCAAGAGGAGGGAAACCTTGAGGATTAAGCTGCACAAGGCTTGCAACAGTCCAGCCTGCAAGCGTTCCCATCAAAATAATCGCAAGCGTATAACACAGACGTTGAATGCCGGAAGGGAAATCTATTTTTGCAATATCTAGGCCGCCTGTAATAAGTGGGAAGCCTGGAATAACAAATAATACTGAGCCAATATATGCGGTTGTGTGATTTAATGCGCTTGGGTCGAAGTAGCCAATAAGTCGCAGAGAACCTATGCACGAAAGTGCGCCGATTGCAACCGCAACGAATGTGACTACAAATTGGTTAAGATGATGCATGAACATGCGGCGACGAATATAATGGCCAATTCCTGCGCCAATAAAAGCACCGATCATGTCGTAAAGGCCACCGCCAAGCAAGAAAGCAAAGGATGCGCAAGCTATTGCGGAAGCAAGGCCTGCAAACCAAGGTTTATAAAGTGGCTTGCGATTTTTAATCAAATCGAGGCGGTCGTGCACTTCGCGAACAGTAAGAGGATGATTATTTTCATCTTCCTTATTGCTGTTTTCTGTAATTTTTTGAACATGCGAAAAATGTTCAGCGTAAGCGTTTTCTGGCTGTAGAGCGAAAATTCCTCGCGGCTTTTCTTTTTTGATTGCTTCTTGTAAAGCTTGTTTTTCTGCTTTTTTTGCAGCATTTTCTTCCGACTGTTTAGCTGTTTGTACAATATCGCGCTCAACGTCGCTTTCTTGAAGAGTATCAACTAATTCTTTAGAAACTGTAGCTTTTGAGTGGTAGAGGGAATCGTTTCCAAGTTTAACGTTAAACCAGTCAGCAAAATGCTCGAGAAGCCAAATTCGTTCAGTATTAACACCTGTTGTTGGAAGATCTACAACTTCAGTAATGCGCTCATGCTTATCTGTGCAAGTTGCTTCAATATCCGTGAGATTTACGTCTGCTCGAACGTGAACGCCCATCGGTTCGCCGATTCTGTGCATAAGTTCGCGAACACGGTAGCTTCCGGTTCCTGCTCCTAATCCGAGTGCGCCGACGCGAATAATAATGCTTGATTTTGCAGCTATGCAGGCTTCGGTAACAGGCTTATCCCAATCACGCTCAACATCGTCCATGTCGAGCGGAATAGCATGAGTATGAAAACGTCCAGAAGGTTTGCCAACTACATGCCCGGTTGAAAGAATTTCAGGTTTGTTGCTACAACTGTCACTATCTGCAGTATTACAGGCGTTATTGCCTGTATTGCTATCTGCATTACTGCTTGCATTATTATCTACTCTACTCACAATTTTTCAGTATACGCCCCCTGTTACCTAGTAAATTTTTGTTAACAAAATACTATTTATGCTACGTCCGGTGGTAGTTTCAAAATTAACTTGGTATTTCGCTGTAAACAAGGCTGTGGGCTTGCAACTTTTGACCTAAATAACCGCGGAGGAGCCGCGGAAGTCAGATGACCAAGCAACCTTATTTACTGGCGTAAGGAGGTCTGATGACAGAAGAAAATCAGCAGGTTACTCCAGCGGACGCAACTATTGTTACGTCTGGTTTGGGGCGAAAAGGCCCAGAGGAGCGTGACCTTCCAGCATCGCTTAAGCAAGACATGGATTTGTGCTTGCATATTCTTCGCGATGTTCTTGGTGAATTCGATGAAAAATTACTAGCAGTATTCGACGACGTGCGTTTGAATGCTGTTGAAGCTAGTGCCGCGCATTTTGCACAAATGGTAGATGCAAAAGTAACAGCAGACGATGGCTTAAGTAAAGCTGTTAGCAAGATCAACGGAATGAATTTGCATGATACTCAGCTTCTGGCGCGCGCTTTTGCAACATACTTCCATTTAGCAAACTTGTGTGAAGAGAATTATCGAGTTTCTGTACTTCATCAGCGTGAATGCGATGTTGAAGATTCGATGCCAGTTGACCCAGTAAATGAACTTACTTGCGCGTATCACAAGTTACTTACTGAAATGAGCCCTGCTGAAGCGAAAGAATTGCTCGCAAAGCTTGAGTTCCATCCTGTATTTACTGCGCATCCAACTGAAGCTCGTCGTAAAGCCGTTGCAGGTAAAATTCGCAGAATTTCGCAATTGTTAAGCGAACATCATCGTTTAGGCGGATCCGACAAGCGCGAAAATTATCGTCGTCTGTATAACGAAATTGACGCTCTTCTTAGAACTTCGCCAATTGCTTTGAAGAAGCCAACTCCGGTTGAAGAAGCGGATACTATTCTTGACATTTTTGACGCTACATTATTTGACACTATCCCAGTCGTGTATCGTCGATTTGACGATTGGCTGCTCGGTAAGAAGGCTGGTCTTGTGCCTCCTCGCTGCCCTGCATTCTTCCACCCAGGAAGCTGGATTGGATCGGACCGAGATGGCAACCCTAATGTGACAGCTAAAGTGAGCCGTCAAGTCGCTCGAAAGTTTAGCGATCACGTGCTTGCAGCTTTGGAAAATCGCACGCGCGAAGTTGGCAAATGCTTAACTATGGAAACGCGCACAACTCCTCCAAGCGTGGAGCTGCTTGAGTTGTGGAATCGTCAGCGCGAAATGAGCGAACAGCTTACAGAAAGCGCTTCGGATGTTTCTAATAGCGAGCCACATCGTGCTGTAATGCTTGTAATGGCGGACCGTTTGCACCGCACTATTAGCCGCGATACGGATTTGATGTATCATTCTTGCGAAGATTTTATTGAAGATTTGCAAATTGTGCAGCGTTCTTTGGCAGAAGGCGGAGATCCTCGAGCAGCTTATGGTCCTTTGCAAGATTTGATTTGGCAGGCTCAAACCTTTGGATTCCACATGGTTGAAATGGAATTCCGTCAGCATTCTCTCGTGCATTCTCGCGCTTTGGAAGATATTCGCGAACACGGATTGCATGGCGAACGCGGACCGCTTCAGCCAATGACTCGAGAAGTGCTCGACACCTTCCGCGCTTTGGGAGCAATCCAAAAGCGTAACGGCATGCGTGCTGCTCGACGCTACATTATTTCCTTCGCAAAATCTGCTCAGCATGTGCGCGACGTATTTGAGCTTAATCGTCTTGCTTTTGCTCATCCACAGGATGCGCCAACAATAGACGTTATTCCACTGTTTGAACAGTTGGAAGATTTGCAGAATTCTGTAAATGTGCTTGAGGAGATTATTAAAATTCCTGAAGTGCAGGCTCGTCTTAAGGCTACTGGCCGCAAGATGGAAGTTATGCTTGGTTACTCGGATTCTTCCAAGGACGCTGGTCCTACTTCCGCAACGCTTGCTTTGCACTCTGCTCAGGAGCGCATTGCTCAATGGGCTAAGAAGCATGATATTGATTTGACACTATTCCACGGCCGCGGTGGCGCTGTTGGTCGAGGTGGCGGTCCTGCAAACCGTGCAGTGCTTGCTCAGCCTGTGGGCTCCGTCAATTGCCGATTTAAGCTTACTGAACAAGGTGAGGTTATTTTTGCGCGCTACGGAAACCCAGTTTTGGCTATTCGTCACGTTGAATCCGTTGCTTCTGCAACTTTGTTGCAATCTTCGCCAAGTGTTGAGAAAACTAATACTGATATGACGAAGAAGTATGCGGATATGGCTGCAAAGCTTGATGTTGCAGCCCATGAGCGCTTCCTAGATTTGCTGCAAACGGATGACTTTACTCCATGGTTCTCTACAGTTACGCCTTTGAGTGAAATCGGTTTGCTTCCAATCGGCTCTCGCCCAGCTAAGCGCGGTTTGGGTGCGAAGTCTTTGGACGATTTGAGAACAATTCCGTGGGTGTTCTCTTGGGCTCAGGCTCGCATTAACTTGGCTGCATGGTACGGTTTGGGTACGGCTTGCGAAAAGTTTGGTGATTTGGAAACTTTGCGTCGCGCTTACGAAGAGTGGCCGCTGTTTAGTACTTTTATTGACAATATTGAGATGTCTTTGGCTAAGACGGATGAGCGTATTGCTCGCATGTACTTAAGTCTTGGAGATCGTGAGGATTTGAGCGATAAAGTACTTTCGGAAATGCAGCTTACTCGCAAGTGGGTTTTGCAAATAGTTGACGACAAGTGGCCTCTGCAGCATCGTCACGTTCTCGGCCAGGCTATTCGCGTGCGCTCTCCTTACGTGGACGCGCTTTCTGTGATCCAATCCCTTGCATTGCACAAGCTTCGCAACAAGGTAGATAAGGAAGAGTTGAGCGAAAGCCAGCAGGCAGAGTTCATATACCTTATTCTTTGCACTGTTTCCGGTGTTGCTGCAGGCTTGCAGAATACTGGATGATATTTAATAAATTACTAAATCAAGAAGGCTCTCGTATTTGCGAATTGCAATACGGGAGCTTTTTTGATAATAGGCTTATATTCTTAAACAAAATTCTTATTTACTACGAAAGATACAATATATTCGGTAGGTAAAAGATTTTTAAACTTTAAGCAACTAAAAATATTGCCAATGCCAGTGTAGGAGGTAATAATGCAAGAAGAAGTCAGCGAAGATTTTGCTAATGAAGATTCAGTTTTAGCTACATCGGTATTAAGCGCAATGCTTGCTGGGAATCGCAAATTTGCAGAAGGCAATTCGGCGCATGCAGGCGTAAATTCACAAGCGCGCATGAAACTTATTGATGGTCAACATCCTGGAGCTGTTGTGCTTTCGTGCGCAGATTCTAGAGTTGCTCCAGAATTTATATTCGACGCTGGTTTGGGAGATATTTTTTCTGTTCGCACAGCTGGAGAAGTCTTGGATGATGCCGTGATTGCATCTTTAGAATACGCTGTAAGTGATTTGGGAGTAAAAGTGTTGCTTGTGCTTGGCCATGAGCATTGCGGTGCAGTACAAGCCGTTTTGCCGAATGTGCAAAAACTGGTTTCTAAATACGGCGAAGATGAAACAAGCGAAATAATTGAGTCTAGCGAGTCAATATTGCTGCGTTCTTTAGGACCTGCTGCGCTCGCAGGTGTTGAAGAAGATTTAGATACGAATGATATTGAGCGCATTCACGTGTCTAATATCTTGGCTGAAATTTGCGAAAAATCACAAATAATTCGCGAAGCTGTTTTCAAAGACGCTTTAATGCTTGTTGGAGCAAGGTATCGAATGAGTGACGGCTTGGTGGAAGTGTTGTCATGCTAAAACCAGGAGAAGTAGGAAAAGCAGAAAAACCAGTGAAGGTAGTAAAGCAGGCGAAACCAGCAAATTCTGCAAATTATCTTTTTTTGATCGCAGGAGTGCCTTTTGCGGCTCTTATTATTGCCATGGCCCCTGCTTTGCAATTGCGCTACCCTTGGCTTCTTATTGACACCACTGTTCGAGGTGTTGCTGGCTTACTTTTGCAAGCAATCCCCTTCACTCTTATTGGTGTTCTTGTTTCTGCTGCTGTGGAAACTTGGGTAACGGCTGATTTTATTGAAAAACATGCTCCAAAATCTACTGCAAACGGTTTTTTAGCTGCCATAATTGCTGGAGTATGTGTGCCTGTATGCGACTGTGTGGTTGTGCCAACATTTTCTAGACTGGTTGCAAGAAAATTGCCGCTTCCTTGCGCAATAACTTTCCTTTGTGCTGTTCCTGTTGTAAATCCTGTGTCTGTTTTAGCGACCTGGTACGCTTTTGCTGATGCGCCGGCTGTAGCCGTTATGCGCGTTGCTTTAGGAGTTGGTATTGCGTTATTAGTTGGATTAAGTTTTGCAATATTTCCGCCAAAATCATCTGTTTTGCGTAACGAAAATTTATTAAAAAATAATCTTAAATCAAAATGTTCTTGTGAACTAAATTGTGGCTGCAATCATGAAGAAAATCAAAATTCTTCAGAACAGTTAAAGACGCAAAATCGCACAAAATCAAGTATTTGCGCGCAAATAAAGCTATACATAAAGCATATTCATGAAGATTTTTTGAAACTTTTACCAATTATTGTGTGCGGAACTATTGTTGCTTCTGTTATACGAGCTTGGTTAGGGGCGGATCCTGCTTCCAGAATACAAGCTAACAATATTTGGATTGCAATACCCGCAATGATGGCTATTGCCTATTTCAGCTCGTTGTGCTCAAGTTCGGATGCTGTAATTGCTAGAAGTTTAGCTGCTTCTTTACCAATGTCTTCCGTTTTAGTATTTTTGCTATTTGGCCCAATGCTTGATTTAAAAAATACTCTTATGCTTGTTTCTGATTGCAGAGGCAAATTCGTATTGCGTTTAACGCTAACAATTGCAGGCTTTTGTCTTCTAGCTTCACTGTTTTCTAACTGGGCTTGGGGGTTCATGCTATGAAAAATACAAGTTCTGTTAGTAAAGAAAATAAAAAGCGTAATCGTATTACTTTTGCAAAAATATTAGAATCTTTCGTGCTTTTATGTTTAGCAGCAGTTATTGCCACAGTAACTTTAAGCGGACAGTACACGCTTTTTACCACTCCTCGAGCGTTCGCATATTTGATAATTGCAGCCGTTCTGCTTTTAGTTTTAGCATTTTGTGCTGCATTGGGATGGTTTGATGTTTCTGCACGAGATTCTTGGAAAATACTAGTTTCTTTAGCGCTTCCTGCACTGCTAATTATTATTCCTCTGCAATCGTCGCAAAGATTTAGCTCTGGCGGTTTTGATCGTTACGCAGGAGGCAGAGCTATTGCTATTAGAAGACACAATTCGATACTTTCTGGGTTGAGCGAAAAATCTCGTGAAATAAAAGTAAAAAACGATGATTTCGGTTTATGGTATGACGAAATCGACCATAATATTTCAAAATATGAAGGATATACGGTTACGATTACAGGGTTTGTAAGTCGTGATACTACTTTAGGAGCAAATCAGTTTCGTTTATCTCGTCAACTCATGTCTTGCTGCATTCTAGATATGTCTCCTTTTGGTTTAGTTGCAAACTATAAAAATGCCAACAAACTTCACGAACATGAGTGGGTTATGCTTCGCGCCCGCGTTTCTAGGGGGAGCATAGGAGTTAAAGGATACCAACGTTCCGGGGTTGTACTAAAAGTTATATCGTTAAAATCTGCTAAAGCGCCAACTGGATATTTTTACCGTCCGTAATAATTTTCTATTAAAGAATTGTTGATATCGCATAGAAGTAAACTAAGATAACAAGTATGGCGATTGGTTTTAATATTCTACTCATTATGATTTTTTTGCTATTTGGTTCCGTATTTGCGGCAACCGAATTAGCTTTAGTGAGCTTAAGAAGTTCGCAAATTGATCGCATGGAGCTTCAGGATGCTCGTGGAGCTAGAGTTGCGAAAATTGCGCGAGACCCTAATACTTTTCTATCTGCACTGCAAATTGGCGTAACGCTTTCTGGTTTTCTTTCTGCATCCTTCGGCGAATCTGCGTTAGCTCCTTACGTTGTGCCTGTTGTGTGCTCATGGGGAGTGCCTAAGCATGTTGCAGGCCCGCTTACCACTATTTTCTTAACTCTTATTATTTCGTATTGTTCTATTGTAATTTCTGAATTAGTGCCGAAGCGTATTGCAATGCAGCGTTCTGAGCAGATTGCGCGAGCTGTTGTGCCGGCGGTAGATATTTTCTCGAAAATTTGCAAGCCGCTTATTTGGCTTATTGGTAAGAATACTAATGGTTTTGTGCGCTTGCTTGGATTTGATCCTAATGAAAAAGAAAGCGAAGTTTCTGACGAAGAATTGCGCGTGCTTGTTAATAGCAATAAGCGTTTAAGTCAGGATGAGCGCAATATTTTGGATGACGTGTTTGATGCTTCGGAAACAATTGTTGCTGAAGTGATGCGCCCGCGTGCTGACGTGGAATTTCTGGACGGCTCGTTAAGTCTTGAAGAAGCAGCTGCAAAAATTCGTGAGCTTCCGTATTCCAGATACCCGGTTATTGGCAAGGATTTTGACGACGTTATTGGTTTTGTGCATGTGCGCGATTTGTTGGATGTTAGAGATCCTAACGCAAAAACTGTTGCAGATGTAACTCGCGAAGGAATTAGTCTTCCTGGAACTTCAAAGCTTTTGCCAAGCCTAGAGCTGCTTCGAAAGCGCGGAATCCATTTGGCTATTGTTATTGACGAATACGGCGGAACTGACGGAATTGTAACTCTTGAAGATATGACAGAAGAGTTGGTTGGAGATATTCGCGACGAGTACGATCTGCCTGAAGAAGCTGAACAAAATAATGTGAATAAAACAACTGCTTTTGTAAATGGTGTTGCAAAAATTGATGGCGGTATGACCATTGAAGATTTTGCTGACATTACAGGCATTGAGCTTGAAGATGGACCTTATGAAACTGTTGCAGGCTATTTCTTAGCGCATACTGGTTCTATGGGAAGCGTTGGAGCTGTTTTGCACGATGCAGACGGCTACGATATGACTGTAACTGCGGTTGATGGTCGACGTATTGCTACTCTTGAAGTGCGTCGCCGCGCATAATTTAAGCCGTAGCAGTAGAATGTAATAGTAATAAAAAATCTAAGGAAGGATAAATATGGCCTTATTGCATATTTTGCCAGGTCTCGACGAGGCGGCCAGTGAAAAGGCTGTTGCTGTTTTGCAGAATCGTTTAAGCCATGAGCAGGAGGCTGCTTTGGTGCTTAAACATGCTCATTGGAATGTTACTGGCCCAGATTTTATTGCTGTGCACGAAATGCTTGATCCGCAGGTTGCTGAAGTTTTGGCGCAGGCGGATGAAACTGCTGAGCGAATTGCAACTTTGGGTGGTTCTCCACTTGGACGCGCAGACGATGTTGTTGCAGCTCGCACATGGAAGCGTTTTGCTTTAACTGGTCGCAAGTCAACTAAAGAATATTTGCAGGCTCTTATTGAGTATTACAACGATATGATTGCAGACGATCGCAAAGCTATTGCGGAGCTTGACAATCTTGACATTGTGAGCTCTAACATTATTCAGGATCACGTGCAGCAGCTGGAAAAGTTCCAGTGGTTTATGCGTAGCCATCTTGATTAATTAACCTCTGTTTGATTTTTTTGATTCGAACCGCAACATGCCATTTTCTTTTTATGGCGTGTTGCGGTTTGACATTTTCTGTGGCTGTGCTACAGTAACTACTTGTATGTTTTAGGCATACAAGTTGGGCCCGTAGCTCAGGTGGTTAGAGCGCATCCCTGATAAGGATGAGGTCGGAGGTTCAAGTCCTCCCGGGCCCACGATAGAATGGTTACATTCTTTCAAATGGGGCTATGGCGCAGCTGGTAGCGCATCTGCTTTGCAAGCAGAGGGTCAGGAGTTCGAGTCTCCTTAGCTCCACGAGCAAGGTTCTGGTTGATTTTTCAATCAGAACTTTTTGTTTATCAATTTCTTTTTGGGTTTGTTTTAGTTTTTTTTTTTATTGTTTAAGCTTGTGTTTGTGAGAATGTTTCTCATCAAGGCCTATTGGTATGATTACTAAATACAAATATAAATTAAATATAAATCTTTACGCCGTGTATTGAGTGCACTATTTAAGTTGCGCTCAGTGGGTTAACAAGGCGTGAAATCGTGTGTTAGCAGCGTTTTAAGCGTAGTTAACCTGATCAGCGTAAGGAAAGTGTATGCGTAAACTTTTAGCATATTGCCGTCGTGCACCACAATTAACAGTCGTAATTCTCGCTTTTCCTTTTATTGTGGCTTTTTACTCATGCAATTTGCCTATATTGGCTACTTTCAATGAGCAAATTTATAATTTTTCGCAACAAATCTTTGATTTTTTAAATCTTGATTTCGATATTTCAATAAGTCTTAGTGTTGGCAAAACTATTATCGTTATTCTCGTTTTATATACCAGCCTTGTTTCTTTGCGTAACATGATTAAAAATTTATTGCGCGGAACTTTAGGTATTGATTTGCTAGCTTTTGTTGCATTGCTTGCAACGCTTTTTATTGGTGAGTTCTGGGCAAGTTATTTGATTGTTGTAATGGTTTGGACGGGAGAGGCAATTGAAGATTTTGCGCATATGAAAGCTCAGCGCAATCTATCTCTTTTAGTAAGTGCAGCTCCAAAAACTGCTCATCTTATGACTTTGCCAGGTATTGAGCATGGAATGAATAATAATCAAGCAAATGATGAATCCTACGAACCGCCATGTTTGAGTGAAAATCAGTGCAAGCCTATCTCGTGTGTTTTGTGCCAGCATGCTGAATTTAGAAAAGTAGATGCCACTAATTCTAAGCAATCTAATAGTAGCGAGCAAAATTGCGAAAGTAATTGCGAAAATAATAACTTGCAAAATTGCAACTGTAAACGAAATAATTGCCCATTTTTACAAGCATCTATAGACGGCGAAATCACCTCAAATTTGCAGCGTTACGCTACAGTTGCAGTTGATGAATTAAAGATTGGAAACGTAATTATTGTGCTTCCCGGCGAAACTGTGCCGGTCGATGGTGAGCTGCTAAGCGGTTCTGCAATTTTAGACACAAGTGCTATTAACGGAGAATCTGTTCCTAGAGAAGTCTATGCGGGAGCTTCGGTGCTTTCTGGCTGCGTAAACGGCGGCGTTGTGCTTATTATGCGCGTAACCAAGCTGTCTAAAAACTCGCAGTATCAGAAAATCATGCAGCTTGTTGAGTCTGCTAGGTCCTCTAAAGCTGCAGTAGTTAGATTTGCAGACATGCTATCTGTGCCGTTTACAGTATTATCTTTTGCGATTGCAGGTCTTGCTTGGAGCTTTTCTGGCGACGCATTGCGATTTGCGCAAGTATTGGTTTTAGCAACCCCATGTCCTCTGCTTATTGCAGTTCCAGTTGCTTGCATGGCTGGTACTGGGCGTCTAGCAAAACTTGGAATTGTTGTTAAAAGTCAGGATGTGCTTGAGCAATTAAGTCGTGTAACAGACGTATTTTTTGACAAAACTGGCACGTTGACGGTTAAACAGCCGCAAGTTGCAAGAGTTGACGTAGTTGATTCTATGCAGAAGGCTGATCGCATAGTTATGCTTGCGGGCGTTCTAGAAACTTATTCTCAGCACATACTTGCAGGCGGTATTGCTAAAGCGGGAGCAAAGCTGTGGGAAAATGCTCACCCATCGTCGGTTCCGCAACTTCCTAGCGTTAGAGAATACCCTGTAGTACACAGTGTTAAAGAAGCTGCAGGCCAGGGTATTCAGGGCGTTGTGGATGGCATTTTAGTGCGTGTAGGCAGACACAAGTACGTTACAGAACAAAACGCGAATCAAACTATAGGTAAATCTCTTGCAGCAGACGAAATGGCAACCTACGTGTCTTTTGACGGAGTGCTGGTTGGAAGAATCGTATTAAAAGACGTGCCGCGAAATAACGCGAAATCAACTATTGCTTTGTTGCGCGCTTTGGGTGTTAGAACAATAGCAATGCTTACTGGTGACGGTTTACAAGCTGCAACAACCATTGGCAAAAGCGTTGGTATTGATTCGGTGCATGCAGATTTGCTTCCGCAAGATAAATTAGCGTATGTAAAAAAGCACAATTACAATGCAGCCAAAAATAAGAAAGATTCAACCGTAACCATGATGGTTGGTGACGGAGTAAATGATGCTCCAGTTCTTGCAGCTGCAGACATTGGTGTGGCTGTAACGGATGGCACGGATACTGCAGCATCGGAGTGCGCGCAAGTAGTTATTATGAACAACAATATTGCGTCGGTTGCTAATGCTGTAAGCGTTGCAAAGCATACAAAACGAGTTATGATACAGTCAGTTTTGCTTGGAATAGGTTTGGCTATTGTAAGCATGATTTTAGCTGCTTTTGGTTTCATTCCAGCGGTTATTGGAGCAATGATGCAGGAAATTATTGACGTTATTTCAATTACTTGGGCGTTAACTGCTTTGCGCTCGCGTGAAAAGATTAAATAAAGCGTTTTAATCTAAGCTTTTTAATGTAAGCATTTTGTAAGACTTAGCAATGCGCTAGTCTAATTATGAAAGCACTTGAAGGAAATCTGTGCTTGAAGTCCGCGCATAATGCGCGCAAAAACGGCAAAAGTGCCGTATTGTATAGTTCAATATGGGGATAATAATGAAAAAAAATAATTTAATAGAAAATGTTGCACCAGAAACATCTCAGGTCTCTGAGATTTCTAAAGTGCATGCTCCTGAAGTTAGAATTGCAGTAATTGGTGCAGGACCTGCTGGAGTGTATTCTTCCGATATTTTCTTGCGTCAACTTGCTAAACGTGGCGAAGAATTAGGACTCGGCACAAGCGCTCGCATTGATCTCTTTGAAAAATTGCCTGTGCCTTTCGGCTTAGTGCGTTATGGTGTGGCTCCGGATCATCCAAGTATTAAATTTATTGCCGATGCGCTTGAAAAAACTCTTGATAATCCAAATATTCATCTTTATGCGAATGTTGAATTTGGTAAAGATATTACTTTAGAAGATTTGCTGGCGCGCTACGATGCAGTGCTGTTTGCTACAGGAGCTGTGGAAGATAGGCCATTGCGGGTTCCAGGTGCTGATTTAGACGGAGTGTACGGAGCTGCAAAATTTGTAGAATGGTACGACGGATACCCAACTAGCAAGCGCACGTGGCCGCTTGAAGCAAAGGAAGTAGCTGTTATTGGCGGCGGAAATGTGGCAATGGATGTTGCTCGTGAGCTTTTGCGAGATCCTGATTATTTGCGCGCGCATACGGATATTCCAGATGATGTGTACGAAGGATTGCAGAAAAATCAAACTCAAACCTTGCATTTATTTATTCGCCGAGGCGTAGCTCATGCGAAATTCTCCGTGCAAGAATTGCGCGAAATGGAAAAGTTAGCCGGAGTGCAAATTGTTATTAACGAGGACGATTTTGAGCTAGACGATGAAACGATAGAAGTTGCTGGTAACGATAAGCTCACGCGCCAAATGGTTGAGGAACTTTTCGCTATTCGAGACATGGCAGAAGACATGGAAGATGGTGGGAACGTTGATTTTGAGGGCAATCCTGCTAACCGACGTTACGTTATTCATTTCAACTCGGCTCCTGTAGAAATTCTTGGCGAAGATGGGCGTGTGAAAGCAATACGAGTTGAGCGAACTGTAACAAGCGCGGATGGCACAATGTCTCGCACAGGTGAATTTGAAGATTACGCTGTGCAAGCCGTGTATCATGCGATTGGCTACCATCCTGCTGAGGTTGCAGGCATTGCTTACGACGAAAAGCGCACGTTGCTCGCGAATAATGATGGTAGAATCGTAACTTCTGCGGAAAATGGTGAGGTGCGCGAACGCTTGTACGCTACCGGCTGGGCTAAAAGAGGACCTGTTGGTTTAATTGGTTCTACTAAATCTGACGCGCTTCTTATTGTTGATCGCATGCTCGAAGATTTAGCTAAATCTGGGCTGATTGCAGAGGATCGTAACGAAAAGTCCATAGATGAGCTGCTTAAATCTCGAGGCGTGAAAGCCATTGATTACGCCGGCTGGAAGCGAGTAGATGAGTATGAGCGTGAAGCTGGTGCTAAAGAGCAGCGCGCTCGAAAGAAAGTAGTATCATCTGCGGATCTTGTAGCTATTGCCTTAGATTGTTAATCTGCGGTTGTTGATTTGTGGTTGCTGATTTGCTGTCTTGCCTGCCGCAATCAAACAGCAAGCGCCCTATTTATGTAATTATTTAGCGCTAAGTAAGCTTAAGTGTTTGCATACTCAATAGCACATGCTAGTCTTAAAAAGTTGCATACAATAATTGTTTGCAACATGCGGATGTAGTTCATCGGTAGAATGGAAGCTTCCCAAGCTTCAGAGGCGGGTTCGACTCCCGTCATCCGCTCTTCGACAAATTCTTTTACTATCTAGTATTTAATTCGATTTGCTTTTCTCATGCTTAAAACAACAACGAAGCTTGCAAATAGCGTTACTGCGATGCTAATAAGCGCTGGAATTGTTTGGATTCCAGTATTCGCAAGAGGATGGCTGCTTGTAGTTGGCTTGCTCGCTTCTGGCTGTGCGATTACGTTCTTGTTTGCGCTAACAGTTGCTTCCGTGCTTGCGGTTGAAGTTAATTCATTTTCGCTAGTATTTTGCACATTTTGTGTGTTTTGTGTTTGTGGAATACCAGTTTCACCTGTGGAAGAATTTTGTGAAGTGTCATCCCTTTTTACTAAAACGTTCGTCCAAGCAACTTGATTGCCTTGCTCGTCGATAAGAACAATAGTGTGATTGCCGCTATATTCTTGTGGAATAACAGCGTCGAAAGATGGTTTTCCATCTGCACTGAAATGAACCGTTACGTATTCGGTTCCATCTTGTCCATTTAGAAGACGAGGATTTGAATAAATGTATGCGTAGGCTTTTACTTGCTTTTCTTTATTAAGTTTGTTCAGAAAGTCTGCGCGAGCATTTAAAGTAACCGTAATTTTGTTACTTCTGCCTGCGTAAACAATGTTGTGTTCGCCGGCTTTTAGAGTGTTTTCAAGCTCGGTTTTAAGTTTATTAACACTTGCTGGAGCTGACGGTATTGTTGTAGTTCCCGCACTCTGATTGGTCTTGTTGTGATTTGTAGGATTTTCAGGTTCAGCAGGATGATTGTTTTCATTATGCTGTGGGTTTGGAGTTGGGTTTGAAGGGTGCTCAGGCTGCGGTTGCGGATTCTCAGGCTGTGGTTGCGGTTGTGGTCGCGGTTGTGGTCGCGGGGTTGGCGGTACAGGCGCTGGTGGCACTGGTGGTGCAGGCGGTACAGGCGATGGAGCAGGAGGTGCTGGTGTTGGAGTTGGTGGTGCAGGTGTTGGTGTAACTGGAATTGCTGGCGTTAGCTTGGTCCAAGGAATGGTTTTCTTCGCTGGTTTTAATGGTGTTGCAGAAATAACTTTTACAACGTGAGCTTTAAGAATTACCTTCCGTTTTGCGCCACTCGCAAAAGTTACTTCTACTTTAAATGTTGCTTCACCAATGTTTGTTGTATTTGGTTGTTCTACAACTTTTACTGTGCTGTTTTCTGGTAAACCTTGCAAATACGGCTTAAAGTCGAAATCAGCAGGAATCGTAGTATCTTTTTTGACTTCTACTTTCTTACCTTCTACTACCGTAACGTTTGGAAGTTCCTCGATATTAGCCAATCGCTTATGAATAATTATTGGAACTATAATAGTTTTTACTGAATTATCAGATAATGTAAGTAATATTTTACCTTCGTATTTTCCGCTTTTAGAAGTATCAATAGCGGTTTTATCTGTAATATCTGTAATAGTAGATCCTTGCGGTCTGTCAGATGCGTTAAGAAGATAATCTGTTACTTTTGGTAACTTATCGTTTTCAAAAATGTCTATGTTTTTAATTTTAGGCTCGAAAGATTGTTCGTCAGTTTTAATAACTGGTTCATTAACTAATCCGTCAAGTGCATCAATTTTGCGACCGATTCCCTCAATTTTATTGCGTTCGCCAACTGTGAATCCTTTGAAACTATCCATTCTAGGCTCCAAGTAACTACGAGATCCGTGACCTTCTCCAGATTCTCCTATGCTTATTGCGCCGTTAAGGTTTCCTATTGGTCCTATTACTTTATCATTATCAACCTTGTAATGAACGGCATAACACTCTTCTGTTAATTTATCGCCAAAATCAGATGTTTCCCAAAGCCATTTGTTGAATGGATTTCCTTTAATCTTTGGAGCGTTAAAAGTATAAGCCTTTGTAATCCATTGGTAATTTTTTTGTTTAGCGTAAATTAAAGCACGTTGAGATAAATAACCTCCGAGAGAATGCCCTGTTATGTATAAATTAGTAGCAAGTTTTTCTCTATTGATTTTATCCATCACATTGTTTACATCTAAAGCTTGGCTCGGGTTTGATCCAATTGCTAGTTTAATGTCATTAGTAAAATCTCCGCCGCTTTCAGTTCCTCGGATTCCAAGAACTTGCACGCCGTTTTGTTCAATAAATGGATATGCAGGATTTACATTTTCAAATAATATTGCATCAAATCCGCTTCCAAAGTGGTATGTTTCTTTGACTTTCCAGAATGGCGCAAGCTCGTTATGCATGAGCTTATATTCGTTGCGATTTTTATAAATGTCAGTGAGTGGTCTTGAGTAGTCAAGTACTTTTTTGACGTAATCGTCTTTTCTATACACGAGTTCCATAAACAGTGCCATATCGCGAGGGCTAATATCCCATCTACGCGGATTTTCGTCTGTTTTGTCATCAATGCCATCGCCATCGCTATCTTTTATAAGTGGATGCGAATTGTATCCGTAATATGTGCGTTCGTTTTTAACGTATGTATAAAGTTCTTCACTGTTCTTAAGTCCATCGCCATCGCTATCTACATTTGGATCTAGCTCGGGCTTGTGATATAGCAATGAGTCAATCTGATTATTTTCTAAGCGAATTCTGCCAGTAGAAATGTCGTGAGCAGTTTGTGCAGTCAAAGGAGTGTGCACTGGTTCGCTAGCAGTAGTGCTATTTTCAGTTGCTAATGCAGCTGTAGTTGTAGCTAATGGTAAACCAATAAAACTTGTAGAAAGTAAGCCGAAAGCCACTATTATGCCGCTTATGGTTTTGAAAATGCTAGCGTTGCTTTTCATGTTTGCGCTAATCCTTTATCTGTTTTAGTGCGTTATTCCAAGTACATTATACGGTATACGCGTATCTTGCTTAATAAATCAATATGCATGCTTATAGTCTTATGCAACTAAAAACAAGACTTTCTACTATATATTCTGTTAAACAATGCTGTCAAATACCCTAATTAGTGATATAGAATACATTTTAACTATGGAAGCAACACTATTTATTGCCTATAATCAGTATTGATAGTTTCGCTTAGAAAGCACAATTAAACATATTGAGGAGCATAGTATGAGTTTAATGAACACGCATATTCTTCCATTCAAAGTAAATGGTTATAAGAATGGTGAATTTGTTGAAGTAAGCGATGCTGACGTACTCGGCAAGTGGGCTATTTTCTTCTTCTACCCAGCGGATTTTTCATTCGTATGCCCTACTGAGTTGGAAGATCTTGCAAACCACTATGAAGAATTGCAAAAGCTAGGTGTTGAAGTTTACTCAGTTTCTACGGATACACATTTTGTGCACAAAGCATGGCATGACGATTCTGAAGCAATTGCAAAAGTAAAGTACACCATGTTGGGTGATCCTTCCGGAGCTCTTTCGCGTAATTTTGATGCTTGGAATCAAGAATCAGGTTTAGCTCACCGCGCAACTTTCCTAGTTGACCCGCAAGGTATGATTCAATTCTTCGAAATGACAGCTGATGGCATTGGCCGTAATGCCGACGAGCTGCTTCGTAAAGTTAAGGCAGCGCAGTATATTGCAGCGCACCCAGGCGAAGTTTGCCCAGCAAAATGGGAGCAGGGTGAAGAAACCTTGGAGCCTTCTATCGATTTGGTCGGCAAAATCTGATTTTTGCAATTAAATATTAAAGAATCTTTTTAAAGAATTTTCGCAATGCGTAGGGGGCTACGTTCATAGTTTCCTACGCATTTAGCTTATTTTTGCTTGTGGCTAAAGTTACCGAAGGAAGTAGATTATGTCTTTGTTGAATGCGTCATTAACTGCTCAGCTTTCAGAATTACTAAAAAAGATGGTATCTAAAATAGAAATCGTTTCTTACGTTGACAATTCTGAAACATCTCAAAAAGTTAGAGCATTGTTAGAAGAAGTATCTCAACAAAGCAACAAAATCAGTATTGTTGAAGTAAATAATAATGAAACCAACAATTCAAAGCGTAAGCCAAGCTTTGAATTGCGCAGAAAACTAGATAATTCAGTAAATGGAGAATCTACTGTATCGGTTAGTTTTGCAGGATTGCCTTTAGGACACGAATTCAGTTCTTTAGTATTAGCGCTTCTACAAGTAAGCGGCTACGCGCCAAAAATTAGTGATGAGCAGCGCGAAGCAATACTTAAACTTGGTCCACACAATGTAACAACTTACATGTCGGTAACTTGCTTAAATTGCCCAGAAGTTGTGCAATCACTTAATACCATTTCTATTATCAACCCTAAAATTCAGCATACCGCGGTAGAAGGTAGCGCTTTTAGAGAAGAAGTGGAGCGCCTTGGCATAATGAGCGTGCCGGCAGTGTTTGAAGATGGCAAACTTATTTCCTCCGGACGAGCAGGAATAGACGAACTGGTGGCAATACTTGCGTCTAACGAAAAATCTGATGGGAATAATAGCGTTTCTTCGGCAAATGTTGCGCTCGCAGAAAAAATGAATGCACAAGACCCATACGATATTGTTCTTGTGGGCGGTGGTCCTGCTGCTTCTGCTGCCGCAATTTACACTGCTCGTAAAGGCTTGCGCACGGCTATGATTATGGATCATCGTGGCGGGCAGGTTGTAGAAACCGAAAGTATTGAAAATCATATTTCGCAAACGCATACTACTGGCGCTCAGTTAGCAGCAGATTTAACTAAACATATTTCGCAATACGATATTGACGTATTTACTCCTGATTGGGCAGACTCGCTCGATTTATCTAATGAACCATACGGTTTGCATACAATTCATGCGCGTTCAGGCGGTGCTTTGAAAGCGCATGCAGTGATTATTGCAACTGGCGCAACTTGGCGTACATTAGGCGTTCCTGGAGAAGACGAGTACCGCAATAAAGGAGTGTCATTCTGCCCTCATTGCGACGGTCCGCTTTTCAAAGACAAGAATGTTGTCGTTGTTGGTGGCGGAAATTCTGGTGTTGAAGCAGCGATTGATTTAGCTGGTATTGCAAAGCACGTTACTGTAGTAGAATTTATGGATACCCTTAAAGCGGATCAAGTATTACTAGATACTTTGCATAATTTGCCAAATACTGAAGTTATTACTAGTGCTGCTGTGAGTAACGTTGAAGGCAATGGCAATAAAGTTACGGCAGTTAAATATATAGATAGAAATAGTGCGAATAATTCCGAATCTAAAGAGCATGTTATTGAAGCGGACGGCGTATTTGTGCAGATTGGTTTGGCTCCAAATACTCGCTGGCTCGCAAATCAGATTCCTCTAAATAATAGAGGAGAAATTATTACAAATCGCGCTGGTTGCACTGATATTCCAGGTATTTTTGCTGCTGGAGATTGTTCGGACGAACCGTATAAGCAGATTGTTACAGCGTATGGAACGGGCGCAAATGCTGCATTATCTGCATTTGACTATCTTATCCGCAGCTCGCAAAACAGATCTTAACTCCTGCTGGGAGAGAAGTAATTTATGTTGCGAAAAAAATTTAACCCCGGCGCCTGTGCGCCGGGGAAATAAAGGAGAGAAGAAAAGAATAAATTCTAGGTGCCATGCACCTGTCGTTTTGTTCGACACTATTATAAAACCATACTATTCTGAGCAGTACAGTAATACAACCTGAAAATTCTCTGTGAATATTATATTTTTCTTCTGAATTTTTACGATTTTCGCAAAAAATCATGCCATAAAAGCATTGCTAGCTTAAATCAGCACGGTAGAAATGCTCATACGAACGCGACGGAGTTGGACCGCGCTGACCCTGATAGTGCGAGCCGTTAACAGCTGCACCATACGGATTCTCGCATGGTGAGCTTAACTGGAAGAAGCACATTTGGCCAATCTTCATACCCGGCCAAAGTTTAACCGGCAGAGTGCTAACGTTTGAAAGTTCCAAAGTAATATGACCTTCGAAACCTGGATCAATAAAGCCAGCGGTGGAATGTGTCAAAATACCAAGACGTCCAAGCGAGCTCTTGCCTTCCAAGCGTGCAGCGATGGTTGCGTCAAGCTTTACATACTCCCATGTAGCTCCTAGAGCAAACTCACCAGGATGCAAAATCCAAGGCTCATTAGGAGCTACCTCGAACTGTTCAGTAAGCTCACCCTGATTTTCTGCAGGATCAACATACGTGTAAGCGTGGTTGTTAAATAAGCGGAAAAAACGGTCGAGGCGCACGTCAATCGACGCAGGCTGCACCATTTCCGGGGTCCATGGGGTCAAATCAATATGACCCTCATCATGAGCTTTGAGAATGTCGTGATCAGACAACAGCATGACGTCAAATCTCCTTGCAATAAAGCTTATACATCAGTAACTTCATTGTTCGCACGAAATATTTACTGCTATTTTGCGCGAAAATTACAATACAGACAATTGTAGCGCGTGCCGCGGTCTGTGCTTGCTTGCTTTTAAGCAACCACAGTTAAAGCTTTTTGAGCCTTGTGCTTTGCGATGAAACGTAACACGCACTTTCTTAACTCCGAAGCAATAAGCACAACCATTGAAAGGCCAAGGCACTCAAACCATTCATTTAAGCTCAAAGGAACAGTTCCAAATGGTTCGTTCAAGAACGGTATGTAAATTACTGCCAGCTGTAGAAGCACAGAAACTGCAATAGCGCCCCAAAGCCAACGGTTTGCAAACAAACCTACAAATACGCTTTGTGAATCGGAACGAGAAGCTAGTGCGTTAAGCATTTGCGCAAACACAAGAATTGTGAATCCCATTGTGCGAGCGTGAGTCATTTGTGCAGCGTGGCTCATAATGCCAACAGAACGGTCAGTAAATAAGCCTCCTGCCAAATGCATATCCATTCCAATTAACGTAATAGCAGCCATAATTATGCCGATAAATACAATATCTCCCCACATTCGTCGGTCGATAACACTATCTGTAAGTTTTCGAGGCTTTCTATCCATTACATCGTCAGTTTGCGGATCAACTCCCATAGCAAGGGCAGGAGCAGCGTCCGTAAGCAGATTAATCCACAAAAGCTGAGTTGCAAGAAGTGGAAGCGTAACACCTACGGAATTAGGCTGCGTGATGCCTAGCGCTCCAGCAAAAACAACACCACCGAAAACGGTGCAAACTTCACCAACGTTAGAACTGAGCAAGTATCGCAAGAATTTACGAATATTGTCGAAAATTCCACGGCCTTCGCGCACTGCTGCAACAATTGTAGAGAAATTATCGTCAGCCAAAATCATCTTGGCGGACTCTTTAGTTACTTCTGTGCCAGTAATGCCCATTGCGACGCCAATATCGGCAGATTTTACGGCTGGAGCGTCGTTTACGCCGTCGCCTGTCATAGCAACAATATTTCCTTGACGTTGCAATGAAGAAACAATAGCAAGTTTGTGCTCAGGAGCTACTCGCGCGTACACGCTAGTTTTGTTTATTGCTTCATCAAAAGCAATATTGTCATCGTCTAGAGAAAGAAGCTCGTCAAGATCGTCTCCAGTAAGCGCGCGCTCGTCTTTGCCAACAATGCCAAGATCTCTAGCAATACGAGTTGCTGTAAGAGGATGGTCGCCAGTAATCATAACAGTGCGAATTCCAGCACGGTGAGCTTGAGCAACGCTATCTCGAACTTCAATGCGAGGCGGATCAATAATTCCAACCATGCCGTTCCAAATTAAATCAGATTCCAAGACGTCGCTCTGCTCAGCAACGTCAGCGATCTGGCCGGCAGCGTTAGAAACCATGCCGTCAACTTTCGTCAAACTATCAACGCCAAGCGGACGGTACGCCATGCCAAGAGTTCGGTAAGCTTCCCCAGAAAGGCGCTCGACAGTAGCCAAAATATCTTCGCGATCGCCATCAGTAAGTGGACGTACAGCGCCAGCTACTGCAATTCGAGTGCAGTAAGAAAGAAGCACATCAGGAGCACCTTTAGCGCAAACAATAAGATTTCCAGAATCTGAACCATCTTTTACTACTACAGACATGCGTTTGCGCTCAGAAGTAAACGGAACTTCAGCAACACGAGTTAAGTGAGCGTAACGCTTATCTGCCTTTGTTTTACGCGATGCAACAACAATAGAAACTTCTGTAGGGTCTCCAACTGGCTGCCAGCTTTTAGTAGATTCGTCGTAATGAAGATCTCCATCGTTAGCCAAATAGCCGGAACCTAAAGCTCCTAACACTTCCGTTGCAAGATTTTGAGGAACAGCAAGATCTGCATCTGCAGAATCAAGAAGAACCATTCGGCCTTCCGGTTTGTAGCCGCTACCAGTGAGCTGAACTTCGCCGCTCGGCGTCACTACGCGCTCAACGGTCATTTCGTTACGAGTTAATGTGCCTGTTTTATCGGAACAAATAACAGAAGCGGAACCAAGCGTTTCTACAGAAGAAAGCTTTTTCACAACCGCATGATGCTTAACCATGCGCTGCACGCCAAGAGCAAGCACAACAGTCAAAATAGCAGCTAAGCCTTCTGGAACTGCAGCAACAGCAAGAGAAACGGAAAGAAGAAGTGAATCAATAATATCCTGAATACTATGGAAGCCTTCTAGCAGCCACATTGATGCAAGAACAATAGCTGCAATAATGCACACCGCAATACCAAGAACCTTAGAAACTCGCACCATTTCACGCTCAAGAGGAGTGGATTCTTCGTCCGACTTGGAAAGCATATCCGCAATTTTTCCAACCTGCGTGCTCATGCCGGTTGAAGTTACAATAGCGCGACCAGTTCCTTGAGTTACAGCAGTGCCGTTGAAAACCATGTTTGTGCGGTCGCCCAAAGCTTTTGCGGATTGCAAAGTATCGGGGCGCTTGCTTACAGCAACCGATTCGCCAGTAAGACTTGCTTCGGCAACACGCAAAGATGCTGCAGCAATTAAACGACCGTCCGCAGAAACAGCATCGCCCTCGCCAAGAACAAGAATATCGCCAGGAACTACCTCGGTAGTATCGATGCGTATAACGCGCCCATCTCGCAAAACCGAAGTTTGAGGCGCGCTCATTCTAGCTAAAGCCTCAACCGCTTCCTCCGCGCGCGACTCTTGAATAAATCCAAGAACAGCATTTGCAATCAAAATTATGATAATAACAATGGAATCAAACGGTAGAATTTCTCCGCCGCTGTTACCTTTATGCTGCGCTCTCTCCACGAACCAAGCAATTGCAGAAATAATAGTAGCTGCAATCAGCAAGTAAACAAGTGGATCTTTGAACTGTTCAAGGAATCGCTTCCATGCAGGCGTTTTTTCGGATGCAGCAAGCGCGTTCGGACCGAATTGTGCAAGTCGTTTAGATGCTTCTTCGGAACTTAAGCCGCAAGTTACGTCTACGTTTAAAGCTTGTGACACTTGTTGAACGTTTTGCAATGAAGGATCCTGATTATTGGCATCAGAGGCCTTGCGTTTGGATTGATCAAGAGCGTGATCAACCATGTTTTCCCCCTTGGGAGCGCCGCGGAGTAGTCAATAATCGCAACGCGAACGCTATTTTGTACGTTCAGCACTGTAACTATTGCGCGGTTGTGGAATATTGCGTCACTTTTAAAAAGCAGTTATTCGCACTTTTCTAAAAGCTTCCTGCAATAAATAAGTACCGTTCTATTATGTCATATAACGCGCCAATAAGTGCGCGAACCTAAAAAGAAGTATGTAAAATTAATAAAATTTATTGATATTTATTAAAAGTTAATGCTGCTTATTGCAAACTCAATGCCTCGGGGGCATGTGAGAATAGAGGTATGACTACGAAAAAAGGACCGACCAAGGGGTCGGGTGGAAAACATCGCAATGCATTGCGAGGCAAAGGGCCTACGCCAAAGGCTGAAGATCGCGTATATCATAAGGCTTATTTCGCTAAGAAAGCTGCTATAAAGCGCACTTTCGCTGATCCGCGTTTAGCTGCAAGGCGAAGGGTAGATAAGTTCGCTTCTGATTCGGATGAGTTGGTTATTGGCCGTAATGCTGTTCTTGAAGCTCTTAGAGTTGGAGTTCCAAGTTTACAGTTGTACGTTGCAAGCCGAATCGAACATGATGATCGCACTCGCGAAATTGTAAAACTTGCTGGAGTTAAGGGCTTGCGTCTGCTGGAAGCTGACCGCTTGGAAATGGATAGAATTGCGCGTTCTAGCAACCATCAGGGCATTATTTTGAAAGTTCAGCCTTACCAGTATTACTCTTTGCAGGAATTGGTTGAGCGTGCAGAAAAGAAGTCTCGCGCAATGGAAGCCGCCGATTCTGCAGCCGCTCGAATTAATGCTCGTCCTCTGTTTATTGCTTTAGACGGTGTGACGGATCCGCAAAATTTGGGCGCTGTTATTCGTTCTGCGGCAGCATTCGGAGCTAACGGTGTGATTTTGCCTGAGCGTAGAAGCGCTTCCGTAACTGCAGCAGCTTGGAAGGTTTCGGCTGGAGCTGCGGCGCATTTGCCAGTTGCTAGAGTTGTTAATTTGAATAAGGCTATTCAAGGTTTGCGCGAACGCGGCTGGTATGCGATTGGTCTTGACGGTGGCGGAGATAAGCTCGTTGGCGAAACTGGTTTTGAAACTGATCCGCTGGTTGTGGTTCTTGGCTCTGAAGGTAAGGGCATGAGCAGACTAACTCGTGAAGTTTGTGATGCTATTGCTGGAATCCCAATTTCTAGCGCGGTTGAATCTCTTAACGCCTCGGTTGCGGCTGGAATCAGCTTGTATGCTGTGGCTAACGCTCGTCGTTTGGCTGCATTGAATCAAAACTAAAAAAATTTCAAACTTTAAAATCACGCTTGCACTGTATTGTTACGGTGTTAGCGTGATTTTATTTGGTTGGGGCTTTTATTTGCTGAAGTTTAGTACTGACGCAATTTTGAAAGAAATAATTAAATAGAAATATGCATATTAGTGAAAATACTATAGAAGAAAATAAAACATTTATGAACGAAAATACTATTACGAATACGAGTACTGCAAATACAAATACTCCGAAAACAACAAATAAACTATGGATTGTAAAGCATGCGCGCGCGCTTAGTTTTATTGCATACATGGCTGTTGTTGCAGTAGTTATGTACTTCCATGAACCGTGGTTTGACGAAGCGCAGAGTTGGCTTATTGCGCGTGATTCTTCGTTTGCTGATTTGTTAACTCTTCGTCCGCATTACGAAGGACATCCGCCACTTTGGACGCTTCTTCTTTCAATCCCTGCAAAAACAGGTGTTCCGTACGAAATTGGTCTTAAAGGCGTGCAGTTTTTGTGCGCTGCTCTTCTAGGAGGATGGCTGATTTTCCGCGCTCCTTTTAATCGCCTTACTATTGCGCTTCTGCCATTTACTTATTTTATTTGCTTCCAATACGGAGTTACTGCACGCCCTTACGCATTGCTATGTGTTTCTTTGCTAATGGTTGCACATTATTGGAAATATGCGGATTCTAAGCCATCTAATACTTGGAAACTTGTGCTAAGTCTTGTGTTAATGTGTGCGATTAGCTCTTATGGAATTGCTATTGCTGCAGGTTTTGCCTTGGCTTGGGTTGTGCGAAGCGTACAGATAGCTGGAATTAAGAATGCTGTTTGTGAAATATTTTCTAATATAAATCGTTTGCTTGGCTGGATTTTACTTGCTTTTGTTGGTTTTGCAAGCATTGCCTGCATTTGGCCTGCTGCTAACGCATTTGGTTCTCGCGCAACTTTTAGCGGAAATTCTCATCTTATTCAATTCTTGTATTTTATTTTCGTAGTTCCGTCAGAAAGCATGTTTACAGCATTCGCTGGAGACGTTTCTTTGAGAAGAATGTCTTTAGGAATATTGCCAACTATTATTTGCGTTCTTATTTCAATACTGATTTGGGCTTTTGCTATTTGTATTGCAAAACGTAGGAAAATGTTGGTATCTCTTATTCTTCCTTATTTGACTTTTGCTATTATTGCAACGCAATATTTTACTTTGCATCATGCAGGAATCGTATTCGTATTCTTTATTGCGCAACTGTGGATGTGTGTTGCTAATAAGCCGCTTAATTTTGATATTACGCTTGCAAATAAGTTAAGTAATAAGTGTGCATTTACTCAATCTATTATTGTTATTTTGTTGGCGCCAAGTTTGATTTGGAATATATTTGCTTGCGTTAATGATATTAGATTCGACTACTCAGGTTCTCGCGCTCTTGCGCAATTCATTCAGAGAAATCACGCAGAAAATAAGCGTTTTGTAACATCTTGGCTTCATAAAGAAGAAAAATTAGATAGTAACGGTAATACTATTTCTCCAGAATTTGAAGATGTTCACCAGTATTCTTGGCAGCTTATTACAGCAAACCCTTATTTTGCGAAGAATCTTATTGATTGCAGTTATAAAAACAGTTCGTTTATTACTAATGAACGTCCTTCTGAGTCTCAAGCGTGGGGTGAAATATCAGCTTGCAAGGCTAAAAAAGAACCTCAATTCTTTGTAACCGAATCAAGCGAACCGTGGTACTACTTTGTTGCATTGGACTACAATATTGAGCATTACACGGCGCATGTTATTGCTAAAACTAAATCCTCTTTCAAATCGAATGTTTCCGAAGGAACAGTAACTGTATACGAGCGCAAAAAGTAGCGTGAATAAATAAACAAATACGCCCCAATTGTAAGATAATCGCAAGATGCATCTTACTGTTGGGGCGTACTTATTATGGCCTTAAATATTTGCAGGCGTTATTTAATTTACCAGAATCCGAACGGATCAAAGATGCCGCCGTCATCTCCGTCACTATCGTCACGCTGCTGTAAATCGTCGTCATCGTCATCGGATTTATTACCACGATTTCGAGAATTCTTTTTATTATTCTTCAGCGTCTTTTCTTTACGATTCATTCCGCTAACAGCAGCTTCTTCTTGGTTGAACGTAACAGTCAATTTAAGAGTGTTTCCGCCGCGAACTACAGTAAGTGTAGCCTTATTGTTAAACGCTGTTGCTCGAACGTAACCAAGTAGAGCGTAATTATTAGCAACAGGTTTATCGTCAAACGCCACAATGGTGTCTCCAGCTTTAAGTCCTGCCTTAGCTGCCGGAGTTCCTTGATTTACAGAAACAATTTGAGCGCCGCCGCGAGTAATACCATTTGATTCCACGGCAACACTTTTAATCATAATTCCCAAAGCAACGTGCTTAACAGAACCATTTTTAATAATTTCTGAAACTACTCGCTTTACCAAGTTTGCTGGTATTGCAAAACCAATACCAATCGAGCCTGCTGTTCCGCCTTGAGTAGAAGTGGCTGCAATAGAAGAGTTTATGCCAATAATTTGGCCTGCCGCGTTAAAAGTTGGTCCGCCAGAATTTCCTGGATTGATAGCGGCATCGATTTGTACAGCATTAGTTACGATTTCTGAACGGCTTTGATCGTCCATAACAGATACTGGACGATTTAACGCTGAAACAATACCTGTTGTAGCAGTATCGTCGTAGCCTAGCGGGTTGCCAATAGCCATAACTGCTTCACCAACAGCAAGCAAATCTGAATTTGCAAATTGTGCAGTTTTCAAATTTTTTGGCGGATTATCAAGCTTAAGAACAGCCAAATCTGTTGTTTTATCTGCTCCAACTAAAGTTGCAGAATATATTTGGCCGTTAGAAAGCGTAACTTGAATTTGTTTTGCGTCTGCAATTACGTGATTATTCGTAACTGCGTATCCTTTAGAATCAATTATTACGCCTGAACCTTTGCCCATTCCCTTGGCTAAGCGCGTTTGAATAGAAATTACAGAGCCAGAAACTTGACGAGCTACTCCACGCCAATCAGGAGATTGTGCGCCTTTAACTATTGCGGTTCCAGGACCAGATGCTTTTGAACCGACGCTTTCTAAGGAGCTTCCTTGTGGAATTGCAATAAGGCCTTGCGAAACTACGAAAGTCATTACAACAACACAAACTATTGCTGAAATTACTGCAGATAAAATAGCAATCATAACAGGCGGAGTGTTGTTATTTTCCTGAAGATTAACAAACTTTTCGCCTTTATTTACTGCGCTTGTTTCGCTGTGGTCTCCTTCATTTGTGCTATTGAACACTGGAGGAAGATTTTGCTGCGCATTTTGATTAACATTATCGCCATTTGTGTGGCTAGTGTTTTCGTTAGATTCGTATGGATTCCCGAACGCATTAGGAGTATTTGCTGAAGGGGCATAAGGATTTTGTGGCCCAACATATGAGGAAGGTGCCGCATTAGCGTTAGGCATATTCGCGTTAGGATAATTTGCGCTAGGTTGGTTTACTACAGGCTGACTTGCTGTTTCCCTATTGTTCACAGGTCCGTATGCGCCGAACTCTGGCGCAGGACTATAAGCTTGAACATTCTGAGCAGTACGCGGCTGCGAGTTTTGTTGCGGCTGTGTGTTCTGCGAATCCTGCTGAGCTTGCGCAGCTTGCTGATCCTGCTGATCCTGCTGATTTTGCGGGCTCTGCGGGCCTTGTTGCTGCGCAATAGCCTCAGTATTTACATTGTTATTGGATTCCTGCTGATTGGTACCATACAAATCGTCAGCCATTCATCCTCCTTAAAAAAGACTCTTGATACACCATCATAAACCATCTTCTTATTTATGCACTATTAAATTTATTTAATGCTATCGTCATGCCTTCTAATAAAGTAAAGGTTATGACAAGTCTTCTTGAACATCCACGCGGAGCTGAGCCTGGGAAGCCTGGTGACCGCAAAGAATTTTCGTTTACAAACAAAACGCGACTTTCTAATACTGCTGAAGGTAAAGGTCGTGACGGCGCTCGCTACGGGCGCACTGGCGTAATACACACTCCTCACGGAGATATTCAAACTCCAGCTTTCGTGCCTGTTGCAACTCAAGCTGCAATGAAAGCTGTATTGCCGGAAAGCATTAAAGATTTAGGTGCGCAATGCATGCTTTCAAACGCTTTTCACTTGTATGAGCGTCCGGGCGCGGATGTTCTTGATGAGGCTGGCGGTTTAGGAAAGTTTATGAACTGGGATAAGCCAACTTTCACAGACTCTGGCGGTTTTCAGGTTCTATCTCTCGGCGCTGGTTTTAAAAAGACGCTTGCAATGGATGTTACTGGCATGAAGTCAGACGATGTTATTGCAGCTGGAAAAGAGCGTATGGCTTTTGTTGACGAGGACGGCGTAACTTTTAAGTCTCCTCTTAACGGAGCAAAGCACCGTTTTAGTGCCGAAATTTCTATGGGAATTCAGCATAAGCTTGGTGCGGATATTATGTTTTCTTTCGACGAGCTTACTACTTTGATGAATACTCGCCGATATCAAGAGGAATCTGTAGAGCGCACTTTCCGCTGGGCAAAGCGTTGTGTTGCAGAGCATCAGCGTTTAACTAAGGAGCGTGTAGGCAAGCCGTATCAAGCGTTATATGGCGTTGTGCAGGGCGCGAATTATGAGGATTTGCGTAGGCATGCGGCCGAGCAGATTGCTTCTTTAGATTTTGATGGCGTTGGCATTGGTGGCGCTATTGAGAAGCGAATTATTGGTGATACTTGCGCTTGGATTTGCGATGCTATGCCGGAAAATCGCCCACGCCACGTGCTTGGTATTGCAGCCGTGGATGATATTTTTGCTTGCGTTGAAAACGGCGGAGATACTTTCGACTGTGTTGCTCCGGCTCGATGCGGAAGAAACGGAGCAATTTTTACTCGCCATGGGCGTTATAACGTTAAGCGCGCAGAGTTTAAGCATGATCAGCGTCCGCTTGAAGAAGGCTGCGATTGCTACACTTGCACTCATTATTCCAGAATGTATGTGGATCATTTGTTGCGCGCTAGTGAAATGAACGGATTTACGCTTGCAACAATTCACAACGAGCGTTTCTTTGTGAAGCTGCTCGACGATATCCGAGCTTCTATTGACGGCGGATATTTTGAAGAGTTCCGCGATGAGACTCTTGCGCACTATTACGAAAACGGTTCTAAAGGCTGAGAGCAGTTTTGACCACAAAATGCTAGGCTAAACATTGCGAATTTATATCAAATATGATAGCCTTGCACTTTGTATGCGAACGTGGCGGAATGGTAGACGCGCTGTCTTCAGGTGGCAGTGAGTGTATACTCGTGCGGGTTCAAGTCCCGCCGTTCGCACTCTTTAAGAACGTTGATTTTTCAACGTTCTTTTTTATTTTGTGGCAACGGCTGCAACATCATGTGTAATAATTGTGCATTTGCTTAAAAATGTGTGATAGACTGAATAGTGAACGTCGTAAGACGTCAGATGTGTTAAAACATTGGTGTTTTAATTTTTACGGTCATGGAGGACTAAAATGGAACGTCGTTCAACGAAGACGACGAACCTGGGTGAAGAAATTGCCAATATCTGGGGTTCGGAACACACGCGATTCAATCATACCACAATAAAAATTACGGCAGCTAGCGAAAATAGCGGGAATCGCGGGAATCGCGGGAATCAAAACGAAGGAATAATAGGGTTCAAATTTGTAGCAAATGCGGATTGCGATTTATTGAATATTAAGCCCGCGCAAAAATCGCAAGCTTCCACGCATCAAGAGCACGCAACTCCAATAATAAAAATAAGTATTAAAGAAGATGCTCCCCTGCTTAGTGCGCAAAATCTTTTAGAAGATAACGCCGACGCAAACGGTGCAAAAGAAATTGCACTGCACATGGAAGATGCGCTAGGCGCATGCGATGGGCGCGAACACGATTTTGCAATAACGTACGGAAGTTTTGGGAGCCGATTTTATTTAGACGGATACCAGTGCTTTGCGAGCGCAACGAATCTTGGACCGCAAAGAGTGAGCGAAAAAGCGGCCGAAGTGTGTGCAGTACAGGCAGAATCTTCGCAAATCTACGACTTTTACTACTCAAACCACTTGCCAAATCCAGAAGAAATCGCAAATTCGGCCACTCAAGCACAGCCAGACATATGGTTTGCAGGAGCTACGATTTGCGCAAGAGACATAAAACGCGTATCTTGCAAGTCCAGCGGAACGCTGCACATTCAATTTAGGCTGCGCGGGCCAGGCCAACACGGAGTGCTTTTTGCAGCCGGAACTGTTGGAACGAAAACTAATCTAGAATCTAGCGAAAAAATAAGCGTGTATGCAGGGCCAGAAGGCATAAAAATCACGCTAATCGACAGCGAAACGTGCGTAAAAAGCGTAATCGAAGCAGCCGCAAGTGTTGACGACGGCGAATGGCACGACTTGATTATTCGCGCAAATCGCGGAGCAATCGACATTTACGTAGACGGATACAGCCAGTCGCACAACATAGGACAATTCTGGTTTGCAAACATAACGGGATTAAACGCCGTAAGCATTGGCGAAAACCTGCGCGGAGTGCGATTAATGGGCGAAGCTAGAACGGGCGGAATCTACTTTAGTGCGCTAAGTGAAGGCCAAATCCAAAGAATATCAAGAGTAAAACCGCTTGTAACAACTGCATTATTCGACACAGGCTACGCAGGCTCTCGCAGCTACAGAATACCGTCGCTTGTAAAAACGCGCATGGGAACGCTAATCGCGGGAGCAGACCAGCGAACAAGCGTTTCGAACGACGCTCCAAATCACATAAACTTTGTGATTCGCAGGTCTGCGGACGGCGGCAAAACGTGGGGGCCTTTGCAAACCGTAATCAACATGCCTGGCAAAAACCTTGGAAAACTGGGCGCCAGCGCAATCGACTCCTGCCCTGTTTTAGACCCAGAAGGCAAAAGCGAAAGAATCAACGTATTAATTGACATTAATCCTGGCGGAATTGGGCTAACAAATTGCAAAACAGCTGTAGGCGTAGACGCATGCGGAAGAATCAAGCTTATAGACCGCTTAGGTGGCCACTACGCGGCGGCAATGGACGCAAGCGCAGCCGTAAAATTGCCATGCAATTCTAGCGAAAAAGAATGCGCAACAAACTGGCTAATTTACCCAGATGGAAGCATAAAAAATGGCGATTTGAGCGGAGACCTGAGCAGCGGATTGCACAATAATCAAACTTGCGACAGTTCCACGTGGGACATATGGAAATCGCCAGAAATTGCAAGCGAAAGTCAGCCATTATTCGCCGAAAAAACTTGCTACATAGCGCAAATCTACTCGGACGACGACGGCGAAACGTGGAGCGCACCACGCTTAATTGACCACATGGTTAAAGAACCGTGGATGAGCTTCGCTGGAGTATGCCCAGGGAACGGAATTATTATTAGGCATAGCGAAAAACATTACGGCAGAATACTCGTGCCATTTTATTGCAGCGGCCAAAGCAAATCGCACTATTCTTCGGGAGCGCTTATTTCGGACGACGACGGCGAAACGTGGCGCCGAGGCAAAATGATTAACGAAGGGCGATTAATGGGCGGCAAAATCGTAGATCCCGCAACAATGCAAGACGACGATGCAACAAGCTCCGAAACCGTGTTTGTAGAGCGCAAAAATGGCGATATTCTGGCGTTCTTCCGCAATCAAAATCGCTCGGGCTGCGTAGGCAAGGCCATTAGTCACGATTGCGGCGAAACGTGGAGCGAGCTGATTTTTGACCAAAGCTTGCCCGAGATATTCAGCCAGCCGAGCGCAACCTGCTTCAGCGGCGAAAACGCGCAAAACGCAGACTGCATAGCATTTGCAAACGCAAGCCAAATGATGCCGTACCGCGGCCGCGGAGTTGTGCGATTTAGCTTCGACGGCGGCAAAACGTGGCAAAAAAATGTGTGCATAAACCCATTCCACCACGTTTATCAATGCCTTACCTCTAGCAATAAACACAATTTGCAACTACTGTGGGAAAAAGAGACTACTGGAATTTATATAACAGCAATAGATTCCTCGCTTTGTCGGCAAGATAGTTTGCAAACAGGTTTCAAAAACAAAGTACACAAAAACGAAAAAATGGAAGAAATAAAAGAGAGAAGACTCATGCGAACTGAAAGGAGCCAAAATGGAAGAGACATTTAGCAGCTGCGAAGACGATGAGATGACAACACTAGACCGCTTATCGTTATTGCAAGCAAGCTCTAACTCCGCTCCGATTGTTGCAAGAAAACGTTGCGACGAAACGATGGATGCAATCAGATCGCTTATTTTAAGAGAACGTTTGCAACCAAAAGACATGCTGCCAACTGAGCCAATGCTATGCAATTTGATTGGCGCATCAAGGTCATCGGTGCGCGAGGCGATTCGCAAGCTGGAAGCACTTAACATTGTGGAAGTTAAGCAAGGGAAAGGCATGTTTGTTGGCTCGCTATCTTTGGACCCAATGGTGGAAACACTCGCTTTTCGCTCCTTAATCTCCATTAATAAGAATTTTGAAGACTTGAGTAACGTTGTAGAAATGCGCAAATTCCTAGACCTTGGATGCGCGGATAAAGTTGTTGAGTCGCTTAAGGGAACGCAGCATCCAGAGCTGGAAGCGCTTTCGGAAACAATGACAAAAGAGGCGCATGCTGGAAAAACGTTCTTGGAACAAGACATTGCTTTCCACACGGGCATTTTGCGCGCGGTAAACAATACGATTGCAGAGCAATTTGTGCGATGCTTGTGGCTTGTGCATATGGCTGTTTTGCCACAATTGGGGCTGGAAGTTTCGGACGAGCTTGAAAAAACCGCTAGAGCGCATGAACTTATGCTTAAAACTGCTATTGCGGGAGACGCAGACGGATATAGGCAGGCTGTAAATAGCCATTACGAGCCAATTCAGTCGATTTTGCTTAATAGACTGCAAAAGCGCTGAAGCACATACATTCTATAAAATGGAAGAACCGCTCTAGTTTAGAGAGCGGTTCTTCCATCTTCAATGGTGATGCCTGAGTACTACAGCATCACGATTAATCGCAACGACACGATTTCCGTTACGAAATTTTATGGCCTTCTAGCCAAACGTGCTCGACGGCCAAAGTCCCAGAATTAAGCAAAAGTAAGTCGGCTGCGTAACCCTTTTCAACCAAGCCCAAAGGCGCGTTAGTTATACCATTCTGCTTATCTACCCCAAGAGCGCGGGCTGGAACGAGAGTTGCAGCCGCAATTGCCGCCGGCAAGCCAATGCCAAGCTCTTTAACAGCGCGCTTAATCGCAACGTCCAACGTTAAAGTAGACCCCGCTATAGCGCCATTAGAAACAAGCCTTGCATGACCGTCTGTAACCTGAACGTCAAGTGCTCCAAGCTTATAAGAGCCATCCGCGCAACCGGTGGCGGCCATAGCGTCTGTTACAAACGCAATCCTTCCAGCCGCCGCCTTAAACGCCATTCGCAAAACTGGGTTTTCAACGTGGAAGCCGTCGTTAATAAGCTCAATCGTTACGCGCGGATCTTCCAAGGCTGCAGGAATTGGGCCTGGCTTTCGGTGATGAATGCCGTTCATAGCGTTAAACATGTGAGTCATAAGCGTGGAACCTGCATTAAACGCGGCGCGAGCAGTGTTATAGTCTGCGTCGCAATGGCCTACTGCTGGAATCACGCCAGCTTTCACAAAACGCTTAATGGCTTCCATGCCGTGTGCGCGCTCTGGAGCCAAAGTAATCTGGCGCAAAGTGCCATCCGCCGCCTCAAGCAGCGCCTCAACGCGCTCGGGAGTAGGGTCCACTAGGCAATTAGGGTCGTGCGCGCCTTTTCGAGAAAGCGCCAAAAATGGTCCTTCCAAATGCGAACCAAGCACATCTGGTCGCGTTTGCATAACGCGCTTAACGGTGCGCAAATTCTCTTGCATTACGTCAAGAGGATTTGTAATCAAGCTAAGAACTTGCCTAGTTGTTCCGTGAAGCATGTGATACGCGCGCGCAATGGCAATCCCTTCGGCACCGTCGTCAAACGAATGTTCCCAGGCTCCATGAGCGTGCAAATCAATATAGCCTGGCGCAGCAAAATAGCCACCGCCGTCTACAACATTTAAGTCAGATGCGCGCAAGCCGCAAGCATTAATCGCCAGCGCAAGGTCTTCGTCTAAAATGCCCGTTTCTAAAATCACGCCATCTTTAACCAAAATCCAAGCGTTAGGAACAATCCCGCGCGCGTCTACAACGCTAACGTTTCGCACTACAAAACTGCGTCCCTCGTTTGATTTTAGTGAATCATCAATCTTATTTACGGCATCTAAGTATGCATTTTTTGACATTTAACCCACCTGCGTTTGTGCTTTTGAATACGTTACTTAATTTTAGACTTATCTATCAGAGGTATCGGATCTATCAGATTCCCTGCCAAGATGGCTTATTTGTGTACACCCAACGATAGTAGTCTGCCAACTTAAGCTTGCTTGCTGCCGCTTCGTCTATAATCACGGTTGCGTGTGGATGCATTTGAAGCGCGGAAGCTGGGCATAGCGAGCTTACTCCGCCTTCTAGCGTTGCAGCTACAGCATCTGCCTTATTTGAGCCGAACGCAAGAAGAACAAGATGCTTAGCGCGCAAAATCGTTCCAATTCCTTGGGTTATGCAGTGAGTTGGAACCTGGTTAATATCTCCGTCGAAGAATCGGCGGTTATCTACACGAGTCTGCTCAGTTAAGGTTTTTACGCGCGTTCCAGACGCAAGCGAAGATCCCGGCTCGTTGAATCCAACGTGGCCGTCGGAGCCAATTCCCAAGATTTGCACGTCGATTCCACCAGCAGCAGCAATAGCAGCGTCGTAGTCAGCTCCAGCGTGCGCAATCTTGCTGCCTTCGCTTAATGGCGCTCCGTTAAGAACATCTCCTGGAACGTGCACTAAATCTGGGTTTAGGCCGATTAAGTCGGTTACGGTTCTGCGGATTGTGCTGTGGTAGGACTGTTCGTGCTCTAATGGCAATCCAATGTACTCGTCAAGCGCAAATCCGCGCACGCGACTAACGTCAACATTATTTTCTTTAACAAGCTTTGCAAGATGCTCGTAGGCTTTTAATGGGCTAGACCCTGTAGCCAGGCCAAGTACTGCGTCTGTCTTGCGACTAATCAAATCTACAACTGCTTTTGCGTAGAGCTCGCCAGCTTCATCCTGATCTTTTACAATAATAACTTCTGCCATCTTTGCTTCTCCTTTAAAGCTTTAAGCAATTATTAGCATTGCGGCATGCGAATTAACGCACACCGCAACACTATTTACTTACTATGCACCATAAATAAAAGGCTTTATTAGATTATTTATGATTATTTATGATTTTTACTTAAGATACGCACTTAAGCCGCTACTTAGTGGAATCGCTCACTTCTTGCGGGGTCTTTGCCAAAGTCAAGCCAACTTCCTTAAGAACGCCAGCCACGGCTTCAACATTTTCTCCCTTAAGTGGGCAAACTGGATCTGGCATCTGATTTGTGTCAAACACGCCAAGCAATGCCATTGCGGTCTTAAATGCTCCAACGCCAGCGCCGAAGCCTGCCACGCCGCTAGGTACGGTAACAATTCGCATCAAAGCAGCAAGCCAATCCTGCTCCTTCTTAACCGTTGCCCAATCGCCAGCCTGAGCAGCCTTCCACATTCGCACGTAACCAGTTGCTTCAACGTTTGCAAGGCCTGGAACAGATCCGTCTGCGCCAGCCATGTATGCTCCATCAACAACAACCTCTTGGCCCGTAAGCAAAGTCAATGGGTGGCCAGCCTTGTTGTTGTCGTCTACAAGGAACCTAAACGACACGTCGTCGTTGGAAGAATCCTTAACGCCAGCAAGCACGCCATCTTTTCCAAGCTTTACAAGCAAATTGCCAGGAAGTTTCGTGTGCACGCAAACTGGAATGTCGTAAGCAAATAATGGCAAATCTGGAACAGCTTCGTGAATAAGACGGAAGTGGCGCTCAACTTCTGCCATGCCGCCGAGTGCGTAGAATGGCGCTGTTGCAACGATTGCAGAAGCCCCAAGCTCCTTGGCTTCCTTTGCGTGCTCAATTACGCGGTTTGTTTCCGTGTCAATGCAGCCAACCAAAACTGGCACACGGCCGTCTACAATGCGCATTACGTTTTCAATGATTTCACGGCGGCGCTTATCTGTGCTAAATGCCACTTCGCCAGAAGAGCCAAGTGTAAACAGGCCGTCTACTCCAGCATCAATCATGCGATTAAGTGAGCGCTCAAAGCTAACAACGTCTACTTCGCCATCTGCAGTTAATGGCGTAACAACTGGAGGAATAACGCCGTGGAATTTTTCAGTCATAATTACACTTCTTTCGTGCTTAAAGTTTCGATATTAAATTTCGATATTAAATTTCGAATTTAAAATTTTTGTTTAATATTTTGTTTTCGTAATTTAGTTGAGTGAGATGGGCGGCTCGCTTGAATTTTGTTGTGAGGGATAGTGAACCGCCCAAGATTTTGTGTGGATTTATTTAACGCACCTTACTTGCACTCTTCTTCCGTTGGGTGCAACAGCGACGGTGCCGCTCCCATCAGAATCTTCGTGTAATCATTTTGAGGATTGTTAATAACCTGATGCGTTTCGCCTCGCTCAACAATCGTTCCGTGATTCATAACAACGACTTCGTCGGATATGTAGCGGATTGTTTGAATATCGTGGCTAATAAACACCATGGAAAGATTCAGCCTCTTCTTTAAGTCGGAAAGAAGATTCAAAATCTGAGCACGCACAGAAACATCCAAAGCAGAAGTTGGCTCATCTGCGATTATTGCATCTGGATTAAGCGAAAGCGCACGAGCGATTGCCACACGCTGACGCTGGCCGCCAGAAAGCTGACCTGGCAAAGCGCCAAGAACAGAGTGAGGCAAACCAACCATTCGGATTAGCTCCTTGGCTCTAGCATCGCGCTCAGCTTTGCTTCCAATCTTGTGCACAACAAGCGGGTCAATCAGCTGATCAATCACACTCATACGAGCATTCAAAGCCATTGCTGGATCCTGGAACACAACGGAAACCACGCGTCCAATATCCATGCGCTCTTTTGCGGTTCGGTGCGTAACGTCTTGCCCTTTAAACAAAACCTTGCCGCTCGTAACCTGCTGGAGTCCGCACATAATGTTTGCAGTAGTAGACTTTCCGCAACCAGATTCACCAACAATACCAATCGTTTTGCCTGGCATAAGCTTAAGATTTACCTTGTTTACGGCTGTAATCTTGTTCTTATGGAATAAGCCAGATCCTGCTCGAGTAGTGAACACCACTTCGGCGTCGCGCAGCTCGATGATTGGAACATCGCCATTTTCGTTCTGTACTTTGTTTGTTTCGTTAACATTCATGTTCATCGCACATCTCCTTGATCGGAGGCGGTCAAAATTGCGGAAGGTGCATCCGATTCAGGCTCTGGAGGCGCGGCGTAGAAGTGCCACGTTCCTGGAATGCGCTTCATTACTGGGCGCACGTCTAGTCCTTGATCTGGATGAGAAGAGCGAGGAGCGAATCGATCTCCCTTAGGGAAGTCGGATGGGCTTGGAACCGTTCCTGGAACCTGGTGCAATCTTGGAGCACCAGCCTCAATGGAGGTTACGGAGCCAAGCAAACCACGCGTATACTCGTGATGCGGGTCGGTTAGGATTTCCTTAGTGGAGCCTTGCTCAACAACCTGGCCTGCGTACATTACGGTAATCGAGTGCGCAACCTTGGCAACAAGAGCCAAATCGTGGCTTACAAACACCATTGCAAATCCAAGCTTTTCGCGCAATTCGTTAAGAAGGTCAATCACCTGCTTTTGAACAGTAACGTCCAAAGCGGTTGTTGGCTCATCTGCGATTATCAACTTTGGATCTCGCGTAAGTGCCATTGCAATCAACACGCGCTGACGCTGGCCGCCAGAAAGCTCGTGCGGGTAGGATTCAAGCGTGCGCTTTGGATCCAAGCCTACAAGCTCCAACAACTCTTCGGCGCTACGAGTGCCACCTCTAGAAGTTAGCTGCTTCATCTGCGTTTTAATCAGCATTGATGGGTTTAAGGAAGACAAAGCATCTTGGTAAACCATTGCAATCTCGTGGCCGCGCAAAGCATTGTGCTCCTTTGGGCTAAGCTTTACAAGATCCTTGCCATTAAACAGGATTTGTCCGCTAATCTTAGCTTTTGGATCAAGCAAGCCCATAATCGCCAGCGAAGTGATTGACTTACCGCAACCAGATTCACCAACCAAGCCCATTGTCTCGCCTGGGCGAACAGAGAAGCTCAAGTGGTCTACAACATTTACGCTGCCGTAGCGTGGGAACTGAATGCACAAGTCTTTAACCTCAATAACTGGAGGCTCTGTAGACGTTGGCTGCAAACGATCCGTGCGCTTTAGTTCAGCTTCGCGAAGTTTCGCAAGAGATTCAACCAAAGCTGCGTGCTGCTCTTTGTATGCTGCAACTGGGTCAGTAAGAATCCTGTCTTCCTTACGAGCTGCATCAGCGTCGGCTGCAGTCTTAGAAACTGGAGCGGTTGGTGCCGCAACCATTGCGTCAGTAATTCCTTCAGAAAGAATGTTCAAGCACAGAACGGTAATCATAATCGCAAGGCCTGGGAACAATGCCTGCCACCAGTATCCAAAGATAACGCCCGCTTTTGCGGAAGACAAAATGTTGCCCCAAGTTGGAGTTGGCTCTGGAATACCTGCGTTAATGAAGCTAAGCGAGGCTTCGAAAACGATTGCGTCTGCAACACAAAGCGTCGTGAACACCATAACTGGAGCTGCAATATTTCGGGTTACATGCTTGAGTAAAATCCATGGTGCTCGAGCGCCAGAAACGATTACTGCTCGTACGTAGTCTTTTCCATATTCGCTTATAATATTTGCTCGCACAATTCTTGCGATTTGTGGAACGTAAAGCACGCCGATAGAAATGATGATGCCAATCATGGATTGTCCAAGAATTGCAAGGCATACGGCCGCTAATGCGATTCCTGGAATGGACATTACAATATCAATCAATCGCATTATAAGCTCAGCAATCCAGGTGCGGCTTACTGCTGCGATTGAGCCGATAATAGCTCCCATAACCAGTGCGAAAAGCACAGATGACAAGCCAATCACAAGCGAATAGCGCGCGCCGTACATAACCCTAGAGAACACGTCTCGGCCAAGGTTATCGGTACCAAACCAATGCGCACCTGTTGGAGCTTGATAGTTTTGCGTAATCTTTACTGGATCGCACGGAGCTATAAATCGCGCGAAAATAGCGCAAAATGCTAGAAGCGCAATCACAATGAACGCAATTCTGGAGCCTAAGCTCATTTTGTTAAATCTATTAAACTTGATGCCTGGCTTTGATGCGGCATCTACTACCTGATTCTTTCCAAATAGCATGTCACACCGTCCTAATCCTTGGGTTGATTAATACGTAGAGCAAATCAACAATGATGTTTATGAAGATGAATGCGATTGCAACAACCAGTACAACGCCTTGCACAAGCATTGGCTGGTTGCCGTTAATGCCATCGAACATTGCCGTGCCCATTCCTGGCAGAGCAAAAATAACCTCAATAACGATTGCGCCACCCATAAGGTAACCAATCTTCATGCCCAAAGTTGTAATTGGGGTGATTAGGGCGTTGCGGAATACGTTTCTAGCAACTACTACGCTTTTTGGAATTCCTGCGCCGATTGCGGTTCGTACGTAATCTTTATCCAATTCTTCTACCATTGAGGTTCGTATGATTCGCGTAAGCTGGCCGGCTACTGGAAGTCCTAGTGCGAAGCAAGGCATTGCCATTCTTGCCATGTATGCTTCTGGATCTTCAAAGAACGGCACAAAATCGCCGGAACCTGGGAGCCAAGCTAGCTTAATTTGAAGAACGTAAATCAAAAGAACACCAAGCCAGAAGGATGGGGTTGCAATTGCAATAATCGAAAGAATTCGAACTGTTTGGTCAACCCAAGTATCGCGGTAAAGTGCTGCAAAAACGCCAAACACTACTGCAAAAATTATTGCAATTAATAAGCCGATGAAAGTTAGCTGCAGAGTGATTGGGAATGCTTCTGCAACGCGTTCTGCTACGGAGTCTTTATTTACGCCGTAAACACCCATGTTTCCTTGGAAAAGACCAAGAATGTAGGATCCGAACTGTTCCCACCACGGGCGGTCGTAGCCCATTTCGTGGCGGAAAGCTGCAAGCGCTGCCGGAGACGAGTTTTCGCCTAAAGCTGCAACTGCTGGATCATATTTTGAAAATGACATAAGGAAGAATACGAGGAACGTAACGCCGAATGCCATGAACGGCAGGGCAATTAGTCGCCTACCTAAAAGTCTAAGAAAATTACTCATAAGACATCCACACATCCATTGAAGAAATTGTTATTTTTATAACAAAACCGGCCCGTCTGCACAGAAGCGAGAAAGGTAAACAGTTGGGCCGGTTTTGCGGTTAGAGGTTAGGGGATTGACGTTTATTTAATACTTCTGGTTCTGCACCTACTTTGTAAGCTTTGCTTTTACAAGGTTGATGCCGGTAGAGCCGATTGCATTCCACTCTGCCAAAGAGCCTTTCTTTACGGCAGTCGTAGTCTTGCGGTGGAAGAGTGGGTACAGAGGAACTTCGTCGCTAATCAAGTCGAAGCACTGGTTCCAATACTTTTGGCGCTCGGCTGGTGTGCTAGCTGCCAAAGCCTTGTCCATAAGATTGTGAAGTTTTGTGTATCCTTCGGAAGTCTTCCAGAATGTGCGCTGACGGGTCCAAGCGTTGTCTCCGTACCACCAGCTCATCAACAAATCTGGGTCGTTTCCGAATACGGATGGGTCGCCTGGTGCCAAAACCATCGAGTAGTTTGCGTCGTCGCGATCGGTGATTGATGGGTAAAGTGCGGAAGACTTCATAGACTGAATGTCTACTTCCATACCTATTTCAGCGAGATCGTTCTTGATTTGCGGAGCGAGCTGGGTGATCCAAGTGTGGTCGGTTGTGTAAAGGGTGAACTTGATAGGTCCTTTTACGCCGGCTTCCTTGAGTAAGCTCTTTGCTTTGTCGATGTTCTTGGTGTATACGTTCTTTGCCTTATGGTAGTTTGCGTAATTCTTCGGCAAGAAGCTTGTTGCAGGATCGCCTTGACCGCTCATTTGGTTTGCTATGAGCTTGTTTACGTCGATTGCGTAGAGTACAGCTTGGCGCACGCGCTTGTCGTCGAATGGCTTCTGCTTCGTGTTGAACATAACGAATGGGAGAGTGAAGCCCTGAGCGGTTTTAAGTTCAGAACCGGAGGACTTCAAAGTATTGAAGGCTTGTGCTGGAACCATTTCCATTACGTCTGTTTTGCCGCCTTGCATAGCAGTTACGCGAGCGGTATCGTCAACGGTTATGTTCCAAACCATGTTCTTGGTTTGTGCCTTGTACTTGCCGTTGTACAAATCGTTGCGCTCAAACTTTACTTGGTTATCGGTGATTGATACGTACTTCCATGGGCCGGATCCGATTGGCTGATTCTTTAAGTCTGCATCCGACTTTGCGGTTGGAACAATTTGAATCAAAGCGAGACGCTGCTTGAACAGTGGGAAGGCTTTCTTTAGCTTAAAGATTACGTGACGATTGTCTTTTGCTTCTACGGAATCAATGAAGTCGAGCATTGATATGTAGAGGCTTCCTTGCGCGGTTGTGCGCTTGAATGAGGATACTACGTCGTTTGCAGTTACTTCTGTTCCGTCCGAGAACTTAGCGGCATCGCGAATGGTTACTTCGTACTCGGTGTCGGAAATCTTCTTTGGTTCTCCTTTTGCAAGTGCGTTGAAAACTTTAAAGTTGCTGTAGTCAAGAGCGTAAAGTGGCTCCGTAACATGCCAGTTTGCTGCCATTGGCAACGCGCCAGAGGTTGTAGATGGTGCGAAATCGCGGCTTGCGTACGCAACTTGAGCTGTAATCGTATCTTTTACAGCAGTATGTGCTTTTGCTGACTTATTTTTTGCTCCACCGCAGCCAGATAGCATAACTAATGCGGCTAGGCCTGCAGCTATTGCAGTGGTTAGCTTTGAGCTAATCCGTTTCATGTTTTCTCCTCACCGTTGAGTTTGTTGATTCACATTTCATCTTTGAATGTGAATAGTTTTCAATTATGCGCTCGTGTGATTTTCACGTTACTTTAAACATAAGAGGTCTGATGTCTGATGTCAAGTTGTGCGTGTGTCGAGATTGTGAAAATTCTTTTATTCTTTTTAAAGCTTTGCTGCAAACCAACGCGTAATTGACGTTGGATGCGTAATTGCCGTCCCAACAACTGCAGCCCACGCGCCCATTTGCATAACCTCATGCAATTGCTCAGGGGTGTGAATACGCCCCTCACAAATAATAGGGTAATTTGGGAAAGCTTGCAAAATCTGGCCTAAAAGTTCAAAATCAGGCCCGTCTGTTTTCGGTCTTCCTGGAGAAGTACCAGCCAAAGTAGTAGATATAATATCCGTTCCACAATCCGCAGCGCGTTTAGCGTCATCGAAGTTTCCGCAATCAGCCATAACTACTATGCCCTCATTGTGCAAAGCGCTAACAGTCTGCTCGTAAGTAAGCCCGTCTGGACGCGGCCTATCAGTTGCGTCAATCGCAATAATATCTGCTCCAGACGCCGCACAGCAGCGCGCATGACGCAAAGTAGGTGTTATATAAACTCCATCGTGGCCATCTTTCCAAATGCCGATTACAGGAACGTCAACTTGACCTTTAATCGCGGAAATATCCGACAATCCTTGGCATCTAATTCCAATAGCGCCGCCTTCTACGGCAGCCATTGCCATTTGTGCCATTGTTTCCGGGTGCCTAAGCGGCTCCCCAGGGTAAGCTTGGCAGCTAACAATTAAGCCGCCCTTAATTTTTTCAACTACAGAATTCATAGTTTTTCTCCTTTTTAAAAATATTTCAAATTTGAGAAGCTGTAAAAGCGGCGAAAGCAGCACCAATAAGCGGAGCTGTGCCACCAAGCTTTCCCTTAAAAATCGGCGTGCTTTTAACCAAATCTAAAGCAGAATCTTCAAATCCAGCTCGCATTGAATCCCACCAAATATTTCCTGCTTCTACAACAGACCCCGAAAGCACAATAACATCCGGGTCTATAAGATTCGCCATTCCAGCTATGCATTCTCCTAATGCTTTTGCGCTTTTAGCAAGCGTTTCTTTAGCGTGCGGTTGACCTTCGTTTGCGTAAACACATACTTCGTACCCGTTTTCTGCTTTTTGAACACCTGCAGGCAAATTATGGTTGTATAAAGTTGCAAGACCAGTTCCGGACGCAACTGGCTCAATATGCCCAGCGTGCGTTCCGCAAGAGCATTCGAATCCAACTCCCAAATCGCTAACAACGTGACCGGCGTGACCGGCAACTGAGTGTGCTCCAGTAAAAAGTTTGCCGTTTATAATAATTGCGCCGCCGACGCCGGTTCCTATTCCAACGGAAAGTACGATTGATTTTCCGCGCCCAGCTCCGTAAATAGCTTCCCCTAGTCCGTGTCCGCCAACGTCTCCAATCATATAAACTGGCAAATCAGTTATGCTTTTAAACGCGTCGTAAATTCGCTGTCCGCGCCAACCGGGAAGAATGTCTGTTGCTGCAACTATTTCGCCAGTTTTACTATTCGGCACTCCTGCGGCTGCGATTCCGATTCCGCTAATGGTTTTGCCATTTTTTTGCGCTTTTTCCAGGATTTGTTTCGCTAGTTCTACTAAACGATTTTTTATGCTTTCGCCGCCTTTTGACGCTTCGGTTGGTATTGAACCGTATTCTTGCACGGACGGAATAACGCAACCTGCAGCATCTGCAATATTTGCCGTTGCTGTATCAGCCGCATCTGCAATATTTTTGCTGCATGCCGACTCCGGTAATGTAACCAATCCGTAAGCTATTTTTGTTCCGCCTATGTCAAAAGCAAGATATGTAGAGCGAGAATCTTTTATTTCGTTCATAAGTCACATCCGTAGAAATATATTTTATTTGCTGATTGATTGAGTTTTTAATTCACGCAATTTGTGTTGCGTTTACAGCTTCGTAAATATGCTTTAAATAGTTCAAGCGTTCTGGAACGCTGGAATCTTGCGGTACGCATACTTTTGCACCCAAATAGTCGATTAAATAATCGTCTTTTAAAGCTTCGCGCGCAGTTTCCTGAATTTCTGCAAGAGTCATTAAGGACGTTGGCTCGTCTGGAGCCATAGGCAAGTGTCCATCAATCCATTCGTACCCGTATTGCGTAGCTTCTGGGCCTGCTCCCGAAAACATTACTCCCTTAAGCACTCCAGCTTTTCTTGCTTCGCGTACGTGATTTATAGCGGCTTTAGCATTGCGTTCTTCAACAACGCTACGGCCCCAATTAATTGTGATTCCAATTCCTGCATCTTTTGCAATTTGAATTTCGTCTTCGAGCGGAAGGAAGCCTTTTTCTGGATTTTGCCCTTCAATATACCTGTCGCAATGTTCTATTACGAGCTTTGTTCCAAGCCAATCTAATTGCGCGAGCTCGTCTAGTGACTTTTTCATTGCGTCCGCGCGCGCTATTCGAGTTGGTGCCGTGTGTATTTCAATATGCGAAATATCGCAGCTGTTTCGAAGGTTTGCAAAATCAGCTATTGCGTTACGAATATTTTTGAAGAAGTCGATTGCGCGAAGTCGCCCTTCTTCGCTCGGGCTTGCTAAGCCAAATTCTGGATCGGGATCAAAATTTATATGCCGCATTGTTCCGGGAATTGCGGTTATTGTGTTTTTGTGCCAGTTTGATGGTATTGCGTTTGCTAGCCATTCTCGGGTTTGCGAATCTGCTAAATCGCCTGGGTATGGGATTTCTGTTCCGGCAACCCAGTTTTGACTTCCGAGTAAATCGTAGTATTGTTGTTGTTCTTCGCGTGATTTTGGCAGTGACGCGTACGCGCCTACAACGAATTCAGTTTTCAGCATGATATCCTCCTTGAAATCGCGGCTGAATTGGCTTTCTTTGTATGTTACAGTAAGCACGTTACAATTCGTCAGACGTCTGATAAATTATCAAATCGTACTAAATTTGCGATACTCTGCTTTTTAATTCGAAAGTTACTAAAATCAAAATATTCATTCTTTAAATTTCTATTAATTAATTTTTATTAATTAATTTTTTATATGTGTATGCTGTAAATGAGAAAATCATAATGATTTGATACAAAATATTTATTAAAATAAAGATTTGTAACGTAACAATTTATACAAGCGGCGGTGAGGCAATGACTACTATGTCTACTAACGATGAACCAAATCGCAATAATGCGCAAATCAATTCTTACGAACCGCATATTGGCCGCGAATCTCACGTAGTGCCGGGTCGTTTTGGAGAGCCGCTGAAAGTAACGCACGCACAATATTCGCAAGGAAACGCTGCTGCGCACCCAACGCACCCACTGCTGCTGTTATTGCACGGCTGGGGATCTAACGAAGAAGATTTACTAGATTTATTGCGAATCGTAGCTCCATATAACGATGCGATTTCATTGCGTGCTCCGCTTAAGCTTGAAGAGGGAGCGTACAGTTGGTTCCATGACGCTGTTCCACAGCGTGAAGATTTAGATTATGACATGTATGCTGCTGCAGCCGCAATAGACGAGTGGGTGCGTGAAAATATTCCAGAAAATCGTGATATTGTGCCGTTCGGATTTTCGCAAGGCGCTGCTTTAGCCGTTCATGTGTTGCGATTAAATCCTGCTCGTTATCGCGCGTCTGTTGTGCTTTCTGGGTTTATAGCACCTAGCGTTCCTGCTTCTGCATCTGAAATTGCTTTGAAAGATAACGATTTAGCTGAGCACAATACGCCTGTATTTTTCGGATACGGTTTAGAAGATGATGTGATTCCGCCTTATGAATTTTCAGCAGCGGCCGCTTGGCTTGAGGAGCACACGTGGCTTGAGGAAAAGCGGTACAAAGGTCTTGATCATGCTGTGCATATGGAAGAACTTGGTGATATTCGCAAGTGGTTCTTGCTGCACGATATTACGTCGGGACTTCTGTAGCAGTTGCGATTTGTGAGTTGATTGTGTGAGTTGATTGTGCAGTTGATTGTGTGAGCCGATTTTATGAACAAAAATGATGATTCCGTTACTTACGCAATGAAGGAAGCGTTGCGGTTGGCGGTCGAAGCGGCTAAAGCTGGAGAAGTTCCAGTTGGTGCAGTTGTGCTTGATGGTGACGGAAATATTATTGGCCGCGGCGCAAACTTGCGCGAGGAAATGCATGATCCTTTAGCACATGCAGAAGTGCTCGCTATGAAATCTGCTGCTTCTTCGCGCAAATCTTGGAATTTATCTGACTGCACTTTGGTAGTAACTCTTGAACCTTGCCCTATGTGCGCTGGAGCAATCTTACAAACTAGACTTCGTCGCGTAATGTTTGGTGCTTGGGATGCAAAGTTGGGTGCGTGCGGATCTGTATGGGATATTTTACGAGACCCACACGTGGGATCTTATCCGGAAGTTATTGGTTCGGTTTGTGAATCTGAATGTGCACAAGTTTTGCGAAACTTTTTTGAAAATCACCGTTAAAACGGAATAATTTTTTAATTAGAAACGCCATAAGAAACGCAATCAGAAAAATTTTTGACAATCTCCGCTAATTGAGTAATATGCTATAAAAACAAAAAGCAATCGTTCTTACTTTTGCTTTTGCAATATTTGTAGTCGCTTCGACGTAATTCCTGTAAAACGCATGAATCTCGCCTAAGCACATTTTTACCTAAAAGGAGGTGTCACTATGAGTGGCATGAAATATGCAATGATCGGTTCGGGAGCTATGGGATATCGCTATGGCGTTTTGTTGCAGGAAACGGCTGGCATTCATGTTGATTTCATTGATGCCTGGGATGAAAATGTGAATAAAGTCCGCGAGCAAGGCGGCGTAATGGTTAGCCGAGATCATGAAAACCGTCATTTGGTGCCTATAAATATGTATACGCCTGAAGATTACGACGGTGATCCAGACGTGTGGATTGTGTTTATGAAGCAAATGCAGCTTGCTCAAATGTTGGAGCGTTGCAAGCATTTGTTCAAAGAGCATCAGGTTGTGTTTGCTGCAATGAACGGTTGGGGTCATTTTGAAAAGCTTCAGCGGTATTTCTCAGATGATCGTATTTACGGCGGTACGGCAATGATTGCAACCGTTTTGAATGGTCCGGGTGACGTTGATTTTATTGGTAAAGTTGGCGTTGGCACAATGAATATGTGCGCGTTGAATGAGCAGGTGAGTGATGTTGAGCTTGCCATGCGAGACGACTTTAAAGCTGCCGGTTTGAACCCTACTATTACGGAAGATTTCAAGGGTACTTGCATGGCGAAGGTGATTTTTAATTCCGTAATCAACACTTTGTGCACTATGTACCAGATTCAAATGGGCCAGTTTATTTCTTACCCAGGAGCAATGGATATGGCTCGCCAGCTTATTAACGAAGCTTACGACGTGTGCGATCGCGCCGGAATTCGAATGGTAAATACACGCCAGCAGGAGATGGAAGCTATCGATTATGTAAGCCGCGTGGCAAATCCTTTGCACTATCCTTCTATGTACCAAGATATGAGTCGCGGTCGCGAAACGGAAGTCGATTATATTAACGGTTATATTGCGAAACTTGGTCGCGAAAACGATTACGTTTGCCGCACGCACGAATTCTTAACTCACGGCGTGCACTTGGCGGAGCTTGCGTTCAAACTGCATCATAAGCAGTGATTTGGAGAGCATTCTAATTCGTACAATGAATGAGAAGGAGGTGCGGCTCACGGTTTTTACTGTGGGCCGCTTTTTTATATGCGCAAATATATGGTATTCTGCTAGAATTTAGAGTCTAAAATTATAAATACTATATAAATATAAAATTATTCGTAATATAAAAATACGCAATAAAATACTTACTTACTTAAATGGGGAATGTATGACTACTTTTGACCGAGCAAACTTACCAGAATCCGTGCGCACAAACGGCGCTACGCCAAACCCTTGGTGGGCGAATGCAGTTGTGTATCAGATTTATCCGCGAAGCTTCCAAGATACTAACGGCGACGGCATTGGCGATTTGAAGGGAATTACTTCGCGCCTTGATTATTTGGCTGATTTAGGCGTTGACGTGCTCTGGCTCAGCCCTGTTTACAAGTCTCCTCAAGACGATAACGGCTACGATATTTCCGATTATCAAGATATTGATCCGCTTTTTGGAACTTTGGAAGATATGGACGAGCTTCTGGCTGGAGCTCACGAGCGTGGGCTTAAAGTTGTGATGGATTTAGTAGTAAATCACACTTCTGACGAGCATGCTTGGTTCCAGGCTTCAAGAGATGCTTCTAGTGATTACGCTGATTGGTATTGGTGGAGGCCTGCGCGTGAAGGTTGTGTGCCTGGTGAGCCGGGTGCGGAGCCGAATAAGTGGGGTTCGTATTTCGGCGGTTCCGCGTGGACTTACGATCCAAAGCGAGGTGAATACTATCTTCACCAGTATTCTCCAAAGCAGCCAGATTTAAATTGGGAAAATCCTGCGGTTCGCGCTGCAGTGTACAAGATGATGAATTGGTGGATGGATCGCGGAATTGACGGCTTCCGTATGGACGTTATTACGCAGATTTCAAAGCATGTTGATTCTGAAGATCGCTTGCCTGGTGAAGATGGCTGCCAAATTGAAGATTTTCCGGCTGGAGCCGACGGCTATTCATCGCCATTCCCATTCTGCTCGGACGGACCTCGTTTAGACGAGTTCTTGCGCGAGATGCGTGCAGAAGTTTTCGAAGGGCGCGAAGGTTATCTTACTGTTGGTGAGGCTCCAGGAATTTCTCCGCACCGCAACACATATATTACGGATCCTGCTCACAGCGAACTCGACATGTTGTTCCTGTTCAATCACGTAGATATTGATTGCGAAAACGGCACGAAGTGGAATCCTGTACCACTTAAGTTGACTGATTTAAAGCGCGTAATGGCCGAGCAGCAGCAGGCTGTTAGTGATTCTGGTTGGGCGAGCTTGTTCTTTAATAATCACGATCAGCCGCGTGCGCTTTCTCGCTGGGGTAGCGAGGCTAGTGACGAGATGCGCGTGCTTTCCGCTAAGGCTATTGCAATGCTTATGCACATGCATCGCGGCACTCCGTATGTGTATCAAGGTGAAGAAATTGGCATGACTAACGCGCACTTTACGCGTCTTGAGCAGTATCGTGACTTGGAAGCGTTAAACATGTTTAAGCAGCGCGTAGAAGAAGCACATATTCAGTCGGCTGAGTCGATGATGGATGCGCTCGCAAAGCGCGGCCGCGACAATTCTCGAACTCCAATGCAGTGGAATGCGTCTAAATACGCGGGATTCATGCCTTTTAATGTTCAGTCGCAAAATAATGCAGAGCCGTGGATTAGTGTGAATCCTAATTATGTGGATATTAACGCTGCTGAGCAGATGGAAGATTCAGATTCCGTTTACGCTTTTTACAAGTATTTGATTGCGTTGCGCCATTCAGAGCCGATTGTTTCTGCTGGCTCTTGGAATTTGGTTGATGCGGATGATGAGTGCGTGTATGCTTTCGTGCGCGAGCTTAAAGCTGATTGCGCAAAGCATGGTGATTATGCGGAATCTGCTGCGGAATCTGCAGAACGCATGCTCGTAATGGTTAATATGACGGATTCAACCGTGCCTATTCCTGAGCAAAGTGCGCTATTATTGCAAAATCGTACTTCTACACCTTTTGTAGAGCATGACGTAATGGTTACAACCTACGACGTAAACCACGCGCTTACATCGCTTAAAAACGGCACGCTTTCGCCTTGGGAAGGTATCGCTGTTACTTTGTAATAATTATTGTAAGAACTACTTTGCAATAGTTTCGTCTACTAATTTTGGCAGAGCTTTCGCAATATCTTCGCGAATAATACGCTCTGCCAAATAATCGTATTGCGTAGCACCCAAGTTCATTATCGTAATTGGCACTCCTGCGCGAGCAGCTAACGGCACAAGGCTTGCAGCTGGAAATACTTCTAGCTTGGAGCCAATAACCCACAATTCATCTGCTTTAACTATTGCTTGTGCGCTTCTTTCCATAGCTCCTTCGGGAAGTGCTTCTCCAAAATAAACAACGTCTGTTTTTATGAGACCGTTGCAAGGCATATTGCTACGGTACGGTAGAGCGCGTCTGCAATGTGGATCTGGATGCTCGTCTAAGTCGCGCATAATATCGGCGGTTTTATAGCTCGCGTGGCAGCTCATGCAGTGCGATGTTCCAATGCTCCCGTGCAAATTCACTATGATGTCTGGGTTATTGCCAGCTTTTTCGTGAAGCGCATCAAAATTTTGTGTGGCTATAAGGTCGAGCATGCCTGCTTTCTCAAGTTTTACAAGTGCCTTGTGTGCGGTTCCCGGCTGAGCGTTCCACACAGGTGACTCTTTTTGCCAGCGCCAAGAGTAAATGCGTTCCTCTTTACTGCTTAGGAACGCGTCTATATCGTAAACACTCATTTGTTCTGGGTGCTTAGTCCACACGCCGTCTGGTCCGCGGAAATCGGGAATGCCTGCGCTTGTGGATATGCCTGCGCCTGTTAGCACAACAATATGATGGTGTACGTTGTTGTGTGCGTTGTTCTTGCTATTTTTCTCGCTATTTCTCATATACATATATATAGCACGCATATATATTGTGTGCACGTATATTGCGAGCATATTGTTTTTGCTGAGTTTTTATTTATTTTGTTTTTGATTTTTGCGCAACACTCCGTGTTTTGGGTATTTTGATTATTTTTTTGATTATTTTTGCTGCGTATTTGCCGTTGTTTGTGCGATTGCGATTTTTTTGAGCGCTACTGGCGTTGTTTCAACACGCCGATGTTTTGGCTTCGTTTCAACGGTTTTGGCTTGTTGGCATGTGTGTGATTTGCTTTTGAGTGTGGTTTGGTGTAAGTTTATCTCTTGCTGCTCAGCGCGGCTGGTTCTTCTCCTTCGGGGTTGATTGAGCCGGCTGGTGTGGTGGTGGTTTGAGAACTCAAGAGCGTGTCTGTACTACTTATTAGTTAATTATTGCCAGTTCATTATCAGCCTTGCAGGTTGCAGGGTGCCTGAGAGATGGTTAAATGGTGGTGAGGTTTTTTGTTGGGATGTTCTTTCCTTAAAGAATGTCTCGTCTTTTTCTTTTATATTGGAGCCTTATGTTGGCTCTTCATTGAAGTTTTTCGTGGAGGGTTCGATTCTGGCTCAGGATGAACGCTGGCGGCGTGCTTAACACATGCAAGTCGAACGGGATCTAGTCAGCTTGCTGACTGGTGAGAGTGGCGAACGGGTGAGTAATGCGTGAC
>NZ_JBKFXI010000002.1:0-431447 GCF_046507715.1 Gardnerella sp. Marseille-Q9691 | reverse complement strand
AACTCAATAGTGTTTAATAGAACGTATGTTCGATAATATTGTGATGCTTGTTTTAATGGTGGTTGCTATTGTAATCACCGCCATTGTTGTGCTGGCTATTGTTAAGCACAACTCTGGAACGCAAGGCGCTAATGGCGTAAACCAACGCGAATTTAACGAATTGCGCTCGCAGTATGAACAAGCGCGCGCTCAAGCTCAAGAAAATGGCAATCAGGCTATACGGTATCGCACGCAAGCAGAGCAGCTTGCTGAACGATTGAAATTTGTGGAGTCTGAGCTGTTAAAAGCGCAGCAAGCAGAACAATTGCGAGTGAATCGCGAAGAACAATTGCGTGCAGAGCGAGAAGAACGCGAACGATTAAATCGTGAAAAAACTTTGAAAGAGCAAGGTAAAGTCTTGGAAGCGCTTGCTCCAGTAAAAGACAATCTCGAAGCATTGAAGAATAAAGTTTCGCAGATTGAAGAAGGGCGTAAGCAAGAAATGGGTGTGCTGAGCACTCAGCTTAAAGGCCTAAGTGAGCAGCAAACAAGGCTTGACCGCGAAACAAGTTCGCTTTCTGCAGCATTGCGAAATAATAAGGTTCGCGGAGCTTGGGGCGAGGCTCAACTAAAGAATATTGTTGAATCTGCAGGCTTGCTTGAGCATGTTGATTTTGATACGCAGGTTGTTGTAACTGGAGTAAATGGCGAACAGCAGAGGCCAGATATGGTTGTGCATCTGCCAGGAGGCAAAACAATTCCAGTTGATGCAAAAGTTCCGTATGCGGATTATCAGCGCGCTTGCGAAATCCCAGATAACGCAAGTGACGAAGAATTAGCTAGAAGGAGCGAGCTTCTAAAAGCGCATGCTAAGGCTTTGCGAGAACACGTTAGAGTATTGGGAGCTAAAGCGTATTGGCAGGCTTTTGAAACAGCACCAGATTTTGTAGTTGCATTTATTCCAAACGAAGCATTGCTTCAGGCGGCTCTTGAAGCGGATCCAACGCTTATGGATGATGCTTTTGCGCAAAAAGTAGCACTCACTTCACCAGTTACTTTGTGGGCTGTGCTTAAGTCTGTTGCGTACGCATGGCAGCAGCAAAGTCTTACAGATGATGCAAAAGAACTTTTCGATTTATCTCGAGAATTATATGATCGCTTTGCGGTTCTTGGGGAAAATGCTTCAAAACTTGGCGTATCTTTGGCAAGAACAGTTGCAGCTTACAATAAGTTTGCTTCCTCACTTGAGTCTAGAGTGTTGGTAACAGCGCGTAAACTTCAGAAGTTAGATCAAAGTAAAGTTATTGCTTCAATAGATCTTATAGATTCCGATAAAGCTGATGTTAAAGAGCTGAGCGCTCCGGAAGTATCAGTAGAAGATCGTTAAGCATAAAAACATTAAAGCATCAAAAATTGAAGAACTCTAACGCTAAGGAGTGCAAAAATGGCAGAATTACAAGAGGAACGCGCGGAACTTAAACGCATGCTTTGTGCGGATATGAGTGCGAAACCATTTAGCGAACTGTTTTCTGTTACTTTTAATCAGCGCGGCTCTAAGCTGGTTGGCGATGTTCTTTTTGACGCAATTGAGAAAGCTGGGTATTCGTTAGAACGCGATGTTGATGCTGTTGGCGCGCTAACTGCTGCTGCAGTGCCGATGGTTTTTGCGCTTATTCATGCTGCAGAACGTAAAGGAATTGCACTCGACGGCTTTGTTATGGATTTTGTTTTTCCTGCAACAAAAGGCCCGTCAGTTAAAGGCAAGCGAGTGCTGTTGCTTGACTCTTGGCTTTCTGAAAAATCGTATGTTCAAACTTCTTCGCTTGTGACTTTACGACACGGAAATGAATTAAGTCTTGATTTTGGCATTGTTAATCAGCAAGGCGCGCAAATTCTTGCTATAGTTGCATTAATTGGTGGTGTTGACGCCGACGAAGAAGGCATGAGGCATCTTCAATTAGTAAATCCAATAAGTGAGGAGAGTACTAAAATGGCATTTGTTCAAGCTTTCGATGAAGAAGAATTACGTGCAGATGCAGAACACGAAGATTGCTGCAACGATCATTGCTGTGGCGGTCATTGTGAGGTTAAATGCACTGGCGATTGCGCTAACGATGGTTGCACTGAGCCTTGCTGCGAGGATAACTGCTGCGGTGGCCATTGTGAGGTTAAATGCACTGGCGATTGCGCTAACGATGGTTGCACTGAGCCTTGCTGCGAGGATAACTGCTGCGGTGGCCATTGCAAAGTAGAGTGCACTGGTGATTGCAAGCATGACGGTTGCACTGAGCCTTGCTGCGAGGATAACTGCTGTGGCGGCCATTGCAAAGTAGAGTGCACTGGTGATTGCGCTAACGATGGTTGCACTGAGCCATGCTGCGAAGATAACTGCTGTGGCGGTCACTGCAAGTCAGGTTGCACAGGCGATTGCGCAACTGATGGCTGCCAAGACTAGTTGCAAAGACTAGCTGCCAAGCCTCAATCGCAAATTAATACTTTAATTGGAGCAAAACTTATACATGCACGAACCGAATCCAATTACTTTGGCTGCAAAAGCTTCCGATGAGCCAGAATTCCGACCTATAGGAGTTGGCCCGTGGGAAGAAGAGCATCCAGGTGAGCCTCGTCCAGATAATCCAGAATCGCCAAATTACGATGCGCGGTTTAGCACTGAATTACTAGACGAAGGCGACCAGCGTAACGTCCTAGACCGCTACCGGTACTGGAAAGTAGAAGCCATAAAAGCGGATCTCGATTCTAAAGGCCGTCATGAATTTGAAGTAGCTGTAGAAAATTGGACTCACGATTTCAACATAGGCTCTATGGTTCGCACTGCAAACGCATTTACTGCGAAAAAAGTGTATATCGTAGGGCCTCATAAATGGAATCGTAAAGGCTCGTTAATGACTGAGCTTTACCAATACGTTGAGTGCTGTCCAACTATTGAAACTCTAGTAAATAATTGGCGCGAAAATATAGCACGAGAAACAGAAGAAGCGCATCAACTTTTGCTTAAAGCGCAAGCAGAAGGCAATAAAGAAGCAGAAAAAATCGCAAATATCAAGGAACAAGACGCTAAAAACGCTCGCGTTATAGCGCTCGATATCATTCCAGGCGCTGTTGCTATGGAAAGCTACAAGTTCCCTAAACGTTGCCTTATGCTTTTTGGCGCGGAAGGTCCGGGTCTTTCTAAAAAAGCACTAGAAATGGCAGATGATGTTGTTTATATTTCGCAATTTGGCTCTGTTCGCTCGCTAAACGCAGGAGCCGCTGCGGCTGTTTCCATGCACGCGTGGATTGCGCAACATGCAGCACCAAATTGCTGAATCTTAATAAAATATTAATTAAAATTTCAGCAGCAAAATTTCAGCAGCAAAATTTCAACAAAAATATTAATCAAAACGCAATAGCCTGTACTCATAAACGCTTACATTTAATCTATATTTTTTTTTTATTTGTGATATTGTTAAGTTATGTTAGAATTCCAACATATTACAAAGCGTTTCGGCGCAAAAACAGCGCTTAACGACGTTTCTTTCGTCGCCGAAGACGGTAAAGTCACGGGCTTTTTAGGTCCTAATGGCGCTGGTAAATCTACTACCATGCGTTGTGCGTTAAATCTTATTCATGCCAATAGTGGTACTTCTCTTATTGACGGAAAACCTTACGCAAAAATCGCATCCCCAATGACAGAAGTTGGCGCAGTTCTTGACGCAAAGTCTGCCCACAGAGGTCGTTCCGCTTACAATCACTTGTATTCATTGGCTTTAACTCACGGAATATCAAAAAAGCGCGTTGACGAAGTGATTGATATTACTGGTTTAACTAGTGTAAAAACCCGCAAAGCAGGTTCGTTCTCGCTTGGCATGAGCCAGCGTCTTTCGATTGCTGCAGCACTTTTAGCAGATCCGCACAATCTCATTTTGGATGAGCCAATTAACGGATTAGACCCAGAAGGCGTTAAGTGGGTTCGTGAATTATGCAAGTATTACGCAAGTCAAGGCAGAGCAATTCTGCTTAGTTCGCACTTAATGAGCGAAGTTGCGCTTACTGCAGATAACCTTGTGATTATTGCGCATGGCGAAATTTTGGAGCGCACAACAGTTAAAGACTTTGTTGACGCTCATTCGCAGCACGCTGTGCGACTTGTAACGCCAGAAGGCGAAAAACTAAAGTCTGTGCTTGCTCAAAATCATCCTGAATGCAAGATTTTGTCGTGTAATCGCACTCCACAAGACGTTCAAGAAGGCGAACTTTTTAAGGTAACAGGTTGTGAGCTTAATCAACTTGCTCGCGAAATTGCAGATAATCAAATTCTGGTATATCAGCTAAATCAAGAGCATGCATCGCTTGAGGAAGCATATTTGGCTCTTACGCATGGGCAAGAGCAGTATGTGACTAGGACTATTCCTTCCGGAAACTTAAATCCTGCTGAGCAAAGCGTAGCTCAATTTAATAATCAGGGGAGTGCAAAATGAGTGAGCAAGTAGCAAATCAGCAAGTGCAATTGGCTGAATCTAACGCACGCCAATCCAACGCATACAAGACTGGCCGCAGTATGAACGCGCAACACTTGCGTTTAACATTTATGCACACGCTTAAATCTGAAATTGTTAAGTTGCGTGGGCTTGCATCTACGTGGTGGTGCATGGCATTGACTATTGTTTTGCCAGTAATTTTTAGCTTTATAATCGCGCTTGTGCAAAAAGCAATGTCTAAAGTTGACATTAAGAATGGAGCAAGTCAAAGTAAATCAAGCGCTGCAATTACTGTTGGGCCGAGCAATAAAAGTGACCTTATTGCATCTCAAGAAAGCATTTTCCGCTTGGTCATTAGCTTTGCTTCTATATCTTTGATTGTTTTGGCGATTTTTGCAGTGCTTGCTGTAACCGCGGAACATTCTACGACTTCAGTTCAGGCTTCTCTTACGGCTGTACCTAAAAGGGGTATGTTCTTTACTGCTAAGTTTATTGCTGTTGCAATCTATGTTTTTGTAGCCCAACTTATTGCAATGGCAGTTTCTTTAGCTGCTGCAGAATTAGCTTTTATGGGAGATAACATTTCCGGATTATCTGGAAGCAACGTGTGGAAATTGCCGCTTACTCTGTTCCTTGGCTCTCCTGCAATTATGGTTGTTGTGGCAGCAATGGCCTACGGTTTTGGCATGATTTGCAAGTCAACTGCTGGCGGAATTATGTGCGTTATTGGAGCCGTGATGATTCTGCAGGCCATTGTTAGCATTATTATGGTTGCAAGCAATTTAGCGAAGTGGACTTCAACACTTATGCAGCTTTTGCCAGGCAAGGCTGTGAGCCAATTCTTAGGAACGGGCGAACTACTTCCACCAAACGCATATGTTTTTACATGGTGGCAGTCCGGTTTAGTGGTCCTCGCTTGGGGTGTAGTTATGTACGCAATTGGCTACGTAATTGAAAAGCATCGCGATATTTAAATATTCTGCAAATAATATTTAAATAATATTTAGCAAACAATAAGGGCTTTATCTCGTAACTGGCTACAAGATAAAGCCCTTTTTTGTATTCATTTATCTTTAATTATAAATTAAATTATTCTTATTAAATTATAGGAAAAATCAATCGTTCTTCACAGTTTCAGCAACGCGTGGCCACAAGGTTGTGCCCCAGTTCTTGATTGTGCGCTGGCGAACCAGTGGCAAATCGGAACGGTCATACACTGTACGCCATGGCTCCCAAGCCAAGCCGGTCTTTTCAACAAGCTTGATGCGAAGATTGCGCACATTGCCCTTGAACTGAATAGTTGTGTTGAAGTGAGCTGTACGATACTTGCCGTTGCCTTCCCAAGCGCGAGAACGCACGTAAGGAGTGCCGTCAATTTCGGTGCCGTACTCATCCCAGTAGATGTAGTAGCGAGCTACGTAAGCTCCACGGTGATCCAAAGTCAAGTAGCCGTCGCGGTAGGAAGAAACCTTGGTTTCAACGTAATCGCTATTGGTTTGCAAAGTTGCTACTTCGTTATCCTTGACGAAGGAAGTGGTGTAAGCAATTGGAACTGCTGGGCTGGAGGTGCTCAAATTTGCGCCTTCCTGAATCAAAGCCTTCAACGTGTCGATGTTGCCGGTAATAACCTTGGCTGCACCGTTTGCGCTGCCACCGAGAATTACAGCAGTTACAGAAGTGTTCTGCAAAATGCGGTGGAACTCGGTATTTGGCTTGATTTCAACACCCTTGATTGCAGCTTCAACAGCAGCCTGGAAATCGGTGCTCTTGCTGCGGGTGTCGAACTTTACGTACATTGAACGGCCGTAAGCTACGTTGGACACATATACTGGTGGACGCTTGCTGTCTACTCCGCGGCTCTTCAAGCTTTCTGGCGTAGTGCATGGTGCGAAGAAGTCAGCTGGGCTGTCTGGTGCATCAACGCTTACGGTGTAGTAGGTCTGCTTGAAGTTCACAATTTGAGTCTGCTTTTCGCCCTTGTGCACAGCATCGAAATCAATCTTCAGCGGAACACCAATCTTGGCGAAATCAGCACCAAACTTTGCCTTGAGCTGGTTCATGCTTTGTGCGCTTGCAGAATCGTACTGCATGCGAGCAGCAACATGATGGCTTGCAGCATACTGTGCATTCCACTTGGAAACTAAGCCGTTCACTGCGGAAGTTACAGAGCTCTTGGTTGGGCGCTGAACAGTTACAGCACTTTCGCCGCCGTGGAAGCCTGGCAAATCAACGCTCAACGTGATTGGAGCGCGGTTTGCGGAAATTAGGCTTGGCATATTGTCCATCAAATTCTTATCAGCGCGGAAAAGAGCACCTGGGTATACGCGATCATCGTTGGCGGAAGTAACCGACAAGTTTGAAGTTGTATTTGTGATGTTCTTCTTCTGATGCTCAACAACAACGAATTCATCGCCCTTGTTGAAGCTATCGCTAGAGAATTTGTTGTCGATGGTTTCGCCATGACGGGCGAGAATGTTTGTTTTATCGTATTGCAAATCCCACAAATAATTATTCAACGAGTCCTTCTTGGCTGCGCAAGATGTGGCTGGTTCAGAATCCTTAGCGGAAGGAGCGGCCATTGCTGGTGCTGCTAAGCATTGTGGAATAATAGTTGCGCCCGCGAGCAACAACATTGCTGCATTACGGTAGAACTTTGAGTTCTTCATATGTGTCCTTCGATTTTTATTAGATTATTTTTATTAGATTATTTCGATGAGATGCTGAAATTCATATGCTTCAATGCATAACGTGCCTCAGTGCATTAGTTTTTAGCGTCTCACAAAACACGATTATTACACACTTTTTATTTATGCGATAATCTCTTAAAAAATTTTTTTATTTTGAAAACAATACTTTAAATATCGTTGAAATATCAACAATTTTTGGTTACGTCGTTTTTGCTTATGCGGCGTGTTGATATAGCAATTGCTGCAAATTTTGAAATTTTATATGCGTAATAATTTTGTGAAAACGCGCACGTGCAGTATGTGGATATAATAGATTTTTTCAGCTTTGAAAGGTCACGCATCACACATATAGTTGGGGTTATGCCTACATTCACACGAGAAGAAATTGAGCATTTGGGTGTTCTTTCCCAGATTGCTTTAAGCGACGAGGAAATTAGTCGCTTGCAAGGCGAATTAAACGTCATTGCAGAATCTATTAACAAGGTGCAGGAAGTTGCTGGCGAAGATGTGCCACCTACTGCAAATCCAGTGCCTCTGGAAGCTTATTTGCGCCCTGATGTACCTGCTACACCATTAACTCAAGAAGAAGCGCTTTCTGGTGCGCCTAAGAGTGAGTCTGGCATGTTTGTAGCACCTCGCATTTTAGGGGAGGAATAAAACATGACTAATACTCAAGATTTAGTAAAGCTTTCTGCTGCTCAAATGGCAGAAGCTGTAAAAGCTAAAGAAGTTTCTAGCCGTGAGCTTGTTGAAGCTCACTTGGCAGTGATTGAATCTGCTGAGCCAGAAATCAAGGCATTCTTGCATGTTTCTGCAGATATTGCACTCGAGCAAGCAGATGCTTTTGATAAAAAGAACGCTAATGGCGAGACTGAAGATTTGCCTGAGCTTGCAGGCGTTCCAATTGCCATTAAAGACATGATTGTCACTAAAGGCATTCCAACCACTGCAGCATCCAAGATTCTTGAAGGCTGGGTTCCACCTTACGACGCTACAGTTATTGAAAAGCTCAAAGCAGCTGGTATGCCAATTCTCGGCAAGACTAATTTGGATGAGTTTGCTCAAGGTTCTTCTACCGAGCATTCTGCCTACCAAACCACTTGCAACCCTTGGGATACCGAGCGTGTTCCTGGCGGTTCCGGCGGCGGTTCTGCAGCTGCTGTTGCTGCATTCGAAGCCCCTATTGCTTTGGGTACAGATACTGGTGGCTCTATTCGTCAGCCAGGTGCTTTAACTGGTACAGTCGGCGCAAAGCCAACTTACGGTGGTGTTAGCCGTTTTGGTGCAATTGCCATGGCAAGTTCCTTGGATCAGATTGGTCCTGTTTCTCGTACCGTTCTTGACTCTGCGCTTTTGCAGGAGATTATTGGCGGCAACGATAGGCGCGATTCCACTTCGATTCCAGCTCCTGTTCCTCCAATGGCTCAGGCTGCACGCGAAGGCGCTCGCCGAGATTTGAAGGGCTTGAAGGTTGGTTTGGTTAAGGAGCTTAGTGGCGATGGCTTCCAGCCAGGCGTTGAAGCTCGCTTTAATGAGGCGGTGCAGCTGCTTAAGGATATGGGTGCAGAGGTTACGGAAGTTTCCTGCCCTCACTTCCCTTATTCTTTGGCTGCTTACTACATTATTATGCCTTCCGAAGTTAGCTCCAACTTGGCTCGCTACGACGGCATGCGCTACGGTTTGCGCGTAATGCCGCCAGCAGACAAGCCTCAGACGGCCGCAAATATGATGGCTGCAACTCGTGAAGCTGGTTTCGGTGACGAAGTAAAGCGCCGTATTATTCTCGGTACTTACGCACTTTCTGCAGGTTATTACGATGCATGGTATGGTTCTGCTCAAAAGGTTCGCACCCTTATTATTCGCGATTTTGAAGAAGCATTTAATAAGGTAGATGTTCTTGTCTCTCCAACAAGCCCTACAACGGCATTTAAGTTTGGCGAAAAGATGAACGATCCGCTTTCCATGTACATGAACGATATTGCTACGATTCCTGCAAACATGGCTGGCGTTCCAGCTTTGAGCCTTCCAGCTGGCTTAAGCGACGATGGTCTGCCTGTTGGTATTCAGATTATTGCTCCGCAATGCCATGATGAGAAGATGTACAAGCCTGCAGCAGCGTTGGAAGCTGCTCTTGAAGAGCAGTGGGGCGGTCCAATCTGGAAGTCGCTTAAGGCTGGCTGGCTCGATTCATTGGCTAAGTAAAGTGAAGTAAAGCTTAAGTAAGAAGGATTCTCATGGCTGAAAAACTTATGAAATACGCCGATGCTGTTGAGCAGTTTGATCCAGTATTCGGTTTGGAAACGCACGTTGAGCTTTGCACTCGTACGAAGCTGTTTTGCCCAGCGGAAGTATCTTTTGGTGGCGAGCCAAATACTCAGCTAACTCCTGTAAGCCTTGGTTTGCCAGGCTCTTTGCCAGTTGTAAACAAGACTGCAGTTGATTACGCGATTAAGCTCGGTTTGGCATTGCATTGCGAAATCGCTGAGTGGAGCCAGTTCGCTCGTAAGAACTACTTCTACCCAGATATGCCTCGCGATTATCAGATTTCCCAGTACGATAAGCCTACTAACGGCAACGGTTACTTGGATGTTGAGCTCGAAGATGGCACCGTGTTTCGCGTGCCGATTGAGCGCGCTCATATTGAGGATGATGCTGGTAAGAATACTCACGTTGGTGGTGCTGACGGCCGTATTGAAGGCGCAAATCATTCTTTGGTTGATTACAATCGCGCAGGCGTGCCTTTAATCGAGATTGTAACTAAGCCAATCGAAGGTGCGGGTAGCCGCGCTCCAGAAATTGCTGGTGCCTATATGCGCGCAATCCGCGATATTGTTCGCGCCCTCAACATTTCCCACGCTCGCATGGAGCAGGGCAATATGCGCGCTGACGTGAACGTTTCACTCCGCAAAAATCCGACCGATCCGTTCGGCACTCGTTCCGAAACTAAGAATGTGAACACATTCCGCGGAATCGAAAAGACACTGCAATATGAGATTCGTCGTCAGGCTGCTATTTTGAGCGAAGGCGGCGAGATTTTGCAGGAAACCCGCCACTGGGATGAAGCAACTCAGACCACTGCTGGCGGTCGTGTGAAGTCCGACGCCGACGATTATCGCTACTTCCCAGATCCTGATTTGGTTATGCTTCACATCACTAAAGAGCATATTGAGCGCATGAAGGCCGAGATGCCAGAAATGCCTCGCGAGCGCCGTAACCGTTTGCAAAGCGAATGGGGCATTAGCGATCTTGAAATGCGAGATATTTTGAACGCAGATGCTCTTGATTTGGTTGAAGAAACCGTTAAAGCTGGCGCAACTGCAGCAGGCGCTAAGAAGTGGTGGCTTGGTGAGCTTGCTCGCGAAGCAAACACTCGTGGTGTGACTTTGGAAGAATTGCCTATTACTCCAGAAGATGTGGCTGAAGTTGAAAAGCTGATTGCAGACGGTAAGCTTAACGATAAGCTCGCTAAGCAAACTGTTGCTTGCGTTTTGGCTGGCGAGGGCAAGCCTGATGAAGTTGTTAATAAGCACGGATTCAAGGTTATGAACGATGACGGCGCTTTGGAAGCCGCTGTTGACGCTGCTCTTGCAGCCGATCCTGAAGTCGCAGAAAAGCTTAAGGCAGGCAATATGAAGCCGATGGGCGCGATTATTGGTGCTGTTATGCGCGCAACTAAAGGTCAGGCAGACGCTAAGGCTGTTACTAAGATCGTTATGGCAAAAATCAAGGGCTGAAAAACCAAAAGCTAAAAAATTTAATATTTGATAACGCTAATGTATAAGCGCAAAAGCGTAATCAATATCAAAAAGTAAGTGCTGCGTACTTGCTGCATAATCAAATCAGATTTGTTTGTGTAGCAGGTGCGCAGAATTTGCTATTTAGAAATATCGTGACGCATTTTTCGTCTTCTGGATTATCATATATTATGCGACATGAGAATTATGCGAAGGGCTTAATACTCAAAGGCACAATACAAGTAGGTGACTATGCAACAAACCAATGATGGTGTGAACAACTCTCGCGAGTTACCAAAATCTATAGTAATCCCTCCAATTCGTGGAGAAATGGCGCATCTTCGCCCAGCAACATGCGATGATTTACAGCGTATGGATGAGCTTTGCGCATATGATAACGCTTCGGTTATTACCGGAAAAGATTCTCAATCTGAGCGATCTATGGTTCATGCGTGGGTTGAGCGTTCTGTTCAGTGGTCTAATGACGGTTTTGCTGTTGAAAAAGCTGCTGAATCATGTCGTTTTGCTGGGGATATACAATCTCGTCCTACAATTGCTTGGGCTATAGTTCCAGATGTTTTAGATGATGTTAAGAATACTTCTGGTGCGATTATTGGTATGATTTTCCTTATTGACATAGATGGGTGGTCTCGTTCTGCGCGTATTCAAGTTGTACTTGGCAAGGATTATCGCGGACGTGGCTATTCGCGCGATGCTATGCCTCGAGTGATGACTTACGGTTTTGCTTCAGAGCCAGTAGGTTTAGGATTACATCGTATTTGGGTTGGTGTTCCTGCTACGAATACTCGCTCGCTTTCTGTATATCAATCTCTTGGTTTTGCACAAACCGGTACTGCGCGCGATGCTTTGTGGGATGCGCAAAATCAAAAGTATCAAGATTTTGTTGTTATGGATACGATTGCAGATGAGTACGATGCAATTCGTTCTCTTGATGCGTTTGGTCTGCATGTTATAGAGGAAAATCCGGGTGTAGTTGAAGCATTGAGCGCACACGAGCACTCTGTGGCTATACCGGTGCGTCGTGATAATCTTGATGAAGAATGGCCTTATAATGCAAATAACACCGAAGGTAGTTCTTCAAAAAGAGCTTGGTGGCGCATTATAGGTCGCGGTCGTAAACGTAACACCAATACGGAAGGGAAGCAATGAGCGCCGAAGATCTCGACAATTATGAAACTGATGCTGAACTTGCGTTGTATAAAGAATATCGTGATGTTATTAAGCTTTTTACGTACGTTGTAGAAACAGAACGCCGATTCTATTTGGCAAATAAGGTTGATTTCAACGTGCGTTCGGCCGGCCAAGACGTTTATTTCGACGTTCAACTTACAGATGCGTGGGTTTGGGATGTTTATAGGCCTTCGCGTTTTGTTAAAAATGTGCGAATAGTGACTTTTAAGGATGTTAATGTTGAAGAAGTGCAGAAAACAGACATTGATATTCCGGAATCTATCGCGTGATAAGCGTATGCTCAATAAAGATATATAGAAATTTTACCTAGCACAAAATGTGTTTTTGTAAAAATTGATGTATTAAGGTATGGAGGACAAGTGACGGATACACAATCCCCAAAGAAATCTGTTGTGATTATTGGCGGCGGTCCGGCAGGGTTGACGGCAGCCTGGGAGCTCGTTAAAGATGGCGGTTCTAGTCGCTATGACGTAACGCTGCTCGAAGCAACGCGTGAATTTGGTGGTATTTCGCGTACTGTAAAGTACAACGGTAATCGTATGGATATTGGCGGTCACCGTTTCTTCTCGAAGGATGATCGCATTATGCAGTGGTGGCGTGAAATGTTGCCGTTGCAGGGTGCGCCTTCATACGATGATAAGAAGCTTGGTCGTCACCATGACTTGGAACCAGGCGGTCCTGATCCTGAAGTTGAAGACGAAGTTATGTTGAAGCGCCATCGCGTTTCGCGCATTTTCTGGAATCATCATTTCTTCGATTATCCGATTTCTCTTTCCGCAGCCACCTTGCGCTCTATGGGCTTTATTTTGACGATGAAGGTTGGTTTTAGCTACTTGTGGTCTATGATTCACAAGTTACCAGAAACTAATCTTGAAAACTTCTACATTAATCGTTTTGGTAAGAAGCTTTATTCAATGTTCTTTGAGGGTTATACCGAGAAGCTTTGGGGTAGGCATCCAAGCCAGATTTCTGCAGATTGGGGTGCTCAGCGCGTTAAGGGTTTGAGCATTGTCGAAGTTTTGAAGAATGCTTTTTCTAAGCTTTTCCCTAAGAAAAATGGTAAGAAGAAGGAAGTAGAAACTTCTTTAATTGAGGAATTCTGGTATCCAAAGCTTGGCCCTGGTCAATTGTGGGAAACTGTTGAACGCCGCTGCCGTGAAAATGGTGCTACAGTTCGTACAGATGCTAAGGTTGTTGCTATTAAGCAGTCTGATGGCAAGATTTCAAGCGTTGTTATTGAAGATGCCAACGGTGAACGTTCTGAATTGCATGCTGACGAGTTTGTTTCTTCTATGCCTATTAAAGATCTGGTTGCAGCTCTTGAGCAGGGTGCAAATGGTGACAAAAAGGCTGAAGTTCCAGCAGAAATGCAACGTGTTGCCAAAGGTTTGCCTTATCGCGATTTTGTGACTGTAGGTTTGCTTGTTAAGCGTGTTCGTCTGCGTAATACTACTACTATTCCAACGCTTGGTAATCCTCCTATTGTTCCTGATTGCTGGATTTATGTGCAGGATCCTGGTTACAAGGTTGGCCGTCTGCAAATCTTCAACAACTGGAGTCCTTATCTTGTTAAAGATGTTGACAACACTGTTTGGATTGGTCTTGAGTACTTCTGCGAAGAAGGCGACGACTTCTGGAATATGAGTGATGAAGACGCTCGTAAGATGGCTATCGATGAATTAACTCGCATGCAGGTTATTAATGGCGAAGAAGATGTTCTTGATTCCCATCGTGAGCGTGTTCCAAAGGCTTACCCAGCTTACTTTGACACTTATGCACAAATGCCTGAGTTGATTAAGTACTTGGATAGCTTCGGCAACTTGTATTGCGTTGGTCGAAACGGACAGCATCGTTATAATAACCAGGATCATTCCATGGCTACTGCAATCGAAGCTGTAGAAAATATTCACACTGGCGCAGAGTCTAAAGCAAATGTGTGGTCTGTAAATACTGAAAAGTCTTATCACGAAAAGAAGTAGTAAGTATTTATAAATAACTTAAGTAAAAATTAAGCTAAAAGTAGCGTCAATAGTAGTGGCATAGTCCATTATTATTGGCGCTTTTTTATTAGAATATTCAGTTTATAATTTAAAAAATAATTAGACTTGCTGGCGCGTCGCGGTTTGCAGCGTCGTAGAGCTGTAGTAGCATACATAATGTTCGTGGTTGTGTACATTGTTATGTAATAATCATGAGTTCGTGACGGATTTTTCCGTAATCTTCCATACAAAGGCTTACCGGTAGTATATTCCGTGTGAGTTAGGGAAAGGTAAAATTGTGGCAACAAGCCAAAATCTTGAGAAAATGAAGCTCTCAGAATTGAAAGATCTTGCGAAGCAAATGGGTTTGCGCGGCACTTCGACCATGCGTAAGCCTGAATTGTTAGCTACATTGAATGCGGCACGCAATGGGGGAGAAGCGCCTGCCGGTGTAAGTGTTCGCACGCCTTACAATTCTACGAGTGCAAGTAAGTCTGCAGATACTCGTGCAGATAATGAAGAAGTTCGTTCGTTGAGCGACGATAAAGACTTAGAAGCGTTGGAAAACTTAGTGCCAAATGCAACTAATGATCGTCGTAGGCGCGACGAAGATTTTGGATCTAAGAATTATCGACGAGATAACAATCGTAATTCTTCTTTCCAGCGTCGTCGTGTAAATGATGAGCGCGATAACAATCGTGATCGTCGCGCAGAAGGAGTAGATTCGCGCGATTTAGATCAGATTTTGGCAACTTTGCCAGGAGATGAATCTCGTTCTGAAGGCGAATCTCGTCGACAGCGTGGAGCTTCTCGTGATTTTGATCGAGAAGAGCAAGATAATAAGTCGGAGCGTTTCCAGCGTCGCATGCGTGGCCGCGGTAGAGATTATGAGGATGATCGAGAGGATTATTCTGATCACGATGATCGTCAAGATCGTTCTGATCGTCAAGATCGTTCTGACCGCCAGGATCGTAAAGATCGCTCTGAGCGCAATTCTCGTTTAGATCGCGATAATCGTGAGAGCCGCGAAGAGCGCGATTCTCGAGAATCTCGCCGCGAAGAGCCTCAGGAAGATCTTGTTCCAGTCGCAGGTATTGTTGATGTGCTCGAATCTTATGCATTTGTGCGCACTTCTGGCTACCTTCCAGGGCCAAATGACGTGTATGTTTCAATGAGCCAAATTAAAAAGTATGGTTTGCGCAAGGGCGATGCTGTGCAAGGCTCTATTCGTGCACCTCGCGAGGGTGATCGTAGAAATCAGCGTCAGAAGTTTGTTCCGTTGCAAACTGTTAATAGTATCAATGGAATGAGTGTTGAAGAAGCTCAGAATCGTCCGCAATTTGCTAAGCTTACGCCGCTGTACCCTAATGAGCGCTTACGCCAAGAAACTACTGCTAATCGTATGCTTGGTCGTGTTATTGATTTGGTTGCGCCAATCGGTAAGGGTCAGCGCGGTTTGATTGTGTCTCCTCCAAAAGCTGGCAAGACTATTACTCTGCAAAATATTGCTAACGCTATTACTACGAACAATCCTGAAGTGCATTTGATGGTTGTTCTTGTAGATGAGCGTCCAGAAGAAGTTACGGATATGGAGCGTACGGTTCAGGGTGAAGTGATTTCTTCAACGTTTGACCGTCCTGCTTCCGACCATACTACAGTTGCAGAGCTTGCAATTGAGCGTGCTAAGCGTTTAGTTGAGCTTGGCCAGGATGTTGTTGTTTTGCTTGATTCTATGACTCGTTTGGCTCGTGCATACAACATCGCTGCTCCTGCTTCTGGACGTATTCTTTCTGGTGGTGTTGATGCTCAGGCGTTGTACCCACCAAAGAAGTTCTTTGGTGCTGCTCGAAATATTGAAGACGGCGGCTCTTTGACGATTATTTCTTCCGCTCTGGTTGAAACTGGATCTAAGATGGATGAGGTTATTTTCGAAGAGTTCAAGGGCACTGGCAACATGGAATTGCGTTTGAGCCGCGACTTGGCAGATAAGCGTCTGTTCCCTGCTGTAGATATTAATGCTTCTGGAACTCGTCGCGAGGAATTGATTACTCCGGCTAACGAACTTCCTATTATCTACCGTTTGCGTCGCCTATTTGGCGGTCTTGAGCCTGAGCAAGCGTATCAGACTTTGATTCCTCGCTTAAAGAAGACTGCTTCAAACCGTGATTTTTTGGCTGCTATTGTTCAGCAAGCAAACGGTTCTTCAAATACTTCTGCGCCAACTGCTGCTTAAGTGATTTGAGTGTTATTTTTAAGTTTGTAAGCTGAAAAATAACAGAATAAATAATTTTGCGCACAATCTTAAGAATTTATCCTAGGATTGTGCGCTTTTATTTATTGCTTTTATTTATTGCTTTTAATTGTTTTTACGCATTATTAGCAGCCTGCTGCTCAAGCGCAAACTTTCGCATGCGAGCCACAGCTTCCTTAAGTTCTTCCGATTTTCCAGCGTAAGAAAGTCGCACAAATCCGCTTCCTTCTTTTCCGAAAGCTTCTCCCGGAACAACAGCAACTTTTTCTTCTTCCAAAAGTCTTCTGCTGAATTCTTTGGAAGTTAATCCAGTTGGGCGAACGTCGACAAAAACGTAGAAAGCTCCTTGTGGCTCAATAAGTTTTAGTGCGTCGCAATCTTGTAATGCGTTAAGTACCAGATTTCGTTTTTCACGGTATTCTTCACGCATTTGACGAACATGATCTTGAGGTCCGGTAAGAGCAGCAACTCCGCCGTATTGTGCAGTCGAATTGACGGAAGAGTGTATCATTTCCGCAATTTTACTGCTTTGCTCAATAACGTTAGCTGGTGCAAGAATATAGCCGATTCTCCAGCCGGTCATTGCGTAAGTTTTAGACAAACTTTCTACAATAATGGTTCTATCTTTCATTCCTTCAACTGCTGCAATAGATGGCGCTACAGCATCTCCTGCAGGTTCTGTGTCAGGGTCACTTGCGAATACAAATGGATGATACACTTCGTCAGAAATTACCCACAAATCAAATTCTTTACATAATTCTGCTACTTCTGCAAGTTCTTCGGCTGTAGTTACTGCGCCAGTTGGGTTGCAAGGTGAGTTGATAATAATAGCTTTAGTTCGTGGAGTAATTGCTTTGCGTATTTCTTCAGCATTAACATGCATTCCATGTTCAGGTTTAAGGGCAACTGTTACAGGAGTTGCGTCGCACATTAACACTTCTGCATCATAAGAAGTGAAGTATGGGGAAGGAATAATTACTTCGTCGCCCGGATCAATTACTGCTTTAATAGCTAAATATAAACCAATTGTAGCGCCGTCAACTGCTTGAATTTCAGTATCGGCGTCATAAACTAAGCCTTTTACTCTCTTTGTGTAATCAACTGCGGCTTTGCGGAATTCTGGAATTCCTAAAACGTCGGTATATTTTGTTTTTCCGGCTTCAATAGATTCGCAAGCTGCTTTAACAATATGATTGGAAGCAGTTTCGCCAGGCTCTCCTAGGCAGAGCGAAATAGCATCAGGGATTTGTTCTACGCGGTCAAATACGTCACGAATACCAGATCTAGGTATTGAGATTGCGTGTTCTGCTACAACAGCCATATTATCTCCCTCTACTCTTTCGACAATAAATATTATTATTTAGTTTATATTTTTTATTATTTTTCCACAAAAAAACTGAATAAAGCAAGGTGTAAAAAAATTTTTTATATTATTTTGTTCTTTTTCTGTAAAAAATAAGGTAACATAGGTATTGCTGCCTGCCGGCGCTAGCATAAATCCGACTATAATTCTCGTTCAGCGTCGATTAGAGAATGGAGAAAATATGACAGGAAGTTCCCGTAAAGTTGAAGGCGCTTTGCCAATGGATTCAACCGATGGAGTTATTGTAGATATTCTCGAGCATGATGGTCGTGCTACGTTAACGCGTTTAGCAAAGGCTTCAGGATTATCTGTTTCTGCCGTGCAGTCGCGTGTTCAAAAGCTTGAGCGCAAGGGTGTTATTACTGGTTATCGTGCGCTTATTGATTACGAGCGTCGTGGCTTGCCAGTTAGTGCATTCGTGTCAGTTACTCCGCTTGATTTTGGTAAGGAAGCAACAATTCCTACAAAGTTGCGCGATATTCCTGGTATTGAAGCGTGCTATTCCGTCACAGGAAGCCCAAGTTTTATGCTGGTAGTTCGTGTTGCAACGCCAAGTAAGTTGGAAGAGCTAATCAATACTATTCATCGCATTGTGCCAGTAAGTACGGAAACCACAATGGTTTTGCAGACTTATTTTGATTAAAGTTTTGTATAAATCATATTATGTGTGATTTTTCTGAAACGACAATTAATCCGAGCAATACTTCATTAAATAAAAGTTGTGAAGATGCTGCGGATAAGATTTTAACGCTGCGCAAATCGATTGATAATATTGACGGTGCGATTATTGCGCTTCTAGCGGAACGTTTTAAGACTACTAATCGCATTGGTGAGCTTAAAGCTAAAGCTAAATTTGCTCCTTTGGATTCTAAGCGTGAGCAGGAGCAGGTTCAGCGTCTGCTAAATCTTTCTGCTGCTGCTGGCTTAGATGAATCAATCGCATTGCAATATCACAAATTTGTAGTTACAGAAGCTAAAAAGCGTCATCAAAAGATGCAGTTGTAACTTAAAGCGTTTTAGATAGTAAGTTATTAGAACAGCTTTTGTAACACTTTTGTGTATTTGTGTAGCTTTGTGAATTATAAAGGCGGATAATACAAGTATGACTATTGCAACCGTTGAACGTTACGCGCATATGCTTGATGCTGCAAGTCGAGGTGGCTACGCGTATCCTGCTATTAATGTTACAAGTACTCAAACGCTTAATGCGGCTCTTCAAGGTTTTGCGCAAGCTGAGTCTGATGGCATTATTCAGGTTTCTGTTGGCGGTTCGGCTTATTTTTCTGGACAGTGCGTAAATAATCGCGTTGTTGGCTCTCTTGCGTTTGCTGCTTTTGCGCATGAAGTTGCATCTCAGTATCCAAATATTACTATTGCTCTTCATACCGATCACTGTGCAGAGGCTTATCTTGACGACTGGATTCGACCGCTTTTAGCTAAAGAAGCAGAGCAAGTAAAAAAGGGGGCAGAGCCTCTTTTCCAATCGCATATGTGGGATGGTTCAACAGTTAATTTGCAACATAATTTAGATGTTGCAGAAGAGTTACTTGACGCTTCGCAAAAGGCTCGCACAATTCTTGAAATTGAAATTGGTGCGGTTGGTGGAGAAGAAGATGGGCATCGTGCCGATATTGACGAGCGCCTATATTCTACGCCTGAAGATGCTTTACGCGTTGTAAAAAAGCTTGGTTTGGGAGAGCGCGGAAGATATATGGCAGCGTTTACTTTTGGCAATGTTCACGGAGCATATAAGCCTGGCGTTGTAAAGTTACGTCCGCAATTGTTGCAAGAAATCCAACAAACTGTGTACGAAGAATATAAAGATACTTGCGATACTCGTACATTTGGCGCATCTAAAAAGCCTTTCCTGCTGGTATTCCACGGAGGATCTGGTTCTACTGCTCAAGAAATTGCAGAAGCTGTGCGTTACGGCGTAGTTAAAATGAATATTGATACGGATACGCAATATGCTTTTACTCGCGCTATTGCAGGACACATGTTTAGCAATTACGATTCTGTTCTTAAAATAGATGGCGAAGTTGGAGAAAAGAAACTTTACGATCCTCGTTCTTGGGGTCGTGAAGCTGAAAAAGCCATGGCTCAACGCGTGGTAGAAGCTTGTGTGCAGCTTGGCTCTGCTGGTAAAGCATTGAAATAGTTAGCTTTCATACTTAAAAGATTTTTCTTACCTCTTAATCGGTAGGGGCGTAGCGATAATCTTGTCAGGTAGGATTGTGCAAATTTGGGCAACGTTAGCCCAAAAAATGGAGGTGCGGCATGCCTGGTATTGTGCTTATTGGCGCTCAATGGGGTGACGAAGGTAAAGGTAAAGCAACAGATTTAATTGGATCTAAAGTTGATATTGTCGCACGTTTTAATGGTGGCAACAATGCTGGTCATACCGTTGTAGTTGGAGATAAGTCTTACGCGCTGCATTTGCTTCCAAGCGGCATTATTAGCCCTAATGTAACTCCTGTAATTGGCAACGGCGTTGTTGTTGATCCGGAAGTTTTGTTTGAAGAGATTGATGCTTTGGAATCTCGTGGAGTTGATTGCTCGCGTTTGCTGGTAAGCGAAGCTGCGCACATTATTACGCCGTATCATCGCGTAATAGATAAGGTTACAGAGCGTTTCCTTGGAAAGCACAAAATTGGTACAACCGGTCGCGGTATTGGACCTACTTATGCGGATAAAATTAATCGCGTCGGAATTCGCGTACACGATTTATTTAATGCTGAGCATTTGCGTGACAAAGTTGAGGCGAGCTTGCATCAAAAGAATCAGATGCTTGTGAAGCTTTATAATCAGCATCCTATTGATATTGACGCTGTAACTGCCCAGCTTGTTGAGCTCGGTAAGCGTTTGAAGCCTTATGTTGCTGACACTTCGCTAGTTTTGAATAAGGCAATGGATGAAGGCAAAACCGTTCTGTTCGAAGGCGGACAAGCAACAATGCTTGACGTTGACCACGGCACCTACCCATTCGTTACTTCTTCGAATCCTACTGCTGGCGGCGCTTGCACAGGTACGGGCGTTGGTCCAACTCGCATTACTCGCGTAATTGGTGTTGCTAAGGCTTATATCACTCGTGTCGGTGAAGGCCCATTCCCAACTGAGCTTTTGGATGAGCAGGGCGATTGGTTGCGTGAGCAAGGCCATGAATATGGTGTTACAACAGGCCGTCCTCGTCGCTGCGGTTGGTTTGATTCTGTAGTAAGCCGTTACGCAACTCGCGTAAATGGTTTAACAGATATTGTTCTTACCAAGCTTGATGTTTTAACAGGCTTGAAGGAAATCCCAGTTTGTGTAGCTTACGACGTGACTTTGGCAGATGGAACTTGCAAGCGCGTGGAAGAAATGCCTGTGGACCAGTCTCTATTTGCTTGTGCAAAGCCAGTTTATGAGATGGTTCCTGGTTGGAGCGAGGATATTTCTCAAATTCACAAGTTTGAAGACTTGCCTCAGAATACTCAGAATTACGTGAAGCGTTTGGAAGAGCTTTCTAATTGCCGTATTTCTGCCATTGGCACTGGCCCGCAGCGAGATCACATTATTAGTGTTCACTCTCTGATCGACTGAAATTGTTTATTGGCTGATGATTAACTTAACAAAACGGCACTTCTCAATTGAGAGTGTCGTTTTGGTTTATGCAAAGAGTTTTGTAAAAGAGTGCAAATGAGTAAAACAAGCGAGAAAAATTGCAAAAATAGCCGCCGCTTATACCTTTTAGTTTTTATTGGTGGCACTTTAGGAGCATTTGTGCGTGGGCTAATTTCTTCCTACGCGCCTTTAATTTACCCGGTAAATCTACAATCTTCTATATTTGGTCAGCTTACTTTAGGCACTTTCTTGTCTAATATGATTGCTTGCTTTATTTTCGCTCTTGTTACTGCAATATCTGTTAAAGCGTTATCTAAAGAAAAGCAAACTTTTTATAAATATGCTTTAGGAACGGGCTTTTGCGGCGGATTGTCAACTATGTCTACTTTCGCATTTGAAAGTGCAGTGTCTTTTGTTACTCCGCGCATGACGTTTGCTATTTTGGGTATGGTTCTTTCCTTAATATTTGGCGTTTTTATGGCGTTTTTTGGCAGTTGGCTTGGAACGGGAATTGCAAAGCGCATTAATAGCAAGCAAGAGCAAACTGTTCAAGAAGATAATACTAAGGCGGTGAAGTGATGAATCCATTGTACGTTTTTACTATATTTGTTTTGCCTTGCTTCTTTGGCGGTTTGGGTGCTGTTTTAAGATGCGCAATGACTAAAAAAATTTCTGCAAGCCATGATAGTAGAATTCCTGTTGCAACGCTGTTTATCAATTGTGTAGCCTCGTTTGCTTTAGGAGTTGTTGCTAATGTTTTTATGGTTGCGGTAACAATTTTTGGCGCTAATTTTATTTATTTGATGATTTTGGGATTCTTGGGTGGATTTTCCACGTTTTCTACCGCAATTTTTGAAGGTGTGGATCTTATTCAAGGAAAGCGCATAAAAGATGGCATTTTTCTACTTTGCGCGGAGCTTATTGCGCCATTTTTGTCTGCTTCTATTGGTTATGTTGCTTTGCAAATTTTGTTATTCCAAATATTTTAGTATTTAAAAGTTAAGTTTTGCGCGCAGAATCGAGTAGTTGTGAGCTTTAAGAATGTGGTGAGCTTTTTAAGTAAGCAGTCAAAGCAAATATTAGAAACTTTTTGCCAGCTTCGCTGGAAAGTAATATTAGCGGGCGTTTTAGTTGGCGTAGTTTCCGGTTCTCTCGTAGCTTTCTACAGATTTGGCATTGAGCATGGTACTGATTTTGCGCGTTGGATGTACTTGCAAATTTTGCATAACACATGGTGGATTGTGCCATGCTTAATTTTTGCCATAATTGCAGGCCTGATTATTGGTTGGATGAGCGTTAAGGAAAGCATGGCTTCCGGAAGTGGTATTCCACAAGTTGTTGGCTACGTTCGCCGTGGATTAAATATGCGCTGGCACACTATTTTGCCGGTGCGTTTTGTTGGAGGTTTGCTAGGTTCTTTATTTGGATTGTCGCTTGGGCGTGAAGGTCCGTCAATTCAAATCGGAGCGTGCGGCGCTCAAATGTTATCTCGAATCTTCCGTAAAGGAAGGAGAGACGATATTGAGGAGCATTATATTGTAACTGCTGGTGCTGCTGCTGGTCTTTCTGCAGCATTTTCTGCTCCTCTTTCTGGAGTTATGTTTGCTTTAGAAGAAGTGCAGCATGGAATGTCGTCTACAGTTTTAATGGGCGCTGCTGTTGCTTCTCTTTTTGCTGATTTTGTTTCACAAACCTGCTTCGGTTTACGCCCTGTACTTGATTTCGGCCAAATTCCAGATTTGCCAATGGGATTGCATATTTGGCTTATTCCACTTGGTATTTTTGCCGGATTTGTGGGCTCTTTAATGAATCGTTCTCTTCTTGGGTTGCAAACATTGTATGGATATTTGCCTCAGTGGATGCCGGTTGTAGTAGCCTGCTTAATTGCAATACCAGTTGGTTTATTCCTTCCAGAAGTCCTTGGAGGCGGATCTAACTTAGTGCGTCTTTCGGAATATGGAAAAATAAGTATTGCAATGCTCTGTTTGCTTTTTGTTGCAAAAATGCTTTTTACGTCAACAAGTTTTGGTTGTGGTGCTCCTGGAGGCATTTTTATGCCAATACTTGCTGTTGGTGCGCTCGCAGGCGGAGTTGCAGCGCGCAGTATTACTAGCGTTTCAGCATTTGGTATTGACACAAAATTCGTATCCGTGTTTGCGGTTTGTGTGATGGCTGGAACGCTATCTGCTTCTGTAAAAGCTCCACTTACTTCGATTTTGCTAACAGTTGAAATGTCTGGAACTATGATCCATACACTTCCAGTGGCAGCTTGCGCATTTATTGCGTTGCTTGTTTCGGATATTCTAAAAACTAAGCCGGTTTATGGTGAACTTCTTGAACGGTATATGCAATCTCATGGAGATCTTGTTCTTAATAATGCGCTAATTGCCGAATGATTAATGTTTTAACCACATTGATTTAATTTTATTGCAAACCAACTTGCGTATGCGTTTCAATAGGCGCATGAGTACAAATATTGATTTAAATAACAAGTTGGTTAGCGCTAGGCAAACTGATTTAAGCGGTAGTAGTAATTTAGCTAGATTTAGTGCGTCGAAAGACGTTAATCGTTACGTTTACCCGCCTCAAGCGGCGAGCTATTCTAATCCAAGCGCAATTCGTAGCGATTGTGTTAATTCATCTACTCTTGTAGACGATCACACTGTAATAACTACTATTGCGCCCAAAAATCGCAATATTTCATTACAAAATCTGAATCAGTCTTTGTGTGAATATTCAGAAGAAGCGCCGCTTGAAAGTGAATTTCTTGAGGCACTGCCTTCGAATATATTGGTTGGAACTGCGGCAACTGATGGAATTGGTTTGAGCACGTTATTGTCTATTATGGCTCGTTATATAAGCAAGCAAGGCTACAGTGTTGCGATTGTAGATGCTGATTTAACGCATGGCGGTTTGGATGTTTTGTTGGGGTTAGAATCCGATGAAGGTAGGCGCCTGCAAGAAGTAGAAGCACCTCTTGGTCGTTGCGATGGATGCGTACTAAAAAATGAGCTTATTCATTGGGATGATGTTGATGTTTTAGCATTTTCTCCTTGGCGCAGCGAGCGTCCAGAGCCGTGGGTTGTTGAGGCTGTAATTCGCGCTTTGGCTGAAGCTTGCGACGTGGTTATTGTAGATATTGGATCTGGAAAATCCTCAGTTGAAATTTACAAAAGTATTCCCCAACTTTCTGCTTCTGCCACTCTTGCTTCTGTTGAATTATCTGTTCTTGATTTAGCTCGTTTTCGCGCATATTCGCATGTTCTTAAGTCAACTTGCAATGTTGATATTAGTAGCGATGACTTTGCCGCAATAGGGATGTGCCCTAGAGGTCTAAAACAAAAATCATATGTTTTAAGTGTTGACGAAGCTTCTGAATATCTTTCAACGCAGATATTAGGGTTTTTGCCGTATGATTCAAACCTTCATGCAGACATTATAGGAGGATACGGTATTCGCGAAGTCCCTTCTTGTATGAAATCTGCTATGAAAAAACTAGGAAACTGGCTTTTTACAGAGGCAATCTTTAGCAAAAAAGAAAGTTCAAGCAAACATCGTCATTCTAAATTTAGTCATTTTTCATATTCAAGGGGAAAGTATGGTCGTAAATAATTCTCGCGATATTGATTTCGGAATTTTGCAGGAATTTGCAAATGATTCACGAGTTACAGATATGGTTGTGAGCGAAGATGGACGCGTGTGGGTAGATTGTGGTCAGGGTTTAAGAGAGTGTAAGCCTAGAGTGCCAATGCATAGCCCTAAATTATTAAGAGAGTATGCAGTGTGGTTATGTGCTCAGCTTGGCAAGAGGCTTGATGATGCTTGCCCTATTGCAGATGCTTCAACTAACTCTGGTATTCGTATTCACGCGGTTTTGGCACCAGTTGTAGCACAAGGTGCAGCTTTGTCGGTGCGATTCCCAACTTTAAAAAAGTATGATCTATTAGCATTAAGTGGCCAAGGAATGTTTCCTAAAGAAATTGCGTATATTCTTGGATTCCTTGTGAAATTAAAGGCAAACATATTGATTACAGGCAGCACTGGTTCTGGTAAAACTACGCTTATGAAAGCTCTTCTTGCTATGGCGGATGCGCGTGATCGAATTATTTCTGTGGAAGAAACTCGTGAATTAGGTGAGCTGACTGCAAATCATGTTTCGCTAAGCGTTCGCGAAGCCAATGTGGAAGGGGTTGGAGAAATTGGATTATCTCAATTAGTAAAAGCAACTTTGAGGATGCGCCCAGACAGAATTGTTTTAGGCGAGTGCAGAGGGGAAGAAATTGCTGATTTGCTACGCGTTTTTACTTCCGGACATAAAGGCGGCATGACTACGATTCATGCGGATGAGGTAGAAAAAGTTCCTGCTCGGCTTATGGCTCTTGGATTGCTTGCAAAATTAGAGCCTGCAGCATTATGCGCTTTGGCTGCAGGAGCTTTTGATGTAGTAATTCATGTGGAGCGCGCTTCGGACGGCAGACGTATGGTTCGTGAAATTGGTGTTTTGCAATATTTGCCTGCCGCTTCAGCTTTACAAGGCAAAGCAGTTTTGCGTTTGGAGCGATGTTTTAGTGATGGTAGTATCCGTGTTCTTGTTTTACCTGAGTGGAAAAAGTTTGCTAAGTGTTGGCGGCTTCCAGAAGATATTAGTAACATTTTCGCGCGTAATTTTAGTAAAAATAATTTTAATCAGCGTAATTTTAATCAAATAGCTTCGTAACTTTCATTCTTTGATTGGGGGAATATGGATATTGAAGAAGCTCTTGCCGGTTTAATTGCTGCATTGAGATCCGGCTCAACGTTTGAAATGATATTGCAAAATGATGCTGATTTTAAGAATAATATTTGTTCTAATGAGGTCAGCACAAAGATGATTTACAGGTGGCTTAATAATAGATGTTCTATTAAAAATCGTAATCTATCTGCAGCCCAGCGTCGGCGCATTGAAAACCATATGCAATCTGTTTGCGAAAATCTTATGGCGGCTTATGAATTAAGCAATACGTTAGGCTGCGAAATGGCTACTTGTGTAGAAGCTGCTTCGGCATCGTATCATGCTCGCCGCAGAGCTGAAGATCTGCAAGCAGACGTATCTGCAATGCCAGCTGCCACAATAAAATTACTTACCGCATTGCCTTTTTTGTCTCTATTAGCAGGCGAATTGCTTGGCGGTCATCCGATTCTTATTTTGCTAACTACCGTATATGGGTGGGGTTTGTTGATTGTTGGCGCGATTTCTTACAGTCTTGGCTTGGCATGGGTTAAGTCAATGTTGCGAATATCTAATCATAATATGGCAAGTTCGGTTATTAGGAAGTAAAAATGGAGTATAACAGTCGTCTTTTGCTGATTGTGCCTTTATTCGTTATTATGGCTTGGCAATTTTGCAATATTTCTTTTGGCTCTAAAACATTGCTTGGTTATAAAAGATTAAATATTGGCTATTTTGATACTAAATATGAGTGGCGTAATGCTTATTCTAAAGATATTGATCCTCTGCTTGGATTGCATATGATTATTGTTGCTTTGCGCAGTGGCGTTGCTATTCCTAGAGCTTTGAACGTAGTCGGTGCTGTTTTGCCCGGCGGTCACGGATTGTGGATGTGTGATGTGTCCAGAGCTTTGATTTCTGGGGATAGCTGGCATGAAGCGTGGTCTCCTCCGCATGTTCTTAAAAATATTCAATCTGTTTCAAAAAGCACAAACCGTCACAAAAAACTTGAAAAAATAGATTCATCGTCGGTTTTAGCAACTTGGTTAATGACTTCTTTGCGCGAATCCTGGTGTAATGGTTCTTCGCCTGTTCCGGTACTACTTGCGCTTTCTAAGCATTACGAAATCACTATGGAAAATGTTGCTAGGCAGGAAACTTCCAGGCTGTCTGTGCGATTATTGCTACCAGTTGGATTGTGCTTTCTGCCAGCTTTTATATGTATTGGTATTCTTCCTACGGTTGCTTCTCTTATGCGATAGTAGATTAAATTTTGTTAAGAAAATCTTATTTTTGAATTTTCTTAAGCGGTTTCCAAAAGATTTCAATGCTTTTTAGCTTTTATCCACAATGAAGATTTTTTCTTGGCCTTTGCAAATCAACCTGCAAAAATATTTTTATCCGAAAATTTCGGATAAATTGAAGGGAAAGGTACAAATAATGGTTGGGATAATCCAAAAGCTTGTTGCAAGATACACTGTATCGATGCTTCAAGTAAATGACCAATTATCAGTTGTAGAAATGCGCCTTAATCAAAAAGGTAAGCAGTATATTAACAATCTTCAAAAGCAAGATTCTGGTGCTGTAACCGCCGAATATGCTGTAGTGCTTATTGCTGCGACTGGTTTTGCTGCATTATTAGTTGCCATTTTGAAATCAGATGCAATACGCAAAACATTGACAGAATTAGTGAAAAAAGCGTTGAAAATTGGTTGATTGATTTTGGCTAATTTATTGATGCTTTATGTTTAGTGAAATGAGCTTATGATGCGGAAGAATATTTTGCATGAATGTTTGGTGTTATGCAAAAAATTATTGCGTAATATTAATACGCGTGATTTTGGTGCTGTAACTGCTGAATTTGCAGTTGTTTTGCCGTGTGCAATAGTGCTTGTAGTTGTACTTCTTGGAGTTGGTAGAGCAGTAGTATGCAATATGAATTGTCATGATGCAGCTTCCCAGGTTGCTTACTACATGGTTACTCATCACGACGATAAAGCTGCTGCAAGTATCGTGCAGAAAGTTGCAGGTTCAGGAGCATCTGTGCAAATAAATCGTAATGGGAATATGGCTAATATTGTTGTGAAATGTCCTCTTATTCCAGATCCGCTTCACATATTGCCTCCTTTGGTGGAAAGTCGCGTAAGTCAGGTTTTGGAATGAGTTTGCATTGTTGTTTTAATTGTTTAGTATCTTTCGCTCGTAAGAAGAGCAGTAAGGCAGATTGCGGTTCTGGCACAGCGCTAGGCATTATGCTGGTAATCGCAGTCTGCTCAATGCTTGCTGTTGCTGCAATTTTGGGGCATGTTCTTAGCGCTAGGCATCAAGCTTACGCAGTTGCAACTGCAGCTGCGTTGTCAGGGGCTTCCGCTTTACAGCGCATGGAAAATAATCCTTGTGAATTTTCTACTAGAACTGTTACTTCAAGCCGCGCAATATTGAAATCTTGTAAGTCTGCTAAAGATGAAGTCACCGTAAGCGTTACAGTTCCTTTGAATATTCCTTTAGCTCCAAGCGTAGAAGCTTCTGCTCGAGCAGCATTGGAAGATTGTGATAAATAAAAGTAATTAATATTCTTTTGTTTATAAGAGGGTGGCGGCTGCTGCTAATCTGAAATAAGATATATCGGGGAAACATTTAGGTCGCGGTAGGTTAGAAAACATGGCACTTGCACTGTATCGTAGATATCGTCCGGACACATTTGATGGTGTTATTGGGCAGGATCAAGTTACCGTACCTTTGTCTAGAGCATTAGACCAAGGCAAAATCACTCATGCTTATTTATTCTCTGGTCCTCGCGGATGCGGTAAGACCAGTTCTGCGCGCATTTTGGCACGTTGCATTAATTGCGAAAAAGGTCCTACTTCTCACCCATGTGGTAAATGTCAGAGCTGTAAAGATTTGGCAACTGGTGGCCCTGGGTCTATTGATGTTGTAGAAATAGATGCTGCAAGCCATAACGGTGTTGACGATGCTCGAGAGCTTCGAGAGCGTGCGGGTTTTGCTCCAGCTCGAGACCGCTATAAAATCTTTATTCTCGATGAAGCTCATATGGTAACTCCACAAGGTTTCAACGCATTGTTGAAAATTGTGGAAGAGCCTCCTGAGCACGTTATGTTCATTTTTGCTACCACTGAACCAGATAAAGTAATTGGCACTATTCGTTCCCGCACCCATCACTACCCATTCCGCCTAGTTCCTCCAGAAGTTATGGGTCCTTATCTTGAAGATATATGTAAGAAGGAAAACATTAATCCTGCTCCTGGTGTTTTACGTCTTGCTATGAGAGCAGGTGCGGGTTCCATGCGTGACACTCTTTCTGTGCTTGATCAACTTATGGTCGGAGCAGTTGATGGTGCTATTTCTCTGGATTCTGCAGTTGCTTTGCTCGGGTTTACGCCTAGTGAATTAATTTCTGAAGCCATTGATGCGCTTATTGAGCATGATGGTGCTGCAATATATGACGTTGTTCGTCGCGTTGTTGTTGGCGGCTATGATACTCGAAAATTTGTTGAAGATTTGTTAGGCAGAGTGCGAGATTTACTTCTTATGGTTTCTGCCGGAGCTAAAGCTGCTTCCGATCTGCTTAATGATATTGCTCCAGAAGATTTGGAAACCTTGCAGCGTCAATCTTCGCAAATGACGTTACCTAATTTAGCGCGTATGGCTCAAACTATTAATGAAGCGCTAAGCTCAATGGCTGGTGCTGTTTCGCCTCGCATGAATCTGGAAATTCTTGTTGCTCGTTTGCTTGCAGATAGTGGCATTACTGCAAATGTGCAAGGTAAATCTTTTATAGGTGCAACAAATACGCAAAATAAATCTTTTGCGCAAAAGCAGCAAGATAAGTCTTCTGTGAAAGAAACTAAGCATGAAGAGCCTTCGGAATCTTCTGCTGGATCTTTCGCTGAATCTTCTGCTGGACCTTCGCCGGTAGCTTCTTTGGAATCTCCGTTGCAATCTTCGTCAGAATCTTCTGCAGAATCCTCTAATTCTGTTACAAAAACGCAGAATAATGATTCTCTAAGTGCAGACGAAATGTGGGATGAAGTAGTCTCTAAGTTGCCAGAAGATGCGCGCGAATATGTGACGCGTAAGTACGTTCCTAAAGTGCAATTAAACTCTGAGCAATCTGGGCGTCAGCGTTTAGTGCTTACTTTTAATGAGCCTATGAGTCAGCATGCTTTTGCGCTCGCAGTATGCACTACATCTCCTTACGATGGTCAAAAAGTACCAAAAGTGGTAATGAGCGTAGTGAAAGACGTTTTTGGTAATCAGGTAATGATTGCTCCTGCTCCTGTTGCGTCTAACGGAGAAGCGGTGGAATCTGTTGCAAGAATGGATCCTAAGCGTCTTGCTCAAGTAAAACGCGATATTTTATTGCGAAAAACTGGCATGACTGCAGGATTTATTGGTAAAACAACTTCTGACAGCGGTGGATTTACTGAAAGTAAAACAGAAAAGGATTCCTCGGATTTTCTAGACGCTGATGGCTCCGCAGCATCAGTAGTATTTGAGAATACTGCGGAAGATGCAAGGCAAGAAGCTGCTTTGCCGGACGTTGAAGATGATGCTTGGGCGGATATGTCATCTGTGCCTATTGCGGATGTTATGACACTTCCTAACGCTTCTACTTCGGCGCTTGACGTATCTACTAAAACGCAAAGCAAGCCGCAAGCAAAAATGCAGTCTGCGCAATCTAATGCTGACGAGTCTAATGCTGACGTTACTAATGTGCATGTTTCAAATGTAGCTGTTTTAGACGCTTCTAAGTCAAGTATTTCTGATTCAGGTTCTGCTGGTCCAAGTTCTGTTAATCCAAGTGCTGCTGGTCCAAAAGAAATTACGCAAGAGCCTGTAGTCCCTACAAGTGGAGCGTCTGCAGATGAATGTTCTATGGATGATATTTCCTTGGAAGCTGCATCTTCAGTAGACGTGGATGATCTTAAGGCAATGTTTGAGGTTAAAAAGGTTGAAGAATTTGCTGCAACCGATCCAAAAAATCCAAAGAATATTTCTGCAAACGTTAAGAAAAAGCAAGAGGAGTAGTTAACTGTGCATAATGCATCGTCGTACGATGGCGCAATTGGTCGTTTAATTGACGAGTTTTCAAAACTTCCTGGAATCGGACCTAAAGGCGCTCAACGCATTGCTTTTTATATACTTTCTGCGTCTGAACAAGAAGCGCAATCTTTAATAGATGCCATAAACGATATGAAGTCGAGTGTGCGCTTTTGTGATATTTGCGGAAATGTTTGCGAACAAAGCCCTTGTGCGGTTTGTGCAGATCCTCGCAGAGACCATAGCAAAATTTGCGTAGTTGAAGAGCCTAAAGACATTATGAGCATTGAGCGCACTCACGAATATGATGGCGTTTACCACGTTCTTGGCGGAGCTATAAATCCAATGGCAAATGTTGGTCCTGGAGATTTATCAATTACTCAATTACTTGAGCGTCTTAAAAATCCTCAAATTAAAGAGGTTATTCTCGCGCTTGACCCAAATATTGAAGGCGAAGCAACAGTTACATATTTGGCTCGCCTGTTAGATCCTCTAGGTATTAAAATTACGCGTTTGGCAAGTGGTTTGCCTGTTGGCGGCGATTTGGAATATGCGGATGAAATTACTCTCGGACGCGCTTTCAGCGGACGACAAGCTGTGTAGGAGTAAAATTTAACGAACAAATTATCAATAATTGCGAATAATAGAGCGCAGTTGATACTCTGATACCAGACCAAATATTTGGAATATCCGTTCGTTCATCTGTTTATACATGAGCAAGGGGTAAAAATTGGCGCTTATCGTACAGAAATACGGCGGCTCGTCTGTGGCAGACACTGATTCCATACAGCGCGTTGCTAAACGTATTCTTTCCACAAAAGCAGCTGGCAATGATGTAGCGGTTGTAGTTTCTGCAATGGGGGACACTACTGACGATTTAATTGATCAGGCAATGAGTGTTAATGCGCATCCTCCTGCTCGCGAAATGGATATGCTTATGACTGCAGGCGAACGCATCTCTATGAGCTTGCTTGCTATGGCTATTCATGCTCAAGGATCTCACGCATACTCTTTTACCGGTTCTCAAGCAGGTTTTATGACCGACATGAAATTTGGTGCAGCTCATATTCGCGCAGTAAAACCAGACCGTGTTCGTCGCGCGCTTAGTAAGGGAAGTGTTGCGATTGTTGCCGGATTCCAAGGCATTAGCGAAATGGGGGATGACACTACTCTTGGCCGCGGAGGTTCGGATACTTCAGCAGTTGCTCTTGCAGTTGCTTTAGGAGCTGACGTTTGTGAAATTTATACAGATGTTGATGGTGTTTTCACTGCAGATCCTCGTATTGTTCCAACTGCTAAACGTATTCCAGTTATTGATTACGATTCGATACTAGAAATGTCTTCATGTGGTTCGCGTGTGCTCGCTCTGCGTTGCGTTGAGTATGCTCAGCGTTTTAGTATGCCGCTTCACGTTAGGAGTTCCTTCTCTCACAGAAATGGAACTCTTATTGTGCCGCGAAATGTTAATCCACGTACTTTACCTAATTTAAGTTGATTTAAGCAAGTTTATTTTTATAGATAATTATTTTTTATAGATAATATTTAAGCAAATAGAAATTAAGGGCGGTAATAATGGTAAACCAGGAGATTCGTTCTACTATGGGCGACTTGTTCCCAGATTTAGGTGTTGAAACGCCTGTTATTTCAGGTGTTGCTCACGATCGCAGTGAGTCTATGATTACAGTTCGCGGTATTCCGGACGTTCCTGGAATGGCTGCAAAAGTATTTACTACTCTTGCAAAAGCTAATGCAAATATAGATATGATTGCACAAGCAAGCGCATCTACGGGTACTGCGGATATTTCCCTTACTGCTCCTAGCTCGTCGATGAAAGCAATTTGTAAAGTTCTTGAAGAAGCGCGTGATGAATTGAAGTTTACTTCTATGGATGTTGACCCTACTGTTGGGAAAGTTGCAGTGGTTGGTGTTGGTATGAAGATGCACTCTGGTTTAGCGGCTACTTTCTTTACTGCATTAAGTGATCACGGTATTAATACGCTTATGATTTCTACTTCAGAAATTCGTATTGCCGCTTTGGTTCCTGTTAATCAGCTTGATGAAGCTGTTCGAGCCTTACACACGGCTTACGGATTGGATGCTAACCAAATCGAAGCTGTTGTTTACGGCGGCAGCGGACGTTAAAAATCGAAATTATTGGCATAACCACTATTAAGGGAGAAATAAGATGACGATTATCAATGAAACAGGTGTAAACGTATCTGTTTTAGGTGCTACTGGCCAAGTTGGTATGGTAATGCGCCGTGTTCTTGATGAGCGTGATTTTCCCGTTCGAGATTTACGTTTTATGGCTTCTGCTCACTCTGCGGGAACAGTTTTGCAATATCGTGGGAAAGATATTGTTGTAGAAGATGTAGAAAAAGCTGATTTGCGCGGAATTGATATAGCTATTTTTTCTGCAGGCGGTGGAACTTCAAAAATCTGGGCTCCAAAATTTGCTGAAGCTGGCGCAATAGTAGTAGACAATTCTTCTCAATGGCGTATGCATGACGATGTGCCTCTGGTTGTTGCAGAAGTAAATCCCGAAGATTTAGACACAATACCTTGTGGAATAGTAGCAAATCCAAATTGCACAACAATGGCTTGTATGCCAGTGTTGAAGCCACTTGCAGATGCTTTTGGATTAAAGCGGTTAATAGTATCTTCCTATCAGGCTGTTTCTGGAGCTGGAAGAGCTGGTGCTTTGCAGCTTATGAATGAGGCTCAAGATGCGCTAAATCAAGGCGCAGATAAATTAGTTTTTGATGGTAGTGCAATAGATTTTCCAGAACCTACCAAAGTTGTTCGCACAATCGCATTCAATGCAGTGCCTTTTATTGGTGCAATTGTTGACGACGGTTCTGAAGAAACTGACGAAGAGCAAAAGTTGCGTAATGAAAGTCGTAAGATTTTGCATCTGCCAAATCTTGCCGCGTCGTGCACTTGCGTTCGAGTAGGCGTTTTTACTGGCCACGGTATGAGTGTTAATGCTGAGTTTGATAATGACGTAACACCGGATATGGCTCGCGAAGTTTTAAGCAAGGCGTCTGGTGTTGAATTGAATGATATTCCTACTCCTCAGCTTGCTGCAGGTAAATCTGCAAGCTATGTTGGGCGTATTCGCCAAGATCAAGCTGTGGATGGCAAGCGAGGGCTGGCGCTTTTTATTACTAACGATAATCTTAGGAAAGGCGCTGCGCTTAATGCTGTTCAATTGGCGGAAATTATTGCGAAAAAACGTAATTTTGCTTAAATAACGAAATTAATTGCTCGCAATTGTGAAAGTCTCTGCGTAAACTGTAAGTATGTCGGTAGCATCGGAAGAAATACAGCAGCAGCTTGATCGTATAGTAGCGCTCGGGTATCCGGATGTGGCGGATATGAGTGCTGACGCTTTTCGTTCTCTTGCTCTGCCTCTTTTGCGCGCGCTTAAAAATAGTGATTTAGGAACGAATATTTTGTTGGTTCCTACGCGTGAGCTTGTTTCTCCAGAGTCTTTGATTTCTCGTACGAGTATTGACCGCATGGCTGGTTTTACAACTATGCCTCCTCGCGATATTGCTAGTTTTATGCCAAAAGATGGTTTTGAGCCTCCGGAAGGTCCGTTCTATTTGGCAATTGATCCTCATGCGGGCGGATCTTACTTAAACAGAGAGCCGGATGTTGCTAGTAAGCTTATTGATTCCGACGAACGCTTACCTCTTACTTTGGAAGAAGGGCTTGCGATTGTTACTCAACATCCGGATTGGTTGGAAAATAAGAATGGGTTTAATCTGCTCGGCTCTCAAAGCACGGATGGAAGAGTTCCTAGCATTTGGATGAGTCAGGGCGCTCCACGCTTAGGTGCAGTTTGGCCAAATTCTCGTCATACTTGGCTTGGTAACGCGTATTGCATGGCACGCCGTGGAATCTCGATTCTTTAAGTACAATTCATAAAATCTTCACGGTTATTACGTAAAATAGTTATAACAATAAAACAAGAATCCATAACAAAAGTTGAAAACCACTATCAATGGATGATACTTACGAAAGGCGCATTGTGGCATATATAACTTTTGATCATGTTGTAAAAGAATACCCGTCTGGTTCTTCTGCCGTTCGGGCTTTAGATGATGCCAGTTTTACGGCAGAACGTGGTGAGCTTACAGTAATTTTGGGCGCATCTGGCGCTGGAAAAACAACGGCCTTAAATATTTTAGGCGGTATGGATACGGCTACGAGTGGTCGCGTTATTGTTGGGGATTGCGATGTTACTAAGCTTAAAGGAAAAGGTTTAGTGCGTTATCGCCGCGAAGATATTGGTTTTGTTTTTCAATTCTATAATTTAGTTCCAAATTTGACTGCTCTTGAAAATGTTGAGCTGGCTTCGCAGATTTGTTCAGATCATTTTGATCCTGCCCAAACGCTTAAAGATGTTGGCTTGGCAGATCGTTTACAAAACTTCCCAGCGCAACTTTCCGGCGGCGAGCAGCAGCGCGTATCTATTGCTCGCGCTCTTGCTAAAAAACCGAAGCTTCTTCTATGCGACGAGCCTACAGGTGCTTTGGATTATGAAACAGGCAAGTCAGTGTTGCAATTATTGCAAGATATTTGCCGCACGGAAGGCATGACGGTTTTAATCATTACCCATAATGCTGCAATTGCGCCTATGGCACATAAAGTTGTGCGCTTCCGCTCTGGAAAAGTCGTAAGCGAGACTATACAAGAGAATCCTATGGCCATTGCTGATATTGAGTGGTGATTTTAATGAGTGCATTATTTATTAGCGCCGTTAGAATGTGGATTCATCAGTGGCGACGTTTCTGTGTACTTGCAGTTATTGCAATGCTTGGCGTTGCTGTTATGACAGGAATTTACGCTGGCTGCAACGATATGCTTCTTGGTACGAACGACATGTACGAAAAGTTGCATGCATACGATTTGCAAATCGTATCTACCTTGGGTTTAACTAAAGATGATGTTGCTTCTTTGCAAAAATTATCTAACATAAGCGAAATTGAAGCCGAACGTTTTTGGAAAGCTACAGCGCATCCTGATGACGATGCAAGTTCCACATATGCAATGAATTTTGTGCATTACGATTCGCAAAAAAATATGAATCGTCTTCATTTGCTTCACGGCAATATGCCTACTAATAATCGAGAAGCCGTTGTAACTCAACGATTTTTGCACGATAGCGGCTTAAATATTGGCAGTACCGTTGTTGTAAATTTGCAGCAGTCGGCCGCATTCGGCAGCAGTGTTTCAAATAATTCAAATAAAAAATCTGAAAAATATAATCTTTTAATTACTGGAAGCGTCTTAGATAGTAACGATTTAAACAATCCTGAAGGTTACCAGTCAAAAGCTTTTCGTAATTCTGTAACATCTCGCTACCCAATCTTTACGTCTGCAGCCCCAAGCAACATGAGTGACCTGCCGTATTCTGCAATATCTGTGAGATTGAACGATACTAAGAATGTTAATGCGTTTTCTAAATCGTATCGCAATATTGTTGACGACGCGTCTGAGCAAATTCGCGAAAAAGTGCAGTCTAAGCGCGAAAAAGTTCGTCGAAATCAGATTATTGATGAGATAGCGAATAGAGAAGCGAAAAATATTATTGCGAATGACCCAAGGATAAAGCTTGCTTCAAATTCTGTGAAAGAACAAGTAAAAGCGAAAATTCTAAAGCAGATTAGGCCAGAAATACAAAAGAAAGTTCCTCAAGCACAATGGCATATATCTACTAGAATTGCTAATGATAGTTACGCAAGCTTACGCTCCGACGTTGCTTCGATTCAGTCACTTGGTTATGCTTTCCCGGCAGTATTTCTTGTAGTTGCCATGATGATGAGTTTAACAGCTATGGCACGTATGGTTGAGGAAGAGCGAAGTCTTATTGGAACGTACCTAAGCCTGGGTTATGGACGTTCTGCTGCAGTTACAAGGCACGCGTTCTTCGCTATTTTAGCATGCTTTATTGGTGGTGGAGTTGGGGATATTGTTGGATTCCTTGCAATTCCTTCGCTTCTTTTGAAGATTTTGCGCGGACTTTACGCTGTACCAGGTGTTAGTTTGCGTTACGACTGGTTATACGGTTCACTGTGTGTGATTGCTTTTGTGATTCCTGTAGCAGTTTGCACAATAGTTGTTAGTTGGCGTGAAACAAAGCAAGTTCCTGCTGATTTACTTCGTCCAAAAGCTCCAAAAGCTGGCGCTCGCGTACTTCTTGAGCGTTTGCCTTGGATTTGGAAGCGTATGAGCTTCCTAAATAAAGTAACTATTCGCAACATAGCGCGCTTTAAAGGCAGATTATGCATGACAATCGGCGGTGTTGCTGGCTGCACTGCACTTATTGTGTGCGGTCTTGCATTAAACGATACCGTCGCAACTTTAGGCACTCGTCAATATGAGGGAATCTACCATTACGATATGATCGCGATTTCTGCTCCCGATTCTTTCCAAAGCATGAGAAAGCGTGTGGAACAAGATAAGTCGAATAATAAAGTAGAAACTATGCTTCCTGCTTACATAAGTTCTGGCGAAATTGCTAAGCATCAAAATTCGGGCAACAACAAATCTGAGCATAACAATGTAGAAGATTCTGAAAGTGTGCAAATGATTGTTGTAAAAGATGCGGATACTTTAGCTCGTCTTGTGCGATTGCAAAATATTGACAACAATTTGCAACCTGTTAAGCTCACAGATGACGGCCCGTTGCTTTCTCAAAGCGCAGCCGCTTCTTTGGATATCAATCGCGGAAATGAAATCACAGTAACTAACGCAAGTTTTAAGCGCACAACAGTAAAAGTTAATGCTATTGTTCGAAATCTAATTGGTTCAAACATGTATATGACTTCTAGATGTTACGAACGATTGTTTAATGATAAAAATAGTAAATCTCTAAAGCATAATGCGTTGATTCTTCGTTTGCGTGGCAGCGATGATAAAAAAATAAAGTACGCGAATAATGTTTCGGAGCGTGATAGCGTTCTTGCGGTTATGAATATTACGAAAATGAAGCATGCTTTTAGTTTTGATCTTATGAATGCTGTTGTTGCTCTGATTGTAACGTTAGCTGCAGGTTTGGCTTTAGCAGTGCTATTTACTTTGGCTAGTACGAATATTTCGGAGCGTTCGCGCGAAATGGCAACTCTAAAAGTTCTTGGCTTCTATAGAAGAGAAATTCATTCTTACGTACATAAAGAGATGCTAACTCTTACTGTAATCGGTATCGCTGTAGGTTTGCCGTTGGGAAGGTTGATTGCAGGCTTGCTGACCAAAGCTCTTAGAATGCCATCGCTTTATTTTGAGGTGGAAGTAGCTCCGTTAAGTTACTTTATTGCAGGCGTTGCAACATTAATTTTCGCTTTGATTGTGCAGTGGGCCACTAATCCTGCTCTTGATCGCATAGATCCGGTTAGCTCTCTAAAAAGTGTGGAATAGTGCAATAGTTAAGGGTGCAGATAGAATAAAAAGTTCGTATATACAAGGAACGGAGTTTTGGCAATGAATATGACGGCGAATAATGACAATTCCAACCAAATGGAACGCAGTCTTACTAAGCGTCATGTGCAATTTATTGCTATCGGTGGCACAATTGGTACTGGTTTGTTCCTTGGTTCCGGAAAATCTATTAGCTTAACAGGCCCTAGTATTGTATTTGTTTACATTATTGTTGGCTTGATTATGTTCTTGCTTATGCGCGGCATTGGCGAACTTATGTACAAAGATCCGAACCAGCATACTTTTATTAGTTTTATTACGCGTTATCTTGGCAGAGGCTGGGGTAATTTTGCTGGGTGGTCTTATTGGTTTGTGCTTGTGCTTATTGGTATGAGCGAGATTACGGCAGTTAGCACGTATTGCGTCACATTTTTCCAAACTTTTGATATTGACGTAAGTCATTGGAAATGGCTTATAGAAGTAGTATTTTTAGCGGCTTTAGTGTGCATAAATCTGGTTGCTGTAAAGCTTTTTGGAGAAACTGAGTTTTGGTTCTCCATGATTAAAATTACTTTGATTGTTGCGCTTATAGTTACTGCTATTGTGATGGTTGTAATTGGGTATCATTACCCAGCAACTCAACTTCATGGAGGGGTTATTAGTCCTGCTGGGCATGCTAGCGTCGATAACATTTTCAATAATTTTTCTCTTATGCCAAATGGTTGGGTTGCATTTTTGATGAGCTTCCAGATGGTGTTTTATGCGTATCAGCTTATTGAGTTTGTTGGTGTGACTGTTTCGGAAACAAAAAATCCTCGCAAAGTTTTACCTAAGGCTATAAACGGCATAATTACGCGTATTTTGATTTTTTATGTTGGCGCTCTTGTAGCAATCATGCTTATTGTTCCATGGCAGCGTTTCAAGGCTACTAATGCTGAAGGCACATTTATGTCTCCGTTCATTATGGTGTTCCAGTATGCTGGCTTGCATTGGGCCTCTGCGCTAGTATTCTTCGTGGTTATTACGGCTGCATCTTCTGCTCTTAACTCTTTACTGTATTCTGCCGGCCGCCACATGTATCAGATTGCTATTGAATCTCCTTCTCCTATTTTGGGTAAGTTGCGAAAGGTGTCGCATACTAAAGTTCCTGCTCGCGCAATCATATTTTCTTCTGTATTAATCCTTCTTTCTCCGGTAGTTAATTCGATTCCTGGAGTTCATGGTGCGTTTATTTTGTTCGCTTCTGCGTCTTCGGCTGTAATCATCATGATTTACATTCTGATTATGGTTACGCACCGTAAGTATCGTAAATCTGCTGATTTTATGGCGGATGGTTTCTTGATGCCGCATTATAAGCTTCTTAATTCGCTTACCATTGCATTCTTCGTGTTTGTGTATATTACATTGTTTATTAGTGAAGATACTCGCGTTTCTGCAATTGGCGGTTTAGTTTGGCTTGTGCTATTTGGAGGTTACTGCGCTCTGCACGAGCATTGGCAGAATCGCGATTTAGCAGCTGCTTTGCGCAAGTGACATTCTTTCCTGCACAAGTTCTGTTATGCTTACTGTGTGCGAATTATTGTTGCAGATTGTAGTGCTGAATATACAGGTAGATTAAACGCTACGCTTCCGCTATCTAAGCGTGTGCTGCTTATTAAAGCAGATGGTAGTGTGCTGATTTTTTCGGAGCTTGGAGCGTATAAGCCACTTAATTGGATGGTTGCGCCTTGTACAATGCGCATACTTCAAAAAGAAAATGGTGAAGAATCTACTTCTAACGAGCTTTCTGATGGTTGTATTCTTCGAGTTGCTGCATCAAAAGGTGATGATTTACTCAAAATTTCTTTAGAGCACATATACAGTGACAGCACTTATTATTTGGGTGAGGATCCTGGATTAGTTAAAGATGGTGTTGAGGAGCATTTGCAGCGATATTTGGCTGAGCAGATTGAGCGCATTGGGGAAGGCGCGAAGCTTGTTCGTCGAGAGTATCCTACTGCTATTGGTCCAGTTGATATTATGGCTCAGGATGCTGAAGGCGTGCACGTTGCGATTGAGATTAAGCGTCACGGTGGCATTGATGGTGTAGAGCAACTTACTCGTTACTGTGAGTTGCTTAATCGCGATCCGTTACTTAAGCCCGTTCGTGGCATTTTTGCTGCTCAAACAATTAGCCCACAAGCTAGAGTTTTGGCGGAAGATCGCGGTTTTACTTGTCTTATTCTCGACTATGACGATATGCGCGGTGTTGAATCCGACGACCTTCTTCTGTTTTAGATTTAGACGCATACACAAAAACCCCTCGAAAATGAGGGGTTTTTGTAATCAATCACTTGCGTATTTTTGTAAATTATCTCGCAAATTATCTAGCTAATTATTTTGCAAAATATTTTGCTTTGCTAGGCATTGCGAAATTTACAAACTCACGAAGCGTAAAGAATATCCACAACGAAGTACAGAGTGGAGTTTGCAGGGATTGTTACATTTCCCTTTGCATCCTTCTTATCTTCTTTGCCGTAGCCATCTTCTGGAGGAATTACAAGCAGAACTCGAGATCCAACTTTCTTTCCAGCCAAACCTTTAGTCCAACCTGGTATTACGCCTCCCGCAAGAGAGAAGTCTGCAGGCATTGAGCGAAGCCAAGAGGAATCAAACTGATGCATTTTGCCGTCTTTATCTGTGGTCCATCCGGCATAATGAGCAGTTACGGTGCTTTTTGCGGTTACCTTTTTGCCGGTTCCTTCAATCAAAGTCTGAGAAACAAGCTTTCCATCTGGCACATAGTTGTTCTTATCTAAGGATGGAACTCCAGATTTATCAAGAGTTACCTTTGGCAAATTTGCAGGAATATCTGTTACTGCTTTACCTTCTGCGTGCTTTAATGCTTTTGAGCGGGACACAAGCGTTAGAACCATAACGTATGAAGGTCCCTTATTTTCTCCAGCGACTCCAAAAGCAATAGTTGTATTAATCTTCTTGCCTTTAATAAGCGCGTAGTATGGTCGGCTGGTGACGTTTTTGTCAATAGAAATTGAGCAATCAACTCTGCCCTTATCCCACGTATTCATAAGTTCTTTGCCATCTTTAGCGTTAAGCACAATGCCTTGAGAGCAAACGCGATCGCCTTCTTGAATAGTCTCACCATTGCCGTGCTGTAAGATAGCGTAAGTATTTCTTTTTATATCTGCAGGTGTTTTAAGCGTAATTTTTGGCTTTTTCCCAAGCTCTCCAGAAGCGCTTATGCCTTCAATAAGCTGCATTCCGGCTTTTTGTGCGTTTTCATCTGCAGCACCTTTTGTATTGTCGGAATTGCCGCTGCAAGAAGCTAATCCTACGCATAATGCTACTGTGCTAATAGCAGCAAAAGTGCGTGCAATAAAGGATTTTTGTTTAGATATTGTAGTTTTTTGCATAGGTTCACATTACCGCTTGATATTGATTTTAAGGCAAAACCTGCAACTGGTATGAAAAGATTGTAGAATAGTATCGTTATGACTAATACCAACAATGCTCCTGAAAAAGAAGGACAATCAATGCGACAGTCAGCAAGGCGAGTAACATTGCGCACTAAAATTATGCGACGTATCGTAGCTCCATTTTTTGTAGTGCTTGCAGTATTAAGTGTTGCTCTTGGTGTTGCTAACGCAACATTTTGGAAGCCGAATGACGTGGTTATTGCTTATGCGCAAGTAACCGGAACTCGTTATATTGTTACAGATCCAGGTGTTCTTAATTTGGTTGACAGTAAAGTTCGCGTAAGTGTTGCAGCTTTGCGAACGCGTAAACCTATTTGTGTTGCTGTTGGTTTAACAAAAGATGTGCGTGGTTGGGTAGCTGGCTCTCCAGTGCAGCGCATTACAGGTCTTAAAGATTGGAATAATCTGTCTGTATCGGAAATGTCTGGCAAAAGCACTTTGCAACAAGATTTTAATACAGATATAAAAGATTCTGACGTTAAGTTCCAACAATCTAACTTATGGCCTTCTGTTACGTGTCAGCTTGGTTTAGCAAAGCTTTCAATAAATACTTATGATTATGTTCAAACTGCAGGTTCTGCTTCATATGATCATGCAGTTGCAACTGGTGCAGTTCTTAAGTCTGGTAAGAATTCAAAAAAGAGTTCAAATCGTCGCTACTCGCGTTCTATGAGAGCTAGATCTCAAGCAGCTCGACGTGTTCTATTAATTGATTTGGGAGATAACGTTCCTGCTGCTTCTGTGGAATTGCGTTGGCGCAGGCATCAAGTTCCAGATTTCGCAACACCTTTGTACTTTGTTGGTGCTCTTTTTGCTGTGTTAGCTTTGCTGGCTGCAACTATTTTTGCCATGGCTCCGCATCGTCGCAGGAATAAGCAACTTGCGGCAAATTCTTCCGGTTTGCTATCTAAACAATCTAAAGATGAGGAAGTCACATTTTCTGAAGCATTTTCTGGAACAGTGCATGGCATGCTTGCTCATAAGAAGCACAAAAAAGCTTCAGGGTCGCATGCGCGCCATGGATGCCACACTCGTCGTGGTAAAAATCCTGTAGAAAATCAGAATATTGCAAATAATTCTGATTCTAAGCAAATTAACCAGGAGTCTCCGTCGTCACAAGTATCTTCTGAAGATTCAATAGCGCAGACCACGGTTATTTCTAAGGACGATATGCTTGCATTCGCTGCTCGTTTTATTCAACAGCATGATGATGGTGAATTTGCGTATGAATTGCCAAGCGATGAGGAAAATAGCGAAAGTGTTGTTGATGAATCTTCAGATTTGAACGACGAAAATCTAAAGAACTCTTATTCCGAGACTAAAGACGATGCTAAAAATAATCAGGATCTTCAGTCCGCTCGCGTAGATAAGAATCGTAAGAATTCTCAAACTAGGCGAAATCAGCAGAATAAAAAGAACTCTAGAAATAGGCAGGATAGGCAGGAAAAGCAAGATAGGCGAGATAAACAAGACAGTCAGGTCAGGCTAGGTAAACAGGAAAATCAAAATAAGCAATCTAAGTCAACAAAGCAGACAGATAATTCTAAGAAAACTCGTGGCAATCGTCGTGGGTACAACGCAAATAGCAATAATTCGCGATATCGCAAGAATAATAAAGGTTATCGAGGCAATTTCTCGAGTGAGCGAGGTAACAAGCAATAATGCGTAGTATTAAAATGCGTAATCTTAATAAGTATATTCGCGAGTTTAATAATGGCGGAATTATGCGAAAAACGTTGCGCGCAGCTTCTCTTTGTGTTGCAAGTGCTGTATCTGTTGCTCTTGTTGCGGGATTATCTGCTTGCGATGGTCAAGTACCTAAGCCTGTGGAAGCTCGCAGCGGCCAAGAGCTTCCTAATGTAACTATGATTCAAGAAAAGGATATTCGTCTTGGTTTGCTTCGAACACTGGAACGAGCAAATGATGAAAAAGACGTTAACGCCTTGCCTAAAGCTGTTTCTGGGCCTGCGCTTGATGTTCGCACAAGCGAGCTTGTTATTGCTGGTAAAACCGGTAAATTAGACCCTAAAACTATTATTCCGCGCGCTTCAGCTCAGACGATTGTGCCAACAAATGCTGGGTGGCCTAGAGACTTAATGACAATTACAACCACCACTAAAGATCAGCAATCAAAGCGTTTGCTTGTTTTGCGTCAGCAACGAGCTAGGTCGAATTATAAGTTGTGGGCTGTGGCTCGACTTTTCCCTGGTGTGCATCTTCCTAAATTTGCTGTTCCAAGTATTGGTGCTTCAATGGGAAAATCAAATGACACTGGCTTAATTATGACTCCAGAAGAATCAGTAAAAGCTTATGCTGATGTTCTTCAGCATGGTGGTGAAAGCAAGTATGCAAAATATTTTGAGGAAGATTATCTTCGTCAAAAACTTGCAGAACTTTCTAAAGCTGTACAAGCTGGCATGGAGCGCAACAAAGGTTCGCAGGAACAAGTTTTTACTCCACAATTGAAACAAATAAGCGTTATGCGTTCGAGTGATGGAAGCGATTTAGTTGTTGCAAGAATTGATTCTGTTTGGACGCGTATTGCCGGAGAAGGCCGTGAGTCTAGGCCGGCATCTGACGAAGAAAAAGCACTATTTGGCGACGGAAAAGCAAAAAGTACTATGCGCGTAACTTATGTAAATGTTATTGCGCTTGTTGTGCCACCTGCTGGATCTCATATGAAAATTACGCCGGTTGGTGCTGAACGACAGCCTATTAAAGTAGAAGCGTTGTAAATATAAGAATCAACAATATTGCAATTAGCAAAAGAGGCAATAATGGTAAACGGTCAGTCGCAAGGAATGAATCCAGGAGGATTTTCGCTTGCTGGAGCTGTAGATTTAGAAGGCGTGAAGCGTCGCGTGGAAGCGCAAGCTAAGCAGGCTGCAAAAGCTGGAGCTGGTTCGGATGCTGGTTCTTCTGCCAATAATTCGGCGCCAAAAGCAGGCGGATACGTTATTGATGTTAACGATAAGTCTTTCCAGGCAATGGTTCAAACTTCCGTAAGTTTTCCTATTATTTTGTTGCTTTGGCAGCCTGGAGATACTGCTTATTACGATGTTGCACAAAAATTAGCTGATGCAGTAAATTCACTCGACGGTCGTATGCAGTTGGCGCGTATTGATGCAGACGAAAGCCCAAGTATTGCTCAAGCTTTGAGAGCTGAGCAACTTCCTGCAATTTATGGTTTGATTGGCGGACGCCCTATGCCAATTTCGCAAGGATTACCTAGCGATGATGAGTTGCAGCAGATTTGTAGCGCAATTTTACCTCAATTAGTGCAGGTGGCAGAGCGTTCGGGGGTTGCTGGAACGGCTCCTTTTGTACAGCCGGCTGAAGATGCTAAGGATGATTCAGAAGAATCTTCAGATAATAATTCTAGTTGCGAAAATCAAGTTCCTGCAGCTCATGAAAAAGCGCATGAACTTGCTATGAAAGGTGATTACGAGGGCGCTGCTTTAGAATATGCGAAGCTTATGGATGCAGATCCGCGCGATTCTATTGCTGCGCGTGAGCATGCCAAAGCTTTGCTGCTTGCGCGTAATACTAATACTGATGTTGCTTTAGTGCGCAAAAATGCTGGTGATAATCCTAATGATGTAGATGCGCAGCTTGCTGTGGCAGATGTCGATATGATTGATGGTCATATTGATGACGCTTTTGGCCGTTTGCTTGATTTTTTGGCTGCAGGGCATCGTTCGGATGCTGAGGCTATTCGATCTAGAATGCTTGAGTATTTTGCTATGCTTCCTGCAGATGATGCTCGATTAGCGCGCGCTCGCCGTCGCCTTGCAATACTTCTTTATTGATTCTTATGCAGATGACTTGTATTCTGGCGATTGCAGATTGAACTTCTTATGCGTTATTAAACAAAAAAGCCAAGAACCACAACAATCGTGAGAAATTCGTGTGATTCTTGGCTTTAGTAGCGGGGCATGGATTTGAACCATGGACCTCTGGGTTATGAGCCCAGCGAGCTACCGAGCTGCTCCACCCCGCGTCGGCTACTTTTAGCAGCTCTATCTACGATAGGTGCAAATTTGAATTTGTCAAATTCGGGCGTGTCTCTCTGTATTTGGTTAAAATTTTACGATTTGTGCACATTAGTGACATAGACACAATAAACATAAACAAGTGCGGGGTACAATAAACACATGCCTATTAAGATTCCTGAAGGATTGCCAGCGCGAAGCATATTAGATGCTGAGCGAATTTTTGCATTGGAACGCCCAGAAGCAGAACAGCAGGATGTTCGACCACTTCGTTTGTTGATTTTGAATCTTATGCCCAAAAAAATCGAGACAGAAACTCAGCTTTTGAGACTCATCTCTAAATCTCCTTTGCAAGTCGATGTCGATTTTATGAAAACTTCCACGCATATATCCACACACGTTAACGCTGATCATTTAGTAAAATTCTACGAAAATCTTGACGCACTTCGTAACAACTATTACGACGGATTTGTTGTAACGGGAGCTCCTGTTGAGCACATGGAATTTGAGGATGTCGACTACTGGAACGAATTTACGCAAATTCTTGACTGGGCAGCAACACACGTTTTCTCAACAATGTATTTGTGCTGGGGGGCAATGGGTGCGCTTTACTATAGATATGGCATAAAAAAGCATGTTCTCAGCGAGAAAATTTTTGGTGTGTTCCCACAATATTTGCAGGATGAGTACTGTTTTCTTACAAATGGTTTTGATGAAATCGCTTTACAGCCGCATTCTAGGATAGCGAGTGTTGATGTTGACAGCATTTCTTCAGATCAGCGTTTGCAAATTCTTACGTATGGTCCCGAATCTGGCCCAGGCTTAGTCGCTACGCGTGATTTTTCTGAAGTTTTTGCGCTTGGACACTGGGAATACAGCAAAATGACTCTTGCGCAAGAATATGAGCGTGACATGTTAAAAGGTTTGAGCAACGTGCCATTCCCCTACAACTATTTCCCTTATGACGATCCAAAATTAGAGCCACTATTTTCTTGGCGTGCACACGCGAATTTGCTTTGGCGCAACTGGCTTAACTGGGTGTACGAAACTACGCCTTACAATCTTTCTGATATTCCACATTTAAGAACTGCTGGAAAGCTTGGAACTGAACGTTCTATAAGGCATGAGCCGGCTTCTCCGCGTTCTGATAACTTTTGTCCATTTGACGGTATTAAGTACGGTATGAGCAAATAAATTTTGAAGTTGCGTAATTATGTACAAGCGAAGAGTACAATCAGCAGTTAGATGTATTTTTCGTTTCGTGCCCCGCGCCTTACGAGATACGGAATAGATGATTTAGATAATATATAACGCCGCAAGATGATTGAATTTAATAATGTGAGTGAGTGGCGTAGTTGTGAAGGCGTGTGAACGAATTGCTTAAGGAGGCACTTATGGATGGAATGGTTGACTTTTTGCTGAGGACTACCAATGTAGCTTCAGCAGTGGCTTCGTCTGGACCAGAATTGCCTAATATTGGCGAGTTTTTGCCTCCAGAGATTTTGTTCCAGGGCACACCGTTTGCCATGAATCGCATTATTTTGGTGCGTGTTCTTATGGCTGTAGTCGTTATGATTATTTTCGGCATTGGTGCCGCTCGCGCAAAGTTAGTTCCAGGAAGATTCCAAAGTGTGCTGGAAATCTTAATGGACTTTGTGCGCTACAACATCGTTTACGAAATGATTGGCGAGGAGCGCGGCAAGCGTTACGTGCCAATGATGTCTACACTTTTCATCACGATTTTCTTCTTTAATCTTTGTTCTGTGATTCCAGGATTAAATATGGCTGCAACCGCAACCATTACTGGTCCGTTGGTATTTGCTTTGTGGGTTGTGTGTCAGTATCTTCTTGCTGGCATTCGTGAAAAAGGTTTTTTGCGATTCTTCCGTGAAGCGTTGTTCCCAGCGGGCGTGCCATGGCCGATTTACTTCATTCTTTCGCCATTGCAGCTCATAGAATTAATAATTGTGCGACCACTTTCGCTTACAATCCGTTTGTTTGCGAATATGATTGCTGGCCATTTGCTGGTGGCCACTTGCTTAGTATTCACCAATTTCTTTGTGGTGGATTCCAGCAATAAACTCCTTGCCTTCGGCGGTGCTTTGTGGCTGCTTGGTGGCATTCTGTTTACCCTATTCGAAATTATGGTAGCCGGTTTGCAGGCGTTTATTTTCACTGTGCTTGCTTCTGTCTACATTTCGGAAAGTTACCCGGAGGAAGAAGAAAAGTCTGCTGTTGCTGTTGCCTGATAGCATAGCTTAAATCTTCAGATTTTACCCATCTTACGGGTTTATACTGGTTACTGTTTTAACAGAAAGGAAACCAATGAATAATATCATCGCTCTCGCAGGTTTGGTCGGCAACCTCAGCATTCTTGGCTTTGCTGTCGCAACAATTTCTCCTGCACTTGGTATGGCAATAGTCGTTGCTAAAGCTATGGAATCTACTGCACGTCAGCCAGAAGTTGGCAACCGTATTCAGTTGTTCATGTTCGTCGGTTTGGCATTTATTGAGGTTCTGGGCTTGCTCGGATTCGTTGCCTACATTATGGGAAAGTGAACCGAACGAAACAACTCGTTCCAGCACAAATATAAAAGTGTTGAAGGAATAGAAAGGACAAGCCATGGCACATGCAACTGAGAGTAATGGTTTGGCGTTGTTCTTGCCTGAGCCTTATGACTTAGTGTGGTCGTTAGTTGTTTTGGTAGTTCTTGCAGCGTTTTTCTACAAGTTCGTTATGCCTAAATTCCAGGCAATTCTCGACGAGCGCGCAGAAAAAATCGAAGGCGGAATAGCTAAAGCAGCAAACGTGCAGCATGAAGCTGACGAATTAAAAAGTCAGATGGAAGAAGAGCTTGCTCAAGCTCAAGCTGATGCTGCAAAAACTCGCGAAGAGGCTCGTACGGAAGCTTCAAAAATCATTGGTGAAGCTAGACAACGCGCTGAAAAGGATGCTGCCAAAATCATTAGTGAGGCACAGCATTCTATTGAAGCTCAGCATCAGCATGCCATGTCCAGCCTCCAAGGAGAGGTATCGGTTCTTGCAGCAGCGTTGGCTGGCAAGATTCTTGCATCCAAGCTGGATGACGATACTGTAAGCTCCAAAATTATTGATCATGTGATTGATGAAGTTGGAGAAACTAAAAATTCGGATCAAAGCAAGTAAAGCTTTAAAGTATTAATCTAAATTAATTTATTGAGATTAATACGTAAATTGCGTTACTTCGTTATTACAGAAACGAGGAGGTAAGAATGCCAGAAAAGGCATCGCGTGCAAACGACAGTTTGTCGCGCTCTTCTCTTGCGCAGGCCATTTCAGATGCGCACGATGAAGCGCAGCGCATTGCTGACGAGCTTTCGTCAATGATGGGCATGATTGATCAGTATCCTGAGCTTTCTGATGCGATTACCGATCCGAATAGATCTTCGGAAGATAAGTCTCGTTTAATTGACGAGCTTATTGGAGGTAAAGCGCACCCTGTTGTATTGCGCATTATGCATTATCTCGTAGGAACCTGGCACGGTGGAGCTGAAAGTGGTAAAACTGGCAGCTTTGGTGGTGCTTGGTCAGGATTTGAGCGTGAAGCTGGCGAAACATTGGTTACTGTCACTACTGCTCAGCCGCTTACAGATAAGCAAATTAAGCGTTTGATTGAAATCTACAGTAATAAGTTGGGTCATCGTGCATACATTAACCCAATTGTGGATCCAAACGTGCTTGGCGGCATGCGTATACAGATTGGTGATCAAATAACTGATCGCACCATGTTGATGCAGCTCAAGCAGTTGCAACGTTCTGCGCGCAATGGCGCTTGGACACAGGCAGTGAAGTAGTAAATTAAGGAGAATTATGGCGGAACTATCTATTGATCCCGCCCTGATACGCAAGGCGCTCGACGGGTTCGTTGACTCGTACAAGCCTACTGACATGCCAACACAAGAAGTTGGCTATGTTGTTACGGCTGGTGACGGCATTGCGCACGTAGCTGGATTGTCCGGCTGCATGGCAAACGAGCTGCTCACATTCGAGAACGATACCTTGGGTCTTGCGTTTAACCTTGATGCGCATGAAATCGGCGTTGTTATTCTTGGCGATTTCACAGGCATTGAGGAAGGGCAGGAAGTATACCGCACAGGCGAAGTGTTGTCTGTGCCGGTTGGTGACGCTTATCTTGGTCGTACTGTGGACCCGTTGGGTAATCCAATCGATGGTTTGGGTGCGATTGAGTGCAGTGAGCGTCGTATTCTTGAAGCCCAGGCTCCAGACGTTATTCACCGTCATCCAGTTGACGAACCTTTGTCTACTGGTTTGAAGGCTATTGACGCAATGACGCCAATCGGTCGCGGTCAGCGCCAGTTGATTATTGGCGACCGTCAAACTGGTAAGACGGCAATTGCAATCGATACGATTATCAACCAGCGTGCTAACTGGGAAACTGGAGATCCAAAGAAGCAGGTTCGCTGCATTTATGTAGCAATCGGTCAAAAGGGTTCAACAATTGCTTCCGTGCGTCAAAGCCTCGAAGAAGCTGGCGCTATGAAGTACACCACAATCGTGGCAAGCCCAGCTTCTGATTCTGCAGGTTTTAAGTACATTGCACCTTACACCGGTTCTGCAATCGGCCAGCACTGGATGTACAACGGTAAGCATGTTTTGATTGTTTTCGACGATTTGTCTAAGCAAGCAGAAGCATACCGTTCAATTTCCTTGCTTTTGCGTCGTCCACCTGGGCGTGAAGCATACCCAGGCGACGTGTTCTATTTGCACTCTCGTCTGCTCGAACGTTGCGCTAAGCTTTCCGACGATTTGGGTGGCGGCTCTATGACCGGTCTTCCAATCATCGAGACTAAAGCAAACGACGTTTCTGCATACATTCCAACCAACGTGATTTCCATCACCGATGGTCAGATCTTCTTGCAGTCTGATTTGTTCAACGCAGGTCAGCGTCCAGCAGTAGACGTCGGTATTTCTGTTTCTCGTGTTGGTGGTGCGGCACAGGCTAAGGCTTTGAAGAAAGTTTCAGGCATGTTGAAGATTTCTTTGGCTCGTTACAAGTCTTTGGAATCCTTCGCAATGTTTGCTTCCGATTTGGATGCAGCTTCTAAGGCTCAGCTTACTCGCGGTGCGCGTTTGACGGAGCTGCTTAAGCAGAAGCAGTTCTCTCCTCGCGCAATGGAGCAAGAAGTTGTTTCTGTGTGGGCAGGTACGCACGGCAAGCTTGACGATATTCCTGTGAAGGATGTTTTGCGTTTTGAAGACGAATTGTTGGATTACCTCGATAAGGGAACTGACATTTTGCAAGTGATTCGCGATACTGAAGATTTCACTAAGGAAACTGAAGCTAAGCTTGATGCGGCCATTGAAGATTTCCGTAGGACGTTTAAGACTTCTGTTGGCAAGCCTTTGATTGTAAAGGATTCGTTGCCGCCGGCTGAAAATCCTGCTCCTGTTGAAAAGGAACAGCTTGTAGCTAAGCCAAAAGCAGATAGTCGCGAGCCTGAGGGGAAGTAGCGTATGTCCTCCCAACTTGCATTGAAATCGAGAATTATTTCCACACAGTCTTTAGGTAAAATCTTTAAGGCTCAGGAAATGATTGCGTCTTCGCATATTGCAAAAGCGCGAGATATTGCGCTTAATGCTAAGCCTTATAGTGACGCAATTTTCGATGCCGTGCAGGCGTTGGTAGCTCATCACGAAGCAAATATTAAGCATCCTATTTTCGGTAAAGAGCATGCTGGCAATCGCGTAGCAGTTCTAGCCCTTACTTCTGATCGTGGAATGGCTGGTGCGTTTACGTCTTCGATTATTCGTGAGACTGAAGCGCTTCTTGCAAAACTCGATGCGGAAGGTAAGCACGCTGAGCTGTACGTGTACGGTCGACGCGGTGCAACTTACTACAAGTATCGCAATCGCGATGTGGCAGGTACGTGGGAAGGTTCTACTGACCATCCTGACGTTACTATTGCAGAAAAGATTTCCGATACTTTAATGGACGCTTATATGACGCCGGAAGCAGAAGGCGGAGTTTCGGAACTGTATATTGTTTTCACCGAATTTATTAATATGGTGAGGCAAAAAGTTCGTACGTTGCGTATGCTGCCAGTTGAGCTGGTTCCTTTGAAGGATGGTGAGGAGTTTGCTATGCACCGTCCTGATTACGAAGCAGCTTCTGGACCTTCAGCATCGTTGTCGTCTACTAGTGCAGTTTCAGCTCGCGAAGAAGCAGTCAGTCGCAGCAATCCAGAGGCTGTTGAGTATTGCTTCGAGCCAAGTCCGGATGAAGTGCTGGATTCTGTTTTGCCGAAGTATATTCAGTCTCGTATTCACGAGTGCTTACTTACTTCTGCTGCTTCTGAAACAGCAAGTAGGCAGAACGCTATGCATACGGCTACAGATAACGCCCGCAATTTGGTGGATGATTTGACAAGAAAGCTTAATGCTTCTCGTCAGGCATCCATTACTCAAGAACTTACCGAGATTATCGGCAGCGCTGATGCGCTGAATAATGAGGAGGATTAGGAGCATATGGCTGAAAATCAGACCACAGCGCCTCCAGAAGCTGAGCAGGAGGTCGATCCAACAGCTGGTCGCGTAACCCGCGTTCAGGGTTCCGTGATTGACGTTGAATTCCCAGTCGGCTATCTGCCGGATATTTACAATGCTCTCAAGGTCGATATCAACACCGTTGGAAACACGGAAGGTGATACCGTTCACGAGATTACGCTGGAAGTTGAGCAGCACCTTGGTGATTCGACTGTGCGTGCAGTTGCTTTAAAGCCTACTGACGGCTTGGTTCGTGGTGCTTTAGTGCGAGATACTGGCGGCCCAATTTCTGTACCTGTTGGCGATGTTACTAAGGGTCACGTTTTCGACGTTACCGGCAACATTTTGAATGCTAAGCCGGGCGAGAATATTGAAGTAACTGAGCGCTGGCCAATTCACCGTAACCCACCTGCTTTCGATCAGCTTGAGTCTAAGACTCAGATGTTCGAAACCGGCATTAAGGTTATCGATTTGCTCACCCCTTACGTTCAGGGCGGTAAAATTGGTCTGTTCGGTGGTGCAGGCGTTGGTAAAACCGTGTTGATTCAGGAAATGATTCAGCGCGTTGCGCAGAACCACGGTGGTGTTTCTGTGTTTGCTGGCGTTGGTGAGCGTACCCGTGAAGGTAATGATTTGATTGGCGAAATGGCTGAAGCTGGCGTTTTGGAGAAAACGGCACTTGTCTTTGGTCAGATGGATGAGCCTCCTGGGACTCGTCTTCGCGTGCCTCTTACCGCGTTGACTATGGCTGAGTACTTCCGCGATGTGCAGAATCAGGATGTGTTGCTGTTCATCGATAACATATTCCGCTTTACTCAGGCTGGTTCTGAGGTGTCCACATTGCTTGGTCGTATGCCTTCTGCAGTTGGTTACCAGCCAAACTTGGCGGATGAAATGGGTGCGTTGCAGGAGCGTATTACTTCTACGCGCGGCCATTCCATTACGTCGCTTCAGGCTATTTACGTGCCTGCTGATGATTACACTGATCCTGCACCTGCAACAACCTTTACGCACTTGGATGCAACTACTGAGCTTTCGCGTGATATTGCAGCTAAGGGTATTTACCCAGCTGTGGATCCTTTGACTTCTACTTCTAGAATTTTGGATCCGCGTTACGTTGGTCAGGCTCATTATGATTGCGCAAACCGCGTTAAGGCTATTTTGCAGCGTAACAAGGAGCTTCAGGACATCATCGCTTTGATTGGTATCGATGAGCTTGGTGAGGAAGATAAGACCACTGTGAGCCGTGCTCGTAAGATTGAGCAGTTCCTTGGTCAGAACTTCTACGTGGCTGAAAAGTTCACAGGCCGTCCAGGTTCTTATGTGCCAGCAGACGAAACCATTGAGGCGTTTACTCGCATTTGCAATGGTACTTACGATGATATTCCGGAACAGGCGTTCTCGGGTATTGGTGGCATTGACGATCTTGAGCGTCGTTGGCACGACATGCAGCAAGAGTTTGGTGCGTGATTATGGCAGAGAAGCAAGTAAAATCGCTGCACGTTAGTGTTGTGGCAGCCAGGCATCCTGTTTGGGAAGGTGACGCCAAGTTTGTGGTCATTCCTTCTGTGAATGGCACAATGGGTGTGCTTCCTGGGCATGAGGCTGTGCTTGCGTTGATTGATCACGGTTTTGTGAAGGTTGACGATTTGAAGGGTGTGCGTCACGTTTTTAAGGTGACGGATGGCTTCTTCTCGGTTGACTCTGACAATATTACGATTGCTGTTGAGCACAGTTGTAACGTTGATAAAGACGGCAACGTGCTGCCTAACGCTAAGGTGATTTAGGTTGCTTTTGTTGCTTATGTAAGTTTGTTGCTTTTGTAAGTTTGTAAACTTACGTAAGTAAGGTAATCTCTTACAAGGTAGGAGTTTGGGTATTCTCAAGCTCCTACCTTTTTGTTATTATGTCTGATTTTTGATTAATTTCTGGGTAGGCGGCATAAACTGCTCAGCGGTGAGTAGTTTATGCCGCTTTTTCGCGTGATTCCGACCAAAACGACTCAGCTGTGAGTAGTTTATGTCGTGCGTGAAGGTGACCTCTGCGCGTGTCGTGTGTAAAGTGGCGGTTTTTCAAGGGTTTGCGGGTGGCGAGGGGGAGCTGCCGCGAGTTTTCTGAGAGTTTTCTGAGAAAAATCTTTGAAAATCGTGAAATAGTATTTTTTACGATTAAACAGTGCTGTTTGGCGTATTTTTTTGTGGTTTTACGCGCTTTTACTTGAATATTTTTGTAATTTTGTTGATATTTTCTGTGTTGGACGCTTATTTTTGCTCTTGACTTTTTCGAACGGGGGGGGGGTATGTTAATAACAGCTTTCAGCTAGATACTCTATCTGAAAGTTATCCACAAGAGATTGATTTTGTGGGTTTATGTTTTTCACTGCGTTTTAAGCGTGGTGGAGAAGAAGAAAGGAAAATATTATGTTGAATAAGAAGGCTATCGCCGCACTCGCTGCTGGCGCCACCCTCGTTTCCGGCTTGGCTTTCGCCGCCCCAGCAATGGCTGACGGTGATCAGACTGCTCCAAAGACTGATCAGACTGCTCCAAAGGCTGATCAGGGTAAGGCTCCTGCTGCTGGTGAGCAGGGTAAGGCTCCTGCTGGTGGCGAGCAGGGTAAGGCTCCTGCTGCTGGTGAGCAGGGTAAGGCTCCTGCTGCTGGTGATGAAGCTACTTATGATAAGTCATTCTATAAGACTGAGGACTCTCAAGCTCTTGCTGATCGTTTGAATAAGGAGAAGAAAGAGAAGGAAGAGAAGGCTAAGGCTGAAGACGAGAAAGATAAGTATGAGCATTCTCCATTTGGCAATAAGGACATGGATTACAAGAAGTGTGTGAAGCTTTACGGTAAAGATTCTCTCGAGTGCAAAGCTGTCGCTGACTACCTCAAGCGTCATGGTCAGAAGGTTGATGACAAGACTAACGATAAGAAGTCTGACAAGAAGGCTGAAGCTAAGAAGGCTGCTCCATTGGCTAAGACTGGTGCTGCTGTAGCTTTGGCTGCTGTTGCTGCTTCCGTGCTTGCTGGCATGGGTGTTGCTCTTCGCAAGATCCGTCACTAAGCTTTTAGCACATTAAGTGTGTTGATTGTTTAATGATTTGTGAGCGTGCTGTATGTGAGTATGGTGCGCTCACTTGTTAAATCTTTCACTCAACGTGCTGCGAATGCTGTTTAGTGTTTTGTGGCGGGTTTGCTTTCGGGCTTTTGCATGATTCTACTGTTTTGCCAAATCTCTTTCTTCACGGTAGTGTTGTGCGCTGGCTTTCGGGGGCGTGACTGTTGAGTGTTTGGCTGGCTTGTTTGTTAGGGAAACGAGTCGGTTTTGTTAAAGGGCTTGGGTTTGGTGCTACTAGGGGCATCAGGCTCCAAGCCCTTTCTTTTTGCGTTCGCACGCGAAGGCCCTTTTCTTTTTGCTTATAGTTTTGCGAATCTTTACTTTTGAGTATGCAGAATCGCAATTATCTTTACTTTTTATGGTTTTTATGTGCGAATAAGTAAAGATTTAGCTATAACATAGCGCTTATATTTGGAATAATCTACGCCGAAACGAGTGGCGTGATGTTGCCTATGCTGGATTCGTCAAATCGCAAAATATGTGGTAAGTAAAATGCATTGCGAATAGTAGAATAGTTGTTAGTTGTTTTTGATTTTGAGCGGGTGCTGGCAGGGAGAAGAAATGATTGATAAGGAAACGCAAAAGTTCCGACTGGAAAACGTTGCAATAGCACTATCTTCAGCAAAGTTAGAAGGAGGCATGGTTTCTTCTGCATGCTTGGCTGATACAAGAAAATATATTCGCGGTTCTATAAGCGCAGATGAGCTTATATCTCTAACTCGTAAGCGTTACGGTCTGAAATAATCAATCTTAACTTGTTTAAGGATTAATTATGGTTGATGAAGTTTTTGACCCATATCTTATTCCTCATACGAGAGTGCTGAAAAACAAGCTGAATGTACAAACTCAGGAAGATCTTGATTTCTTTGAAAACGATTTAGTTTCAGTCCGTAGCTATAAGTTGTATGAAAACTTGCCGCATGCTGAAGGAACTGTTAAGCAATTGCAGTGGATTCATCATTATCTTTTCCAGGATGTTTACGATTGGGCTGGTCAGATTCGTACTATTGACATGTCTAAAGGCGGTGGCGAGCCGTTTCATCCGCTTGAATACATGGGTGCTGGGATTCGCTACTGTGAGCAAACGCTTAAAAATGATAATTTATTGCAAGGTTTATCTATTGATGAGTTTATTAGTAAGCTAAGCGTAAATTACAATAATTTTAATGTTTTGCACCCATTTCGTGAGGGCAATGGCAGAACGCAGCGCGTTTTTTGGGATATTGTTGCGCGAGATGCTGGATACCATTTTGATTGGGGTTTAATAACTCAGCGCGTTAACGACGAAGCTTCAATTCAGGCTAAAGATGCTAACGATACAAAGCTTCTTGAGGACATGTTCCACATTATTACAAAGCCTTTGAATGTTGAGCTTTTAGCGCAGCAGCAGTTTGCGCATCTTGTTGAAGAAGAATACAAATACGCGCCGAATGTGGCTAGTGTTTTGCAAGATAAGGATTACGCGGCATATAAAACGCGTTACGGCATAGATTGAATGTAGTGATTGCGTATTGCTAACGCCGAAACGAGTAGCGTGACGTTGATGCTGCCGGCACTACTGATGCTTCTATAGTGCTTTTTTGCGAAAATGTAGGTATAGACTAATCTTTTTTGCGTGCTATGCCTTCATTTTGCGAAAATGTAGGTATAGACGAATATTTTTTGCGTGCTATACCGCTGTTTCGCGAAAATGTCGGTATAGAATGAGACCGTCTGTAAACTATGTCGACATTTTGCTGTTTTTGTTATTTTGTTGCGGATTTTGACGAGTAACAGAGAGTTTTGACTTAGGGAGTGAGGCAAGCGATGTTTAGGAATGTAATGGCGTTTGAGCGCGCGCTTGGAACGGGGATTATTATTTCCAGCAGCAAGCCGATTCCTGAGCGCGCTGAGCAGCGGATTCGAGCTTTTGTTGACGAGTACGAGCGCACTCTTTCGCGCTTTCGTGCAGATTCGCTTGTTTCGCGCATGGCTTGTGCGGGGCATGGCGGCGATTTTGAGTTTCCAGCGTGGGTGCAGCCGCTTTTTGCGATTTATGACGAGTTTTACGCTGCCACGCACGGAGCTTTTGATGCTTGCGTTGGCGCGGATCTGCTTGCGCTTGGCTATGATAATTCCGTGCAATTCGTTCCGGAGTCGAAAGCTGGCGAAGGTAAGGATGAGAATATCAGCAGTGGCAGCTGGAGAAAATATCGCCGTGCTCTGCCAGTTACGTGGGCAGATATTTCGCGAGATGACGGCGGCGCAACGCTTCACACAAATAAGCCAGTGCAGCTTGATTTTGGGGCAGCTGGGAAGGGCTATTTTGTAGATCTTGTAGCGAAGATTATTAAAGATGGGCTTAGCTGCGATTCGCCTTCGGATTGTGATTCGCCTGCGGATTGCGATTTTTTGGTAAACGCTGGCGGAGATATGTGCGCTTGTTTTAGTGAAGAAAATAGCCAAATAAAAGTGGCTCTGGAAAATCCGTTTGACACAACTCAAGCGGTAGGTGTGGTATCAATTGCAAGCGGAGCGCTGTGTGCATCGTCTAGTGCAAGAAAGCGTTGGAAAGTAAAAGACGCAAGTTATTTAGGAAAAGATGCAAATGGCTTTGAGTCTAATTTAATTGCGACTCACTTAATTAACGCTTTGGATGGAACTCCTGCGCAAAAACTTTCTGCAAGCTGGGCGTATGTGCCTAGCAAAACTTGCGCTTTCCCAACTGCTTACGCTGATGCGCTCGCAACTGCGCTTTTTATTTCGCAAGAAAGCGATTTGCAAAAAATCGTGCAAACCACTAGTGCTGAGTTTGCTGTAATGCTGCCAAATCATGCGCTTCGCAAAACGTGTTCATTCCCAGCGCACTTTTTTGCTGAATAATGCCAACTAATGCTGAATAATGCCAACTAATGCGCCCCAACGCTGCCTAATCGCCTTGTTGCCTTATTGCCTAAAGTACTATCGCGTCGTTGCGTTGTGTCTTTTGTAACTCAAGGCTTGCCTGCAGAAATCGAAGCTAGACGCAAGCAATACAAATAACATTATGCAAATAAAATTATGCAAATAATATCGCTGATGATTGTGCGCGTTTACAGTAGAATATTAAAGAACGCTTATTTAATTATTGCGTAATATTGCGTAATTATTGCGTTTATTTAATTATTGCGCATACGCTTGCACGAATTGCACAAATAGGGAGCAGTAAAATGGACACTCGCAAAGAAGAAGAACGTGCGGAATTGCATCGCACGATTTGGAAGATTGCCGACGATTTGCGAGGTTCTGTTGATGGTTGGGACTTCAAAGCATACGTATTGTGCACAATGTTTTATCGCTATATTTCCGAGAATTTATGCGATTATATTAATAAAGATGAGCATGAATCTGAAGGCGGAGATCCAAACTTTGATTATGCAACAATAAGCGATGAAGACGCCGAGCCTCTTCGCGGTGACATGATTAGTGAAAAAGGCTTCTTTATACTTCCTAGCGAACTGTTTTGCAATGTGCTTAAGAACGCTCCTCAAGATAGCAATCTGAACGAAACATTAAGCCGCGTGTTCCGCAATATTGAAGCTTCTTCTCAAGGCACTGATTCCTCTGACGATTTTAAGGGATTATTCTCCGATTACGATGTGAATAATATTAAGCTTGCAGACACTGTTGAAGGCCGCAATAAGCGTTTTGTTAAGTTATTACAAGTGATTAGTGAGATGAAGCTTGGTAGCGTAAACAACAACGTGATTGAGGCTTTTGGTGACGCTTATGAGTATTTAATGGGCTTGTATGCGTCGAACGCTGGCAAGTCTGGCGGCGAATACTTTACGCCTGCAGAAGTCTCAATGCTGCTCACGCGCCTTGGAACTGTTGGAAAATCAAGCATTTCCAGCGTGTATGATCCCGCGTGCGGTTCTGGCTCGCTTCTGCTAAAGGCCAAAAAAGTGCTAGGCATTGAAAACATTAATGGCGGTTTTTACGGTCAAGAAAAGAACGTTACTAGCTACAACTTGTGCCGCATGAACATGTTTTTGCACGATGTGAATTTTAACAAGTTTGAGATTACGTGTGGTGATACTCTTATAAATCCGCAAATCGATGCTAATAAAAAGTTTGAGCTGGTTGTTTCTAATCCACCTTATTCCACGAGTTGGGAGGGGGATTCTAATCCGCTTATGATTAACGATCCTCGTTTTGCTCCAGCGGGCGTGCTTGCTCCAAAAAGCAAGGCAGACATGGCGTTTGTTTTGCACTGCTTGGCGCATCTAGCAGAAAACGGCGCTGCTGCAATTGTTTGCTTCCCAGGAATTATGTACCGCGGCGGAGCTGAGCAAAAGATTCGCCAATATTTAATTGAGCATAATGCTGTTGATTGCGTGATTCAACTTCCGAGCAACTTGTTCTTTGGCACTTCGATTGCTACGTGCATTATGGTTTTGCGCAAAAACAAGCAAAACGACACTTCCATACTATTTGTTGATGCTAGCCAAGAGTTTGTAAAGTCAACGAATAGTAACAAGCTTTCGGATGAGAATATTGAGCAGATTGTTAAATGGTACACTTCTAGGCAAGATGTGTAGCACATTGCGCACGTTGCGTCTTTGGAAGAAGTGGAGTCAAATAAATACAATCTTTCCGTTTCCACGTACGTTGAAGCAGAAGATACTCGCGAAAAGATTGATATTACAGAGCTTAACGCACAAATTGCGTCGGTTTGTGCTAGAGAGCAGGAGTTGCGCGAACAAATTGAGAAGATTGTAAGCGAGATTGAAGCTGGCAGCGTTAACTTCGATAATAGCGAGGTGGCTCAATGACTAGCAAACTTGAGGAGTTAATCGCTGAATTGTGCCCGAACGGTGTGGAGTATAAGAAAATTGGCGATGTTTATTCTCGTATTAAAGGTACTCCGATTACTGCAAGTAAGATGAAAGAAATAGCTTCTGAAGATGGTGAAGTTAGGATATTTGCCGGCGGTAAAACTGTTATTAATGCTCATGAATCAGACATACCTAAAGCGAATATCACGAGAGTTCCAGCAGTTTTAGTGCAATCTCGAGGTGTTATTGATGCTGTTTATTTTGATAAACCATTTACTTTTAAAAATGAGATGTGGGCTTATACTTCAGATAGTCAAATTAGCGTAAAATTCTTGTATTACATATTAAAAAACAACATTCAATATTTTCGTGATGCAGCTTCTGGAATGGGATCGTTGCCGCAAATTTCTTTACATGTAACAGAAGATTTTGAAATCCCAGTTCCGCCAATTGACGTACAGGCGGAGATTGTGCGGATTTTAGACACGTTTACAGAGCTTACAGCAGAGCTTACAGCAGAGCTTACAGCAGAGCTTACAGCTCGTAAAAAGCAATACGAATACTACCGCGATGCACTTCTTACATTTGACGATAATAATCCTCTTCACTCGCTTATCTCACACTACTGCCCGAATGGGGTGGATAAAATTAAGTTAAACGAAATTTGTAAGATATATGATGGAACTCATTCTACGCCACAATACAAAGAATCCGGAGTTAAGTTCGTAAGTGTAGAAAATATAAATGATTTGTATTCAACGACGAAGTATATCTCAGAAGAGGACTTTGATAAATATAAAATCAAACCTCAAATTGGGGATGTATTTATGACAAGGATTGGCTCAATCGGTATTTGTAATGTCGTTGATAGAGATGAAAAACTTGCATATTATGTATCTCTCGCTCTGCTACGACCTAATACAGCTATTATTAATAGCCGTTATCTTAAATACGCCATTGAGAGTATCCACGGAAGAAAAGAGTTAAGAAAGCGTACCCTTGTAAATGCTGTTCCAATAAAAATAAATAAAGATGATATTGGAAAGGTGCAGCTCCCCGTACCTCCGTTGGAGGTACAGAATCAAATCGTACAAATTCTGGATCGCTTTGATGCATTGTGCAATGATTTAACTCAAGGCTTGCCTGCAGAAATCGAAGCTCGTAAAAAGCAATACGAGTACTATCGCGATCAACTCCTAACCTTCAAGCGTGCGTAATTAAAAATTCGAGTGTGAGTAGATAAGAAGGAATCAAAATGAAAATCGTGTTAGAGAATCAAGATAGCACTGTAATGTCTACGTTTACGCCAAGCGCGCGCAACGACAGCAGCTATCAAAGCGAAACACAACTCGAAGAAGAGTTTATTAACATTTTGCAATCCCAAGGCTACGAGTATGCTCATATTCACAACGAGAAAGATCTTATAGCAAATCTTCGCGTGCAAATCGAAAAGCTCAACGACTACCATTTTTCAAATGACGAATGGGAAAGATTTTTCAAAGAAAATATTGCAAATAGCACTGACGATATAGTTAAGAAAACAGATACTATTCAGCGAGATAACGTTAAAATACTCAAAAAAGATGACGGCGTAGATAAGAACATTACTATTATTGACAAAGAAAATATTCACAAGAATATTGTGCAAGTAATCAATCAGTATGCTGTTAATGCAAGCGATAATGCAAGCGATAATGATGCAAATGGCCCTGCTCGTAGCAATCGTTACGATGTGACTGTTCTAGTAAACGGCTTGCCAATGGTTCACATTGAGCTAAAGCGCAGAGGTGTGCCTATTAGAGAAGCGTTCAATCAGATTAACCGTTATGCTCGCGACTCATTTTGGGCTGGGAATGGGCTATTTGGATACGTGCAAATTTTCGTAATCTCAAACGGCACTGAAACAAAGTATTACTCTAACTCAACGCGCAATAATGCTTACAACGAGCAGAAAAGTAAAGGATCTAGCAAAACAACAACAAGTAACAGTTTTGAATTTACAAACTATTGGTCGGATGCTCAAAACACTATAATCTCCGACTTATGCGATTTTGCTAAAACATTCTTTGCAAAGCACGTAATTCTTAACATTCTTACAAAATATTGCGTTTTTAATGCAGAAGACTGCTTGATGGTTATGCGTCCATACCAGATTACTGCAGCGGAAAACATAGTGAATCGCGTAAAATACATGTTTGCTAATGCGAGCAAAATGCAAGCATCAGAGCGTCAAAAGGGTGGTTATGTTTGGCATACTACTGGATCTGGTAAAACGCTAACTAGCTTCAAAACATCGCAGCTAGTAAAAGCGTTAAAAGACGCAGAAGGCAATAATCTTGTTGACAAAGTTTTGTTTGTTGTAGACCGTAAAGATCTTGACTATCAAACAATGAGAGAATACGACAGGTTTGAAAAAGGAGCCGCAAATAGTAACACTTCAACATCTGTGCTTACAAAACAGCTAGAAGACAATACGGAAGAATGCAGGCTTATTATAACCACTATTCAAAAGCTTAGTAAATTTATAAGCAGCAACCCGAGCCATGAAATTTACAAAAAGCGCATAGTGTTTATTTTTGACGAATGCCACCGAAGCCAATTTGGAGGCATGCACGCGGATATTGTAAAACATTTTAAAAATGCTCTGCTTTTTGGGTTTACTGGCACGCCAATTTTTGAAGCGAACGCTGCTGGATCCGACGCTGCGCATATTTCTACAACCGAGCAAACCTTTGGGCCTTGCTTGCATACGTACACAATCATTAACGCGATTAACGATAAAAATGTGCTGCCATTCCGCGTGGAATATGTTGCTACTGTAAAAACATCGAGCGAGCTGGAAAAAGCAACCGACGAATTGGTTAAAGATATTAATCGACCCGATGTAATTAGGCACAAAGATCGCGTGCATAATGTTGTTCAATACATTATTGAGCATTTTAGTCAAAAAACGTATCGCAACGAGAAAACTTACAAGTACAAGCGCATTCTTAACGTTAAAGAACTTGCTGCAGATAAGCATAATACTTTAGAAGCTAAAAAATCTTCTGAAGCAGTTGACGTAAACGGCTTTAATTCAATCTTTGCTGTTGCAGACATTCCTCTTGCAAAATTGTATTACAACGAGTTCAAAAAGCAGCAGCAAAATCTGCCTCCAAGCGAGCGCTTAAAAGTAGCAACTATTTTCAGCTATGCAGTAAACGAGGGTGAGTCAGATTCTTCGGCGTATGCCAACGGCATGGGTTCTCTTGGAGAAGAAAATTCAGAAAGCACGGCAAATCTAGATGCAAATTCGCAAGAATTCTTGGAAAGCGCAATAAAAGACTATAACGAAATGTTTAATACTGCGTATGATGCGTCAAATAACAAATTCCAAAACTATTACAAAGACGTTTCAATTCGTATGAAAAATAAGGAAATTGACGTTTTGATTGTAGTCAACATGTTCCTAACTGGTTTTGATGCAACAACTTTGAACACGCTTTGGGTAGATAAAAATCTTCGCATGCACGGGCTTATTCAAGCGTTCTCGCGCACAAATCGAATCTTAAATTCCGTTAAAACATTCGGAAACATTGTGTGCTTTAGGGATTTGAGCTATCAAGTTGACAAAGCGGTAGCTCTTTTTGGAGATAAAGATGCGCAAGGTATTGTGCTTTGCCCTACCTTTGAGCAGATTTTCAACGGTTATGTTGATGCTAATGGATTTGAGCGTTGCGGATACAGTGATTTAGTAAATGAGCTTATGGAAAAGTACCCGCTGCAAGGATTGAACATTGTTGGAGAAGAGAATCAGAAAAAGTTTATATCGCTTTTTGGTAATATTCTGCGCTTGCGTAACATGCTGAAAGCTTTCGATCAATTTGAAGGCAACGAGATAATCAAAGAGCGCGATATGCAAGATTACTTGGGGCATTACCAAGATTTGCATGAAGAATGGAAGCGCAAAGAGCAAAAAGGCGATATTGCAAACATTACGGACGATGTTGTGTTTGAGATGGAGCTTGTGCGCCAAGTAGAAGTAAATATTGACTACATTTTGATGTTAGTAGAACGTTACCATAGCAAGCATTGTAAAGATAAAAATGTTCTTGCTTCTATTAAGGTGGCGATTGACGCTAGCCCGCAGTTGCGTAGTAAAAAGAAGCTTATTGAAGGGTTTATTGCGCAGCTTAATGAGAAGGAGCTTGGGAAGCTTGTGAATTATGGCGATACAACTACTGTTTACGATTCGAACGGCAATAAGGTGAGTATTGTTGATTGCTGGAGCGAGTATGTTGAGAAAAAGTATGATCATGACTTGGCGCAACTTGTGCAAAGCGAAGGATTGAACGATGCTTTGACTCGCAAGTTTATGGAGAAATCTTTTAGCGCTGGCGAAGTAAGTGAGCTTGGTACAGACATTAATGATTTAATGCCTAGAATGAGCAGATTTGGCTCTGCAGCTAAGGCGCGCGCTGAGAAGAAAAGTCGCATTGTGGAAAGTATGAGAAACATGTTTAATGAGTTTGTTGGGCTTGTTGGCTTTAGCAAAAACGAAAGATAATTCTCATTTTCAACATATTTTTTGCAATATTTGCGTGTTTTTTGCTCCGAACTATATCAATCTACATGATATGTCGATATTATGTACCTGTGGGGCCTTTGATGGCAAGTTTTAGTTGGGTGCGCTCAATCGGGGTAGAGCGTGTTGAGAAGCAGGAAGTGTAAGAAGACACGAGGAGATGTTATGCGCGCGTGTAAAAGTGTGCGCCGAGTTGTTTCCGGTGCTACCGCGCTCATGCTGGCTGTATGCATGGTTATGTGCATGTCTATGTGCACGTTTGCGAGTTTTGTTATAAGCTCGTTTGCTGTAACTGAGCCAGCTTTTGCAACAGACGCAGATCGTTCGTACGCTAGTTGGTCGGATGTTTCTAAGGCGATTGATAGCCAATTGCAGCAGGGCCAAAGTGAATATAAAAGCGGCAATAATTCGGGAGCTGCCACACGATTCCAGGCAGCTTACAATTCCGTTTATGTTGCTTCGAATATGATTACTGTTGTTCGAGATACTTTTGGTCAGAATAAAGTTCAATCGCAAAGCGATCAATTCCAGCAGCTGCAAACGCTTGTGTACCAGCAAAATCAGGGAGATCAAATAGCAGCTGTATCAAAAGCTCTTTCGGCAGATGTTGCGCAAACTGCAGATCAACTCGACTCAAACTCAAAAATAGATAAGCCGAATATTTACGCGCAAAAACTTCGTGCGCAAATCAAAGCAGAGCGCAAAAAGCTTGACGCTGCAAAAAAGAAAAATCTTGGACGCAACGGCCGTACTTGGAGCCAAGTTGCTCGAGAAATGAACGTTATTCTCGACAAATCCGTTGCAACCTACAAATCCGCAAAAGGGAACAAGTCTCAAGTCGAAGCAGCAGTTGATTTAATCAACGAAGCATACTACCAGTATTACGAAAAGCTCGGTTTTGAAAAGAACGTAATGAACGCAATAAGTGGTAGTCGCGTTTCAACAGTCGAATATCAGTTCAAAGAGTGTCGCCAAGCAATGAACAACGGCAAAACGGTTGAGCAAGCTAAAAAGTTCGTAACGGATCTTAAAGCAATGCTTATTGAAGATTCGGCTAAACTTGACGGTGGTGCATCTTCAAATGCTAATCCGTTTATGCAGTTTATAACCAGTTCTTTCGGCCAAGCTTTTGTAATTTTGCTTCGCGAAGGTTTGGAAGCGCTTCTGGTTGTTGCAGCAATTATTGCGTACCTGATTAAATCCGGCCACAAAAACATGGTTAAGTATATTTACTTAGGACTTGCTGCAGGTATTGTGGCTTCGCTGATTGTTGCTGCACTGTTCGGCTTACTTTTCAACGGTTCCGGACCTCAGCAAGAGATTACAGAAGGCGTGGTTGCACTGTTTGCAATGCTTATGCTTCTTTACACAAGCAACTGGATGATTTCGCGTTCTTCCGTGCAAGCGTGGAATAAGTATATTAGCGATCAGACTACGGCTGCAGTGTCTAAAGGCAGTTTAATTTCTCTCGCTCTGCTTAGCTTCCTTGCGGTGTTTAGAGAAGGCGCAGAAACTGTAATCTTCTATCAGGCTATTTTTGCTGTTTCAAGTGGAGCTGACTCCCTGATTTGGGGCGGTTTTGTTGCTGCGGCTGCAGTTCTGGTAGTGATATTCTTGCTTATTCGTTTTGCTTCCGTTCGCATACCAATTCGTCCATTCTTTACCGGCACAAGTGCTCTTATGTCTGTGCTTGTGGTGATTTTTGCTGGCGGCGGTGTGCATGCTCTTATTGAGGGTGATGCGCTCGCAGGTATGTATATTCAAGGCTTGCCAACTAACGATTGGCTTGGGTTCTATCCGTACGTGGAAACGATTACGGCTCAGATTGTTGCTGCAATCGTGGTAATTTCGCTACTTTGCGTGTCTATTGCGCGGAGCCGTGGAAAGCGCGCGATAGAAGGTAAATAGGCAAAATTAAATAAATAACAAATAAATAACTAAATAACAACTAAACAATAAATAATAAAAATAACTAATCAATCAAAAGAAAAGGTTAGATATGAAGAATAAAAAAATGATGGCAATTGCAGCTTTGGCTCTCGCAGGTGTGCTTGCGCTTGCCGGCTGTGGTTCTAACGGAAATTCCGCAAAGTCTGCTTCTAAGTCACAGGCAACCGAGCAAAAGGCTGACGACAAGGCTGACGACAAAGGCGGCGATAAGGGCTTTGAAGAGGTGCCAGTTGGCCCTCACCAGGATCAAAACATTGGACCTCTTACTATCGGTGCTGTGTACTTCCAGCCAGTGGACATGGTTCCAGCTGGCATGGGCTTGAAGGCTTCAGAGGCAAGCTTCCACCTTGAGGCAGATATTCATGCTAACCAAAAAGGTACTAAGCTCGGCTACGGTAAGGGCGAGTTCATTCCAGATTTGACTGTGAACTATGAGATTGTTGACAAGGCAAGCGGCGAATCTGTTGTTAAGGGTACTTTCATGCAGATGAATGCTTCCGACGGTCCTCACTACGGTGCAAACGTTAAGCTCGACAAGGCTGGAAACTACAAGCTCGTGCTTTCAGTCGAATCCCCAGAAAAGAAGGGTTGGATGCTTCACGTCGATCCTGCTACCGGCGTAACCGGTCGCTTCTGGACTGAGCCAATCAAGGCCACATTCGACGACTGGAAGTACACTCCTCGCCAGTGGTAGTAATAGTTAGTAATAATTAGTAATAGTTAGTAACAATTAGTGATTGTTAGTAAATATTAGAAACTATTGAATAATAGATTGTAGCTAATAGCAAAGGAGGGAGTTATGCTCAGACTGTTCGTAACAGTGCTTCCTGGGCTGCTCCCTCTTATGCTACTTACAATGGGCTTAAGTGCCTCACTTACAGTGGGTGAGGGGCGAGATAAGCCGCTGAGTGCGCGCTGGAGACTGTACGGATTGTCGTTTGGCACAGTTGCTGCACTTATTTTTGCAATTCTTCGAGCAAGCGTAGTAATTAATCAGCGTAACTTTATTAACATGCCCGCTCTTTGCGTTGCAGTTCCTTTCGATATTGCTGCAATTGCGGCTGTAATTCGCTCGAGCAAAACTGTTGAAAACTGGCGTGAGCATCCGCTTGCAATGCACATAAGTAACGCAATTGGCGCGTGCGCACTAGCATTTACAGTATTTTATGCGCTTCCGGACGTTATTTTACAGCTTACGATTTTTGTAGATTCAAGCACACCACCTTTTACATCCGACATGCTTCTTCGCGCGCTTGGATTCGTGCTTGGTGCAGCCGCAGCAATTTGCATAAGTCTTATGGTGCACTCTTTGCGAGCCACATCTAACGCAATTTCCTTCAAAATTGCAATTGTGCTCAGCATGATTATTCTGCTTATTCAGCATGTAACTTCACTTTTGCAGATTATGCAAGGAAGCATTCTGCTTTATATTGACGACTTTTCTTTCAACGTGCTTGTTTGGCTGATTAACAATAATCCGCTGATGATTATGGCGCAAATTAGCGTATTTTTGATTCCTGCAGTTGCGTCTCTCGTAATCGGTTTTAAAACGGCAGTAGTTGGAGAAAATGCTGCAGAAATTCGCACAAAGCGAGCTTTTAAGCGCAAATCTCGAAAGTCTGCTCTTGCGGCGCTTTTGGCTGCTGTTACCGTAATACTTACGCTTACTGCAGGCGTATCTATTATGAATATTAAGCCAACTTTAACACCGCCTGAACCGTACGAATTGCACGATGGCGTGGCAACTATCAACTTTGTGCAAATTTCAGACGGCCACCTTCACCGCTTCCAGTACAAAGCAAAAGACGGCACTGTTATGCGCTTTATAATCATTAAAAAGAATGGTGGAGCGTACGGAGTTGGTTTGGATGCTTGCGAAAACTGTGGTGATGCAGGCTACTATGAAAAAGACGGTAAGATTATTTGCCGTAAATGTGACGTAGCAATTAACTTGGCAACCATTGGTTTTAAGGGTGGTTGCAATCCGATTCCGTTCCCGTACAAGGCTGGGCATGGCAAAATCACAATTCATACTGCTGATTTAGACGTGCTTAGTTCGCACTTTAAGTAAGGAGCAACGCTAATGTTTATGATGCGCATGGTTGCTCGCTCTCTTGTGCGGCAAATAAAAAAGCGTGTGCTGATTGCGCTTGTTGTGTGTTTAAGCGCGTGCGTAAGCGTTGCAATGCTTAGTGTTGTGTACGACGTTGGAGACAAGATTAACGCCGAGCTTAGCTCGTATGGTTCGAATATTGTTGTTCAGCCAAAATCTAGCGCTGTTGTAAATGATTTATACGCTTCTCGCGAGCAGGAAGACGCTGCTTCTTTGCATAATCTAGCAGCTGCCGAAAGCCAAGAGTCTACTGCTTTTTTGAAGGAATCAGACGCTGCAAAAATTAAAATGATTTTTTGGGCGTTCAATATTACGAATTTTGCGCCGAAAATAAAAGTTCACGCAAATCTTGAATCGAAGTCTTCTACTAAAACTGTTGTGCCTATTGTTGGAACTTGGTTTAATCGCAAGCTTGCGCTCGCTTCAGGGGAGACAACTGTTGTTGGTGTTCGAGGCTTGCGTTCTTGGTGGAAGATTCGCTCGGGCCGTTGGGCAAAAGATAATCAATCTGAGGCAATGGTCGGCGTTCAATTAGCTGAGCGTTTGCACTTAAAACTTGGTCAGCGTTTGCGTTTGATTCGTGACGGACGCGAGGTTTCGTTGCGCTTGGTTGGTGTATACGATTCTGGCGACGACGACAATAACGCAATTTACGCAAGCTCTAGTGACGCTCAAAACCTTGCAAATAAGCCGAATATGGCTGATTTGATTGAAGTAAAAGCGCTCACAACTCCGGAAAATGATTTAGCGCGAAAGGCTGCTAAAAATCCGGCAGCTCTAAGCCAGGAAGAGTGGGAAACTTGGTATTGCACTGCTTACCCGAGTTCGATTACTTACCAAATTGAGGAGGTAATTCCGGGAGCTGTTGCAAAGCAGGTTCGTCAGGTTGCTGCTTTGCAGGGGAACGTATTAAATAAGACGCGCGCTGTTATGGTTTTGATGACTGCATTGAGTTTGATTGCTGCGGCTGTCGCCGTGGCGAATCTTATGGCTGCTTCAATTTCGGAGCGTTCCGGTGAGCTTGCATTGCTTAAGGCTTTGGGTGCGCGAGATGGTGCTGTTGCTCGTCTTATGCTTATGGAAACTGCGGTTATTGCGCTTGGCGGAGCGCTTCTAGGTATGGTTTTGGGATTTGCGGTGGCTCAGATTATTGGTTTTACTGTGTTTGGTTCTGCGATTTTGTTCCGACCGATGGTGTTTGTGCTTGTGTTTGTGCTGCTTGCGTTGACTGTGCTTGCGGCTGCAGGCTCGTCGATTCGTTCGATTTTGAGTGTGCGTCCTGCGGAGGTGCTTCATGGCAGGTAAATCTTATATGACTTCCAACAATTCAATGTTTATAACCATGCTATTTAGCGCGGTATTTCGCCGAAAATCGCGTGCTTTAATGGCTGTTATTGCAACGCTTGTTGGTGCTGCTACGCTGTTTTGTTTGGCTGCAATCTGCCTGGTTGTGCCTCAGCAGATGAGCGACGAAATGCGCGCGTATGGAGCGAATATTATCGTAACGCCAATTGAGGGCGAGTGGAAAAACGGTATTGACCGCGCAATGGTTTTGCACACAAACGACATGGTTCTTGCAAAAGGTGCTATGCGATCTGCTACATATCGTTACGAAAATGTGCGTATTAACGCAGCCCCGTATGTTTTAGCAGGAATAGACGTTCGTTCAGTAAAGTCTCTTAATAAGCATTGGAATGTAGACGGCTCTTGGCCGAGCAGCGGAAATGTGATGGTTGGGCGAGATGTTGCTTCTGCAATGGGCTTAAAAATAGGTTCTCGTATTGCGATTGCGTATAGGTCTTCGGATAATACTGACGGCTCGCATAAGCCGGCAGAAAAATCTGAAAGTAAGTCTGCAAGTAAGTCTTCAGATCAGTCTGCGCAAAAATCTTCTCAACAAAAGCTTGTTGAAGGCCGTGTTTCAACGGATATTATGGATACTCACGGCACAACTTTCCGCGTTTGTGGCATTTTGGACACTGGCGGCGCGGAAGATTCCATGCTTTATGCTCTTAATGCGGATGTGAATACTCTTACTGGTGTTAAGTGCGGAGCAGATGTTATTGCTTACTCGTCTTCTGCACCTAGCGTTGATGCGGTTGTGAGAAGTATTAACGATATGACTTCTATGCGTGTGCGCGCTCAGCAAGTTACTAAAGTTACTGCTGCTGACACTGGCATTATTACTATGCTTCGAAGCCTGTTTTGCATAGTTTCGCTGGTTGTGCTTGCGTTAATGATGGTTGGCGTGAGCACTACGATTTCTTCGATTGTGCAACAGCGTCGAAACGAAATTGGTTTGCGCAAAGCTTTGGGTGCAAGTGCTAAGAGTATTGGCGTGGAGTTTACTGCCGAAGCTGGATTATACGGCTTGATTGGCGGAATCGCAGGTACGGCCGTAGGGTATGTGTTTGCGCGTTTGCTTGCGGCAATGGTGTTCGCTAGAGATTTGGGTGTGAATTGGTGGCTTGTTGCATTTTCTGTTGCATTTAGCCTGATTGCTTCTTGCGTTGCTGCCTTGCCGCCTGTTTTGCGCGCTTCAAAAATTGACCCTGCGATTGTGCTTCGAGAAGAATAGTTTTAAGTGTAAATTTATGGATTGTTTAAGATTTGAGTTAAGGATTTGAGTTAAGGATTTAATATGACAGAGAATGTAGAAAATAAGCTGGAAGGCGCGGAGTCTAAGCCAAAAATGCTGTTGACTTTGGATCATATTTCCAAGATTTACGGCTCTCTTCGTGCGGTTGACGATTTGTCGCTTACTGTGCCGCAAGGCGAGTGGCTTTCTATTGTTGGCTCCAGTGGTTCTGGCAAGACAACGCTAATGAACATTATTGGCTGCATGGATTCGCCGTCCAAGGGTTCCGTGTCTTTGCAAGGCCGCAAACTTGAGGATTTGAATGCAGGTCAGCTTGCAGACGTTCGTAAAAACGTAATCGGCTTAGTTTTTCAAAAGTTTTATCTTGTGCCGCATTTAACAGCCGTTGAAAATGTGATGGTTGCGCAATACTATCATTCTGTTGTTGACGAAGCTCAAGCAATGGATGCTTTGGATCGCGTGGGTTTGAAGGATCGCGCTCACCATTTGCCAAGCCAGCTTTCTGGTGGTGAGCAGCAGCGTGTTTGCGTTGCTCGTGCACTTATCAACTGCCCGAAGTTGCTTCTTGCGGATGAGCCGACTGGTAATTTGGATGAAAAAAATGAGCAGATTGTGCTCGACTTGTTTAAGCAGCTGCACAATCAAGGAACGACGATTATTGTTGTAACTCACGATTCTTTGGTTGCTCAGTGTGCGGATCGCGAAATTATGCTTAATCATGGTGTGCTTGTTGGTGAGCGTTGGAATAATGAGGATGCGCGCAAAGCGTACGAGGCGATTGGCGGCAAGCCTGCGTTTACGAGTGCTCATGTTGATGAAAGCGTTGCGGAAGCTTTGCAAGACCATGAGCCTACTAAGTCGCCTAAATTAGCGAATTTAGATGATTAGTTTTTAAATGATTAGTTGCGTATAGTTTTTAATTTAAGATTTAAAGGCGATGATTTTATGGTTTCGGATAATATGTTTCACGATGTTTCACGTTGCAATAATTTGCGCGATGATTTGAAGTCTAAAAAAGTTGCAAAAACCGTTGCTACACTTGCGATTGTAGCCGCGTCGTCCGCTATGTTTTCTGCTTGTGGTGAGCCAAGCGCTGTGCCGATGAACGATGAGTTCGCTGGTAATTCCGGTCAGAGCGCTGATGATGGCGGTAATCCTTCTGGAAAGTACGATGCTGGCGCTCAACAATCTAAGTCTTCTGCGCAAATTGAGGATTCTGGAGATTCGCAAGATTCTAAAAACCAGCAGAATCAGCCTAAAACAGACACTGGCAATTATAAAGATGGCGATTATAAAATCAAAGCTAAGTATGGGCCAGTTGCAGAAGATAGCATTGACGTGAATTTAAGCGTTGCAAATGGAAATGTTAGCGATGTGCAAATAACGTCTCATCCGTTTACGCCGATTTCAAAGGGCCATATGGATGCATTCTCAAAGGCTATCCCCGGCAAAATCGTTGGAAAGCCGTTAAAAGATTTGCATATTTCGGTTGTTGCTGGAGCAAGTTGGACTAGCGACGCATTTAATAAAGCACTTGACGTTGCTCGCCAAGAGGCTTCAATTCAATCCGCGCAATAATCTTGAACCACCTTAATCTTTGACTTCAAAAATAGTGCCTTCGTTTCGAGTCATCGTTGCTGTGCTTGCTCCGGTAGTTGCTATAAATGGAATAATAGCATTACTGTATTCGTGCATGAACTGTACAAAATCATGATTCCAAGAAATAATCGCAACGTACAAAATAAAGAATTCGAATGCTGTAAATATTGCCCACTTAAGAATCCAAATAAGCGTTTCTTTAATAAGTTTTATATAGTACTTGCTCATGAGTTGTTTCCCTTCCAATTTGCTGTTTTGTTTGTGAGCATTGTAGCTAATTCGCGTACACTGCCTATCGTTCGTATGTATTTCTAGTATAAATGCCGCAAGTCTTCGAGCAATATGATGTACTCAGAACTTAGTACTCAAGATTGCGCGGAAAAGGTTTGTAATTAGACTTAAATCAACGCACAAATATGTTGCAAATATATGTTGCAAATATAAGTTGCGAATATATTACAAATATAAGGAGATACAAACATGAATAGCACAAATATGGATAGTGAAAATACTGTCAATCAAACTAAAGAGCAGGAAGATAAACTTGCGGAAAATAGTAGCGAAGAGCTTTCGCAAGATGAAATTGATGAATTAGCTAAGCAATTAGAAGAATTCTTTACAAAATATATTGTGCTAGAAAATGGCTCTTTTGTTGTAAAAGATGATGCTATTATTGCAGACGGTTATGGCGATCACATAGAATATTTTCGCAATGCTGCAAAAGGATTAAATCTTTCAATGGAAGATCAACAATAAGCCTAAATCCTTAAAGTCTTAAATCTTTAAAAATCGCTTTCGTCAATAGGGTGACCTTGTGGTCGCTTTATTACTCGCCACAAAATCACCAATGTTAAAACGCCATTTGCAATTCCGTAGTAATAAATCCAAGGAACGTGAATAAGCCCACAAATAAAGCATGAAATAATATTTATTAAATTATTTGAGTAATTGTTGAGTATTTGCTTATTTTGTGATTCGACTTTTTTGCGTTCTTGCTCAAGAGTAATTATGTAATCTTTGTTGTTCTCTGTATTCTCAACGTCACTACTTATGCTGTTAGCACCCGCGCCGCTAATCTTAGATATATTATTTTCTATATACGCATTTTTTGCTTTAATAACGCTGTTGAGCAAGAAAAAATATGCACAAGAATACATTGCAACAGAAAGAAGTCCTAGAACAAGCCACAAAGCGAAAAGGTCAAAGCTACGCATAAAAGCAGCTGCTGAGGCAAACGCCATCGCAGCTACTTCTGCGGAGTGCAATACTACTAGTCGTTTTGTCATATAATCCTGCTGCAATCATTATTGAAAATGAATTTTCAACGCAACCAAAAGTCACATATTGTTACTTATTATAATCACATTTGATTTACATGCATTACTTGTAATCATTTATTACTACACGATTTGCTCTACTTTGAGCATGCTTATAAAGTAGAATATAAGAAAAGTAGCATAAGATTGCAAGAAAGCCATTATGCAAAAAACGTATGCAATAGTAGATAACGACCCATTAGTTTTAGCGGTTATGCGAAACGTGCTCAGCAAGCTTTTGCCAAGTGAGTACGCTTGCAAATGGTGCGTAAAATCAGGCGTGCAAGCTTTGAAATATTGCCAAGTAGCAAAAACTACTCCAGATTATATTTTGATAGATATGTCAATGAAAGACATGTCTGGAGTGGAAGTAATCCGCGCAATTCGTGAGCAAAACAACAGTATCATTTTAATTGGCATGACTTCGTATGACTGCAGATCCTATGCTTCGTCAGTAGCGCAAGTTGGTGGGCAAGCTATGGTTGCTAAAGACAATTTCAAAGGATTGGCAGAAGCTTTGCAATATTGCGATAATCAGAACGTGTATGGCTGCCGTTGCGTTAAAGACGTTGCGTACGATTTTGCTACTCCGCAAGAATCTTTTATTAGGCTTTCTAAATCAAGGTCGCGCAGCGTTTTGCCGCCGCAAGAACTAAAAATCATGGATCTGCTCGCTAAAGGTTACACGACGAATCAGATTGCGGCTCAACTTGGTCTTATGCCAAACACTGTAAACACGCATATTCATAGGATTTACAAAAAATTGCATGTTTCTAATCGCGTGCAAGCAATATCTGCATTTGCTGCAATGCAAAATCGTGAGCAAACTAACAATCTGCAATATTTTAATGATTTGCCGCAGAATCATACGAATATTTTGCAAGAAACGGATAGCGCATGTTAATGAAAACATTTTCGCGCGTTATTGAGTTGGTTAAAAGCTGGAAAATTCAGCGAACTTTATTCATAATATTGGCGATTCTTGTGGTGTCAATGGATGTGCAATCGTGCAATACAGCTGGGTTGTGGCATAATCCATTACAATCTGCGTGTCAATACGTTTGGATGTTTGCAATATTTCTTTTGATTGCTTTTCCGCGTCAAATATCACTCGTAACTCCGATTTTGTATTGCGTAACGTTAGCAGTACCAAGTGTAAATGCGACTTGCGTGCTTTTTTCGCTGATTGCTAGCATGTTTGTTGCAGGCTTTTACGATTCGTGGAAGTATTTGCTTTGTGCGTACATAGTTTCGCTGAATATTATGTACTTTGCAAAAATGGCGTACATTCCGTTTACTTTTCCTTGTTTTATTCTTATTTCCATGATTTGCGGTTACGCTTTGCGCAAGTATTTGAACATGTTGGAAGAAAATAATCGTGCAAAAATGGATATTGTACGAAGCAAGTTCCAGTCTTATATTGCGTCGGTTGCGTTGCAATTGCATGACGATGTGAACAATGAGATTACGGATATTACGCTGCTTGCAACGGATGCTTTATATGCTGAGAACAATGAACATACAAAAGAATCGTTAGAGCAGATTGTTGAACATTCGCGTAACGCGCTTTCCAAAGCGAGACTTGTTATCAGCCTGCTTGAGCAAGCTGAGCAAAAGTATGATGATTCTTTAGATTCAAATATTGCCAGCACGCAGTTTGTTTATGGTTCTAATAGCAATGATCGCATGAATTTGACTGATTTCTTATGCAATATTCGTGCGCGCTTACAAGCTGAACGGCAAATTTGCGAGCAGCTTGGATACTATGGCTCTCTAACAGTGGTTGATAAAAGTTCGGGGAGTGGTGATTTTACTACATCTGCAACTGTTAGTACTGAAAAGGCTCAATGCGCTATTCGCATGTGCAGCGAGTTGCTTACTAATATTCGCAAGCATTGCAATACTAGCGTTGATTTTTCTATGAATGTTACGGTTGATGAGCGCGAATGCAAAATAATGTGCATGAATTCGATTTCGACGTTGAATAAGTTTGGTGGAAGACTCGTTTTTGGCAAAGGGCTACTGTTTCACAAAAAATCTGTGGAACGTTTAGGTGGATCTTTAAGCGCTCAAAAAGATGATGACACTTGGCTGGTCAATGTTGTTATTCCGCTAAACTAGCAGCGCTCAAATCATGCGTTATCGTGGCAGAAATTGCAAAATTCGCAAAAACTGCCACGATAACGTGTATAACATAGCAACAAAACAGCATTCTGCATTGCAAATTAACCACCTACTTGCATCTGCTGCGCAAAGGTTCGTCCAAATACTCGATTAAAACGCGTCCAGACACTCGGTCGAAATACGTCCAAATACTCGATTGAAGCGCAAGGAAGCACAATAAGCATCTTGCGCAATGGCTATTTCTCTGCATGAAGCGGAACATGTACATTAATAATCCACGAATCACCATCTTCAATAACTTTAAAAGTTCCACCAACGCGTTCCGCAAGCATCTTATGAAAACGCAGTCCATATCCTAATTGCAAGTTAGCAAGGATACCGCGTTGCGCACTATTTATACACGTAATATGACATTCATGGTCATTAAGCATTACATTCATGGCGTATTCTTTAGGCTTTGCAGCATGCTTTTTTACGTTCGCAAGCAGTTCTCGGCAAATATACTCAATCTGAGCACATTCTTCAAAAGGCAAATGGATTGATTGGGAATTTTCAGCAGCTAAATCACTATTCAAGTCAATGGAACCAATATAGCCAAGCTTCTCAAATGACTTTTGCTCACCATCAAATAAAACGCGTAATCCTGTACAAAAATCTTTATAACATGTAGTCGATTGCATAACATCGCCAGTGCTTGCAGTTGTAGCATTGTCAAGAAGAGAAATGATATTACGTGCTCTATGAACAGTTGTAGTAGCACGTTGAAGAATCTCTCGCGAATTTTCATGCTCTTGTTCATGAGTTGTTTGAGGTTCAATAGATTGTTGAGCCATCATCATAATGCTGGAAAGCTCATTAGTTACTTCATCGTGCATGCGAATTGCTGCAATAGTGGCATATTTTTGAAAAACGTTGTAACGCTGTGCAAATAACTGTTCCTGTTGTTGGTGAATAGTAGAAATATAGTATTTTACGATTGCGCTAGAAATAAGAGTGATAAGAAGCCACCATGCTAACGCATAAGCGTTTTGAAAATCGCAGATAATAAAGAACCATGAAGAAACTCCGCAAGAAGAAAGCACAGTGTACCAAGGTTGAGTAATTACAGCAATTGCCAAACAAATCAATATGGTAAGCATCATAGATGAATAGTTGATATTTGGCGCAATAATTACCAACGGCATCCAAATGAGCACAATAAAAGATGCTTTACGAGGCCATATTGCAATACATAAGCAGATTACAATCCATACTATTTCAACCGTAATGGAATGCCAATTAGAGTAGTAATGAAGATTATTATAGGAACAAATTTCAAGAATCAAAGTACAACTTATGATCACACCAATTCCAATTTTCTGCCAGGCATCATGCGGCAAAAAATTGATCATACGCGTTAATAATTTCATAACTACCTACTTTTACACGTTAATTTCTTACACGTTATATGTCATGTGAATATTTTGCGAGCGCAGCAAGCGCCTGCATTCGACTTCGGACTTGAAGTTTTCCATAAATACGACGTAAATGCGTGTTTACTGTTGAAACTTTCACATTAAGCTGATCTGCAATCTCTTTCGTAGAATACCCCTGTTTGCAAAAGCGCATAATTTCCGATTCTTGAGGAGACAAAACTGAAGTCTTCGGAAGTTGAGAAATCATATTAAATGATTCTTGCGGAGTGTGAAAATAGTCAATATATTGTGGCAATTCTGGGCAACCGTAGCTTGTTGCGCGCGATTGGATGGCTGCAACTACGTCTGCTAAATTGTCTTTATGCACTAACGCTTGACCACCCGACTTAGCAACTTGCAATACGTATTCATCCAGCATGTAGGAAGTAATGCCAATTAAAACAATATTGCTATTGCGCTCGCGAATTGCTTTAATTACATCAACACCACTCATTTCTCTCATTGACATATCTACTAAAAGTACGTCAGGAGTATTTTCTGTAACGCAACGATGAATAGCTTGTTTTGCAGAAGAGCACATCCATGCACAAACAAAGTTTTCAGGCAAACGACTTTTTAGAAGAAGTTGCATGTACCGCAATACAAGCGTGTCATTATCAACAATTGCGTAAGTAGTGTTCATACAATATATGGTATCTTGTTTTTTAAATCCGCTTATCAAGAGATGTGCGACTGTATTGTTTTTCTCAAATTATCAAGATTGTACACATTAAAGTGCCATACACTAGCACTTTCCGTTGGCACACTCCATTCTTCTGTTTTACCATTGACAGTAAAGCGAATTATTTGAGTTGTTGGCTTATTTATAACTTCAAAATTAGTGAGTTGATTCCACGGAATGCGACGAAGATGCTTATCGTCTAATTTAGCTAGATTACTCGAGCCTAAAATGACATTCGGATTAACAACAATAAACTCATTATTAGTGGCAGCGATAATACGCGCAGCAACGCCTTGCTCTACATAGAATAATTTAGGTAACAAAAATAGTTTGATTAAATCTTTCCACCAAGGGTCGTACTTCATAGTAAGCACATATGTTTTACCAACTGAAAGATTATGCGCTTTAAAGTACTTAACAATATCCTCTTCTCTTATACCGCGCAAAGGATTAGTCATAATAAGCACCTCCTTGTGATTCTTGTTTTGTAAATTACCAACATACTAACGTGCAGATTTTATATACACAAATAGGCGTACCTATTTTTAACGATAGCGTTTTTAGAAAACTTTTATTATTAGCAGTTTGCATGTTCTCAACAATCAATATTTAAGAATATTTTCGTTTTGGAAATATTCTTAAATAGAGGCATACTTATGGAGTTATCGTGGCAGTTTTTGCGATTTTTGCGATTTCTGCCACGATAACTTGCTTAAAAATATAGCGTTGCAATTCTTTGTTGCTTTTACACTACAAAAAATATAAAATATTAGTATGAAAGCAACAGAAGTGAGGCTATTGTGTCAAACAAAGAGATACTCCTTAACTATTTAGATAATAATCATGGAATAATTACATACAAGGATTGTAAAACATTAGATATTCCAACTATATATTTAACTCGTTTGAAAAACGAAGGTGTTCTTAATCGAATTGAAAGGGGGATTTTCCTCTCTTCCAATGGTGATTATGACGAATATTACTTCTTTCAATATCGTTATCCACAGGCCGTATTCTCTTATGTTTCAGCTCTTTATCTTCAAAGTTTTACAGATGAAATTCCACAACATTTTGAAGTAAGCGTTCCTAGAGGATATCGTTTTAATAATCCACCCTCAAATTTAGCTATTCATTGGGTTTCAAGATTGTATAGCAAGTTAGGCGTTACTACAACGGCTACCCCAATGGGTAATAAAGTACGTGTATATGATTTTGAACGTATTATTTGTGATTTTATAATAAACAGAAACAGTATTGATTCTGAACTCTTTGTTAAAACTCTTCAAGCTTATAGTAAGTACAATGGGAAAGATCTTATAAAACTTCATGAGTATGCAACAAAAATGAATATATCCAATAAAATTAAGCAAACACTGGAAGTGCTACTGTGAATAAGGCAAAATTAACAGTGGCAAAATTATTCGAAAAAATATAGTTATACAAAAGGAATAACATTTTCAAGCGTACTTGATGAAATTATAAACTTATTGAACGTTCTTAACGCTAAGCAAAATGACTAAATTTTGTATCCATTGGCGACAAAGCGACAATTTTGGCGATATAAAAATGTCGCTTTGCGTCATATCTCTCATGTTTATTCTTGACAAACTCATACAACAACTTTAATATTTTTAATAAAAGTTTAATTTAATTAAAGTTTTATAGGTTGACGAAAGGGGTGATATGAATCATATTCCAAAATGGATGGCTAATCTCACAGATGAAGATATGTCGTTTATAAAGAACTTTGTATTATCGTCTGGGTCGTTAAAAGAAATGTCGCAAATGTATCAAGTCTCTTACCCAACGATGAGAATCAGGCTTAACAGGCTTATTGAAAAACTGCGCATAAGCGACAATGAACCAGAAGATCCGTTCGTTCTTTTAGTAAAGAGTCTTGCTATTGACGATAAATACGATGTTGACACAGCTCGAACACTCATAAACGAATATAGAAAAAGAAAGGATGAATCATGAGCTATGCATTATTTGGTCCGATAATTGATATTATTATCGCACTTGCTATATGTGCTTTAGTGTTCTTTATTGCAAGAAGTCTTATTCGATATGCACATTCTCTTAAGAAAGACGATACGTCATCTAAGCAGTCTGCAGAAGATAAAAGAATTGCGTTACAGGACTTATAAAACACAAAAATAACAAGTTATCGTGGCAGTTTTTACTAATTTTGCAATTTCTGCCACGATAACTCGTATAACATAACAACGAAACAGCATTATGCATCACAGATTAACCGCCTACTTGCATCTGCTGCGCAAAGGTTCGTCCAAGTACTCGATTGAAATACGTCCAAGTACTCGATTAAAACGCGTCCTTAACATTTCTTGTTGACGCAACGAATAAGTAAATCTATCATGTTAGTGGGAGGCACATTGCCCCCCCCCCAACAAATAAGTTGGAGGTTTACGATGAAGAAAATTTCACGTATTGCATCGACAGTAGTGTTAGCAAATGCTACAGCCTTTTGTAGGCACTGGTCGTGCTACTGCCTATTGGGATTGCAAATAATCTGTATGCATAAATAACTTGTTATAGAGGTTGAGATGTCTCGATTATTGCGTTCATTGTCATGCGCACTTGTTCTTCTGCTTGCGTTATTTGCATCGCTGTTAGGTTTGACAAGAATGAGGGACTCCTTGAGCGATTGCATTGCTATATATCCGCAAACGAGTCGCCTTTTCTCATTGCGCGGTGTTACAGAAGACAAAGCTAATCAAATTTACGCATTACTCGAGGAGACTGTTGCTCAGCATAATGCTTTTGTGGTTCGTAATGATATGCGCTTGGCAGCGAGTGATGCTGGTGTAGATGGTTTTGAGCTTGGCATATTTGGCAACCCGCGAGGTAAAGATGATTTGCTTACTTTGTCGTATCTCGGAACGCCGATTCTGACATCGCATGCCTTTACGCAATTATTACACAGCGAAAGCAGCAAAACGCTTGGACTTGATATGGCAAAAGCAGATATGCTTGCTGATCTTCCCACTATTTCCATTGAGGGTTCGCGTTTAGTTGTTCGTCAATTAGATGCCCTCGTCAACAATAGTAAAACAAAGCTTGGCGATTACAGGATTGTGGGACTTTCTAACCGAGACTACCATGCATTAGTTACTCAAGCTGCTCGCATCGCTGGTACAACCTACCAAGATTTTCAACGTGGAAAATCTGGAATAGCGCGATCCAATAGTTTTAATCAACTTACTTTTATTATTGTCTGCATTGTAACAGTGTTGCTTCTTGGCATTACAATAATCGCTGATGGGTATCTTTCGTATAGAACATTGGGAAGCTACTTATTGCTGGGTTGGTCGCGTTCATCGTTTGCTTTGCGTCATCTTATGCCGATACTTGTTTCAACGCTCGCCGTATATCCTCTTGTTTGTATCGTGATGAGTTTATTTACTCGCGGATTTATATGGAATATTCAATTGTTAATGCAGGCGCTGGTTATAGCGTTGCCAGTTATTGCAGTTGTGTTGCTTCTCAGTGCATTAGTTATTTTGATGATTATTTCTGTGAAACCAGTAGATGCAATTCGTAATCGTATCACCAAACGCGGTATGCTTATTGCTCTTGCACTCGTTTATGCTATTGCATCAACATGCGTATTAGAAGGTGTGCATAGCATAGATGGGCCAATAGGCGAGTTGACGAAAAGTGTGGAAGTTGCTCGTATGTGGCATCCTGTATTAAACCAGAGAATTATGTATCACCACCTCGTAGGGCAAGATGGTGCTTCGGTATCTGGTCAATCGACGCAGTATGCCAAAGATGCTTTTGCATGGTATCGTTCTATTGAGGATAAGCCAGGAGTAAGGCTTATTTACACAAGCTTCTTTGATGCGGATATACTACAAGATTGGCGCAATGGTAGCGTATATAAGCATGTGCCTTCTAAGCCATTCTGGTCGTTTGTGGCATCGCCTAAGTACTTGCAAGATCAAGGATTTACTGTAGATAACGAGGTCAAAAACCTTGCTCGTCAGGGTGTGCGCATCTACTTCATTCCCGACACGTATAATCCTCAAGAGCAGACTTCGATGAAGCAGTGGCTTCAAGAGTCAGACAACTTAACGTCTACTGATGTTTCGACCAAGTTTACTGCGCATCCACAATTCGCATTCCGCACGTATCATCCTTCTCGCGAGTGGTTTAACTGGTCTACGGATATTCATCATAAAGTTATGGTAAAAGATCCTATTATTTTTTATGCGACGAGCGATAATTTGAATGCATCTGAAAGTGAATCATTACTTGCTGGCGGCCTTGACAATAGCTACATTAAATTGAATGATCAAGCAGCAGCCCGATATCTGAGCGACGCTTATACTGCACGGTATCATCTTGATGATAATCATCTTCAATTCTTACAAGTAGGAGAATGCATTGCAGGCTACCAAAAGACGATTATGCAGACGTTGCAATTGTTCGGTAGCGTAATTCTGCTTATTACCCTGCTTATGTTGATATTGCTTATAGCGATTATTGCTATGTTTGCAGCATGCTATCAAGAAAGTATTGCAGTGAAACGATTGCTTGGTTTTTCGCTATTACGCATATTCTCTATGCCATTCTTGCTTGTGGGAATCGTTCAAGGAGCGCTTTTTGTTATTGCTTCGATTGAACGGACTCGTTCTGGCATGATATATGTGCTGATTTCGGCAATTATTGAACTCATATTATTAACGATACAAACATATTATTTGAGTAATAAACACATTACTTCTATGGTAAAGGAGTAGTCGATAATGCAAAATAACAGTATTGAACCTTTAATAAGCGTACGCAATCTTTATAAATCATATGGAAATCGACCGGTTTTAAATAATCTTAGTTTTAGTGTGCAACAAGGAGAATCGTTAGCAATCATGGGGGCTTCCGGCTCTGGAAAATCCACTATTCTAAACATTCTCGGCATGCTTGAAACCTATGATAAAGGTGAAATAAAGATTGCTGGCAAAGAACTTCCAGCTATCAATTCTGTTGCTGCTACTAAGTTACGTCGTTATCATATTAGCTATTTATTTCAATCGTTTGCATTGCTCAATAATCGAACTGTATTTGATAATTTGTGGATTGCAATGGCATATAATAAAGAGTCAAAGTCTGTTAAACACCAAATGATTGATGCAGTTCTTGCTGAACTTGGTATTGAGTATGCTAAAAATGACCGTATTGCTGTGCTTTCTGGTGGTGAACAGCAGCGAGTTGCGATTGCTCGCGCAATGCTGAAACCTGGCTCGTTGATTTTGGCAGATGAGCCGACGGGTTCACTTGATAGAGATCTTGCTGATAAAGTGTTTGCGCAATTGCAAGCGATGAATAAAGAATATAACAAGACCTTGCTTGTAGTGACGCATGATCCTTTGATTGCTCAGCGGTGTGATAGTGTGTTGCATATTGAGGCGCTAGCTCGGTAGTCGCATTGATTATCTTCTCTTCGTTAAATTTCGAGTTATCGTGGCAGTTTTTGCTAGATTTGCAATTTTTGCCACGATAACGCGCGGTTGCGTTGAGTATATTGCAAAATAGTATAATTTAGATTATTATAATTATGATTATAATAATCGCGATTATAATAACTTGAGCGCAGATTCAGCAGCTATAAGATGCGCTGAAAAATATTGCAATTATTAACGTAGCGGCAGGTGGAATATGGTTTTTGTTGGCAGACAAGACGAGTTACAAGTACTGGAAAAACTGTATGAAAACAGCAAACACTTGTTCCAGATGGCAATAGTTTATGGCCGAAGACGAATAGGAAAAACTTCGCTTATTTCACAATTTTGTAAAAATAAACGCGCAATACTTTTTACTGCTCGCGAACAAACCAATATCGAGAATTTGCGTGATTTCTCGCGAACTGTGTACGATTTCTTCAATCTACCAGCAACTACAGGATCGTTTAACAATTGGAACGACGCTCTCGATTTTATTTCACAACAATCTAGCAGTGCAAATCAAATTGCCTCTCAATCTCCACTTATTCTAGTTTTCGACGAATTTCCGTACGCAGCTCAAGCAGATAAATCCTTAGCGTCAACATTCCAAGTCGCAATAGATCATAAATTTAAGAACACGAACATGACTCTTATTTTGTGCGGCAGTAACGAAGGATTCATGGAAAGTGAAGTGCTTGGTAAAAAGAGTCCACTTTACGGAAGACGTACCGCGCAGATTCGCTTGCAACCATTCAATCTTTTTGAAGCATCTGAACTTATGCCAAATAATGCTACTTGGGAAGATAAAATCAACTATTTTGCATCTCTTGGAGGAACACCATACTATATTGAACAGTTAGATAATAACTCTTCGTTTGCGGAAAATCTTGAGCAGTTATGCTTTAATATTTCGGGAATTTTGTACGCTGAACCAGACATGCTTATGCGCCAGGAATTGCGCGATCCTTCAACGTACAATAGTGTGCTCAATGCTCTTGCTACAGGATGCAATACTCCGACTTTAATATCGGATCGTATTGGATTGCCGGCTACATCAGTGAACGTGTATTTGAAAACATTAGAAGGCCTTGGATTGATTGAAAGAAATATTCCATTCGGTATGAATCCGCTTCATTGCAAAAAAGGATTATGGCAGATTTGCGACCCATTTTTTGCGTATTGGTATAGGTTTGTAGCGCCTAATAAAGGATTGATTGAACGCGGACTTTCACACGCTTCCGCAAGTAGTGTTCTTGGTGGTGAGCATGAAGTGTTTAGCACTTTTGTAGGTCAACAGTTTGAGAAAATGTGCGAGCAGTGGATTGTGAGCCAATGCAAAATTGGTGGAATGGACTTTTTGCCAACTAAGTTAGGTAAATGGTGGGGCTCTGATCCTATTGCGCGCGAACAAACTGATATTGATATTGTTGCGCAAGACGATATTAACAAGCAGCTTCTTATTGCAGAATGTAAGTGGCGTAATAATCTTAACGAAGCTGAAGCAGTAAGCAAGTTGTTGCAGCGAGCAACTTTAGTCGAGAATTCAGAAAATCGCGATTATAAGAAAATATTTATGCTTTTTACAAAGCATCCAACTTCTTACAATCCTCGTCATGCTAAAACAAGCATCAACTTTGTTGACGCGCAAACAATGTTTTTTAACTGATTACGGGACAATAGTTACGAGACTATATTGCGCAGCAATAATCACAAGTTATCGTGGCAGAAATTGCAAATCTAGCAAAAACTGCCACGATAACTCGTATACCATAGCGACTATGCAATTAAAGTTGCGCGATATAGTCGCGTAATCAGTTAAAAAATATTGCCTGTTCATCAACCTCGTCGATGCACAGGCAATATTCTCAAAACAACAAAATTTGGCAAATAATCTAAATTATGTTGCTAAATCGTTTACTATTTTGCTACGTCAAGAACTACTAAACGTTGTCCGCCATAAGTTCTTGCATCAAGACAAGTTTGAATAAAGTAAGCAGATTTAGGGAATTGCTCAACATATCCTTTGAACTGGCTTAGCAATTTATCCGCGCTGCCGCCACCCTCAAAGTCTTTATAATCCGCCACTTTGTAATCTTTGCCGTTTAGTTTAACAGGCATGCCTTTTTGGAGTTTCTTTAATAAGATTCCTGAACTGTTCAAACGGTCAACAACCATATAATGACCAGTAGTAACTTGGAACCAGTCATCCTGAAGTGTCCAGTGGTAGAAAGCATCTTTCACGTAAGCCAACTGATCAGGATAAGCATCCCAAATAACGCGTTTAGTTTCGCCTAAGGCTTCCAAGGTTCCTTCTTGCCCTTTTACAAAAGCTTCGGAGATTTTCTTCTTTGGAGCCTTTTTGACTGATTTTGAATGTTTTTTAGCAGAATGGTGGGCTATTTTTGTTGGCTTCGGATTGTTTGCTTTGGAGTTACCGCAGGCTGCTAGACCCACAAGCGAGCTGAAGAGCACTACAACACAAAGTAATTTTTTATAAGTCATTTTCCCCATAAATGGACTTCTTTCTTCTTATAGATGCGTCTAACGGCTGTTAGTCATCCTTACAAACTTGGACTCCAACTTTAGTGCCCGCTCAGTTCAGTTCAAAAATCTTGGTTTGAACGTGAGTAGGAGTGATGGTCACTGCCGATTTTTGCATAAACAAATCAACAAGACCGGTTCCTTTTCACATAGTGTACCATAAAGGCTGAGTGACCTGTGTTATTTTTTGACTTCTAGCTTTTATATAGGATCTATTTTGCTGCAATAATTGACCTGACTAAATTAAAATTGGTTAGCTAATTAAGATAATTAGCTAACCAATCAGTTAGTTATTCAGTTATTCAGTTATTCAGTTATTCAGTAAATTAGTCAGTAAGTCAACTGTGCGATTAGAAGTCCCAATCATCGTCGTCAGTTTCAACAGACTTGCCCATAATGTAGCTGGAGCCAGAGCCGGAGAAGAAGTCGTGATTTTCGTCGGCTGCAGGAGAAAGAGCTGCGAGAATTTCTGGGCTTACGTGAGTCTCTTCTTCGCTGTACTTAGCAGGGTAGCCAAGGTTCATCAAGGCCTTGTTGGCGTTATAACGAACGAAGTCAAAAACGTCATCGTGGAAGTCAAATCCTTCGTAAATCTGACCAGAATACTCAACTTCCAAATCGTACAAAGTGTCGAGCAAGTTCATAGTGAACTTTTCAAGATTCTTCTTATCGTTCTCGCTTCTAAGCTCCAAACCACGCTGGAACTTGTAGCCGGAATAATAGCCGTGAATTGCTTTATCGCGCAAAATCAAGCGAATCATATCGGCAGTGTTCATCATCTTGCCGCGAGAAGCAAAATAAAGCGGAAGATAGAAGCCCGCGTAAAGAAGAAGCGAAGAAAGCATAGTTGCTGCAATCTTGCGCTTAAGCGGATCTTCGCTCTCGTACTCGCAAAGCACGGTGGTAACGCGCTGCTGCAAAACGTCGTTTCCAACAGCCCAACGGTAAGCTTCATCAATCTCCTCGCTAGAGCAAAGAGTGGAGAAAATAGAGGAGTAGGAGCGTGCGTGAATCGACTGCATAAAAGCAATATTCGTGTAAATAGCTTGCTCGTGCTCCGTGCGAGCGTGCTCAATCTGGCAAAGCTCGCCAATAGTTGCCTGGCTGGTATCTAGCAAAGTCAAGCCTGTAAAAACGCGAGTAGTGGTCTTGCGCTCAAGGTCGGTGAGGGAACGCCAAGAAGGAATATCGTTGCTCAGCGGAACTTTTTCTGGAAGCCAGAAGTTAGCAATAAGACGGTTCCAAACGTCCAAATCTTTGTCGTCAATAATATTGTTCCAATTAACTGGGCGCACGCGCGATCCGTGATGGTAGCGGTACTGAGATGGTGTGATGGAAGCTGCCATCATAGCGTCGTCTGCGATTACGCGATTCGTGCCGAAAGGCTTATCGAGACTACTGCGCAGTTCTGTTGGGTCGAGCTTGGTTGAGCTGAGTTCTGTCATTATTACTCCTAAATTATTTGTTTCATACTACGTTTTATAAAATTTTTAAGTTTTTTTTTTGATTTAATTTGCGAAATATTTACTTCGCTGCGATTTTCAGCGCTGCGATTTACAGCGTGCAGCTTACGCAACCCTCGATTTCCGTACCTTCCAAAGCCTTCTGGCGAATACGAATGTAGTAAAGAGTCTTAATGCCCTTACGCCACGCGTAAATCTGAGCTTTGTTCAAATCGCGAGTAGTAGTAGTGTCTGGGAAGAACAAAGTAAGCGACAATCCCTGATCCACATGCTGAGTTGCTTCAGCGTAAGTGTCAATAATCGCCTTCCAACCGATCTCGTAAGCGTCCTTAAAGTACTGCATATTGTCATTTGTCATGTATGCGGCAGGGTAGTAGACGCGACCAACCTTGCCCTCTTTGCGAATCTCAATGCGAGAAGCAATCGGGTGGATTGAACTCGTGGAATGGTTGATGTACGAGATTGAGCCAGTTGGAGGAACAGCCTGCAAATACTCGTTGTAAATGCCGTCGCGCAAAATCTCGTCGCGAAGCTGCTCCCAGTCCGAAACGGTTGGAATTGCAACGTTAAAGCGAGCAAACAAATCGCGAACCTTTTGAGTTTTAGGCTCAAGAGAGCGGCTGCCATCGGTGTACTTATCGAAGTAGTTGCCTTTGCCTGCTGGCTTAGCGTAAGCGCTCGTCTTAAAGCTTGCAAAAGCAGTCCTGCGCTCTACAGCCAAAGCGTGAGAAGCCTTATAAGCGTGGTAAGCAACCGTCATAAAGTACATGTCTGTAAAGTCAAGAGCTTCCTCGCTTCCGTACTGCATGTGTTCACGCGCAAGGAAACCGTGCAAATTCATTTGACCCAAGCCAATAGCGTGACCTTCCGCGTTACCGCGACGAATCGAAGGCACAGAATCAATAGAAGTATGCTCCGAAACAGAAGTGAGCGCACGCACAGCAAGCTCAACGCTTGTACCCAAGTCGCCATCCATTGCCTTAGCAATATTAAGAGAGCCAAGATTGCAAGAAATATCGCGACCAACGTGGCTATAAGACAAGTCAGCGTTGTAAGTGCTTGCTTCCTGAGTTTGCAAAATCTCGGAGCACAAGTTGCTCATAGTAATGCGGCCCTCAATAGGATTTGTGCGATTCACAGTATCCTCAAACAAAATGTAAGGGTAGCCAGACTCAAACTGAATTTCCGCAATCGTCATAAAGAATTCACGAGCGTCGATGTACTTCTTGTGAATGCGAGGATTTGCAACCATCTCATCGTAATGCTCGGTAACAGAAATATCTGCAAAAGGCTTGCCATATTCGCGCTCAACATCGTAAGGACTAAACAAAGCCATCTTTTCCTTACGCTTAGCAAGCTCGAAAGTAATATCTGGAATCACAACACCCAAAGAAAGCGACTTAATACGAATCTTCTCGTCTGCGTTCTCGCGCTTAGTGTCAAGGAAACGCATAATATCTGGGTGGTGAGCGCTAATATACACGGCGCCAGCACCCTGACGAGCGCCAAGCTGGTTAGCGTAAGAGAATGAATCTTCCAAAAGTTTCATAACAGGAACAACGCCACTCGACTGATTCTCAATGCGCTTAATAGGAGCGCCAAGCTCGCGCAAATTCGTAAGTAGCAGAGCCACGCCGCCGCCACGCTTAGAAAGCTGCAAAGCAGAGTTAATTCCGCGCGCAATAGACTCCATGTTGTCTTCCAAACGCACGAGGAAGCAGCTCACAGCCTCGCCGCGCTGAGCTTTACCAAGATTCAAGAACGTTGGTGTAGCTGGCTGGAAGCGGCCTGCAAGCATCTCGTCCAAATAGTTGAGTGCTGCTTTTTCGTCGCCGTCTGCGAGTTCCAAAGCGACTGCAGCTGCGCGCTGAGCGAAGTTTTCCAAATACTGTTTGCCGTCAAAAGTTTTTAAAGCGTAAGAAGTGTAGAACTTAAAAGCGCCCAAGAATGTGCCGAAAGTGTGGTGAGCGGCTTCTGCGTGCTCATAGAATTTATCGAGAAACTCGTCGCTGTACTTTCCGAACACGTTGCCGTTGTAGTAGTAGTTGTCAATCAAATAATTCAAGCGCTCGCGAGTGGAAGCAAACTTCATGCTGTGCTCTTGCACGTAACCCGAAACGTAAAGCTTTTCTGCTTCCGTGTCTTTATCAAACTGAATGCCTTTTTCTGGATCGAAAAGACCGAGCATAGCGTTAAGAACGTGGTAATCGCGGCTGTTGCGAATGCGTTCTGCTGTGCTGCTTGCAGCTGCGTTTGCAGTTTCGCTGGAGTCAGTGTGATCAAGATTAAGCGAAGTAGATTCGCTCATCGGATCCGTGCTATTCATTTGATTGATTCCTTTCTTCATGCGTTATTTTTTGATTTTCAAACGCTGATTGTTTTTGATTATTTTGATTATTTTGCTTATTTAGTTTCTTTTGCTTCTTTTAGTTGTTTTAAAAATTTCGGTATTCCCTGCGCTACTTTTTCAATATCTTCTTGAGTTCCTGTGAGCTCAAACGAATACATATTTGGGATTGCGCACTTTCCTGCAATCTGACCGCCTGCAGCGCAATAAGCATCTCCAAAATTCGTATTTCCGGAAGAAATTACTCCGCGAATAAACGAACGATTTTCGCGATTATTTAAGAATTTGCGCACTTGCAGTGGTATTGCTTTTGCAATATTTCCGCCGCCGTAAGTTGGTACGATTAGCACGTACGGTTCTCGCACGTTTAATTCCGGGTCTTTTGGTCGAAGCGGTATGCGATACACGTTTACGTTGTTGCTAGGAAAATCGCAATTTTGCACGAATCGTAATGTGTTTTCGGAAACTGATGAAAAGTAGACTACAGCTCCGATTGATTCGCCTTGTGCGCGAGATTCTGGCTTGCTTGGCTGTTGGATGCTTTCTTGTTCACACATTTCTCATGCTTCTTTTTCTGTTTCTGCGGAAGTTCCGAGTTTATCCGCAATTTGTGCGATTAAATCTGGGCGGTAACCGCTCCAGGATGTGTCTGGCGCAATAACTACAGGTGCTTGACGGTATCCTGCATTGCGCAATTGATCCAGTGCTTCAGGGCTTTTCGATAAGTCTACAGTTTCGAAGTTCACGCCAAGTTTTGTGAACTGTCGTTTAGTGGCATCACACTGTGGGCAATGAGGTTTTGTAAACACTGTAATTGTCATTTCAATCTCCTCTGGTGATGGGGAATCGTTAGATTCCGCGGTGTTAGCACAAAAGCCAAAAGTCAGCATACTACTCATAATTACTATTTGTAGTGGTGTGTCGATTATTCAAACACTACATATAGTTATTGTTTATATTTACAGAATCCGCGTGTTTGTAAGCGTGTCGTACTTTTTTAGAGATTTTAAGAACGATTTGTTTGTCTTAAAAATGTAATTTATATCACAAAATTTACTTAGTGTAACTTGCATTTTTTGCATCGAAAATCTTGTGCATATAGGTCGATAAAATTAAAAAGTGTGTTTCCTGAAGGGGAGTAACGCAGAAACGAAAATATGACAAAACAAGATAAGAGGTGTCGTAATGACTCAAGCTCAGGCAAATATTGGCGTTGTTGGCTTGGCTGCAATGGGATCTAATTTAGCGCGTAATCTTGCCCATCATGGCAATACTGTTGCTGTTTACAATCGTCATTATTCGCGAACTGAAACATTGATGAATGAGCACGGCACTGAGGGTGCTTTCGTTCCATCTAAAACTGTTGAAGAATTTGTGGCTTCTCTCAAGCGTCCACGCACAGCAATCATTATGGTAAAAGCTGGTGCTCCTACGGATGCCGTTATTGAAGAGCTCGCAAATGCTATGGAGCCTGGAGATATTATCGTCGACGGCGGAAACTCTTATTTTGAAGACACAATTCGCCGAGAGCGTGAAATTCGCGCGCGTGGTCTTCATTATGTTGGTTGCGGTGTTTCTGGCGGTGAAGAAGGTGCTTTGCGCGGCCCTTCGATGATGCCTGGTGGAACTGAAGAATCTTGGAAGACTCTTGGACCTATTTTGAAGTCTATTGCGGCTGTTGCAGAAGGCGAGCCTTGCGTAACGCATATTGGTACCGATGGTGCTGGTCACTTTGTAAAGATGGTTCACAATGGCATCGAGTACTCGGATATGCAGCTTATTGCCGAAAGCTATGATTTAATGCTTCGCGGCTTGGGCATGAAGTCCGACGAAATTGCAGACGTGTTTAGCGAGTGGAATAAGGGTGAGCTTGATTCTTATTTGATTGAGATTACTGCGGATGTGCTTCGCCAGAAAGACGCTAAGACTGGTAAGCCTTTGGTAGAGATGATGGTGGATCACGCTGGCATGAAGGGCACTGGCACTTGGACTGTGCAGTCTGCTCTTTCGCTTGGAATACCTGTTACGGGTATTGCTGAAGCTGTGTTTGCTCGCGGACTTTCTAGCCAAGTTGCATTGCGTGAAGCTGCTGAAAGCCAGGGTTTGACTGGCCCGGATGTTCATTTTGATTTGAATGATGCTGAGCGTAAGGCGTTTATTGAGGATATTCGTCAAGCTTTGTACGCTTCTAAGATTGTTTCTTATGCTCAGGGCTTCGATGAGATTGCGGCTGCTGCAATTGAGCATGATTGGAAGATTGACCAGGCTGCTGTTGCTCGTATTTGGCGAGGCGGCTGCATTATTCGTGCTCAGTTCTTGAACCGCGTTTCTGAGGCTTTTGAGTCCGGTGAAGCAAGCGTTTCTTTGCTTTTTGCACCGTACTTTAAGGATGCTATTGAAAAGTCGCAGGCTGCTTGGCGTCGTGTTATTGCGCGCGCAGTTGAGCATGGTGTGCCTGTGCCAGCATTCTCTAGCTTGCTTGCCTACTACGATGGTTTGCGTTCCAAGCGCTTGCCAGCTTCGCTTATTCAGGCTCAGCGCGATTTCTTCGGCGCTCACACTTACGGCCGAATTGACGAGCCGGGCGTATTCCACACTTTGTGGGCAGATTCTAATCGTCCAGAAGTAAAGCAAGATTAAAACAAATAATATTTAGAATAAGCAGGCCTCTGCATAATAATGCAAAGGCCTGTATTTTATTTTATTCTTTTTAATATATTTTGTTGCTGAATTTTATGCAGTTATTCAATAGCAGCTTGCAGTGTGCTTGCGGTGGTTAGCCAAGAGATTTCCTCAGTTCCGTTTGCAAAAGACGCAGGATATTCAGGATTATTAGCTCCCGAAAGTGAATTCATTAAAGCAGCGCCCTTTTCTGCTCCGGCAGTCAAAAACCAAGTGCGGCGACTGTGAGCCAGCACAGGAACTGTAAGCGACAATCGCATTGGCGGAAGCTTAGGGGAGTGGTTTACTCCAACAACAATGCGCTCGCGATTATTAACCTGCGGCAATCCCGGGAAAAGCGAAGCCATATGCGCGTCCGGGCCCATGCCAAGAATTGCTAAATCAAATACTGGCTCTGGCCCAAGTAATCCTGTAATTTCTTCCTCATAGTCGCGCGCTGCAGCATCTAAAATAGCGTCATTTTCAGCGTCGCTGGCTGCTGCAATTTCTTCCGCACTACGCTCATCTGCAGGCATCTCGTGAATATGAGATTCTGCCAAAGCTTTGTGAGAAGTAAGTAAGTCAAGCAGCGCTTCGCGAGTTTTGCGTGCGTTACGATCCTCACTATCGTAAGCTACGAAACGCTCATCTGCCCACCAAATATGCACTAAATCCCAATCAATCACCGTTAAAAGCGGATTGCTGGCAAGCATTTGGAACATGCGAATCGAATCCGTACCGCCAGTAATAAGTAAATGGAATGGCTTGTCGAGATTTTGCACATTAGCTTGTGACTCCATAAGAAGAATTGCCAAGCGCTGAGCTGCAACGGCTGAAAGTACGTCGGGGTTATTGTAGCCGTAAACGCTTGCGTTGTGTGCAAAAGTAACTTCATTATCTGTCATAATTATTCCTTTATGCCGTTAAAAATGTTTCACACGCTGTTTCATACGTTGTTTCACAAGTTGTTTCACGTTTTGTATTTTTTTATATACTTAACTGTTTTCTGCAGGATTATCTCGAACCAGCTGCGCGTAAATTTCGTCCGGATCAATGCGCCGCAATTCTTCACTTAAGCAATCATCCAAAGTGCGAATAGGAAGCGCAATCGGCTGAGCAGTCTGACCGGGAAGACTAATTAAAGCCTGATCTCCTCCAGCAGGGCGAGTAAGAGACAAAGTGCCGTCCTCGCGCTCTAAAGTTACGGAAGTAATTGCTTTAGCCTCAGGATTTTCAACTATTTCTACAGGCACTCGCAAACTGCTCTTAAGCCAAGCCGCAAGTAAATGCAAAGAAACATAGTGCGTAGGGCCGGTAACTTTTGCGCTAGTAATTGGCAAATGCGGAGGCTGATCGAGCATAGAAGCCAAAAGTGCACGCCATGGAGTAAGACGCGTCCAAGATAAGTCTGCATCTTGCGGAGACCAGTTTTTGCGTAAGTTTTGAACAGTTTTAAGAGTGTCGTCTGCGCGCTGAGCGTCAGTAATTCTGCTACTTGCCATAGCTCCAAGCAAATCGTGAGCAGGATCTTCCGGAGCGTTCGTCGGCCACCAGGCAACAATTGGCGCATCCGGCACAAGTAGCGGAATAACAAGCGTATCCGGATGGCGAACCAAGCCGTTATGAGGATACAAAATAATAATCTCGCCAGCCCCAGCATCAGCACCAAAACGAACTTGAGCGTCAAGATTTGGCACAATTTCTCCGCGCTCAGCAGCATTCTCGCTAGACCAGTCTCGAACCATAGCAATAACTCGGCAAGGATGCTCGCGGCTTGCAGCATTAGCAGCTTCGAGAGCATGCTCCAATTCTTGAAGATCTGTGTCGATTAAAAGAGTAAGCACGCGTCCAGTTGCAGATTCTCCGCGCTCTTCGTGCAATTCGTCGATTTTTTGCGAAATTTTACTGGTATTAGTATCAGGAAGGTTGATAATCATGGCAGTCTCCAATGACGATTGTTACGAGCAAGCATGTCGTCTGCTTCCTTAGGTCCCCAAGTTCCAGCGCGATACGGCTGTGGTTGTGTTCCAAGTGAACTCCAGAATTCCTCAATAGGATCCAAAATCTTCCAGCTCAAATCTACTTCTTCAGTAGTTGGGAACAGTGGAGGCTCTCCAAGAAGAACGTCAAGAATTAAACGCTCGTAGGCTTCAGGTGAGCTTTCAGTAAATGAGCGTCCGTAACTAAAGTCCATAGAAACGTCGCGAACTTCCATAGCAGTTCCGCCAGGAACTTTTGCGCCGAAACGCATAGTAACGCCCTCGTCTGGTTGCACGCGAATCACAATCGCATTACTGCCAAGCTCTCGAACAGCAGTTGATTCAAACGGTAAGTGTGGAGCGCGCTTAAAAATAACAGCAATTTCCGTAACACGCTTGCCTAAACGTTTACCGGTGCGCAAATAGAATGGCACTCCAGCCCAGCGGCGAGTGTCAACGTCTAGTCGCACGGCAGCATACGTTTCAGTAGTGCTTTTAGGGTCGATTCCTTGTTCTTCCAAGTAACCAACTGCTTTATAAGAACCTTGCCAGCCTGCTGCATACTGTCCGCGAGCAGTATTTGCTGCCAAATCGTGAGGCAAGCGAACTGCAGATAAAACTTTCGTTTTTTCTGCGGTCAAATCGCTTGCGCGGAAGCTTACAGGTTCTTCCATAGCAGTAAGTGCCATAAGCTGAAGCAAGTGGTTTTGAATCACATCGCGAGCAGCACCAATTCCGTCGTAATATCCGGCGCGTCCGCCAATACCAATGTCTTCAGCCATCGTAATTTGCACGTGGTCAACATAATTCGCGTTCCAAATCGGCTCGTACATTGCGTTAGCAAAACGGAAAGCCAGCAAATTTTGCACGGTTTCCTTACCCAAGTAATGGTCGATTCTAAATACGGAATTAGGGTCAAAAACTTCTGAAACAACGCGGTCTAATTCGCGCGCGCTCGCCAAATCGTGTCCGAAAGGCTTTTCAATAATTACGCGACGCCACGCGTGTTCAGAAGAGTGAGAAAGTCCAGACGCTGCCAACTGTTGCGCAACAATAGGGAAGCTTGAAGGCGGAATAGACATGTAAAATGCGTGGTTTCCGCGCGTGCCGCGGTCCCTATCTAACTCGTTTACCGTTTTGCTTAAACGCTCAAACGCAGAAGCATCGTCAAAAGTGCCGCGCACGAAGCGTATGCCTTTTGCAAGATTGATCCAAGTTGATTCACGAAATGGAGTGCGGCAATGCTGCTCAATATTTTCGCGCACAAAGTTTACGAAATGCTCGTCTGTCCAGTCTCGTCTTGCAAAACCTGTTAAACCAAATCCTGGTGGCAAAAGCCCTCGATTAGCCAAGTCGTATACGGCTGGCATAAGTTTTTTGCGTGCTAAATCGCCAGTAATACCAAAAATTACTAAACTGCACGGGCCGGCAATGCGAGCCAAACGTAAATCTCTAGGATCTCGTAATGGGTTCGTCCACGCAGACGCATCATCAGCATTGTGTTGCGTGTTAAAAGGAATCCTCAACTCAGTCATACATACTATCGTAATATTTCACTGCTATTTTTCCTACACGAGTCGTTATTTTCATTGCGATTCGTTATAAGATTTGCTTGTATCGTGCGCAAAATACTTGTAGTTATGCCAAAATTTACGTGATTAATAAATCAGGCTCCGCATAGAGCGAGTCGAATCATTTTTGCGTATTTTGGACCGCCAACTGGAGTTAAATGCACGCCGTCGTCAGTTAAATATTCAGAATGATCTTTGCTAAAACCATTCCAGTCAATAATGCCAACATTAGGATGCGTTTGAGCAAACTTGCGCAGGCGGTCGTTTGTAACATCTTGCCATGGCTGTGGAACTCTAGTTGTAACGAAATAAACAGGCTTACCCTTAGCAACATCTACCATGTGCTGAAGAACGCTGTCGTCGTGAGGTGGGCCATTTGTTCCTAGAGCGTAAATAACAACATCCCCAGCATGTTTTCTAGAAATATCTTGAGCGTATTCGTCGGCTCCGTGGAAAATCTGCCTGCTTACTTTTCCGTCAATATAAGCATTAGGCATTACTTGTAGCAAGTATGGTTTTGCGCCTTCGGTAATAGAATCGCCTACCATAGTTAAGTTTACTGAGCAAGTGTTGCGCTTTCTATCAATACGAGTGTGTGATGCTGCAAGATTCTGCGGAACTTTTTCTGCAATTGGGAAAAGCACAGGATACTTTGATGGCGTTGGCGGAAGAGATTGTTTTACTACAGCCTTGTGCGATCCTTTTGCTTTCTTATTCGAAGCAGATGCATTTGCTTTCTGGTCAGTTTTTGTTTTTTCTGCTTCAGCATTTTTAGCAGCATCTTTAGCAGCATTTACTGTTAGTTCTGGTCGAATTTGTATTGCGCGTTGTTGGGCAATACTATTCCAATTCAATGGCAAAGCAATTAAGAAAATAGTTATTACGCAAACTATTGCTAATGCTACGAAATGTACCAATTTTTGCAGATATTTTTCTGTTTGTTTTTCAAATAGTTGATAGAAACATTCTGCTACTGCAACAATTACTACAGCTTGCAAAATCTGCTCTTCCCAAGAAACAGCTGTTGTTCTTGTGGCAGGATTGCACAATTCCAAAATTGGGAAGTGTACTAAATAAATAGCAAATGCGCGCTTTCCAATATAAGATAACGGCGCAAATGCGAAAATTCTTGAGCAAATATTATCGGTCTGAGTGCAAGACCACAGTATTAGCGCGCAAACTGCCGCTGTTAAAGTGTATCCGCCAAAAGTAAATGCTGAGGATGTGCCGTCTGCATAAACAAAGCACAAAATCAGAACTATTGTTGTAACAATACCTATTAAGGATCTTTGCAACGCGTGCAAAGGGTTGTAAAACACTGTTTTTGGAGCTGTAAATACGTTATCTGGAAGTTCGCGTATTTCAGATTTAGAAGAATCTTCTAAATCTGTATTCTTGTAGTCATCGCGCAAAATTTCAGCATTGTCAGACAAATCAATTTGTAATCCAGCTCGCAAATCTTCTGGAATACTATTTTCAGCAGGAGATTTTGCAGCATTTTCATCAATATGCTTGTTGCTTGTGTTCTTTTCAGCATAAGTTTCGTTTGAAGAAGAGCTAGTAATGTCAGATTTCGGCAATATTGGGGAAATCTTAACTATTGCATGCTTATTGCCGCGAATCCAGTAAAATGCGCGAATAATCCAAGCGTGTAATGAATGTTTAGTAAACCAAGCCCCATACATTGCAAGCATTGCGCCTAGCAAGAATTCCGACGCTCTTGTGTCGAGAGAATAATAGACGCGAGCTGGAGTAGTGTAATTTCCAAACATGTAGGCAAAAGTAAACGTAAGTATTGTAGAAAGTATTGCCAATCCTGCAGTAATATACATGCGATTAATTGCGCGTTTAACAAGCTTTACTAGGGCTGTAAGAATAAGTGGCCACACAACGAATGCTTGCATGATTAAGCCAAGATACCACAAGTGTTTAATTGGGGAAGGCAATCCTGTTTGCTCAAAATAAGATAGTTTTCGCGCAACGTACATTATGTTGCTAAAGAAGCCAGCTCCAGAAAAAGCGTCCGCCTGTAATTTTGGAAGTAGACTTGGCGAAAAAAGCCACATCATTGGTGCGCTAACTCCAATAATTCCAAGGGTTGGTGGCCAAATTCGCTTTAAACGATGCCAAATGTAATTAAAGTAGCAGGTGATTAATCTTTTAAATTCACCAATTTTTGTTTTACTTTGCTCGATGCTGTTTGTATTGCTACTTGTATTGCTGCTAGTCGTAGCGCTTTTTTGAGAGTCTAAATAGCGAAGTATGGAATGTGTGCAAAAGTATCCAGCTAAAACTAAAAATAGCGTTACTCCTAAAAATCCTCCAGAAAGTGTGCTTGGGCGCATATGGAAGCAAACAATTCCAATAATTGCTAAAGCGCGTAAGCCGTCTATTGCAGGATTTCTTTTAGATTTAGTCTGATTTTTTACTTCACTAACGGTATTAGTTGACTTAGCTCTTTCGTTTGCAAGCTTTTTATTTACGAGTGTTTTACTAGCATTATTTGCGGCCTCAGCTTCCTTTTGGTGGAAGTTTTTATTGGCCGGTGAAACAGTGGAAGTATTCACGCGTTTCTTCTTTGTCATCTTGCCTGCGCTTCGTCAACCATGCTTTTGTATGTGCACATATTATGTGTAAAACAGAGCTATAATAACTGTGTCTTTCGACACTTTTGAACCGCAAAGCGTGTTTTGAAATAATGCTTTCTTTAGTGCGCGCTAAAGTGAAATAGAACAGTTGTGTCAATTGTTATTAAAGATAATAAAGGAGCCAAAATGGCAGAAACTTTTAACGTCGTGGTAGAAATCCCACGCGGTTCTAAGAACAAGTATGAAGTAGACCACGAAACCGGTCGCGTATTCTTGGATCGTACACTTTTCACCGCAATGGGTTACCCAGATGATTACGGATATATTGATGGCACTTTGGGCGAAGATGGCGATCCACTCGACGCTCTTGTTATGATTCCAAACTCCGTATTCCCAGGATGCGTTGTTGAGTGCCGCGCTGTTGGCTTGTATCACATGGTTGATGAAGCCGGTGGAGACGACAAGGTTTTGTGCGTTCCAGCAGATGTTCGTTTCGACGATATTAAGGATATCGATGATGTGAGCGAGTATCACAAGGCAGAAATCAAGCACTTCTTCGAGCAGTACAAGGCTTTGGAGCCGGGTAAGGAAGTTCTTCCTGGTGACTTCTGGGCTGGCGTAGAGCAGGCTGAGAAGGAAATCGTTGCAGCTCGCAAGCGTTTGGCAGAAAGCGAAAAGTAAGTTTTGCTTTTTGAATAAAAAAATTCCCCTGCGAGTTCATGGAAAAAATAGTTAAAAAAATAAACTCACAGGGGAAAACCTATAATGCATTCTCATGCAACTACAAGCATACCAAGTCCTGCAATATAAATCAACATTCCTGAAAACATTATTGGAAGTAACGAAATAGCAACGTCGCGAGTTACGTTATTTTCGTAGTAATTTTTGCAATTATTCCTAACCCACAAATACGAAAGTCCGGAAAGCAAAATCACCATCAATACGCATAGTGCAGCAACAAATATTCCGCCGTCTGTGTTGCGCAAAGATGGCATAAATCTAATAATAGAAGGCAAAAACATCCAGCCAGGAAGAGCTGCACAAGCAATACTTGCTGTTAGAGTGTGAGAAAGGTTTCTAACTAAATTTGTGCGGTTTTCGCGTAGCATTTGCCTTAAGAAAGTTATGAATGTTGCTGCTACAAGAATTAGCGCAAACGACACGGCCCAGCGCTCATAAGGTTTTATTGCTGCAATGAATTTACTCATTGAAACAGTTTCATTGTCAATAATAACGCTTTGTGGAAGCCAGCCTTTTAGCGCAAGAGTTGCGCACCATGCTGAAGCTACGCAGGAGAATAATGCAATAGCTCGATCAATAACGTTGCCGTGCAGTGGCCAAAAAGTAAGGAAAGTTAAAAGTATAAGCGCGCAAACAACAAGAGTTATTTTTGCGCTTGCTATCGGTAGTGCAGATGCTCCTGCAATTAGTATCACAACAAAAATCTGGCTTGCAATCATTGCTAGAAAATTAGTGTGAGGAATATGTGCTTGTTTTTGAGAGCTAGTACAAGAATTAGCATCGTTCTGCACTTGTTTGTTGCAGATATGTGTTTCGTCGCTCATAGCACTCCCGTTACGGTAAATATTCGCTCTTATGAATAGTAATATGTGTATAAACTTGATGCATATTACTTATTTCTTATTACTAATGTAGCTTACAACCTGCACTTATTGTTTGTGCTTGTTGATTACACAGAACTTTTGGATTGCTGTATTGTTGACGCTAACTTTATGCGAAATAAATTAAAGGTAAGTCGATATTTTTCGTAGCATGGTTTACAATTCCTGTAAAGGCTTGTATTTGGCATTGCATTATTTGTTGGCTGGAGGCATCACATGACCGATATTACATTGATGACTTCGTGCGCTTCTCCAGCAACTGTTTTGCCTTCGCTGGCTCTGCTTTCTCATAGAGTGCGTGTTCTTTCATTAGATTCTGCAAGTTTATCTAAACTTCCTGCACAAACAGTTCTTTTGATTGATGCTCGTGAAGATTTGGCTTTGGTGAAATCTTTATGCGCTCTTTTGCGCGCTGAAAATATTACAGTTCCAGTTGTATTGGTTCTTACAGAAGGCGGATTTACTGTAGTAAATTCTTCGTGGAATATTAATGACGTTGTGCTTACAAACGCTTCACCTGCAGAAGTAGAAGGAAGATTGCGCTTAGCTTCTCAGCGTATTACAAGTAATGGGTCGTTTGCGCAATCTCAAGATTCTCAAATTAGTGATTCTGCTGTTGACGATGGAACAATGCGCTCTGGCGATCTTGTTGTTGATATGCGCAGTTATACCGTGAGTTTGCATGGCCATCCTGTTGATTTAGCTTATAAAGAATTTGAATTGCTAAAGTATTTTGTGCAGAATCCTAGGAGAGTGTTTACTAGAGCACATTTGCTTCAGGAAGTTTGGGGATACGACTACTACGGTGGAACTCGAACAGTTGACGTTCATATTCGACGTCTTCGCGCTAAGCTTGGTGTTGAGTACGAGCATTTAATTGGCACAGTAAGAAATGTTGGGTATCGTTTTGATCCGTCTGAGGCGGAAGAAAATAGCGATGTAGATGAAGATACTCCCAGCGATTCAGATGATTCTTCAACGAATATATAAATTTGTAGTATGAAAGAATCAAAACAGGAAAAACTTGCGCGTATGCACGAAGAGTATGCGCTTCTTTGCAAAGAAATACCTGATCCTAAATGTGCGCTTAATTTTTCTAATCCTTTTGAGCTGCTTATTGCTACTGTTTTAAGCGCTCAAACAACCGATAAGCGTGTTAACTCTGTAACTCCAGAACTTTTTGATACTTTTCCAGATTCGCGTTCACTTTCTGAAGCTTCAGTTGAGCAAGTCGAATCTATTATTAAACCTCTTGGATTTTATCGAGTAAAAGCTCAGCATATTATTGCGCTGTCTTTACGTTTGGAAAGTGCTTTTCATGGCGTAGTTCCCTCAAAAATGGAAGATTTAACATCTTTGCCTGGCGTTGGTCGTAAAACAGCTAATGTTGTTAGAGGAAACGCTTTTGGATTGCCTGGTTTTCCTGTAGATACTCACGTAATACGCGTCACAGGCCGTTTAGGTTGGCGTAAAGACTGCAATAAGCCTAAAAAGTATGCAAATCCAGAATCTATTGAGAAGGAAATAACATCTTATTTCGACCCTGCAGATTGGACTAATCTTTCTCACCGTCTTATTTTGCACGGCAGAAAAATATGCACTGCTCGCAATCCTAAGTGCGCTTTGTGCCCTCTAAAAACAACATGTCCTTCTTCTAATATATTCGTTTAATGCAATTGCGTGTTGGTCTACATTCAGTTGTTGATATAGACTATGAACTATGTCAAGAACAGGCAAATACGCATATCGTACTTACAGATCATCTCATAGTCGTTCTAGCGCAGGTTGGGTTCCATGGGTTGTATTCATGGTTGTTTCTGTAGTAATGATTGGTGTTTTGTGGTGTGGATGGCAGATATACCAAGGGCGTTCGCCTATTGATTCTTTTACACATCCTGCTGGTAATTCGGTGTTAAAAGTCGGTTTAAGAACGGCTCCGGATTCTCTTGATATTCGTAAAGATAGCAGCGATTCTTTGCAGCAGGCGTTAATTGGCAACGTTTATGAAACTCTTGTAAAACGTGGTGACGATAACAGTTTGCAGCCTGGCTTGGCACAATCTTGGGATGTTTCTCAAGATGGATTAACGTATCGTTTTAATTTGCGCCAAGGTGTGCGATTCTCCAACGGTGACGTTATGAATTCGGATTCTGTGTTGCAATCATTGCAGCAAGGAATTACTAATAATTATCCAGGTTATGAAGCTTTAAACACTATTAAAACAGTTGCTAACCCAGATAATCATACTGTAGTTTTTACGCTCACAAAGCCTAACGCTTTACTTTTACGTCGACTTTCGGGTAGAGCTGGAATAGTGTATGACACTAAAGCTGTTGCTATTGATTATACGAATGGTGCTTTAGGAACTGGCCCTTTTACTGTTAGCAGTTACAATAAAGGACATTCTTTGGTACTTGTGCGCAACAATAGATATTGGGGTACGCCTGCATCTTGCGCAAGTATTACTTTGCAATATTTTGATAGTGATACCGCTTTGGCAGATGCTATGGAAAAAGGCAATATTCAGATGGCTGTTCCGCTTGAAGGCAATGAAAACAAGCGTCTTGCTGCTATTGCGGATACAAAAATGGTTGCAGGCCAAAGCACTCGCGTTCGATTCCTTGCATTTAACTCGACTGTTGCATCTATTTTCTGCGATGAGCAAGCGCGTAAAGCTGCTAGATACGCTATGAATGTGCAAACAGTGATGGCTGCTGATGGTAATGGTGGTGTTCCTGTAGGTGGACCTATTGACCCTCTTTCAACAGGATATGAAGATTTAACTGGATTGTATCCTTATAATCCTTCAAAAGCTGGTCCACTTTTCCATTACTTCAGTTCAAGTTATTTAGGAACTATTAGCTTCCTTGTTCCACAAGGTGAAGGCGATGTTGGCCGCGAACTGTCTAAGCAAATTAGCTCTGTAAGTGGTTTTAAGGTCAATCTTGAAGAGGTTGATCAAAAAACTTTGCAACAGCGTATAAGCGAAGGCAAATATGATATTGCTCTTACAACTTTGAGTAATACTTTAGATGAAGGTGCTTTTGCAGAAAGTGGCTCGCCGTTTGTTTTGCAGGATTCTAGAGCTCAGCAGGCTTGGGCGAATGCAGTCCACTCAAGAAATGCTTCAGAATATGAAGCAAACGTTCGTGCTTATGCGCGCGAAGTAAGCAATAATGCTGCAGCGCACTGGCTTTATGCTCGTAAAAGCATAATGGTTGTGAAATCTAATATAAGCGGTTACACAAAGAATATGACTGATCAGCTTCTTCCATTGCACGATGTAAGCGTGAAGTAGAAAGCGTAAGATTTGCGTTGTCGAACTGAGTTTCTAATATTCAGTTCATGAGTGAACAGGATAATAACGCAGTAAAACACGCACATTTAACACCATTGCCTAACAAGGTTGGTGTTGATGGTCTTGAAGACAAGTGGCGTAATAATTGGGAAGAAGCCAAGACTTACGCTTTCCACAATTCCCGCGACCGCAAGGCCGTATATTCTATTGATACTCCACCTCCAACAGTTAGTGGCCACTTGCACGTAGGTCACGTATTTTCTTACACGCATACGGATGTGATTGCGCGTTATAAGAGAATGCAAGGCTTTGACGTGTTCTACCCAATGGGTTGGGATGATAACGGCTTGCCAACAGAGCGCCGCGTTCAAAACTATTACGGCGTGCGCGTAGACACTTCGCTTAAATATGATCCTGATTTTAAGCCGCCTTTTGAAGGCACTGAAGGTAAGAAGATTGAAGCAAAAGATCAGGTTCCTGTAAGCCGACAGAACTTTATTGAGCTTTGCGAACGCTTAACTTCTCAAGATGAGAAGCTGTTTGAAGCTTTGTGGCGTAGGCTCGGTCTTTCTGTGGACTGGTCGCAAACTTACCACACGATTGGCGAGCAGCCTCGCCGAGTTGCACAAAAAGCATTCTTGCGCAATCTTGCTCGCGGAGAAGCATATCAGAAAGATGCTCCAGGCTTGTGGGATGTTACATTCCAGACTGCTGTTGCTCAGGCTGAGCTTGAATCGCGCGAATATCCTGGTTTCTACCATAAGATTGCGTTCCGTTTCGAAGATGGTACGCCAATTTATATTGAAACTACGCGCCCAGAATTACTTGCTGCTTGCACATCTTTGATTGCAAATCCAGAAGATGAGCGCTACAAGAAGTACTTTGGTCAGGAAGTTTACTCACCGCTATTTAAGGTGAAGGTTCCGATTTTGGCTCATTCTGCTGCTCAAATGGACAAGGGTGCTGGCATTGCAATGTGCTGCACTTTCGGTGATGTAACCGACGTTGAGTGGTGGCGTGACTTGAGTTTGCCAACTCGACCAATCATTCAGCGCAACGGCCGCATCGTTATGACCACTCCTGATTGGATTACGGACGAGTCCGGCCGCGAAATGTTCGAGAAAATTGCTGGTAAAACCACTTTCTCTGCTCGCAAGGAAGTTGTTGAAGCTTTGCAAGCTGCTGGAGATATGGAAGGCGAACCAAAGCCAACAAAGCGTATGACGAACTTCTACGAAAAGGGCGATAAGCCTTTGGAAATCGTCACTTCTCGCCAATGGTACTTAAAGAACGGTGGCACAGACGAAAAGCTGAACGCTGAGCTTATTGAGCGCGGCAAAGAACTTAATTTCCACCCAGACTTTATGCGCGTGCGCTACGAGAATTGGGTTCACGGCTTGAATGGTGACTGGCTTATTTCTCGCCAGCGCTTCTTCGGCGTTCCATTCCCACTTTGGTACCCAGTAAACGAAAATGGGGAAGTGGATTACGAGCATCCTCTGACTCCTAGCGAAGACCGTTTGCCAATCGACCCAACTATCGATGTGCCAGAAGGATTCGATGAATCTCAGCGTAACCAGCCAAACGGCTTTACTGCTGAGCAAGACATTATGGACACTTGGGCAACATCTTCCTTAACTCCACAAATTGTGACCCGTTGGGAAGAGCCAGGTGAGGAAAATCAAGCTTTGTTTAAGGCTACTTTCCCAATGGATTTGCGTCCACAAGGCCAGGATATTATTCGTACTTGGCTGTTTAGTACGGTTGACCGCGCGCATCTTGAAAACGGCTGCTTGCCTTGGAAGCATGCTGCGCTTTCTGGCTGGATTCTTGATCCTGATCACAAGAAGATGTCTAAATCTAAGGGCAACGTTGTTGTGCCAAACAAGCCAATCGAAGAGTTTGGTGCAGATGCTGTGCGTTATTGGGCAACTTCTGCAAAGCTCGGATTGGATGCAACTTACGACGAAGGCCAGATGAAGATTGGTCGTCGCCTTGCTATTAAGCTTTTGAACGCTACAAAGTTTGCGCTCGCAATTGGCCGCGAAGACGAGGAACATCAGGTTCTTGAGTCTGCCAGCGCGGATTGGGATTTTGCAGACGTTACGGAAGTTTTGGATCGCTCTGTTATGGCAAAGCTTGCATCCGTTATTCGTACCGCAACTGATGCGCTTGAATCTTACGAGCATTCTAAGGCTTTGGAAGCAATCGAAACCTTCTTCTGGGAATTCTGCGACGATTACATTGAGCTTGCAAAGAATCGTGCTTACGGTACTGCAGAATCTACTGGACGCACTCCAAGTGAAGCTGCTGTAAAGTCTGCTCGTACAACTCTTGGACTTGCACTAGACGCTTTGGCTCGCTTGCTTGCTCCTTACTTGCCTTACGCTACTGAAGAAGTGTGGAGCTGGATGCATGACGGCGAAGGCTCTGTGCATCGTGCAAGCTGGCCATGCGCTAAGGCTTACGAGGCCGCTGCAAACGGTGTTTCTGCAGATACTTTGGCTTACGCAGGTGAAGCTTTGGCTACTTTGCGCAAGATTAAGTCCGAAGCAAAAGTTTCTATGAAGACTCCTATTTTGCAAGTGACTTTGAACGTTACAGAAAATGCTTACAAGGCTGTTGAGGAGACTTTGGATGACGTTGCTGAAGCTGGTCGCGTTACTGGAGAAGTAAAGATTAACTCTGTTAAGGCTGCAGTTGCTGCTGATACTGAATCTGCTGAAGATTCTGCAGAATCTGATGCAGCTAACGTGAACGTCTCTGTTGCTCAAAGCGAACTTGGCGAAGCTCCTGCAAAAAAGAAGTAAACGCAAGTAATCGAAAATAACTAATTGCAAAACAAAAGCGCTGGAAGTCAATCTTCGACTCCAGCGCTTTTTGTGTATTTAAGCACTTAAGAATAATCACTTGTTATAAATTCTGCTACGATGATCAATATCCACAACAAAAACGGTCAGTACATTATTTTCAATCGCACAAATTATTCTGTAATCCCTTACTCTATATCTCCAAAACCCCGAATAGTTGCCAGTTAGCGCTTTGCCTCTGATTCGAGGATTGTCGAGATTGCTAATTTCGCGAAGTTCCTTAACGATTTGCTTAGCAATTGTTTTGTCAATTTTGCCCAGCTGTTTTTCAGCTCTTTTAGATAAATTAATCTTCCAAGCCAAGGCGCTTCACCACGTCGTCGAGTGGAGATGTTTCTAATTCCCCACGTTTATATGCTTCAATATCTGCCATTAGACCATATTCATGTTCAAGTTCATCGATTTGAGCCTCTAGTGCTTGATTCATGTAAAATGAACGAGTGCGGTGAGTGCTTTTAGCGAGCTGATTATAACGATCTAAAACGTTAGAGGGTACTCTTAATCCTGTAATTGTTGCAGCCATTCCTAATCTCCAATGTAAAACATGTAAAACATATATTACCTTACATTCAGAATAATGCAATTCAATGCGCTATAATCTCAAAGCATCGCGCGGTAACGCTAGACTGTAAACCATGAATCCAGAAAGCTTAAGTGAATTAATTGAAAAAATCGCTAAAGATTTAGTAGAAAATGGTAAAGCTGGCAGTCTAACAGAAGATTTGATTCCTGCAGCCGAAAAACTTGCGGTAATGCGACCAAAAGATCGCGCACACGGCGATTGGGCTACGAATGTTGCTATGCAACTTGCGAAAAAAGCTGGTATGAAGCCTCACGATTTGTCGGAACTTTTTGCTGAGCGTTTGCAAGAAGCGCAAGGTATTGCGTCTGTAGAAGTGGCAGGCCCTGGCTTTATTAACATAACGCTTGATTCTGCGTCTGCAGCGGCTGTTGTTGACGAAGTCTTAAAGCAGGGTGCTAATTTTGGTAAAAATGCGCACTTGGGTGGCAAAACTTTAAATCTTGAGTTTGTTTCTGCAAACCCAACTGGACCAATTCATATTGGTGGCACGCGCTGGGCGGCAGTTGGCGATTCCATGGCTCGAGTCTTGGAAGCGAACGGCGCAAAAGTTGTGCGCGAATACTACTTCAACGATCATGGCGAGCAAATCAATCGTTTTGCAAAGTCTTTAGTTGCTGCAGCTCACGGAGAAGAAACTCCTGCAGACGGCTACAAAGGCGCGTATATTAACGAAATCGCGGATGCTGTTATAAAAGAAGCACAAGCAGACGGCGTTGATGTTCTTTCTTTGCCAAGAATTGATCTTGGAAAAGACGAGGAAGGTTTGCCACTTGGCGAAGGTGATTCCGAGCAGCGCGAAGAGTTCCGCAAGAGCGCAGTGCCAATGATGTTTGCCGAAATTCGCAAGTCAATGCGCGATTTTCGCGTTAGTTTCGACGTGTGGTTCCACGAAAACAGCCTGTACGAGGATGGCGAAGTTGAGCGTGCTATTGCGGACTTGCGTGAGCGTGGAGATATTTTCGAAAAAGATGGCGCAACTTGGTTTGAATCCACTAAGCATGGCGACGACAAGGATCGCGTAATTATTAAGTCCGACGGAAACTACGCTTACTTTGCTGCAGATATTGCGTACTACCGCAACAAGCGTCACCGTGAGCAGAATCCTGCAGACGTGGCAATCTACATGCTTGGCGCGGATCATCACGGCTATATTGGCCGAATGATGGCAATGTGCGCGGCTTTTGGAGACAAGCCGGGCGAAAACATGCAGATTCTTATTGGTCAGCTTGTAAACGTTATGAAAGACGGAAAACCTGTGCGCATGAGCAAGCGTGCTGGAAACGTTATTACGATTGACGATTTAGTTGATGCAATTGGCGTTGACGCTTCGCGTTATTCGCTTGCGCGCACCGACTACAACACAAGCGTTGATATTGATTTGGACTTGCTCGCTTCTCACAGCAACGATAATCCTGTGTACTACGTGCAATACGCTCACGCGCGCAGTTGCAATGTGGCTCGTAACGCGGCAGATGCTGGAATTACGCAAGATGGCGCTGATTTGAGCTTGCTTAATACCGAGGCTGACGGCGAAGTGTTGGCTGCTTTGGCGCAATGGCCTGCAGCTCTTGCACAAGCTGGCGATTTGCGCGCTCCTCACCGCGTTGCGCATTATCTTGAGGATTTGGCTGCAAGCTACCACAAGTGGTACAACCTTGAGCGCGTGGTGCCAATGGAGTTAAGCGACCCAGAAGATCGTTTGCCAGAAGCTGAGCGCGAAGCAGTTCGCATTGCAAAGTGCCCAGAGCCAGCTCGTGCTGCAGCTCGTTTAAAGCTTAACGCTGCTGTGCGCACAGTTATTGCAGCTGGTCTTGATTTACTTGGTGTTTCTGCACCAGAAAAGATGTGATTTTGCTTATTTTATATAAGATTTAGAGCAAAAATATATAGCATTTTTTGATTACATAGGACGTTGGTAATATGCCAGCGTCCTATTTATTTTTGATTAGAAGACACGCGCGAGATTGTAAATTTATGCTGATTAAGTACATGTGATTTATTAAGATACCCCCTAATATTATTTTCGCTTTAAATCCACAATAAAGTCAGGGATTTAGCTGAATAATATGCTTAAACAATTTTCACCATATAGGAGGTGTAAGCATGAGCGTCACAACACAAAGTGTCAGCACAGACAGTGCCCCGAAAAAAAGGAACTTGACAATTATTGAATCCGCGTACGTGGCGGTCATGTTGTTTGGCATGTTCTTTGGCGCTGGAAACCTGATTTTCCCAGTATTTCTTGGTGCTAACGCGGGCAACAATTCTGCGCCTGCAGCATTAGGTTTTATTGTTACTGGCGTTGGTTTGCCGTTGTTAGGCGTCACGGCTCTTGCAATGAGCCGCGCAAACGGTCTTTTTGAGCTTTCGAGCAAAGCTAGCAAAAAGTACGGCATGTTCTTCACTTGTGTGCTGTATTTAACTATTGGCCCGTTCTTTGCAATTCCGCGCTGCGCAACAACTTCATACACTGTTGGCTTAGAGCGCGTTATTCCACAAGATGGAAACGGTCAGCTTTACTTATTCTTGTTCTCCGTAGTGTTCTTTGCGCTTGCGTTCTTCTTTGCTATGAAGCCAAGCGGAATACTTACGTGGGTTGGTAAAGTTCTTACGCCAATCTTCCTTGTGTTCCTAGCGGTTTTGGTGTTTACTGCACTATTTTCTCCTGTAAGCGGCGCTTCTGCGGATGCTGCTCCTATGGGAAATTACGTTAATAAGTCATTCTTTACAGGATTCTTAGATGGTTATAACACAATGGATGCTTTAGCTAGCTTGGCATTTGGAATTGTGGTTGTTAGCACCATTCGTCAGTTTGGTGTCAAAGATCCTAAAGATGTGGCAGTAAATACTGCTCGTTCTGGTTTCTTTAGCTGCTTGCTTATGGCAGTGATTTACGTTGCGATTGTTATTGTTGGTGTGCGTAGCCGCGCTCTGTTCCCACCTGCGGAAAATGGTGGCGTAACTTTGGCGCAAGTTGCACGCTACCATCTTGGAAATGCTGGCTTGTTTGTGCTTGCTGCAACTGTAACGCTTGCCTGCTTAAAAACTGCGGTTGGCTTAATCGTAAGCTGCTCGGAAACCTTCTCTAAATTATTCCCTAAGGGTCCTAGCTACAGAGTTTGGGCTGTGTTGATTACGCTTGTTTCGTTTGGTCTTGCAAACTTTGGTTTGAGCGCAATCATCGAATATGCGGTTCCAGTATTGATGTTCTTGTATCCACTGTCAATCGTATTGATTCTTTTGGCTTTGTGCGGTCGACTTTTTGGAAATTCCAAAGTCGTGTACGCTTGGACGCTTGGTTTTACTGGCGTTGCAGCTGTATTTGACTTTTTGAATAGTTTGCCAACAGCTTTGCGCAACGCATTGCATATGAACGATATGTTGATTGTTGCTCAAAACTGGCTGCCGTTCTCGGAATTTGGCATGGCTTGGGTTTGCCCTGCTGTTGTTGGATTTGTTGTTGGCTATGTTCGCATGGTTTTATGTGACAACAAAGGTATGGAAGAAGTGGCTCGTGTAGCTGCTGGCCCAAATCTTGAAGGCAGTGTTGCTAGTAGCGATGACTATTCTTCAAGCGATGCTGAGTTTAACGAGTCTGCTGACTTCGCTGTATCTGCTAAGTCTACTGCTGACGAACCTAATTTTAGTGAGCAATCCTAAAGTTTTGTAGAGTCGCGTAAAAGTTATAATAATCGCCATATTTTGATGCGTATTTTACGTAACAAGATATGGCGATTTTTGTATAAAACGCGCACTTGACTTATTTATTGGAACGATTTAGTATATTTCAATAACGAACAAAATAATGTGCAATCTAAAGTAATTCTCGCTTAGCCAGTAAAGCAAGATACAAAAATGCACGCGTCTAATGCTCGATGCTGAGGCATTAGCAAAAGTGGTTGTTCATGAGTGAAAGGAGTAAACGACGCTGTTTGCAGCAGAAGTCTGGCGTTGCTATATATCAAATGATTCATTGGGCGGTATGTCCAAGAACCTAAGTTTCTCTAAATATTTCTAAGGAAGAACAACGATGTTGAAACTAAAAAAGTTTGGAGCAATCTCTATGATGCTCGCTGCTGCGCTGTCTCTTACTGCATGCGGTGGCGGCACAAGCTCTACAAGTAATACTCAAGGTAAAACAACCGTTTCTGTTTGGCACTACTGGGATGGTGCTAATGCAGATGCTTTCGATAAAAAAGTAAAAGCATTTAATGCTTCGCATAAGAACATTGAGATTAAAACTACGAATGTTCCTAATGCTGATTTCTTAACAAAATTACGCGCATCTGCTACGTCAAATACTTTGCCTGATATGGCAATAGGTGATTTGATTTGGATGCCTCAAATGGCGCAAATTGGCAAATCTGCAGACTTAAAAAATCTTCTCAAGCCTGAAGTAATTGACAATATTAACCCAGCATTAAAGAATTTCGGCTCAATTGATGGTCACTTAGTATCCGTTCCAATGTCAGCCAATAATCTTGCGTATATGTACAATCGCACAGTATTTAAGAAGGCTGGTTTAGATCCAGATAAGCCGCCAAAAACTTGGGATGAATTAAAGCAAATGGCAAAGCAGATTAAGGATAAGACTGGTCTTCCAGGTTACGATTTGCCAACTGAAGCAGGAGACAGCGGTGAGGCTCTTACTTGGAACTTCCAAGTCAATCTTTGGCAAGCCGGTGGCGAATTCTTAAAGAAAGATAACTCTGCTGCAGCATTTAACACTCCTGCAGGTAAGAAAGCTGCAAACTTCTGGATGGATCTTATTAAAAGTGGAGTGAGCCCATATGCTGGATGGGGCAAGTTTGAAAAAGGTCAAGGTGGTTCTGCACAGGAAGGTTCATGGATGGTAGGTATTTGGGCTGCTGATCCGCCGTTTGATTTTGCTGCAGCGCCATTGCCAACCCCTGAAGGTGGTAAGCCATCTACCAACCTTGGCGGAGAACAGGCAATGCTATTTAATAATGATGATGCAAAAGTAAAAGCCGCTGCTGAATTTGTGACTTGGTTCTTGCAAGATAAACAAGTTCTTGATTGGTGTGAATCTACCGGCTTCCTGCCTGCAACAAAGAGTGCAGCTAGCAACGCAGAGTATCGTTCTTGGGTTGAGAAGAAAGAGCCTCGCTTGCTGCCATACATTGAACAAATGGCAACTGCTCATACTCGCCCGAACACCAAACTATATCCACAGATTTCGTTGGCATTCGCAAAAGAAATGGAAAAAGCATTTTCTGGCGAAGTAAATGTTGATACTGCATTAAAGAATGCAGAAAAAGCAGTCAACGACGTAATAGCGCAAGGTAAGTAGTCATGCGTAATCCGATAGCACAGCTAAAAAATAAGCAGCCAGCTACTATTGACAACGTAAAAGTTGGCAGTAGCAAGCTGATGCGAAATGATCATAAAACTGTAGGAAAATGGGAGCAAATTCTCACAGCATGGGGATTATTGCTTCCTGGATTAGTGATTCTCGTCATCTTCACTTTTTATCCAATTATTTCTGCAGCCTACACGAGCTTAACGAATTGGAACGGTTTTTCTGCAAATCCAGATTTTATTGGATTGAAGAATTATGTAAAACTATCTCAAGATCCAGAATTTTGGAATAGTTTAACTGTGACTGTTATATATGCGTTTGGCGTAGCTGTGTTATCGGTTGTTTCCGGTTTGATTTTTGCGGTATTACTAGATGCGCCAATTCGCGCTCGCGGATTGTATCGCACCATATATTTCCTTCCTGTCGTTACCTCCTCGGTGGCTGTAGCAATTGTATGGAAATATATGCTGGATCCATCGGGTCTTGTAAATTCGGTACTCTCATCCCTCGGTATTTCAGGACCCGACTGGCTCCACGATAAGTGGCTAGCATTATTTGCTACTATATTTCTTACAGTTTGGAAGAACTTAGGTTTTAATATCATTCTATATTTGACTGCTTTGCAATCTCTTTCTAAGTCGACTTATGAAGCGGCAAGTCTTGATGGTGCTACGAGCTGGCAACAGCTGCGTTATATTACAGTTCCTCTGTTGAGACCAATGACATTCTTCGTGGTTGTTCAAGCGCTGATTAGCAGTTTCCAATCATTTGATTTAATTTATGTGTTTACTGAAGGCGGTCCTCGAGGAGGCACTGACGTACTAGGAATGTTTATGTATCGTCAAGCATTTAGGTTAGGCAATTTCGGTTATGGCACAGCAATCGCGATAGCATCGCTGGTGTTAGTTCTTATCGTAACTCTTGTGCAATGGAAGGTAAGTAATGCAGAAAATAAGTAAGGTCTTTACGAGATTGCGTTCGTTGCATCTTGCTCGACATATTGTACTAATTGTTGGTGCAGCCTCAGTACTCATTCCATTTATGTGGATGTTTACAACGTCGTTGCAAACAAAAGCTGAGACGTATGCCGTTCAGTCAGTGATTCCAACATCGTGGCATTGGGAAAACTATTTGCATGCTTGGCAAAGTGCTCCGTTTGCAAATTATTATATTAATAGCTTGATTATGTCGGCAATTATTGTAGTTGGTCATCTTGCGTTCGACGCTATGGCAGCTTTTGCTTTTGCGCGATTAGAGTTTCCTGGAAAGAAAATATTATTTGTGCTTCTGCTTTCTGCATTCATGGTTCCAGCCTTCGTAACTGTTATACCTATGTACGGTATTATTGCTCAGCTGCGTTGGATTGATACTATGGCAGCGTTAACGGTTCCTCGTTTGGCTGATGTATTTGGCATTATTTTGCTGCGTCAGCATTTTAGTACTATCCCGCGTGAACTTGATGAAGCTGCACGAATTGATGGATGTTCAAGTCTTGGTATTTTTATTAAAGTTATTCTGCCGCTTTCTAAGCCAGCTCTTGCAACTCTTGGTGTGTTCTCATTCCTATTTGCGTGGAATGATTTCCTGTGGCCTCTGTTGGTTACAAATGCTGAAGAAATGCGTACTATACAAATCGGATTAAGTGGTTTTGTTGGGCGTTATGGTACGTCATGGAATTATTTAATGGCTGGAACTTTGACGTCAACGTTACCATCAATTATTATTTTCTTCTTCTTCCAAAAAGCTCTTGAACGAGGAATAGCTTCTACTGGTCTTAAAGATTGAAGAAGTGATAAAACTTTCGTAATTTGTAAAATTAATTATTTGTTAGGAACAAGTCATGCAACCTGAGTGGGTAAAATCAAGCGTATTTTATCAAATTTTTCCGGAGCGCTTCGCAAATGCAAATGCTTCTATTAACCCTAATCCTGTAGAATCATGGGATAAATCTCCAACTAGAGATAATTTTTTCGGTGGTGATTTGCAAGGTATTAGTAAACATCTTCCATATCTTGCGGATATGGGTATAAATGCTCTGTATCTTACCCCAATTTTCCAAGCAGATACGAATCATCGTTATGATGCTACTGATTATTTCAAAATTGATTCTCGACTTGGCAATGACTCAGATTTTGATGAATTTATTAAACGTGCTCATGAATTGCAGATTCGTGTAGTTTTAGATGGCGTATTTAATCATTGTGGAATAGGTCATTGGGCTTTCCAAGATGTTGTTCGCAACGGTGAACAATCACAATATGTTAATTGGTTTTCGGTAGAGGGATTTCCTGTAGTGTCTCATCCGGAACCGAATTATAAAACATGTTCAGGCTGCTACTATTTGCCAAAATGGAATGTGTATAATCCAGAAGTGCGTAGACATCACTATAACGTTGCTAAATATTGGTTAAATCGTGGTATTGATGGTTGGCGTTTAGATGTTCCATATTTCGTCAATAAAACATTTTGGAAAGGTTTCCATAATATAGTGAAATCTTTTGGAGATGATAAATACTTAGTAGCTGAAGAATGGCGTAACCCTTCTCAATGGCTTACTCCTGAACTTATGGATGGAACCATGAATTATACTGTTCGTGATTTAGTCCTAGGTTTTTGCGCTGATGAAACTTTGGATGCTTATGATTTTGCAGATGGCATGAATGCTTTGTATAACGATATTCCGGAAGAGCATCGCTCTTGTATGTTGAATTTGCTTGGTAGTCATGATACTGAGCGCTTGCTTACGCGCACAAAGGCTCATGAATATGCTTGGGATACACCTGCTGAAGACGCTGAGAATTTAGCTTACGCTTTGCTATTCGCTGCTGATGGTGCTCCTATGGTGTATTACGGCGATGAAAATGGCATGGAAGGAGAAAATGATCCGGGTTGCCGCGCTCCTATGATTTGGAATAAGAATGATTGGAATTTATCTGTTCGTAAAACAGTTTGCAAATTAATGCGTCTACGTAGAGAAAATGCTGCTCTACAATATGGAAGGCAGCATGTAGCTGCTTTGGGAAAACATACTGTGTGTATCACTCGTACTTTGCCTTCAGGGCGTGCATGCTTATGTTTAGTGCATCGAGGATCTGGAGCTTACATCAATTGTGATGATTTGCCAGTGCGTATGGATCGTGCGCTATTTGGTGTGCCAAGTATAATAGGTAATCAATACCGTATGGGCGAAAAATCCATTATATTGTATGAAGGTGAAGCAGTAGGGAAGCTATGAATGTTCGTAGAGTGACTATTAAGGATGTTGCAAAGAAAGCTAATGTTTCCAAGTCTGCAGTATCTTTTGCATATAATGATCCGTCAAAACTGTCTGAGGCGACGGTTGAGCATATTATGCAAACTGCTGAAGAAATGGGATATGTGCGAAGTGCAACAGCTAGAGCATTGCGCACGAATTCTTCGAATGCGTTGGGCTTGTTGCTGCCGCAAGGTATTGATACTATTTTGCAAAATCCTTATTATTCACTTTTGATTCAAGGCATTGGGCAGGTTTGCCAGTCAGAAGGCTACACTTTGATGCTTGTTCCTCCGCTAAGAGGTTCAATGTTAAAAGCTATTCCTACAGCTGCAGTAAGTGGTTTTATAATTTGCGGCTTGGAAGCTGAGCGTGCAGAAGTTGTTGAAATTTTGAATAAGCACGTTCCGGTAGTAATTGTTGATCCTGCTCAACCTATTAACGTTCCAACTGTAGAAGTCGACGATGAGCATGATTTTGAAGATTTAGTAGATAGACTCATTGATTTAGGCCATAGGAATATTGGTATTGCAGCAATTGAAACGAAATCGCATACTGATTATCCTGGATGGCAAGGAATAGTTGGTAGGCGCATGGCAAGTGTTGTGCGTGCGCTTAAAAAGCATAACTTGTCACCTGAAGATAAAGAAATTACCGTTATAGAAACGCCTTGCACATATCAGGGTGGGGCTGATGTTTTCAACAAAATGTGGAATGATACTAGTCTCGAATATAGGCCTACTGCGATTGTGTCGTTTAGTGACATCATTGCGTTGGGTGTGCTTGGGGCAGCTCAACAGCAAGGATTACGCGTTCCTGAAGATCTTTCCATTACGGGTTATGACGATTTGCCTTTATCTACAATTTGCACGCCTAGATTGACTACGGTTCATCAGCCAATTACTTCAAAAGGACGCTTGGCTGCAGAAAGTTTGATTGATCAAATACGTTTTAATGAAGAATCTTTGCCTGTTTCGCATAAAAAACTAGGAACTGCCCTCATCGTGCGTGAATCGGTTGGGGCAGCTCCTCTTAAGAAGTAGTTTATATATTCTGCAGTTTTTTATTTAGAAGTTGCTGCCGTTCCAACCCCAGTCAGTGGTTGCGGTGTAGCGAATATAAGTGCGATCCTGTGGCACGCCAAGCTCGTTCTCCAAAGCTGCCATAATCTGCTGAGTCAACTTTTCCCAAGCAGACTCAGGTACGCTGGAACCAAACACGTTCACCTCAACGTAAGCTGCAGGCTTGGAATCGTCTCCTGCAAAATAAATCGGCATATTGTCCTCGAATGGGCACATAAGCCAATGCTCACTTTTGCCTGGAACGGCGTTAATTGCTCTGCCGTAAGCTTCTTTTAATGCGTCGCGCTGGGCAGGTGTTGTGCTTACAGAAACATGAGTGTGAATAACTGGCATAATTGCTCCCTTGCTAAATTTAGTAAGTTTTATTACGTAACAATTATATGTTAATTGTTAGCCGTCGCGTGTTTAATGGAATGTATGAAAAAGCTTATTGAACAGGTTGTGAAATTCGGTATTGTCGGCATTATTGCGTTGATTATTGACGTTGCGCTGCTGAATTTGTTGCTGCTTGTGCACGTAAATAACGTGGTTGCTGGCACTATTTCGTTTATTATTTCGCTTATTTTTAACTATATTGCGAGCATGAAATACGTGTTTAAGCACCGCGAAGACATGGCTCGTTGGATGGAGCTGCTGATTTTCGTTATTTCTGCAGTTATTGGATTGCTTATTAACGATGCGATTATTTGGGCTAGTACTTTTGGAATGACAGCGGCTATGAGCAAAACTGCAATATACGTGCTTAGAACGAATATTGGTAAGTTAATTGCGACGGTTGTTGTGGCAGTGTGGAATTTTGTGATTCGTAAGTGGCTGCTTGACGACACTAAATCCAAAAAGCCGGGTTACGTAGCTGAAGAAGATACAAGTTTTGCGCATCGCTTGGGCGAATGGTCGCTAAATCATACGCCAAAAGGTTGGAAGTAAAAGTAGGAGTTAGGAATGCCGGCTACAACAATTCATTTTGTGCGTCATGGGGAAGTAGATAATCCGAATCATGTGCTGTACGAGCGCCTGCCGGGATTTCATCTTTCTGCGCGAGGTGTGCGAATGGCAAGAGCTACGGCGCAATATATTGCAACAGTTCCGCAAATGCGAGGAATTAGTGCAATATACTCGTCTCCTCTTGATCGCACTCGCGAAACAGCGCGCGAAATTGAGGATGCTTTGCGTGCTATTCCTGATTCTTGCTACGTAAAAGCACACTGCGGTGAGGATTCTTCGCAATCTTCTGTAAAATCTTCTGCGCAATCTTCGGTTCAATCTCATGAAAGCGACATTATTTTAGATAAGCGTTTGATTGAAGCTGGCAATAATTTCCGAGGGAAAAGAATCGGCTACGGTGAAGGTGCGTTGTGGAAAAACAATAACTGGAAGCTTGTTGCAAATTTGTGGAAGCCAAGTTGGGGAGAAAGCTACCGCAGTATTGCTACTCGCGTTGGTGATTTTGCACGCGAGCAGGTTCGTAAGCATCCTGGTGAGCAAATTGTGGCTGTAACACATGAGTCGCCGATTTGGTCTTATCGTCACCTGCTGGAAACTGGCCATGCTGAGCACAATATGCTTCTTCGCCACACAGCATTGGCGTCAATTACTTCTATTACTTACGATTGCAAGACTTTGCGCGTACTTTCTATTACGTATGTAGATCCTGCAGCAAACGTTAAGTAGAAGTAAAAGCTGCGAATGTAAAGGAGCGTTCGATGGTAGCTTCTAATGGAACAATAGGAATCGAAAACGTGGGAATTGAAAAAGTGGAAATCGAAACCATAAAAAATCTAAATAACGCAGCTCAATCCGCCGCAAATTTGACAGCATTGTGGCCATTAACAGAAGCTCGTCACCTTGATAACGACGCAAAATACGCGGAAAATCTGGAAGTGCGCTCAATGCGAGCAATAGCGCGAATGCTAACGAATCTTGACGTGACCGTTCCGGATGCTGAATTTGTGTACGAAGGTGCGGACGAGATTCCGGGCAGACCGCAAGAAATTGTTGACGCTTTGCTTTCGGCTGCGGACGCCTACGATGCAATGGATTCGTGCTATGAGCCTAATTATGACGAAGCGGAAGCAGAAATTTTAGAAAACGACGTCAATAATAACGTCAATAATATAGAAACTATTTTTAATAAACTTGCCTATCACTCTTCTGCGGATGCTGATGCAATTAATAGCGCTGCAGATACGTTGGGAGTACAAGGAAATTGGGTTGCTGAAGATTTACAAAACGCTATCGAATACGCAAAAAAGCAATCCTTTGAATACAGGGAATCTGTAGAGTCGCAAAAAATTATTCTGGTTTTGTGTATTCTTATCAAGCTAGTTTCAAAAACTAGTGATATTAAAGAAACTTTACCGATTTTCCTTTATATTAACGAAGTATGCGAGTGCGCTGGCGTGCCTCGCATGATGTTTAAAGATACTCAGTGGCGTGAACTTGTTGATTACGTGCGCAATTCGCAAGTAGATTGCAATGAAAGTAACGAAAGTAACGAAAGTAACGAAAGTAACGAAAATAGTATTAGCGCTTTAATTAATTTTGCGGCGCCTTTGTTGGCTGCGGAATGGCAAAAGCATCGTGAAGACGTGCTGTGGGATCCAGAAGTTGCTAAGAAGCTTGCAAAAGAAGAAGACGATCGTAAATCTCGCGAAGCATTGGCAGCAAAATTTGCGCATGTAGAGGGAAATAAGGAATCTACGCAAGCTTTGGACTGATGCAATCCGTCCGTAACGCGCGGCACAATGGAATCTATGACTGATACAGAGGAAACTCAAAACGCTGCGCAAGTTGCAGCAAAATCCGCAAAGCCTGAACTTCCAAAGAATGTTCGTGTGCGTTTTTGCCCTTCGCCAACTGGCACACCTCACGTGGGTATGGTTCGTACCGCGCTGTTTAATTGGGCAGAGGCTCGCCATACTCACGGCAAATTGCTGTTCCGCATTGAAGATACCGATAATGAGCGCGATAGCGAAGAAAGCTACCAGCAGATTATTGAGGCTCTTCGTTGGCTTAATATTGATTGGGATGAGGGCATTGATGTTGGCGGAGACAACGGCCCGTACCGCCAGTCCCAGCGCATGGAAATTTATAAAGACGTAGCACAAAAGCTTTTTGAAGCAGGATACGCTTACGAATCCTTCTCTACTCCTGAAGAAATTAAGGAGCGTAATATTGCTGCTGGCCGTCCAGCTGAGTTTGGTTACGATGGTTACGATCGCAATCTTACGGAAGAGCAGAAGCAAGCTTTCCGTGCGGAAGGCCGCAAGCCTGCGCTTCGCTTGAAGATGCCAAATGAAGACATTACTTTTAACGATTTAATTCGTGGCGAAATCACCTTTAAAGCTGGATCTGTTCCAGATTATGTGATTGTGCGCCCGAATGGCGATCCGCTTTACACGCTTACGAACCCTGTTGATGACGCTTTAATGGACGTGAACGTGGTTTTGCGCGGTGAAGATATTCTTAGCTCCACACCTCGCCAGATTGTGCTTTACCGTTACCTTATGGAAATGGGTATTGCTAAGGAAACTCCACTTTACGGCCATATGCCTTACGTTATGGGCGAAGGTAAGAAGAAGCTTTCTAAGCGAGATCCAGAGTCCAACTTGTTCTTGCATAGGGATAACGGCTTTATTCCAGAAGGCTTGCTGAATTACTTGGCTTTGCTTGGATGGTCTATTGCGCCGGATCGTGACGTGTTCACTATGGACGAGATGGTTGAAAAGTTCGATGTGCGCGATGTTAAGGCAAATCCTGCACACTTTGACTTGGATAAAGCAATTTCGATTAACGCTGAGCATATTCGCATGCTTGAGCCTCAAGATTTCTTGAACCGTTCCGTGCCTTACTTGCATAAGGATGACGTAGTTAGCGCGGATAATTGGGATGCATTAACTGACCGCGAGCGTGAAGTTCTCACAGCTGCAGCTCCACTCGTGCAGCCTCGCGTGCGTTTGCTTGGTGAGGTTGCTGGAATGGTTGGAAGTCTTCTTAGTGAAGATGGCTACATTGCTCCAGATGATGACGCTCGTAAGCAGTTGAAGGAGTCCGCAGGAGAGGTTCTTGACGCTGCGCTCGCTGCCTTGAAGGACGTTGATGCTTCTGATTGGCATACTGATTCCTTGCATGAGCTTTTGAACAAGAAGCTTGTTGAGGAAGCTGGTTACAAGCCGCGCTTGGCGTTTGGCCCTGTGCGCGTGGCACTTTCTGGCCGTCGCGTTTCTCCTCCACTGTTTGAGTCCATGGAAATCGTGGGCAAAGACGTGACTTTGGCGCGTTTGGCTGGATTGCGCGAGCACTTGTAAATCGCAAATAATTTATAAGCGCAAATAAAATTTGAATAAGGCGGGAGTGTGGCATTATTGCTGCATTTCCGCCTTTTTATTTGTTTTATGCTTAATATATTTTCGACACGCCGCGGTTGCAAGTATTTGCTTTATGTTGTAAAGTCGCTATTTGTTGCGTCAAGAGGCGTAGCTGATAAATGAAAGCCCCCGTCGTCTAGCGGTCTAGGACTACGCCCTCTCACGGCGCCAACACCGGTTCAAATCCGGTCGGGGGTACGAAGACGGAACGGTTCCAAGAGCCGCGAAGCCTGCCAATTGGGGTATGGTGTAATTGGCAACACAGGTGATTCTGGTTCATCCATTCTTGGTTCGAGTCCAGGTACCCCAGCGAATAGCTCTCGTAGAACGAGGGCTTTTTTGTTATCTATCTGTATTTCTGCGTATTGCATCAGCAGCGGCATAAACTACTCACGTCCTCGCTATTTTGGTCGATCGCATCGCTTCGGCAGTCAAAAAATCAAAAACCCCGGTGCGTGACCGGGGTTAGAGAAAAGAGAAGAAGAGAGGTTAAGTTCTTTAAGGTTTCGTAACTACTTGTTTGTAGTTCGTTTTCCTTTTGATATATCTATAATAAACACCTTATGCTGAGTGCAATAATGCGATTGCCTGTAAGTTTCCTGTGAATTTGTAACTATTTTGCTGATTTTTGCTGATTTTTCCTGTTTCCCACCTGTTTCCCATCAGTTTTCACTCGTTTTCGTTGGTAGTAGCGAGTTTTTCTGATCTCAACCATTTTTGCAAGCAAACCGAGTTTTACAAGAATTAGCGAATTTTTGAAAACACTGCAAAAAATTTAGTGAGTCGTTTCGTATCTGCCGTATGCTTGAAGTATGAGTGATTCTGCACAATCTGAAGTTACTGCAAATGCAGAGCTTCCTTTATCGATTTCGGCGCGATTGGGGCGCTTACAGTTCCATCTTTCTGGTAAGTTTCGCGTACTTCAATGTGCAGATGTTCAAGATGTTCCTAAAGTGTCGTCGGATACTATTCGACTAATCGAATCTGCTTGCAGCACTGTGCGCCCCGATTTGGTTGTGTTTACAGGTAATCAAATTGCTGGCTACGAAAAAGTTTTTTCGAGCACTTTTACGCGCAGACGTTGGCAGAAGCCAGAAAATATGTCTGACTGTGATAGGAAGCAGCTATTTCAGCAGGTTAAAAACGGAATATCTCGCTTAGTTGAACCATTAGAGAAGCGTAAAATTCCATGGGTTGTAACATATGGTAATCATGATTTTCAGTGTGGCTTAAGTAACGAGGAGCTTGACTCACTGTATCGTGAATTTTCCTGCTGCATGAATCGCGTTTCTAACTCTACGTCTTCATCAAGCGCAATGCAGTCAACGAATTGTATTTTGCCAAAGCAGATTATACTTCCTTGTGAGCCTGGTACTTTCGCTCTTCCAGTTATGGACGAAAGTCAAGAAAATGTTGTTTTTTCAATCGTTTTAATAGATTCAGGAGATTATTCTCAATCTGGCGGCTACGGTCAGCCTTCTAAAAAGGCTCTTAATTTTGTAGAAAAGCTGCCGGATTCTTTGCCGCCTCGCTTCTGCGTGTTTCAGCATTTTCCTTTGCAACAGTATTATCGCGTTCTTCGTGAGGTTTCTAAAGATTCTGCTGCACAAGAAAGTGCAATTGAAGGGTATCGTACTTTTTCTGGGCGTTACTACGCTCTTGACGAGAATCGTGTTCTTCCGGACGGCTATTTGGGCGAGGGTATTAGTTGCCCAGATGTAGACAGCGGCGAGTTTGAGCTTTTAGCTAAAGTTGGCGCGTTTGCTGTTGTTGCAGGCCACGATCATCTAAATGCTTTTGCTGGTAAAGAGCCTGAAAAGAATATGCTTCTTATTGCAACTCCTACTTGTGGATTTGGTTCATATGGCCCGGAGCCTGCAAAGCGTGGTGTGCGTTTGCTTGAATTTGATATTCGCCACCCATTTGAACCGCGCACGCAAATGCTAGAATTTGGCAATCTTGTTGGCAAACCATCAACTAAAAAGGCTTATACGTATGGTCTTACCGCAGAATCTGAGCATGATTTACCTGAGGTTGATTTATTGCGAAAACCATCATTGCTAACTAAGTTAATTCGCAGATGGCGTCAGCATCAAACCCATTAAAATGTGAGTTTAGCGGATTTAGGATTTTATTAAGCAATATATCTGAGCGCGTTGGCAAGTATGCCGGTATGATAGTTAGTAGTTTTTTAGCGCGAACGAAAGAGGTAAACGTGTCCGCACATAATACGGCTGAACAGAACAACAATAGTGGCATTGATGCTGCAGACGTGTTGCACGTAGAAGGTGGTAAGCCGCTTAATGGCACTATTAAAGTGCGTGGTGCGAAGAATTTTGTAAGCAAGGCAATGGTTGCTGCTCTTTTAGCACCTGGAAAGTCTGTGCTTAAAAATGTTCCAGAAATTCGTGACGTGCATGTTGTTTCGGATTTATTGCGCTTGCATGGTGTTTCTGTAGACGTAAATGGTTCGGAAGGAATTGTTACAATCGACGCAACAAAAGTTCAGCTTGCAGATGTTGCAGACGTCGATACTCTTTCCGGCTCTTCGCGTATTCCTATTCTTTTTTCTGGTCCTCTTCTTCACCGTCTTGGAGAAGCGTTTATTCCAGCGCTTGGAGGCTGTAACATTGGCGGTCGCCCAATTGATTTTCATTTGGAAACCTTGCGAAAGCTTGGTGCTGATGTAGATAAAGACCATGAAGATGGCATTCATATTACTGCGCCTAACGGTTTGCATGGCACTAAAATTCATCTGCCGTATCCTTCTGTTGGAGCAACAGAGCAGACTTTACTTGCAGCAGTTCTTGCAGAAGGTCGAACTGAGCTTTCCGGCGCTGCAATTGAGCCTGAAATTATGGATTTGGTAGCTGTTTTGCAAAAAATGGGTGCGATTATTTCCGTTGATGTTGATCGCACTTTCCGAATTGAAGGCGTAAAAGAGTTACAAGGCTATACGCATACTTCACTAACCGATCGAATTGAAGCTGCTTCTTGGGCTTCGGCGGCTCTTGCTACTCACGGAGACGTGTTTATTAAGGGCGCAACTCAGCCGGAAATGATGACTTTCTTAAACGTATTCCGCAAAGTTGGTGGACAATTCGACGTTACGGATAAAGGTATTAGATTCTGGCATCCGGGTGGGGATTTGCATCCTGTTGCTATTGAAACCGACGTGCATCCTGGTTTTATGACGGATTGGCAGCAGCCGCTTGTTGTTGCGCTTACTCAGGCGAAGGGCTTGAGTATTGTGCATGAAACGGTGTACGAGAATCGTTTTGGTTTCACTAAGCCTCTTGTTCAAATGGGTGCTATGGTTCAGCTGTATCGTGAATGCTTGGGTTCTCTTCCTTGCCGCTTCCAGCAGCGCAATTACAAGCATTCCGCTGTGATTTTTGGACCTACTCCATTAACTGGCCAAGATATTGACGTTCCGGATTTGCGAGGTGGTTTTAGCCACTTGATTGCAGCTCTTACTGCTAAAGGTCCGTCTAATGTTCGCGGTATTTCGCTAATTGATCGCGGTTACGCTGATTTTCGCGGAAAACTTCTTGCGCTTGGTGCGGATATTGACTAATTAATCCAAGTATTTTGTAGGATTCTAAGCTTTTAACCACAATAGGTAAAAAAGCTTTTTTACGCACAAAATTATCGATACAGTAGTCGCAATTGTAATTTAATTGCTCAGTAAATTAACCAAATTTCGCCGAGCAATTTACATTATTTAGATTGCGAGGATTGACGATGGTTTGTGTAGGAGGGCGATACCAGTTACTAGGAGAGCTGGGTTGCGGTGGTACTTCAACCGTATTTCTTGCGGTTGATACTGTGCTGCACAAACAGTGGGCTGTAAAAGAAACCTTGCTTCAAGGTGATGAATCGTATCGCAAAAATATAGTCCAGTCTTTACGCGCTGAAGTTGATGTATTAAAAGAGTGCGATCATCCAGCAATACCTAGAATCGTCGATTTTTTTGAAGAAAATGGTCGAGCTTATGCCGTACGAGATTATGTAAAAGGACGTTCTCTTAAATCAATTGTTGACGAAGAAGGTTTACAAAGCCCTTCAACGGTTAAAAACTGGGGAGTGCAATTATGTTCGGTTTTAGCTTACTTGCACTCTCATTATCCTCCAATTATTTATGGTGATCTTAAACCTTCAAACGTTATTATTTCGCAAGACGGAACAGTTCGCCTAATTGACTTTGGTGCTGCAAGTAAACTGTATACTCGCGAAGAAGCTGCTGATTTTAAATCTGATAGTATGCGAAGTTTTGAAAAATCGGATTTACGTTTTGCAACTCCACGTTTTTCGGCGCCTGAAGTTTTAGATGGTAGTGAGGAAATAACCCCTGCTAGTGACGTTTATGCTCTTGCAATGACATTAAGATACGCGTTATTTCCTAGCGATGCTTCTAAAGCAGGTTTGCAAACGCTAACTGTAAGGCACGAAAATCGTGAATTGTTTGAGAATCTAGTATCTGTTATTGCACTCGCAACAACTTCTAATCCTTCGCACAGGTATAAAGATTGCGAAGAGATGCTTTCTGCGTTAGAGTCATGCGGCTCCAGAAGCAGTCGAACTTCATTAAAGAATAAAAATTCTGTTATTAGCAGGCGCAAAAGTCAAGCATCTTCTACGAAGAGGCTTAAGAGTAGTGCGCAGATTAGCACTCCTGTAAAAACTGCAGGCATATCCGTATTGCTGCTATTTTTTGTGGTTGTATTATTCAATTGCCTGCCTATTTTCAGCAGCAATGCAGCAGTTAAGACGGCAGACAAAACTTTAAGCGCAGAAGCGAAAATAAGTCGCCTGAAGTTAATAAAGAAAAATAAAACAGATTACGATTCTCTTATACGTATGGCAGAACGTGAAAGCAGATCTGATTCCGCTAAACGCTATATTTCGCGCGCTATGCAAATCCAAAATAGCATGTTGCAAAAGAATTACGTTCGACAAATGTCTTTTAGGCCTTTGCGCGTTTTGCTGCGCTCGCAACTTGCGGATCAGCAGTGGAGTGCGGGGGAGGAGCGTGATTTTATGAGCTTAATAAGCAAGTATGATCATCAGCTGCGTTCAAATAGAAACGATTGGGCAAGTATTTCTGGCGATATTGGTAAAGCGTATTGGTACTATTTTGCGGGATTTTCTGGAAAAGTTGCGAATGTGGAAAGACTTTCGCGCATGCGAGTGGCAAGGGCTTGGTTTGTTGACGCATTGGCAACTTCCAAATCCGATTTAGTGAAAAATCAAGCGCACGAAGCACACAAGAAAGCAAGTAATAAAGCAAGCATGTTTAAGGCTTATGTTGCTATTTCTGATTGCTACGCTCGCCTTGTTGATGTTAGTACAGATGCTCCAAATGAAGAAACGTATAAACAGTATGTGAATCATTTGCAGAATCTTATAAAAATATCGAAGCAGAATAATGTGAACATACTTCGCATTGATACTGGAGAATTGGTGCTGCAATCCTTACATTCTTGGATGCGAATGTTGCGTGGAAGCGGTTTTAGTAAGCAAGAAATTCAACAGTTATGTGATGATGCGAAAAATCTTCTTAATCAGGCAAATGCTTCGAATGATGATGCTGCAAAAAGACAAAAATCTGCGCTCGATAGCGTGCATCAAATTCAAGACGAAATCAACTCAATTTTTTCAGAAAAATAATTTAAGTAATAAAAGTAATAAAAGGTAATAAAAGTAGAACAAAGTAACAGCAAAGTAATAAAAAAATAAAACAAATAAGGGATTAACAAAAGGGGGAACATATGAAACAGCAAAATCGAGAAGGGTTTGCTGAGCAGAAACATTCTTTGTGGGGGAAGGCAAAGATGTCTTTTAATAAACTTATTAAAAGACTTTTAGCAAGATTTATTGCAGGTATTTGCATTTCTGCATTTTTCTTTATGAGTATTGTTGCAGTGTTGCTGCCGATTAATGCTTCCTACGCGCAAACAAAGAATATTAGTGTAACAACAGAAAACCATGTAAAAACGCAGAATATTAACACTGATCGCAATTTGCGCATACGCCATATTTCTGTTATACCAAACCAGAGAACAGTTCGCTCCAAAGGTAAGTACATGTTTACTAAGCGTCCAGTTTTGCTAGTCGTTACGGTTGACGGAATAGATGCGTCAACATTAAAGCGTATTCACAAAGTTTATGTAAATATTGGACGTTACAAAGTTGCTAATTCTAAAGCCGAGTTGGCTAAAACAGAAGTGTTGTCGTCTTTAGTTAATTTCCGTTACCAACTACGTCCTAATCCGGTAGGAGTAGTAAAAGTTGAGTTGAAAAGTTGCGGAATTTACGATTTGCGCGACGTTTCAGTGCGAATTGCGTCCGTAGCAATTGCGCCGCATCGCATATGGGGTGGTAGTAATGCAAATAAAAAGAACGAAAATAAGGCATCTAGTATTACTCGTGTAGCAAAATCTTCTACAAGTAAAATGAATTTTCAAGAGCCAATACTAAATATTCCTGCTTTAGCTGTAAATATTTCGGATTCAACGCAAAGTAGCAATATGATAGATTCTGCACGTTTTGTGGTTATTGATTATACTGAACCGCGGTTAAAGGTTATTTACGACAACAATACCGTTTACGGAGGTAAATATTTTAAGGCAAATCGTTCAGCTAGGGTAATAGTAGACGATGATTCTTTTGCTTTTTCTTATCTTCTTAGAGACTCTTCGCCAATAGCAACTGTTAAAGCAAACGGAAAACAAGTTATTAATCTAACTGCTCAACAGTTTAAAAACGACAGTTTTCACCCAAACATTTGGTATGCAGATATTTCGTTTAATAAAGATGCTTCTTGGGAAGCTAAATATGCTGCTCAAGATTTGTCGGGAAATTTCAGCTCTTCGCGTAGTGACAATTTTGTTATTGATACTCACATTCCAACTGTTTCAATTACCGGTGTTAGTAATGGTGGAGCTTATTCTCGTGAAGTAAAACCAACGGTTGTTATTAGTGATAATTATTTGAATCCAAAAAGTGTAAAGTGCTGGCTGCATCGCGTTCGCGGTGGTCAGAACGTAAATCCAGCTTCTGCAAAATTTAGTAATAACAGTGCAAAAGTCCAGTACGAAGCTTTTTATAGCGGTCCAAACGATGACGATATTTATCAGTTGCAGTGGAGCGCAAAAGATGTGGTAAATCATGAAATTCACGGAAGTATGCAATTTTCTATTAACAGCTCCGGTTCAACGTTTAGATTAGATGGTTCAACTGCTGCAATGAACAACAAACAGTTGCAGCATGCGAAAGATGTTCGTATTGAAGAAGTTAATGCAAGCTCTTTGGCGTATCCTGCAAAAGTAAGCGTTGTGCAAGACGGTGTTGAAAGAAACTTAAGCAAAAACGATTTTTCTGTAGCTGTAAGCACAGATCGCGGTTGGCCTCGTTTAACATACACTATTTTCCAACGCAATTTTGCGGATAACGCAAATTACAGAGTGTTAATTAATTCCGTAGACAAAGCAGGTAATCATTCCTCTAACGAGCGAGTAGCAGGTGAGTCTAACGGAGCGCTACGCGCATCTTCTGCGTCTTTGCGATTTACTGTAGATCATCTTGCTCCTCTTGCAACAGCATTTGATATGCGTAAAAATTCAGTTTACAAAACTGAAAAAGATGGAAAATTAGTGAGAATTAGCGCAAAAGATAATATGGCTTTGAAATTAGTGTCATTTAATGTTGACGGCAAAGCTAAGCATATTTGGCGAGGAAAGTCGGCTAATAAGCCAGTACTGTCTTTGAAAATGAAGCCTGATGGTGTGGCGCACGATGTTCTTGTAAAAGCTGTAGATTATGCAGGAAACATAACAGAGTTAAGATACAACAATGTGAAAGTTGTGCAGATTTCACACAGTTTAAAAAAGATTTCTGCATTAGAAAAGAAGAAAAATGGGGGTAAAAAAGACAATAAAAATGATGATGTAGCAAGTTCTCAGGTGCAAGATTCTAATGCAAATAATGAAAATAATGCAGATTCTAATGGAGTTTCTAATAATGATTTGAGCAGCGATTTGAACGATAAAAACACAAGTGGAAGAAGCTCGTCAAATCTTCTAGTAGTGCTTGCGTATGTTGGAATAATCGTTGTTACATTGTTATGCGTGGCGCTTGGAGCTGGAATAATCTACAAAAAGCATAAAAGTAGCAAGGAAGATGATTAAGTGCGCAATAGGGCTAAGTGAATAAAAAAGCCCACTGCGGTGGAATGAATGCAGTGGGCTTCGTGGAGCTAATGGTAATCGAAACCACGACCTCTTCGATGCGAACGAAGCGCTCTACCAACTGAGCTATAGCCCCAATGTCTAAGACAAATCATCTTACGACAACTCTGCACACTGTACTACAAATCTTGTATAAAAACAATATTTCTTATAGTGCAGTGTGCATGAGTGTCGTAAGCACAATCTATTTAGATGCCTTTTTTGCTTTGTGTGCTTTGTATAAGCCAATAAAAGTTGGAACAAGTGAAATAAGTAAAATAGCAACAATCACTAATTCAAAATTCTTCTGTACGAAATCAATCTTTCCAAAGAAGTATCCAAGAAGCGTGAAAAGTGAGGACCATATAATTCCGCCAAGAATAGAAAATGGTGTAAAACGAACCCATCGCATTCCGGATACGCCGGAAATAAAAGGCATGAACGTGCGAATAAATGGGAAGAATCTGCCCAAAAATACGGCTAAAGGACCCCATTTTTCAATCATTGCTTCGGTTTTAGCAACGCGCTCTGGAGTAAGCGCCTTAACTTTACCAGATTCTACAATCTTGCGGCCGAAGAAATGGCCAATAAAATAGTTGCACTGATCGCCAATAATAGGCGCCAGCCAAACAACCGCAAGCAACAGTGGAAGAGGAAGTGCGCTGTGACCGGTTTGAGCATCGGGAGCTGCAAAGAAGCCGGCCGCAAAAAGCAAGGAATCTCCCGGCAAAAATGGGAAGAATACTACGCCTGTTTCAATAAAAACAATTAGAAAAATAAGGCCTAATGCTGGAGCTGTACCCATCGCAATCCAACTTGCAATAGCGGAGCGTGGATCCTTAAGTAAGTTGACAATAAAATGAATAAATCCCATGATATCCTGTCGTATTTTTTGCGACTAAACGCCGCTTTTTAAGCAAAACGCATGCAAAACATGCCTTTACAATGAGACTAGCAGTCGGCATAAACGGCAAACATGTTAAGCGCACTACTTCTTGCGCGAGTTATTGAATACAATAATAAAGTATTGATAAAGTATTATTACTGTTACGCAGGTGTGCTTAAACTTGCGAAGGATTGGGCGAATGCTAAAGATTGGCAGGAGAATTATCTTATGACATTGAATGATGAACATAGTGAGAGTCCTAAAAGCTTTACGCCAATAAAAGTAAGACGACGCCCAACATCTTCTAAAAATGCTGTGCTTGCAGAAAATGCTGCGCCTGCAGAAAGTGCTGCACCCACAAAAAGTGCTGCGCCTGCAAAAAGTGATGCGCATGCAGAAAATGCTGCGCCTGCAAAAGAAATATCAGACGCATATTTAAGCTCAGATTTACCTGAAACGGAATTGTCAATTGCTGACTTTTCGCGTAAACATGCGAATCCTAAGCGTTGGTGGATATATTTAGGAATATTATTGCTTGCAATTGTGCTACCGTATTGGGCTGGCCGCACTCTTGCTGTTCAATATACGTCGTGGGTTGTTTCGCATTGTGCAGGGCTGTCTGCTCAAGGGGTAGTTTTTATTTCCTGGGTTATTACAGTTGCTGCTTTTACAAGTCTTGCAATGGCTCTGATTGAATCAAGTAGCTGGGTTTGGAGATTTATTTTTGTGGTATTTCTAGCTTTTGAACAGCTTATTGCAGGCTTGTGTATGCTGAGTATGAGTTTTTGGTATTCAACTTACGTAGTTTATGGTCCTGCATCTGGGCTTGCTAACGCAGCTAATCTTGGCATTATTTCTGCAGGATTTGCTGTGGCTGTTTTTGCTGTATTATTCGTTGGTTTGCTTGTTGTTATTCCTAAAAAATCGCGTCTAAATGTGCTAACTCGCAGCTGGGCATCTTTTATTATGTTTTACGCTGTTGAAGTTTTGGCAATTCTAGTTGTGCTATTTGGTGGCTTTATGACCGCAATGTAATATTTTGCACTGCAAATTTTGATTAGCAATAATAACTTGTTGACGAGTGGTTGTATGATAGAGATTTGGCGTGTAACGCCCGCGGATTGAGAGCGCTACAACAGAAGGTTGTGGCACCGCGCAGTGATATTAAGGAGGACGCCGTGGCATTAACGGCTGAAGATAAGAAGAACATTATCAACGAATACGCGACGCACGAGGGTGACACGGGTTCCCCAGAAGTGCAGGTCGCTTTGCTTAGCAAGCGCATTGCTGACCTTACTGAGCACTTGAAGGAGCACAAGCACGATCATCATTCTCGTCGTGGCTTGTTGCTCATGGTTGGTGATCGTCGTCGTCTTCTCGATTACTTGAAGCGTGTTGACATCAACCGTTATCGTTCTTTGATTGAACGACTCGGCTTGCGTCGATAGTCTTTTAGCCCGGGCTTAAGCTCGGGCTTTTGTATATACATAATTGAAAGCATAATTTAAAATTGAATCATAACTAAAGATTGAAGAATAATTTAAGATTAAAATAATTTAAGATTGAAGCATAACTGAATACGGATGATTGAAGTAACCGAAACAAAAAACACTACGAAATATTGGCGTGCAGGATTGCGAAAAATCGTTAGGGATAATAACAACGTGAAGGCGCCAATGTTATTACGCATGTTGGTTGATTAGGTAAGTTAAGAAAAGGAGGAACCCGTGGAGGGTCCCGAAATTAAGGCTGTAGAAGCCGTTATTGATAATGGTTCATTTGGTAAGCGCACGCTGCGCTTTGAAACTGGTCGACTCGCACAACAGGCAGACGGTGCTGTTGCCGCCTACTTGGATGACGATTCCATGATTTTGTCGACGACGACTGCAGGATCTAGTCCGAAGGAAAATTACGACTTCTTCCCACTTACTGTTGATGTGGAAGAGAAGATGTATGCTGCTGGTAAGATTCCAGGTTCGTTCTTCCGCCGTGAAGGACGTCCTTCTAACGAAGCAACATTGGCATGCCGAATTATCGACCGCCCATTGCGCCCACTGTTCCCACACACTCTTCGTAACGAAGTGCAGGTTGTGGAAACTATTTTGTCTATTAATCCTGACGATGCTTACGATGTAATCGCTTTGAACGCGGCTTCTGCATCTACTATGATTTCTGGTTTGCCATTTGAAGGCCCAGTTTCTGGTGTTCGTTTGGCTTTGATTGACGGCCAGTGGGTTGCTTTCCCACGTTGGAGCGAACGTGAGCGTGCAGTATTTGAAATTGTTGTGGCTGGCCGAGTGATTGAAAACGGCGATGTTGCTATTGCAATGATTGAGGCTGGCGCCGGCAAGAACGCTTGGAACTTGATTTATAATGAAGGTCAAACTAAGCCGGATGAGGAAGTTGTAGCCGGTGGTTTGGAAGCCGCTAAACCATTTATTAAGGTTATTTGCGACGCTCAGAATGAGTTGAAGCGCATTGCAGCTAAGGAAACCAAGGAATTCCAGCTCTTCCCAGAATATACGGACGAACTTTACGCGCGTATTGACGAAATCGCACACAAAGACTTGGATGAGGCTCTTTCTATTGCAGAAAAGCTTCCTCGTCAAGATCGCATCGCTGAAATTAAGGAAGGCGTGCGTGCTGCAATCGCAGAAGAATTCACTGATATGGACGAAGCTGAGAAAGAAAAGGAACTCGGCAACGCGTTTAAAGAATTGCAGCGTCAAATTGTTCGTCGCCGTATTTTGACGGAAGATTACCGAATTGATGGACGTGGTTTGCGCGATATTCGTACACTTTCTGCAGAAGTTGACGTTGTTCCACGCGTTCATGGTTCTGCACTCTTCCAGCGTGGTGAAACCCAGATTTTGGGCGTAACAACTTTGAACATGCTTAAGATGGAACAGCAGGTGGATGCGCTTTCTGGCCCACAGACTAAGCGCTACATGCACAACTACGAAATGCCTCCATACTCCACTGGTGAAACGGGTCGCGTTGGATCTCCAAAGCGTCGCGAAATTGGTCACGGTGCTTTGGCAGAGAAGGCTTTGGTTCCAGTTTTGCCAGGTCGCGAAGAGTTCCCATATGCTATTCGTCAGGTTTCTGAGGCTATTGGTTCTAACGGTTCCACTTCTATGGGTTCTGTGTGCGCTTCTACACTTTCCCTGCTTGCTGCTGGCGTTCCTTTGAAGGCTCCAGTTGCTGGCATTGCTATGGGCTTGGTTTCTGGAGATGTTGATGGAAAGCACATCTTCAAGACTTTGACTGATATTCTCGGTGCTGAAGATGCATTTGGAGACATGGACTTTAAGGTTGCTGGTACTTCCGAGTTCATTACTGCTTTGCAGCTCGACACTAAGCTCGATGGTATTCCTGCAGACATTTTGGCTGCCGCTTTGCAGCAGGCTCACGAGGCTCGTGCAACTATTCTTGAGGTTATTAACGAGTGCATCGATTGCCCAGCAGAAATGAGCCCATTCGCTCCACGCATTATTACAACCACAATTCCTGTTGATAAGATTGGCGAAGTCATTGGTCCTAAGGGCAAGATGATTAACCAAATTCAGGAAGAAACTGGTGCTGAGATTGCTATTGAGGATGACGGTACTGTTTATATTGCTTCCGAAGGCGGCGAAGCTGCTCAGAAAGCAAAGGAAATCATTGATTCTATTGCAAATCCTCGCGTTCCAAAGGCCGGTGAAACTTTCACAGGTAAGGTTGTGAAGACTACGAGCTTTGGTGCTTTCGTTAATTTGACTCCTGGAACTGACGGTTTGCTGCATATTTCGCAAATTCGTAACTTGGCTAATGGTGAGCGAATTGACACTGTGGAAGATGTGCTTAAGGAAGGCGATAATGTTGAGGTTATCGTTCAAAGCGTAGATGAGCGCGGCAAGATTTCCTTAGCAATTCCAGGTTTTGAAGATCAGGAATCTTCTGCTCCGTCTCCTCGCGAAAATCGTGGCCGCGGTTCGCGTGACGATCGTGATTCTCGTAATGATTACCGCGGTGGACGTGGCCGTCGAGATGATCGCGACAGCCGTGATCGTTCGGATAGAGATGATCGTCCACGTCGTCGCATGCGTGATGATCGAGATGATCGTGACGATCGCGACAGCCGTGACAGCCGCTATTCCGATCGTGACAATCGTTACGAAGATCGCAATTCTCGTCGAGATGATCGTCGTTCGGATCGTGCAGATCGTTCGGAACGCGACGACCGTTACGCTGACGGCGATTTTGATGATCGTCCTCGCAGGTCTTCTCATCGCGATGACCGCTATGACGAGCGCGACAATCGTGATAATCGCGCAGATCGTGACGACCGTGCAGATCGCGACGAGCGCAATAGCCGACGCAATTCGGAAGCTCGCCGTGGCTCCGATCGCAATCTTCGCTACGCTGCAGATGACGATCACTATGATGAGTATCGTTCTGCTCGCGAAGAGCGTACCGAGCGTCCTCGTCGCCGCGTGCGCCGCGATTTTGACCCATTTGAGGAAGATTAATCGCATAAAATTATCGAAAAGCAAATGCTAATAGATAATAAATAAATTAATAACTTACGAAATGCCTTCAAATTGCGCTTGCATTTGGAGGCATTTTAAAACTGTTTAGATAAGAGGTAAATATGGTTATGCATCGTGCACTGGGGTCGTTTGACACAACAGCCATTGGCTTTGGTGAAATGCCGCTTACAATCGAAAACAATCTTGGACACAGTATGGGCATTGAAACCATTCATGCAGCTCTTGATGCTGGCTGCACGCATATTGATACCGCATGGGCGTATTACTGCTCTGGCGGTGAGGAGCAAACTGGAGAAAAGCTTGTTCGTGAGGCTTTAGAAAGCTGGAAGGGCAATAAATCTTCTATTTTAGTTGCAACAAAAGTTGGTCACTTCCGTAACTTTACGGATGGCCGCCCAACGTGGGGCAAGGATGGCAAGCCGGAGCATTTAATCCGTCACGCAAAAGAGTCTGCAATGGCTTTAGGCGTTGACACTATTGACTTGCTTTACTTCCATAGGCCGGATCCGGAAGTTCCATACAATGAATCCATTGAAGCAATGCAGCAGCTGCTTGACGAAGGAGTTGCTCGAGAAATCGGAATTTCTAACGCTTCCGTGGAACAAATTGATATTGCGCGCAATATTTTAGGAAATAAGTTAGTTGCTGTGCAAAACCAGTATTCGCCGGTTCATTTAGAAAACGAAGATACTTTGCAATATTGCGAAAAGCTTGGAATTGCTTTCGTTTGCTGGAGTCCATTAGGTGGATTCCGTCATCCGTATGACGACCATCTTTTTGACCCATTCCGCAAAGTTGCCGAGAATCATGGCGTAAGCTATCAGCAGGTAGTTTTGGCTTGGGAGCTTGCAAAAGGTGAGCACGTATTTGTGATTCCAGGAGCGCACAGGCCTGCAACTATTCTCGACAGCTTAAAAGCTTCAGATTTGAACTTAAGCAATGAAGAATTGGCTTATTTAGGGTGAAAGAAAGTAACATATGCAACAAACAAGCGTAACTGGCATGCCGTTGCCGCATGAAGATAACGAAGGCAAGCCAATTCCTGTAACTATTCCAGTTGCATTAGGAGCTCGTACTCACGCAGTTTTTACTACTAGATTGGGCGGTATTTCTGAAGGTTCATTTGCTTCGCTTAATTTAGGCGGACGTGCAGGAGATAATGAGGAAGCTGTTGCAAGCAATCGCGCAGCGTTACAGCGTGCGTTACAAGCGGACTTATCTTTGGTTGCTCAAGTGCACGGAAATGAAGTTTTTGACGCGGATACTGTAGTTGATTCATGGAATACGCCTTACGGATTCGACGCAACTGGTTTTGCGGATTCCAAATTGCGTATTGAATCAGATGCGCAAGTTTCTACAGCACACTCGCTTGCTTTGGGAATGTTTGCAGCCGACTGCTTGCCTGTTTTACTTGCGGACGACGAAGCTGGAGTAATCGCTGCAGCGCATTGCGGAAGAAAAGGATTAATGGCTGGAGTTCTTGATTCTGCTATTGAAGCAATGTGCGAAAAAGGTGCTGAACGCTCGCGAATAAATGCGGTTTTAGGACCATGCATTTGCGGCAACTGCTACGAAGTCGGCGAAAGTATTGCGCTCGATTTTGAAAAACGCTACCCACAAACCGTAACAAAAACTCGTTTCGGCGGCTTAGGTATTGATATTGCTGAGGCTGCTCGAATCGATTTGGCTCTCGCAGGAGTTGCAAATATTGTTAACGCTTTGCCTCGAGTTTATGCAGCAACGCAATATTTGCAGGAAGATGAAGAATTGCGCACAATTTGCGAAGTAGACGGTGAAGGAGAATCTTTGCCGGAACGTTTGCAAAATTTGCAAAACCCAATGTGCACTTTGGAAAATCCTCTGTGGTATTCGCATAGGCGCGCGCAACTTGCTGGAAAATCGCATGAAGGCAGACTTCTTGCGCTTGTAATACTAGACAAGTAGCTAAAATCTTCAGAAAGTAGGCTAATATTATGAATCAAATTAACGTTGTAATTTCAGGATTTGGTCCATACGCAGATTTAGAAGTCAACCCTTCTTACGAAGTGCCATTTGCACTAGAATCTGCGGAAAATCTTGCTAAAATGCAGCCTTCTGAAGATATTTGCGTAAAAGTAACGTCTGTTATGCTTCCGATTAGTTTTGCGAATGCTTGGCCTAAATTATTAGAAACAATTGAGCGTGAGCAGGCAAATATTGTAATCGCCACTGGCACAAAGCACACTGCGCGAGGCGTGCAACTTGAAAGATGCGCAACTAACGTTATTGATGCTAAAAAGCCGGATGTAGATAATAGTCGCCCGCAAAAAATGCCGATTGTTAAAGATGGTCCTGCAGCTTACTGGACGAGGCTGCCTTTGCGAATGATTTTGCAGCGTTTTGCTCACGACTCAATTGCGTCTAATTTAAGCTCCGACGCAGGAACGTACGTGTGTAATTCTTTGTTTTATCAGCTTTTGCACTGGGCAGCTAAAGATAATAAGCATGTTCTTGCCGGTTTTGTGAGTTTCCCTCCGGTAGTAAGTTCGCACGATGCTAGAAACGGTTTGCCATTAAAACAGCAGATTGAAGCAGGGCAAGATATTGTGCATGAAGCAGTCAGATATTATATGCAACCTTCTGCAGAAGGAATGTTACTAAAGTAGTTATTACTAAATTATTTGTTACTAAATTAGGTGATGATAAATTAGTTGTGTGAGCTTAGCAAAAACGTGCGCAACACACGAGTATTTTGCGCTCTTAAGTGATAGCGTTGATGCTGATGGCGTAGGCACACAGTCGGTGCAGCTTACTGGGGGCTTGTGAAAGGAATATTATGGCAACGGATTTATTCCCAACCGCGTTGCGTGGTTACGATAAAGACAAGGTAAATGAGGCCTTTGCTAACTATGAGCGTACAATTTCGCGTTTGCGTGAACAAGTGCGTTCCAGTGACGAATCAATTTTGCAATTGCAAGCTCAATTGCAAGAAGAAAAAAATAATGTAAAACGCGCAAAAAGCGGAAATACTTTCGCATCTTTGGGTGCAAATGCGCAACAATTACTGGCTTCTGCAGAACAAACCAGTGCGCAATTACTTGAGCGCGCAAAGCAGGATGCTGCGTCAATCAAAAAGAATGCACAAGCTCAGGCTGGAACATTACTTAATAACGCTAAATTAGATGCAGCTCACTTAATGCAGGAAGCACAAACTAAAGCCGACACAATGCTTTCAAACGCTACTCAAAAGTCGACTCAAATGATGCAAGCTGCTCAAGAAGATTCTGCACGTTTGCGCGACACTACAGCAAAAGACGTTCAAGCGCAAAAAGATGCTGCAGAATTAGCTTTACAAAATGCTCAAGAGGAGCACACTAAGCGCATGGCTTCTGAGCGCGCTCAGCAAGAAAGCAGTATTTCGCAACTTAAGTCGGAAGCTGCTCAAAAAATTGCAGAACAGCGCGCGGCAGCAAACGAAGAAATTGCACGCGCAAAGGCTGAAACTAACGATCAAATCGAATCTGCATTGGCAGAAGCGAATAAAAAGTTGGCAGATATGCGCGAGCATGCTTCTAAGATGATGGCGGATGCTCAGCGTAAGGCTGGCGAAATTACGGATGCAGCTAGCGCAAAAGCTCAGGAAATTGCGGATGATGCTCAAGTTGAGCGCACGCGTACGTTAAGCCAAGTTAGTGCAGAAGTTGAGCAGATTCGTGCAGATATTGCCTCCCAGCAGGAAGAAGCTACGAAGAAGGTTGACGCTTTGCTTTCCGGTTTGAAGGAAAAGGAGAGTGCAGCTCAAGAAGAAGCCGATGCTTTGGTGGCTCGTGCGAAAACCGTGCATCAGGAAGCTGACGAATATGCGGCACAAACGCATCAGGCTGCGGATAATCAGGCTGCTGATATTGTGCGCAAAGCTATGCAGGAGGCGACTGCTCAGGTTGAAGAGCGTAGGGCTGCAGCTCAGCAGGAATTAGATGGTATGACTGCGCGCTTGAGCCAATTGCAGCATCGCGAGGCAACTATTACGCAGCGAGTTACGGAATTGCGCTCGCTGTTTGCAAACGCGTTCTCTGGTTTTGATTTTGGAGATGCTCAGCCGGATCAGCCTGTTCAGCAGGCTTCTGACGATGTTGACAATTCTTCGGATGCGAAATCTTCTGCCGAAGCAAAGCAGGCTCAGCGAGATGTTCAGGCTGCGTTGGCGGAATCTGAAGAATCTAACGAATCTGACGAATCTCAAGAAAATTAGTAAAATAAGTTTTCTAAACAAATTTTCTAAACAAATTTAACTAAATAATTAACAGGAAAGGTAAGAATAGTGACTGAGATCACCGCTTTAACTGATGAAGCATTGCAAGGTTTGCGTGAGGATTTTGATGCAAACCCATTGAACCGTTTGGCTATGAATGGTGTAACTGCTGCTGGTATTGATAAGGTTGCGCGTAATTATGACCGCGCTCGCTTGTTGCAGCGTCGTTTTTCCACGATTGTTGACAACGGTGATGCTACGCATCAGGATCATTCTGGACGCTGCTGGCTGTTTAGCTCGTTGAACGTTGCTCGTTTTATTGCTAAAAAGTCGCTTGGTTTGAAGGAATTTGAGTTTTCTCAGAACTACGCAATGTACTACGACAAGCTTGAGCGAATTAACTACTTCTTGAAGGATGTTGCGGCTTTGGTTCGCGCGGGCGAGCCTTCAGATTCTCGCTTGATTCAGCATTTGTTGCATGATGTTATGGGCGATGGCGGCCAGTGGACCATGGCTATGAACGTTTACAAGAAGTATGGTGCTGTTCCTAAAGATTTGTTCCCAGAAACCGCTTCTTCTAAGAATACTGGCGCTATGAATACGCAGTTGCGTGCGCTTTTGCACACTGCTGTAGCTCATATGTATGCTAATGCTACTGAAATTGATGAGATTATTGCGGACGCTACTGCTGCAGGCCACAGGATTTTGACAATTCACTTGGGTGAGCCACCTAAGAGCTTCGATTGGGAGTGGACTGATAGCGACGGCAAGTTCCATCGCGATGGTGAGATTACGCCAGTTGAGTTCTGGAAGAAGTACGTGAACGCTGGTCTTGAGGATTATGTGTGCTTGGTTGACGATCCTCGTGCTGAGCATCCTAAGGGCAAGAAGATTGCTATTGAGCATTTGGGTAATGTTGCTGGCGGAGACGCAACCGAGTATTTGAACGTACCAAACCAGTTTATGAAGGATTGCGTGCGTAAGATTTTGGTTGAGAAGGGCATTCCAGTTTGGTTTGGTGCTGATTGCCATCCTATGATGGATCGCGAAAATGGCGCTTGGGCTACTGATTTGTTTGAGTATGGCCGCGTTTATGGCGTTGATTTTGATTTGGATAAGGAAGAGCGCGTGCGCTTTGCTGATTCTGCAATGAATCACGCTATGGCTTTTGCTGGCGTGGATGTTGCTGATGACGGCACGACTACTCGCCGTTGGCGCGTGGAGAACTCTTGGGGCACTGACATTGCGGATAAGGGTTACTTTACGATGAGTGACGATTGGTTCACTGAGTACGTGTATGAAGTTGCAGTGCCGAAGAATCTGCTTCCGGCGGAATATCGCAAAGCACTGGAAGAGCCAGCAATCGTTTTGCCGGCGTGGGATCCAATGGGCGCTTTGGCCTAGCTTAAGCGCATTGGGCGCTTAAGCTACTTCAAAGTGCCGCGCTTGCTTAAAGTTGGAAGTCCAGTGGACTTCCAACGCAAGCGCGGCGGCTTGTGCCGGCAAACGGCACAAGCCGACCACATCAAGTTAGGTTAGATTCTCTGCGCGAGTTCGGCGGTGTTTGCATCTTTATTTCAAGATGCAAACACCGACCACATCAAGTTAGGTTGATTCTCTCCTCACAACCACCGATTACACCAAGCATTGTTTTATAGGATGGTGAACAAATGTCTTCTACAGCTGAGCAGCGTACTTCTCGCGCGGTAAAGAAGGAGGTTGAGGAGGGGCGCAACCCTCTTAACTCCGCGAAGTTCCAGCGCTGGGAAGACCAGGTTGGTGTGGATCGCATTATTAACCGCCGCGTGTTGGAGCTTGAGCCGCTGCCGACTCCTGCTCAGGTGCTTGGTGAGCTGCCGTTGTCGCCGTATGCGCAGGATATTGTTGCGCAGTCGCGCGATGAGATTCGTGGCTGTTTGAATGGCGACGATGATCGCTTGTTGGTTATTGTTGGCCCGTGTTCTGTGCATGATCCTAAGGCTGCTCTTGATTACGCGAGTCGTTTAGCTAAGTTGCGTTCGGAGCTTGAGGGTGAGCTTCTTATTGTTATGCGCGTGTATTTTGAAAAGCCGCGCACAGCTCTTGGCTGGAAGGGTTTGATTAACGACCCGGATATTGATGGAACGCATGATATTCATAAGGGTTTGCTTCTTGCGCGTAAGACTTTGCTCGGCGTGTTGGATGCTGGCTTGGCTGCTGCTACTGAGTTTTTGGAGCCGACTAGCCCTCAGTTTATTGCGGATGCTGTGAGCTGGGGTGCGATTGGTGCGCGTAATACGGAGTCTCAGATTCATCGTCAGCTTGCTAGTGGTCTTTCTATGCCGGTTGGTTTTAAGAATGCTACGGATGGTTCTGTTTCTGCGGCTGTGAATGGTTGCTTGGCTGCGAGCCAGCATCATACGTTCTTTGGTATTGATCATCTTGGTCGTGCTTGTGCTGTGCAGACTCTTGGTAACCCGGATTGCCACGTGGTTTTGCGCGGATCTAGTAAGGGTCCGAATTATGATCCTGCGTCGGTTGCTTCTGCTGTGGCTTCAATTCGTTTGCGTTTGGGCACTGGTTGCGTGGCTTCTAACGGCGTGGTTGTGGATTGCTCGCATGGTAATTCTGGCAAGGATGAGCATCGCCAGATTGAAGTTGTGCGCGAGATTGCGGATCGTTTGGCTGCTGGCGAGCAGGGCATTAAGGGCGTTATGATGGAGAGCTTCTTGCAAGGCGGCAATCAGGATCCTGCTCCTCTTAGTGAGCTTGAATACGGCAAGTCTATTACGGATCGTTGTATTTCTTGGGAAGATACTGCCGATTTGTTAAGAACTTTAGCGAAGTCCGTTGCAACACGCCGTAGAGATTAGAGATTAAAGATTAGAGATTGTAGTAAGATAATCTCAATTTACTTCTACCTGGCTTATATTTTACTGTATTTGCCAGTTAAGTTTTGAACTATATTTTGCGTACAAAGGAGTGTGTTGAAATGTATAACAAAGACTTGAATAAAGCGAATAAAGCGAATAAAGGTTTTGCGTGTAAAGCGTTTCCGATTGTGAAATATGTGCTGTTCGCTTTGATTGCCACTGGCGTTATTTTACTTGCTTTTGCGTGGTATCGTGGCACTCATAGCGCAGGGTACACGCTTGTTACTGATTCTGCATTGTGGTTTAGCATTTTTATGCCGTTTGTAACTGGAATCGTTTTGCTTATTTTTACTCGCGGATGGCGTCGCATTGTTGGCACTTTAGTTTGCGTGCTTCTTATAGCTGGATTTGTCGCTTTTCTTGCTCTGCAGAATCAAATTATTGCGTTTTTCAATGTTCCTATTACGAATCCGTGGTTTGATTTTACGTGCGGCGCATTGCTGAAGATTGCTACTTTAACTTTTGTTATTATGACTTTAGTATGCGTGTTTTTGGTTAAGAATAACGATAAATGCGTAAGTGGCGAAGTAAAAAAAGGATGATTCTTAATGTCTAATACTGAGAAAATTACTAAAGTTGCTGTTGTTGGCGCTTTAGATGAGGAAGTTGCTCATATTGCTAGTGCGCTTGAAAACGTGAGTCACAATCAGTCTGCAAGTCTTAACGTATCTTGCGGCACTCTCAATTCTGCAGATGGTAGCAAAATCGAAGTCGCGGCTACAGTTGGCGGAATGGGCTTAGTAAATGCTGCTGCAACTGTGCAATATCTTATTGACGCATATAATCCTCAAGCCGTAATTTTTTCTGGTATTGCAGGAAATCTTAATAAAAATTTGCATACAAACGATGTTGTTCTTGGAAAAACTGTAAAATATCTCGATACCGATATGCGCTTAATCGGTCAATGGAAGCCGTTTGCAAGCGAATTTCATTCGGATGATTATCTTCTTATAGTAGCTACTAAAGTGCTTACCGATATGAAAATTACACATATTGCTGGCACTATTGCTTCTGGCGGATATTTTGTTGATTCGCCAGAAAAAGTAGCGGAGGTAATTGCAGCTACTCAAGCGGATGCTGTGGAAATGGAAGGCGCAGCAGTCTTGCATGTGGCTGCTCGTAACGACGTTCCTGCACTTGTTGTGCGCGCAATGAGCGATAATGCGGATACAAAATACGAGGATTTTCACACTTTTGATATTTCCGAATATGCGGACACTGCTGCAAAAATTACGGTAAATATTCTTCGCAATTTGTAGCATTTCGACACGCTGATATGGTCGCCGACCTTCATTTTGCTTAAGTCGCGTTAAATCTAGCGCCAAATACCGCCATTTTTAGTACACACTTTATTTTTGCCGGTGCGGTTTAACCCACCTATTTATGATGGTTGCGTTAATAAAAAAAGATAGGGATTAAGTTAAGAAAATGCGCCCAATTCGCAAATACGGCTATAGGAACGCGAAAATGTGGTGGGGCGCAAGGCAATTCTTCGCGAAAGGAAAGAAGAATATGCGTAACGATATGAATAAGTCAAATATGAATAAAGTGAATACAACTAAAGTAAATACAACTAAAGTAAATACGATCAAAGTAAATACGAATAAAAGCGCACTTAAGTTCCGTAGTATTGCTGCGGCAGCGCTAACTTTCGGCTTGTGTGCAACCTGTGCTGCTTGCGGAGACAATGTTCCTGCAGACAACAACAACGCAACTGGCGCGCAGAATGCAAAAATTTCCGGCAATTTCCAAGGCTCGGGAGCTTCCTCACAGCAGGTTGCAGTAGAAGCGTGGATTGCAGGATTCCAAGGCAAAAACAGCGGTGTAAAAATCGCCTACAATCCAACTGGCTCTGGTGCAGGAGTAACTACTTTTATGACGGGAGCCACAGCATGGGCTGGATCCGATAAATCGCTAAGCGACGACGAGATAGAAAAGTCAAAGTCGGTTTGTGCAAATGGCACTACAGCTTTTGACGTTCCAGTATATGTATCTCCAATCGCTGTAATCTTTAATCTAAAAGGCGTTTCGGATGCTGGAAAACACATAAATATGGACGCTTCTACGATTGCTAAAATTTTCGACGGCAAAATCACGCGCTGGAATGACGATGCAATTAAATCGCAAAATCCTAAGCTAAAGCTTCCAGACACTCCAATTACCGTGGTTCACCGCTCCGATAAGTCTGGCACAACGCAGAACTTCTTAAGCTACGTGAAGGATGCAGCTCCGGACGATTGGTCGCATGATCTTAGCGAAAACTGGCCAAACAGCGTCGGTCAAGGCGCAAAAGGCACTTCCGGTGTTGTGTCAACAGTTCGCATGGCTGACGGTGCTATTGGTTACGCTGATTTTTCGCAAGTTGGAAAGCTTGGCACTGTGGCTGTGAAGGTGGGGGATACTTATAATGAGATTTCTCCTGAAGCGGCTTCGCAAACTTTGGCTGATTCCGAGATTGATTCTGATATTTCGGCAAAGTATCCTAACCGCGTTGTTATGAAAATTAATCATAATACGCAAACTAAGGGTGCTTACCCGATTGTGTTGATTTCTTACGATATTTCCTGCCCGGTTTATAAGGATGCCTCAACTGCACAGTTTGTGAAGTCTTGGCTTAGCTACGTAACTAGCGCGGAAGGTCAGAATGCTGCTTCTTCTGCTGCTGGAACGGCTCCACTTCCGCAAAATTTGGTTGGCAAAATTAACAAGTCAATTCAATCGATTAAAACCGGAAAGTAAAACCGGAAAGTAAAACTGGAAAATAAAAAATAAAAATCGGAAAGTAAAACTGTAAAGTAAAAACTTTTCGTAACTGATATTATGAAAAATATCAGTTAAAAAGGAGAATGATTGAGTTCTACGAAAAATGCAGCAGCAGTTGCGTATACTGCAAACGAAGCTACTCAAGTTTCTGAGAGCAATAGCAAAAATTATGCAGGCACTCATTTTGCAGACCGTCTTTTTAAAGGCGTGGCTGCAAGCTGTGGCATGCTGATTTTGCTTGTGCTGACTGCAGTTGCAGTATTCCTGCTGTTTCGCGCGTGGCCGCTAATAAGTGGGAATCCTGCGCAGGTAAGTCGCGTATTTTCCGACTTTACTGGTGGCAAAGCGCACGATTTTATAAGCTACGTAGCTCCGCTTATTTTTGGAACTGTGCTTATGTCTGCGCTCGCGCTGCTGTTCGCATTTTTCGTGGCACTCGGCATTGCTCTGTTTATTTCGTATTATGCTCCTAAAAAAATTGTTCCGCTTTTAAGCGGAGTTGTTGATTTGCTTGCTGCAATTCCGTCCGTAATTTATGGTTTATGGGGCGGATTGGTGCTTGTGCCGGCAATGTATCCGTTCTGGGATTGGGTTTCTAAAGTTTTTGGGTGGATTCCATTTTTTGCCGGTCCTGCTGCGAATCCTTCCAGAAGTGCTGCAACAGTTAGCTTAGTTTTAGCTGTTATGATTTTGCCGATTATTACTTCGATGGCTCGAGACATTTTCCAGCAGGCTCCTCGCTTGCAGCAGGAAGGTGCGTTGGCTTTGGGTGCTACGAAGTGGGAGATGATTAAGTTAGCTGTTTTGCCGTTTGCAAAGTCTGGTATTGTGTCAGCTTCTATGCTTGGCCTTGGTCGAGCTCTTGGCGAAACAATGGCAGTTTTGATGATTTTGTCTCCTGGATTTACTTTTGGAATCAATATTTTCAAAGCTTCTCAAAATCAAACTATTGCCGCAAATATTGCAGCGCAGTATCCGGAAGCGAACGGTCTTGGCGTAAGTGCGCTTATTGCAACCGGCTTGGTTTTGTTCGTTATTTCTTTTGCAGTCAACTTTATTGCTCGCAAAATTACCGGAAAGGCGGGCGCATAAATGGAGAATCAAATTAATAAATCTGCCGAAAGTGTTTCTGCTGAAAGTGTTTCTATTGAAAATACTTCCGCAGAAAATTCCGCAGCTCCGGTTATTGACTTCAACAAATTCCGCCCAACTAGATCTTCTATAGCCGCGCGCAAACGCAAAGATATGCTTATGCGCGTGCTGATTTTCTTGTCTTTTATAGTGGCAGTTATTCCTTTGGCTTCCTTGCTTTTAACAACAATTATTAACGGCATTAAGCGCTTAAATCTTGACTTTTTAACGCATAATATGACTTACGTTGTGGGCGGAAATGCTACTGGAACTGGCGGTTACGGCGGTATTTTGCACGCAATTATTGGAACTCTTGAAATTACGCTTGGAGCTATGGCTATTTCGATTCCAATTGGCCTAATGTGTGCTGTTTACTTGGTTGAGTATGCTAGGGGAAATAAAATTTCGCGCATAATTAATCTGCTTGTTGACGTTATGAGTGGCATTCCGTCTATTGTTGCCGGTCTGTTTGCTTTTTCAATGTTTGCTCTTCTTGCAGGTCCTGGCACAATCAATGGCTTTGAAGGTTCTGTAGCTCTTTCTCTTCTTATGATTCCAACGGTTGTTAAATCTTCTCAAGAAATGCTAAAAATTGTGCCGAACGATTTGCGCGAAGCAGCTTTAGCTTTAGGCGTGACTAAGCAGCGCACGATTACGAAAATCGTTTTGCGCACTGCTCTTCCGGGAATTGTGTCTGGCTGTATTCTTGCGGTTGCGCGCGTTATTGGCGAAACTGCGCCACTTCTTATGGCTTCAGGCTTTATTGCTTCAACGAATTTCAACTTATTCGACGGGCAAATGACGACTTTGCCTGTGTACGTTTATCAGGAATATTCTAAACTTTCTGCAAATTGCCCAGCTAATGCGCCGGCTTCTTGCGTTACAACAATTCCAATGGAGCGAGCTTGGGCTGCGGCTTTAACGCTTATTGTGTTGGTGTTGTTACTAAATATTTTGGGGCGAGTTGTGGCTCGAGTGTTTTCTGTAAAGGCGAAATAAGGCGAAATAAAGCGAAATAAGGCGAAATAAAGCGAAATAAGGCGAAATAGATTTTTTAGAAAGCGAGCATAAAATGGGTCAACGAATTGATGTGAAGAACTTAAATATTTACTACGGTGATTTTCTTGCCGTAGAAGACGTAAATATTAATATTGAGCCCAATAAAGTTACGGCTTTTATTGGTCCTTCTGGCTGCGGAAAGTCAACAGTTTTGCGCACTTTAGACCGCATGCACGAAATTACTCCTGGCGCTCGCGTAGAAGGCCAGGTTCTTCTTGAAGGCCGCGATTTATACGGCAAAGACGTTGACCCTGTGGCAGTTCGCCGCGATGTTGGAATGGTTTTTCAGCGTCCAAATCCTTTCCCAACTATGTCTATTCGAGAAAACGTGCTTGCAGGAGTTCGCTTAAATAATCGCAAGATTTCCAAGCAGGATGCTGACGATTTAGTCGAGTGGGCATTGCGAGGCGCAAACTTGTGGAATGAAGTTAAGGATCGCTTAGATAAGCCTGGAATTGGTCTTTCGGGCGGTCAGCAGCAGCGACTTTGCATAGCTAGAGCAGTTGCTGTGCATCCGCAAGTTTTGCTTATGGATGAGCCTTGCTCGGCGCTCGACCCAATTTCTACGTTGGCTGTAGAAGATTTAATTAACGAGCTTAAAAACGATTACACGATTGTGATTGTGACTCACAACATGCAGCAGGCTGCGCGTGTTGCGGATTACACGGCATTCTTTAATTTGAAAGCTGTAGGTCGGCCGGGGCATTTGGAATACTTTGCAGACACGACTACCATGTTCAACAATCCGCGCAATGCCGAAGCTGAGCGTTATATTTCCGGCCGTTTTGGCTGATTTGTTATATACTTTTTTGATTTCAGTGTATTTTCTTGGTCAGCACGTGCGCGTAAGGTCAGAGCTGTTCGGTTGTTCAAAGGTTTCGCAATTTTCATAATTTTATGTGAGATTTTGTGATGCCTTCGTTCATTCGACGAGTCGCAGTAACCTCTGCGTGAATGCCCAAATGTAATTGCGTCCGCGATTGCTCAAGTGCTTTCGCCGCGCTTTTTCATGGTCTTTTGCGCGTCAAAACCAAGGAACAGAGAGTTTATGGAAAAGTTCTTCCAACTCAAAGAAAACGGCACGAATGTATCAACGGAGATCACTGCAGGTCTCACTACATTCTTCGCAATGTCGTATATTATCGTCGTAAATCCAATGATTTTAAGCCAAACTGGCATGCCTAAAGGTGGCGTTTTCCTCGCTACAATCATCGCAGCAATCATTGGTACCCTTGTTATGGGCTTGTTTGCTAACGTACCTTACGCACAGGCTGCTGGCATGGGTCTTAACGCATTCTTTACTTACACAGTTTGCTTCGGCCTGCATTTTACTTGGCAAGAGGCCATGTGCATGGTGTTCTTGTGCGGTTTAATTAACATTATTATTACCGTTACCAAGATTCGTAAAATGATTATTCGTGCCATCCCGACTTCGCTTCAACAAGCAATCGGCGGTGGCATTGGTTTATTTGTGGCTTATGTTGGCATGATGAGCGTTGGTTTGATTACTTTTACTTCCAAGGATCCTGCCGCCGCTGCAAAGAGTAAACCAACTGCTGCTATTCCAGGTCTTGCTGTTATGAATAACCCTGTGCTTTGGTTATTCCTTATTGGACTTCTTTTTGCTATTGTTCTTACAGTTCTTAAAGTTCGCGCAAGCTTGCTTATTACAATTATTGCAACTTCTTTAATTGGTATTCCTTTGGGATTGACTTCTTTGAACAATGCAGTGTCTGTTACTGACGCTTTTGCTCAGCTTCCAACTACTTTCGGTGCTATTTTTAGCGATAAGGGTTTTGCATCTTTGTTTGCTGATCCTGCTCGTTTGCCGCTTGTGTTGGTAACTATTTTCGCATTCTCAATGTCGGATACTTTTGACACTCTCGGCACCTTTATTGGTACTGGCCGTCGTACAGGTATCTTCTCTGAGGCTGACGAAAAGGCTCTTGAAAACGGCTCCGGATTTAGCTCCAAGATGGATCGCGCATTGTTTGCTGATTCTATTGCTACTTCTGTTGGCGCAATTTGCGGTACTTCTAACACCACTACTTATGTAGAATCTGCTGCTGGTATTGGTGCCGGTGGTCGCACTGGTTTGACTTCCGTAGTCGTATCTATTTGCTTCGCGCTTTCTATTGTTCTTGCGCCTTTTGCTTCTGCAGTTCCTGCTGCAGCAACTGCAGGCGTGCTTGTTGTTGTTGGTTGCATGATGGCAAGCTCCTTGAAGGAAATTGCTTGGGACGATATTTCCGAAGCAATTCCTGCATTCTTTGCTGCCGTATTTATGGCGTTCTCTTACTCTATTTCTTACGGCATCGCTGCAGGCTTCATCATGTACTGCTTAGTTATGACTTGCAAGAAGCGTGCTAAGGAAGTTCATCCAATGCTTTGGATTGTTTCCTTGCTGTTCTTGCTTGATTTCGTTGCTAATGCAGTGCTGTAAAATGTGCATTTAATGTAAGGGTGCATTTTGCAAGTAGTGAACTTGTGAAACATAAAATATAAAAGTAAAAATTAAAAAATTCGAGGGTATGTAAATTACATGCCCTCTTTTTTATTTCTATAGTATTTCTCTTGACATTGTCCTAATGGCGTATTAGACTTACCCAACGTAAACCACAGACCGTTGGTGGAATCACAAGATTCCTGAAATTGATGCGTCAGGCCAGCACAGGTTGAGCAAGATTTACAACTAGCATGTTGTAAGTTTTATTTAGCACTTAGTGTGCTTCGTATGTTGCTCTGCCGGTGCGCAGAGCTTTTTTATTGCTCTGTTTCTTGAGTTTGATGCTTTTCTTTCGAGCTGACGGCCGATTTAGGAAGGAACGCCATGAAGAGGCCCGAAAAGGAAGCGGTAGTTGCCGATCTTACGGAACTTTTCCGTAATGCAGACGCTGTCTACCTTACCGAGTACCGCGGGCTTACCGTTCCGCAGATTTCTTCTCTGCGTGAAAAGCTAGGCCGCGATACTTCCTACTCTGTGGCGAAGAACACGCTTGCTCGTATTGCTGCTAAGGAAGCGGGCATTGAAGGTCTTGACGAGCTTCTCGCCGGCCCAACTGCAATCACCTTCGTTAAGGGTGATTTCATTGAGGCTGCTAAGACCTTGCGTGATTTTGCCAAAGAGAATAAGACTCTCGTCATCAAGGGCGGTTTCGCAGATGGAACTGTTTACGATGCCGAAGGTGCAAAGCAGCTTGCAGACTTGAAGTCTCGCCCACAGTTGCTTTCCGAAATGGCCGGCGCGCTCAAGGGCACCATGTCCAAGGCCGCCTACCTGTTCAACGCATTGCCAACCAAGACGGTGCGTACTATCGACGCTTTGCGCGAGAAGCAGGAAAAGGCCGCTTGATTCCCTTGCAGCTTGCTGCATGAGACCAACCGATAATAAAAATGTTATGGTCGTAAGGCACACCGTGTGCCTGGCCAAGTAAGAAAGGAAGCCAATTATGGCTAAGCTCACTAGTGAAGAGCTTCTTGAAGCTTTTGGTGAAATGACCCTCGTTGAGCTCTCTGAGTTCGTCAAGGCCTTTGAAGAGAAGTTCGACGTCGAGGCTGCTGCCCCTGTCGCCGCTGTTGCCGCTGCTCCAGCTGCTGCTGGCGCTGCTGAGGAAGAGAAGGACGAGTTCGACGTCATTCTCACCGCTGCTGGCGACAAGAAGATTGCAGTCATTAAGGCTGTTCGCGCTTTGACCAACCTCGGCTTGGCTGAAGCTAAGGCTCTCGTTGACGGCGCTCCAAAGCCAGTTCTCGAGAAGGCTAAGAAGGAAGATGCTGAGAAGGCTAAGGCTGCCCTCGAAGAGGCCGGCGCTTCCGTGGAACTTAAGTAGTTCTAGCTTTTTATTACTTTGCGTGTAGCGCAGTTTTAGGCGTGTGCGCATAGTGAATAAGGCGGTAGGATTTATTCCTGCCGCCTTTTTTGTTGTGCGTTTGTTGGCAGAGAAAATGGGTTATAGGCCAAAAAGTGTGTAAAGCTAGTCTGATGAATATTCTGTGGAATAAGCCACAAGTCTCAACACTGTTAAAAACTCAGTCAACAAACTGAGAAAGTAACACTGATAGCCCAAATACCGTTACTAACTCAGCTAACAAACTGAGAAAGTAACACTGATAGCCCAAATATCGTTACTAACTCAGCTAACAAACTGAGAAAGTAACACTGATAGCCCAAATACCGTTACTAACTCAGCTAACAAACTGAGAAAACAACGGTTATGTGTTACTGGTGCAGTATGTAGACTGCGTTAGTAACGAATAATTGCGATTTATCGTTACTTGCGCAGTAGACAATCTGCGTTAGTAACGAATAGGTTATGAGAGAGGTTGCGGCGTGTGTGGTCTCCGCGCGTGTCGCGCTGTGAGTGGCGGTTTTTCAAGGGTTTGGGGGCGGTGTGGGGGAGCGGCGGCGAGTTTCCTGAGAGTTTTCTGAGAAAAATCTTTGAAAATCTTGAAATAGTATTTTTTACGATTAAACAGTGTAGTTTGTTGTATTTTTTATGGTTTTACGAGCTTTTACTGGAATATTTTTGTAATTTTGATGATATTTTCTGTGTTGGCTGCTTGTTTCTGCTCTTGACTTTTTCGAACGGGGGGGGGGTATGTTAATAACAGCTTTCAGCTAGATGCTCTATCTGAAAGTTATCCACAAGAGATTGATTTTGTGGGTTTATGTTTTTTCACTGCGTTTTAAGCGTGGTGGAGAAGAAGAAAGGAAAATATTATGTTTAACAAGAAGGCTATCGCCGCACTCGCTGCTGGCGCCACCCTCGTTTCCGGCTTGGCTTTTGCTGCTCCAGCAATGGCTGATGCTAAGTTACCTGCTGATGCTATTGCAAATGCTAAGAAGCAGGAACAGGCTGATAAAGATGAGTTGGCTAAAAAGGTTGAAGAGAACAAAGCTAAGGAAAATAAGGCAGTTTTAGATAATCTCGATAAGTCCAAGGCTTTTGACAACTTCCTTAACGGTTCCGAAAAGGGAGACATTGTAAATGGTTCTTTGAGCACCTTGAATGGTCGTGGTGCTGCAGAGGTTTCAGCAGCTAGGTCCAAGGCTAATGAAGCTACTGCTGCTTTGAATGCTTTGAAGGCTAAGTGGGCTGATATGTTGGCTCAGGCTGATTATCTTGACGCTGAAGGTGAACATGAAGCTGCTGCTGCTTTGCGTAAGTCTTACTACACTAATGTTCCATTCTTAGATAGTATTTCTGCTGCTACTAAGACTGAGAAGGAAGCCAAGGATGAGCTTGCTAAAGCTGAGAAGGCTTACAAGGAAAGTAAGGAACGCTTTGCTAAGTTCTTGAACAATCTTGGTGGCAAGAAGGCCGATGTTAAGAAGTCTGATAAGAAGTCTGATAAGAAGGCTGATGCTAAGAAGGCTGCTCCATTGGCTAAGACCGGTGCTGCTGTAGCTTTGGCTGCTGTTGCTGCTTCCGTGCTTGCTGGCATGGGTGTTGCTCTTCGCAAGGTCCGTCACTAAGCTTTTAGCACATTAAGTGTGTTGATTGTTTAATGATTTGTTTGTGAGCGCACTGTATGTGAGTATGGTGCGCTCACTTGTTAAATCTTTCACTCAACGTGCCGCAAGGGCTTTATGTTTTTGCAGCGGGTTTGCTTTCGGGCTTTTGCATGATTCTACTGTTTTGCCAAATCTCTTTCTTCACGGTAGTGTTGTGCGCTGGTTTTCGATGGCGTGACTGTTGAGTGTTTGGCTGGCTTGTTTGTTAGGGAAACGAGTCGGTTTTGTTAAAGGGCTTGGGTTTGGTGCTACTAGGGGCATCAGATTCCAGGCCCTTTCTTTTTATGCGTCTGTTTGCTGCGGTGTGAGTGCTGCTTGTTGGTGCGATGCGACAGAAACGACTAAGCGTTGAGTAGTTTATGTCGCCACTGCTTTGTCTACGCTGCGAAACGGATTAAAAATCAAAAGTTTAGGTCATTGATAACCTAAACTTCTAAAAATCAAAAGTTTAGGTCACGAATAACCTAAACTTGTAAAAAATCAAAGTTTAGGTCACGAATAACCTAAACTTGTAAAAAATCAAAGTTTAAGACATAGTATTTATAAGTTAAGTAAGATTCAGAATAATTACGAGAAGCTGGTTATTACTTTGAGCAAGGCTTTGGACGATGATTACGACGGCATTCGCGTTGAAAACATTGTTGATTATGGGAAAATAAGTAAAGATTTAGCTATAATTTGGCACTTATCTGTGTAATAATCTACGCCGAAACGAGTGGCTGTATCTTGCCTATGCTGGATTCGTCAAATCGCAGAATGTCGTAGTTGAGTTGGAGATTGAGCCAAAAATTGGGAGTTGTTCTAAAAGCTTTAGATAGCTTGTATGCCATTGCTACGCTGATTGCGCGTTTGCCGTTTAAGATTTCTCCGATTGCTGTTTGGGATACACCGATAGTGTGAGAAAGTTTGTATGAGCTGATTTTAAGCGGTTCCATAAATTCTTCGCGCAAAATTTCGCCAGGAGTGCTCAAGTAGTTATTAAGTTCCTTTTCTCTGGTTTCCATAGAACTATAGTAATGCATTGCGTTACTAATGTAAAGCGTGAGTATTATTTGTGTTAGAGCTATCAAGTGTTTATTATGCTGTTTTTAGTTGATTTTTGATTAATGTCGTTTATTCTTGGCTACGGGGGGGGGGGGATGCTTTTATGTGATTGTTGATGAACTTCTGGCTTTACTTTTATCAATCTGCCAGTTGTTTCAACGTGTAATATTTGCGCTTTTGCGGAAGATTTCGGCCAAAACGACTCAGCGTCGAGTAGTTTATGTCGCCTACGCAAGAAAATCCGACCAAAACGTCACGCGCGTGAGTAGTTTAGGTCGGCTACGTAAATATGTAACATTTTTATGCGAAAAATCAATAAAAAGTAGCGCAATATACACAAAGCATGACACAATAGAAGGTAGTGTATGTTTTCTGAAGGGAGCAGATCACGTGAGTGAGCGACAAGTCGTGCAGCGCTGGATGATTACAGTAGGCGGTGTTGAGCAGGCGCGCATTGGAGCAGGCCAGTCGGTTGAGATTGGTAGAAAGCCTATACGCCCATTGCGTGAAGATGGATTTAAGCGCATTGACATAGTAGATAATAAGCGTTCTATGTCTAAGCGCCATGCGCTACTCATTGTTGATCCTAAAGGCGTGGCAACAATACGCGATTTACATTCAACAAACGGAACTTACTTAGTTGGCTCAAACGGTGATTTGTTGCGACTTGATCCAGATGTTGATTTCCAGCTTCCAGACAGTTTAATGCGAATGCAGTTTGGCGATGTTCCTGTTGATTTTGTGCGCGTAGAAGATGAAGTTCAGGAAGAAGAGCATAGTAATGTGCGCGACTTATTCTCCTATGCCACTGATGATGAAAAGCATGAAGAGCCTGCCGCGTCTGGCTTGTCGGTAGATCAGATTCTTGATTTGCGTGCGGGCGAGCCGACTGGAATTTTCCACGCACAGTCGGTGTCGGAGCCTGGATTGTCTTGGCAAAAAGGCCAATCTATTAAGGATGCGCTTGAGGGTACTGCGTCGGTTGATGATGCGTCGGCTGACTCTGCGTCGGTTGATTCAGATCCGATCAATGCTGCACCAATTAATCACGATGTAACAGTTCCTGTTGTTTTGGAGCAGCAGGAAGCGCCTGTTGAGCCGCGTAATTTGTTTGCGGACGCTCGAGCGGAAAGTGAAAATGCTCAAGCAGAGATCGAAAATGCTCAAGTTGCGCAATCTCAAGCAGAACCGCTTCAAGCAGAACCTCTTAATGTAGAGCCTCTTCAGGCAGAGCAATCTCAAGCAGAATCCGCTCAAGCTGAGTCCTATGAAACAGAATCAGATAAAGTTGAATCAGCTGAAACCGAATCACCTGAAACCGAATCGGCTGAAACAGAACCAGCTGAAATCAAGCCTTCCAACACCGCATCAAATCCATTAGAGGGTAATCGATATTACTTAACTCACGAAGACTCTAATAAAGCGTACGAAAATTACACAAATATAGGTCCGCTTGATTCGCGCTTCACGGCCACAAGTATTGATATTAGCGATATTAGCGATATTAGTGGTATTGATTCCGACGCATCTTATACTCCTGCTTTTGAACCAGGATCCGTATTTGAAAAAGTATCGAAAGGTGAGTTCGACGCTCAGCAAAATATTGTAGAGGCTGGCGGATTCACTTCTAAAGAAGCAGAAGAAAGCACAGATTTTTCAAAGCAATTTGAAATGGCTCAACATTCCGAATTGCTGCCATACTTAGCTTCAAATCCTGGATTGTACGACGACTTATACGCTTGGCTTGCAGCACAAGGCAATGCGGATGTAGATGCAGCACTTGCGCGTAACAGCGGTTATAGTGCATACCGTAAAGCTATTGAACAGTAAGTGAGTAGGTGGGAAAATGAGTGAGGCAAACAGCGAGCAGAATGGCGAGCAAAACGTTGAGAACAGCGTTGAGCAAAATGTTGATCAAAACGTTGAGAACAGCGTTGATCAAAACAATTCACAAGTAAGTGCTCGAAGCAGCGCAATAAAAAATATTGTTGCCTGGAAGCAGCAGTATCAGTCTCAGCTATCTCCTTCTCCGCTAGAAGATATTACGCAACTTGCAGCGCAATTAGAGCTTACTCACGCACATCCTTCTGGAATAGCGCAACTTTTTGCAAGTGGAAAAGTAACGTTAAAAGCTTTATTCCGTGATGCTGGAATGTTGCGTGCTGCTGGGCGTAGATTGGATCGCGTTTTTGAAGACCGCGACGCAAAAGCGCACGAAAGCGGCGTATCTGAGCTTTCTTTGGTTGTTGGAGTTGCATCGTGGAATGGCAATCATGTTCCAGTTCTCACATACCCGGTGCATGTAGTTCGAGATACTAATCAAGACGAAACTGCAGCAACTATTTACTTCTCCGGTAGTGTTGGGCTAAACCATGCGCTTGTTCAGCGTTTGAGTGCTCGCGGAGTTGAGCTTCGTGAGGATGTGCTGTTCGACGGTTCTCAATACGAAAGCGGTACTCCAGAAACTTCTGTTGTTTTTGACGCTATTTGCAAGAAAGCGCGCACTTCTTTCCCAGATTTCGACATTGAGCGAGATATTGTACTTGGATGCTTTACGGATGCAGGGTCTCGTTTTGTGGCGGAAAGTGAGCAAATTCTTAACGCTTTACACTCCGGCAATGTTGGAAATATGCTTATTGACGCTATGGCAGGAGATGAGCGTTCAATACAAGCGATTAACGCTGATAATAAGCCGGAATATAGTCCTTTTGATGCAGATCCACATGGTGAGTGCGAAGTTGGAGATGTTGATAACACTGTTCGCTATGCTGCAGATCTTGTTTCTTCCGGAAACTCGTTATTCGTTAATATTGATTCCGGCTCGGATTCGGCCGCTATTGCTGCCGCAATCGCTTCGCGCTCAGTTCTTGCAGGGCGCTCGGTTTTGTATGTGCCAAATGTGATTGAACAGCAGCGTAGGTTCCGCTATACGCTTAATACGCATGAAATTTCTTCACTAGCATTAGACGTTGCAGATGGGCACATTGCCAAGCATGTTGATTCGCAGCTTATTTCTGCAGTTGGAGCGCGTCAAAGCGTTGCAACATCGCGTTTTGAGCAGGTTGCCGACGAATTAGTTGGTGTGCGCTCGCGTCTTACTCGCTATTTAGGTGACCTTCACGGAGTTAATGAAACTTGGGGAGTGTCGGCGTATCAAACAATACAAAATCTTGCTGCAATTGCTATGCTCCCAACGCATCCTTCTACGCACGTGCGTTTAGACGTTGCTGCAGCTCATGCAATTACTGGTCAAATCGATACTTGGTTGCAAAAATTCCATCAAGCGGACGAGCTTGGTGAATTTAATATTAATCCTGAAGATACTCCGTGGTTTGGCGCTTCTATTTACGACGAAAACGAAGCTGTATCGGTGTATCAGCGAATAGTAGACGTGCTTCTTAAGCTACTTCCTGCTACTCGCGAGCAGGTTAAAAGCACTGTTCAAAGCTGCGGATTCCCTGTTCCAACAACTGCGCGCGAATGGAGCAGACAAGTTACAGTTTTGAAGAATTTGCGACGCGTGCTCGACGTGTTCCAACCTGAAATTTTTGAGCGCGATTTGGACGCAATGATTGAAGCTAGTAAGCCGAAAGCTGTTAGAAAAGCTGAAGGCACGATTATGGGCTTCTGGGAGCGTCGTCGTCACGTGCGAGAGGCTCGTAGTTTGCTTAGAGTTGGAGCTAAGGTTGACGACTTGCATGAAGCTTTGAAGATTGTTGCTCAGCAGGCTGCTCAGTGGCGTACTTTTGTGCCTCACGGCGGATGGCCTGTTTTGCCGCCAAAATTAGACGAATTGGTAAATACTCAAGAAGTATTATCTAGGAATCTGGTGGCTCTTGACGCAGTATTGTCTACAACTCGTCAAGGTGCAGATCTTGAAAATATTGAGTTTGCGCAACTTGAGGCACGTTTGCAGGATTTGCACGACGATCGCGCATCTCTTGATACTCTTCCAGGTCGCTGCAAGTTGGAAAGTGAATTTAGCAAGGCTGGTTTGCTTGATTTAGTAAGCGATTTGCGTCATCGTCATGTTACAGGAGATGCTCTTGATGGCGAGTTGCAGCTTGCTTGGTGGACTACCGTTTTTGAAGATATTGTCAATTCTTCTGCGATTATTTCGCATCAAGATGGTTCTGCTATGCAGGATGCTTCGGATCGTTTTGTGCAAGTAGATACTGAGCATGTGCGTTCTATTGGACCGATGGTTCAGCAAGAAGCTATGAGGCATTTGTGCGAATTGCTGTTCTCGCATACTCAGGAAGCAAATCAACTGCACACTATGCTTGCAAGCAACCGTTCCGGAATAACATTTAACAAGCTTTTGCGCAATTATGCTGAGATTTTGCTTGCTGCAAAGCCAATCTTAGTGGCTATGCCATCAACGCTTACTATGATGACTCCGCTTGGCCCTATTGTAGACACTGTAATTATTGATTCTGCAGAGCATATATCAAATATTGAATTATTCTCTATTTTGGCTCGCGCTTCGCAAGTAGTTGTTCTTGCGCATAAGCAGACTGTAAGCTCCGAAAGCTTGCGTAAGCTTATTTCTATTCTGCCGTCTGTTACGGTTGTTTCTCGCGCTACAAGGCGTTCTTTGCGCTTGGCTCGATTCTTGGAAGAGCACGGTTACGGAAAGTTGCGTCACGATGTTCCTGTTGAACGCTTGCAAGGCAAGGTGCGTTTGCATCAGGTTGATGCTACAGGCGTTCCAGTGCTGTCTTCCGGACTGATTGAAAGCAGCCAGCGCGAAATTGACGAAGTGGTGGATCTTATTCGTCAGCGCGCGAAGACTTTCACTGTTGTTCCTTCAAGCTACATGCTTGTGGTTGTGACTTTAACAAACGTATTCCGCAGTCGTTTGGGTTCAGAATTGAAGTCTTTGTCTATTAAAGATGAAAATATGGCTCGATTCTTGCGTCATGTGCGTTTAATGAGTGTTCACGAAGCTTCCGGAGCTATTGCTACGGATGTTATTCTGTCTCTGTGCTACGCAAAAACTTCTCACGGACGTTTGCTTCAGCAATTTGGTTTGCTGGAAGAAGAAGACGGCAAGTGTATGCTTTTGGATGCGCTTGCTTTGGCTCGTAGGCATCTTGATATTGTTAGCGCATTTACTTCCAAAGATATGGATGATGAGCGTTTGCATCAGGATGGTCCAAAGCTGCTTAAGACTTTGTTGCAGTGGGCTGAGCAGTTAAGCGATAAGCCTTTGCGTCCGGAAGATGCTCATGATGTTGAAGCGCAGGTTGCGGCTTTATCTGCTCAAAATAATGTGCTATTTACTGATTTAGCTGAGCGTATTCGTTCGCGCGGATTAAATGTAGCAGTTAATTATGGTTTCGATAACGGCGTTCGTATTCCGCTTGTTGTTGGTCTTGCAGATAAGCCATTTGCTTTGGCTGTGCTTACTGATGATGCGCAATTTATGAGTATTCAGTCCACTCGTGAACGTCATCGTATGATGATTCAAGATTTGGAAGCTCTTGGATGGTCTGTTATGACTGTTTGGAGCGTTGGTGCATTCGTTAATCCAGAAAAAGAAGTTGACCGCGTTGTTTCAAGGCTCGGTGAATTGTATGGTGACAACGAATGAGCGATTATGATCCTAATCGACGCTCTCCGCGCAAATCTGTAAGAGTAGTGCGTGAAGGCTCTGAGCTTTTTGATGCCGATGGCGTAAAACTAGAGCCTTCTGATGAACTTACGAAAGAGCAGCGTGCTTTGGACGACGATAATCGCATTTTAAGCGAGCTTCCGCCGCATTGGGCTGTGTTTTCTGAGCGCGGACGAAACTAGTCGCTCTCGCTAGTTTGCCAATAAACTTATGAGTTTGCCTCGGCTGTCACGGCGTATAATAGGATATTTGAAGGAACAGTAAGTTTTTGTCTTACATTTGTGAAACTTCGGAGGAACTTTTGCCTACTTATCATTACCGTTGTAAAGAATGCGGATACGATTTTTCTGAACATCAATCATTTTCGGATGAACCTATTACTATTTGCCCTCAGTGCGGCAAAAACACTGTGCGCAAAGTGTATTCTGCTCCTCCAATCAATTTTAAAGGCAAAGGCTTTTACAGAACTGATAAGTAAATAAAAGCACTTTATTTGCGTTTTGCTTACGCTTTATTTGCGCGTTGATAGGTTTTATCCACAACGCGCAATTTTTATTGCGTGACTCTTTTGCTTACGTAAAAATGCATGTTATGAGTACACGTTTTTCTTTATTCTCGGGGTTTCAGCGCTCCGACCGTTCTAGCGCATTGGTTAAAAGACGCCAACATGATTTTGTGCGGAAAATTATTGTTATTTTATGTGCGGCAATCATGTCTTTGCTAGTGGTGTCTACAATTATTGATTCCCAAGCTACGCAAGTAATACCAGTAGCTGCTCGTAATATTCATCAAGGATCTAAAATCCGCGAAACGGATGTTAATTACATTCGAGTTCCGCAGCATTCTGTGTTTCGTTATGCGCTTGCTGGGCGAATAAACTCGCGCAATGCGCTTATTGCAACTTGCGAAATTAAAACTGGTATGCCAATTTTGCAAAATGCTGTAAGTCATGTGCCGGATATTCCTGAAGGCTTTACTTCGATTGCTGTGCATTTATCTAGCACAGATCACACGATAATACCCGGAGAAGAGGTAGATCTTGCTTTTAGTAAGCCTGTTCAAGAAGAGGGTGAAAAGTCGGACGATTCTACAAAAAATGGTGAGAATGCTCAGGAAGTCGGCAGTTCTGCAAGCAAAAGTAGTAAAAATAACGAAAGTAGTAAAAATAGCGAAAGTAGCGACGAAGAATCTGAAGAATCTGAAGAAACTGATATTACGCAGATTGATAGAAGATATGTAGATGTTGTTAATCACGTTATTGTAATGCGAATAGCTAAAAGTCAACAATCTTCTCAAGATCAGCAGAATACTACGACTCTTGCCATGCCTGCTGCAGACGCTTTACGCTTGTTGCAAGCTCAGTCTGTGAACCCTTCACTTGCGATTGTTGCTATGAAGCACGTTAATAACCGTTAGCTATAACACAGCATGTTGTGTGAAGAAAGATTGCATATTCCCACATTTTGGCGACACGCCGACGCGTTTATATTGCTACACATCCTTAGACGTCTTTATATTAATAGATATGGGTTATGAATCGGTTAGCGCACTAATTGTGTTAATCATCCTCGTAGCCTTATGGTTCGGGTGGTTGCCTAAACGCACGGTTAATGGCATGAAGACCATGCTTGAGCATCGCGAGGATAGGTTTTCACCAACACTACATCTTGTAGGTGAGTGGAGTGCTGCGCGCATTTGTGACGGCACAGGTATGTTGGCAAAAGGGGCTTGTATGCAACCGACTCAACGAAAACGAACATTAACTCCTGAACGTATTGCGCGTATTCGTGCTGCAAGACGAGCCGCTATTCGTCGCCGTTGCGTATTGGTTGGTGCTCTTGCTGTTTTAACAGTTCTTGTGTTTATAGTTGGGTGCTCTGGAGCGTTTTCGCCAGCCTTTGTGCTTATTCCAGGAACTATGCTGGCTGCAGTGCTTTATTTCGGTTCTCGTGCAGCTAAGCATGCTCGCGAATGGGAAGCGCGCGTAGCTAAGATGCGTGCTGAATCTTTGGAATCTGTAGATTTAGCGAATGATTCTTTGCACAACAAGTCTTTGAATAGTGAATCTTTGAAACTTGAACCTTCGAAGAAACAGTCTTTGAAGAAACAATCTTTGAAGAGTGAACCTTCAGAATCAGCTGAGCAACATTCTTCTCGAGACGATACCGCAACTTCCGTTATGGAAAAGGGCGAAATTAAAGTTGCGTTAATGCGTGCTCAAGAGGAGCGTAATGCGGCTCTTCTTGCAAGAAGTGAAGCAACTGAAAATGCTGAAAATGCTGAAAATGCTGCTGAAAACGTTCCTGAAAACGCTGCCGAAGATATTTCCGCTATCGAAAATAATCAAGATTTGATTTCATTCTCTCTTGGAAGCGACACAAAGTCTGATTTAAGCAATTCTTCTGTTGTGGCAAAAGCTCCGGAAAGCTTGGAAATCAAGTCAACTAAGCAGGTTGCTAAAGCAATACCTGTGGTTAAGCCTGCTAAATCTAAAGCTGCTAAAAGCGCTAAGACTTCTAAATCTAAGAATGCTAAAAATTCACTAAAGTCAACTTCTTTGCAATTCCACGCAGAAGAGCAAGCAAGTCAAGTAGAAGCTCCGGAAAGCTCTGCAGACTCACTGGGAGTTGCAAATCTGCGCGAAGTTTTAGCTCGTCGCAATGCCTAATTTAAGAATTTTCTAAAAATTTTCTTAAAAGATTAGCACTCGAGTTGTTAGAGTGCTAATTTCGCGGTACTATGAAACACAGAACGTAAGTGCGATTGCAAACGTGATCGTCAGCCTCGTATGTAAAACGCTTGCGTACAAAGTTAGTATCTCTCTTAAGAAAGAGGTGGCGACAGTGTCGATTAAGCTCACACCGTTGGAAGATAAGATTATTGTAAAGCAGGCTCAGGCAGAAACTCAGACTGCTTCTGGATTGTATATTCCAGATAATGCAAAGGAAAAGCCACAGCAGGGCGAAGTTCTTGCGGTTGGTCCTGGTCGTCGTGACGATAAGGGCGAGCGTATTCCTATGGACGTTAAGGTTGGAGACAAGGTTTTGTACTCCAAGTACGGTGGCACTGAAGTGCATTACGATGGCGAGGATTACTTAATCGTGTCTTCTCGCGACGTGCTTGCTATTCTTGGCTAGTCTTTAGCCGGTTGAAACAATAAAACTTACGCTGGAAATGACGCAAATGTCATTCCCAGCGTTTTTTTTTATTGCTGCACGTAAATGTAATACGCTATTGCACAGTTAAGTCGTGCGTGGAGTATTATGGAGAAGTATGACATACAAACACCGTAACATTGTAGATACGATTCCTAGCTACAAGCAGGGAAAGCCAGCTCCTAAATTAGACGGCATTCGTGCGTATAAGATTTCCAGCAATGAGAACCCTTATGAGCCTTTGGAAAGCGTAAAAGAAGCTATTTCAACTCGCGCACTTAATGTAATCAACCGTTACCCAAATATGCGCGGCACGCAAGTTGTTGAAGAGCTCGCTAAGCGCTTTGGAGTGACACCAGACGAAGTAGTGCTTGGTTGCGGTTCTACTGAAGTTATTACGCAGCTTGTTGACTTTGTTGCAGGCCCTGGTGATGAAGTTGTGTACCCTTGGCGAAGCTTTGAAGCGTATCCGATTATTGTGACTGGCGCTGGAGCTAAAAGCGTGCAAGTTCCTAATCTTCCGGATGGTTCTCACGATGTAGATGGAATTATTAACGCAATTAACGAGCGTACGCGCTTAGTTATTTTGAACAATCCTAATAACCCAACTTCTGCATCTCTTAGTGAAGCTGACGCGCGCAAAGTTTTGGACGCTGTTCCAAGCGACGTTCTTGTGCTTATTGACGAAGCTTATGTGCAGTTCAATACTGCAAAAGGCACGGCAGATGGCATGAAGTTGTATCGCGAGTATCCAAATGTGGTTGTGGCACAAACCTTCTCGAAGGCGTATGGCTTAGCTGGTTTGCGTATTGGTTACGGTATTGCTCCTGCAGAGGTTGTAGAGGGCATGCGAAAGGTTGCTGTTCCGTTTGGAGTTTCTCAAATAGCACAGGTTGCAGCTTTGGCATCTTTGGAAGATTTAGCAGTTAAGGAGATGAATGAGCGCGTTGCAGCTCTTGTTTCTGAGCGTGAGCGCATTATTTTGGCTTTGCGCAATCAAGGCTGGAATATTGAGGATGCTTATGCAAACTTCTTCTGGATGCCGTTTGGTGCGGATACTGAGCGTGTAACTGAGCGCTTTGTGGCAGTCGGTTTATCTGTTCGTGCTTTTGCTGGCGAAGGTATTCGTATTAGCATTGGTGAGCGCGAGGCGAATGATCGCGTTCTAACCGTTTGCGAAGATTTAAAAAAAGATGGTTTTTCGCTAAATAACTAGCTTTTTAGCATAAAATTTTGTTTTCGGCGTGTCTTAGACTTGCATTAGTCTCGCACTCGTGGCAAAATAACAAAGTTGCCGTTTGAAGTTCACTTCTTACGGAGACTGCTGGCGGGTTTCCCAAGTGGTCAAAGGGAGCTGACTGTAAATCAGCCGCTTCGTGCTTCAGTGGTTCGAATCCACTACCCGCCACGCCTCGATAGCTCAGTGGTAGAGCACTTCCTTGGTAAGGAAGAGGTCGTGAGTCCGATTCTCACTCGAGGCTCTCTGGCGGGGTAGCTCAGCTGGCTAGAGCGTACGACTCATAATCGTAAGGTCAAGAGTTCGAGTCTCTTCCTCGCTACAACGGCCAGTAGGAGACTGGCTGGCCAACAATGAATTGTAGAGGTGAACGAAATGGCAAGCAAGAGCGCCGACATCCGTCCGGGCATCACAATGGCATGCACGGAGTGCAAGGAGCGTAACTACATCACGACGAAGAATCGTCGTAACACGCCTGATCGTCTTGAGTTGAACAAGTTCTGCCCACGCTGCGGCAAGCACACGCTTCATCGCGAGACTCGCTGAAAATATTCAGCTTGCTGCGTTAATATAGCGTCTTTTTTAGACCTATTTAGATTACGCAGATTTTATACTTATTACCCCGCTTTTTGCGGGGTTTTTGTTATTTAGTGTTGTTAAGATTAAAACTATGACTATGCAAGCATCATCTACTACGTCTACCGCAAATCCAACTTTCGCAGATCTTACAACAATTGGTGTTGGTGGCAAAATTACTCGCTTCGTAGAGCCAAAAACGCGCGTTGCTGTTATTGAAGCTGTTGAAGATGCAGATGAGGCTAATCTTCCGCTGTGTGTAATCGGCGGCGGATCTAATATGCTGGTTTCAGATCTTAACTTTAATGGTGTGGTTGTGCGCGATGCTCGTCGCACTATTAACGTTCTCGATGAAGCAGCACCAGCAGAAGATGGCGTTGATGCCAAAACTGGAGCGAATATTGTACATGTGAATGCAGAGGCGGGCTGCAATTGGGATGATTTTGTAACTCACGCTATTGAGCTCGGTTTAGAGGGCGTGGAAGGTCTTTCTGGAATACCTGGCACTGTTGGCGCTTGTGTGGTTCAAAATATTGGCGCGTATGGCCAGGAAGTTTCTCAAAGCGTTACTTCTGTAGAAGTTTGGGATCGTAAAAATAAAGTAACGCTTGAATTGTCAAAAGATCAGTTGCATTTTGGGTATCGTACTTCTGCTCTTAAACAAAGCATGTACGCTTCTGCAGGAGTTCCAGGCGATTCGTATTTTCCTACTCCTCGTTACGTTGTGCTTTCTGTTACTTTTTGTTTGAAGCATAGTGATACAGGCGTTGTTGCTCATTCGCAATTGGCTCGCGCTTTGAAAGTTGAAGTAGGCGAGCGTATGAAAACTTCGGCAATTCGTCGTGAGGTTTTGCGTGTTAGAGCTTCTAAAGGCATGCTTGAAGATGCTTTGAGATACAAAAATCAGTGGATGTGCGGCACAAAAAGCGCTCAAGGCGTTGATTTTGCTTTGAAATTGCAAAATGAGGATTATGTTACTGGCGAATTTTTGCAAGGGGATGATCCTTATAGCGACCGACATAGCTGTGGAAGTTTCTTTATGAATCCAGTAATGACAAAAGCTGAGGCTGATTTATTGCCTGAGGATGCTCCTCGTTTTGATGCGCTTCTTCCGGACGGCTCTAAAGGTGTAAAAACTTCTGCAGCTTGGCTTATTGATCATGCCGGTTTTCATAAAGGATTTAGGCTTAGTGAAAACGGAGAAGTCTCTGCAGCAGGGCTTTCTTCTTTGCATACTTTAGCGTTGACGAATCGCAATAATGCTTCTTCTAGCGACGTGCTTTCTTTAGCTAAAACTGTTATTGAAGGTGTGCGTAATAAGTTTGGCGTGACGCTTGTACCAGAACCTGTGCTTATAGGTCTTTCTGTAAACTAAAAATTTTACACTTATACAGGTGCTTACACAGAAATATATAAAGTTATTTCGTAAAATTTCGTAAATAATAAAGGAACACACTGTAAAACTACCGTATAAGCAATGTTTTGTGTAATATTTACCTACATTATCCGTATAAAAGTTTTGTTTAATACCATTTATTGTGATTTGGCAGAATTTTATATAGATTAAGTCGCAACAGTTTCGCGCAATTCGTTGATGCGTTGCTAATTGCGTCTAATACCTTTATACCTATACATCGACGAAAGTGCGTTTATTATGCAAATATGGAGAAAAAAGTCTGTTGAACAGACTATCGCAGAGACGATGGATGGTGATCGCCATCTTAAACGTACATTAAATGCGTGGGATCTGGCAGTTATGGGTGTTGCCGTTGCCGTTGGCGCCGGTATTTTCTCTGTCGGTGCTCAGGCTGCAGCATTTCACGCTGGTCCTGCTGTAATTATTAGCTTTATTATTGCAGGTGTTGTGTGCGGTTCTGCTGCAATGTGCTACGCAGAATTTGCTTCTATGATCCCAGTTGCTGGATCTGCTTATACATTCACATACACTACAGTAGGCGAGCTTGTTGCTTGGATTATTGGCTGGGATATGATCCTGGAAATGCTGATGGCAGGCTCAGTAATTGCAAAGTATTGGGGTGTGTATCTTAACGATTTAATGAAGCTTTTCGGCTTGAATATGACCACCAGCTTTAAGCTAGGTGGTTTCTCTATTGACGTAGCTCCAATTATAATCGTTGCATTCTTTACAACTATGCTTGTTCTTGGAACTAAGCTTTCTGCACGTTTCGACGGCGCTTTAACAATCTTGAAGATTGGTATTGTTCTGTTCGTGGTAGTTGTGGGCTTCTTCTACATTAAGGCTTCTAACTTTACGCCATTCGTTCCACCTGCAACTGACGTTGCAAGTGTAAAGGGAATAGAAGTTTCTGGTGTTATGAGCCAGCCTTTGTGGCAGTGGGTAACCGGCATGCAGCCAGCCGTTTATGGCGTTACTGGCATTCTTTCCGGTGCAGCACTCGTGTTCTTCGCATTCATCGGTTTTGACGTTGTGGCAACCACGGCAGAAGAAACCAAGGATCCTCACAAGAACATTCCACGAGGCATTGGCCTTGGTTTGCTTATTGTTACCACTCTTTACATCCTCGTTGCAGTTGTAACAACCGGTATGGTTTCCTACAAGGATTTGGCAAATCAGCCATCTCCTTCGCTTTCCACAAGCTTCGAACTCGTGGGTGCAACTTGGGCTGCAAAGATTATTTCCCTCGGTATTGTTATTGGCTTAACAACCGTTGTTATGGTGCTTTTGCTTGGTCTTACGCGAATTATCTTCGCTGTTAGCCGCGATGGCTTGCTTCCACGTAGCTTCTCCAAGGTGAGTAAGCGTGGTATTCCTGCAAGGCTTCAGATTGTTTCCGGTATTGTTGTGGCAGTTGTTGCTTCCACTCTCGATATTGGCATTCTTTCCGACATGGTTAATATTGGTACGCTTTCTGCATTCCTGCTTGTTTCTGCAGGTGTTCCGATTATGCGTATGCGTAGGCCTGATTTGCACCGTTCGTTCAGCGTTCCGGGCAATCCGTGTCTTCCGATGTTCGCAGCTCTTTCCACATTCTGGCTCATGCTTAACTTGTCTGTATTGACTTGGATTCGTTTTGCAGTGTGGCTGGCAATCGGTTTTGCGGTGTACTTCGGCTACTCCTACCGCAACTCTCTGCTTGGAAGGCAGTTGCGTAAAGCCAAGAAGCTCGGCGTGCCGGTTGAAACCTTGTTTGCTCAAGATGCTGCAGCTGCAGAAAAGGTAGCTGAAGGAGAAACTGAAGAGCAGGCTCGCGCAGAAGCTGAAGCTGAGGTAGCTGCTGCACCTCAGTCAGCATCTGAATAGTTTGCAACTTAACAGTCTGCATCTTAGTAAAATAATCAAAATTAATAGATTATTTAAGTAGCAAGAAGTCGGCATACGGTTAGATTCGCATGCCGACTTTTTGTTATAGACTTTTCAAAAATGTTCTATAATAGAAAAGTTGCATAAAAACAGAAAGGAGGGCATTATGCCATATGTAATTGCAGAGCCTTGCGTAGATGTAAAAGATAAAGCATGTGTAGACGAATGTCCTGTGGACTGTATTTATGAGGGCGATCGCACGCTTTATATTAACCCGAACGAGTGTGTTGATTGCGGAGCTTGCGAGCCAGCTTGCCCAGTAGAGGCTATTTTTTACGAGGATGATTTGCCAGAAGGCTGGGAATGGTATCGAGATGCTGCAGTTGATTATTTCGACAAGCTTGGCGATTTAGGCGGAGCTACAGATGCTGGAGCTTCCGGATGGGATGAAGAGCGCGTTGCGGCACTGCCTCCGCGTGCGGATAAAGCAGGTAATTAGCTATTTGCCGAATTATTGTTTAATGTTGGCGCGAGTTTACAATCCAATGTGAGCTGCATCGTCGCCGTATTTTTTGCGAACAGCATCTAAAGCGTGCTCCGCGTGACGCAATCTAGTATTTTTATTCATTGCAGAAATGCTGTTTTGTGCAGGATTTTTAGATTCGCGCGTATTTTCTTCCAGAATATCGTTTAATGAAGGCTGCAGCGAAACTTTATTTGCTGGCACAAGATTATTCGCTGTAATACCAGCTAAGCGAACTGGGCTTAAAAGCTTTGTGTTGTTGCCGCCAAGAATGTAATTATGAACAGTTGGATTAGCTTTAGAAAGCAAGTCAATAGCGTGCTTGTAAAACTCGTGCGTTGAATCAGTGGCATTTTGCAAAGTAGAAGATCTAGTAACATAATGCAAGTCGCTAAATCGCAGTTTTAGCGTTATAGTTCGCGCCATAAGCTTACGGTTTCGCAAATGCTGAGTTACTTCGCTGCAGCATTGTTGCAGTAATTGTTGAACAGTTTGCTCACTAGTTGTGTCTGAATCTAAAGTTCGCTCAGTTCCAATAGATTTTTCTGGCGCTCTAGGTATTACAGTGCGCTCGTCTATGCCCCTAACAGACTGATATATCATTCTTGCCATGCTTTGCGAGCCTGTTATGCGAGCAAGAGTTTTTTCATCAACATTTTTAAGTGATGTAACAGTAGATAATCCCCAGTCTTCAAGTTTATGTATTAAAGAAGGACCGATTCCTGGTATTGCGCGCAAAGGCATTATTGACACAAAATCTTCATTACATTTTTGCGGAATAAGAAGCATTCCATTAGGTTTTGCGTTAGTTGAAGCCATTTTTGCAATAAGTTTATTGCTGGCAATGCCAACAGAGCACGTAATATGATATTTTTCAAATACTTCTTTTCGTATCCAAGCCCCAATGTTTACAGGCGACTTCCACTGTAATAAAGCCGATTTAACGTTCATGTAGCATTCGTCAACAGAAACTTTTTCGACTTGATTAGTCACACGCAAAAAAATTTCTTCAAAAATACTTTTAGAAACGCTTGAATAGTAGGGTATGTCAACTGGCAAGAAAACTCCCTGCGGGCAAAGAGTTCTAGCCTTAACAACAGGAATTGCGGAATTAACGCCATAAGCGCGAGCTTCGTAGCTTGCTGCAGAAACAACAGCACGATTTCCTGTGCCAATAATAAGAGGCTTTCCTTTAAGATCCGGGTGTCTTGCAACTTCTAAAGAAGCATAAAACGCATCCATATCAACATGAAGTATGTTACAGCCGGAGGTATCGTGACCCCAATCTCGTTTTGCTGCCTGAACTCTCGGTGCTGTACTCATAAATTTATAATAGAACAAACGTTCGATTTTATAGAAAAGAGTAATGTTTTTTGCAAAAAAGCGAATGTCGCCTATATATTCATGTAGGGTTGTTGCTATGAAGCAATTTGTCGTAAATGTATTACACCGCATGCCAGTGTTGTTAATCATAGTTATTGAAGCTGCAATGGTGTATACGGCTACGTCTGTTGCAAAAGTTGCGTTTAGTCAGTTAGACCCACTTTATGCTGTGTGGTATCGCGTTGGTTTTATGACTTTGATGCTACTGGCTTGGCGAAGACCATTTTCGCGCGCAAAACGTAGCTTGTTGCCAAAAACTTTGCGTGAATGGGCTATTGTTATTGCGGTTGGAATTTCTTTAGTTGCTATGAATACCATGTTTTATGTGGCAATTAGCTGCATGCCGGTGGGTGTGGCTGTAACTATAGAATTTATTGGCCCGTTGCTTGTTGCTGTTATTACTGGTCATGAATGGCGTGAAAGAGTGGGTATGGTAATTGCTGTTTGCGGAATTGCTTTACTCGCAAGCGCTTCCATACATAGTGCAGTAAGTCCGCATTTTCTAATCGGTTTATGCGCTATTCTTGTTGGCGGCTTAATGTGGGGATTGTATATTGTTTCCGGACGAAAAATTGCAAAAGCTTCGCATGCTATTGACCGCGTAAGCGTTGCTGCTCTTATTGGCTGGCTTTTGCAATCTACAGTTCTTGCTGTTCCTGCAGTTAAGAATGTTATTTGGCCTAAAGCAGAAGCTACGTGGGCTTCCAGGCCTGGAGGATCCGTTGCTTTGCTTGCGTTGATGCTTGTGATTGCAGTTTGTGCTTCGTTCTTCCCGACTTTGCTGGATCAGGTTTTACTTAAGCGCGTTAGCTCTGCAAAATATTCTGTTATGCAAGCACTGTATCCTGCAATTGCTGTGGTTATTGGAATGGGATTTGGCGAGATTCCAACTCTAAGCGATGTTGCTGGTATAGCTTTGGTTATGTGTGCTGTGGTAGTTACGTTCTCTGGCGACCATAATCCTGTTTAGTGCTTTGATTGATTTTTAAGTGTGTCGTCGGGCTTGTTTACAGTCCGTAAGAGGTGCTATAGTGTCAATCTGTTGCTAATTGTACGCAACAAATAATTGGAGTCATGCCTGAGTGGCCGATAGGGGCACCCTGCTAAGGTGTTAGTCGCGTAAGCGGCTCGAGAGTTCGAATCTCTCTGACTCCGCGGATTACTCCGGACTGCTTTTTGCGGTTCGGAGTTTTTTGTTTTTTAAAAATCTCCACGAGAAAAAATTGGGTAAGCTGCGGGTAAGAGGCGGGTAAGCGGCAAAAATTTAGGCAAGAAATTTAGGCAAGCAATTTAGGCAAGAGATTTAGGCAAAATTGTGGATTTGTGCATAACTTTTATTCAAATCTGACCTTTTAACCACAATACTAAAAAAATATTTACGCAAATCTTTTCTAAAGTCATAGTTGATGTCATGAGCGCTTACTCTAGCGCTCAATGCAAATAGAAAATTATTCTCATAATTCGCTATTTGCTAAGGGTTGGGTTAAAGGAGATTTTTATGGAAACATATTTGGGGAAGCATACTAGTTTTAGTTGTGCAAATAAATTGCGAAACCTCATGAAACAAAAAAATATTCGCAAAATGTTGGCATTGTTTACTTCCGCAGTACTAGTTCCTTCGGTGCTTTGTTCGCAAATTGCTATGGGATCTGTCGATAAATTAACGGGTTATTATTACAAAAAGTCGAATACTGTTGAATGGCTAAGTGAAAGGCTTGCAAGGCTAAGGCTCGGTCCTGTTAGGGATAAGTGGGGAGGCAGAGAGAATTCTATTTTTTGTATGGAATCTTCCGTGTTTGTAGATTACCAAGGCGATATTAAGCAGATGAATGATAAAGATTATCGTATTGCTGCAAATATTATTAAAACGCACGTCAACCATGGCGATGATTTAACTCAGGCTGCTTTGGCGTTTATGATTCATAATCATTTTGATATTAATCAAGATAGATGGAAGGAGGCTGTTGAAAACGGATTTGTAGACGTTGAAACAGAAACTTTGAAAAATAAGGCAGATGAGTTGTGGCAGCAGGGTGTTAAAGAAACTCCGGTTAATGCTGTGATAAAAAATGATTACACTAAGGGCAAGCGCGTTGGTGTAATGCATATTAGTCTGCAAAATTCTAATGGAGATTCTTTAGGTGGAGTTCCTATTAAAGTAAAAGCCTCAAATAATCTTATTAAATTTGCTAACGGGTCTGAATCTTTTGAAGGAAAATCTAAAAAAGAAGGTTTAGATATTACTTGGAACGCGCTTGATGCTGGAAATGCTCGAGTTGAGGTTTCTTTTAACGCTCCAAAAGCTGAACGTTTATTCTCTCCAAATGGTCAAGATGTGATTAGATCTTTTGAAAATACATGGTATCCACAAGATTTTCAGTTTAGTGTAGAAAAAACTTTCCAGCCGTTGCTTAAGTCGAAAATATCAAAGCATGAGCTGCGTGCGGGAGAGCAGGTAGATAGTACTGTAACTAGCGGTGTTGCAGGAAATGATTCTTGGCCAGAAAATGTTCGTCTTCGCGCGCAAGGCTACTATTTTGTAGGTTCTGCTGAAGATATTTTGCATATTCAACAGCGAAATAGTGGTGAATCTGCTAAAGAGTACTTGAATCGCATGCGTTCTATGCCTAATTTGCGTCAAGTTGCTGCGGCAAAAGCTAATTTCTCTAATTCTGGCGAAACTATAACTGCAGTAGCAAAACGTGCTAATGGCGATATTACAGCCTCTGATCTTGATAAAGCAGAAGCTTATAAAGTAAATGATTTAGAAGCAGGATCGTTTGGCACATGGGTTTGGATTATTTCTCGCGATGCTCAGAATAAATCTGACCGAGAGTTTTTGAAAGATGATGTTGTGCAGCTATTTGGTTCTACTGACACTACGGCTGTTCATCAAGCAACTGTAAGTTCAGACATTGTTGCTAAGCAGCAAACTGTTGGGCTTAATACGGAAATTGTTAATGAAATTACTGTAAGAGGTCTTCCTGAAACTTATGGATCTTTTAAGGGGAATAACAGTTACGGCTTTAACGAAGATAAAAAAGCGCATATTCGCGTTTGGTGGGCTGGTGCTGGCACAGAAAATCCTACTAAAAAAGATAACGAAAACTATATGCCTGGATCTAAAGGCGAGCCGTCCGCGCAAGAGCCAAAAGAAGATAGTCATCATCATTTGATTGCTAAGTGGGATGTTCCTGCAGTTAATGGCGTCTACAAGATTGGCAACGGAAATATTACGCTTAGACCTATTGCTGGAACTGATAGGTCTACTGCTGAGCCGAAAGTTTTGGAAAATAACGTGCATATTCGTGCCGATAAGAATAGTGCTTCAGGCTGGTATGTGTTTGTGTACGATTTTCCTGGATCTTCGCGCGCTGTAGCTTATAAATCGGCGTACGACAATTTGTGGAGCCGCACGTATGTGGAACCAACTGCTTTGATTCATCCTGTATCTGTAACAACTAGAGTTAGTGACGATAAAGTGCAGGTTGGAGAAAAGTTCCATGACAATGCTCGTATTACCGGTGACGTTCCAAAGGGAAGCTACGTAGTATTTAGCGCATATGCGTATGGTGACGATAATGCTAACGATAAAGCCAAGTCTTCTTCGCTAAAGTCTGATGCAGAAGGAAAAGGAAAGTCAAAGGCAAAAGCAAAGGCAAAAGCAACTGATGCGCCTCATGATTCACCATCTGCCAACTCTGTAACATCTGCACAAAGCGATGAGATTATGCCTGAATCGCGCGTAAATATTACGGATAAGCAATCTGAAGATAGCAAGAAATCTCCAATTACCGTTAAATCTGCGGATATTACTTTGAATCACGACGGAATTGTTTATTGGAAGGCGGAAGTTTTCGATGCTCAAGGTCATCCTTTAGCTACTCATGTTTTGGGTGTAGAGGGTGAAACTGTGCAGGTAATGGATAATTCTGCGCGCTCTTATGGAGATCAGAATCAGGATGATCAAGCTGATTTTGAGAATCAAGGTGTAAATGGCGAAAACGACAAAAGTGGTAAAGGCGGTGCAGATGGTAAGTCCGATGCAAATTCAAATTATCCAATTGATTTAAAGAATTTTGGTTTTGCGGATGGCAATAATGGGAATAACGCTAAGAGTGGCAAAAGCAATACACAGTCTACTCCAAACAATTTGGATGAATTGTCGGATAACAGATTAGATAAAGATGATAGTGATGAAATAACAAATACGAACCCATCTTCACTGGCTGTTACTGGCGTGTCTGATGCGACTGTAATGCTTCTTGCGCTAACAACGCTAACATTCGCTAGCGGAATGTTCCTAGGACGATTTGTTGCTGTAATTCCTAGACACGGACGCAAATTCGACAACGCGCGTCACGGTTGTGCTCGTCAATTGAAACGTAGATTGGTGTAGTGCTTATTACTAGGAATATGCGGAATTTGGCGCGTTAATCTTATGAATTTTTCAAAAAATATGATTAGCGCGTCAATTTTTTGTTGTAATTGCTTTACAATTTGCGCATAATATGAGTAGTATGTCAACTTGTACTATGTTGAGTATGACGTTATGACATCTAGGTTACTGTGCTTTTATTGAAGAGGGAGCAGCAATGAAAGATTATGATATTGATAAAAATAAACTGTTAGTACGCTTGCACAGAGTGCAGGGTCAGCTTAGCGCTATCAATACTATGATTGAGAAAGATGCTGAATGCAAAGATGTTCTTATGCAACTTTCTGCTGCAACAGCTGCGTTGCATTCTTTAGCTGTGTTGACTGCGCGTGAGCATGTTAATAGTGATATACAGCATGCTGTTGAAACAGGCACGGCTGAAGGCGCAAAACAAGCAATGGAAGATGTTACTGAGATTATTGATCGTTTGCTTCGCTACGAAAAGGCCTAGTATATAGTGCCAGATTCGCATACTGATTCGCACTCTGTTTTGCACACAGTGCAAGAAAATTCTTCTAATCCGGCGCATGATGCGTTTGTTGAGAAAAAGTCAGAATTTATTGGCAATATTTGTCATGTAACAACTCTTGATGAAGCTGTGGATTTTGTGCAGTCGGTTAAAGTTGCGAATCCTAAGGCGCGTCACGTTGCATATGCTGCTATATGCGGAATGTATGGAGCGCAATTATGCGAGCGAATGAGCGATGACGGTGAGCCTGCTGGAACAGCTGGAAAACCAATACTTGATGTTTTACGATCAGCAAATTTAACCGATTGCGTAGTAACAGTAACGCGCTACTTTGGTGGAATTTTACTTGGTTCAGGTGGATTAACGCGCGCTTATGCTAAGTCTGCAAGTATGGCGGTTGCTGCAGCAAAAATCGTAGATATTGTTTCTTGTATTAGCTTCGCTTGCAATCTTAAATATCAGCAATTGCGCATGTTGCAGCATATAGTCAATCAAGTAGAAGGCGTAATTGACAGCGAAAATTATGGAGCTGATATTACTCTAAATATTTCCGTACCAACTTATAAATCGGAAGAATTTCTTTTGCTAGTTAAAAATGCTTTTTCTGGAAGTGTTGTTCCTGAAGTGTTGTGCCGAAAGCAGATGGTACTCTAAGTAATAAGCTAACCGACATAAAGCGTTAAAGGTGATTTTATGAGTACGAATAATCAAGAGCAGCAAAATAATGATGCAGAATATGAGCCTTTAACCGCAGTATATGAGCATTTGCGCCATAGTGAGGATCCTGCAGAACTTCACGAATTTGCTAGACGCAAGTTGCCAGATAGGTCTGATCAAGCCGCGTTTTCTAGAGCCACTTCTTTATTGGAAGCTGTTGCTGGAAACGCAAATACTCCAGAAGAAGACAGAATCTACTTAGCTACTTCAATGCCATTCCCGAATATATTAGTGAAACTTTCAGAAGATTGCGCAGATGATGTTCGTCTTGCTGTTGCTGAAAATCACGATGCTAAAAATTGGTTAGTTGGAAGACTTACAAAAGATTCTTGCCCTAAAGTTCGCGATGCTGCATTGTGCAATCCAAAAGCATCTTGGAAAATGCGTTTAGAAGGTGCGCAAGTAGATGGCGTAAGTGCGAAAACCTTGCAATATCTTGCATCTCTTGGAGTAAGTATAGAAGAAAACGCGCCAACCGTGTTGGCAACTATGGTGCGTAGAGCAGTTGCGCTAAATCCTGGAGTTCCGCAAAATGTTTTGCAAACTTTGTGCAACGACAAGTCGGAAGATGTGGCTTTGGCGGCGCGCGGTCGTTGCTCTCGCGAATAATGGGAAGCATGAATAATACAACAGAAGAAGTGACAGAAGCGTCGCCACTGCATCGCCTAGCAGAATTAATGGGCGTGGGTGTGCGTTACGTTGGTTCCGACAATAAAGAACATGAAATTCAAGATAATGTATTGGTGTCTGTTTTAGCCGCATTAGGCGTAGATGCTTCTAGCGATGCTGCAATAGAAAAATCTATGCAAGATGTTTTGGCTTACCGTCATGGGCGTATTGTTGCTCCAACAGTTTTGCATACGGTTGGAAAGTGCGATGAAGTAACTGTGAATACTGGAATTCTCGAGTATCCAGTGGCAGCTATTACGTTGGAAAATGGCGAACAGTATGAGGGTGAATTAGAAATCGTACCTAACGATAACACCACTGCATACCCTGTAAATGGCAAGTTTGTAGCTACATCTTTAATTAAAATTCCTGAAGATTTGCCAATGGGCTACCACACTTTGCGAGTAACTGTTGGGGAGCGTCAAGAAGAAGCAACACTTATTAGTGCTCCAGAAAGCATTACTACACTTGATTCTCTTGAAGCAAACGGCGAGCAGCTTTGGGGATGGATGGCTCAGCTTTATTCAATCCGTTCTTCAAAGTCTTGGGGTGTTGGTGATTTTGCAGATTTAGCAACTCTTCTTGCTGAAGCTAAGAAAAAAACTGGCGCCGACTTTGTGCTAATCAACCCAATGCATGCAGGTGAGCCTGTAACTCCGCTTACGCCATCTCCGTACTTACCGGTTGCTCGAGGAATGGTAAACGTAACGTATATTCGCCCAGAAAGTATTCCTGAGTATGAAACGTTAAACGATAAAACTCGAAAAGAAGTCGAAAAATTACATGCCCAAGTAGAGCCTCTTAACAACGATGCTCAAATCATTGATAGAGATTCTATGTGGCGTGTAAAAATGCGCGCATTGTGGCTGATTTTCAAGGCTGGCATGCCAGAAAATCGCGCTCGCGTTTTTGACGAGTTTAAGCAGGAGATGGGCGAACGTCTTGAATCCTACGCCACATGGTGCTTGTGCTACGACAAGTGGGGTGCTCCAAAGGGTGACGATTGCTGGGAGAAGACTCTTACTAAGGATTCTGACCAAGTGCGCGAATTAGCTAATCGTTTCCCGGATACCCTTGAGTTTTATCGTTGGCTTGAATGGGTTGCTTTTACGCAATTGCATGATGCTCAAGTTGCTGCACGTAAAGCTGGTATGAAAATCGGCATTATGTCTGATATGGCTGTTGGCGTGCATCCTGCAGGATCTGAAGTTTGGTGGAATCCAGAGCGATTTGCTAACGGAGCTACTGTTGGCGCGCCTCCTGATTACTTCAATCAGCAAGGCCAGGATTGGTCTCAGCCTCCACTGCATCCGTTTGAGCTTGAGCGCACTGGTTTTAAAACATACCGAGATATGGTTCATGGCATGTTTGCTTCAGCTGGCGCTGTGCGAATTGATCACATTCTTGGACTTTTCCGCTTGTGGTGGATTCCAGAAGGTTCAGCTCCAAGTGGCGGTGCTTACGTTTACTACGATGCCGACATTATGCTTGGTATTTTGGCAATCGAAGCAGCTCGTGCTCACGGTGTAGTTGTTGGTGAAGATTTGGGTGTTTTGCCTGCAAATGCTTTGGAAGTGCTACGCAAGAAGGCTGTGCTTGGTTGCACGGTTGAATGGTTCGAAGTGCAAGATGGTGAATTCCGTTCTCCAGATAAGTGGCGCGAAATGACGCTTGCTTCTGTAAATACTCACGATTTACCTCCTGCTGCTGGTTATTTGCGTTATGAGCAGGTTAATATTCGCGAGCGTTTGCACTTGCTTACTGGTTCTGTTGAAGAATTCCGCGCTGGAGCTGTTGCAGAGCATCGTGCCATGATGCGCATGCTGGTAAAGGGCGGTTATTTGGATGCTCAGTTGCTTGAGGATGAGGATGCTCATACTCAGGAGATTATTGAGGCATTGTACCGCGCTTTGAAGGTTGCTCCTTCGCGTTTGCTTGCTGCTTCTTTGGTTGATGCAGTTGGTGAGTATCGTGCGCAAAATCAGCCTGGCACTGATAATGAGTACCCGAATTGGCGTATTCCGTTAGCTGATGGTGACGGCAATCCGGTGTCCTTGGATACTATGTTTGATTTGCCGCGCGTGCGCTCGCTTGCTGCGATTATGAATGCATAACATTTTGTGATTTATTTTGTTTGACAATTTGTTTAGCAATTTGTTTAGCAATTTGTTTGACAATTTGTTTTGTATTCGTCTCAGCCTTATATAAAATAGACACTTGCAAGTAGTCGTCACTTGGCGATATACTTGCAGATTGTTGTGTTTCCCTAAGGGGTCCTTCAAAGCGCTTTTCCCACTCGCCATCGAGGACTTTCAGGGAGCCCACGGATTATGAGTAACGTATTTTCTATAAACCAAGAAAATGCAACGCTCGAAACACAATAGAGAAAAGGTACGATTGTGAAGACTTTCACACCGAAACCAGCAGATTTGACTCATGACTGGTACATCATCGATGCCACTGACGTGGTACTTGGTCGTTTGGCCTCTCAGGTAGCAATCTTGCTGCGTGGTAAGAATAAGCCAACGTTTGCTCCTCATGCTGATTCTGGCAATCACGTTATTATTATTAACGCTGAAAAGATTGCTTTGACCGGCAATAAGTTGAGCAAGGAACTGTATTCCCACTCTGGTCGTCCAGGCGGCCTTCGTCGTGATAGCTATGCAGAGCTTTTGGAGAAGGATCCAAAGCGTATTATCATGGCTGCTGTCAAGGGCATGCTTCCAAAGAATCGTCTTGCTAAGGTGCAGCTTGACCGCCTTCGTGTGTTCACTGGCGCTGAGCATCCGCACACTTCGCAGAAGCCACAGGTCTTCGAGATCGCTCAGGTCTCTCAGCAGGCTAAGTGAGATCAAGGAGAATAGATATGGCAGAAAATAACAACTCCGCGGTTCTTGAAAACGAAGAAGAACTGACTAGCTACACTACTGAAACTAACGCTGGTGCAGGCACCGGCACTTCCGCAATCGAGCCAGGCTACGGCACTGGTCGTCGTAAGGAAGCTGTAGCTCGTGTACGTTTGGTTCCAGGCTCTGGTAAGTGGACCATCAATGGTCGCACTTTGGAAGAGTACTTCCCATCTCGCTTATTGCAGCGCGAAGTGAATTCACCAATCGTGTTGCTCAAGCTTGAAGGTAAGTTCGACGTCGTAGTCCTCGTTGACGGCGGCGGCACCACCGGCCAGGCTGGCGCTATTCGCTTGGGTGTTGCTCGTGCATTGAATTCCATCGATCGCGATGCAAACCGTATTGCTTTGAAGAAGGCTGGCTTCTTGACCCGCGACGCTCGCGTTGTGGAACGCAAGAAGGCTGGTTTGCACAAGGCACGTCGTGCACCTCAGTTCTCGAAGCGTTAAGTTTCGCAGAATATATATTTTACAAAATGGCTTCAGGCTTTTGCTTGGAGCCATTTTTGTATATCAAAACTAAATATCAAAATCTATGTAGCAAAATAAAACGAACGTAAAAGTAAGCAAAAGTACTCAAAAAACGAACATAACTCTACCGTGCTCAATCATAAATAGCGCAACTCGCTGCAAAGATGCAAAAGTACAGTAAAACGGCTAAATTGTGACTTGTATCACATATTTACTTACTGTGAGTAACAACGGGCAAAAAATATTTGCTATTAACGTCGTTATTAATGTCGTTATTAATGCCGTTGGTAAAGATCAAGGAGGACTACTCATGGTTGAGGCACAGAATAAGGCCGAAACAGAGTCTAAAACCGTCGATGATGTTGAATTAGCAGCACAGCAAGAGGTTGATCAACTTGTTGAAAAAGCATCGCATGCTTTAGATGAATTTGAAAAGCTTAATCAGCAACAAATTGATCATATTGTAGCTAAAGCATCTGTTGCAGCACTAAATAAGCATTTGGTTCTTGCAAAAATGGCTGTTGACGAAACTGGGCGCGGTCTTGTTGAAGATAAAGCAACGAAAAACATTTTTGCATGCGAACATATTACGCATTACTTGGCTGGGCAGAAAACAGTTGGCATTATTCGCGAAGACGATGTACTTGGAATTGACGAAATCGCTGAGCCGGTTGGTATTGTTGCAGGCGTAACTCCAGTTACAAACCCAACTTCAACAGCAATTTTTAAGTCGCTTATTGCGCTAAAAACTCGATGCCCAATTATTTTTGGATTCCATCCTTTCGCACAAAAGTGCTCTTCTGAAGCAGCTCGAATTGTTCGCGATGCTGCTGTTGCGGCTGGAGCGCCAAAAGATTGCATTCAGTGGATTGAGCATCCTTCTATTGCTGCAACCGGCGCTTTAATGAAGCATCCGAAGATTGCAACCATTCTTGCAACAGGCGGTCCTGGAATGGTAAAGGCTGCGTATTCTTCTGGAAAGCCAGCTCTTGGCGTTGGCGCTGGAAATGCTCCTGCGTATGTTGACAGCGATGTTGATATTTCGCGTGCTGCAAACGATTTAATTCTTTCAAAGCACTTCGATTACGGAATGATTTGCGCAACCGAGCAGGCAATTATTGCGAATAAGGACGTATATGAGCCGTTACTTCGCGAATTAAAGCGCAGAAAAGCGTATTTTGTTAATGCTGACGAAAAAGCTAAGCTCGAACAATATATGTTTGGCTGCACTGCGTATTCTGGAAATACTCCAAAACTTAACTCCACTGTTCCAGGAAAATCTCCTCAATACATTGCTCACGAAGCTGGATTTGAAATTCCAGAAGATGCTGTGATTTTGGTTGCAGAGTGCAAAGAAGTTGGTGAGATGGAGCCGCTTACTATGGAAAAGCTTGCTCCTGTTCACGCAATGCTTCGCGCAGAAAATAAGGAACAAGGCTTCAAGATGTGCGAGCAGATGCTTGTGCATGGAGCTGGTCACACTGCTGTAATTCATACAAATAATCAAGATCTTGTGCGCGAATATGGCGTTCGTATGCATGCTTGCAGAATTGTTTGGAATTCTCCTGGATCTCTTGGTGGCGTTGGAGATATTTACAACGCGATTGCTCCTTCGCTTACTCTTGGATGCGGATCTTATGGCGGAAATTCCGTTTCCGGCAACGTACAAGCTATAAATCTTCTTAATATTAAGCGTATTGCACGAAGGAATAATAATATGCAATGGTTCAAGATTCCGGCTAAAACTTATTTTGAGCCGAATGCTATTCGTTATTTGAGGGATATGTACGGCGTTGAGCGCGCAGTTATTGTGTGCGATAAAGTTATGGAGCAGCTTGGCGTAGTAGATAAGATTATTGACCAGCTTCGTGCTCGAGATAATCGCGTTACTTTCCGCATTATTGATTACGTTGAGCCTGAGCCAAGCGTTGAAACGGTTGAGCGCGGAGCCGCAATGATGCGTGACGAATTCCAGCCAGACACAATTATTGCTGTTGGCGGCGGTTCTCCAATGGATGCTTCTAAGATTATGTGGCTTATGTACGAGCATCCGGAGATTTCTTTCGCTGATTTGCGCGAAAAGTTCTTCGATATTCGAAAGCGCGCGTTTAAGATTCCGCCTCTTGGTGGCAAAGCTAAGCTTGTTTGCATACCAACTTCTTCCGGAACTGGATCTGAAGTTACACCTTACGCTGTTATTACAGATCACAAGACCGGATACAAGTATCCTATTACGGATTACGCTTTGACTCCAACGGTTGCAATCGTAGACCCTGTGTTAGCTCGTACGCAGCCTCGTCGTTTGGCGTGTGATTCTGGTTTTGATGCATTAACTCACGCTATGGAAGCTTATGTGTCTGTTTACGCGAATGATTTCACGGATGCTATGGCGTTGCACGCTTCGAAGCTTATTTGGGAAAATCTCAACGATTCTGTGAATTGCGAAGATTCTCAGCGCAAGATTGAAGCGAAAGAAAAAATGCACAATGCAGCTACTATGGCTGGAATGGCATTTGGTTCTGCATTCCTAGGTATGTGCCACGCTATGGCTCATACTATTGGTGCTTTGTGCCATGTTGTACACGGACATACGAACGCAATTTTGCTGCCTTATGTTATTCGCTACAACGGTCAGATTCCGCAAGAGCCAACTAGCTGGCCAAAGTACAATCATTATATTGCGCTTGAAAGGTATCAGGAGATAGCTAAGAATCTTGGTGTAGATCCTGGTAAGACTCCTGAAGAAGGCGTGGAAAATCTTGCTCGCGCTGTTGAAGAGTATCGAAATGAAAAGCTTGGAATGGACGCTTCGTTTAAGGCTTGTGGCGTAGACGAAGAGTACTACTGGTCGATACTTGACAATATTGGCATGCGTGCTTACGAAGATCAGTGCGCTCCTGCAAATCCTCGTATTCCGCAAATTGAGGATATGAAGGATATTGCTATTGCTGCATATTATGGTGTTTCTCAAGAAGAAGGCCATCGCATGCGCTTGGAGCGTGAAGCCGCGTAATTATTTGCGTATTTAGTTAATAATGGCAGAAGCTAAACTAATTGTAGTTTCTGCCATTTTTTGTTGGAAAATAGCCGACACGCCCGGTTTTTAATAATCGAAGGTTGATGGTTTAATTACTTAGTTGCCTGTTTTAAGGCTCGCATATTGTAATTAAAAAAAAGCGAGCGCGGAAGCAAAAACTTTGAATCGAATTTTTTTGTATGAATAGGTTTTTGATGCCGCGCACTGATGTGGAATTGCCCTAGGGGCTTATTCTCGCCGGTGCCCTTGAATTCAGGTTGGTAAACAGTAAACGAATCGCTAGAAAGGGCGGACGGCAATGGCGGGACAGAAAATCCGCATCAGGCTTAAGTCCTATGACCATGAGGTCATCGACCAATCGGCGAAGAAAATCGTCGAGACGGTGACGAACGCGGGCGCCACAGTGGTGGGTCCGGTTCCTCTGCCGACCGAGAAGAACGTGTTTGTTGTTATCCGTTCTCCTCATAAATACAAGGATTCTCGCGAGCATTTCGAGATGCGCACTCATAAGCGCCTCATTGACATCGTAGATCCAACGCCAAAGGCTGTGGATTCTTTGATGCACATTGACCTGCCTGCGGATGTAAACATCGAGATCAAGCTGTAGGAAGGGGGAGAAAATGTCGCAGAATAAGAATCGCACTGCATTGCTCGGTCGCAAGCTGGGTATGTCGCAGGTTTGGGATGAAAACGGCTTCTTCGTCCCCGTAACTCTGGTTGAAGTTGCCACTAACGTAGTTACCGCTGTAAAGACTGTAGAGTCTGACGGTTATTGCGCAGTACAGCTCGGTTATGGCCAGATTGATCCTACCAAGGTGACCAAGCCATTGGCCGGTCATTTTGCAAAGGCTGGTGTAACTCCTCGTCGTCACCTCGCTGAGGTGCGCACGGAGAACGCAGCAGATTATCAGCCAGGTCAGGAATTGACCGCTGAATTGTTCGCTGAGGGTTCTGAAGTAGATGTCACTGGCACTACCAAGGGTAAGGGCTTTGCTGGCACTATTAAGCGTTGGGGCTTCAAGTCCTATCGTCGTACTCACGGCTCGCACAAGAACGAACGTCGCCCAGGTTCTGTGGGCGCTTGCGCAACTCCAAGCCGCATTTTGAAGGGCAAGCGTATGGCTGGTCGCATGGGTCATGTGACTTCCACCGCGCTTAACCTCACCATCGTTTCTTCGGATGTCGAGAACGGCATTCTCGCTATTAAGGGCGCTGTTCCAGGTCCTAAGGGCGCAATCGTTCTCGTCCGTTCGGCAGTGAAGGGAGCCTGATAATTATGGCAAACGTAACTCTGAACGTCACTGATACTAAGGGCAAGGCAAGCGGAACCGTTGAAGCTCCTGCTGAGATTTTCGGCATCTCCAACGAAGACGTTTTGGCTCACGGCCCACTGGTTCATCAGGTCGTAATCGCTCAGCTTGCTGCTGCTCGTCAGGGCACCCATGCTGTGAAGAATCGTGCTAATGTTTCCGGCGGCGGTAAGAAGCCATGGAAGCAGAAGGGCACCGGTCGTGCTCGCCAGGGTTCCATTCGTGCTCCACAGTGGGTACATGGTGGCGTTGTTCACGGTCCAGTTCCTCGTAAGTACGATCAGCGCACCCCGAAGAAGATGAAGGCAGCTGCTCTTCGTTATGTTCTTTCGGATCGTGCAAATGCTGGACGTATTGCTGTAGTTGACTTTGGTATTAAGGATGTTCCATCCACCAAGCAGGCAGTTGCAGCACTTACCCCTGTGACCAATAACCAGTTCACTACTGTTGTTCTTTCTCGTGAGAACATCAATGAGTGGATGTCTGTACGCAACATTCCAACTGTTCACGTGATCTTCGCTGATCAGCTTAACACTTACGATGTTGTTACAGCTCAGTACGTCGTCTTCTCCAAGGAAGGCTTCGAAGCCTTCGTTGCTGCTAAGACCGAGCCTGTCGTTAAGGAGGCCTGATTTAAATGGTCGCAGTCCATAACCCAGCACATGACGTAATTCTTAAGCCAGTTGTTTCTGAAAAAAGTTATGCAGCTTCTGATCGTGGTCAGTACACTTTCGTAGTGGCTCCAGATGCTAACAAGGTTCAGATCAAGCAGGCTATCGAAGAAATCTTCAAGGTCAAGGTGACAAACGTTAACACTTTGAACCGCGCTGGCAAGTTGAAGCGCTCTCGCACCGGTTTCGGCCGTCGTGTGAACCAGAAGCGCGCTATTGTCACCGTGGCTGAAGGTCAAACGATTGACATCTTTGGTAACTGAAGGCTAGCCGAGAAAAGTAAAGGAATACTATATTATGGCTATCCGCGTTTATAAGCCGACGACTGCAGGCCGTCGTAACGCTTCGGTTTCGGATTTTGCCGAGATCACGCGTTCTACGCCTGAAAAATCGTTGGTACGCAAACTCAGCAAGACTGGTGGTCGTAACTCTTACGGCCGCATGACTTCTCGCCATCGCGGCGGCGGTCACAAGCGTCAGTATCGTCTCATCGACTTCAAGCGTTGGGACAAGGATGGCGTGCCAGCAAAGGTCGCTCATATTGAGTATGACCCTAACCGTTCCGCTCGCATCGCATTGCTGCACTACGCAGATGGTGAGAAGCGCTACATTATCGCTCCTGAAGGCATTGCCCAGGGTGACGTTATTGAGACTGGTGCTCAGGCTGATATTAAGCCAGGCAACAACCTGCCTCTGAAGAATATCCCAACCGGTACCGTGGTTCACGCAATCGAGCTTCGTCCACTTGGTGGCGCAAAGATTGCTCGCTCCGCTGGTGCTGCTGTTCAACTCGTCGCTAAGGATGGCGCTTACGCTCAGTTGCGTATGCCATCTGGCGAAATTCGTAACGTTGACGCTCGTTGCCGCGCTACGATTGGCGAAGTTGGTAATTCTGATCACGCCAACATTGAACTTGGTAAGGCTGGTCGCGCTCGTTGGCTTGGTCGTAGGCCAATCACTCGAGGCGAATCCATGAACCCTGTGGACCACCCACATGGTGGTCGTACCCGTGGTGGCAAGCCGCCAGTTTCTCCATGGGGCAAGGGCGAGGTTCGTACACGTCGTCCAAAGAAGGCTTCGAACAAGATGATTGTTCGTCGTCGCCCGAATGGTAAGAACCGCAAGTAAGGGAGTGTCGAATAGATGACTCGTAGCATCAAGAAGGGCCCTTTCGTCGACGCCCACTTGCAGAAGAAAGTCGACGAGCAAAACGACAAGGGCACGCATAACGTCATTAAGACGTGGTCGCGTCGTTCGATGATCACTCCTGATTTCATTGGACACACCTTTGCCGTACACGATGGCCGCAAGCATGTGCCGGTATTCGTTACCGAAGCCATGGTTGGTCATAAGCTCGGTGAGTTCGCCCCAACCAAGACCTTCAAGGGTCATGTGAAGGACGACAAAAAGGCACGCCGCTAAAGGAGAGTTAGGACACATGGAAGCTAAAGCAATCGCTCGTCACGTCCGCGTGACGCCGCGCAAGGCTCGCCGCATGGTCGACCTCATCCGAGGCAAGCGTGCAAGCGAAGCTATTACCATTTTGAAGTTTGCTCCTCAGGACGCATCTTTGCCGGTGCGCAAGGTTCTTGAAAGCGCGATCGCTAACGCTCGCGTTAAGGCTGAAAAAGCCGGTGAACCATTCCGTGAGCAGGACTTGGTCATCAAGGAAACCTACGTGGATGAGGGTGTAACGCTTAAGCGTTTCCGCGCTCGTGCACAGGGTCGCGCTGCGCGCATTAACAAGCGCACAAGCCATATCACCGTTATCGTCTCGCTTAAGGAAGGAGCCCGCTAAAGATGGGTCAGAAGATAAATCCTTTCGGCTATCGCCTGGGCATCACCGAGAATCATCGTTCTAAGTGGTTCTCCGACTCCAACAAGGCTGGCGAGCGTTATCGTGACTTCGTCCTTGAGGATGACAAGATTCGCAAGGAAATGAGCCATGACCTCGAGCGTGCTGGCGTATCTCGTATCGTCATCGAGCGCACTCGTGATCGCGTTCGTGTTGATATTCACACCGCTCGTCCAGGTATTATTATCGGCCGTCGTGGTGCTGAAGCTGAGCGCGTTCGTGCAAAGCTTGAGAAGCTCACAGGCAAGCAAGTACAGCTCAACATCTTTGAGGTGAAGAATGCTGCACTTGACGCTCAGTTGGTTGCTCAGGGAATTGCGGAACAGTTGACAAACCGCGTTACATTCCGTCGTGCTATGCGTAAGGCACAGCAGGACGCAATGCGCGCTGGTGCCAAGGGTATTCGTATTAAGCTCTCCGGTCGTCTTGGTGGCGCCGAAATGAGCCGTTCTGAGTTCTATCGTGAGGGTCGCGTTCCACTGCAGACCCTTCGTGCCCTTATTGATTATGGCTTCTTTGAAGCTAAGACCACTTACGGCCGTATTGGCGTTAAGGTCTGGATTTACAAGGGTGATATGACCGAGCGTGAGTTTGAAGAGCAGCAGGCTCAGCAGGGTAAGCGTGAAGGCCGTCGTGGCGATCGTCGTCCACGTCGTGGCGCACGTCCTGCTAACCAGCAGAAGGCTGCTGAAGCACAGGCTGAAAAGCCAGCTGAAGCTGCAGCTGCTGAAGCTCCTGCCGCAACGGAAACGAAGGAGTGAGCAGATGCTTATCCCAAAGAGGACTAAATATCGTAAGCAGCACCGTCCTACCCGTAGCGGCATGTCTAAGGGTGGCACCGAGATTGCTTTCGGCGATTTCGGTATTCAGGCGCTGGCTCCGGCCTACATCACTAACCGACAGATCGAGGCAGCTCGTATCGCAATGACCCGCTACATTAAGCGTGGCGGTCGTGTGTGGATTACGATCTTCCCAGATCGTCCATTAACCAAGCACCCGCTTGGTGCGCGAATGGGTTCCGGTAAGGGTGCTCCAGAATTCTGGATTGCCAACATCCACCCAGGACGCGTAATGTTCGAGATCGGTGGTGTTTCTGAGGACATCGCTCGCGAGGCTTTGCGCCGCGCTATCGATAAGCTCCCAATGAAATGCCGCGTTATTGCGCGTGAAGGCGGTGACATCTGATGCCAGTCGGAACTGCAGACTACACCATCAAGAATTTGAACGAGAAGACCAATGCTGAAATTGAAGGCTTCTTGAAGAAGTCCAAGGAAGAGCTTTTTAACTTGCGCTTCCAGGCAGCAACTGGTCAACTTGAAAACAGCGCTCGCCTCAAGGCGGTCAAGCACGACATAGCCAGGATGTATACTGTCCTGCGTGAGCGTGAACTCGGCATCAGCCAAGAGCCTGGCGCCACTGAGGTCAAGGAGAAGTAAGCATGGCTGAGAACCAAGAGCGCAACTTCCGCAAGGTTCGTCGCGGCTACGTCGTGTCCGAGGCCATGGACAAGACGATTGCCGTTGAGCTGGAGCAGCGTTCGACACACCCGCTTTACGGTAAAGTCGTTCGCTCCACCCGCAAGGTCAAAGCCCATGATGAACACAACGAGGCACATATTGGCGACCTCGTGAGTATTATGGAAACTCGGCCCCTGAGCAAGACCAAGCGTTGGCGTCTCGACTCGATTATCGAGCGCGCCAAGTAAACAAGTTCGGCAAGGCTCCGCGCTTCACCTGTGTCTGTTCTTTGGACAGGCACAGGTGAGTGGGGAGAACCAGCTCGGCTAAGGAGAATCAATGATTCAGCAGGAAACGCGGCTTCATGTCGCCGACAACACGGGTGCTAAGGAATTACTTGCCATCCGCGTGCTCGGTGGATCGAAGCGACGCTATGCCGGCATCGGCGACATCATCGTCGCCTCCGTCAAGGACGCGATCCCTGGCGGGTCGGTCAAGAAAGGCGACGTAGTTAAGGCTGTCGTCGTCCGTACTGTCAAGGAACATCGCCGTGTCGATGGTTCCTATATTAAGTTCGATGAGAACGCCGCCGTCATTCTCGGCTCTGGCCGTGAACCAAAAGGCACTCGTATCTTCGGACCAGTCGGTCGTGAATTGCGTGATCAGCACTTCATGAAGATTGTGTCCCTTGCCCCGGAGGTGATCTGATATGGTAGCCAAGATTAAGTCCGGCGACCAGGTGAAGGTTATCCGCGGTAAGGATCGCGGTAAGGAAGGCAAAGTACTTCGTGTACTTGCCGACGACCGTTTAGTCGTAGAAGGCGTTCAGGTCGTTAAGAAGCACGTTCGCGCCACCCAGCAGGGTCAGCAGTCGGGCATTGTTTCGGTTGAGGCTCCAATCCATCGCTCTAACGTGATGGTTATTGATCCAGAAACCAAGCAGCCTACTCGCGTTGGCGTGATTGTTAAGCAAGAGGCTCGTGACGGCAAGGTTAAGACCGTGCGCGTGCGTGTCGCCAAGAAGTCCGGAAAGGAGCTGGCATGACCGATACTACAATTGAGTTGCCGGCAACTCCGCGCTTAAAGCAACAATACAAGGATGAAATCGTTCCAGCCTTGGAGAAGGAATTTGGCCACACCAATCCTATGCAGGTGGCTCGTGTACAGAAGGTTGTCGTCTCTATGGGCGTCGGCGCTGCAGCACGTGATTCCAAGCTCATCGAAGGTGCGATTAAGGATCTCACTTTGATCACCGGCCAGAAGCCAAAGGTCACTAAGGCAAAGAAGTCTGTCGCTCAGTTCCATCTGCGCGAAGGCCAGGCTATCGGTGCTTACGTAACCCTTCGTGGCGATCGTATGTGGGAATTCTTGGATCGTTTGCTTACTCTGGCTTTGCCTCGTATCCGCGATTTCCGTGGTATTAACGGCAACCAGTTTGACGGTCAGGGTAATTACAACTTCGGTCTTACGGAACAGTCTATGTTCCATGAGATTGATCCTGACTCGATTGATCATCAGCGTGGTATGGACATCACCGTGGTGACTACCACCAAGGACGATGTGGAGGCCAAGTCTTTGCTTAAGCACCTCGGTTTCCCATTCAAGGAGAACTGAAATGGCAAAAACCGCTCTGAAAAACAAGGCGGCCGCTAAGCCGAAGTTCAAGGTACGCGCTTATACGCGTTGCCAGGTTTGTGGTCGTCCTCACTCCGTGTATCGCAAGTTCGGTCTGTGCCGCATCTGCCTTCGTGAGAAGGCTCATCGCGGTGAGTTGCCGGGTGTTACGAAGTCCAGTTGGTAAATATCGACGCTGAAGGTCCACTGCCTAAAGACAAAGGTCTTATATAGAGGCGGTGGAAACCACGGCGAGAAAGGGCGTTAGCCCACATGACAATGACAGATCCAATCGCAGACATGTTGACACGTCTGCGTAACGCGAGCGCGGCAAAGCACGATACCGTGGAAATGCCGTACTCCAAGTTCAAGGCGAATATCGCCGAGATCCTTAAGCACGAAGGCTACATTAAGGACTTCGCTGCTAAGGAAGCTAAGGTTGGACAGACGTTGGAAATTACGTTGAAGTATGGCTCCAATGGCCAGCGTTCTATCCAGGGCATCAAGCGCATTTCTAAGCCAGGCTTGCGTCGTTACGCTAAGTCTGATGCTTTGCCAATGCCTCTTGGTGGTCTCGGTATCGCTATTATCTCGACCAGCTCGGGATTGTTGACTCAGAAGGAATGCCTCGACCGAGGCATTGGCGGCGAAATTGTCGCCTACGTATGGTGAGAAAGGAGAGCTGAAGATGGCATCGCATATTGGTAAGCTCCCCGTCGACATTCCTCAAGGCGTGGAAGTAAAGATTGAAGGTCAGTCCTTCAGCGTCAAGGGCGCTAAGGGTTCTGACTCCTATGTAATTCCAGAGGGCATTACCGCGGAAGTTGCTGAGAATCAGATTGTTTTGACTCCAGTTGACGATTTGCGTCCAACTCGTGCAAAGCACGGCTTGGCTCGCGCAATTGTTGCTTCCATGGTTAAGGGTGTGCATGAAGGCTACACCAAGACTTTGGATATTGTCGGTACCGGTTATCGTGCAGTAATGAAGGGCAAGGGCATTGAGTTCTCGCTCGGTTATTCTCACACTATTACCGTTCAACCACCGGCAGGTATTGAGTTCGAGTTGCCAAATCCTAACCAGGTAATCGTTAAGGGCACCGATAAGCAGACTGTTGGCCAGGTTGCTGCTAACATCCGCAAGCTTCGTGCTCCAGAACCTTACAAGGGTAAGGGTATTAAGTACGCCGATGAACGTATCCTGCGCAAGGCTGGAAAGGCTGGTAAGTGATATGAGCGTTAAGATTTTCGGTAAGGGTACCAAAGTCGCACGTTTGCGTCGTCACGCCCGTCTTCGTAAGCATATTGCTGGTACATCTGAACGTCCTCGTTTAGTTGTTTCTCGTTCTAACCGTCACATGGTTGCTCAGATTGTGGACGATACCAAGGGCATTACTTTGGTAAGCGCTTCCACTTTGACAGCTGACTTCGCTGGTTTCACCGGCACGAAGACTGAAGCTGCAACCAAGGTTGGCGAATTAGTAGCGGCTAAGGCGAAGGAAGCGGGCATCACCGCTGTAGTCTTCGACCGTGGCGGTAACAAATATCATGGTCGCGTCGCAGCAGTAGCTGAAGGCGCCCGTCAGGGAGGTCTAGCACTGTGAGCGACAACGAAAAGGAAACCCAAGTGGCTGAAGAAACTCAGAACACTCAGGCATCCGCTGAGGAACGCAACGATGATCGTCGTTCTCGCCGCAATAAGGGCGAGGGTAAGCGCGGCGAGCGTCGTAATCGTCGTGAAGAAAACCGCGGCGAAGAGCTTCTGGATCGCGTAGTTACTATTAACCGTGTTTCCAAGACCCACAAGGGTGGTCGTACCTTCAGCTTTGCAGCACTTGTTGTTGTTGGCGACGGTAAGGGCACTGTTGGTGTTGGTTACGGCAAGTCTCGTGAAGTTCCAGCAGCTATCGCTAAGGGTCAGCTTGACGCTAAGAAGCATATGTTCACTGTTCCACGTATTCGTGGTACCGTCACTCATCCAGTGCTCGGTCACGATGCTGCTGGTACTGTGTTGCTTCGTCCAGCTGCTCCAGGTACTGGTGTAATCGCTGGTGGTGCTGTGCGTGCTGTTATGGAGTGCGCTGGCATTACAGATATCCTCACCAAGTCCATGGGTTCTGCGACCGCTGTAAACGTGGTGCGCGCTACTGTGGACGCTTTGAAGAAGCTCGAAGAGCCAGAAGAGATTTCTGCTCGTCGTGGTCTTTCTCTTGAGGAAGTTGCTCCTGATGCTTTGCTCCGTGAGCGTGCTGCCGGCATTGCCGAAGCTCGCAAGGCTCGCGAAGAAGCTCAGGCCGCCAAGGCAGCTGAAGCAAAGGATGGTGAGTGATGTCTAATTTGAAGATCACTCTGGTGCACGGTTTGGTTCACACCACTGAGCGCCAGCGCGCGAATGTTCATACGCTCGGCCTTCATAAGATTGGTCACAGCGTAGTTCGCGAAGACACCCCCGTCAATCGTGGCTTGGTCATGGCCGTGCGCCACCTGGTGAGCGTCGAGGAGGTCGACTGATTATGGCTAACGAAGAACCAATGCTGCATATGCACACATTGCGTCCAGCTCCAGGAGCTAAGAAGGATCGCATCCGCGTAGGCCGTGGTGAAGGCTCCAAGGGTAAGACCTCGGGTCGTGGTGACAAGGGCACAAAGAAGCGTTATCAGGTTCGTCCTGGCTTCGAAGGTGGCCAGCTTCCACTTTACATGCGCTTGCCTAAGTTGCGTGGATTCAAGAGTCCTTTCAAGAAGGAGTTCCAGGTCGTTAACGTTGCAGCTCTCGCTGAACTCTTCCCAAAGGGTGGCGATGTTACTGTAGCTGACCTTATTGCAAAGGGCGCCGTGCGTGATGGTTACCCAGTTAAGGTTTTGGGCGATGGTGAATTGACTGTTGCTTTGAACTTGAAGGGTATGAAGGCTTCTGCTTCTGCTAAGGCAAAGGTTGAGGCTCAAGGCGGCTCCATCAGCGAAGAGTAGTTAGAACTACTTTAAGCTTGATGCAGTTATAAAGCTGTAGATAGTCCCTCTAGCATTGTCTAGGGGGACTATTTTTATCGACAAAACTCACCAATAATCTGTTCCAGTATGCACCGTGAGTTACACTATTGCCTCAGAGTTTGTTTTTTGCACTGTTGCGCCTAGGAGTGCGCGAAAAAAGGGAGGAAGACCCAGGTGAAAACGTTAATCCAGGCCTTCAGGACGAAGGAGTTGAGGAATAAGATCCTCTTCGTCTTCGCTATGATTATCATCTACCGTATCGGTTCGTTTATTCCGATTCCAGGTGTTGACTATAAAGTAATTCGTGCTTGCACAGCTAAGTTAGCTTCGTCAAAAGAGAACTTTATTGGGTTGGTCAACTTGTTCTCCGGCGGCTCGCTGTTGCAGCTTTCTATCTTTGCTTTGGGCGTAATGCCTTACATTACAGCTTCCATTGTGATTCAGCTTCTTCGCGTTGTTATTCCGCGCTTCGAAGCGTTGCATAAGGAAGGTCAGTCTGGCGAGACAAAGCTTACTCAGTACACTCGTTACTTGACTATTGGTTTGGCTGTTTTGCAGTCAACAACAATTTTGGTAACTGCTCGCTCAGGCGCTTTGTTTAATTATCAGTGCGGTCAGGTTATTCCAGATGGTGGCTTCTGGAGCTTGGTTGTAATGGTTTTGATTATGACCGGCGGCACTGGCCTTATTATGTGGATGGCAGAGCTTATTACAGATAAGGGCATCGGCCAAGGTATGTCCGTCTTAATCTTTATGTCCATTTGCTCCGGCTTCTTGCCAAAGCTTTGGGAAATTGGTTGGGGCACTAACGGTTCTAATGGTGATTGGACTAAGTTCTCCATCGTTGGCGGCGTGCTTCTTGTAATTCTTGTTTTCGTTGACTTTGTGGAACTTGCGCAGCGTCGTATTCCTGTGCAGTACACTCGTCGCATGATTGGCCGCAAGATGTACGGTGGATCTTCCACTTATTTGCCTTTGAAGATCAATATGAGCGGTGTTATTCCACCAATCTTTGCTTCTTCTATTCTTGCTGTTCCTACTCTTATTGCTCAGTTCGGAGATAAGAGCAAGCCTTGGGTACAGTGGATTGAAGAAAATTTGGCAAATTCCACGTCTGCTTGGTACATTGCATTGTACACGGTTATGATTGTGTTCTTCTGCTTCTTCTACACCGAGATTACTTTTAATACGGATGAAACTGCAGATAACATGAAAGAGTATGGCGGATTTATTCCTGGAATCCGCGCAGGTAGCGCAACTAGCAATTACTTGAGCTATGTTATGAACAGGCTTAACACTGTCGGCGCTATTTATTTGCTTTTCGTCGCTTTGATTCCTACCGTTTTGATTATGGCTTTGCACTTGAATACAAAGTTGCCATTCGGCGGTACAACAATTCTGATTATTGCTGGTGTAGGTTTGGATACTTTGCGTCAGGCAAAGGCTCAGACTGAACAGTTCCAGTATGCTGGTTTCTTGTTCAACCACGAAAATCAAAAACAAGTATCTAAGTAAATAAAATAATTTGTGAAGAATCAAGGAGATGAATATGCGATTGCTGATTATGGGTCCTCAGGGCGTTGGCAAGGGCACTCAGGCTGCTTTGTTAAGTGAGCATTACAATATTCCAGCAATTTCTACTGGTGATATTTTCCGCTATAACTTAAAGAATCAGACTGAGCTTGGCAAGCAAGTGCAGGTTTATCTTGACAAGGGCGAGTTGGTTCCAGATGAACTGACAAACAGCATTGTTAAGGATCGTCTTGCACAAGATGATGCTAAGAATGGCTGGATTCTCGACGGTTATCCTCGTAACGCTTCCCAGGTTCAGGCTTTGGATTTAATGTTGGAAGAGCTTTCAACTCCGCTCGATCACGTTGTGGCCTTGGAAGCTGAGCGTGAGGTTTTGCTCGAGCGCATGCAGAAGCGTGCAGTAGAGCAGGGTCGTTCTGACGATACTCCAGAAGTTATTGCTAAACGTTTGGAAACATACGAAAAAGAAACTGCTCCGCTTCTTGATATTTACGATAGCCGCGGCCAGTTAGTTGAAGTTGATGGTGTTGGCGATATTAAAGAAATTAATAATCGCATTATCGAATCGCTAAACTAATAGCAGTAAAACAATAATAGACTGATTTATTACGGTCAGGTTTGTAAAGAGTTGATGCGCCCTATGCGACACGCCGAGTGTTGAATAGGGCGCATTTACTGTAATATAGAAGATTGGCGTGTCTTCGGATGCGCGAAGTAGTATGCCCAAGGATCGGAACGAGGCTCATGGCAAAAGACGGTGTGATTGAAGTCGAAGGCAAGGTAGTCGAAGCACTGCCGAACGCGATGTTTCGTGTTCAGCTCGAGAATGAGCACATCGTTCTAGCTACGATTTCCGGAAAAATGCGTAAGAATTATATCCGCATTCTTCCGCAGGATCGTGTAGTGCTGGAGATGAGTCCATACGATCTGAACCGTGGACGTATTACGTACCGTTATAAGTAAAGGTACAAGCAAAGGAAAACCATGAAGGTCAGCCCTAGCGTGAAGAGGATCTGCGAAAACTGCCGCGTGATCCGCCGTCACGGCCGCGTCATGGTGATCTGCATTAACCCACGTCATAAGCAGCGTCAGGGCTGAGCAGATTTCCATCGCGGAATACAAAGAATAAGGCGCTAAGTCACAGCAGAAGCTGAACCCTGGGTGCGCAGGCCCAGGCCGCATCTAATTTATTAATGCGGAAGACTTGGTGCACGACCTGCGTAACAGTAAAGGAATTACAATGGCACGTCTTGCCGGAGTAGATATTCCCAATGAGAAGCGCATTGAGATTGCCCTCACCTACATTTTTGGTGTTGGCCGCACTCGCGCTAAGGAAACGCTTGCCGCGACCGGTGTGAATCCGGACACTCGCGTCAAGGATCTTACGGATGAACAGCTGATCACCTTGCGTGATTATCTCGAGGCTAATTACAAGATCGAGGGCGATTTGCGTCGTGAAATTGACGCAGACATCCGTCGTAAGATTCAGATCAACTGCTATCAAGGCCAGCGTCATCGCAAGGGTCTTCCTGTGCGTGGTCAGCGTACCAAGACTAATGCTCGTACCCGTAAGGGCCCGAAGCGTACTGTCGCCGGGAAGAAGAAGGCCACCCGATAGTAGTCGGTGGTCGGCTCTAGGCCACGGATACATTTCCATCGTCTAGACATACCAACTCATTCGTCATTAGGAAACGAGGGTCAATGGCAGCTGCAAAGCAAGCCTCGCGCAAGCCGCGTCGCCGGGACCGCAAGTCGGTGCCGGTTGGGCAGGCGCATATTAAATCAACATTCAATAACACGATTATATCCATCACCGATCCATCCGGTGCAGTCCTTTCCTGGGCTTCCGGTGGTGACGTCGGCTTTAAGGGTTCCCGTAAGTCGACTCCTTACGCTGCAGGTATGGCCGCTGAGTCTGCCGCTCGTAAGGCAATGGAGCATGGCCTTAAGAAGGTCGACGTGTTTGTTAAGGGTCCAGGTTCCGGTCGTGAAACCGCTATCCGTTCCCTCCAGTCCGCGGGTCTCGAAGTTGGTTCTATTACCGACGTTACCCCGCAAGCGCATAACGGCGTACGCCCACCAAAGCGTCGCCGCGTCTGAGCACTCTTACGAATCCATCCATCCAACCCGCTTATGGGCGGCGAGTGCACCACCGACCAGAAGCTGAAAGGATACCAAAGTGCTTATCGCACAGCGTCCGACACTTACCGAGGAATCACTGAATCCCCAGCGTTCTCGCTTTACTATTGAGCCGTTGGAACCAGGTTTTGGCTACACTCTCGGCAATTCGCTGCGTCGTACCTTGTTGAGCTCCATTCCAGGTGCTGCCGTTACTTCGGTACGCATTTCCGGAGCTTTGCATGAGTTTACGACTCTGCCAGGTGTTGAAGAAGATGTCACTGAAATTCTGCTGAACATCAAGGGCATCGTGCTCACTAGTGAGTACGACGAGCCTGTAGTGATGTATCTGCGCAAGAATGGTAAAGGTGAAGCAACCGCTGGAGACATTACTCCTCCGGCTGGCGTTACTATTGCCAACCCTGAATTGCATATTGCTACACTTGCTGAAGATGGTGAACTTGAAATTGAGTTTACTGTTGAACGCGGTCGCGGCTACGTACCAGCTCAGATGAACAAGCAGGAGAACAGCGAAATCGGCCGCATTCCTGTGGATTCGATCTACTCACCAGTTTTGAAGGTGAGCTATAAGGTCGAAGCTACCCGCGTGGAACAGCGCACGGACTTCGATAAGCTCATCCTGGATGTGGAAACCAAGCCAGCTATTACACCGCGAGATGCTGTTGCATCCGCAGGTTCAACCTTGGTTGAGCTTTTCGGCCTTTGCCGTGAGCTTAATCTTGAAGCTGAAGGTGTTGAAGTTGGTCCAGCGCCAATGCGTGATGAATCTGATTCCCAGTTGGCTATACCGATTGAAGAAATGAATCTTACCCAGCGCAGCTACAACTGCTTGAAGCGCGAGGGTATTCATACAGTCGGCGAATTGGTAGTTCACACTGAGCAGGATTTGCTCGATATTCGTAATTTCGGCATGAAATCCATCGATGAAGTAAAAGAGAAGTTGCAGTCCATGGGTCTGTCTTTGAAGGCTTCGCCGATTGGCTTCGACGCCAATAATCTCGAAGGTGGCACTTTCTTCTCGCCTGAAGACGAGTAGAATTCACCTGCAATCGTCGTAAAATTCGGATGTTCGGGTTGATGCCCACCTGAGTTTTCGGCAATTGCGACAATAAGGAGTAATAATGCCTACACCGAAACAAGGCCCTCGTCTGGCTTCTAGCCCGGCTCATGAGCGCCTGATGCTGGCCAACATGGCGACCAGCCTCTTCCAGCACGGTCGTATTGTGACGACGTTGCCAAAGGCAAAGCGTCTTCGTCCGCTTGCTGAGCGTTTGATTTCATTCGCTAAGCGTGGCGATTTGCATTCGCGTCGTCGCGTGTTGCGCGTGATTCGCAACAAGTCCGTGGTTCACGTTCTTTTCACTCAGATTGCTGAGCAGATGAAGCAGCGTGAAGGCGGCTACACCCGCATCGTGAAGATTGCTCCACGTCGTGGCGATACCGCTCCTCAGGCAATTATTGAGCTTGTAACTGAGCCAGTAAGCCCAAAGAAGGCTGTTGTGAAGGAAGCTGAAGCAGCTACTAAGGTAGCAGCTAAAGAAGAAGCTGCCGAGTAGCCAGCATTTCAGCTTTACGCATCGGTAAAGTGAATCTTAAAGTTAAGCGTAAATTCGCTTCTTGAAGAATTGCTAAAACGAGTCGAGGATTTCCTCGGCTCGTTTTTTGTTTGTATTATTATTGAATTATGTCGAATGTTATTGATTTGTTGCGAAACGATTTCTCTACCTTCGCTCAGCGCAAGTTTAATGCCGTGGATTCGCTGATTTTGTGCGAGCTATCTTATATAAATATGCCAACGTCTGTGCCAAAATATTGCGATAATCCAAAGAATATTTCGACTGTATCTATTAACGAATTGCTTAGAATAGAAGACTATTCGTCAATGTTTTCTTCTGGGTCTCCTAAAGTAGATAAATTCCGCAGGAAGCTGCTTCTTGCTGTCGCTTCCAGCCCTAGGTATAGGGGAATTCGCGTAGGGGAGTATCTTGAGAGGTTTGATGAATCAAATATTGACGAATCTTTAGAACAGCAGTTTGCTGGAGTTACTTTTGATCTTAGTAATTGCGAGGGCATTGATAATCCTCATACTCTTGTTGTTGCGTATCGCGGCACTGACAATACGCTTGTTGGATGGAAAGAAGATTTCAACATGGCTTTCCGCTGCCCAGTGCCAGCGCAAGAATCTGCTGCTGAATATTTGACTTCTGTAGCGCAAAGATACAGCAAGCGTTATTCCAATAAAAACTTCTTTAATAAACTTTTTGCGAACAAACTTTTTGCGCGCTTTTCAAAATCTTTCGTAGACTCGCAAAATAATCCAAATATTATTGTTGTAGGTCATTCAAAAGGCGGGAATATGGCTGCTTATGCGGCTATGCGTTTAGATGCTACAAGTCAAAAACTAGGTAATCTTGTATCAAAAATTTATTCTATGGACGGCCCTGGTTTTGCGTGTGATGTAGTTGACACAAGCGTTTTTGCGAATGTTTCAAGTCGTATTGAAAAAGTAGTTCCGCAGTCTGCTTTTATTGGCTTGATTATGGATACGGGAGTGCCGTATAAGGTTACAGTTGCCGATTCGATTGGATTAATGCAGCATTTTGGCATGTATTGGCAGATTAAAGATGGCGATTTTGACTACTGTGATTGCGTAACTCCGCGCGCTCTGGCTGTTTCTAAGGCTGCAAATGAGTGGATGATGAATCTGCCATTTGAGGAGCGAAAGCGAAGAATTGACAGCGTTTACAGCATTTTTAGCAGTTTAGGTTACCCAACTTTTGATGAAATGTCTTCGCATTGGTCGGAGGTTGTTCCTAAATTATTGAAGATTGCAATGCATATGGATTCAAAAACTTATGAGCTGATTCGTAGTGTTATGAGTGCTTTTGCGCTTGCAGGCGGCTCTTCGGATAAGAAAAGCTAGTGGAAAGTCTGTTTGGAAAGGTTTTGAATGCGACTTCGCTTAGATTTAGCTTACGATGGTGGCGGATTTTACGGTTGGGCTAAGCAGCCTACTTTGCGCACAGTGCAGGGTGAAATTGAGGGGGCTTTGCATACAGTATTGCGCGTTACAGAAGGAGATGCTGCTGAGCCGCTGCGTCTTACTGTGGCTGGACGTACGGATACGGGCGTGCATGCGTCGCATCAGGTTTGTCATCTTGATGTTTGTGAAGAAACTTTATTGCGATGCGTAGGTCATACCGGATTGGACGGTGTTTGCGCGCTCGAGTACCGGCTTAAGCACGTTTTGCCGCAAGATATTTCGTTGCATAAGGTAAGTGTTGCGCCCATTGGTTTTGATGCGCGCTTTTCTGCGTTAGAGCGCACGTATGTGTATCGTATTTGCGACGCTTCTGATTATTGTGATTATGACCCTCGTATGCGCGGTTTTGTTTTGAAACTTGACGATGTTTTGGATGTCGATGCAATGAACCAGGCTGCGAGGCTTATGATTGGCCTTCACGATTTTGGATCTTTTGCGCGCCCTAATCCTGGAGGCACTACTATTCGCGATGTAAAAAGTGCTTGTTGGGAACGTGTGGGAACGCGTGCTAACGATGTGCTAGTTAAGCTTAAAACTGGCTGCGTGCCGCCTGTTGAGCAGGGTTTGCTTGAGTTTACTATTGTTGCTGATGCTTTCGCTCACAATATGGTGCGCTCTCTTGTGCAAGCTTGCGTGCAGATTGGGCGTGGTAAGCGCACGCTTGATTGGTTTGTTGAGAAGATTAATACGCCGCTTCGAGAAGGTTCTACTGGTCCTATTGCGCCGCAAGGTTTGACTTTAGAATATGTGGCGTATCCGCCGGATAATGAGCTTGCAGAGCGTGCGGAAAAGATTCGCGCTCGCCGTGATTCTGCTGAATTATAGCGTTTCAACTCGCCATAAATTTATATTCGCGCCATGGTTTACAATTGAAAAGTTGCGTTTGCGTGCGATTTTGTTGCGCGAATCGTAAGTGGATGAATGTCCGAGCGGTCTAAGGAGCACGCCTCGAAAGCGTGTGAGGGTAAAATCCTCCGCGAGTTCGAATCTCGCTTCATCCGCAGAATAACAAGCTTCAAGCACATTTTGTGCTTGAAGCTTTTTTATTCTGCCAGTACGTAATCTGCGCATATCGTAGTTTTTGTACATTCAATGTACAAAAAATCATACACTTAATGTACAAAAAATACGTTTTTCGTGTATAGTTACTTTTATGAGTACGTATTTTCCTAGACCAATTGCTGATTCTATTCTTCAAGCAAAAAGAAAAGTCGTAATTCTTGAAGGCGCAAGAGCTGTAGGCAAAACTATGATGTCAAAGCGTCAGCTTGTGACTAAAGGTTTCTCATACGCAAGTCTTGCGGATGAAAATACTTTTGCACTCGCCTCAACAGATTTGTACGGTTGGCTAAAAAATCTTAGTACTCCAGTTGTTATTGACGAAGCGCAGAGACTTCCAGATCTTCCGCTTGCAATAAAAGAAATAGTTGATAATTCAACGGAAAACAGTCTTCAATATGTTTTAACAGGTAGTGCGCTTATAAATCGCAACGGATTAGATGGTCAAGATCCTCTTGCTAGGCGCGCTCAGCACTTTATAATGAGTCCTTTTACTCAGTGCGAAATTACTCAAAATAGTGGAAATATCGTAGATAGTCTTATAGAAAGTAATCCAAATCTTAAATATGAAAAAGAAATAAGCAGAGAAGAAGTATATAAAATGATGGCTGCTGGCGGATTCCCAGAATATCAGCAATCATATGATTCTTACGAGGCTTGGGAACGCGAAAAGCTTGTGTCAAGCGATATTCTTGCGGTGTTGGGAGATACTATTCTTCCAGGAGAGCGATTAGACAGAAGCTTGGCTGTTAGCATACTTAATAAGTTGCTGTGTGCTCCTGGTGGGATTCTTAACACGAGTTCAATAGGTCAAGATCTTGCTTTAGATAGGCGAACTATTGAGCGTTATGTTAGCGTATTCTTACGCAGGTTTTTAATAAATGCTCTTCCGAATATAAAAACTGCGCCGAATCGTCAAACTTTCGCTAGAGCAAAAATACATCCGGTTGATACGTCTTTAAGTGTTCAAACAATGATTAGTAAGGGTCATAATCCTTTGGAAGATCCCGTTATGTATGGGAATTTGCTCGAAAGTTTTGTTGTAAATCAGATTATGCCTGCTGTGCAATGGTCTAAAACGCATCCGGATTGCTTCTATTGGCGTGAAACTGGTAGCAGTCCTAAAGAAGTTGATCTTGTGCTAAGTTTCCGCGGGAATCTGGTTGGAGTGGAAGTAAAAAGCTCTAGTATGGTGAACCGTAACGATTTTAAGGGACTTGTAGCTCTTTCGCAAAATCCTGAATTTAAGCGCGGATACGTTGTTTATTTGGGTCAAAAAATTATGCAGTGGGCGGATAATTTGTGGGCAATACCACTAAGCGCACTGTGGGAGCGTGAAGCATTTGAATAACTTGAGATAAATAATTTAAGATTTATAAATATAAGTTTTGTAATATTCAGCTTGCATTTGTTATATATCTATGTTGAATATAAAAGAGGCCTGCTAGCTATTGCATAGTAGGCCTCTTTTTGCCGATTGCTCTAGATTTTTAGATTATAATGACATTTAGTTTAATAAACTTTATTTTCATTTGCTTGTGATTCTTTTTCTAATACGGAACTAATCCAATCTAAGTCGTCCATAGTAGATATCTGCAATTCATTGGTATATCTACGAAGATATAGCCATCGTCCAATTACATCCCAAATAAAAATACTTCTTGTACAAGTATTTTTTTCATCAAAATTAGGTGTTTTTCTCTTTCTAACTAATTTAACGTATTTTTGCAATGATTTAGATTCTTCTATATCTTCAACAACAGATGCAGTGGAATTTGCATTTACTACAGCATATTCACAAACTGATTCCTCATGTTCAAGAAGTATATATGATAACAAAAGTAAAATCATATACGAAGCAATAAAAACAGTAATATATTTACGAATACGTTTTTTAGCTTGCTCTGATAAGCGATTAGACAGTGTACGTTTTAAATAATGTAGTAACGACATTAGTTATACCTCTATTGGAGACCATACCAAATTATACTATTTCAAAACCAAATTTGTATCTGTTGGGTAGCCTAGAGCGTAGGCGCGCAATAATCTGGAAGTAATCAGCTTTATTACAGCATCTTTAAAATCCTTATGCGCTTGAACAGCAGAGTATTCGTAGCTTGTTTCGTTGCGATTGTTTTTTGACGCGCTTTTAGTTTTATTTTCTTCAATAACTATTATTTGATTAAAAGCAGTAAGTTCAGTTCGTGCGCAATCCATATAAGCTATGGCTGCAATCGGCAAATCTTTTCCGCTTGCCTTATCTTGCGCTTTTCCACTTTCAAGAGCGTCGGATGGAATCTCATATATTTTTTTGCGCAAATCATCGCCTTTTCCGGATGCGTTCATAAAAGTTTGAGCATTTGTTGATGCCATATCGCTATATTCCAACGGCAGTCCTGGAACTTTTTTTGCGGCTAAAGTTTGTAGTATAAACGCTAGCTGATCTTCTGCAGCTGCTGCGCTGGCCAAAGGGTGATGTGTCCATTGAAAATTGTTGTAATGCTTTACTGTTTTTGTAAATTGTATATAAGCATTACGCTCTAGTTGATGAGTTATTGAAGATTCTGGGTTTTCTTGGTTTTCTGTGCTTGCGTAAGCATTTTCCTCATCGCTTGTGCCAGCAATCTCTTCGGCGATTTTTGACTTATTGTTTCCAGATTCTTTAGATAATATTTCCCATTTTGCTTTAGCGCTATAAACAATACTTTCGCTTAATCTTCCTGGGCATTGTTGTGCTACAGTTTCCCATTCTTTTGCGTAAGATTCCAAGTCTGAAGTAGATACATTATTTACGTTATTTTCAATAAATTGTTGATTTTTTTGCGCTAAACGGTAGGCTTTTGCGCAAATATTTTCGCCAGAAGTAGATTTTACAGTATGATCTACGTGAATGTTTTGCAATGTGCCGCAAGATGCTAGAGTAAAAACTAGCGTAGGTGTCAATAAAGCACAAACGAAAATCTTAAGCGCAATTTTTATGCTGCGCTTTGCGTTAGTACGCACGGCTTTTAACAAAACATAAAGTGTCTGCATAATCTACTAAAATAGCCACTGACTGTGACCAATATCGACTGTATTAATTCAGTAAGGTGTTGGCTTGTCTGCAACTTAAAGCAAATCTGATTATAAATGCTGTATCAGAAGGCAAAACGGTTGCAAAAATAATAATCATAAATGAATGCGTTATAACGAGAGGACGTGCGCGATGGAATTGGATTTGGCGGGAATGCATCAGCTTGCGGCACAGCAGGGGATTAATGCCGAGGAGCTGGACGAGGCGCTCGCCGAGGCCTTGCGTCTTGCGTATATGAAAACCGCTCATCCTGCAAAGCATGTGCGAGTTGAACTGGATGAACGTGCAGGTTCGTTCACTGTGTGGGCTAGGGATGAAATTCCTGGTAAGCCTACTGAAGATAACCCGTATCCGGCTCCAACGCTGGGAGAAGAGTACGACGATACTCCTCGCGATTTTGGTCGTCTTGCTGCGGCAACAGCCCGCCAAGTTATTAGCCAAATCTTCCGTAAGGCTGAAGATGATCGCGTATTTGGTGCTTTTTCTGGTCAGAAAGGCAAGCTGATTAACGGAATTATTCAGCAGGATGCCAAAGATACTACTAATATTCACGTTGCTGTTGGGGATGTTGAAGCGATTTTGCCTCGCCGTGAGCAGGTTCCAGGTGAACGTTACCGCCATGGTGAACGTATTCGCGTATATGTTGTAAATGTTGCGCGTGGTCTTCGCGGACCAGAAATTGTGGTTTCTAGGTCGCATCCTGAGCTTGTTCGTCGTCTTTTTGAGCGTGAGGTTCCAGAGCTTGTTTCTGGCGCTGTTTCGATTATGGCGATTGCTCGAGAGGCTGGAGCTCGCACAAAGATTGCTGTACGCGCTAACTCTGAGGGCGTTAATCCAAAGGGAGCTTTGATTGGTCCTGGCGGTTCTAGGGTGCGTGCGGTAATGGAAAATTTGGGTCAAGAAAAGATTGATATTGTCGATTGGTCGGATGACCCAGCGAAGTTTGTTGCCGCCGCGCTTTCTCCAGCAACTGTTACGCAGGTGCAGGTAGTTAGCGAAAAAAATCAGACTGCTGTTGCGTTTATTCATGATGCTCAGCTTTCTCTTGCTATTGGCAAGGAAGGTCAGAATGCTCGTTTGGCTGCAAAGCTGACTGGTTGGAAGATTGGCATTGAGTCTCAAGAAGAGCATGATAAGAAAGTTGCTGCAGCTCAAGGTCAAAACGCATAATCTTTAGTAGTGGCGACACTCGCACCAATCCAACGTTTCGAGTATGCTGAAAGCTGGAATCTGGGCGAAAAAGCAGTAGCATCGTCCTGCACAAGACGAGGTACAAGATCATGGTCGCACGATGATATATCGCACGATAATAAATAATAAGCTCGCAATAATGTAAAGTGGCCGCGTGTGCTAGCGCTGCCACAGACAGAGGAGAACACTGAGTGGTTAAAAAGCGCGTGTATGAACTGGCCAAAGAATTTGGTGTAGACAGTAAAACCGTGTTGGAGCGTTTGAAGGGCATGGGCGAATTTGTTAAGTCCGCTTCTTCAACAGTTGAGGCTCCAGTAGTGCGTCGTTTGCAGGCGGCGCTGGCAGCTGAAGGAAATCAAGCAGGTAACAAGTCAGGTAGCAAGCCTGCTAAGGCTGCTGCAAATCCTGCTGCAACTACAGCTTCAAAGCAAGCTGCAAATCAGTCTGCAAATCAGTCTGCAAATCAGTCTGCAAAACCTTCTGGTGCTGCAAAACCTTCTGCGCCAAAAGCTAAGTCTCAGGCTGAATCTCAAAAACGCGCTGCAGGCAATCAAAATTCGGAGCAATCCGAACGTTCTGCAGCTTCTAAGGCCTCACCAAAGTCTGAAGCAAATCACTCTCGCGCAAATCATAATCCTCGTCCATCTTCTTCTGGCGAATCAAAGAATGCAGAGCGTCGTGGTGAAAACCGTGAGAATCGCGAGAATCATGCGCAGATGCCTCCTCGTCCGCGCCCGCATCAGGGTGCTCAAGGAGCAGGTAATGCAACCCCTCGTCCTGGTAATAATCCGTTTAGTCGTAAGCAGGGCATGCATTCTCCTACCCCTGGAGATATTCCTCGTCCTCACCCAATGTCTCGTCCAGGCGCTAAAGATGGCCGCGGTGGCCGTCCAGGCCAGGGTGGAGCTGGTAACGCAAATGGTGCGCGCGGTGAACGTGGCGGAAATCGTTCTCGCGGCGCTCGCTCTAACCAAGGAGCTGGGCGTTCTCAGTGGTCAGGTCAGCGTCGCGGCGGCGCATCTAATGGCTCTGGCTCTTCAAATAGCAGGCCGTCTGCAGAATCGCGCTTTAATGCAAATCAAGCTGCAACTTTCCAGGCTGCAGCAGCTGGTGCTCCAAACGGTGGTCCATCTCGCGGCGGCGGTCGCGGTAGAGCAGGCGCTGCAGGTGCATTCGGCCGTCAGGGAGGCAAGTCTTCTAAGGCTCGTAAGAATCGTTTAGCTAAGCGTCGTGAATACGAAGAGCTTAAAGCACCAGTTATTGGTGGCGTGCGCATTCCTTCTGGTAACGGCGCTACTATTCGTTTGCGTCAGGGCGCAACTCTTTCTGACTTGGCAGAAAAAATTGATGTCAATCCAGCAGCTTTGGTAACTGTGCTCTTCCACTTGGGAGAAATGGCAACAGCTACACAGTCCTTGGATGAGTCGACATTCCAAATTTTGGGTGAAGAAATCGGCTGGAATATCAATATTGTTTCTGCTGAAGAAGAAGATAAAGAGCTTTTGCAGCAATTCGATATTGATTTGGACGAAGAAGAGTTGCAGGAAGATGACGATTTGCAATCTCGTCCACCTGTTGTTACCGTTATGGGTCACGTTGATCACGGTAAAACTCGTTTGCTTGACACTATCCGTAAGTCGAATGTTATCGATCGCGAAGCTGGCGGTATTACGCAGCGAATCGGCGCTTATCAGGTAACTGTAAATCTTGAGGGTAAGCCTCGTAAGATTACATTCCTCGATACTCCAGGTCACGAAGCGTTTACTGCTATGCGTGCTCGTGGTGCTGAGCTTACTGACGTTGCTATTCTTGTTGTTGCAGCAGACGATGGTGTTATGCCTCAGACTGTTGAAGCTATTAACCACGCTCAAGCGGCTCACGTGCCAATTGTTGTGGCTGTGAACAAGATCGATGTTGAAGGTGCTAACCCAGACAAGGTTCGCGGTCAGCTTACGGAATACGGTTTAGTTGCTGAAGAGTACGGTGGCGACACCATGTTTGTGGATATTTCCGCAAAGCAGGGCACTAACGTTAATAAGCTTCTTGAAGCTGTGCTTCTTACTGCAGACGCTGAGCTTGATCCTAAAGCAAATCCAAATATGGATGCTCGCGGCGCAACTATTGAGGCTCGACTCGACAAGGGTCGCGGTGCTGTTGCTACTGTTTTGGTGCAGCAGGGTACTCTTCACGTTGGCGATTCTATTGTTGCAGGCACTTCTTACGGACGTGTTCGCGCTATGCTCGACGAAAACGGAAATCACCTGCAGGATGCAGCTCCTTCTACTCCTGTTCAGGTGCTTGGTTTGACTTCTGTTCCAACAGCTGGTGATTTGTTCTTGGTTACTTCGGACGACCGTTCTGCTCGTCAGATTGCGGAGAAGCGTGCAGCTACAGAGCGTGCAGCTCAGCTTGCTAAGCGCCGCAAGGTTGTGTCTCTTGAAAGCCTTAAGGAACAGTTCGCTAAGTCTGAAGTTGATATGCTGAACATTGTTATTAAGGGTGATTCCTCCGGTTCCGTGGAAGCTTTGGAAGATTCCTTGATGAAGATTGAGGTTTCTGAAGAAGTTGGAATTCAGGTTATTCACCGCGGTGTTGGTGCAATTACTCAGAACGATGTGAACTTGGCAACTGTTGACAAGGCTGTGATTATTGGCTTCAACGTGCGTCCAAACCGTCAGGTTGCTGATTTGGCAGATCGCGAAGGCGTGGAAGTTAAGTACTACTCTGTTATTTACAAGGCAATTGAAGATATTGAAGCTGCTTTGAAGGGTATGCTTAAGCCGGAATTCGAAGAAGTTGTTACTTCGCATTCCGAAATTCGCGAAATCTTCCGTTCTTCCAAGTTTGGCAATATTGCTGGTGTTATGGTTCAAGACGGCGAAGTCAAGCGTGGTACGAAGTGCCGTATTTTGCGCGACGGCGTTGCTACAGTCAACGACCTGGAAATCTCCAGCTTGCGTAGGTTTAAGGATGACGTGCAGTCCGTTAGCGAAGGTTATGAAGCAGGTATTAACCTTGGAAGCTTCAACGACATTGAGCTTGGCGACGTAATCGAAACCTTTGAAATGAAGCAGATTGAGCGCAAGTAATATGGCAGGAACAAATCCTAGAGCTGCACGTATTGCAGCGTTAATTCAGCGCGTAATCGCCTCTAATATGGAGTCGCAGTTGCACGATAAGCGTCTTGCTAGTGTAACTATTACGGAAGTTAGAGTTACTAACGATTTGCAAATTGCAAAAGTTTATTGGACTCAGCTTGGTCATGCTGGAAAAGAGCAGGGTGAGCGTCAGCGTGCAGCCCAGGCTTTGCAGCAGGCTCACGGACGTTTGCGATCCTTGGTTGGTGCAAAAGCTGGCTTGCGTTTAACTCCGCAATTGCAATTCGTTTACGACGAAGTGCCTACGGAAGCGCACGAAATTGAGGATATTTTGGTTGCTGCTCGTCATCGTGACGAAGAGTTAGCTAAAATGCGCGAAAATGCTAAGTATGCTGGCGAGTCGGATCCGTATAAGAAGCCGCATGAAGATGATGAGTCTGACGACGACTTTGAAGATGACGACTTTGAAGACGACGACTTTGAAGACGATTCTGACGACGACGAACCTGCAGAATCTTCCGAATCTGCAGAATCTGCAGAATAGCGCGAAAAAATCTTAATTTGCATATGTCGCAATTCACACCATCTTCCGGCCTTTTACTTGTAGATAAGCCGCAAGGCGTTACAAGTCACGACGTTGTAGCCTGCGCGCGTCACCTTTTGCACACAAAACGTGTAGGTCACGCAGGAACGCTAGATCCTATGGCAACAGGTTTGCTAATCGTAGGTTTTGGTAACGCAACGCGCTTGCTCAACTACATGCTCGGTCACAACAAAACCTACGAGGCGGTAGTTCGCTTGGGTGAGTCTACGACTACAGATGATGCAGACGGTGAGATTTTGCAACAAAACAATCTGCAATTAGGTCCGGGAGTTGTTACTAAAGCTGCAGACGATTTGCTTTTGAAGCTTCTTTTTGAAAGCGATTCTTGTAATAGTGAGCTTATAAACCGAGCTTTTGAGCGCATTAAGCAAGTTATTAAAGAAAACTTAACTGGCAAAATTATGCAAGCTCCAACCGCTTTTTCTGCAATTAAAATTAACGGTCAGCGAGCATACGATTTAGCTCGCGAAGGAAAAACTGTAGAAATTCCGTCTCGCGAAGTAACTATTAGCGATTTTTATGTTGCTAATCCTTGTATTTTGCGCGGCAAAAGCGGAAGAAAAGTATGCGATATTACTGCAACTGTTTCTTGCAGTAGTGGCACGTATATTCGTGCTTTAGCGCGCGATTTAGGCCGTCTTCTTGGCGTTGGTGGACATTTGATTTCGCTTAGACGCACAAGCATCGGCGATTTTTCAGTAACAGATCCTCGCGTTCTTAAACTTCGCACGGAAACTCGCGAATTTACCGATAGGGAAGGTGTTTTACAAAAACGTTCAAAAGCTGTGCCGGAAAAAGATTTTGACGCCGATATTTGTCTTCCTAAAACCTGCTTAAACATGTTTGAAGCAGCCGAGCATACTTTACCAATGCTACAAATTGACGAAACTCAAGCTCGAGACTTGCGTTTTGGACGCTGGCTTAGTTTTGAATCAGAAGAAAATTCTCAACAATATCCTGCAATAGCCTACGTTAAATCCTCAAACAATGCGCAAAATGACGTAGTTGCTGTAGTTGAGCAAGCAAAAAATAGCAAAACTAATCAAATCAAACCAATTGTGGTATTTCCGGCAAGCCAGAAGACTGGTAAACTGTATTAAGGATTGAAAATAAGGAATTACGCAAGACGTATTGCGTACGTAAAGCTTCAACGCGGATAGTAAGGATATCATGAAGGTCATCGACATTCGACCAGATGCCAACGGCATGATTAATTGGCCAACGCTAAGTGCAGAGCGTAAAGCAGTTGTTACAATTGGTGTGTTTGACGGTATGCACAAGGGGCATCGTGAGGTTGTTCGCCGCACTGTGGAACTTGCGCACCGTCACGGCGCGTTTTCTGTTGTTATTATGTTCGATCCGCGCCCAAGTGTAGTACATGCAAACCCTGATTTATACGACGATTTTGGAGATTTCAACACGGATCTTCCGGAAGATTCGGATGCGCTTACCAGCGTTCGTCAACGCTTGCGCGCGCTTTCTGAGCTAGATGTTGATCACGTTGTTATTGTGCGTTACAGCCTTGCTTTTGCTGCAAAATCGTACCGTTTCTTCTTAGGTCAGCTTGTAGGAAAGCTTGGTATGCGAGCTTTGGTTCTTGGCTCTGACGCTGCTCTTGGTGCTCGTAGGGCTGGGAATATTCAAGCGATCCGCGAATTATCTAAAGCAACGGGCGTTTTTGAGCTTATTGAGGTAGAAGATTTAGGTCCGGAGGATGTTCGCGTGCCGGATCCTATTGTGCGCGAAGTTCCTAAGGGTTCTGGAGAGCCGGAAGATCCTGCTGAAGGCATGAATAAGGCGGAATATCGCGCTTGGAGTAAGAGTATGCCGAATAAGAAGGTGCGTGCTTGGAGCTCTACGAATGTTCGTTGGATGCTTGCAACTGGGCGCGTTAAGGCGGCTCGCGAAATTTTGGATCAACCGCATCGCGTTGAAGGAACAGTGGTTCATGGGGATGAGCGCGGTCGTGAGATTGGTTTCCCAACAGTAAATCTTGGCGAAAAAATTGAAGGATATATTCCAGTTGACGGCGTATACGCTGGTTGGGTTGTTGATTTAGATTCAGATAATAAGAATGAAATGCGCCCAACAAAGAGCACTGTGCCGGATGTTAGCGTTTTGCGCCGAGATGAGCTTCATTTAGGCGTACATTCTCCATGGCGTTGGCCAGCTGCGATTTCAATCGGCACAAAGCCAACGTTTAATAAAGATGGTGAGGACGAAGCTGAGCGCACAGTTGAAGCTTACGGATTGTTCGACGATTGGAAGGATTTGTACGGACACCGCGTTTGCATTGAGTTTGCTAGCTTCTTGCGCCCACAGCAGGCTTTCGATTCTGTTGATGAGCTAAAAAATATGCTTAAAGCCAATGTTGAACAGGTGCGTGAAATTACTGACGCTGAGGCTGAAGACTAAGTTTACTTAACTTGTCTTACATCCTTTACAGCCCAAGCGCTTGCAACGCATCTCGAACGTTGCTCACTTCAACAATCTGCAATCCTGGAATATTAATTTTCTTTCGAAGCGGGCACACAACAGCTCGCTTGTATCCTATTCTGGCCGCTTCGCGCAAGCGTGGCTCCATTCTAGGAACAGGACGCACTTGACCAGTTAAGCTTATTTCGCCAATTGCGCACGTTTTTTTAGCTACAGCTTTTCCGCTGGCAGCGCTTGCCAAAGCGGCAACAATTGCAACATCGCACGAAGGCTCTTTTGCAAGCGCGCCTGCAATCGTAGAAACATACAAATCTTTTGCAAGTAAATTAACTCTTCCATGACGATACAAAACAGCCGTAAGCATTGCAATACGGTTTGCATCAACACCAGAAACTGCGCGACGAGGTGTTGGGAGTGCAGATTGCGTTACAAGCGCCTGTATTTCAATTGGCAGGCTTCTGTGTCCTTCCAGTGTAAAAGTGACGCAAGTTCCGTCGTTTGTGCCATCTTGCGCATTTTTACCTTGATTATCGTTTTCTGTAGAAGATAAAAATAGTCCGGAAGGATCTGGCACTTCCTCAATTCCCTCGCCACTCATATCGAAGCAGCCAACTTCGTCAGTTGGTCCAAAACGATTCTTAACAGCCCTAAGCATGCGCAAAGCCGTCTGCGAATCTCCCTCAAACTGGCAAACTGTATCAACTAAATGCTCAAGAGTGCGAGGGCCTGCAATAGAGCCGTCTTTAGTAACATGGCCAACCAGCATAACTGGAATATTATTCGTTTTAGCAACGTCAATAAGAGCGCTCGCAACTTCGCGCACCTGAGTGGAGCCGCCGGTAATGCCTTCAACGTCTCGAGCAACAATTGTTTGAGCAGAATCAACAATAGCAAGCGTTGGCCTGTGTGCTTCAATAAGATCAAGAACAGTGTCTAAGTCTCCGGTTGTTGCAAGAAGCAAGTAGTCGTTTACAGCGTTAATTCTCGATGCGCGCAACTTTACTTGAGCGGCTGACTCTTCGCCGGAAATGTATAAAACAGGAGGATTTCCATTTAATTTCGCCTGTTTTGCAATATTTGCAGCAGCTTCTAAAAGAAGAGTTGATTTTCCGATTCCAGGCTCGCCTGCAATAAGAGTTACTGAACCAGGCACAAGACCGCCGCCTAAAACGCGATCAAATTCGCCAAAGCCTGTGTGAATACGAAGCGCATCGTCGGCTTCAATCTCGCTCATCGGTTGAGCTGCAACTGATGCGTTTATTGCGTTTATTTCGTTGGCTGAGTTGCTTGAGTCTGCTACCGCATTTCTAGTATTTCTAGCATTTACAGCATTTCCTGCGCGCGTCATCCTCGAAGCGCGAGTGGTTTTTGAAAGCCCGCTAACGCGCGCTTCTTTAAACTCGTTTACTGTGCCCCATTCTCCACATTCCGGGCAGCGTCCATACCATTTTGACCCGCTCCATCCGCATTCGGAGCATAAATAGTGCAGGGGAGATTTACTAGCCATATTTAGACGCTATATGTCTTTAGCGACAATGACGCGCTGTGCTTTATAAAGCCTCAAAAAAGCAGCATTGCAGACTTACGCGTCATCGTGCTGTGAGATAATGCAAGTATGTCGGATATGAATGTTTCAAATGCTAATGGATCAACACATCACAAATTATTAGTTGTAGTTACGTCTGCAGCAGTAGTGGTTATTTTAGCGTTTCTTTCAGCTTTCGTGTGGCCGGGTTGGGCGCTTAATCACGATAATTCTGCAAATAAAAATCATGTTGCTTTACCAAAAACACCATCTATACCTGCTAAAGCTTTGCCGGTTTCTTCAACAGCTTTGTTGAAGTCTATGCCAGATAGTGTTCTTGATTTTGCGCGAGTTGACGCAATTCCTAGCGCAACTTGGACTGAATCGTCGCCTTTGGAAGAATATAGCGTAAAGTATTCAACTGGTCAGAGCGATGGTGAGGTTTCGCTAACTGTTGCGCAATGGTCGAATCGTGATTCTGCAAATAAGCAATACGAAGCATTGCTCGATGGTCTTAAAGGCTCGGATGTTGCAAGCGGTAAGATTCAAGTTGCTGGTAAAACGGTTGGCAGCTATGTGCTTCGCGTTGATGAGAATGATAAAACTCAGGCTAGTGCATTATGGCAAAACGACACTGCTGTTTTTGAGGTAACTGGTTCAAAGCAAGCTGTAGAGCGTTTTTATCACAGCTTCCCAATGTAAATTTCTTCAAAAAGCACTGTTCTTTGTGACGGCACTGTCCAAAGTCGTCAAAACGGTGTAACATTAGGCAAGTTGCACACTTTACATAGGAATGGAGGCTTCAGATGGGTTCTGTCATCAAGAAGCGCCGCAAGCGGATGAGCAAGAAGAAGCACCGCAAACTGCTGCGTAAGACTCGTCACCAGCGCAAGTAATTATGCTTATGCGTTGATGCGTGTCTGAACGTTTAGGCACGTAAATACTTTTTATAAAGCGTCGGGTTTCCGGCGCTTTTTTATTTATTTACATATTTCGCGGATTGTCTTGCAAATATTCGTGTAGTGAGATTTGAGATTTTTCGCACTGAGCGAGGCGAACGTCAGAGCCGAAGGCTGCTGATTCGTCGAGTGAAGAAGAAAAATCGAAAAATCTCTGCGATTGAATGAGGCTATTAAAGATTAAACACGCAGAGTTTGGGGGATTTCTTTACGAGCACTAAAAGAGGACTGAGAAGCTACATTCTTTAAAGAAAGGCGAACACACTAAACTCTTTTAGCAGCCAGAGCGCCCGAAGGACGGGACGTGCGAGGAAAGAAATCCCCCAAAACTCGCGCCACAGTAATAAAAAAGTAGAGCCCGCGTTTGCGGACTCTACTTTTCGATTAGTTTCGTTACTTATTTGGGTTTGTAAGCGTGCGAGGACCGTTAGGGTCGCCGACAATTACGGTGTCAACCATGTTCAAGAACAAGCCGTGTTCAACAACGCCTACGGTCTCAATCAAATCCTTCGCAAGCTCCTGCGGATGCTCAATGCGCTCCATGTGCAAGTCAACCACGAAGTTGTTCTCGTCGGTGCGCACTTCCTTGCCATCCGCGTCAAGACGCAAAACTGGCTTGTATCCGCGCTTTTCAAACTTACGAATCACCTGTGCGGAGCCGAATGGAATCACCTCAACAGGAAGTGGGAACTTGCCGATTGTGTCTACAACCTTGCTTGCGTCAACAATCCACACAATGCGGTCAGAGTTAATAGCCACAATCTTTTCCCAAAGAAGAGCTGCGCCGCCGCCTTTAATGCCGTTGAAGTTCTTATCGACTTCGTCGGAGCCGTCGATTGTAACGTCAATGTGGTCTACTTCGTTAATGTCTAGAATCTTAATGCCGTAGCCTTCTGCCTGCTCTTGCGTGCGGCGAGAAGTGGTAACTCCCGTAAAGCTCAAGCCTTCTTCTTTAACTCTGCGGCCAAGTTCGTCTACCAAAAAGCGCACGGTGGAGCCGGTGCCGAGGCCAACCATCATGCCGTTCTTCACAATCTTTGCGGCTTCAATGCCGGCTGCTTTTTTAAGCGCGTCTTGTTGTGCTTTATCCATTATTCCTGCTTTCTTATGTTTTGTTATTCCCGAGTTCGTCGATGAACTTCCATCGCATTTGCGGGAGAGGCGCTTATGCTTTTATGCGTGCCTCGTTTTCGTACATTTCCATATTAGTCTTTGCCAAGATTTTTATGGCTTTTTTGCCTTACTGATTCAGGTAGAAGGCGGTTGGAGCAAAGTGTAGTGTGCCGTCGGGCTGCACATAGCCGCTTACGTTAATTGTGCCGGAAATAAAACGCGGCTTGCCGTCAAAAGTTGGGCTTGTGTTTGGCGGGGGAGTAAACTGCAGCACGCCAGAAACGCTTAATCCTTGAACTGGCTGAGGCTTTATTTCTGACTCGTGCGCTTCATGCGACTCGTCTGCTTCGTTTGATTTTTGCGCGATATCTTCCGTATTTTCGGCAATTTTAGACGCGTCTCGAACGCTGCTATTTTTAGCAAAATCTGGGTTTGTATCTTCTCCAACTGCGCGCCCAATATGGTAATCCTCGCAAGAAATCTTATTTTCCATTAGATCTTTTGCGTCTTGCGGAACGTCAGTTCCACTTGCGTATGGCGAAGAAAGTAGCGACTTCCAACCTTCTAAAGGCAAGTATCCGCTTTTTGCGCCGCTTCGGCAATCTTCTGCGTATGTGCGCGCTAATGTATCAACTTTTTCGTTTCCAGCGTTTCCAGCGTGACCTTTAACCCACACGAACTTTACTGATCCTTCGCGCTTAGTAAGTTCCGCGTCAATTGCGCGAATCAAATCTGCGTTTTTAACAGGCTCGTTTTTGGAATTCTTCCAACCGTTCTTTTTCCATCCGTGAATCCACGTAGTTGAGCAGTTGATTGCGTATTGTGAATCAGTTTCGATTGTGAGCGGCTCGCTTCCTGGGTGCGCTCGCAAAGCTTCCAAAACAGCGCATAATTCGCCGATTTGATTTGTGCCGTTAGTTGCGCCTCCAGCGTCCGCGTTGCCGGTGTGATGGTGCTCGCTAGTGCTTCCAGCTTCTAAGCTGTGATCTGCCCATGCCCAACCCATTGAACCATTCGGGTTTCCTAATGCGGAACCGTCTGTAGAAACAACTATCATGGCAAACCTTTCAAAAATGCGCCGGCTGCAAATTGCAACCAGCGCAATTAGTTTTTATTTACGTAAGATTATTAATATTCCTACGTGAGATTATTACGTTACGCTAAAGCCTTGTCGACTACGGCAGTAGCTTCTTCAAGCACCTTGTCAAGTGCTTCTGGAGAAACGAAGGATTCTGCGTAAACCTTGTAAATGTTTTCGGTGCCAGATGGGCGAGCGGCGAACCAGTTGTTCTTGGTAGTCACCTTTAAGCCGCCAATCTTTGCGCCGTTTCCAGGAGCTTCCGTAAGCTTTGCGGTAATATCTTCGCCAGCAAGCTTAGTTGCTTCCACGTCGTCGCCGCTTAGAGCTGCAAACTTCTGCTTCTGCTCAAGCGTGGTTGGGGTATCAACGCGCTTGTACCAGCTTTCGCCAAAGCGAGCAACCTGGTCTTGGTGAAGCTGAGCTGGGTTCTTGCCAGTCTTTGCAGTAATTTCAGCTGCGAGCAAGTCTGGAATCAGGCCGTCCTTATCGGTAGTCCAAACGCGACCATCCTTGCGCAAGAAGCTCATTCCGGAGCTTTCTTCGCCGCCGAAAGCAACTTCGCCGCTAAAGAGTGGGTCAACGAACCACTTGAAGCCAACTGGCACTTCCACGAGCTTTGCGTTAATAGAAGCAGCCACGCGGTCAATCAAGGAAGAAGACACAAGTGTCTTGCCGATTGCCGTGTTCTTTGGCCAATCTGGGCGAGCGCCGCCGAACAAGTACTCCACGCACACTGCAATGTAGTGGTTCGGGTTCATAACGCCCCAGTTTGGGCACACAATACCGTGGCGGTCAGCATCTGGATCGGTGCCGCCAACCAAATCGTACTTATCCCAAGCGCCGGCGTTAAGCTGGTCAACTAAGCCCTTCATTGCGTAAGGGGAGCTTGGATCCATACGAATCTTGCCATCGTGATCAATGGTCATGAATCGCCAAGTTGGATCAACTTCTGGGCGAACAACGCCAATGTTAAGGCCGTACTTTTCGTTCATAAGTGGCCAGTAGTTTACGCTTGCGCCGCCGAGTGGGTCGATTCCCAAACGCACGCCGCTGGAGCGAATCACGTCGAAGTCGATTACGTTAGCCAAATCGCTTACGTAATGTTCGCGGTAATCGAAGCCTTCGACTAAGTCAGACTTGATTGCTTCTTCGAATGGAACGCGCTTTACGGACTTGTAGTTGTCGAGCAATTCGTTTGCGCGAGCTGCGATTGCGTTAGTTACGTCTGCTGGGGCAGGGCCGCCGGTTACAGGATCGTACTTAAAACCGCCGTCGGTTGGAGGATTGTGCGAAGGGGTGACGACGATGCCGTCAGCTAAGCCGTCGCCGCTAAAACGCTGAGTGCCGTCGGCTGCGCGATTATGCGTCAAAATAGCTTGGGACACAACAGGCGTTGGCACGAAGTCGCCGCGAGAGTCCACGCGAACGTGAACGCCGTTAGCAACCAAAACTTCGATTGCGGTTTTTTGAGCAGGCTCAGAAAGTGCGTGCGTGTCACGGCCGATGTAAAGTGGGCCGGTTACGCCAGCTTTCTTGCGATATTCGGCGATGGCTTGGGTGATTGCCACAATATGAGCTTCGTTAAACGAAGTTTTTAAAGCGGAACCACGGTGGCCGGACGTGCCGAAAATCACGCGCTGTTCTGGAATATTGGAATTTGGAACTTCATCATAGTAAGCGCCAACCAAAGCGTCGACGTCGACTAGATCTTCTGGGGTGGCGGGCATTCCCGCATTTTTTGCTACCATAATTTTTTATTTTGCCACGGCGCTTGTATTTTATATTATTCACTCACAGAAGCGCTAGTTTTTACGCTTGCTGGCACGCGCACGCACAGTGCTTGTTTGTCAACAGTGAATCGCAAATGTTTTGTGTAACCCAAAATGTCGCCGTCCACCTGCACTGGCGCCGCTTTTTCCAACTGCACTTCCGCACTAAATCCTTGCGTCTGGTCAATTCTGGAGCCGGCCGAAAGTGACTCCTGCTGTAGTGCGTGCCCGGTTACGGTTTGGTGTACTACTCCGCGGAATAAATTAGCCCAGCCAATTAATCCGCCCGAAGTATCAATAATTTCAAAGTCGAGTACGCCGTCGTCGTAAGCTGCTTCTGGCATTAGCGAGAACATAGGAATTTGCCCGCAATTTCCTGCCATAAGTGTTCGGAAGGTGAGTCCTTTTAGCACGCTTTCGTCGCCGTTTGATCTTTGCAAGGTTACGGTTGCGCGATACTTCGGCATAAACAAATGTTTAACTCCGGCCACAAAATAAGCAAGCCAACTAATATTTTTCTTTAGCTTCGGGTCGGTGTCGTCAATCATAAGCGCATCGAAGCCAATTCCAGCAATAATCAAAAACGCGTGGCCGTGGTCTTCGTTTGGATTGTCCAGAATTGTTACGCGTCCAACATCAACCTGCCTGGACCCGTGCGAAGTAGCCACGCGCAACGCAGCTTCCACATCGTTTACAGGTATGCCCATGTTTCTTGCAAAAAGATTTCCGGTGCCAATAGGAATAATTCCCATCGCATGCCCTTTGCCGCTTACTGCGCTCGCAACTGTTCTAACTGTGCCGTCTCCGCCAACTGCCACAACAACGTTAGCTCCGTTGGAAAGTGCATCTAAAGCGCACTCGCGTCCGTCTTTATCTAGCTGCGTGTCGATTATTTCGTAAGTTAGCTTGTGCTCGTTGCAATAATTTTGAATACTTTCGCGGTAAGATTCTGCCTGCGGCTTTGAAGGATTTAAAATAAACGCGTAATGCACGGAGTCGCCGTGTCGTTTTGCGAGTTTTTTCGCTAAATGATGCCGTTTCATGGCGCGCGTAACAATCATGATGACGAATGGCGCAATAACTAGCGCAAAAACAATCACCATAAGTGCAATGGTTGCTTGAATAGGCATAATTGGCATACCCCCTATTCTTGCACATTATTTCTATTGATACGATAAATTTTGCTTAATACTGTGAATATTTACGTTTTTTACACATTTGTGTTATTGGCTAAGACTATTATTAGGCACTATGTGTGAAGCTTTTAATAACGCAAATAATAAGTGCGATTCTTTTAAGGATTGCTCACTTTTTCAGTTGCACAATACGGTTTATAGAGATGTAAAAAATTCTGACGATTCAAACAATTCCAATATTGTTCCAATCGTTTTAATCCACGGTTTTCCGGTTGATCACCGCATGTGGGATGCTTGTGCAGATTCTTTGAACGCACAAATTGATGCCGCTCTTGAATCCGGCTTGTTAAAGCATGACGTTCCTATTTTTGCTCCGGATATGGTTGGTGCCGGCTTGAGCGAGACTCCAAAAGCCGAAAGCTCTGAGTTTAACGAGGCTGATTACGCTCACGCTCTCGACGCTCTTAGCGCATCTTATGTAAAGCTTATTAACGATTTGGGCTTTAAGCGCGCTGTATGGGTTGGTCTTTCTATGGGCGGCTATGTGGCTTTGGACGTTCAGCGTCTTCTTCCTAAAGCTGTTGCCGGCATTGCTTTATGTGATACTCGAGCCTGCGTTGACGCTCCTCAAGCACGCGCTAAGCGTCTTGAAATTGCAGATGTTTGCGAGCGCGACCAAACGGTTGAACCAGTTATGCATTTTGCTCACGCAACCGAAAAAGATTCTACGGTTAAACAGTCGCCTGAGTTTATTCAAACTTTTGAAAATTGGATTCATGATCAGAAGCCTGAAGGTTTGGCATGGCGTCAGCGCATGGCAGCCTTCCGTCCGGACATGGAAGATCAGCTTCCTTTGATTACAGCTCCGGCTGCTGTTATTAGCGGCACTTTGGATCCTTCTAGTGCGCCTGAAATTATGCGACCAATGGCCGAGGCAATGACTTCTTCAAAGCATGTTGATTTTACGGTTATTGAAGATTGTGGACATTTCAGCGCTACTGAGCATCCGTATGAGGTTGCTTCTGCTTTGGTGACTTTATTGTCGGCAGTGCAGCGTTTGTAGAGCAATATGTAATTTCGTGCGTCGCTAGTGATAGACTGTACGAGCGTGTTTTTGCGTACAATTATTGAGCAGAGGTTATTAATATGACTGATATGCAGCACAATCCTGAAGGCGAAGATTCCTTCAATCAAATGCCGGGTCATACGCCTGATGACGCAAGCGACGACACAGTTGCTTTTGCGCAAGTCGAGCAGAATCAGGTAGATAATCAATCTGCCGATAATGATGGAAAAACTCTTGCCGAAAATCTTGGTGAAGTTGCAGACGAGTACGAAGATCAAGATTCTTTCGACAGCGGTCTTTCTGTACAAGAAATACTTATTAACAATTCTGCTGATTCTACAGCAACAGACACTTTTAAGGCTGTAACGCCTGATTCTCAATCTGAGTCCGAAAATGGCGGCAGCAGAAATGGTAAAGGTGGCAATCGAGGCGGTCGTGGTGCTAACGAAGCGAAGGCAGGCTCAGCTAATCACGGCAATCGTTCTGCGCTCGCATTGCTTTATTCTCTTCTAGTTTTTGTTATTTTGATAGCTGTAGCATTCTTTGCGCTACAGTGGTATTTCCACGATCGCGTATCTCCAGGCGTTAATTTTGGTGATGTTTCTGTTGCTCGTAATCTTACGGGTTATAAGGAGGATTCCGTAAAGCGCGTTGTAAGCGATGCCGTGGATGCTTCTTCTTTGGTTATTAAGGACGACCGTGGAAACAGTATTACTGCAGATTTGGGTGAGCTTGGTGTAAAAATCAATCAGCCGAACACTGTGCGAGCAATTATGCAAGCTAAGCATGATAATTTATTCACTCGCATTATGCCTTGGATTCAGCAGTCTGTTAGTTTGCAAGCTAAGGTTGATCATTCTGCAATGGATTCGTATGTGCTTACTAGGTTTGTTCGTGAGCGTGATCGTGCCGTTCCTTACAGCGCAAAATTCGACAAGAATTCCGAGTCTTACGTTGTAGAAGATGGTATTCCTGGACGCACTATTGAAACTTTGTCCGTGCGCGAAGCTGTGAAAAAAATACTGGCTCATCCTGGTAAAAGCTTAAAAGTTTCAGTTACTTCTCGCAAAACGCAAGCTCCTATTAAGCGCGATGCTGCACAGAAACTTGTTGACGAATTAAATAAGTTGCTGTCGAAAAAAATTACGTTTAATAACGGCGACGGAAAAGATTTTACTGTTCCTAAAACAGTTCTTGCTTCTTGGATTACTGTAAAAGCTGATACTACGCGTCGTAAGCTTTCTTACACTATTGATACAGATAAAGCTGACGAGTTCTTGTCTCAGGCGCTTCCTAAAGAGCTTAATCAGCAGAAAGTTAATCAGGAAGACGCAATCAATAAAGACGGAAAGTTTATTTTCACAACCATGAAGGGTTCTAATGGTGTTGAAATCACTTATGCAAAATCAGCTGCAGAAAAAGCAGTTGAGGCTTTGCGTAAGGGTAATGATTTTAAGCTGACTCTTCCTGCGAAAATCACTAAGTTTACGGTTGAGAAAAAGCTTGTGGAAATGCGCATTGTTGTTGATAAGTCAACTCAGACTGCGTCTGTTTATAGAAACGACGAGCTTGTGAAGACTTTCCCTGTTTGCACCGGTAAGACTGGCGCGGATGATTCAACTCCTGGCACGTTCTTCATTTACTTGCGTTACGCTTCTCAAGATATGCGCGGTAGAAATGGCGATGGTTCTTCTTACTTCTCGCCTAATGTGCGCTGGGTTAGCTATTATCACGCTGGAGAAGGATTCCACACTGCTTCTTGGAATTATGATGGTATTGCTACTGGCGATGCTGCAAATCACGGTTCTCACGGATGCATCAACATGTACGAGCAGGATGCGCGCTGGATTTATGAGAATTGCCCGCGCGGCACAATCGTGCAGATTGTAGGAACTACTCCGGATGGCCCTGTGCGCGAGAAATGAGCGTATGAGCATGTATGAGGGTGAGGGTTCTGGGAATGAAACTAGCTCATTCGATAAGAATGTAGCTACTTCTGCAGCGCCCTCAAAGCCTGCTGCCGCGCAACCTGCAGCACCTTCGCAATCTCGTAGAATTAGCAGCACACCAATTCCTGTACACGTTACAGCCACACTTTTTGACGCACCGTCTGAAGACGAAAAAATCAACAATAAACCTTGGTTTGTGCGCGTAGTAAGACGTGTTATTACGTCTTGTGTTGGAATATGGATGCGATTTGCTTCTCGCATTGCTCGCCGGTTAGGGTGGTATCCAAGCGTAGAGCCGTATATTGGTTATGGAACGCATCGCTATGCTCGCTTAATTTGCCGCACAGTGTACGCACCAAAACGCGGACACCATTCGGCTCTAAAGCGCGGTATTTACGCTATGCTTGTGATTCCAGCTGTTCGTGTTCGTGTTGCGCTATCAATAGACAATATTCCTGTAGAAACCGCGCAAGTCGGCGATTCTGAAGTTTATGACAAGCCGGAAGAAGCTCGCGGTGGTAGTGCTGAATATTGTATTTCGGATCGCGCAGGCTACTTGGATTTGATTACCGAACGCGCTCTTTTGCCGGGTCGTCATGTTGTTTCTTACACGCTTGAAAATCGTGAGCCGGTTAAAGCAAGCTTGTTTGCTATTGATGACAACGTGCCAATCGGAATTATTTCCGACGTTGACGACACTATTATGGTCACTCAAGCGCCTTCTCCAATTCGCGCCGCCTACAATCTGCTTATTATGAATCCGGCGCATCGTTCGCCTGTTGCTGGAATGTCGGAGTTTTTCCAGTCGCTGTCTAATTTGCGTAACGATATTCCATTTTTCTATCTTTCAACTTCTCCTTGGAATGTTGAGGCTTCGATTCGTCACTTTATTGAGCGCGAAAAGTTTCCTGAAGGCCCTCTTTTGCTCCGAGATTTAGATCCTCGTCCTAAAACTTTTATTCCAAACGGGCCGCAGCATAAGTTGGAGTTTGCAACCCAGCTTATGGATGATTTTCCAGGTATGCGTTTTGTGCTTATTGGCGACGACGGTCAAAAAGATCCAAGTACTTATGCGAATATTATTCGTCAGCATCCTGGCAGAGTGCTTGCTGTTGGTATTCGTCAGCTTCATAAGCGAGATACTGTAGACAATTTCCGACGTAAATTATCGCGTGACTTTGCGGTTGCTCTTAGTGTTTCTCGTCGCGCTTATATTTTTGAAGACGAAAACATTCCAGAAATTCCTACAACGGAACTTGAAAAGTTTGACGATAATCTAAATGTTGTAGAAGCAAAAGGTGCTGCCGGAACATTGCAAGGAGTGCCATTTTTTGCAGCGCCTACAGGTCAAGGATTGTCGGAAGTAATGCTTCCGTTTATAAAAGAGGCTATTAAAAGCAGAGTAAGGTAAAAAAATATTTATGAGCGAAAAGATTTGCGAAACAAGCTGTAAAACAACTTCCCAAACAGTCTTTGAAAAACCTGCAGAAGCTAAGCGAATACCCTCGAAGCGTGAATTTCATGGCGATACTTATGTTGACGAATACGCTTGGATGAAAAATCGTAGTAGCAGCGAGCTTCTTGAGTATATCAATTCTCAAAATGCGTATACTGCTAAGCGTGTTAAGCATTTAGAAAACTTGCGTTCTACATTATTTAACGAATTGCGCTCTAGGGTTCAAGAAACAGACATGTCTGTTCCTGTGCGAATGAATAATTACTGGTATTATGTTCGTACGCAAGAAGGAAAACAGTATGCTATTCAATGCCGTATGAAAGTTAGCGATGAAGCTAATTGGAATCCGCCTACTATAGATGAGTCTGCTGAGCCGGGCGTAACTTTAGGTGAAGAAATACTTTTTGATGCAAACAAAGAAGCGGAGCTTGCTGGAAGTAAATTCTTCCGGCTTGGAGGCATGGATTTAAGCTCCGACGGCACTCGCATGCTTTACGGAGTTGATACTCAAGGCGACGAACGTTTTAGCTATTTTATGCGCGATTTTTCTTCCAGCACATGCTCTTGGTCTACTTTGGAAGAGTCCTGGGAGAATCTTTCTTCTGCTTCACTTTCTCCGGACGGAAAATGGGTGTTTTATGTAAAAATAGACAGCGCATGGCGTCCTTACCAGGTTTGGCGTCACCGCGTTGGAACACCAATAAGCAGCGATGTAAAAGTTTTTGAAGAAAAAGACGAGCGCTTTTTTGTTGACGTTTACGAAAGTTTTGACGAACGCTACATGATGATTAGTAGCAGCTCTAAAACAACCTCTCGTGTGCTTATGCTTCCGCTGAGTACGCCTGAAGGTGATTTTCGCATGGTTATTGAGCCGGTTGAAGGCGTTGAATACGACATTTCCTTCGCATGCTTTGAAGGCGCTGGTAAAAACGGTGAAGATATTCCGGTTGCTATTGTTTGCCACAATGCTAAAAATCCTAATTTTGAGATTGACGTTATTGATATGCGAAATCTTCCGGACGCAGAATCGGACGCAGAATCGGACGCAAATACGGACGCAAATGCAAGCGCTGGTGCAAGCGCAACTACAAGCGCAGTCTCATCTAAAATTGCAACTTATAAATTAGGCGATGGCGTTTGCGTTGCTTCCGGTTCTCCTTACGGCTGTGAAAATGGAGATTTGTGGGAAGATTCTGCCAGCAAAAAGCCTATTTGTCAGCCGTATAATTGCGAACAAAATCCTGAAATATTGCGAAACTCAGTAGGCTTAAGCATAAGCGGATTGTCAATGTATAAAAATTATGTTGCGTTGGCGTATCGCGCTCAAGGATTGCCGCATCTGGCTGTAGTTAGCAAAAAGCGCGCTGCAGAAGACTTTTTAAACGGAAAGCCGTGGCGTTTTTACGAAGTTCAGCCTCAAAGTGTTTTAGAGCACGAATCTACTCGCGTTAATGTTCAAAACGTAAGTACTTCGCACGCTAATAATCTGGAATCTTGTATAACTAATCAAACTAAATCTTCTTCGCGTGAATCTCTTTGCAAAATATCTAAAGAAGAAATCAAAAATAATCGCTTGTTTAGTATTTCTATGACTGGAAATCCTTCTTATGAAGCTCCTCGCATGCGTTACGCTTTTGGAAGTTACGCAACTTTAGGTCAGCTTCGTGAGCTTGATCCTTCTAGCGGCGAAGACGTGTTGCTTAAGCGCGGGAAGATTCTTGGCGAGTTTGACGAGCATAATTACGCCGAAAAGCGCATATGGATTAGCGCTAGAGATGGCGAGCGCGTGCCGGTGTCTATTGTTTGGCGACCGGATAAAATTTCGCAAAACGAAGCAATGTTTATTACAGGCTACGGCGCGTACGAAGTAAGTTCGGACCCTAGTTTTTCTGTTGGACGCTTGAGCTTGCTAGATCGCGGAGTGCTGTACGCGCAAGTGCATGTGCGAGGTGGCGGCGAAATGGGTCGCGCGTGGTATGAGCAGGGTAGGCGCGTTAATAAAAAGCACACTTTTGAAGATTTTGTTGACGCAACGCGCGCATTGCAGAATGCTGGTTTTGCTTCGGCTTGCCATACTGTTGCAAATGGTGGTTCTGCAGGCGGTTTGCTTATGGGTGCTATAGCAAATATGGCACCACGATGTTATGCGGGAATTGAAGCGGACGTGCCGTTCGTTGACGCACTTACTTCTATGCTCGATTCTTCTTTGCCGCTTACTGTAACCGAGTGGGATGAGTGGGGAAATCCGCTTAATAATGCTGAAGATTACGCTTATATGAAGTCGTATACCCCTTACGAAAACGTGCCTTGTGCTAGTAGTGAAGAGGGGCGCAAAAAATTAGCTGATTTTCCGAAAATCTTAATCACCTCGTCTATTCACGATACTCGCGTACTTGTTACTGAACCTATGAAATGGCTTGCGAAATTGCAGGCTTCTGGGGTGGATGCTATTGCGCGTGTTGAAACTGACGGCGGCCACGGCGGAACTTCTGGCAGGTATAGGCAGTGGCAGGAGCTTTCGTACGAAAACGCTTGGTGTCTTGGTGCGATGGGCATAAACGAATAGCCTAACGACCAAAACTACTCAGTTGCGAGTAGTTTATGTGCCTTCCAGCTAATATTCGTGATATTATAGTCCTTAGTGTTGTTCGTTTACGCGCATACGTTTACGTTCATCCGTGTGCGTAGGTAACTCAAAGGCGATGTATCTACTTTGCTTGAGAAGGGTAAAGCAATGGTGATAAGCAAAACTAGTGCAGTGATCACAAATAGTGATAGATTGTCTCTGCAACACACTGCATTGTTTAAGCAAGTTCCTGCGGATCAAATGAAGGAACTTTTGGTGCATCTTCAGGAGTCGATTTTCAACAAAGGTGAGTCGATTTTTAATGAGGGAGATACCGATCACAGAATGTATCTTCTTGAGCGCGGTCGCGTAAAATTAGTGCGTCATTCTAACGATAATCGCGTGCAATTGCTTAGTATTCATACTGCTGGCGAAATTTTGGGCGAAATTCCTGTTTTTGACCCAAAGGGCGGTCCTCGTACCGCTTCGGCAATCACGATTACAAGCAAAACAAAAGTTTTGTGGCTGGAAAACGATATTTTATTCGCTTGGCTAAATAATCATCCTCGAGTTGCTGTAGATATGCTGCAAGTTTTGGCTGCGCGAATGAGAGCGAATAATGAGAGAATTTCCGATTTAGTTTTTATGGATGTTCCAGCTCGTTTGGCAAAAACTCTGTTGAATTTGGCATCCAGATTTGGCGAGCCAATGAGTGACGGTTTGCTTGTGCCGCACGATTTAACTCAGGAAGAATTAGCTCAGTTGGTTGGTTCTTCTAGGGAAACTGTAAACAAGGCGCTTATGGATTTTGCAAATCGAGGGTGGATTATGCGAAAAGGACGCTCGATTATTATTTATAAGCCGGGAATGTTAATTCGAAGAGCAGAGCGCTGATTGTTCAAGTAGAGGCAAACCTTTAGAATAGTACGCATGCCGAAAAAGAATTCACTTACTGCTCGCCGTGTGCTAGCGCTGTTTCTTACCTACATCACTTTGTGTGTTGCTGGTGGTGTTGCTGCAAGTATTATGTTCGTTCCTGGCGTTATGAGTGTGAATAGCGTGGTGAAAACAGTTGTTCCTTCACTTCGCGTTGATGGCATCGATTTTGACGTAACTGCTTTGCCACAAAAATCGCGACTTTATGCAGCTGACGGCAAAACAATTATCGCAACATTTTACGCGCAAAATCGCACTGTTGTGCCGCTTAGACGTATTTCGCAATATATGCAGCAGGCAATGGTTGCTCGTGAAGATAGGCGATTCTTTGAGCATTCTGGCGTTGACGTTCAAGGCGTTATGCGCGCGTTTGTGAAAACATTCGTTAAAAAGTCAGATATGCAAGGTGGCTCTTCCTTAACACAGCAGTATGTGAAAAATGTGCTTATGATCAAAGCGCGCGAAAACAACGATCCTTTGGCGGAATATCACGCTTCTGAAGGCACAATTGCGCGTAAGCTTCGCGAAATGCTCATAGCAATCCAAATGGAAAAGAAGTATTCAAAACTTGAGATTTTGCAAGGCTATCTTAATATTGCGCAATTTGGTAGCAATAATATTTACGGTGTAGAAACTGCAGCTCACCGCTACTTTAATACGAGCGCAGCAAAGCTTAATCTTGTGCAGGCTGCAACTATTGCTGCAATCACAAAAAATCCTTCTCATTACGATCCATCTATTGAAGAAAATCAACCAGAAGCGCAAAAGCAGCGCAATATTGTGCTTGATTTAATGCTTCGTCAAGGTTTTATAAATCAGAAAGAGCACGATACTGCTGTAGCAACTCCGCTAAAAGATACTCTTAATGTGCAGCGAGAAGTGTCTAAGATTGGTTGCCAGGCTGCAGGTGACGCTGCATTCTTCTGCGATTACGTAACCAAGCGAATTTTGCACTCTCGCGAATTTGGAAAGACGGCTGTTGCTCGAGAAAAGCTTCTTACTGAAGGTGGTCTCGATATTTACACCACTATGGATTTGCGCGCAAGTAAGGCTGCAATGAAAGCTGCCCGTGACACGATTCCAGTAAACGATAAAAGCGGTTTTGAAGTTTCGATTGCCGCTATTAAGCCTGGAACTGGTGAGGTTTTGGCCTTTGGTAGCAACCGTATTTATGATGCGTCCGACGCTGCTAGGTCTGACCCAACTCATACTGCTCTTAACTACGCTGTTGACGAGCGAGATGGTGGCGGTCTTGGCTGGCAGATTGGTTCTACTTGGAAGCCTATAAATATGGTTGCGTGGATGCTTGCTGGAAAGTCAATCAACCAGCCTCTTCGCACAACTATTAGATACAATAATTCTGATTTTAACTGCAATAAGTTCCGCGGAGCCGGATCATGGTTTGTGCAAAACTCCGGCGGTGGCACTGTTAGCCCAGAAACGCCTTTGCAAGGTCTTGTTCGTTCTCACAACACTACGCAGGCGTCTATGGCTCAGCAAATTAAGCTGTGCTCTATTGCAGACGCTGCTAAAATTCTTGGCTACCATAATTCGCCTCTTGGTCAGGAAAGCGTGTATTCTGCCAATTCTTTGAACCCGCCAATGACCATTGGTTCTGTGCAGGCTTCGCCTTTAACTGTTGCGAATGTGTATGCAACTTTGGGTGCGGATGGTGTTGCTTGCGACCCGATTGCCATTAAGCGAGTTATTGATAAGAACGGCAAGCGTTTAAGAGTTCCTAGTGCGCATTGCCATCAGGCTATTCCAAAGGGTATTGCACAAACTGCCGCATACGCACTTAATCAGGGTGTTGTTCAACCTGGTGGTGAGGCTTCAACAACTCAGCTTGACGGCGGACGTAAAACCTTCGCAAAAACTGGTACTAACGAACAGTACTACATGACCACAGCAGGATTTGTGCCGTATCAGGTGGCTTCGTTTGTGGCTGTCGGCAATGCCGAATCACAAAAGAGCTTCAACGGCATGACTATTAACGGTCGCACAATGGCAGCTTGGTATGGTATGTATATTGCAACGCCTGCCTGGAAGCAGTTTATGAACGACTATTTGAAGGCTGCTAATATTCCTGTTGATAACGATTACGGAAAGCCGGATCCAAAGTACACTGCCGGAGCTTCCCCAACGCACGACTCGCTTTATAAGAAGCCTGCACAAACTGAGCAGGAGAAGCGAGATGAAGACGCTCGTCGTCAGGCCGCTAGCGAACAGCAGGAAGAGGCTAATAGGCAGCAGCAGACTCAGGATCAGTATGGAACTGCTCGTCGAGATGACTACAGCACCTCCACAGGAGATGGGTATTAAGTTTTAGATGATTAAACAGCGCAGGCGGCATAAACTACTTGCACGTGCGCTGTTTTGGCCAAAAATGCGCAAAAAAAACGGCATAAACTACACGCAACTGAGTAGTTTATGCCGTCACTTTTAGTCTAATTTAGTCTAAATCTGCTCCAACAGCGTCGGAAACATGCTCGAATCCGTCTCGCTTCAAAAGATCCGCAAGTCCGCGCTTTAGCGTCGTAATCTGCTGCGGTCCTCTGTACATAAGCGACGTAATAAACATAACCAAATCCGCACCAGCGCGAATCTTCTCGTATGCTTGCTTTGGTGTAAATACGCCGCCGATTCCAGCAATAGCAAAACGATCGCCAAAAGCCTTACGCGTGCGACTAATAAGTTCGTTACTTGCTCTGTAGGTAGGGCCTCCAGAAAGTGCGCCTTGCCAATCTGCTGGAACGTCAAGTCCGGAGCGGTTCTTCTGCAAGTTTGCAATACTTACGCCATCAACCTTATGCTCGGCAAGAACGTCTAGAAGTGACTTAAACTGCTCCCATCCTCCCGGCAAATTAAGCGGCATCTTAACAAGAGTTGGCTGCGGTCGCTTAATAGTATCAAGATCGCTAAAAAGCTTATCCAGCGCTTCCGGCTCTCTAAAAGGCTCACCTACGCGAGTATTCGGGCAGGAAATATTCACCTCAATAATCGAGCTGCGTCCAGCAGCGCGTTCCATAGAAATGTGATAATCTTCAATGCCTTCGTTTAAATCGCCAACTAAATCGTCGTTAGTGCGAGCAATCGAAATAGACATATTCATTGACTTAGCTTTAGTCCACGCTTTTTCTGCGCGCGCAACAACCGCTTCGCTGCCGTCGTTTGCTAAGCCTGCGTGTACCAAAATAGAGTCGTATTGCGGAAGACGATGATACCAAGGCTTCTGGTTTCCTTCGCAAGGACGGCTTGTAGTTGAGCCAACTGTTTCAAAACCAAAGCCGGCATTGTCTAGCACTGTTGCCATTTGGCAGTTTTTATCTAAGCCGGCGCTTAAGCCGAACGGGTTCGCAAAATCCAATCCCATAACATTCGTTTCAAGAACCGGATCCGTGTAGTTAAGCATTGTGCGAAGAAGCCACATAAGTCCCGGCGTATTTTCGCTGAATTTGCAGAAGTCAATCATGCGTTCGTGAGCTTCGTCAGGAGGAATGTTGAACACAAAATGAGGCTTTATTACATGCTTGTAGGAGAAAGTGAAAAGATTAGTCGTGGCTTTATTGACGACATTGTGCAATGAATTTTCAGAAACGTAATGCATATCTATATACTAGTGCATTATTTGTGCGTTTGCCACCCGAATGCGCGTTCGTTTTTGTGCGATTTATTACAAAAATAAGATTTGTACGCGGGTAAATGTGCGTTCTTTTCGTTTTTACACCCCAAAACGCTCAATCGCGTTTGTTTTTTGCGTATACTTGTGCGATAATGTTCGTATGATTTCTTCGCAGCGTCAACATTTGATTTTAAGCCGTCTTCGTACTCGCGGTGCAGTTCGCATTACCGCGCTGTCTAAAGAGCTGAACGTTTCTGCAATGACAGTTCGCAGAGATATTGCAGAGCTTTCCGATCGCGGTCTTTTAAAGCGAGTTCACGGCGGCGCTGTAACAACCAACACTTTGCTTTCCGAGCCGCTGTTTTCTGTAAAGTCGCAAATGGACATTGGTTTGAAGGATGCTATTGCGCGTTTGGCTGTGGACTACGTTTCTCCGGGAGATGTTATTGCTATTGGCGGCGGCACAACAGCTTACGTGTTTGCGCAGCATTTGCTGGAGTCTCGCAGGGCTTCCGGAATTACGATTTTGACTAATTCGATTCCTGTTGCCGAGCTTGTGCAGGCTTTGGAATCCAAGGATGTTGAGGTTATTGTAACCGGCGGCGTGATTACGCGCTCCAACTCTCTGGTAGGCCCAATTGCAGACAAAGTTGTGGCTTCTCTTCGCGTGAATACCGTGTTTCTTGGCACGCACTCGGTGTCTCTTCCTCGCGGATTCCTTATGCCGAACTCTTTGGAAGCGGCTACAGATATGGCTTTAATGGATATTGCTGACCGCACTATTATTTTGACGGATCACACTAAGTGGAGCTGCACGTCGCTTTCGCTATTTGCGCGTTTTGATCAGGTTGATACTGTTATTACCGACGATGGTTTGGACGCTGATTCTCAGCTTCGTACGCGCGAGCTTGTTAAGGATTTGGTTTTGGCGCCTGTTGGTGACGATCGCGAGATTCTTAATTCTGCTACAGATTCTGCGGATTTTGATTTAGCACATAATTCTGCAGACGAAAACTGACGCGAAGTTTTGCGCGAAGTTGCGATAGGTTTGCGCGAAGTATTGCGCGAAGCTGGAATACGTTTTTGCTTAACTCACGCTTAGCGCACGTTTACAAAAAGCGGCTCGCTATGCAATCCCGCAACGCGCTTATGCTCAACTCTAAGAACATAAGTTCCGCGATTTACCTTCGGCAAATCCTCGTCTGCAGTGCAGCCTTTTCCTGCATTCGTATTGGTATTCCAGGTAATCTTCTTTTCAAAATGATCGCCCTTAGCCATAAGAAGAGGTTTCAAAGCAGTATCGCAAGTATCTGAACGCCACACTGCGTTAGATAAGTAGTTGCTGCTATTTGCGTCTTTCGTGTCTTTTGAATCTTTAGTATTTTTGCCGCTTTTTACTTCTTTGTTATCTTTGACATCTTTACTATCTTTTGCGTCATCATTCGCCTTACTAACAGCATCGCTACTGTTTACAGACAGCACAGAATTCATATCTGAAGCATCAATAAGACACGAAGTATTCCCCTCATAAACAAAACGCTCAGTAAGCTCAACGCTTCCGCCCATAGGAACGTTTTGAGATTTCACAGAAAGTTCAATATTAATATCGCGCGCAGTGCATCGTGGAGTAAGGCCAACCGGGCGCGGATCCGGCACGGACTTTCTAGAAACATTAACCTCATGTCCTGTAATCGCTCCGCCAACTGCAGCAAGTCCCTTACCTAAGCTAATAACGCAAAATATTGCCAGCGACACAATCAAAAAAAGCACTACACACACAAAAACGCGTCTGCGAAAATACATTTTTTGCTGCGACGTGCTCATTTTTTTGCCGGATTTACGCAATTTACTGCGATTAAATATGGCGCTCGCTTTGCGCTGCACCTGTCGCTTTATTTTGCGCTGTATTCCGGATGGTGTGAACATATTATCCATTGTAATGCATAGTTTGATGTGCTTACTTGCCGCCGGCGAAACCGAGCTGTCTCCACGCTTCATACACTGCAATAGAAGCGCAATTCGTAAGATTTAAGCTACGAAGCGAAGGTCGCATTGGAAGACGAACCTGCTCTGCCACATGCGGGCCTGCCATAACATCCATCGGATCCGGAATATCTCCTGGCTCTGGTCCAAAAAGCAGAATATCGTTCGGCTTGTACTCAATATCAGTGTAAAGTTTCGTAGCATTTGCTGTAAAAGCAATAATTCGCGAATTAGGCATCGACTCAACTAAATTCTCAAAATTAGGATGCAAAACAACGTGAGCCATATCGTGATAATCCAAGCCTGCGCGACGCAGTTTAGTATCGTGCAAATTAAAACCAAGCGGTTCAACCAAGTGCAATATAGTGCCAGTTACAGCGCAAAGACGAATTGCAGAACCGGTATTTCCTGGAATACGAGGGGAGTAGAAGCAAAGATGAGGAGTGTGCGTTTCTGCTCGTGCGGCATCGTCGGCGCTGAGCATGGCGTCCATAACGCTAATTGGATTTCCATGAGCGTCGGTTACAAGCTCGTCCGGACCGTAGTTTGACTTGCGGTATCCGTACTCGTACATTTGCTCTACGCGGCTTGCGGCGGCTTTGTGCGCGTCGGTTTGCTCTTCGGTTTTTGCCGCTGCTTCTTGCGTATTCTCGCTGTTATCCATTCTATTCCTTAGCTTTTAAGTATTCCTTACGTAACTTCGTAATCGTAACGTATTTAGTTTACTCGCAACTTGCACATTATGTTTCATTGTTTTGGGAAACATTTGTCGTGTGGTTTTCTCGCGTTTGGAGGGTTTGGGGTTGCGTATCGCTCCAAATGTGGGGTGGTTTTCTCGCGTTTGGAGGGTTTGGGGTTGCGTATCGCTCCAAACGCGCGCAATTTTTCCGGCGTTTGTTGTCGGTTTTTTATTGGCGTGGTGATAGCTGCGAAAAGTCCGGAGCTTTCGCTAGAATAGACAGTCTGTGTAAGGTGTGTCATATAGCGGGCATGCTCATGGAACCGAAGAAGGCGCCCGCGAATCAAAATATGCTTAAATAAGCACCAAATTTGCCGCGATTTTCTTCAGTTTTCAAATATTGATATTAACTAGCGAGTGATAAAGGAACGTCCATTGGCTGCTGAACAAGCTATGACGAGCACCACGAAAGTCATCGCACGTGCTGACGAGCATGATATTAAACTGCACAAAGCGTCAGATCGTGTGAATTTTGGCTCCATTTGTGAGCCTATTGATGTGCCATACCTCCTCGGCGTGCAAACCGACAGCTTTGATTGGTTGATCGGCTCTGAGCGCTGGAAGAAGCGCGTCGCTGAAGACGAGGCAAACGGAACTCACACCGTGCCTCATGTTTCCGGTCTTGACGAAGTCTTCCAGGAGATTTCCCCAATCGAGAACTTTGCTGAGACAATGAGCCTCACATTCTCCGACCCATACTTTGAAGAACCACGCCACACTGTGCTTGAGTGCAAGGAAAAGGATTACACCTATTCCGCACCACTTTATGTGAACGCTGAGTTTGAAAACGGCGAAACTGGCGAAATTAAGAGCCAGACTGTTTTCATGGGTGATTTCCCACTTCAAACTCCTCACGGCACCTTCATTATTGGCGGAACCGAGCGAGTAATCGTTTCTCAGCTTGTGCGCTCCCCAGGCGTGTACTTCGACCGTGCGCAAGATCGCACTTCCGACAAGGATGTTTTCGGTGCGAAAATTATCCCAAGCCGCGGTGCATGGTTGGAATTTGAGATCGACAAGCGCGACGTTTTAGGCGTTCGCGTAGACCGCAAGCGCAAGCAGTCCGCAATCGTATTCCTTATGGCAATCGGCATGACGAAAGACGAAATTGCCGAAGCTTTCCAAGGATATCCTCTTGTTTTGGATGCGCTCGCAAAAGAGCCTATCGATACTCAAGACGATGCACTTACCGACTTGTATCGTAAGATTCGCCCGGCTGACACTGCAACTCCAGAAGCTGGCCGCAATCTTCTCGATTCCTTCTACTTCAACACAAAGCGTTACGATTTGGCTCGCGTTGGTCGCTATAAGATCAACCGCAAGCTTGGTCTCGAAGCAGACTACAGTGATCGCAGCTTGAACCGCGAAGATATTATCGCCACTATCAAGTATTTGGTAACCTTACACGCAGGCGAAAAAACCTTCCCAGGTAAGCGCGATGGTCAAGACGTGCAGTTGCGTGTTGACGTTGACGATATTGATCATTTCGGCAACCGTCGTATTCGTCAGGTTGGCGAGCTTGTGCAGAATCAGCTTCGTACCGGCTTAAGCCGCATGGAGCGCGTTGTGCGCGAACGTATGACAACTCAGGATGCGGAAGCAATTACTCCACAGTCCTTGATTAACATTCGTCCAGTAAACGCAACTATTAAGGAATTCTTCGGAACTTCCCAGCTCAGCCAGTTTATGGATCAAAACAATCCATTGGCAGGCGTTACGAACAAGCGTCGTCTTTCCGCACTCGGCCCTGGTGGTCTTTCTCGCGATCGCGCTTCCATGGAAGTTCGAGACGTGCACCCATCCCACTTCGGACGTATGTGCCCAATCGAATCCCCAGAAGGTCCAAACATCGGTCTTATCGGTTCTTTGGCAACCTTCGGACGCATCAACCCATTCGGCTTCATCGAAACCCCATACCGCAAGGTTGTTAACGGTCACGTAACTAACGAAGTCGAATACATGACTGCAGACCGCGAAGCTGAGCACGTTATTGCTCAGGCAAACCAGGAACTCGACGAAAACGGCAACTTCGTTGGCACTCAGGCACTTGCCCGCGTGGACGAAGAAGAAGCAGTCGATGTGCCTGTAAGCACTGTAGATTACATGGACGTTTCCCCACGCCAGATGGTTTCCCTCGGCGCTTCCTTGATTCCATTCTTGGAGCACGACGAAGGCCACCGTGCTTTGATGGGTACGAACATGCAGCGTCAGGCTGTGCCGCTTATTAAGTCCGAGCGACCACTTGTTGGTACCGGCTCTGAATGGCGTGCAGCAGTTGATTCTGGCGACGTAATTTTGGCAGAAAAGCCAGGTGTTGTAACCTACGTTTCTGCAGATATTATTCGCGTTATGAACGACGATGGAACTCAGTCCAGCTACAAGCTTTCTAAGTTCCAGCGTTCTAACCAAACTACTTGCTACAACCAGGTGCCACTTATTAAAGATGGCGAACGCGTTGAAGCTGGTACTGTTTTGGCAGATGGTCCTGCAACCGAAAAGGGTGAACTTGCATTGGGTAAGAACTTGCTCGTTGCATTCATGCCTTGGAATGGTTACAACTACGAGGATGCTGTGATTATTTCCCAGCGTCTTGTGCAAGACGATACGCTTTCTTCCATTCATATTGAAGAATACGAAATCGATGCTCGCGAAACCAAGCTTGGTTCCGAAGAGATTACTCGCGATCTTCCAAACGTTGGCGAAGATGCGATTGCAAATCTCGACGAGCGCGGCATTATTCGCATCGGTGCAGAGGTTGAAGCCGGCGACATTTTGGTTGGTAAGGTAACTCCTAAGGGCGAAACCGAGCTTACTCCAGAAGAGCGTTTGCTTCGTGCAATCTTCGGCGAAAAGAGCCGCGAAGTGCGCGATACTTCTTTGCGCGTGCCACACGGCGAAACCGGTACTGTGATTGCAGTTAAGGAAATCACTCGCGAAGACGCTGAAGACGACGGTGACGAGCTTCCAAACGGCGTGAACCAAATGATTCGCGTCTACATCGCTCAGCATCGTAAGATTACGCAAGGCGATAAGCTTTCCGGCCGCCACGGCAACAAGGGTGTTATTTCCCGCATTTTGCCAGAAGAAGATATGCCATTCTTGGCTGATGGTACTCCAGTTGACATCATGCTTAACCCGTTGGGCGTGCCTTCTCGAATGAACTTGGGCCAGGTGCTCGAGCTTCACTTGGGTTGGATTGCTCACGCTGGCTGGGATATTAACTTGGATCCAGATCTTGAGGCTGCTTGGAAGAAGTACGTGCCGCAGGGCGCTGAGCATGGCGATCCATGCACTCCAGTTGCAACCCCAGTATTCGACGGCGTTCGCCCAGAAACTTTGAAGGGCTTGCTTTCTACAACGCTCGCAAATCGCGATGGTGAAAAGCTTGTTGGCTCAGACGGCAAAGCAACTTTGTTCGACGGTCGCACTGGCGAGCCATTCCCGAAGCCGATTTCTGTGGGCTACATGTACATTTTGAAGCTGCATCACTTGGTTGATGATAAGATTCACGCTCGTTCCACTGGTCCTTACTCCATGATTACCCAGCAGCCGTTGGGTGGTAAGGCTCAGTTCGGCGGCCAGCGCTTCGGCGAAATGGAAGTGTGGGCGCTCGAGGCTTACGGTGCTGCTTACACATTGCACGAAATGATGACCACGAAGTCTGATGACGTCGACGGTCGCGTGCGAGTGTATGGCGCTATTGTTAAGGGCGATAACCTCCCACCAGCAGGCATTCCTGAATCCTTCAAGGTGTTGCTTAAGGAAATGCAGTCGCTTTCCCTTAATGTTGAAGTGTTGAACGCTGAAGGCGTTGCAATCGACATGAAGGATGAAGAGGACGACCCAGTTTCATCTTCCGACGATCTTGGCTTCAATATTGGCGCTCGACCAGATTCGTCCGCCAAGGAAGACCAGATTGCTGTTGAACCTGAATACCAGTGATTCGGTAACCGATTCGGTAACGAACACACTTTAAGAAATTAAGAAACATTAGAAAACAATTTCATGAGACAGGACGATAAGAGTGCTGGACGTCAACGCATTTGACAAACTGAGGATTGGACTGGCCACCGCCGAAGATATCCGTAGCTGGAGCCACGGCGAAGTAAAGAAGCCAGAAACCATTAATTACCGTACCCTAAAGCCAGAGAAGGACGGTCTGTTCGGTGAGCAGATCTTCGGTCCAACTCGCGACTGGGAGTGCGCGTGCGGCAAGTATAAGCGCGTGCGCTTTAAGGGAATCGTGTGCGAGCGATGCGGTGTAGAAGTTACCCGCAGCCGCGTTCGCCGCGAACGCATGGGTCATATTGAGCTTGCAGCTCCGGTAACACACATTTGGTTCTTCAAAGGTGTGCCAAGCCGTTTGGGCTACTTGCTCGACATTGCACCTAAGGATCTTGAAAAAGTAATCTACTTCGCAGCCTACATGGTTACGAAAGTCGACGAAGAGCAGCGTCATCAAGATCTTCCAGATTTGCAAGACGAATTCGATACTGAAATCGGCAATCTTCGCAAGCGTCGCGATAACGAAATCGAAGCGCGCGCAAAGAAAGTTGAAGAAGACTTGCACGAGCTGGAAGAATCTGGCGACGGTAAGGGTGCTGCAAAATCTAAGTTGCGCGCTAGTGCAGAACGCGAAATGTCTGCTATTCGCACTCGCTACGATGAGCAGATTCAACGTTTGAACGCCGTGTTTGACCGCTTCAAGGGCTTGCGTGCAGGAGACATGGAAGGCGACGTTGACTTGTGGCGCGAGATGGAAGATCGCTACGGCGACTACTTCGAAGGCTGCATGGGTGCTGAAGCTATTAAGAAGCGTTTGCAGGACTTCGATTTGAAGTCTGCCGCAGAAGAGCTTCGCGCAGAAATCGACAATGGAACCGGTCAGCGCAAGGCTCGCGCTTTGAAGCGACTGAAGGTTGTAAACGCATTCTTGACTACTGGAAACAAGCCAGAAGCTATGGTTTTGGACGTAATTCCAGTAATCCCACCAGATTTGCGACCAATGGTTCAGCTTGATGGTGGTCGTTTCGCAACTTCCGATTTGAACGATTTGTACCGTCGCGTAATCAACCGTAACAACCGTTTGAAGCGACTTATTGAGCTCGGCGCTCCTGAAATCATGCTTAATAACGAAAAGCGCATGCTTCAGGAAGCAGTCGACTCGCTCTTCGACAACGGTCGCCGCGGCCGCCCAGTAACTGGCGCATCCAACCGACCATTAAAGTCGCTTTCCGACATGCTTAAGGGTAAGCAAGGCCGATTCCGCCAGAACTTGCTCGGTAAGCGTGTTGATTATTCCGGCCGTTCCGTAATCGTCGTTGGTCCAAGCCTTCGCATGCATCAGTGCGGTTTGCCAAAGCCAATGGCATTGGAGCTTTTCAAGCCGTTCGTTATTAAGCGTTTGGTAGATCAGGGCTTCGCTCAGAATATGAAGAGCGCAAAGCGTTTGGTTGACCGCGGCGACTCCGAAGTTTGGGGCGTGCTCGAGGAAGTTATTTCCGAGCATCCTGTGCTTCTTAACCGCGCACCTACACTTCACCGCTTGGGTATTCAGGCATTCGAGCCAATTTTGGTTGAAGGTAAAGCAATCCACCTGCCACCACTTGCCTGCGCAGCATTCAACGCAGACTTCGATGGTGACCAGATGGCAGTGCATCTTCCGCTTTCTGCAGAAGCTCAGGCTGAAGCGCGCACTTTGATGATGGCTTCCGACAATATCTTGAAGCCAGCAGACGGTCACACCGTTACAATGCCTTCTCAGGATATGATTTTGGGTCTTTACTACTTGTCTACCGTAATTGAGGGAGCCAAGGGTCAAGGCCGAGTCTTCTCCTCGCTTGCTGAAGCTGAAATGGCTCTCGACAAGCATGAGATTGACATGCAAGCTAAGGTGCTGATTCGCGTTCCTTCAGACTTCGTATTGCCAAAGAATTGGGAGCCTTCCGAGCTTAAGGTTGTTGATCCTGAGCCAGGCAGCCCAGACGTTGTGCGCGAAGAGCGTTTTAAGGACGGAACTGTACTGTTTGCAACTTCTTGCGGACGCATTTTGTTCAACGGAACTTTGCCAGTCGACTATCCGTTCGTAAACGAGCAGGTGCCGAAGGGCGTGCTTTCTAAGATCGTCGACGAAATCGCAACCCGCTATTCTACAGCTCAAGTTGCTGCAACACTCGACGCTTTGAAGGATCTCGGCTTTACTCGCGCTCCATGGTCTGGCGTAACAATGGCATTCTCCGACATTGTGCTTCCTCCAAACCGCGAGCAAATCGCGCAAGATTACGAGGATCAGGCTGCAAAAATCAACTCCCAGTACGACATGGGTCTTCTTACCGATGAAGAGCGTCGTCAAGAGTTGATCAACTTGTGGACTGAATGCACCGATAAGGTTGCAGACGCAATGCGCGAAAACTTCCACGACGACAACAACGTGAACATCATGGTTCAGTCTGGCGCACGTGGTAACTGGATGCAGATTCGCCAGATTGCTGGTATGCGAGGCCTCGTGGCAAATCCTAAGGGTGAGATTATTCCTCGACCTGTTAAGTCAAACTACCGCGATGGTCTGTCCGTGTTGGAGTACTTCATCTCCCAGCACGGCGCTCGTAAGGGTCTGGCAGATACCGCACTTCGTACGGCAGAATCTGGCTACTTGACTCGTCGTCTTGTGGACGTTTCGCAGGAAGTAATCGTGCGTGAAGAAGATTGCGGCACTAAGCGCGGTCTTATGATGAAGATTGCTGATCGCGACGAAAACGGCAATTTGACGCTTGTTAAGGCTGCTGACGGTGGTCCATACTCGCGCTTGCTTGCTGCAGATGTTCTCGATCCTGCCGACGGCACAACAGTTTTGGCAAAGTGTGGAGATGCGCTTTCTATGGACGTTTTGCGTGATTTGGTTGCGCATGGCGTTGAGGAAGTTAAGGCGCGTTCTGTGCTTACTTGCGAATCTAAGCGCGGCGTTTGCGCAAAGTGCTACGGCTGGTCCTTGGCTACGAGCCGACTCGTGGATGTTGGCGAGGCTGTTGGTATTGTGGCAGCACAGTCCATTGGTGAGCCTGGTACGCAGCTTACGCTTCGTTCCTTCCACTCTGGTGGTGTTGCTTCGGCTTCCGATATTACGCAGGGTCTTCCTCGTGTTACGGAGCTTTTCGAGGCTCGTACTCCTAAGGGTGAGGCTCCAATCGCTGAGTTCCCAGGCGTTGTGAAGGTTGAGGATACCGACCACGGCCGTCAGGTGACTTTGACTCCAGACGACACTACTGTTGAGCCAATCGTTTACCCTGTGACGCGTCGTGCGCCAATGCTTGTAAAGGATGGCGAGCATGTTGACGTTGGTACGCAGCTGATTGAAGGCTCTGTGGATCCTAAGAAGATTCTTCGAATCCTTGGTCCTCGTGCGGCTCAGGTGAATATTGTGGAAGAAGTTCACAACGTTTACCGTTCTCAGGGCGTTGATATTCACGACAAGCACATTGAAGTTATTGTGCACCAGATGCTTCGCCGTATTACGGTGATTGATTCTGGTGACACTGAGCTTCTTCCTGGTGAGCTTGTGGATCAGGCAAAGTTCCGCGAGGCAAACTTGGCTGCTGTTAAGAACGGTGGCAAGCCTGCTGCTGGTCGACCAGAGCTTATGGGTATTACCAAGGCTTCTTTGGCTACGGATTCTTGGCTTTCTGCCGCATCCTTCCAGGAGACTACGCGCGTGCTTACTGAGGCCGCCTTGAGCCAGAAGGAAGATGACCTTAAGGGCTTGAAGGAGAACGTTATTATCGGTAAGCTCATCCCAGCTGGTACCGGTTTGGCGCGTTATCGCAACGCTAACGTTGAGCCGGATCCTCAGGTGCGCGACTCCATTTACCCTAACTTCGGTTTGGGTGGTGCGGATAGCACGCCTTCGAACTTCGGTGAGAGCGATATGGGCGATGTTGACTTCTCCAACATTGATTTTGGCGACATGAAGCTCGGTGACGACTTTAATCCAGATGACTTCCTTGATGATCAAGGCGGTCAGGGCGATTATGGCGACGAAGCTGAGTGATTGCGATAATCTGATATAAATTGGGGCTTCAAGCTTTCGGGCTTGAAGCTCCTTTTTGTTACTGGCGCAGTTGGTGTTCTGCGCGCGTGTCTCTTGCGTAATCTTACGTAACTACTTATTTTCGTGCGTTCAATACCTTTTTCGTGCGCTCAATACCTTTTATCCACAATGCGTTAATCTGATTGCGAAATTATTGTCAAGTCGAATAACCTCAGTCGTATGATTGCAGCAAATACTAGTACTATCAGCATGGTTTCAAGCGCTGAACAAGAGCATCGATGCATCATACCTATTAATTCAGCTCAAAGACTAATAAATCTACGCACGATGTTGTTTATTTGTTACTGGCGCAGTTGATTTAAAAAAGTTACGCAGTAAAAGTTACGCAGTGCGTGGCGGATTGGAAAAGATATTTAGATAATGTTGGGGGCATTATGGCAGAAGAGAATAAAGAGATTGTGATAATAGATGAAACTACGATTAAAAGTAAGATCTACTATATAAGAAATCAAAAAGTTATGCTTGATTCGGATTTAGCTGAAATTTATGGTTATGAGACAAAAATGTTTAATAGACAGGTCAAAAGGAATATTGAAAAATTTGATGACGATTTTATGTTCCAATTAACCGATGAGGAAGTATCTGAACTTTCAAGGTACCATTTTGGCACCTTGAACGATGGGCAAGTATCTGAACTTTCAAGGTCGCATTTTGCGACCTTAAACAAAGCGCAAGGTAGAGGCAGTAATATTAAATACAAGCCCTACGCCTTTACAGAACAGGGTATCTATATGCTTATGACTGTATTAAGGGGAGAGCTGGCAGTTAAGCAAAGTAAGGCTTTAATACGAATGTTTAAGCAGATGAAAGATTTCATTATTGAAAATAGAGACTTTCTTAGCTCAAAAGAAATGGCGCAACTGTTATTGCAAACAAGTCAAAATACAAATTACATAATGCAGCATTCAAAAGAAATAGCAAATATAAATGATAAAATTAGCACCTTTGCAACAAAAGAAGATCTGAAAAAGGTAATGGATAATTTTATAGATAGTAACACCTACAAGCATTTTCTTTTGCTGAATGGAGATAAGATAGAAGCAGATGTTGCCTATACAAAAATATATAAGTCAGCAAAGAAAAGCATCTATGTTATAGATAATTATATAGGGCTTAAAACATTGGAACTCTTAAGGGCTGCAAGAGATAACATGCAAATCATAGTTTTTAGCGATAATGTAAGAAATAAAGATATGCTTACGAAAAATATTTTAGATGATTTTAGAAAAGACTATCCTAATATAGATTTGAATTTGAAGATAGCTGATAAAAAATACCATGATAGATATATTGCAATAGACTTTGGGGCAGAAAATGAGGCCTTTTATCTTTGTGGAGCATCATCAAAGGATGCAGGAAATAAAATATCAAGTATTACCAGGATAGAAGAATCGTCGAAGGATATGTATCATACAATGTTTGCTGGAATGTTAAACAATAAGAATTTGAAAATTTAATACACAGAGAACAAAGTAGATAGTTGTATGAGCTTTAAGCAAGACGGTAGAAATAAAAATCTATCGTCTTTTTAATTACTGCAAATTAGAGAACGCGTGTGTTCTGCGTTAGTGGCTGATTTTGGTTGTTTTGGGACATGCGTGCAGATTGGCGACTGCGTTAGTAACGTATGGTTGCTTGTTTTGACAAGATGTATACAAGCGATTATGCTATATATAACATAAACAGGGGGTTGGGGAATTGTTTGATGTGATTTTTTACAGTGATAAGGATGGTGATAAGCCAGTACGTGAGTTTATTAAAAGTTTGGATGTTAAGTTGCGTGCGAAGGTGGTTTCGGATTTGCATCGTTTGGAGATGTTGGGAAACGATGCGAGGGAGCCGCTTAGTAAGCATGTTGGCAACCATATTTTTGAACTTCGCACTATTTTAGGTAGCAACATAGTGCGTATTTTATACTTTTTTGATGCTAATAAAATTATTGTTGCCACCAACGGATTTGTTAAAAAGCAGCAGAAAACTCCGCGTAGTGAGATATTGGTAGCTATGCAGAGAAGGGCTGAATATTTTAATAGAAAGATAGGCTTGTGATGAAAAAGCAAGAGTTGCAGGGAACGCAAGTAGGGCAGGGAATGCGAATGAATGATTTACATGAACTTACGGACGAGCTTATTAAGGATCCTGAATTCAAGAAAGAGTATGATGCTCTTCAGCCGGAAAGAGATTTGACTATGTCGCTTGTGATGGCTAGGAAAAAGGCTGGTTTGACTCAGGCTGAGCTGTCGGAGAAGACTGGTATAAGTCAGTCGGATATTAGCAGGTTGGAAAATGGTTCGAGGAATCCGACTATTGCTCTTTTGAATCGTATTGCAAATGCTTTGAATGCGACTTGCAGGATTGAGTTTGTGCCGAATGCGCGTTGACGTGTTTTAGCACTGTGATTTAGCGATCAACTTTCCTTGTGCCTTCCAAACGAACCTGTCGGAAATTCCGACAGGTTGAATTTTTGTTATGAATATAAAGAAAGCACAATCGTGTGCGCGCTTGAGCGTAAAGCACAACCTAGTTTCTAAAGCACAGCCATACTAACCTGCCCTGCCTTCGTCTTTATTGACGAAGGCAGACCTCGCTTGCGTTGAAAGCACACCGTGCTTTCAGCATTGAGTCGTCGCTACCGCATTAGTGTATCGAGAAGCGCACTGTGCTGCTTCTCGATACTCTAATGCGACACGCCGTTATTTGGTTTTGAGAAAAAAATAAAAACGCGCAAAAAGCGACTGAGCTAGTAATTTGTCACCCCCAAACCCATTGATTTTTAACGATTTTTGTACCGGGGGGGGGGGTAGATGCTCAGAAATATAAACATTTGACTATGTTATACTTCACGTTATTTTTCGTCTAATTATCAGCTATTATTGTATTTACTCATGGTTGAGCGTTATCGCACAATTGCGAAAAATAGCTGAATGATGAAGGTTGAAGTTGTATTCTGCATTCGCATCGTGTGTTTACAGTCGTGCGTCTGCGTTGATGCAGTTGTTACAACATTATAATCTTTTTTGTTTGGTCTACGATCGGCCTTTTTGAGTCTAAATAAAGAGAATAAGACGATTAATTGATTTATTGAAGAGAGGGAATATGCGTCTAAAGACTTTAAAGTTAAAACGCGCTGTTGCCGTATTAGCCGCGACCTGCACACTCGGAACGTGCTGCGTTGCAGGCTCCATTGCCTGGGCTGCTGGTGGTGAAGATTCAAATAAGGTCAACACCGCTAACATTGACACTAAGCAAAATAATAAAACTTCTATAACCCTTCATAAGTACGAAGGACCAGCAACAAGCACTCGCTCCGACGGTACTGAGCAGACTATTAGTGGCAAATTGCCAGTTAAGGATGTTGTGTTTACTATTTGGCGATTGAAGAAGGCTGGTAATCCTGCAGAAGAAATTGATCTTTCTACGGCTGCTGGCTGGACGAAGATTAAAGACCTCGACAAGTTGGTTGAAACCGCAGAATCTGGCAAGAAAGTTGCTTCCGATTTTGTGAATGGTAACAATCCAGAGTTTGTGAAGTATACCGATGATGGTACTGGCGTTGATAAGAAGGGTGGAGCTACATGCAAAACCGATGCAACAGGTTCTTGCACACTTCCCACACTTCCAATGGGCTTGTACTACGTTGAAGAAACGGATATTTCCAACGCTAAGACGTGCGAAACTAAGCAAGGTGAGAACACTCCAACCTGCACCGCAGTGTCCGTTAAGAATCCGGTAGCTCCATTCTTCGTAACAACCCCACTTCCAAACCCGAAGGCCACGGACGTTACAAAGTCTTGGATTTACAACGTAAATGTGTATCCAAAGAATGACGTGAGTAAGAACCGTCCAAAGAAGGAAGTTGAGGAGCTGAATCGTAAAGATTTTGTTCCAGGAGACGCTAATGGCCACACTACCATTACGTGGAAGATTTCCGTGCCTATTTCCGCTCCAAAGGATGGAAAAAAGTATGAGAAGATTGGCTTTGTGGATAAGCTTACAAAGGGCTTAGTTTACGAAAAAATCAAGAGCGCAACGATTGTGACGCTTGGTGAAGATGGTAAGAAGGTTGCTGACAGTCAAGATGTAGAACTTAATGGTGACACCAAGTATTACACGGTTGATTCAACGACTAAAACTGATGTAGTTAAGTTCACTTTGACGAGTGGTGACGGTGAAGATACCGGTCTGGCAAAGGCTCTTGCTGCTTACAACGCAGTTAAGAAGGAAACAAATAAAACCGCAACGCTTATTGTTGAGCTTGTTACAAAGTTCAAGAAAGACACTACGGTTCAAGATTTTGCTAACGTAGCTAACACATTCGTTGACGACAACAAGACCGGCAGCGGTGACGACACTGAGAACCCATGTAAACCTGGCGATACGACGCCTCCATGCGGTGACGATCACAATCCTCAAGATACCGCTTACTTCGGCACTCTCACTGTTAACAAGTTCGTTGAGCAAGCGGATCAAGGCAAGACTCATCTTCCTTTGAACGGTGCAAAGTTCAAGGTGTTCGAAATCACTGGAACTAAGAAGAATGGCTCGTACGCAGCTACTGACATTAAGAGTGTAGACATTTCCGGATCTGACGATAATAAGACCTACACCTTTAAGGGCGAGAAGCCTCAAACTGGTGATGCTCCAACAATAACAAGCTCTGCTGTTACTAATGGATTGGAAACCAAGGATAAGAAGGTAACTGAAGGTCAAACAGAAAAGACACTCCACGGTACTGATTCTATAGACTTGTTCGTTTACAAGAAGAGCGAAGAAGCAAAGGGAACTACCAAGCTTTACTGTGCAGTGGAAACTGAAGCTCCTACCGGCTACTTGCTCGATACCACTCCTCACTGCTTGGCTTTGAAAGCTAATTCCGCAACAGATTCAGCAACTAGTAACAAGTTGGAAGTGCCTAACAAGAAGGCCACTGGCTTGGACAAGATCCTCAGCGCGCTGCCTATGACCGGTGCTCGCGGATTGGTGATTTTGACAGTTTGCGGCATTGTTGGCATCGCTGGCACGCTCTTCTACATCGTGATGAAGCGTCGCAAGGAGCAGGAACAGGAGTAAAACTCGATCGTTGGCTGAGTGTTTTGAACGATTGTTCAGCTGATTTGCTCTGCCGGTTGCGCAGTTTGGTTTCGAAACAAGCTATGCAACCGGTTTGAGCGGATTAGTTGTGCAGTTATTCAGTTGTGTGGATATTCGCGTGGTAGAGATTTGAGGTTTTCGCACTGAATGAGGGATGCTCGCGCGCTTTGACGGAGCTTGAAATCAATGGGATTTCAAGCTCCGTCAAAGCATGATTTGGCATTTAAAGCACACCATGCTTCACATGTTAAATCAGCCGAACGGCTATGCCGTGATGAATATGCGCGGAAGCAGGTCGGAGCTCAAACGCCGGAAATCTCCGTCAAATGTTTCCGAAGCTTTGCACCAATGCTCTGCAGACGCTGTTCCTGAAGCTTTGCAGTAATGCTTCTGCAAACGTTGATTCCTGTTGATCAGCGGACACTAGCATTTATGCTGCTGCACACACCACACCAAGCACTCCTACCACACAACAAAACACTAGCGGTTTTACTAATAGTGGGAGATAGGAATTGCTTGTCGAGCAATATAAAAGCGGAACGATAGTAATAATCTTGTTGATAAATACTATTTTTGCAGAAAAAGTAAGTAAAAAAACTAAACTCAACTACGCAACCGCTAAGTCCAAATAAGGTATAAGAGCGGAGCGCTGCGAGATAAGTAATTCCTATCTCACACAGCCACTCCAGAAACCTGCCAGCCAAACGCCAGTCAAAATTCATAGCCAAAACTCAAGAATGTCGAAAACAAAATCGTGAGAAAAGAAAACCACCCAAACTCGCGCAACAACGCAAAAAACTGGCACTTCTCTAAGTCCTGTATAATCCCCGCTTTGCTGTTGCTTGCGTCGTTTGCGTCGCTTATTTATCCGCATGCCGCCATGTGGCTGAGTCAGTATCACATGTCGGAGGTTGCGGCTGAGTACGCGAAGCTTATTACGCATGCGGTTCCTGCTCCGCACGAGCAGTTGGCGCGCGCTCGCGAGTACAATAAAAAGCTTTCGTCGGGCGCTATTTACGAAGCGAATACGAATATTCCAACTTCGCATGGCGAAACGTCGGATGCTAGTCAAGACTACTGGGAGCAGTTAAAGGCTAACGATGATGGCCTTATGGCTCGTCTTCGTATTAAGAAGATTGATCTTGATTTGCCGGTTTATCACGGTACGGAAGATGCCACTCTTCTAAAGGGTCTTGGTCATTTGCGTGGAACTTCGCTTCCGGTTGGCGGCAAGGGCACGCGCTCGGTTATAACGGGTCACCGCGGTCTTGCTAGTGCGGAAATGTTCACGCGTCTTGACGAAATCGGGAAGGGTGACACTTTTACGATTGAGGTTTTTGACGAGATTCTTACCTACAAGGTAGTTGACAAAATCGTTGTGAACCCGGACGAGACGAAGAAGATTGCGGCTGTTCCTGGCAAGGATTTGGTGACGCTTATTACTTGCACGCCGCTCGGCATTAACACGCAGCGCATTTTGGTGACTGGTGAGCGAGTTGTGCCAACGCCTGCGGCAGATAAGGCGCTTCGTGGTAAGAAGCCGGATGTGCCGCGATTCCCGTGGTGGGTTTTGGGCTGCTTTGGTAGCTTGTGCGTGGTGGGCGGCTACGTTTGGTGGGCTGGTCTGCCGGTTAAGAAGAAAAAGAAGGAAGACGAAGAAGATAGCGCGAAAGATAGGGAAGAGGATAGCGCTGCAAGTAGCGCGAAAGATAGCGCGAAAGATAACGCAAGTAGCGCAGTAACTAGCGCTGCAACTAGCGCTGTACGCAGAGAAAATCTTGCGCGCGAGGAAGCTAGGGCGATTGCGAATCGGCCAAAAAAGAGGCCGAAGGTCAAAAAGTCTAGCTCGCGTAAGAAACGTAAGAGGGGCAGTCACGGCGAAAAGACGTTCGACTGGCTTATAAACATTCTCGGTTTATAAGCGATTGCGTATAGCAACAAAACTGAATACTAAAACTGAATACTAAAACTTAAAAACTAAAGCTTAACAACAAAACTTAATATCAAAACTTAATATCAAAACTTAAAAACAAACTTACGTTGCCGAGAGGCTACGTAAAGCGCGTAAAACAATGTAAAACAGGTGGAATTATGAAGAGTATTTGGACGATTATGCTAAACGTTCTTGTTCGCATAGGTCAGTTGACCCAGTGCGCAACTCGTGCGGCTGTTCGTGCGGCTAAGCGCGCGGATCAGCATGTGTATCGTGCGCTCGTTAGCGCTTTCCCTAGTGCGCTTAAGACAGTGCTGGTGTGCGCTATTTCTGTGGCTATGTGGCTGCCTGTTTGCTTGACTGCTGAAACTGCGGTTGCGGCGGATGGTGCTAATTCATCTTCTGAGACTTCCGCTAATACTGCTAACGAGGCTTCTAACAAAGCTGCTAACAAGCCTTCCGCAAATACTTCCGTAAATACTTCCGCAAGTCCAGATTCTGATTCTGGTTCTGAGTCGGTTTCTAATTCCGCCAATTCCGCTAATTCCACCGCCTCTGCATCCTATCAATCGTTCTCCTCGTCTTCATACGCGTCCTCTGACCTTTCCTCATTACAGAGTTTCGGCAATCATCGAGTATTTGTAAACGAAAGCAATCCGTTCGCGCAAGATTTAAGCTTTGCAAGCGCAGATTCAAATTACGCTTCTCAAAACATGTCACCTCTTGAGCGCGCTGCCAAAGAAGCTCAAGCCCAAGCACAAAACCGCGACGCTAAGAATTACACAGCTCGTGAATCTTACGAAGTGTATCGCCCTGGATGCAACAAGGATTACGCTTTAGGTGCATGTATTACTACTGACGGCGACGGAGCTGGTTTGCGCGCCACTAACGGCCACGATTTGGATGTTAATAGTCTTGGATACAACTTGGAATCGGGTGACCAATTTGCTAGTGCAGCAACGAGACCTCGCGGCCACTACGAGAACGGTCCTGTGCCTGAAGATCCTTCCGGCACGGATCATTACGGCGCAACTTACTTCACTCCATACCCTAAGGGCACTTTTATTATGGGCCGTTTACGCAACATGGCCTTTAATTATAAGGGTTCCGGCGTCGACAGAATTAACTTGCCTATAGATGACACTGCAGATTTCGTGTTTGTAAAGCGTACTCCTAAGCTTTCCGGCGGCGGCTTCGTGTGGGATGTTATTTTTAACGCTGGCGGCCGTACTCAAGGCGCTGGTGCTGCTCTTGATTACTTTACGATTCCAAAAGGTCAGATCCTAGACAAGGGTAGTGAAGGCGGAAGGCAGTATATTCAGCGTGTTCTTTACAGTGGCAGGGAAGCTACTGCTTTGTATAAGAAGAAGCAAGGCAACAATAATCCTCCTCGCGAAACTTGCTCATTTTCTTGGGATAATCCTAACGGTTTATGCAGCATTAAAACTGACGGTAACGATTTTGATACTGGAGACGATTTAGTTGCAGCTTGGAATAAGATGCGTGGCACTGACGACAGTAAGAATGGCAATTATTCTAGGATTCTTCCGGATGCTGTAACAACTGAGGATTTGGGTAGTACTGAAGCTATTGGTTGGTGCCGTGATGGCACAGGTTTGGACTGCATTAGATCCAGTAGCTATGGTGCTTTGGATGAAGGCGATCTTAGAGTTGTTCCTAAAGTTGAAGGAAGCTATAGCAGAGGTTATAGTCCTGCTTATGTTGCTCTTGTGCAAAATCTTTATAGATCTATAAAAGATGACACGCAGCGCGTATTTAGTTTTGTGAACAATATTAAGCCTGGCGAAATTGCTTATACGTATAAGATTCACTTCACTACTACAACTTCTACGAATAAAAACGACGCATATTGCACTGCTAACAAGGGCGATGGCACGGGTTGTGAAAACTTTTCATTCTTCTACGCTGCAGGATCTTACTACGGTAAGAGACAGAGCAAAGGTTTTTATGGTGCTACTGATCCGTTTGGTGTTACTAAAGCCAGTAAATATTCCATGACTAATTTTGGTCGTGACGCTAACCTTTACATGTACACTGTAATGCATCAGCAGTGGTATGGTGCGCCGCGAATTATGGATATTCAGGCTCCTAGATACCACTTCCTTAAGGGTACTGGTTTGGGACCGTACAACAGTGACAGCGGTAATTATCTTAGGAACAGGCTTATTTCATTCTCTAGTGTGTTACTTGGAATAGTAAATCAGCCTTTGGGATCTTCAAGTCTTATGAACGAGAGTGAAGATATACGCTTATTGCCTGATTATTATTCTCCAAATAACGGCTATGCTAGAGGCAATCAGTGGTTCCGTAATCCTGGTATGAACGACCATAATACGAAGGATTCAACTCCTGGAAGGCATAAGCTTGAGCTTAGATATAACGATAGAACGTATCATATGAGCGAAACTCAGGATTTGTGGTATAGGGTTATTACGCAAGCAGACGTGTTTAAGCCTTTGCAAACTGAGGAATATGACGAAAATAACAAGACTCCTAAGTATTATTCTTACGATCAGCCGCTTCCTAATCCTCTTATTATTGATGATCGTGATAATAATGCTGGATTTGTGAATTTTGTTGGTAAACGTTCCGACTTGTATAAGCAGGTAATGGCTTTCGACCCTAACTTGTTCCCGCCTGTTAATAAGGATGAGTATGGTACAAGGCATAGGTATGGTTCCATAAAACAGAAGAAGGGTTCAAAGGCAAACGATTATCCGCTTGATGCGAGCTATTTGACTAGTAATCCGGATGGAGATTCTAATACTCCTCTTAAGAATCTTGCTGTTTATAAAGCTGAGTGGACGGATAAGTGGGGTGATGAGCCTCGCTCGAATACTCTTCAGGATGCTGATTTAAGCGTTGCTGCTAAAGTGCCTATTGTCAGCGTTGTAAATCCTTGCGGCCATTCTAAGATTCTTGACGAATACAAGGATAAAATTACCGGTCAGTCTAGGTCTTCTATTCAATTTAGATCCGTAGATAGTGACGATGCTTCCGCTGCAAACAACGATCGTGCAGCTATGGGTGAGGATCGTGAAGACAGCATGCCTGAATGCTGGCCTAAAGCGCAAAATGCTACTAAGCGTAATGTTTGGTTTGTAAGTAACGCTCCTAAGACTGGTGATGACGGTAAGGAGTTGAAGCCGGGCGATCCTGTAAAGCAAGAATTGCAGACGAAAGTCTTGGCTAAAATCAAGCGTATTTACAGAAACTGGATGCGAAACAAGTATAGTGCTCAGTTGCAGGATGGCAAGGATCCTAAAGTTTTGCCAAATTACGTGTTTGTAAAGTACGTAAAGATTACGTTCTGGGATAATTCGACTACTGTTATACCTGTTGTATTCCCGTACGTTGATTACGAGAAGCCAACGTTGGATGTAAAAGTGAGCGTGAATAATGGGGATCCTGTTGATGTTCCAGCTGATGGTTTGAAGATTCCTGTTAATAGCAAAATTAAGTTCTGGGTTAAAGGTCATGACGATAAGAGGATTTTGCTTGGTGTGAAGCCGAAGGAAGCTACTGAATACTTTACTAACAATAAAAATAAGAGATTCTTTGATGGTAAAAAAGTCGTTGTGCGCAATGATTTCGATATGATTACGACTAATCGTGATAAGAAGAATGATTGTGATAATCGTGGTTGCGGCGATTTTACTACTATAAGCTACGATCAGTTCATTCATAAAAATGGTGAATCTGATAGTCCGACGGATCAAGTTGGATGGGTTATTAACAGCAATAATTCTAAAGATGAGGGTTCTCCTACAGTATTAGTGGGCGATCAGAATAGAAATCACGGTGTGCATGATTTAATATTCCACGGTTGGGATGCTGCAGGTAATTCCGTAATAAAGAAACTTAGGCTGATTATTGTATCTCCTGGTTACGGTTTGCCAAACGTTTGGTGGGATAAGAAGCCGAATGGGCATTATGTTGGGCGAGTGAATCCTTGGGATGAAGATAAGCGCGTGCGTTCGATTATGGTACGCATTTGGGCGCGCGGTAAGGAAGCTCCTAAGAAGGATCATAACTACTTTACGATGTGCCCGAATGATGGCAGCTGCTACGGCATTGTTGTTCAGCGAGACGGTAATAAGAAGACTGATCTTTGGCATCAGGTTAATACGTATAACCACAATAATGATGCTGCAAGACCGGATGGGTCTAGGGCTGCTGAGGATAGGTCTGCTGAAGATAGGTCTGCTTTAGAGGACAGAGACGCGGCTGGCGATAAGGCAGCTGATGGCAAGTCGGCTGATGGCAAGGATAAAGATAAATCTAAAGCTGACGATAAGAATAAAGCTGGCGATAAGGCGAAAGTTGACAACAAGGCTAAAGCTGATAACGAAAAGACTGAAAATGCTAAACCTGGGGAGAACTCTACCCAAAATCAGCAGGGTAAGCAGGAACAAGGTCAGCAGCAGAAGTCGCAGAAGTCAGAAAATAAGCAGCAGGAGCAGCAGACTAATAAGTCTCAAACTAGCAACAAGCCTGCTTCTTTGAAGATTACTAAAGTGACTAAGAAGAACGCTAAGAAGAACGCTAAGAAGCGCAATGTTCCGGGAAGGCGCGGTAGCGTAAAGCTTGCAGTTCTAAACGAAAGCGATTCTTCTAAGAAAGAAAATACACAAAAATCTGAAGTAAATAACGGTAGCAAGCAGAGTGATGCTGCTAAAACGTCCGAAAATGGTAGCGCAAGCAAGGATGACAAAGGCAGTAAAGATAGCAAGTCTTCCGATAAAAATGACTCCAAGAACGCTGAAGATTCTAAAGATGCTAAGTCGGAAGAATCTAAGGGTCAGGATCGAGATGCTGAAGGCGAAGATCGTTCTGTTGGAATGAATAACGATCAATGGCGTGAAGAATTTAGTAAGCGCATTATTACAGCAAATCTTGGAGACCATATCAAGGGTTGCACAGCTAACGGCGGCGACAGGTGCGAAATAACTTTTGATCCTGTAACTGGAAATATTACGATTCCGGAATACTTTGCGGAAATTGGTTCCAGAATTTACGTAGACACTTACTCTGTGCCGGAAAATAATCCAGATTGGCGTCAAGATAAACTTTGGAAGCTTATGGAGCCAGGCAATCTTCAGGATTACGAAGAGTCCGACCCGCTTCCGCTCGATATTGCGTGGCCAAACGGCTTAGTGCAAGTGAACCCGTTTGAGCTTAATAATAACGAAATCGTGGCAATGCTTTCTTGGATGAGGCATGATAAGCGGAACGAGCGAATCTTCGGCTACCGCAAGGAAGAAATTGGCGTTAAAGGTGAAAATAAGTACGATACTTATGACCAATACGATAACGGTTTTAATCCTGCAAAAACTACAGCAAAGTATGCTTATGGTGAGAATAAGCATCAATACTCATGCCAGTCGAAGACGGATCAGCAGTGGAAGCTGTGCTTAGGTGGTGTTACTGGTATTGGCAAGCTAGGAGAAATTTCCGAAAAGAAGTATGCCGAAAAGAAGCTTTCTTTCAAAAAGTTGGAAGCTGATGACGAGACTACGCTTAACCCGATTGACCATAAGGTGACGCGCTTCGTTGATATGCGTAAGGACTATACGTGGGGATTAGTAGACAACAACAAGAAAAGTGTTGACGGGCGAAATGACCCTGGATTTGACGGGCCGCAAAACGGCTTGCATGGAAATCAGAAGTTTGGCACGCAATACTTTGTGTACAAGTGGAACATAAACTCATATCGCAAGGGCGGCAATGGTAAGCCGTTAAACCTTCAGGATGTGCTAAAGCTTGTAAAAGGTACGCCTAGTATCAATACGAAAGATGAAAATAATCCGCAGCCTTCTCTAACTCCTATGAGCGCGGCGGATAATAGGCAATTTGACGCATGGAATGGTTCGTACCCTATGGCAGTCGATAATGGATTAGGTTACGCTGTGCACGATGGTACATGTGCTGCATCTATTGCTTCTCATAACGGTGTTGCGCAAGAAGGTACGTGCCAGTGGCGAAATAAGCTTAATTTAGTTAAGTACACGCCTAAAGAATTTATTATGGATCGTTCTTCATTCTCTTACAATGCTTCTGTAAATATGAAGAACGGAAGTGAAGTACATATTACAGATAGGCTTATTGAAAATAAGGGTAGTCAGCATGCTGGTGAAGATAAGTATGTTAGTGAATATGCTATTCACAAGGACTTCCTTATGCCTGGCGGTGAAGATCTGAACGGTCAAGCGGATGGCGAAAATATTGGCGACATTATAACTAAGAATATTGATGTTGACACTATGAACGACTACGACGCGTACGGTGAGGGTACTTCGAAGCCTGAGGGATACGCAAATAACAGGCCGTTTATGCATGCGCAACTTTATGTGAATAATGGTCAGGTTACGAACGATCTTATGCTTCGTGATCCTGGTAAGACGCCAGATAACACAACGAACGTTATAAACGTGTGGTTTATGCCGGTTGATAATGAGAAGCCGACGATTAGTGCGAAGAGTTATCAGGAGTGGGACGGTAAGCCGTGGGATATTCACGGAAGATGCATGATTAATGGTGATGTGAATAACTGCAGTACGATTGATGATGATGTTATTACTCTTGATAAGAAAATTTATGAAAAGAATACGAAAGCTTGGTATGAAGCTGATAAGGCTACGATTAATTTGCCTTCAGCGTTAAAGCTAGACGATGATTTCAATGAGTACGAACCAGGCAAAGGTGATCGCAAGTGGGTGCAAGGCCGTGGTTTTAATAGGAAATACGTTACTTTATACCCGAATAGTATAAACAGTAAAGTGCTGGTTAATAATCTGAATGTGTATATTCAAGCGAATAATATTCAGGATTCTAGTGGTAAAACTTCTAGTCCAATGCTGAAGTTTGTTAGTAACGGCGTTACGAATAAACATTTGCTTAGAAGGTTTGTTGAAAAATACAGAAGCACAGATTTAGACAATCCAAGTGTAAATAAGCAAACTGTATTTACAATGTATGCTGAAACTACGGATAGTGCTGGAAAGCAAAGTGCAAAAACTGTTGTTGGATGCTTTAAGGCTACGTGGACAGACATGGTGAAACCATCTGTTGTTGCGTACGATGGTAAAAGTGATGAATTTGCAAAGTATGATAGCTGGCTCAGCAAAGATGGTTCTTCACAAAATCGCGATTATAAAGTTGTAGTTAAATCAGGCTATGGAGCTAAAAGAATGGTAGTTTACTATCACCCTGCTTCAGAGCTTGAAAAGCCTGTTGCTGTTAATGGTCTTTTTGGATCTGCTACAAGTTCAAATGAGCCTGACGTAGAAACCAGCATTGGTAAAACAATTTCCGTGTGCTGGGATAAATCGTGGAGTGTATGCGCTGGTACTTCCAAGCCGAATGAAGTAACGCTTAATCAAGATGATAAGAGTAATGCTGTTATAACATTCCCTAGTGGTTACCTAGCTCCAGGAAGCGTGGTTCGAGCACGCAGCCGTCTTGAAGTTGGCCCATGGACGTATATGCCTGGTGTTAGAAGCCCTGAAGATCTTTCCGATGATTCGCCTAATAGGGACGGAAATAAGACTGCAAGAAGCGGCGGAAGTAATCGAAGCGGCGGAAATAGCAGAAACAGCGGAAATACGCGTGCTGCAAAAGGTAAAAATGCAAAAGGTCGCGCTGCAAAAGATAAAAACTCCTACAAAGACGACGCTAGTTCAGAAGATACTCTTGACGTGCTGCCAATGGCTTACGCAAAAGAAAAGCCTAGCGAAGTATGCCGTCCGGATTACTGGAGCGCAGACAACTGGTCTGGTTTGAAGAAGCCGTCCGACTGCGTGTACTTCGGTGTTACTATGAAGCGTCAAATAGTGCAAATACACCCGATGCTTCTAAGTGGTCACGAGGAGCGCGCAATACGAATGGATTTGCGCAGCGAAAACAACTTTGCGGGCGAACCAAAGAAGGGAATTTGGCTTCAAAACGATAGCGAAATCGTTACGAATGAGGATCCAAGGCTAGATCCTGGTAGAACTATGGTGACTTTTAGGAAGTATGACTATAATGCTATGGACGATGACCATAAGCCTTTGAATCTTCCTGGCTATGGTGATCGTCAAGTAGGAAAGATACAAGACGTTGCTGTTATGACTCGAGGCTGGAGAAGCCGCGTACTTGTGCCAAATCCGAGAGAAAATAAGATTACGCGATTTGTGCGATTGCGTGCACCTCAAAACGTAGATAGTGAGCATGGTGGTGATAGTAACGGTGCTGCAGACTACTTATCTGATGCGCCTACTAGCTTCGACGAAACTAAGGGCGATAAGGCTCTGCGCGTAGATGGTCGTCCGTATGATCCAGGATTTGTTCTTTCGCAAGATAAGAAGTCTCTTCTGTATCTGTACAATGCTTCAACTAAGCGCAACTTTACGCTTAATGATTTGCAATCTGCGTTGAAGCTTAAGCGTAACAGTACTTTGCACCCAGAAAACGAGTGTGGAAACTATGTTGATGGAAGTGATTGGGCGTTTGCTGATTGCCAGCCATCCTTGCTTCCAGAAGTAAGAGGTAGCGATAAGGTTGATGGCGAGCACAATCGAAACGGCTTCAGCTTTGATGGGAGTACGCACTTCTATACGTATAATCCATCTGAAGACCATAGGTCTGGTGCTAACGGCGCTGATAACGACAATGGTGGTGCTGCTAAAGAAACTTGGTATGTAAACGTCATAGATATGATTTCAAAGGGCGGTACCGGCGGTGGATATTCTATTCCTAATAGCTCTGGCGTAACGTCTGAGAGTAGTAATACTGGTCTTTCGCTTACCAACTTCGCTAGGATTGGCGCATGGGGTAGGTCTGGCGCAATCAACAGTAGCTTAATCGGCCATAAGATTCTTAAGAATCCAGATAATGGCTTATCGATTATTATGACATATGGCGATAGCTGGGTTGGTGATACTCATAAAACGCGAGGTAAAGACGGCGGCTGGAATAACGATGCCAATTACGAATTTGTAATGCCTGTGTATCTGATTCCTGTAGATAACGAGAAGCCAACTGTTGCAGCAACTGGAGGATCGCTTCTAAGTGGTCACACGAGTGCTAATAATCCTTATGTTGTAACAATGGAAGAGAAGGACTACGCTAATCTCACGGTTAAGGGTAATCCTGTGGAATACAAGGACGGAAAAGTTTCGAAGTCTCAAAGCAAGGAGAGTGGAAAGACTCTGTTTGCGGATGTCCACGACGATTACGACAGATTTGGCGATCTCAGCAACCTTAATTTGGTTGCATGCAAAGTCAAGAAGCTTGGCGGCGCAACTGATTTTAATAGCTGCACGTCAATAATGGGCAATGATGGCTCTGTAGATGCTGAGGCGTTCAAGAAGCTAAAAACTGACGGCAGTGGAGTTGAATACGCTTTGTATGGACACGCAAAAGATAAGTCCAGCAATGAGAGCGACGGCTTTGGTGAAAATGGTAGCAGAGGCCACTTAGTCGGATACTTTAGCTTCGGATACTTAGTGCGTCCGGTTGCGCTGCCTTACAGCGGCGGTCAGGCTGCAATATGGTTCAGCTTCTTGTTCGGCGTGCTGTTGGCGCTGTTCTTGGCCTCCGGCGCGTTCGGAAGGCGCGGATGGTTGGCATCGGTGCTTAGCGGCAACGGATTCGGCGCGTTAACCGACAGCAAGCATTGCGACGCTTCTGCGGAACTGCTGCGCTGCGGCAAGTCGTTCTTCAAACTCAAGTCAAAGTTCAAGTGGCCTAGGATGTGATGAATAAGCGAGCGCTACTTGAGTGGTATGTAAGTCCCCTTTTGCGCTCGATGGCCATTTTTCGGACACTCGCGCAGTACGATTTCTGCGTGAGTGTCTGATTTTGCTTGTTTTGGGACACTGGTGCAGTATGCGTTCTGCGTTAGGGTCTGATTTTGCTTGTTTTGGGACACTCGCGCAGTACGCTTTCTGCGTTAGGGTCTCATAATCCTGTTCTTTGGACACTCGCGCAGTTTGTGTTCTGCGTGCGCGACGACCTGCCTGAGCGCTTATAGCGCGAGCGTAATAATCTGCTTGGGCATAAATGTGCGCGACGCAATATAATAAAAGTATGACGCTAGTATCAAGCAAACAGCATGCGCAATCGCCTATTCAGCAATCAAATCCAATCATCCCGCGCGTTTTAAGCGTGGCTGGCACAGACCCAACAGGCGGAGCCGGAATACAGGCGGATCTTAAATCAATCATGGCTGCGGGCGGCTACGGCATGTGCATACCAACTAATTTGGTTGCACAAAACACGTGCGAAGTGCGCGAAGTGTTTACGCCGCCGGTCAGCTTTTTCCGCACTCAACTTTCGTGCGTGTATGACGATGTTACGGTTGACGCGCTAAAAATCGGTATGCTTGGCTGCGCTGAATATATTGAGGCTATGCGCGATTGGATGCGTGATAATCCGGTTCCTGTAAGCGTGCTAGATCCAGTGATGATATCGACTTCCGGCAAGCGCCTGCTTGAGGAGAGTGCCGAAAATGCGATGCGAAACTTTATAAGCTGCGTTGATGTTGTAACTCCAAACGTGCCGGAATTGGCGGCTTTGAGCGAGTCGAGCGTTGCGGAAAACTTTGAGGAAGCTTGCAATCAGGCGTGTAAGTTGGCTGCAAAAAATAGCGTTGTTGTGATTGTAAAAGGTGGTCACTTAACTGGCGAAGACGTTGGAAATACTGCGGTTTTTCCGGATGGTGATGCGCGGCACGTTCCAAGCAAGCGCGTTGAAACAAGCACGACTCACGGAACTGGGTGCGCGCTTTCTTCTGCGTTGGCCACGAAAATTGGGCTGGCTTTGCGCCAGGGTAAGAGTTTAAGCGATCACGATACTGTGATGCGCGCGCTTGAATGGTCGACTGCGTGGCTTCGAGAGGCGATTGCGGCCGGGGAAGAGCTGCACGTTGGGCGCGGAAGTGAGTGTGGCTATGTGCATGGGCATGTGTGCGGCCACGGGCCTGTAAATCACTCCGTGCGAATTATGCAGCAAACTGCGTGAGTGCAGAGAATATGTGAATGCAGCAAACTGCGTGAATACAGACAATGCGTGAGTGTGGGCAGTCTGCATTAAAAGCGCGCGATTCTTTCGCAATAAAGCAAACCTTAAAGAAACCTGAGAAAAGTATTAAAAAATTCTGGTTACGGCGTGTCTTGTAACTTTTACACAAAATCCATATCAAAGTCGTAAATATTTCGCCTATTTAACACAAAAACAGAAAATTTATCAAAAATTCGCAGCATTTGTGGGTATAAAACTTGAACACAGGTGTTGAGTTTTCTGAGAGTATGCTGTAAGTTATAACTCAGCTACCGGTGAAATCCCTAGTTCCACCGGTGCGCGCGGGAAACCGCAAATGGCAAATTTTTCTTCGTGTACCTAGCACGAAGGAGAAGAAGAAAGGAAAATATTATGTTGAATAAGAAGGCTATCGCCGCATTCGCTGCTGGCGCCACACTTCTTTCCGGTATGGCATTCGCCGTCCCAGCTTTCGCTGCTGAGACTCCTAAGTGCACTCCAGTTGCTGCTGACAAGCTCGCTGAGCTCAAGCAGGCTGTTACTGAAGCTAAGCGTAATGTTGCTAAGGCTGAGCGTCACCTCGCTGATGTAAAAGATAAGTACGAAGAAGACACCGAAGCTTACAACACTGCTAAGGGTCTTGTAGATGCTTTCAAGCAGGCTGTTAAGAACTACAAGGATGCAAAGGAAGCTGCTGATAAGGCTGATGCTAATGCTGACAACAAGGGTTCTTTGAATGACGCTGCTAAGAAAGCTGCTAAGAAGGTAAACGAGGCTGTTGCTGCGGCTAAGAAGAACGATAAGTTCAAGAATGTCGCATTTACCGATTTGGATACCTCTGCTGCTCTTCCAGCTGTTCCTGCTGACAACACATTCGATGCAACTCTTGGTGCAACTCCTACTAAGCACGATATTAGTGAAGCTAAGGTAGCTTTGGATGAAGCTAATGATGCTTTGCAGGATGCCAAGGCTGATCTTGCTAAGGGTGAATGCAAGGATGTTCCTGCTGATCCAGAGCATAAGGATCCAGAGCATAAGGATCCAACCCCAACTCCACAGGGCAAGGGTGTTCAGCACACTCTCATCGACCAGGTTCGTTTTGCTAAGATGATGCTTGACGACGCTGATGATGCTTTGGCTCACGCAAAGGCAACTCTTAAGGATAAGACTGCTGCTCTTGCTGCTGCTACTGCAGAACTTAAGGCTCGTGTCAACGATCTTGACAACGCTAAGTTGCGTCTTAACGCATTCTTGGCTTCTGGTGTAAACGATTCTGCTACCGAGACTCGTTTGCGTGACGCTGTGGCTCGCGCCGAAGCTCACGTAACTCGCGCAACCGCTGCTTTTGCTAAGGCTACTGCTGAGTATAATGATGCTTTGACCAAGGCTTTGGCTGCAGTTGACGCTTACAACAAGGCTTTGGCTGACTACAAGGCTGTTTACAACGAGGCTGTTGCCAACGGTGTAAACCCAGCTTTGCTTCCACCAGTTGTAACTTCTGACCCATTGTCCAAGAACTTCCCACAGGTTCCAGGTGCTAAGGCTCTCTACGACTCCGCTTTGAGCGGCAAGTTCGGCCAGGAAGTCAAGAAGATTCTTGAGGAAGCTTCTTCTAAGAAGAACGATGCTAAGAAGGCTGATGCTAAGAAGTCTGCTGCTCCATTGGCTAAGACCGGTGCTGCTGTAGCTTTGGCTGCTGTTGCTGCTTCCGTGCTTGCTGGTATGGGTGCTGCTCTTCGCAAGATCCGCCACTAAGCTGAGGCTAGTTCGGCACTGAATTAGTTGATTCGGCGTTGAACTAACTTAAGTAAACTTGCTGGAGGATAACTTCCTTCGGCAAGTATGCTAAGCTTTCGGGGACTGATTCGTCAGTCCCCGATTTTTTTGCTCCAAACGCGCGCAACTTATCTCGCGTTGGCGCGACGACTGCTTGAGCGCAGCACAGCGCGCGCGAAAGCAACTCGGAGCGGAAACTCGCTTAGGTTGGAAGTCCAGTGGACTTCCAACGCGAGTTTCGTAAGCGAGCGCTTATAGTGCGAGCTTTGGTGTGGTGTATTGCTCCAAATGTGGGGAATCTATCTCGCATTTGGAGGGTTTGGTTTGGCGTATCGCTCCAAACGTGCGCAACTTTTCCGGCGTTTGTTGTCGTTTCTGCATTGGTTGACCACATTTGCCGTGTATTTTTACTGGCGTTTGTGGTCGTTTCTGCATTGGTTGACCACATTTGCCGTGTATTTTATTTGTATAACCTATATAAATAATGCCGGGAGAAGTACTCTCGGCATTCTTTGTATAACAGTTATTGTATGTATTCCCAATTTATGAAGTTTTAATCCAAAAAAAGACGTGTGGCGTAAAACCAACGATTTCACACCACACGTCAAAGTATGTTATTAAACGGCGCAAATTAAAACAACTTACACCTTTTAACTTTTCAATTATTCATTAGTTACGCATTAATGGCGGAACTTGCGAAGAGCAACACCCAAGCCTGCAATAGCAGAAGCAGCAACGGCAAGCAAAGCTACGGCAGCACCGGTCTTAGGAAGCCTCTTGGTCTTAGTGCACTTAGGAGCTGGCTTGGCTGGAGTATCGAACTTGCCAGACAAAGCTTCGTCGTAAAGTGGGGTGGTTGCTGGCTCGTAAACTACAGTACCCAAATGATTCGTGTATGTGCGAGTCTTTGGATTTGCGACCAAAGCAGCTGGAGCATCAGGAAGCTGAGCTGGAGCTGGTGCAGGAGCTGGGGCTGGAGCTGGCTCTGCAAAAGCTTCAGAACTTGTAGCAGAATCGTAGCTCAATGGATCAGCAGTATTCAATGGCGAAGTAGCATCAGCCATTGCTGGGGTTGCAAGAGCAAAACCAGAAACTAAAGTGACGCCAGCAGCGAATGCGGCAATGGTCTTTTTAGTCAACATTTGTAGACCTTCAATCTCTTTTATCTGATTCCCACGCAAAAGTTAGGGCTAACGCGTAGAAGACAGATACCAATATTTAGAACCCAAAACTGGAATAGAACGGCCAAAAGCTCAGCCGAAGTAAACCTATTTCAGGCTACAAAAACTTAGCCTACACCAATTCTTTGCAAATCAAAAGTTTTTATAGAAAAAAATCACTAAATAAAAGATGTTTTGTAGCAATAAGACACTACTGACAGTGTAGGTAGGACCTGACGAAGAAAGGCATAAACTGCGCGCGGCTGACCACATTCTCCGTGTAATTCTCCGGCGTTTGTTGTCAATTTTGCCGAAGCTGACCACATTTGCCGGTAAATTCTACGGCGTTTGTTGTCGTTTTGGTCGCGGCTGTCTATTTGCTGCTCTTTCTGTAGTGTTTTGTAGAATAGTTGCATATGCGCTGATGAGTTCAAAAACTTGATGTCGAAAAATTCTACATCAAGTCGGGGTGGTCGCAGAAAGCTTCCATATGCTTTTACTGAGCAAGGCATCTATATGCTCATGACGGTGCAAAATTTCGACTATTACGCGGATAGAGTCTTTGAATTTGCGCTTGTATCATGCGATGTTTGATGAGTTGTTAAAGAATCCTTAGTTGGAGTTTTAGCATTTTTTGTGCGCGCGGATTAGCTGCGATTTTTGCGCGCTTGTGTATTCGCGTTATTTATCGTCGTAGTGGCCTCTGCAGGCGTAGATTATAATCGCTTCATCTGTAAATGAGTAAACGATTCTATCCTTATCGTTTACTCGTCTACTCCAATAACCGGAATAGTTTCCTTTAAGTGGCTCAGGCTTACCTTTTCCATCTATTGGATTTCGCATAATCTCTTTAATAATATTGTTAAGCTTTTTACGAGTTTTATTATCGCTTTCCCAATAGAGATAGTCGTTCCAGGCGTCTGGAGTCCAAGCAATTTTTCTCATTGTTTGAATCCTCAGGCTTAATCCATTATTAGATTGTGCTCTTCGAGCTTGATTGTGCCATTTTTCACGCCGTCAATCTGCGATTTCAAATATGCTTGATTTGACGGTTCATAAAACGGGTCTAGCGAAAAATCTAACGGTATCCTCTTTTCGCGACCGATTGTTTTAATAAACACGTTCAGCGCGGCGCTCATAGAGATTCCGAGCTCCTTGCAAACTCGTTCTGCGTTGAGTTTGTCTTCTTTCTTTGCTCGAAAGTTCACGTTTACTATATCTGTTGTTGCTGTAGCCATGCGTTATTCCTACTCTTATTCAAATTCTTATGGCGAATTCTGTACTTTTTGATTATCTGATTACATAATAATTATATACAATGTAACGTAAATGTAATTAATTATGCAAGCAATTGTTGATGATTTTATTGCGCGACGACCTGCTTGAGCGCTGCGATTTAGCGCGCGATGACTTGCTTTCTGCGCGAGTGTCTCATTCTGCCCATTTTGGGACACTGGTGCAGATGAGTTAATGCGTTATTGTCTCTGTTTGGTTGTTTTCGGACATTAGTGCAGATTGCGTACTGCGTTAGGGTCTCATTTTGCTTGTTTTGAGACACTGGTGCAGATGGCGCTCGTGCTGATTACGCTCGCGCGCGAAACTCGCGTTGGAAGTCCACTGGACTTCCAACTTAAGCGAGTTTCCGCTCCGAATTGCCTTCGCGCGCTAAATCGCAGCGCGAAAGCAGGTCGTCGCGCTGCACGCGTGTCTGAAGACCGGCGTAGCGAAACATTTGCCGTGTTTTTTATCCGGCGTTTGTTGTCGGTTTGGCTGATTTTGGAAACATTTGCCGTGTTTTTTCTACGGCGTTTGTGGTCGGTTTTGCGGATTTGGGAAACATTTGCCGTGTATTTTTCCGGCGTTTGTGGTCGTTTTGGCCTCGGCTTATGCCAGCGCACCCAAGTCCACAATCCACGTGCCGCACGCGCCAGCCGCGCGCAAAGCCGCGCTTACTCGCTCGGCCGCAGCCTCAGTATCCGCCAGCGCAATCACGCATCCGCCGCCACCGCCGCCAGTAAGCTTCGCGCCCAACGCACCGTGATCGCACGCAGTCTGCACCAACTCATCAAGCTGAGGCGTGCTCACGCCCAAATCAGCCAAAATCCTGTGCGCGCGCGTCATCCTCGCACCCATATCCGCAGCGCGCCCCAACGCCAAATCTTCCGCCGCCTGATTCGCAATCGCCCCCAACTCATCCAGCTGATTTTTAACCGCATCCGGCTTAGCATCCATTCGCGCACGCAAAGCATCAACCGTTACGCGCGTCATGCCTTTGCACCCAGAATCCGCCAAAATAAGCCACGCTCGCATGTTTATTTCCATGCGCGAAAACTCACCGCTGCTAAAATGCACAGGCCACGAAGCCGAAGTTGCAGTGGCATCCAAGCCCGAAGAGCGCCCGTGAGCCACGCGCTCAGCCGATTGCGTGAGCGCAAAAATCTCATCTTCACTTGCGCGAATTTTGTAGTAGTCAAGAATTGCGCGGATTACAGCTCCAGCTGAAGCGGCAGACGAGCCAAGGCCGCGCTCAGGCGGAAAATCAGACTCTGTTGCAACATGCAGCGAATCGCCGACGCGCCCAGAAAACTCGAGTGCCGCGTGAATTGCGGTGCGAACGCTGTTAAAACGCTGCGGAACTTCGGAAAGTTTGCCAGTAAAGTCTAGGCAGGAAAGCGTGATGAGCGAATCGAAATTTTGGGGGATAGTGGACTCGGCAGATTCGGGAATTTCTGAGCACGTTTCGCACGTTTCGCAAGTTGCAGTTTCGCCAGTTTCGCAGCCAGCATTTTCCTCACCCGCTAAATCGCAGCCAGTCACCGTGGCTCGCATGCGCAAGTTTTTCAGCGGCAGAGCAATCGCAGAATACCCATAAACCACGGAATGCTCGCCGAAAAGAATCACCTTTGCGCAAGTTTCGCCGTAACCCGTGCGCGCACAATTTCCCGACGCTTTAGCATAACTTGACGTCGTCTTAGCGTTGATATTAAGCGCTTTTGACGGTTCGCGTTGCGTTTGCGGCACGACTTCACATCTCCTTTGTGTTCTTGCGATTTAATTTGCGATTCTTGCGATTTAACAATTTTTCTAATTTAGTCGCGTCGACTGCAAAAAACTACGGTATGCGCCTTACGCTTACAACACATTCACATTTGCGGCAGATTTCTAGAGTTTTTTATAGTTTGCGCGTGTTTTAGTGTGTTTGCGTTCGCGCGCGTTTTCTTGCGCGTATGAGCTTTTGCGCCGGCAATTGCTAAAATAGATACTTAGTGCGCTGTGCACGCACCAACGCACCAGCCTCGCAAGCCGCGCCCACCAATTCGCAGCAAAGGAATCGCATGCAAAACGTTGAAATTCAGCCAAAAGTAACGTTTGACTCAAGCCTTGCTCCTAACTCAGCTGTAGCCAAAGCGAATGTGAATATTGCGCTGATTAAGTATTGGGGCAAGCGCGACGAACGGCTGATTTTGCCTTATACTTCCTCGCTTTCGCTCACTCTTTCGGATTTGTACGCAACTACTAGCGTGCATTTTGACGAAAGTCTTTCTGCCGATTTCGTTACTTTGGACGGATTTGCTCTGCCGACGGATGATTCCACGCGTCTTCGCGTAGTTGCAATGCTCGATTTGGTGCGCGAAAAGGCCGGAATTTCAACGAAAGCGAAAGTTGTTTCGCATAATCACGTACCGATTGCGGCCGGTCTTGCTTCTAGCGCGTCCGGATCTGCTGCTCTTGCAGCTGCCGCATCTTATGCCGCCGGATTGAATTTGACTCCGCGCGAACTTTCTAGACTTGCTCGCCGAGGTTCTGGTTCGGCGTGTCGCTCGATTTTTGGCGGATTCGTGCTTTGGAATAAGGGCGAGGATGACGAAACGTCTTATGCGGAGCCGATTGCGGATTTGCTCGCTGAGACTGCTGATAAGCCGCTTTCCGCTTCTATTTCCACTTCTCTTTCCGCTTCTCTTTCTTCTTCTCTTCCCGCCATAAAAAATTTGAATCCCGCAATGATTGTCGTCACGCTAGACCGCAGTAAAAAGCCGATTTCGAGCCGAACTGCCATGCGTCGAACTGTTGAAACTTCGCCCGCGTACATGCCTTGGGTTGAGCAGTCGAAGAATGATCTTGCGCGCGCTCTTGATGCGATTCGCGTTGGCAGCATTGAGCAGCTGGGCGAGGTTATGGAGCAAAATTCGTTGGGAATGCACGAAACTATGCGCAAAGCCGATCCGCCTGTAAATTATTTGACGGATAAAACTTACGCTGTGCTAGATGCTGTGCGCTCTATGCGTGAGTGCGGTTGGCCGGTTTGGGCCACGATGGATGCGGGGCCGAATGTGAAGGTGCTGACGGATGCGGGTTGTGCGGCGCGTGCGGCTGAGGAGTTGCGCGGGCGAGTGGCGGAATCCGCCAAATTTACGATTGCTTTGCCAGGCGACGGCGTAAGCGTAAGTGCGAGTTTGAAACAGGCGGCGAAATTATGACTCAGGTGCAGGCGAGTGCTCCCGGAAAGCTTTATATTGCGGGCGAGTATGCGGTTGTTGATGGTTCGGCGGCGATTGTGGCGGCGGTGAATCGTTATGTAACCGTTAAGGTTGATGATGAAAATTTGCCTACATTATCGCCGGAAAGCCGAAAATATTACGGCGTAATCGTATCTGAAAAAGAAAATTATAAGCCGATTTTCTGGACGCGCTCCTCTGACGGAAGTATCGAAATACTAGGCGACGAAAAATATGCTTATGTGCTCGCCGCAATGCGCGTAATTGACTCTTATGCAAGCGAGTGCTTCTCGCCAAATATGGACCGCAAAAGCTACAATTTGCACATTTCCAGCGAACTCGACGACGCAAAATCCGGGCGAAAATACGGTCTTGGATCTTCGGCTGCAATAACTGTTGCAACCGTGCGCGCGCTGTGCAAATGGTACGGATTGAAGCCGGATGTTCCAACGATTTGCAAACTTTCGCTGATTGCCTCTTCGATGGTAAAGAGGTCCGGCAGCGGCGGCGATGTGGCCGCGAGTTCCTGCGGCGGATGGATTTTGTACCGCGCGTACAATCGAGAGTGGCTTGAGTCGGAGCTTGGTTTGATAAAATCCGGCGAATCTGATTTTAGTAAATTATTGCGTAAAAAGTGGCCGCGACTGGAATTTAAACGAATAAATGTGTCGAAAACGCTAAAACTTTTGGTAGGCTGGACCGGTTCGCCAGCTTCTAGCGCGCAGTTGGTAAGTAGCGTAGAAAGCAGCGTTTCTTCCGAAATTGCGCACTCATTTACATACCAAGATTTTTGCGATCAAAGCGAAATTTGCGTGCAGAAATTGGCACAATCGCTAGAAAACTTCTCGCTGGAAGAATCTTCGTTGGAAGAATCTTCAATGCGAAAATCTTCGCTAGAAAAATCTTCTCTAAAAGAATCAGAATTAAATAATATTTCCGCTTGTTTTGCACAAAATCGCGAATTATTACAAAAATTAAGCGCGCTTACCGGAACGCTAATCGAAACTCCAAAGCTTACGAGTCTTATTGAAGACGCCATTTTTGCTGGGATTCCAGCGAAAACTAGCGGCGCTGGTGGGGGAGATTGCGCAATTGCGCTTACAACAATTTACGAAAAGAATCGGATTGAAAGTATGAAGTCAGCTTGGGAAAATCACGGAATTATGCCTTTAAATATTGAAGTTGCGCAAATTATTGATGACGGCGAAGATTCGGAAACTTGCGTCGCTAAAGTGACCGAAAATTCGGAAACTTGCGTCGCTAAAGCGTTGGAAAATCAGCCTTCTAAATCAATTCAGAATCGCAAGGACGCACATCTTGCCCTTGCGGACGCTCAGTATAATCCTCGCGCAAATTCCGGTTTTGACTCCGTGCGTTTTATGCCGAATGCTTTGCCGCAGGTGGCGTTGGACGAAGTTGACTCTAGCGTGCGCGTGTTTGTGCAAAAGGAAAGTGATGCCGACGGTACATCCGCCAGCGCCTGCAGTGCCTCTGCCAACCCAGCCTTCCTTTGGCGCTCGCCGCTGTATATTAACGCAATGACCGGCGGAAGCGCCAATGCGCAAAAAATAAACGCACAACTCGCGCGCGTTGCGGCAAAAACCGGCGTGGCAATCGCAAGTGGATCGCTAAGCGCCGCCCTTCAAAATGACGCGCTAACAGCCACTTTTAGCGTGATTCGAAGCGAAAATCCGCGCGGTTTTGTAATGGCGAACGTAAGTGCTGGCACGAGTCAAAGCGATGCTATGCGCGCCGTTGATATGCTGCAGGCAAACGCGCTGCAGGTGCATTTGAACGCGGCTCAGGAGCTTGTGATGCCGGAAGGCGACCGCGATTTTCGAAATTGGCTTAAAAATATTGAGCAGATTGTGCGCTCGTGTGAAAGGGTGAGCGTGCCGGTTGTTGTGAAGGAAACTGGCTGCGGTATGACGGCTCGAGATGTTTTGCGTCTGCGAGATGTTGGCGTGCGCGCGGTTGATGTTTCTGGGCGCGGCGGCACGAATTTTGTGACGATTGAAAACGCTCGTCGCTCGCACAGTGGATACGATTATTTGGCGGATTGGGGGCTTACAACCGTTGAGTCGCTGATTGATATTCGAAAGTGCGAGGCGCTTAAAGCTAATCCTGTGGAAATTTTTGCTAGCGGCGGAGTTAGAACACCGCTTGATGTTGTGCGCGCTCTTGCGTTAGGGGCTTCTGCTGTGGGGGTTGCCGGCGAGTTTTTGCACACGCTTATGCACGAGGGTGAGGACGCACTTGCTCAACAAATTTCAGATTGGCAGGAGCAAATTCGCGTTATTATGGCTCTTCTTGGGTGCAAGAGTGTTGCGGACTTGCGAGATAAGACGGAGTTTGTGCATTCGGATTGTCTTGGTAAGTGATATACTTGTGTAGTTGTGCGTTCGGCATGCTTATTTGTTTGGGCTGTTTGCGTAGGCTATTTGAATACGTAATTTGCGCGGGCAGTGGCATGGTTGAATGACGCAAGACTTGCAAGTCAAAGAAAATAGGGAGTCCATTATGGCAGCTCGTTGCGCAGTATGTGGCAAGGGACCGCAGACCGGTTTCATTGTTTCACATTCGCATATCCGCAATAAGCGCACCTTCCGCCCGAATCTTCAGCCGGTTCGCACCACTATTGATGGCGAAAATGTTCGTCTTCGCGTGTGCGTGAAATGCATTAAGGCTGGCAAGGTTCAGCGCGTTGAGGCGTGAATCGCGTATTGATTGCGTTTAAATTGTAAGGCCCTGAGCAGTGCTCGGGGCTTTTTTGTATTTGCAGATTTTTCGTCGCGCTCGCGTTGTGGCGCTCCAAACGTGCGCGACTTTCCTCGCGTTTGGAGTGTTATATGGCTTTAGACCCTCCAAATGTGAGTTAAGTTTCTCGTGTTTGGAGGGTTTGGTGTGGTGTGGCGCTCCAAATGTGAGTTCAGTTTCTCGTGTTTGGAGGGTTTGGTGTGGTGTGGCGCTCCAAATGCGAGTTAAGTTTCTCGCGTTTGGAGCGCGCTTAAGTAAATGCTTTGCGGATGATTTATAATCGAAATATGCTAAATATGCCCACGAACTCAGCCAAAACGCACGCTGCACTTTCCTCAATAATCAGCAACAAGCGCCGCGTTTCTGCTCTGAAGTCACTTGGCATCATCACAATCGAAGACGCTCTAACTTACTACCCGTTCAGGGTTACAAATCCGCTAAAAATTGCGCGTTTGCGTGATGTTCAAATTGGCGAAGAGATTGCGTTTTATGCTCAGATTCAGTCGATTAACCTTGTGCCAATGAACGCGCGCCGTGGGTTTAGGCTCGAAGTCAACGTTTTGCAAGATCAGCAATCAGCTGCGCAACTTATTTATTTTTCTAAAAATCGCGCTTACGCTAATTGGCTTTCGGCTAAGTTTCGTGTGGGTGAAAACGTTGTGATTGGCGGCGTGTCGAGCGCTTTTAATGGTCGACTTCAGTTTGCGCATCCGCAGATTTTAATAGTAGATTCTTCACAAAATCGCGATAGTTTTAATAAGTCTGCCGATACTGTTGGAAGTGTTGAGGAAGGTTTGGCTAGGCTTTGTGCCCCGCAGCCGGTTTATCACGCAAATTCTAGGATTTCCAGCGAGCATATTCACGAAACTGTGCTTTCTGTGATTTCTGCACTTTCCGCATCTAATCAACCTGCACTTGCGCAATCCTCATCCGCGCAATCCGAGCTTTCTGCATCTAATCAACCTGCTCAGCCCGCGCAACCGGCTCAACCCACACTTTCCGCCCAAATCCCCAATATTCTTCCGGAATCCGTGCTAAAAAAGCGCAATCTTTTGCCTCGCGCGGAAGCAATTTGCGCTATTCACAATCCTCAATCAACCGACGAATTTTACAAAGCTCTTGCCACGTTGCGTTACGAAGAAGCTTTTGTTTCGCAAGTGGCTGTGCTGCAATCTCGCGAAAATTCTAAAAATAATCAGGCAAAATCCTGTAATAATTCTCGTCTTCGCTGCAAATTTACGGAAAGTTTACCGTTTTTGCTTACGAGCGGCCAGCAAGAGGTTATTGACGAAATTATTGGCGATATGCATGAGCGCCGCCCAATGCGTCGACTTTTGCAAGGCGAGGTTGGTTCCGGAAAAACGGTTGTGGCTGTGAGCGCAATGTTGGAAGCAGTTGGATCTGGGTATCAGGCGGTTTTGGTTGCTCCAACTCAGGTTCTTGCGTCGCAACACGCCGAAAATTTGCGGCAGATGATTAAGCGGGCGAACCTAAATGTTCCTGTTATTTTGGTTACTGGCGGCATGAAGCTTGCCGAGCGTCGCCGTGCGCTCGCGAATGTTGCAAGCGGTGAGCCGGCGCTGATTGTGGCCACTCACGCAGCTTTTTCTGCGACTTTTAAGCCGACTAATTTGGCGCTGGTTATAATTGACGAGCAGCATCGTTTTGGGGTTGCGCAGCGAGATGTGCTAATGCGCAAAATGAGCGAAGATTCGCGTGCTGAAGTTTCTTCAATCACCCCGCATCTTTTGGTAATGACGGCAACTCCTATTCCGCGCTCTGCCGCAATGACATGGTTTGGCGATTTGGATGCTTCGTATTTGACGGAACTTCCGGGCGGCAGAAAACCGATTCGCACTTTTGTTGTGCAGGAAGCAGATGCTGGTACTATGGCGCGCATGTTTGCCCATATTCGCTCGCGAATTGACGCGGGGGAGCGTGCTTACGTGGTTTGCGCGCACATTGAGGACGATGATTTAGAAAGCGACGATGATTTAGCGCAGGGCAATTACGATTTATCGCGTAGAAATTCCGACTTATCTCGCGCCGCTTCCGACGATTCAGCAAACTTAACTCCTGCCCGTAAATTGCACACGGTTACCGGCATTTTAAGGCGACTTTCCGCACTTCCGCAGTTCAAAGGTATTAAGTTTGCTCAGCTTACCGGCCGCGACGATGACGCAACAAAGCGCGAAACTATGGAGCGTTTTGCGCGCGGAGACGTGCAAGTTTTGGTTGCAACTACTGTGATTGAGGTGGGCGTTGACGTGCCTCAGGCAAGCTGCATTGTGATTTTTGATGCGGATCGATTTGGTCTTGCGCAATTGCACCAGTTGCGTGGCCGAGTTGGGCGCGGTGGCACGAATTCCTGGGCGTTTTTGGTTGCGCAAACCGATGGTGACACGGTTGCTCAGGAGCGTTTGCAGGTTGTTGAAAATTCCCTTGATGGAGCGGTTATTGCGCAAAAAGATTTGGAATTGCGCAATGTTGGCGACGTTTTGGGCGATTCACAGTCTGGTGGAAGCTCGAGTTTGAAGCTTTTGCGCGTTGTTCAAGATGCGAAGATTATTGCGCAGGCGCGAGATGACGCTGCTGAAATTTTGCGCGACGACGTGCATCTTACGACTTTTACGAATCTTGCTGGCGCTGTTTTAGACTTTACTAGAGGTGGACGCGCGCAAATCGTAAGCAACTAAACTTGCGTAGTCAAGTCTGTCAAGTCTAATCAAATCTAGTCAAGTCTAGACAAATCTAATTAAATCTAATCAAATCTAATCAAATTTAATCAAATTTAATAAATAAAACTCCTAAAATTGTAGTTCCTAGCACAAAAATAAACAAAAATACATAAAATTTTATAAATTTACGTGCATATTATGAGATTTGTGAATATCCTAGAAAGTAAGCAAAGGTAAGGATCATTTGTAATAGCAATAGAGATGAGGCCTACAATGACAGAACGTGAACAGCAAATCTTGGCTTGGATTCAACAAAATCCAATGATTAGTCAACAGGAACTTGCAAATCTTGCAGGCATTACTCGTTCTGGTATTGCGGCTCACATCTCTAATCTCATTCGCAAAGGCTACTTGCGCGGCAAGGGCTATATTGTTACGCCTCCAAGCTACGTAACCGTTGTTGGCGGCATTAGCATGGACGTGCTGGGAATTGCTTGCGGCGATTTGATGGATTACACGTCTAACGCTTCGCGCGTTCGTTACATGCTCGGTGGAGTTGGGCGAAATATTGCAGTTGCTTTGGAGCGACTTAATGTGCGCACAAGCATGGTTTCTGTGTATGGCGGCGACCACAATGGCGAATTGTTCCGCATTGATGCTGCTGCAAACGGATTAGATATTGGTTACGCAAAGCAGCTTCCGGATTCTATGACCGCTTCTTACATGTATGTTGGCGACGCTTCCGGCCAGCGTTTGCTCGCTTTGGATGACATGAGTATTTACGACCACATGACTCCTGATTTTCTGCGCGAACGCATGTCGATTATTGAAAACGCAGATATTTTGGTGCTTGATACTAATATTCCACAGAAGTCGTTTGAGTGGTTGTGTGATAGGTATCGTCGTCCGATTATTGTGCGCGCGATTACGGATGCGAAGGCTCCGCGCGTGCTGTCTAGATTGTCTAGAATTGATACTCTTGTGCTAGATACTGCCGAGTCGCAGGCGCTTACTGGCATTAATGCGATTGACGAGCGTTCCGCGACGCGTTGCGCGGGTGCGTTGCTTAAGCGCGGCGTGAAGAATCTGTTTGTGAATGCTGGTCGCGCGGGTGTGGCTTATGGTGTGGCAGATGAGGGAGTGGCGTTTTACCCTGTGCCTGTAAAGCGTGTGCAGCGAATGATGCTTGCGCACGGTAATGGGAACATTGGCGTTGAAGCTGTTGGGAACGATAACGGTTCTAGCGATGCTGCGACGGCGGCGTTGATTTATGCGCGATATAACGAGTTTGATTCAGCTAAGACTGGTCGTTTTGCGGTTGCTGCGGCGGCTCTTAATACTGAGTCGATGCAGCCTGTGCACGAGTCGCTCAATCCGGAGCTGATTGCTAATCGCATGGTTGATATTCACGAGCGCGCGTAATCGCGACGACCTAAACTGCTCGTGTTGGCGCGACGACATGCTTGAGCGCTGCGATTTAGCGCGCGAAAGTAACTCGGAGCGGAAACTCGCTTAGGTTGGAAGTCCAGTGGACTTCCAACGCGAGTTTCGTAAGCGAGCGCTTATAGTGCGAGCGTTTTGGCTGTCTTGGCGCTCCAAACGTGGGGAACTTATCTCGCATTTGGAGAGTTTAGGAGGGCTTGGCGCTCCAAACGCGCGCAACTTTTCTCGCATTTGGAGAGTTTAGGAGGGCTTGGCGCTCCAAACGTGCGCAACTTTTCCGGCGTTTGTTGTCGTTTTGGCCGGATTCTCCGCTTCCGTCTTTCACTTTTATCTCTTAACTATGTCGTCGCGAGCGCGGGGTAGAATAGCTAAGTTATGTGCGGTTTTAACGCTGCAAGCTGCCTAATTAGCGACTTCTCAGTTAAAGACTAGCGAAATCAGCAAAATGCCGCGCATATTTGCAAACACACTCCTGCTGTGGAAAGTCCATAGCCGATAGTCCGAAGGAGGTGGGTGATGTCTGCACATAAGTATGAACTGATGTTCATTGCAAATCCTGAGCTGGATGAGCACGGTCTTAAGAAGTTGACCGAGCAGTATCTTGAGCTCGTCACCAACGAGGGCGGTTCTGTTGACGGTACCGATTACTGGGGTCGTCGCAAGTTCGCTTACGAAATTGAAGGCAAGACCGAAGGTAACTACGTTGTGGTTAACTACACTGCTGAGCCAGCCGTAAGCGACGAACTTGACCGTGTTTTGAACCTTAACGAGTCTGTAATCCGCACGAAGATTCTTCGCAAGGACGCTAAGTAAATAAGGTAATAAAGTAAATAATTGCAAGATTTAGTAAGATTTAGCTATATTTAGCAAGAATTTAGCAAGAATTTAGTTAGATTTAGCAAGAATTTAGTTAGATCTCAAAATCAAGCAAAAGCGAGAAAGAAAAGGCAAACTATGGCAGGCGAAACAATTATCACTGTTGTGGGAAATCTCACGGCAGATCCTGAATTAAGGTCGCTTTCTAATGGTGCTTCTGTTGCAAGCTTTACCATTGCGTCTACGCCTCGTACGTTCAATCGTAATACGAATCAGTTCGAGGATGGTCCTGCATTGTTTATGCGCTGCTCAGCTTGGCGAGACCTGGCAGAGCATTGCGCTAATAGTCTTTCTAAAGGTATGCGCGTTATTGCGCAGGGCCGATTGTCGCAGCGCTCGTATCAGGCGCAAGATGGTTCAAATCGCACGGTAGTAGAGCTTACTATCGATGAGATTGGTCCGTCTTTGCGTTACGCAACTGCTCAGGTTAATCGACAGACTTCCGCAGCTGGTTTTGCTGGCGGATCTCGTGCAGCTGGAGCTGGTAACGGTGCGAACGGTGCAAGTAATCCTAACTTCGCTCAGGGCGGTTATGCTGGCGGCGCGAATTACGCTGCAAGTCAAGCTGCTTCCAATGCGAATGCTGGAGCAGATCCGTGGAGTTCTGCACCAACGAACGACGGATTTACTACTTTCGGTGCCGGAGCTGATTTCGGCGGCGACGAGCAAGAGCCGGAATTTTAGGCTGTTTACTTAATATTGCTTAATATTATTTGCTTAATACTAATAATTTCATCATCAGTTAAATGTTATGCGAATAAATAGCATAACGGATTTGAGAGAGGACATCTTATGTCACGCAAGAGGCCGCAACCACCGGTCAAGCCTTTCAAGAAGAAGCCAAATCCTCTGAAGGCTGCCAAAATTACTGAAATTGATTATAAAGACGTTGCTTTGCTGCGCAAGTTCGTTTCTGACCGCGGCAAGATTCGTTCCCGTCGTATTACCGGCGTAACCGTGCAGGAACAGCGCAAGATCGCGAAGGCCGTGAAGAACGCTCGCGAAATGGCTTTGCTCCCATACGCCACTACCGGTCGCTGATTGAGAGGTTGTAACAATGGCTGAAACTAAGGTTATTCTTACCAAGACTGTTGCCAACCTCGGTCACTCTGGTGACGTTGTTGAAGTTAAGGCTGGCTATGCTCGTAACTACCTTATTCCACAAGGTTTAGCTTTTGCTTGGAATAAGGGTGCTGCTTCCCAGATTGAGGCAATGCGTCGCGCTCGTTTGGCTAAGGCTGTTGCTACTCGTGAAGAGGCTGTTGCAGCTAAGGCTCAGATTGAAGGCACCGTTGTTGAGCTCGCTGCTAAGGTTTCCGAGTCCGGCAAGCTCTTCGGTGGCATTTCTGCCGAGAAGATTGCTGCTGCTTTGGCTCCAAAGGCCGCTGTGGAAGCTCGCGCAATCAAGGTTGCTGCTATTAAGACCACTGGTGAGTTCCCAGCAACCGTAGCGTTGCATCCAGAAATCACCGCTTCCTTCACCGTGAAGGTTGTGGCTGAGTAGTAGATAGCTCTCGGTAGCAGTTTTGTAAATTTTACGAAATTGCTAGATTGTGAAATTTTACGAGATTTTACGAAACGCGTGTGGCAGGCAGATTGTTGTTTAGCTGTTTGCTTGTTTACTTGCGTTGATTGAACTTAAGCATTGGCTCTGCGCTGTGTTACTTGGGTTTTAAGACTCGCGTAACACCGGCGCAGAGCTTTTTATTATTTGTTTTATCGTTTATCTATTAGAATTGATGCAGGTTATGCGATTTAGCTTATGATTTGCTGCATGATAGAAGGTTTCGTATGTTTTGCATTAATTGTGGTAATCCTATCAATGGTACAGTCAAGTTTTGCACAAAATGCGGTGCAAGAGTAGAAGATGCAGCTTCTCAGCAGCCGCAGGATCAGCAATCACAACAATCGCAGCAGTCGCAGCAGCCGCAACAGACTTACGCGCCTCAGCAGACTCAGCAATACCAGCAATATCAGTCGTCTAATCAATATCAGTCGTCTAATCAATACCAGCCGTCTCAGCAATACCAGCAATCGCAACCGTCGGCTTATACACAGCAGCTTAATCCAGTCAAACCGAAGTTTTCCAAGTTCTTTGCAGCACTAAGTCAACCTAAGAATCTTATTATTGCCGTAATTTCCGCTGTTGTTGTAATTGTGCTAGTTGTATGCACTTGCGTATGGTATTTCCGCTCAAATAATAATTCTTCATCAACTCGCAGCGCAAATTCTAATCTGAATTCTGCAGGTAACAGTTTTAATAACGCAAGCGCATCTAAAGCTTTAACTCAAGACGATATTATCTCAAATGCCGGTAAAGCATACAAAAATTTGATTGATAGCGGATCTTATACTTCTACTAATTTCCCTCAGCATTACAGCTATTACTACGCATTGTGGGATATTGATAGCGACAATATTCCGGAAATGGTTGTTACTGCGTCTGAAAATTTCAATATTGGTGAAGATCAATATATTCACGTATTCTCGTACAAAAATGGGAAGATTGTTTCGTACCCGGACATTATAGATAAGCATGATATTTATGAAGAGCGTGGCACTATCTTCTTCGGTGGTAATCATGACGGTATTGTTGTTGCAAGATCGTATCAAACTCCTGAAAATGATGGTGTTGATGGTCTTCCTTGGCATGTGTATACATACAAAATTAATGGTAAGAGTTTTGATAAATCTACGGTTGACGTTGCTAAGCCTATAGAATTTAAGACCAAATTTACTACAGGCTCGTTGGCTGGTTTGCAAAATTTTGTGTATACAAAATTTGTGTCTGTTAACGACTTAACTGATATAAACAATCTGATTGATACCCCGAATTTAACTCCTGAGCAGAAGAAGATGAATAAAACTATTAATGAGTGGCTCGAAAAAGGGTATCAAGTTTTTTCTGGAACTGTTAAGAGGTTGAGCGCTGAAGAAGCGTACGATTATCCTGGTACTACTCCAAATGATCCAAATGCTAAGGATGAAGTTATGAAATCTCTTAACGAAGGAAACGGTACTTTTGACATTATTGCATTAGATCAGAAGCGTTCAGGTAACGGTTTTCGCACTGGAATGTATGGTGGTTTTATGCCAAGTCACATGATATTTGATCTTGTTTCTGTTCGATTTGATAATTCGGATAAAGATCAGGCTGCGTTTGTTGAAAAGTATGCGGGCAAAAAGATTATGGTTGCGGCTCACCCAGGTGGCTATGATGGTGGAAATTGGATGGAATTGCCGGCTCGTCAGCCTACTGTGGGTGAGATTCATTTGATAAAGGAGTATAGCGAGTAGGGCGGTGGTTAGGCTGAAACTGCGAGGGTGGAATTGCGCGCGGCATAAACTGCGCGCGGCTGAGTAGTTTTGGTCGCGTAATTTGTGGCTCGCTTTAGTTCGAGCGATAGTGACGCTCTTGCGATGATATGCCGTCTAGGAAGAAGTGCGTGCGCTCGCGGTGAGACGTATCGCTTACGAAATCTTCCGGAGCGTAAGGCGCAACGCTAGAAAACATCGCTTCGTAATCTGCAACGCTTAATCGCACTCTAGAATCGAGCATATCCGCGTGCTCTCGAGCAAACAGCGCGTCTTTAAATCCTGGAACAAGAGTTGCGCTAAAGAACTCGCCAACAGCGCCGGAACCGTAAGAAAATAGGCCGATTTTATCGCCGCTTTTAAGTGGAGGAAGCTCGCTATTTTCGCGAGAGCATCCGTCTAACTCAAGTCCGTCTAACTCAAGCAAAGACAACAATCCCAAATACAGGGAACCCGTATAAATATTGCCTACGCGACGACTGTACTTTGTGCTTGTTTCGTAGCGTGAAAGTAATCGATTGCACGACAACTCGCTTAGGTTGCTATTATCGCAAGAATCAGCGCAAGAATCCATCGCCGCTTTAAGCGCTTTCAAACCCATTTTCGTATACGGCAAATGGAAGCAAAGTCCTGCAAAATCGTTGAAATTACAATAGTTTTGCGCACAATACTTTTGCCACACGTCGCAGAAAAATTCTATATACTGCTCGGTCGAAAACTTGCCGCGAGCAAGCGCAGTGTCCTGGTAAACCGGTCTCCAAAAGTCCTGAATATCCGCGGATTTCACAACGCTATCGTCGTTAATTTTAAGCACGTGCGGATTCGCGCTCACAAGCATTGCCACAGCACCAGCACCTTGCGTTACTTCGCCAGGTGTAGCAAGACCGTAACGCGCAATATCGGACGCAATTACAAGCACTTGCGGATCTTTTTCGGCGTGCGCGCGCACGTAGTCGCATGCCATCATCAAAGCTGCAGTGCCGCCGTAACAAGCTTCTTTTACTTCAACGACACGCACCCACGGAGTGAGTTTTAGCAGATTTTGAACGTATAGCGCGCTTGATTTACTTGCGTCGACGCCGCTTTCTGTGCCGACGATTAGCATTTTGAGGCGATTGCTGTCGATGTGAGGTAGGAGCGGGAGGGCAGCTTGGGCGGCGAGGGTGACGATGTCTTGGTGATTTGGTGGCACGGATTGCTCGCTTTGACCGATTCCGATTGTGAATTTATTAGGGTCGATTCCGCGCGCGTTTGCAAGATCTGTGAGATTTAAGTAGTAGTGCGGGGTGGCGAAGGAGATGCGGTCGATGCCGACGGCAAGTGGGGTTGTGGTATTCATTTTTTCCTCAATTTTTACTTGGTTCGCGAAATGTTTTAAGTAATTGCGCAACTTTTTCCGTAGTTCTTTCTGCAGGGCTAAGTTGCAGAAGATTTTTCGCAATCGCCTCGATTTCTTCGCCTTTAGCACCGGCTGCGATTGCAAGATTTGAGGCCTGCAATGACATGTGACCGGCCTGAATGCCGGGGCCGGCCAACGCGCGCAGTGCCGCAAGATTTTGCACTAAGCCGAGGGCTGCAAGCGTGTTTCTAAAGTCGTTTGCGTTTTTGTATTTGCCGATTTTAAGAGCGAGTTTTGCCATTGGAAGAGATGAGATTGAGCCGCCAACAATGCCGATCTGTAGCGGAATTTCAATACGGCCATGGAGTATGGTTTGCTTGTTTAAGCTTTCGGTGTTCCACGTTGACAGTGGTAGGTAGCGACCGGAGCGCGCCGCCCACGCGTGTGCTGCCGCTTCTAGCGCTCGCGTATCATTTCCGGACGCGAGCGCGGCTCCTGCAATGCCGTTTAGGATTCCTTTGTTGTGCGTGGCGGCGCGCTCAGGGTCGCTGGCGGCTAGCGCGCTTAATGCCGCGATTCGGCGTGCGAGGCGCTTTCCTTCATCTTCGCGTTTAGCTTCTTCAAGCCGCCTGGAAGCGAGCGCTTCAACCGGTATTCGCACTTCTGCCGTGGTGGCAACGCGGCTTGTGTTGGTAAGAATCGCCACAAGCGCCTCAACGCCGAGCCAGCTTTCCAGCTGGGCTTTGACGGCTTCGCCCATAGTGTTCACTGTGTTTGCGCCCATTGCGTCGCATGTGTCTACGTCAACCTCGAGTTTGGCGAAGCCGTGCAAAGCTGAAACGCGGCATTTTCGCGCGCCGCCACCCCTTTTACTCATTGATGGGTGTGACTCGTTTGCAACGCGCAGCAGATCCTCAACCTTTGCACAATCCTCAACAATCTCGCTCAAACGCGCCGCCGCGCTCCCGTCCGCGTCTTCAAAAGCGATTTGTGCTGTAGTCACGTATTTCGGCGAGTGCGCAATAATTCCGTATTGTGGCGAGTTTGCAACAATTCCGCCTTCGATACCAGACTCCGCCGCAATCCTAGCCCCATTGCACGCGGCCGCAATTACGGACGGCTCCTCGGTTGCAACCAGCACGTCCCGATCCTCGCCGTTCACAATCAGCCCGCGCACAACTCCAACCGGCAGCGTGTACTTTCCAATCTGATGCTCAATCATATGATTTGCAACATCCGCGGGAATCGTAGTATCAGAACTTTCCGAAAGCTGCTTAAGCAAAAAAGTTGCTTCAGACTCGTTTATCGCGCCATCATTTTTTAAGGTTTTGATGCGATTTTCCACGCTTAATTCACGAAAAGCAGTCATCGAAATCACCTCATGATTTTACCGACTACGAATGCTACTGATTGCTTCGCATTCTAATTTAATTGCTTCGCATTCTAATCTGCATCGCAACGCCAATTCCGCCGCCAACGCAAAGAGCTGCCACTCCGTTTTTCTTATTGCTGTCTCGCAAAGCGTACATAAGCGTCGTCAAAATTCTCGCTCCGCTAGCACCCAGCGGATGACCGAGCGCAATCGCGCCGCCCCTCACATTTAGCTTCGACTCGTCAATATGAAGTTGCTCCGAAACTGCAATGCTCTGAGCAGCAAAAGCCTCATTAATCTCAAACAAATCAATGCTTTCAACGCTGCTTCCGGTTGCGCGTAGCATGCGTTCCATCACGTGTTTTGGAGCGTATCCCATTAAATCTGGGTCGATTCCGCCTTCTGCAAATCCCACAATTTGCGCAAGATATTCAATTCCGTGCTCTTGCGCGTAATCTTTGCTCATAAGTACGAGGGCTGCGGCTCCGTCGTTGATTCCGCTTGCGTTTCCGGCAGTTACGGTAGATTCGCGCTCGCTAACTTCGCGCTCCGCGCCTGAATTTTCGTCCGACGCCTTAAACAGCGTGCGCAATTTCGACAATTGCTCTAAAGACGTATCTTCGCGAGGATGTTCGTCGCGTGTTACAACAGTTCCGTCTGCAAGAGTTACTGGCACAATCTCAGAGTCAAAATCGCCTCGTTTAATAGCGGCAACAGCTTTTTGGTGAGATTTAAGCGCAAAAATATCTTGTGCTTCGCGAGTAATACCAAATTTTGCGGCAACATTTTCTGCAGTAACGCCCATTGCGTCGCCTGTAAAAGCGTCGTTTAAGCCGTCGCGCTGCAGGCCGTCAATAAGCAAAAAGTTTCCGTATTTGTGTCCGCTAAATCGCGAGTTAGTTGCATAAAATGGCACGTTGCTCATACTTTCGGTACCGCCTGCAACAACGACTTGCGCGTCTCCCATTACGATTGCAGATTGTGCTAATCGCACTGCTTTTAAGCCGGATCCGCACACTTCGTTAATAGTCATTGCGCAGCTGGAAGTGTCGAGTCCTGCGCGCAATGCGATTTGGCGAGCTACGTTCTGACCGCTGCCGGCTTGCAAAACGTTGCCAAAAATGGCCTGATCTACGTCGTGAGCGTTAAGACCTGCGCGTTCGATTGCGGCTTTTGCGGCAATCGTTCCTAAATCAACTGAGGAAAGCGAAGATAAGCTGCCGCCGAATTTGCCAATAGGCGTGCGTACAGCGCTCGCAATCACCACTTCAGTCATATGTTTAGCCACCTAATCAATTGTTTGTTGCATTTGAATTGCAACATACCAACCGGACTACTTTATCGTATTCCTGAGCAAAATCGAGAGTCTCAAAAAATTCTTCTCGGTTTTTTCACAATTAGACTTACTCCAGTGAGTTTGTGCGTCTAAATCCGCACACTATTTACTTACGGAACGAAATTGAGCCATCAACAGGATCCATTGCATCCACAATCGCCAGCGAATCCAAGTCGTATCCGGCTTCACGAAGCGCGTCACCACCGCCTTGGAATCCTTTTTCAATCGCAATACCAATTCCGGCAACTGTAGCTCCAGCGTGATCGCAAATATCAATTAAACCTTGCAAAGCCTTGCCGTTAGCCAAAAAATCATCCAAAATAAGCACGCGATCTTCCGCACTCAAGTACTTACGCGACACAATTACCGGAAATTCGCGCTGCTTTGTAAAAGAGAATACGGTGGATACGTATTGGTCGCCATCGAGATTAATTGACTGCGCTTTTTTCGCAAAAACCACTGGAATATTGCCAAAATGACGTGCAGCAACGCAAGCGATTCCAATTCCGGAAGCTTCAATCGTAAGAATCTTATTGATGCCAGCATTGCGGAAATGTTCAGCCCAAGCGGCTCCCATGTGGTCAAACAGCTCAACATCGCACTGATGGTTCAAAAAAGCGTCTACTTTCAAAACGTTTCCAGGTTTTACAATACCGTCTTTTAGGATGCGTTCTTCCAGTTCTTGCACGATGAGCCCCTTCTTGCGTAACTTACATTGCAATTACATTGCAGATTATATTGCAGATTGCATTTGCTTATTAAATTGCAGTACGCTCAAGCATACCCAAACGTGTGACACAAATCACGCAAAAACGACTGCAGTATGTGGTAAACATGTTTAAATGTGTGCGTAATTAAAAAATCTTTACTCGACGGATTAAATCCGCAGCAATCTAAAGCCGTTCAATACGACGGTCCGGCTCTTCTTATTGGAGCAGGCGCAGGCAGCGGTAAAACGCGAGTTCTTACGCGCAGAATCGCCTGGATTTTAAGCCAAAAAGGTGCGTGGCCTAGCCAAATTCTTGCCATCACTTTTACCAACAAAGCCGCTGCTGAAATGCGTGAACGTTTGAGCAATCTTATTGGCAGCGAAGCAAATACCATGTGGGTTTCGACTTTCCACTCCGCATGTGTGAAAATACTTCGCAAATCGGGTCAAAGTATTGGCTTAAAACCGGGATTTTCTATTTACGATACTGCTGATTGCGAGCGTTTAGTAAAAATTATTGCAACCGAGCTTAATGTTGATATTAAGCGTTTTACTCCGCGAAATATTTTGGCGAAGATTTCTGATTGTAAGAATAGTTTGATTGGTTGGCGAGAACAGCTAGACATGTATGCCAACGATTACAAGCCGGGCGTTTTGGGTCAGCAGATTGCGCACGCTGGAAATGCTGAAGCCGTGTATGCTTCGATTTATGCGGAATATCAGCATCGCTTGGCTCAGGCTAATGCTGTTGATTTTGACGATTTGATTATGCGAACCGTGCAGCTTATGCGAGAAGATCCGGAGGTTGCTAAATACTACCGTCACAAGTTCCGCTATATTTTGGTTGATGAGTATCAGGACACTAATCACGCGCAGTATGAGCTTGTTCGAGAGCTTGCGGGAGTGGATGTAAAGCAATCTCGTGCAAACGCAACACAATCTAACGCAAATGCGGTACAGCAGCAGCAAGCACAATCCGTTGATCCTCCTGCATCAATCACCGTCGTCGGCGACTCCGACCAGTCAATTTACGCTTTCCGCGGCGCAGATATTCGCAATATTCAAGACTTTGAAAAAGATTTCCCGAACGCAACGACTATTATGCTGGAGCAAAACTATCGCTCTACGCAAACAATTTTGGACGCTGCAAACGCTGTTATTTCGCATAATCAGGGCCGTAAGCCTAAAAAATTGTGGACAGCTTTAGGCCAGGGCGCTCCAATTTGCGGATATGCTGCAGACAACGCTCAGCAGGAAGCGGCTTGGATTGCTGGGGAAATAGCGCGATTAGCCGGTGAAGAGGGCGTTGCTTATTCGGATATGGCAATTATGTACCGTGCTAATGCGCAGTCGCGTTCGCTGGAAGATGCGCTTGTTAAGGCGGGTTTGCCGTATCAGCTGGTTGGCGGAACGAAGTTTTATGAGCGTCGCGAAGTAAAGGATGCTCTTGCATACTTGCAGTCTATGGCGAATCCGGACGACGACGTGAATATGCGCCGAATTTTGAACGTTCCAAAGCGCGGACTGGGGCCTCGCGCAGAATCTTTGCTAACTCTTTACGCTCAAACACAAGGAGTAAGCTTCTGGCAAGCTTTGGAGCATTTGGAATCAATCGAAGGCATGCCAACTCGCACTGCAGCGAAGCTTAAAGAGTTTCGAGATCTTATGCACAATTTAATGACGTGCATGCAAGATAACGATTCGAAGCCTTCAAAAGTTATTGACAGCATTTTGAAAGACAGCGGTTTGCTGGAAGATTTGCAGCGTTCGGAAGATCCGCAGGATGCTTCGCGCGTGGATAATTTGTCGCAATTGCAGTCGGTTGCGGCCGAGTATGAGCAGAATACGCCGGATGCTAGCGTGGCTGGTTTCCTTGAGACGACGGCTCTTGTGGCAGATTCGGATCAGTTGCCGGATGAAAACGAAGACACTGGCAAAGTTACGTTGATGACGCTTCACACGGCTAAGGGCTTGGAGTATCCGGTTGTGTTCTTAACTGGCATGGAGCAGGGTACTTTTCCGCATGCGCGCGCTTTGGAAGACGATGGCGAGCTTTGCGAGGAGCGCCGTCTTGCTTACGTTGGAATTACGCGTGCTAAGCAGCGTTTGTATGTTACGCGCGCTGCTGTGCGTGCGCAGTGGGGTCAGGCTCAAGATATGCTTCCAAGCCAGTTTTTGGATGAGATTCCAGATGATTTAATTGATTGGAAGCGCAAAGAGGCTGATGTTAATCGTTGGGGTGCATCGCGTGAGCGCAGAGGCAATTTTGGCGGCGATTTCAATAGTGATTTCGACAGCGATTTCGGTGGCTGGGATGACGATTACAGCGATGCTTTTAGCGAAAAAACAACTTACGGCGGAAGCGCTTACGGATCTAAATCTTATGGATCTAAATCTTATGGATCTAGGTCGTACGGATCTAGGTCGTATGGATCTAAATCTTACGGCTCCGGCAAATCTTACGGATCTTCTTACGGATCTTCTTACGGATCCAGCTCGTCTTATTCTAAATCGAATTGGTCTAAGTCAAGCTCTGTAAAAACGCGCAAAATCACAGCAAAATCCGCGTCGTCAACAAGCTCAACAAAACTTGGCTCATCTTCTTCAGTTGTAGACAAAGACAACAATCTCAATATTCAAGATTTCCAAGTTGGAGACAAAATTACGCACGACACTTACGGTTTGGGAACTGTTCTTGCAACTCAAGATAAGGGCAGAAACTCAATTATTACAGTTGATTTTGGTTCTGACGGCGTAAAGCGCTTAATGCTTCGAGTTGCACCAATCGAAAAATTGTAAAATTTCGTTTTATGCGGTTCAAGGTAAGATATTTTTTAGCAGGGACGTGGCGCTTGAAGGTGTGGGCGCCGAGAAGCGTGTTGCATTAAGGAAAATGCAGCACTAAAAGATAAATAATATACATTTAATGAGGTATCAATTATGAAAAACAAATTATTCGCATCAATTCCATCTATTATTTTGGGCATATTGATTGCTATTGCTCCGTTAACTTTCGCAAAAGTTTGCCAAACTGAAGGCGGAATGCATATGGCATGCTACTACACTGGTCGCGCTGCCCTTGGAATTGGCTTAGTTATTGCAGTTCTTGGAATTGTTGCGCTTTTTGTTAAAGAAAATGTTCGCATCGGTTTGAGCATTGCTGTAATCGTGAATTCTTTGCTTATGATTGCTGTTCCAACATTCCTTATTGGCGTTTGCAAGAGCCCAATGATGCATTGCGCATCGGTTACGCGCCCAACGCTGATTGTTCTTTCTGTGCTCTCATTGGTGTTCGCAGCTATTTCCGTGTATTTGGATAGCAAAGAAGACTAATAGCTAATAGCATAGCTTGTAAAACGGCTTAATAAAGCAAAAATTATGCGCACTATTACGCTAAAGCGTTTGCCGCTGGAAAATCTTAAACGAAAGCCGCTTAGAACTGCCGCATTGCTGGTAGCTGCAGCGTGCTTATCTGCCATATTTTTCGGCGGCTCGCTTATTTCTATGAATCTTGCGCAAGGCTTGAACAGTATGCGCGCACGCATGGGAGCCGACATTATGGTTATTCCAAACGGCACGCATACTAAAGCTGAGGCGCTACTTACTAACGGCGGATCAAGTACTTTTTACTTCACCAATAATATTGAGGATTTAGTTAGACGTTCGCCTGGCGTTCAAAAGGCGAGCGCTCAAACGTACATTTCCTCACTTTCTGCAGGATGCTGCGCGGAAAAGCTGCAGATTATTGGTTTTGATCCGGATTCCGATTTTGTTATAGGCCCTTGGATTTATTCGCAGCATAAAAAGACTTTGCACAAAGGCGAAATGATTGCTGGAGCAAACGTACTAGTTTCCTACAAGAATACTGTTCGGCTTTTTGGTCACCAATGGCCGGTTGTAGCTCAGCTCGCAAAGACTGGCACAAGCATTGATAATTCTGTGTTTGTGCGACGAGAAAGCGTGCCGCAAGTAGTTGAGTATTCTACAAAAGTGCATCATACCGCCATTCCAAAAGAGTACGCAAAAAAAGCAATTTCTGCAGTTTTAGTGAAGGTACGCAAAGGTTATAGTGCTAAACAAGTTGCGCAAAATATTAAAAAAACAACTGGGCTTTCTAGCATTGGCATAGTTTTCCCTGGAGGAATTACAGCAACAACTCAGGCTAATCTTGGCGTTTTTACGCGCTCGCTTACTTTTATAATTGCCGCATGTTGGATTGTTGGATTGCTTGTGCTGATTGTTGTTTTTGCAACTTCGCTAAATGAGCGCAAAAAAGAGTTTGCTTCTCTTCGCATACTTGGGTTTACGCGAAAAATGCTTTTGGGTGTTGCTACGCGCGAATCTGAAATACTTGGTTTTGCGGGTGGAGTTATTGGAGTTGCGTCTGCAAGTCTTATAATCTTCCCTTATAGTTCGCTTATTTCTTCACAATTGCAGCTTCCGTATTTGGAAGTTACGGCACTTCCTGTAATAGCTTTGATGGCTGTTAGCATAGTTCTTTCACTGCTTTCGGTTGTTGCGGCTTCGGCGCTTACAACATGGCGTATTGCAATGCGTGAAACGTATTTGACTCTTCGAGCAGGGGAGTGATTAGATGTGCGAAAAAACGGTATTAAATAGCGAAAAATCGCCTGTTTCAGTGCTGAATCTTACTCGCGTAACTAGAGAGTTTATGCGACGAAAGCACAGATTCTCTGCGGTAAATAACGTAAGTTTTTCGCTAAATAGTGGCGATTTTGTTGCAATTGTTGGAAAATCAGGCAACGGAAAATCTACTTTATTGAATTTGATTGCCGGATTGCTTAAGCCAACTCACGGAAGTGTAACGGTTTTAGGCAAGGAGATTTCCGCGCCTGAATTTAGCGATGGGGAAGTATCTAGATTGCGCGCGCAAAATATAGGTTTTGTTACGCAATCGCAAACGCTTTTGCCGAATCTTACTGTGTATGACAATATTCTTTTGCCTGTGCAGATTGCTAAAAGCGGCGGTCAAAAAAGTAGTGATCAAAAAAGTAGTGATCAAAAAAGCAAAAGTACAGACGTTGAAGATTACTACTCAAATCGCGCTCTTGATTTTTGCAAACGCTTGCATATTGAAGATTTGCTGTGGTGCTATCCAAAGGAGCTTTCCGGCGGCGAGATGCGTCGCGTAATGATTGTGCGCGCGCTAATAAACAATCCAAAGCTTCTGCTTTTGGACGAGCCTACTGGAGATTTAGACCCAGAGCACACTCTAATAGTGGTGGAAATGTTGCGCGAGGCTGCAAATCTTGGTGCGGCGGTTCTTATGGTAACGCACGATTCTGAAGCTGCTCGAAGCGCAGATTGCACCTACACAATGGATGCTGGCTCCCTTCACTAAAATTAGTTCTCGCGTTTGGATGGTTTGGTCTGGCGTATCGCTCCAAATGCGCGCAATTTTTCCCGCGTTTGGAGTGTTTTCGGGCTTTGAATGCTCCAAACGTGGGTAGTTTTTCTCGCGTTTGGAGGGTTTAGTGTGGGTTTGCGCTCCAAACGTGAGGAATTAAAATATCAACAATTATTCTTACTGGTGTGTAGAATTAGAAACGATGCCTATTTTGTGTAAGCATCATCTGGAGCCTTAGCCCATCAGTGGGTCGGCGCGCGGTAGTTATGGCGTTATTTCAACGTTTTAATACTTACGCGTTCGTGTGTTAGCACGAAGAAGCACTGGAGAGGCCGGCTCAGCGTGAGTAATTTTTAGGAGATTTTACGATTGACTAAAAGTTTGGCTCGCGTTCCGTTCAGATAACGACAGAATTAAAGGATTAGTTATGACTAATATTCAGCGTTCTCGCCGTCAGGTGCGTCTTTCTCGCGCCCTCGGCATCGCTTTGACCCCAAAGGCTCAGCGTATCTTCGAGAAGCGCCCATATGCTCCAGGTGAGCACGGCCGCACTCGTCGTCGCACCGAGTCCGATTACGCAGTACGTCTTCGCGAGAAGCAGCGTCTTCGCGCTCAGTACGGCATCTCCGAAAAGCAGCTTCGCGCTGCTTACGAGAAGGGTACGCACACTGCAGGCCAGACCGGTGACGCAATGCTCACCGATTTGGAAACTCGTCTTGATGCTTTGGTTTTGCGCGCAGGCTTTGCTCGCACCACTGCCCAGGCTCGTCAGTTTGTTGTACATCGTCATATTTTGGTTGATGGCAATCTTGTTGATCGCCCATCTTACCGTGTCAAGCCAGGCCAGACCATTCAGGTTCGTGCCAAGAGCCAGACCATGGTTCCATTCCAGATGGCTGCAGAAGGCGTTCATCGCGACGTTTTGCCAGCAGTTCCTGGTTATCTCGATGTGAATCTTGCCTCTTTGAAGGCTACTTTGACTCGTAAGCCGGAAGTCGATCAGATTCCAGTTGAAGTCAACATTCAGTACGTCGTCGAATACTACGCTCGTTAATTCGCCGATTTAATTCTTAAGGACATACCGCTTGACCCCTGTTGCGCATTCGCGTGGCAGGGGTCAATGCGTTTCGCTCTGTGGACGCTGATTTCTGTTGTTTAGAGAACACTAACATCCGTGCTGCTGACACACCGCGCCAAGCACTCTTCCTACCACACCAAAAAACACTAGCGGTTTTACTAATAGTGGGAGATAGGAATTGCTTGGTCGAGCAATATAAAAGCGGAGCGATAGTAATATCTTTTTGATAAATAAATATTTTTGAAAGAAAGTAAGTAAAAAACTAAACTTAACTATGCAACTTTTAAGTCTAAATAAGGTATAAGAGCGTAGCGCTGTCCTCACGGCTAATCGCCGTTCGGCTGAGCTTGCACGGAAAGTCCACTGGACTTTCCGTCTGAGCAAGCTCACGCTCCGAGTTGTTTTCGCGCGCGCAATGCTTCGCTCAAGCAGGTCGTCGCGCTAGTAATTCCTATCTCACACAGCCGCACAAGAAACCTGCCAGCCAAACACCAGCCAAAACTCGCGCCACAATAAACAAAATCGCAACTAAAACATATGTACCGCGTAGTGCAATAATGGAGCTATGTTGCTGCATCTTTATTTAGTGCGTCACGGTCAGACGCTATTTAATCGTTACAATCGTCTGCAAGGCTGGTCAAATTCTCCGCTTACCGAAAAAGGTTTGAAGGATGCGGACAAGGCTGCAAAAAAGCTAGAAAATATTACTTTTGCTGCAGCTTACTGTTCGGATACTACGCGTGCGCAAATCACGGCTCAGCGTATTCTCGACGCAAACGAGGCTGCCGGTAACGCGCGTCCAAAGCTTGTAAGCGATATGCATTTTCGCGAGCAATGCTACGGCTATTTTGAAGGCCAAGATATGCAAATGGCTTGGTGGGCTGCGGGTGCTCCTAACGGAGCTAAGACTTATAACGAAATCGTTGAAAAGTTTGGGCTTGCAGCCACGCGCGACATGCTTAAAGAGGCTGATCCTTTCCACGATGCAGAGTCGGATATTGAGTATTGGACTCGCGTAGAAGACGGTTTTAAGCTTATCGCCTCAAATTCTTCGCTTAAAGATGGCGATAACGTGTTGCAGATTTCGCACGGAAATACGCTTTTAAGTCTTATGCACCGTTTTGCACCTGCTGGTTACGATTTAAGCGAGCGTCCGGAAAATGGAAGCGTAACCAGGCTCGATTTTGACACTACTAAACCTATTGATAACGCTATTACTATTCAAGGCTACAACGAGTAGATTTTTGCTGCAGCTTTCTTAACGTATGCGTCGTTACCGTTCGTTAGTCTTAAGTCATTGCGAATGGTTTTAACTGTAGTCTGATTTGCTGTTGTATTAGCTTTCAGCGCTGTGAAGTCTTAAGCAAAAATGGTACAGAAAGAGGTTACGATGAGCGTTGGAGACATAGCTGCTCTTATTGCCGCGATTGCGTTTACTGTGCTTTCGGTTTTTTTGATTTATCCGCTAATTAGATTGGGCAAGCTGTTCGATCAGATTGCGAAAACTGTCAAAGAGTCTGGTGAGCATGCGATGCCCGCAATTGATGAGTCTGTGACGACGATTAAGCAAGTTAATAAGACTCTTGACGATGTGAACGCTGTTTCAGGTGCTACGCGCACGACTGTTACAAATATTGGTGCTCTTACTGATTTGTATGGTGCTTTCCTTGGAAAACCTATTGTTAAGGTTGCGGCTGCCGGCTACGCGCTAAAAGACACGGTTGCTTCTTTCTTTAATAAGCCTACTGTTCCGACCGATTCTCATTCTACTGGCCGTCATGCTGCAAAAGAATCTTCTAATAGCTCTGCAAGCAATAGCTCTGCAAGCAATAGCTCTGCAAGCAAGGGGGAGTAATGTTCAAGCGCCTATTTTGGATGTGTGTTGGCATTGTAATTGGTGTGCTTGCTGTAACAAAAGCGCGTGCCTACTTAAAAGCCAAAATGCCTGATTCTGCTCGCAAATTTGTGTTTAGTAAAGAGCCGGAAAATATTACTTTAAGCACAATATTGGGATTGTTTAAAGATTTTAATGAAAGTCGTAAAAAGCATGAGGATGAGCTTAATTCTCGTTATGCTCACAGTCGTCATGAGGATTTTTAACTAATCTTTTGCTGCTTAGACTTGCGTTTTTACTAAAATGCTAGTTGAAAAAGTTTGTTTAAGTTAAGTGTTGAAGTACTATATTGAATGTTTGCATGACAAGATCTTGCTAAAAATTACACAAGGAGTTCGTACGTATGCGCACAGCAGAAATTGCAAAGCGTTATCTTGACTATTTTGCTAAAAATGGTCATATGGTCGTTCCTTCGGCATCCCTAATTTCGCCGAACCCAACGACGCTTTTTACTATTGCCGGCATGGTGCCGTTTATTCCTTATTTGCTTGGTGAGCAGACGCCTCCTTCTCGACGTATGGCTTCGAACCAAAAGTGCGTGCGCACTCTTGATATTGACGAAGTTGGTAAGACTACTCGTCACGGAACCTTCTTCCAAATGGTTGGTAACTTCTCCTTCGGTGATTATTTTAAGGAAGAAGCAATCCACTACGCTTGGGAGCTTTTAACTAGTCCGCAAGATAAGGGCGGCTACGGTTTCGATCCTGAAAAGCTTTGGGTTACTACTTACACTGATGACGACGAGGCTCGCGCAATTTGGAAGAACGAGGGCTTTGATCCAGAACACATGCAAGTTTTCGGCATGGAAGATAACTTCTGGACTACCGGCGGCCCTGGTCCTGGCGGCCCATGCTCCGAAATTTACGTTGATCGTGGCCCTAAGTATGGTCGCGACGGCGGTCCTGCTGCCGACGAATCTCGTTTTATTGAGATTTGGGATTTGGTTTTTGAAAACTACCAGGTAGATAACGTCAAGTCTAAGACTGATTTGCATATTGCTGGCGAGCTCGATCAGAAGAATATTGATACCGGCGCTGGTTTGGAGCGCTTGGCTTACCTTATGCAAGGTAAGGAAAATATTTACGAAACTGACGAAGTTTACCCAGTTATTGAAGCTGCAGAAAAGCTTAGTGGCGTAAAGTACGGCGATAATAACGATGCTGACGTGCGTTTCCGCGTTGTAGCAGATCACGTGCGTTCCGCTTTGATGATTATGAGCGATGGCGTGCGCCCAAGTAATGTTGGCCGCGGCTACGTGCTTCGTCGTCTTCTTCGTAGAACTGTTCGCGCAATGCGTATGCTTGGCGTGCATGATCCAGTTTTGCCAACGCTTTTCCCAGTTTCTAAGGGAGCTATGGAGCCAAGCTATCCAGAGCTTAACGATACTTTCCACGAGGTTAGTGAAGCTGCCTACGGTGAGGAAGATGCTTTCCGTCGCACTCTTGAAAAGGGCACAACTATTCTCGACTTGGCTGTTGAAAAAGCTAAGAAAGAGAAAAAGGACGACCCTATGGTTGGCGGCTCAGACGCGTTTACTTTGCACGATACTTACGGCTTCCCAATTGAGCTTACTCTTGAGATGGCAGCCGAGCAGGGTGTTAAGGTTGACGAGGCTAAGTTCCGCGAGCTTATGAGCGAGCAGAAAGGTCGCGCTCGCGCTGACGCTTTGAAGAAGCGTCACAACGTGGACGTTAGCGTTTACGACGATATTAAGAAGGCTCTTGAAAAGCCAATCGACTTCCTCGGTTACACAGACTTCTCAAGCCGTTCTAACGTTTTGGCAATTGTTGAAGCAGGCAAGGGCTCTGTTAAAAGCGTTACCGCTCCTGCAAACGTTGAGATTATTCTCGACCGCACGCCATTCTATGCTGAGCGCGGCGGCCAGATTGCTGATCAGGGCGAGATTATTTCCGACGACGGCGCAATTTTGGAAGTTGACGACGTTCAGCGTCCAATCAAGGATTTGATTGTTCACAGCTGCCGTTTGACTGAAGGAACGCTTAGCGTTGGCGCTCCTGTAAACACGAATATTGACCAGGTTCGCAGGGCTGCTTTGGCACGTTCTCACACTGCTACCCACACTCTTCACAAGGCTTTGCGTGAAGAGCTTGGTCCGCAGGCAACTCAGCGCGGTTCTGTGGTTGATCCAGATCGTTTGCGCTTCGACTTCCAGTGGCCAAAGGCTGTTGAAAAGGATGCGCTTTCCCGCGTTGAAGCTCGCGTAAACGAGCGTATTCGCGACGATTTGCAGGTTGTTCCTAAGGAAATGCCAATCGACGACGCTTTTAAGCTTGGAGCAATGCACTTGTTCGGCGAAAAGTACGGTGACGTTGTGCGCGTGGTTGAAATAGGCGACGGTTGGAGCCGCGAGCTTTGCGGCGGTACTCACGCTAAGAGCACCGGAAAGATTGGTATGGTAACTATTCTTTCCGAGTCTTCTATTGGCTCTGGCGTTCGCCGTATTGACGCTCTTTGCGGCGAGGCAGCATACGAGTATGGCGCTCGCGAGCACACTTTGGTGGCTCAACTTGCAGACATGGTTAATGCTCGCCCAGATGAGTTGGCTGAACGTTTGGAATCTTTGCTTAGCAAGATGAAGGATTCTGATCGTAAGCTTGCAGCCGTTTACGAGTCTCAGCTTGCAGATTCTGTTCCAGCTTTGATTGAGTCCGCTAAAGCTAGTGCCGGAAGCGTTAAGTTGGCTGTTAAGAACGTTGGAAACTTCGGATCGTTTGAAACTCTTCGTAAGACTGTTCTTGACGTTCGCTCTCGCCTAGGTGAGGACCTTCCTGCAGTAGTAGTTTTGAGCGGCGTAAACGAGGATGATAAGCCAATGGTTGCAGTTGCAACTAACGAGGCTGCTCGTGGCCTTGGTGCTAAGGCTGGTGACTTGGTTCGCACTGCTTCCAAGGTTCTTGGCGGCGGTGGCGGCGGCAAGCCAGACTTCGCTCAGGGCGGCGGCACAGACGCTTCTAAGATCGACGAAGCGTTGGAAGCTGTAAAAGCGCAAGTTGCTGAGCTCGCCTGAGTCTCGTAACTTCCTGCTTAAAATTTAAAATCTTTACCGAAAGCAACACGAATCATGGTGTGGTTAGGTATTGATTTAGGTGATGCCAGGGTCGGGCTTGCACTTTCCGACCCTGAGCTTACTTTTGCGCATCCAATCGGAAACGTGCAAGTTTTTGGAGATTCTTTTAGAGCTATTGACGAAGTCATGAATCTAATAGAAGAAAATCAAGTTAAACGTGTTGTAATTGGCTTGCCTCTTCAATTAGACGGTTCTGAAGGAAAATCTGCGAAAAAAGCGCGTCGGTGGGGCAAAAATTTAGCTAAACGCATTGAATTAGCGAAAAATGTTGGAGATTGGACGCTTTCTTACATACCTGATATTGTTTGGAAGGATGAGCGTTTAACAACAGTTAGTGCTCACCGGCAGTTGCTACAAGCTGATTTTTCTACTCGCAAGCATCGCCCTATGGTAGATCAGCAGTCGGCAGTATTAATTTTGCAGTCTGCGCTTGACGCAAATAATGCAGAGTAGTTTTGAAAATCGTGTAAAAAGTAGAAATAGCGAAGAGGAGCATAGCGTGTCTGACAATTTTGACGAATTTTTTGACAAACATGCAAAGTGGACTGAGCATGATGGCGAGCCGTCGTCAAAATCATCTAATTCTAAAGACGAATCTTCGACTGTTAGCTCCAGAAAACGTGCTAAAGCTCGTCTTGCAGCGAAAAAACGTAGGCGTAGAGCAAAAGTAGTTTTAGCTATTCTGCTCGTATTCGTATTAGCTGTTGTTGGATATTTTGGATACAGCGCGGTTCGCGCGTGGAAATTATCTCAAAATAGCGAGTCGGTTGCAGACTGGCCAGGCCCAGGCTTTGGAACGGTTGAGTTTACTATTGACGCCGGCGAGGGTGCTATTAGCGTTGCCAACAAATTAGTTAAAGCAAATGTTGTTAAATCTCAATCAGCTTTTACTTCCGCAGTTGCTGCAAATAATAAAATCTTGTACCCGGGAGTTTACTCGCTTAAAAAGCATATGGCTGCTATTGACGTGGTTAATATTCTTTCCGATCAAACAAAAGCCGGCGGATTCCTTGACGTTCGTGCAGGAGACCACGCTACTGAAGTTTTGCAGCGCGCTTCAAGCTTATCTGGAATAAGCATGGATAAGTTTAAAGCAGCTTTAGCAGATGGGGGAGCTGGAATTTTGCCTCCAGAAGCTAAAGGAAGCATCGAAGGCTGGCTAGAGCCTGGAGTTTATAACGTAAAATCTATGAAAAGTGCGGAAGATATTCTTTCCGCAATGGTAAAAAAGCGTATTGCTAAGCTCGACTCTCTTGGTATTCCTAAAGGCGAAGATCGCGAAAAAGCTTTAATTATGGCCTCAATTGCCGAAGCTGAAGTGAATAATCGCGAATATTACGGCAAAGTTGTGCGCGTAATACTAAACCGTTTGGCAAAAGATATGCCTCTTGGAATGGACTCTACAATTGGTTACGGAGCGGGAGTAAAGCCTATAAAGCTTACGCAATCAATGCTAGATAATCCAAATAATCCTTACAATACTCGCATTCACAAGGGCTTGACTCCTACGCCTATTGGTATTGCTGGAGACAACGCTCTTCTTGCCACTATTAAGCCTCAAGATGGTCCGTGGATTTACTTCGTTACCACGAATTTGAAGACTGGTGAGACGAAGTTTGCGGATAACAAAGACGACTTTTTGAAATTCCGCGACGAGTACAAGCGCAACAATCCTGAAGGCAACTAAAAATTTAGCTTTTAACCACATATATGTGTTTAGGTTGCAAAAGTTTTATAAGTTTTCGTAATCTGCTTTAATGAAGCAACTAATTATTACGATAATATCGGCGCTGCCAACGCTTGCGTGCTTAATTTCAGTTTGCGCAACTGACATAAAAAGTCGCGTAGTGCCAAGACTTTGGGTTGTTATTGCGCTAATTTTTCAATCTTTTGCGAATCTTATATATTCGATTATTTTGTTTGAGAATATTAGCGTTCTGATTTTCGGCTTGCTTTCTTGCGTAATTATTTTTGCAATTTACTGGATTATGCGAAAAATTTCCGCAAAAAATGCTATCGGATTCGGAGATATTACAAGCGCGGCAATGATTGCACAAGCCTTAGTATTATTCGGATTCGACTCTTTAATTTACTGGTTTGCTTTAGTTGGAGTAGTTGGCTTACTTTGGCTTTTAGCATGGAAAATTTACTGCAAAATTCGCGTGCCAAATAACGCATCAATACCATTCGTGCCAGTAGAAGCAATATCTGCAATACTTGCAGCATTGCTGTCAATAACAACCCACTCAATACTTGGTGGTTAGTAGAGTAAGTATTTAGACGCGTAAATTAGTTAAGAATGGAGAATGGCATGCTTAGATGGCAAACGGCAGGGGAGTCGCATGGTGAAGCGTTAGTTGCCATGATTGAAGGTTTGCCGGCGGGCGTGCGCATTACTAGCGGAGATGTGGTTTCGGCACTTGCTCGCCGTCGTCTTGGGTACGGCCGCGGCGCTCGCATGAAGTTCGAACAAGACAAAGTGCGTCTTTTAACCGGCGTTCGTCACGGAGTAACTCTTGGCTCTCCGATTGCTGTAGAAATCGCGAATACAGAGTGGCCAAAGTGGACGGAAGTAATGAGCGCGGATCCTTTGGATCATGAGATTGAGAAAGTTGGTCGAAACGCGCCGCTTTCTAGGCCGCGCCCGGGTCATGCGGATTTAACTGGCATGCGCAAGTATGGTTTTAATGATGCTCGCGAAGTTTTGGAGCGTTCGAGCGCTAGGGAAACAGCTTCTCGCGTTGCTTTGGGCGCTATTGCTGATGCGTTTTTACAGCAGGCTTTGGGTGTGCGCACTGTTGCGCATGTTGTTGGAATCGGAGGCGTTTATGCTAACAAAAGTTTAGCTTTACCAACACCTGACGATGTTGCGGCTTTGGATGCTTCTCCAGTACGCACTCTCGACAAAGACGCTGAATCTCGCATGATGGCTCGCATTGACGAAGCAAAAGCGAATGCAGATACTTTAGGCGGAGTAGTAGAAGTACTCGCATACGGTATGCCTGCTGGAGTTGGCACATACGTGGAGTCAGATCGCCGCTTAGATGCGGCTTTAGCGGCTGCGCTTATGGGAATTCAGGCGATTAAAGGCGTGGAAATTGGCGACGGTTTTGCAGAGGCGGATCGCCCAGGCTCGGCCGCGCACGACGAAATCGTAACAGACGAAAATGGCAAAATCACCCGCCTAACTAATCGTGCGGGGGGTATTGAAGGCGGTATGTCAAACGGCGAAATTATTTGCGTGCGTGCTGCAATGAAGCCAATTCCTTCTATTCCGCGCGCTTTGCGCACTGTAGACGTGCTAACTGGAGAGCCGGCTCAAGCTATTAACCAGCGCTCCGATTTTACTGCTGTTCCAGCGGCTTCCGTAGTTGCAGAAGCAATGGTAAGGCTTACTTTGGCAAAGTACGCTTTGGAAAAATTTGGTGGAGATTCTTTGCAAGAAACGCGCCGGAATATAGAGTCTTACCTAACTTCCTGGCCGGAGAATATGAAATGAGCAATACTAAAATTCCGCTAGTCGTCATAATCGGCATGCCTGCCGCCGGAAAAACGCGCGTTGGTCGCGAAGTTGCGCATCTTATGAATCTGCCTTTTTGCGATACAGACGACATGATTGAGCGCGAAATTAATATGCCAATTACTCAATATTTTGAGCAGTTTGGTCAGGAATCCTTCCGAGATATAGAAGCAAGAATAGTTAGAAACGTAATTTTAGAAAATCAGACTGATTCCGGCATTATTTCTCTTGGCGGCGGCGCTCCTGTTCGCAAAGAAACGCAGGAAGTGCTAAAAGAATACGTGAATCTTGGCGGTCGCGTAGTGTATTTGCAAACCAGCGCAGACGATGCTATTGAGCGCGCAGGCTGGAGCAATAATCGCCCTATGCTAATCGGCCAAGACGCTAAAAAGCGTTGGATGGAATTATTTGAGCAGCGAGACCCAATTTTTAGGGCAGTATCAAATATTCACATGCCAACAAAAGGTTCAAATCCGTATATGGCTGCAGAAAAGTTAAGGAGCATGATTATGCAACGCATAGTGCATGTTACAGGCGAAGCGATTGAGCCGTACGATGTGCGAATTGGCGACGGAGCCATGCAACTTTTGCCGCAAATGCTTGGAACTAAGCCGGTTAAAGTGGCGTTAGTTCACACGCAGCCGGTTCAGCGCCACAGTGACAGAGCTCGCGCAATTTTGCGCCAAGCAGGCTACGAAGTTTTAGACATACTTGTGCCGGATGCTGAAGCTGGAAAAACTATTCAAGTTGCGAGCGGAATTTGGGCGCGCTTAGGTGAAGCTGGTTTTACGCGTTCCGACGCGATTGTTGGCTTAGGAGGCGGCGCTGCTACGGATGTTGCCGGCTTTGTTGCTGCAACTTGGATGCGTGGAATTCGTTACGTAAACTGCCCAACTTCGCTTCTTGCAATGGTTGACGCTTCAACAGGCGGAAAAACTGGTATCAATACGGATGCTGGCAAGAATCTGGTTGGAAGTTTTTACACTCCAGCTGGCGTTTTGGCAGATACTTCTACGCTTTCAACTCTTCCAAACGATATTCTTATTGAAGGCTTGGGTGAGGTTGCAAAATCTGGTTTTATTCTAGACGGCGAAATTTTGAAGATTCTTAGCGACTCGAATAATGCTAAGCTTTTGCGTGAATTTAATGGGGATCAGATTGAAAATAATAGCGAACTTCACGAGCTTATTGTGAATCTTATTGAACGCACTGTTAGAGTAAAAGCGTATCACGTTTCGAGTGACTTAAAAGAGCAGGGTTTGCGCGAGTTTTTGAACTACGGGCATACTTTAGGTCATGCGATTGAGCAGATTGAACACTTCCGTTGGCGTCACGGAAACGCTGTTGCTGTTGGCATGGTTTTTGCGGCCGAGCTTGCGCAAATTTTAGGATATTTGGATGCTGGAGACGTTTCATACCATCGTTCGCTTTTAGATTCGCTTGGATTACCAACTTCGTGGCAGAGTAGAGAAGATGCTGATTCTGCTTTTGAGTGCGTGCTTAATCTTATGCATCGTGACAAAAAAGCGCGCGGCAACATGCTACGTTTCGTAATTTTGGATGGTATTTCTAATCCTATTCATTTAGACAATCCGCCTATTGAAGCAGTTAAAGAAGCTTTTAAGCGCGTGTATAAAAAATAATTAATCTTGCGAGGCAATAATGGAAAATCAGCAACCGAAAAAAGTTCTTGTTGTAAACGGCCCGAACTTAGGTCGTCTCGGCGTTCGTCAGCCAGACGTTTATGGCAGCCAAGATTTTGAAACTCTGTGCGCGCTTTGCGAAAAGTGGGGAGCGGAGCTTGGTCTAAAAGTAGAAGTTCGCCAAAGTGATGATGAAGAGCAAATGGTTCATTGGATGCACGAAGCTGCCGACACGCATACTCCTGTTGTTATGAATCCTGCCGCTTTTACGCACTACAGTTATGCGCTGGCGGATGCGGCTCACATGGTTTTAGACGCTGGAGTGCCGCTGATGGAAGTGCATATTTCTAATCCTTCCGCACGCGATTCTTTCCGCAAAATAAGCGTGATTAGTCCTGTTGCAACCGGCACTATTACTGGCATGGGATTGTACGGTTACAAGCTTGCGATTGAGGCTGTTGCGCACTTAATATAACTTTTTAAGTCGCTTTTAATACAACACCCGAGTCGAGGCTCGAAGATACTATGGAGTTCCATGGTTAGAAGAAAACATGGTAACTCTCAGGAGCATATTACAAAGCATATTTTTGTCACTGGTGGCGTTGTTTCGTCCCTCGGAAAAGGTCTTACTGCATCGTCTTTGGGACGACTTTTGCGAAGCCGCGGCCTTCACGTTTTGCAACAAAAACTCGATCCTTATATCAATGTTGACCCGGGTACAATGAACCCATTCCAACATGGTGAGGTTTATGTTACAGAAGATGGCGCAGAAACAGATCTTGATATTGGCCACTACGAGCGATTCCTTGATGTTTTCTTAAGTCAAAAAGCGAATGTAACTACAGGCCAGATTTATCAGTCTGTGCTTCGTAAGGAGCGCGCTGGCGAATATTTGGGTCAGTGCGTGCAGGTTATTCCGCATATTACCGGCGAAATTAAGTCGCGTATGCGTGCGCAAGCTTCCGACGATGTAGACGTTATTATTACGGAAATCGGCGGCACAGTTGGCGATATTGAATCCCAGCCATTCTTGGAAGCTGCTCGCGAAGTTCGTCGCGATTTAGGTCCAGAAAACTGCATGTTTGTGCACGTTTCTTTGGTGCCTTATATTGCAGCCGCGCACGAGTTGAAAACTAAGCCAACTCAGCATTCTGTAATGATGCTGCGTCAGCTTGGTATTTCTCCAGACGCGCTTGTTTTGCGCTCCGATCGTCCGCTTAATCAGGCTATTAAAGACAAGATTTCGCTTATGTGCGACGTTGATGCCGAAGGCGTTGTAAACTGCGTGGATGCTCCAAGCATTTACGACGTTCCTAAGATTTTGTTCAACGAAGGCTTGGACGCTTACGTTGTGCGCGAACTTGAGCTTCCATTCCACGATGTTGATTGGAACGAGTGGGAAGATTTGCTTGAGCGCGTGCACCATCCAAAGCATGAGCTAAACATTGCAATCGTTGGCAAGTATATTGATTTGCCAGATGCATATCTTTCCGTTACCGAAGCTATTAAGGCCGGCGGTTTTGCAAACTGGGCTAAGGTGAACGTGCGTTGGGTTGCTGCCGACAAGTGCGAAACTCAAGAAGGCGCTGCTGCAGCTCTTGACCAAATGGACGGCATGGTTATTCCAGGCGGCTTCGGCATTCGCGGTATTGAAGGTAAGATTGGCGCTTTGCGTTACGCTCGCGAGCACGGTCTGCCAACGCTTGGTCTTTGCCTTGGCTTGCAATCTATGGTTATTGAGTACGCTCGTCACGTTCTCGGTCTTGAGGATGCTAATTCCACTGAGTTCGAAAAGGATTGTGGCGATCCAGTAATCGCAACTATGGAAGAGCAGAAAGATATTGTGGAAGGTAAGGGAGATATGGGTCACACAATGCGACTTGGTTCTTACCCTGCAACTCTTGAAGAAGGCTCTATTGTTGCTGAGCTTTACGGCTCTACGCATGTTACTGAGCGTCACCGCCACCGTTACGAAGTGAACGTGGCTTATAAAGATCGCCTGCGCGAAGCCGGTTTGCGCATTAGCGGCCAAAGCCCAGACGGTAATCTGACTGAGTTTGTGGAGCTTCCAAAGGAAGTTCACCCATTCTACGTGGCAACGCAGGCTCATCCAGAGTTTAAGTCTCGCCCAACTAAGCCTCATCCTCTGTTTGCTGGATTAGTTGCAGCGGCGCTGGAACATCAGTCTGCTGCACAAAATAGCAAGGCAGATAAGTAGTCTTAAGCTAAGTAAAAAAGGCGGTAAAACTTAGGATTCTTAAGTTTTACCGCTTTTGTTTTATTAGATTGTGATAAACATTACGTTTTGTTTATAACACGGCTATACCAAGAAATCGCATTACGCGGTAACCTTGAATAGGTAGGAAATAGACTAGACAGAATGCAAAAGTAGCGTTGGGGAATAGCTTTTGCGATTGCGCTCGAAGGTAAGAGCGTAGCAATGCGTTATGCATGGAGGTGCTATAAGCGTATGAGCGATACTAGCAATATTAGTCATACAAGCGTTGCAGCAAGTGATGGCAATAATTCAGCAAAAAATAAAGCTGCAGACGTTGAAATGAGCCAGTATGTGGCAGATCGCGCTCGCGTAAACGAAGAGAAAATCCGTAAAGACGAGCAGATTGTCGCTGAATTTGGCGATTACAATTACGGTTGGCATGATTCGGATGCTGCAGGCGAGGCTGCGAAGAAGGGTATTGACGAGTCGGTTGTTCGTGCAATTTCCGCTGATAAGCACGAGCCGGAATGGATGCTAAATCTTCGTTTGCAAGGTTACCGCGCATTTTTGCAAAAGCCGATGCCGGATTGGGGCGTGGATTTAAGCGGTTTTGACGCGGATGATTTTAAATACTACGTGCGTCCGGTTCACGATCAAGCGAAAACTTGGGACGATTTGCCAGAAGATATTCGCAAAACTTACGACAGGCTCGGCATTCCGGAAGCTGAGAAAAAGCGCTTAGTTTCAGGCGTTGCAGCACAGTATGAGTCGGAAGTTATTTACAATTCGATTCGCGAAGACTTGGCTGCGCAAGGGGTAATTTTTGTTGATACGGATACAGCAGTGCAAAAGTATCCGGAGCTTGTAAAAAAGTATTTTGCAACTGTGATTCCAGTTGACGACAACAAGTTTGCGGCTCTTAACACAGCGGCTTGGAGTGGTGGCTCGTTCGTGTACGTTCCAAAAGGCGTGCACGTGGATATTCCGCTTCAGGCTTACTTCCGCATTAATACGCCGAACATGGGTCAGTTTGAGCGCACGTTGATTATTGCAGACGAAGGCTCTTACGTGCATTATGTTGAGGGTTGCACGGCTCCAATTTATTCCACGGATTCTCTTCACGCTGCAAACGTTGAAATTGTTGTGGAAAAGCATGCGCGCGTGCGATACACAACCGTTCAAAACTGGTCAAATAACGTGTATAACTTGGTAACTCAGCGAGCTTACGTGCGCGAAGGCGGCACAATGGAGTGGGTTGACGGCAACATCGGCTCCAAAGCTACTATGAAGTATCCTGCTTGCATTCTTGCTGAGCCGTACGCAAAAGCAGAAACTATGTCTTTGAGCTTTGCTGGACGCGGTCAGTATCAAGATACGGGTGCAAAAATGATTCATTTGGCTCCGCACACGAGTTCAACGATTGTTGCTAAGTCGATTTCGCGCGGCGGCGGACGTTCAGCTTACCGCGGTCTTGTGAAGATTATTAAGGGCGCGAAGGGCTCTAGTTCGTCTGTTGTGTGCGATGCTTTGCTTGTTGACGATTTTTCGAGGTCGGATACTTATCCGCATGTTGACGTGCGTGAAGACGACGTTTCAATGGCTCACGAGGCCACTGTTTCCAAGGTTTCGGAGGATCAGCTTTTCTACTTGATGAGTCGAGGGCTTGAAGAAAAAGAGGCTATGGGCATGATTGTTCGCGGCTTCGTAGAGCCGATTAGCCGCGAACTTCCAATGGAGTACGCGCTTGAGTTGAATCGCTTAGTTGAGTTGCAAATGGAAGGATCCGTGGGCTGATGAGCGAAGATTTAAAAGAGAATTTAGGCAATAAAATGACGGAAAAAGAAATTACTATTCCTGTAGCAGATCCTAATGATCCGTATGCGGTTCCTGCGGCAATGCCTTCTAGCGCAGACAAATCCGTGCGCTCGTTCAACGTGGAAGATTTTGCGATTCCAACGCGTAAGCAGGAAGATTGGCGATACACTCCAGTTGAGCGAATTTCCGAGTTTTTCGAGCGTTTTGAACCATCTAATAGCATTCAAGTAACGCTTGAAGGCGTTGGTGGAGCTGCTTTGGATGATTCTTATGTTGGAAGCGACGGTTCCGTAAGTTTGCAAGTAAAGCCGCAAAACGAGGCTCCTCACACCGAAATGAAGCCTTCTGATCGCGCGGCTGCAGTTGCGTGGAATGCAACGAAACAAGCGCGCGTGCTTCACGTATCTGGCGAAATTAAAAAGCCAATCGTGCTGAAAATTCAGGGTAATAATGTTAATGCGCTTGACGCACTGCACTTAGTAATCGAAGCGGATTCTCGCTCGAATGCTGACATTATTATCGAACATACCGGCTGCGCGAAACTTGCAGAAGGTGTGGAAATTATCCTCGGAAAACACGCGCACGTTTCTACTACATTTATTCAAGAGTGGGATTCGGGCAGCAAGCACGTTGGAAACCAGCGTATTCACGTTGGGGAGGGAGCTTCGCTTCGCCACACGATGGTCACTCTTGGCGGAGATGTTGTGCGCATTCGCATGGATCAGGATTTTGGCGGCGAGCAGGGCGATTTGAACATGCTCGGCATGTATTTTGTGGATCCGGGCGAGCATGTTGAGCATCGCACGATGGTTGTGCACAATTATCCGGAATGCAAGTCGCGAGTAGTGTACAAGGGTGCTTTGGAAGGAAAGGGCGCGCATTCAACTTGGGTTGGAAACGCGCTTATTAAGCCGGAAGCTCCTGGCACAGATTCGTATGAGTTGAATCGTAATTTGGTGCTCACTCCTGGAGCAATCGCTGATTCTGAGCCGAATTTGGAAATTGAAAACGGAAATATTATTGGTGCCGGTCACGCAAGTTCAGTCGGTAGATTTGACGACGAAGAGCTTTTCTACTTGCAATCGCGCGGAGTTAGTGAGATTGAAGCCAGAAAGCTTGTTGTGCGTGGATTCTTTAACGAGCTGATTGAAGAAATTGGCGTTCCGGAAATTGTTGATCACTTAATGAAGGCAATTGAGCGCCGTCTTGCAAGAACGGAAGAGCCTGCGAAAAAAGAGCCTGCACAAGACTCACCTGCACAAAACTAACTTGCAAGAACGGAAGAATAGGAGAAAAACATGTCAACTTTGGAAATTAAGGATTTGTACGCTTCTGTAGAAACAAAAGAAGGTCGCAAGCAAATCTTAAAAGGCGTGAATCTTACAGTTAATTCTGGCGAAACGCACGCAATTATGGGTCCTAACGGATCTGGAAAGTCTACTCTTGCATACACTTTGGCAGGGCACCCAAAGTATGAAGTTGATTCGGGTCAAGTTCTTCTCGACGGCGAAGATATTTTGAAAATGACTCCTGACGAGCGCGCAAAAGCCGGACTGTTCCTTGCAATGCAGTACCCGGTAGAGGTACCGGGCGTATCTATGACAAACTTCCTTCGCACTGCAAAAACTGAAGTCGAAGGCAAAGCTCCATCTTTAAGAAGCTGGGTGAAAGAACTTAGCGAGGCTATGAAAAAGCTTCGAATGGATCCAAAATTTGCGTCGCGTTCTGTAAACGAAGGCTTTTCCGGCGGTGAAAAGAAGCGTGCGGAAGTTTTGCAACTAGAGCTTTTGAAGCCAAAGTTTGCGATTTTGGATGAAACTGATTCTGGTTTGGACGTTGACGCGCTTCGAATTGTGTCTGAAGGCGTGAATCGCGCCAAAGAAAACACCGGTTTGGGCATTATGATGGTCACGCATTACACGCGAATCCTCAAGTATATTAAGCCGGATATTGTGCACGTTTTTGCGCAAGGTCACTTTGTAAAGACTGCAGGACCGGAGCTTGCGGACGAGCTGGAAGAAGAAGGCTACGACAAGTATTTGCCGGAAGGTACAACTGAGTCGGCACTGGCTTAAGCGCGGTTCAAGTACAGTTTAATCTATCTGTATATTCGTAAGAATAGCGTCAAAATAGCGGTTTAATATGACTACAGTGACTACAGAAAATATTATGCGAGAATTTAGCGATTTGCGCTCGCAGTTTCCGATTTTAAGTCGCACAGTTCACGGCACTTCGCTTCACGATACTGTGCACGGAAAACCTTTGATTTACTTGGATTCTGCAGCTACTTCGCAAAAGCCGCAAGTTGTAATCGACGCCGAAAAAGAGTTTTACGAAACAATTAACGCTGGTGTGCACAGGGGAGCGCACGAGTTGGCTGCACTTTCGACGGTTGCGTTTGAACAAGCGCGCGCGAAAGTTGCGTTGCTTGTTGGAGCGTGCGCAGATGCTGGCAGCGAGGAAATTGTTGTTACTTCGGGAGCTACAGGCGCGCTTAATCTTCTCGCAACTGCTATTAGTAACGCTAGTGCGAAGGCAAAAATCTGCAAAAAAGACAGTAGTGATCTGGCTGATTCTAAAAGTGATTTCCGCAAAAATTTTGCGCTTCAAGAAGGCGACGTAATAGTCGTATCTCGCGCGGATCACCATTCTGTTTTGCTTCCATTCCAAGAGCTGGCTCTTCGCACGGGGGCTGAGCTTCGCTGGATTGATGTAACAGAAGACGGTCGCGTGCGCACGGATGCAGATTATTTGCGAACAATTATTGACGAGCGCACGAAAATCGTTGCAGTTACGCATATTAGCAACGTTACTGGCGCTATTACGGACGTTTCGTCGATTTGCAAGCGCGCTCACGAAGTCGGCGCGATTTTTGTGCTTGACGCATGCCAGTCAGTTCCGCATATTCCAGTTGATTTTCACGCATTAGACGTTGATTTTGCGGCATTTAGTGCGCATAAAATGTATGGTCCTACGGGAGTTGGATTCTTGTATGGTCGTCGCGAGCTTTTGAACGCGCTTCCGCCTGCGAATTTTGGCGGCTCAATGGTGGAGCTTGCTTGGCTTAACAAGCCGGCGCAATACATGGATGTGCCTTACCGCTTTGAGGCTGGAACTCAGCCTGTTGCGCAAATGGTTGCGGCAGGAGTTGCAGCGGATTGGCTGCGCTCGTTGGACATGAACCGAGTTGCAGAGCATGAGCAGGAAATTGCTGCAGAATTGCTAAAATTACGGGATGTTCCAGGAGTTCGCGTTTTGGGTCCGACTGATTTAGAGAATCGAATTGGCACAGTTGCTTTTGAAGTTGAAGGCGTGCATCCGCACGATGTTGGACAGTTTTTGGACGCGCAGGGCATTGCGATTCGCGTCGGGCATCATTGTGCTCAGCCGATTCACCGTCATTTTGGCGTGTACGCTTCGAATCGTGCTTCTGTTGGCGTTTACAATACGATTGATGAGGCTCGTGCGCTTGTTGAAGCAGTCTCACACGTTCGCGCCTACTTTGGCGCATAATATTGTTAGCGAGCGAATCGGCGAGTCAGCGAGTTAGTCAAGCGAATTGGCGAGTCAACGAGTTAGCGAGTAGGTAAGGAGAGCGTATGTTTGATATGGGTTTTGGTGCTGGTTTTGATGCAGATGCTGGTTTTGCAGATGCGGCTGGTGACGGCTTAGAAAGCATGTACCAAGAAGTAATTTTGGATGCTGCGCGAAATCCGCATGGCAAAACTCATTTCGAAACTACGGACGCGCTCGCACAAGCGGAATTGCAGGAAGAATCTCAAGAATCTGCAGGAAATACAAAATCTGCCGAAATTACCTTAAATAATGCTCACGAAAGTTGCGCTGTTGCATCTGGAGAAAACTCTGCTTTAGGTCAATCGCACCAATTCAATCCAACTTGCGGCGACGAAGTTACAATGCGCGTGGAGCTTTCGCGCAGCGCAAATAATGATGAAACCCCAATAGTATCAAGTATTAAGTGGGATGGTCATGGCTGCTCGATTTCGCAGGCAAGTCTTTCAATGATGGTTGATCTAGTCGAAGGAAAATCGGTTGACGAAGCCTTGCGATTAGACGCGCTTTTCCACAAACTTATGGAATCTCGCGGCGCAGGTTTTGAAAATGAAGAGGACGAAGATGCGCTGGAAGATGCAATGGTTTTGCAAGGCGTATCGCGCTACCCAATGCGAATTAAGTGCGCGCTTTTGGCGTGGGAAGGCTTAAAAGACAGCATTGCAAAAGCCTCGCAAAACTTAAATCCGCAAATTCTTGGCAACTTGTAAAATCGAACTTTGGTACAAGCAAAGCAAGGAATATTATGGCAGAAAATCAATTGGCATCTGAGGTGACGCATGAAACGCATCCTGCGAATTTAAGCGCAAATGACATTGGCCGAGTTACAGAAGATGATATTTTAGACGCTTTACACGATGTTGTGGATCCTGAGCTTGGCATTGATGTGGTTGATTTAGGCTTGGTTTATGGCATTGAAATTGACGAGCTTGGGCGCGCAATTATTACTATGACGCTTACTACTCCTGCATGTCCGTTAACTGAATTGATTGAGGATGAGTGTGCGAATGCGCTCGCAGGCTTGGTCGAAGAGTTCCGCATTGACTGGACGTGGAAGCCGCGTTGGAGCGTTGAAAACATTAATGAGGACGGTCGCGCGCAGCTTGAGGCGCTTGGCTACAATCTCAACAGTTTGCAAGCGAGTTTTGCTGCAGGAATGTACGGTTCTGGCGTAGTTGGCGATGCGTCGATGAGTGCCGGTATTCCGCCAACTGTGTGAGTATTTGGTTGGTGTGCTGTTTTGTTTTGTTGTTTCTGTTTTGAAAGCAACGTATTGCACAAGTGGGAATTATGGGCGCTGAAATAAAAGCAGTTAGTGCAAGCGGTATCTGTGATATTCGCGAAATAAGTGATGTGCGCAAAAATAGTATCAGCGAGTATGCTTCGCGCGGAATGACTGACGTTGTTTTCGACTTGCAATTGCTTGTAGATTGGGATGTGCGCCGCACTCTGGATGCAGATTATCCGGATTTTATTGGGGAAGTGCTCTTTAGTTTCGAGCCGGAATGGGGTTTTGAGTTTCACGAGTCATTGCGCGAGGCTGGGTGGAGCAGAAAGCAAGCGATGGATTCGTTTGATGAGCATCACGGACCGGCAGTTACGTGGCTATATCGCTTGTATTTTGAGCGTTTCGAGCGTGGTTTTGCTGGCGAGCGCGCGGATGCTTCGGCTGTGGCACGCGAGTTGATTGCGAGCGGCGTGCGCGTGTGGGCACTTGGTAACGCTTCTTGCGATTGGTTAAACTGCGCGCGCAAAACTTGCCCAATACTCGGTGAGTTAAACGGTGTTTGTGCATCTTACGAATCGCATTCGCGCAAACCTGACGTAATGCTTTACCGCGCGTTTTTGCAACACGCCGGTCTTTCTGCTGCTTCCACGCTTTTTCTCGAAAGTGATTCTCGCGCCGCTTCTGCAGCGTCGTTGCTTTATTCTTAAGCTGCGCGCGTGCGCGACGACCTGCTTGAGCGCTGCGATTTAGCGCACGAAAGCAATTCGGAGCGCCGAGCTTGCTCAGGGTTGAAAGCACAGTCTGCTTTCAACGCAAGCGAGGTCTGCCTTCGTCTCGATTGACGAAGGCAGGGCAGGTTCGCGTGGCGGTGCTTTAGAAACTAGGTTGTGATTGGCGTGCGTAACGAATGAATCCGGCGCTCAAGCACTTTATTGCGCGCGCTCGGCCGCTTCGAGCGAATCGTAGCCATACATGCGCACAGTATTCGCAATTATCATTTGCGTAAGATTTAGATTTTCCGTGCGCAAATTATTTACAAAACGCTGGTATTTTGCGAAAGTTGCGTCAGAATATGTGCTTAATTCGCCTCGCAAATACGTTTCAAAAGACGTATTTTCTGCCGTATCCTCGCTAGTTTTAAGCACGCGCATCGCAAGACCTAAATGCGGGTAGCGATTGCGAAAATCCGCAGCCCACTCGACTTGCGTTAAAATAATCTGCTCCTGCGCGCTTTTTCTAGGCTCCAAAATCGGCTTAATATAAGGCTTAATCGTGCGCTCAAAAATTTCCGGCGCAGTCGACTCCATCATTCGCGCATACTTTTCCGTAATCAAATTGCGTCCATCGCTATTCGCGCGCTCAAGATCCTGTTTATAAGACTCCTGCAAATCAAGCGGCCACGCCAAAAATTGACTCATGCGCATAATGCGAAAAGTTGGCCAGTTTCCTTGGCAATTCGCGCGTCCGCCTTCGTTTTCTGTAAGCTGGAACTGATCCCACTCGAGTTTAGTGATTTCTTCCGCAAGATTTTCTGTTTTCGGATTTTGCGCTTTCAGCTTTTCTTCTTTCGTATTCTGCGCTTTCGTATTTACTGATAAATCGCACATCATAAGCTCCTCAAACACGCCGCACGCGAATTAATATGCGCTTCAACATACGGCCGTTGCCATTCCAAAAAAGTTTCGTCGCAATCGCTTAAGCCCTCGTATTGCAGTTCGCGCACAATATCCTCGCAAATGCTGTCAATTATTTGCGAAACTTGCTTTTGCGCAATTCCGGCTCCCTTGCCGCCTTCGCCAAAACCGTCTCCGCCGGAGCCGTCTCCGCCAAAGCAAGAAGCGGAAGAAAGTCGCATTATTGACTCAAGTTTGCTGCACACTTCCGGAAGCCTAGAAGCCATGCGATTGCTGAGCTTGCGCAATGCTGCAAACTGCCACTTGTAGTACGGCAAGTAGCCTGCAGTTACGGGATTGTTGAGCAAAAACACGAGTGAAGCGGTTGCGCGCACGAATTCGTTGATAGAAAGCCACGCTGCGGAAGCGTCTTTGCGTGCTAGCATTCGTGGAACATTGTATTGACCTGCTTGAGCCATCATGCCAAGTCTGCGCGAGATTAGTGAGATTCGCACGTCGTCCGGCATGAGCTTGAAGTTTTGGCGCGCCTTTGAGAACTCTCCAAGAGGATCCGCGAAAATTTTGCCATTCGTTGCTGCTGCAAGCGTTGACTCGCTTAGCGATAGCCATAAGTGTGGCTCGTTTTGGCTTGGAGCGGTGGGGAAGCCGGTTAGATTTTCGAAAAATTCGCTTATGCTGAACACTCCGACGCGCTTGCTGCTTTCGCATGATTTAGCGCGCGGTGTTTCGTTGCGAGAGCCAAAACCGGCGTATTTTCGCGGAAGTGCGTCGTAAGCAGTCTGCAAATCCGCGCCGATTTCCGCGTAATCTTCGTCGGTAAGCCATAAGCAGAATCCTGGTCCAAAATCGTGATCGCGCGAAATCTCGTCGTCAAAACCGTAACATTCCGATCCATGACCAACTAATCCTGCAGCTATGCGGTTTTTGTATTTCGCAAATTTTGGCTGATCAAGTAACGGTTTTCCGTAAGTTTGCCAATATGATTGCGCTAATTGCATGCCAGTTTTTATATTATGGTTTGCTGCGTTCTGGTTTGCTGCGTGTGAGTTCGTTGAGTGTTGTTCTGTTATATCTTGGTTTGCTGATTCTTGAATTTCTGTAGATTCTTTCGTAACTTTTTCTGCCAACTCGCGCGCCTGCCGCAAATTTTCTGCCGTAATCGCGTAAGATTCGCTATCTTTTCCGTAGCATCTCGCAATCAAATCAAGTGCCTTACTGTAACTTTCCTCAGCCTGAGCGTACTCGCCGCGCGCGCACTGTACTTGCGCAAAACCTGCCAATGCAGAAGCGTAGTGCGGCTGATTTTCGTTATTCCCCGCGACGTACATGCGAACGCTGGTCGAAGCGTGTTCAAAAGCGGAGTCAAGAGTTGCGGATTTGCTGTTTGTGCTGGTGTTAGGGTGCGAGCACTCCTGTGAGCACTCCTGCAACATTGCAAGCGCAAGATTCGTGTGCGTGGCGGCAATATCGATGTCGCGCTCAGGATCCGTGCTCGTATTTTGCAAAATTTCAAGCGCATGATTGAGCTCCTCAATTGCATCATGAGTGCGACCGGTTTCGCTGTAAAGCATCGAAAGATTGTTGTGAAGCGCGGCAAGCTTGCGGTTTTTAGCGCCGAGCGTTTCGGTGGATTCGTTAAGAGCTTGAGTGTAAATTTTTTCGGCGCGATCGTAGCTGCCTGCCGCGCGAAGGCTTGTGGCGGCGTTAATTAGCGTAGTTGTGCCGGCTTCGGTGCCTGCTAAATCCATCTTTTTTGCCAAATCTAGCGCCTTATCAATGATTGGCTTGTTTTTTGCGTGCTCTCCGCGCGATCTATAAAATCCCATGAGTTCGTTGAGAACTGAAAGCTGCAGGGGATTGGCTTCGGCAAGTTTTCGCAAAAGATACGTCTCGATCGCGTCAGCGCCCGCGTGATTCGCAAACATTTCGTCAAGCTCGTTATAAAATTGCGCAGCGTTCTCCATCAAAGCCCCCTTGCTATTGCGCTTGTTCACAATCAATCGACTTCAACTTTACAGTCATGTAAAGAAACTGCCGCTTTACAGCCGAGACCCGACCAAAACTGCTCGTCTGTTAGTGGTTTATGTCGCGCTCGCTTCTGCGCTAGTGTCCGAAAACTAATGAAATGAGACACTGGTGCAGTATGCAATCTGCGCGCGCTAACTTATTTTTGCGCTGCTCTTCCGTTTTTTTTTTACTGGCTAGCATAGATATTAGGAGTATGCATTTTCGCTGATTGAACAGGAAGATAAATGAGCAAGAAGAGCGTGAAGAATAAAAGCGGGATTTATAAAATTGTGGCCATCTGCGCGTCTGTGATTGCGTCAGTAACAATGACGTTGCCAACAATCACAAGCGCAGTCGGTATGATTGGCACATCGCGCACTTCTTCCGCGATTTCCGGCGCGTCTGCTACCAAAGCCTCAAAAAGTGCCGCTCGTTCGGCTGGTGCGGGTTCGGGTAGGGCTTCGGCTTCAAGTACTTCTAGTAGTTCAACTCGGTCTGCTGATGATGCAGATGACAAAGAATGGATTAAACTACCTGGTCGTAATCTTAAGTGGCTTATTATTGCTGGTACGTGGGATACGATACATCTGAAACCTATTGATCCAAAGAAGCCTGTTTATGGTGGGAATACTGGATATGGTACGGGTTCGGGTAAGTTCGATAGTATTTTCGGAACTTCGGATGGAAATTATAGTGGACCTGGCTTTGATGCTCTTAAGGATCAAATAAAGACTATTATCATAGATGAAGATATGACATTAGATTGCGCAGAAAGTATGTTCCAAGGATACGCTGGTCTCCAAAAAGTAGTTGGTTTGGATCATATAAAATTTGCGGATGATATCAAAGACAACTCATTACAATCAATGTTCGCAGAATGCACAAACCTTGAAACTGTTGATGGAATTACGAATTGGGATATGAGCAGCATTACTAATACCAGTTTTATGTTTGCGAATGATAAAAAACTTAAAAACATTGATTTAAGTGGTTGGAAAAACGTTAAGATTAAAAATGCTTGGGCGATGTTCTATGAGTGCAATAGTTTAACTAGTGCCAAGTTGTTTAAAGCAAATTCTGGTACTTTAGCAGATATCAGTCAATTATTCCAAAACGATATTAACCTCACTAGTGTAACAGGTTTAGATAACTGGGATACTAAAAGCGTTAGAGATATGTCTTTAGTGTTTGCAAACAATCAAAGTTTGGAAGCTGTTGCGGGTGTTGAAAAATGGAATACTAGCAGCGTTAAGACTATGTACGGCATGTTTTACAATACTCAAAGTTTGAAAACTATTGCGGGCATTGACAACTGGAACACAAGTAGCGTTATAGATATGTCTGCAATGTTTTTGAGAAGCGGAGTTAAGTCTTTAGATTTAAGTAAGTGGAAGTTCCCACAAGGGTCAGTTAAACATGGAAAGGAAGATCCTTGTTCTGCAACTTCCGACATGTTTAAAAATTCTGGACTAAGAGATCTTACGTTGCCTACGGATGCTAATAATAAAAATACTTCCATTTTTCCTGATGGCATATGGCGTAAATCCAAGGGTAAATCTGCTGTTAAACCTGGGGAAAATATTGATTTGGTAGCTAATGATTATGAGTCGAAGACTGGCTACATTCGTTGGGTTCGCGATTATATTAAAGTTACGTTTAACAGCAAAGTTGGGGATTCTAAAGATGCTAATAATACGATTACTTGCATAGCTGACGCATTGCAAGGTGAAAGTCATACGTTAGGTGAAAGTCATACGTTAGATAAGAATCATACGTTAAGTAAGAATACAGAGTTTGTGAATTGCACGCATAAATACACTCCTAGTAAAGATCTTCAACTAAGCGGTAAACCTGCTGACAAAGATGCTGATAAAGAAAAACTAGCCTTGCAGGCGGAAGATCTTGGTTTAACTTACACTGCTAAACTTATTCGCGAATCTAAGAATAGTAAGATTGATGCGTTGAAAAATCTTCTTAAAGAAGCTGATAATTCTCGCTATAAATCAGTCATGACTTTTGATGAGATTAAGAAATCTCTTGGCATTGTTGATGGGGACACTGTTAAGTGGCAACAACTCTTAACGCCAATATTTGACGATGTTAATTTTGTAAATAAAAAACGAATTTTCATTAAGAATGCAGGATTTAATGGAAATGTAAAGGTAAACGTAAGTAATGATGTGCTTAAAGGTCGTGCAAATCCTTCGAGTATCCAAGATAAAGATATTAAAGATGCGGTTATACATTCGCTTTTTGACATCACTTTTACGGCTGATGTGAAGCACAAGCCAAAGCCAAAGCCGCCTGTTCCGCCAACTCCGCCAACTCCGCCAACGCCGGAGCCGCAGCCGCAGCCGGAGCCGCAGCCACAGCCTCAGCCGCAGCCGCAACCGGGTCCGCAGCCTGGCCCGCAGCCTTCTCCGACCCCGACGCCGAATCCAGATTTGAATATTAACCCGGATTTGACTCCGGATTCGAACCCGGATTCAAATCCATTTAATCCGCTTGATAACGCGCCTCAAAACGCGCCACAGAATCCGCTTCAATCAATTCAAAACGATGATGCAGAAAATAACGCGCTTCGTCGTGGGGTGGCCAATCGTAATCGTAATAATCTCACTAATCGCACTAATAACGCCAATTCCGGCGCGCAAAAGCAGTTAAATGGCAGCGACGGAACTTGCAAATGCGTGTGCCCAACTTCGCCATCTGACGCAAATTCGCGCAAATCCAATAAATCGACAAGAAAATCAGAAAATAAAGCTACGCCTTGTAAAAGTGGTAACTATTCCTGGTTGTGGAATGGTGGCTTAATTGCTGGATTGATTATTTCGTGGCTGATTATGCTGCTTATCGGCTTTATTGTTGGATATAAGATGAGGAAGAAGCGCGACGAGAAGCAGCTTGTTGAAGAGTAGCAGATTGTCGGCGAGAAGCAGATGAGCAGCTCGCTTAGAGTGCGTCTACGCGCGCGATTACTACCAAAATGACTCAGTCGCGAGTAGTTTATGTCGCCTATGCGCGCTCCTGCGTGCTAGCTTTACGTATTTTTCACACGTTGTAAACAGTCTTCCATGTCTTATGACTAATTGCGTTAATGCTTGCAGATTAATCAGTATGCAAAATTTGCATACTGTCTGATACGATAAGAAATGAAGGGTAATAAGAAAAAAGAGGATGATTACAATGACTAGAGCGATAGATGTAGCCAAGTATATACTTGAGCACCGCGAAGCACGTAATCATATGACGACGACTTTCGCGCTGCAAAAGCTTTTATATTATGTTCAAGCATGGATGCTTGTAGCTCAAGATAGACCACTTTTTGATGACCCAATTATAGCTTGGAAGCATGGGCCAGTAGTAAAAGATATTTTTACAACATATTGCAAGGGACGCCGCTATATTTTCCCTAGGGAAATACCTGATGGCGAAAGTAGAAAAGTGTCTCGAGAAGATCGTTCTGTTATTGATCGCGTTCTCAGCTTGTATGACAATAAAGATGATGAGCATTTAGGTGACATGCTTGAGCAGATGAGCCATGAAGAAGAACCATGGTCAAAAGCTAACTTGAACGATACTATTACCACTGATAGTATGCTTGAGTTTTACTCGATGGTTCAAGCAAATGAAATTAAGTCTGCAGCGCCTGTGCCTAATCTTGCAGATGTGTCAAAGCGAACATTTATCAGTAGCGAAGATGCAAAATTCCTCGAGAATCTGATTGCAGGAAAATAATGCCAGTGAAACTGTGGACTCATATAATCAATCTTGACTATTCGATAGATTTAGATTCGTTTCATTGTGACGAACCTGAACTCGACATGTGGGTGCATCGTGACGCGCTTGAACAGCAAGAAGAAAGTAGCTGCGCTGTGCATGTTGCATTAGACGATAATGATACAATAATCGGCATTTTTACTTTATCGTCGTACTATTTACAGCATTGTGTAATACCTCAGCAAACAAAGAATGATACTAACTTATCTGGCAATATCCCATGCGTGCTTTTGGGAAGATTAGCAGTAAATAAGGAATATCAAGGACAAGCACAAGGAAGTTTGCTTGTTAAAGAGGCAATACAAAGAGCGCGCGAGCATTCTGTTAACATTGGTTGCAGGTTTTTGTATACGCAAGCGCTAAATGATGATCTTATAGAATGGTATAAAAAACTTGGTTTTGTATCTTTGCCTAAAAATCCAAGAAATATGCTTTTTGATTTGAAATATCAGAAGTAATTTACTCATAAGTAGAATAGAATTTTTGAATTGAACTATAGACTAAATATTCGCATTCTTTCGGAATATTGGTCATAGGCCCCTATATTTGCCTGCAAATTTCCGGCTAATTTCCGGCAGATGTTTCAAAAATCAAAAGTCGGGCTGGCGGGATTTGAACCCGCGGCCTCTTCGTCCCGAACGAAGCGCGCTACCAAACTGCGCTACAGCCCGATGTCGATTGTGCTGATTAAGAAACAGCTTTGCGATTACTTGCGCCGCACACGTCTCGTATTTTCGTACGTCACGCACTTCGCGCTTCACGCACGTTTCGCAACACTTCGACAACTTGGTTATACTAGCGTAAACTTTCTACAAATCGGCAATGTGTGTCGCTTCAAAGCATCTCTCTCGGTTTTTCGAAAAATTTTATAAAAAATTTTTATAAAAATTCGCTTGTGTCATTTTGCGGCTGCATTCACTATGCATTCGCCCTGCGCACGCAACGAGCACACCGCAATATTTGCAAAATTATCCTACTTTTCGTAAATAATTTTGTATATCTTAATAAAATAATAAAAATTTTTACTAAAAAAGCATTTTTCTTTCGAAAACAGAAAAATATAAATATTTCTACAAAAACGCGCGTTTTCTGCAAAAATGGTCGGTCGAATCAAGATAATAGCACAATAAAACCTACTCAAAACGCTTACATCTGTATTACCTACTGGCTACAATAAGCGTTTATGACTGACACCAATACTGCAATGTCTGCCGCGCAAAACGCCGCAGAAAACGAAGCAACAGATACCACCACAGATATCGCCAACGAAATCGACACCGTTGAGCACGCCGAAATGCTGCTCGCGCAAGACGAGGCAATCGCCAAGCGCGTAAACGAAGGCGCAACTCTGGACGAAGCAATCGACCCAAGCAATAAAGAGTTTGGCCCGCTTGCGCACCCGGAGCAGGTGCAGATGCGCGTTGCTAAGCGTGCGATGCTTCTTAAGGAAGGCGTGCAGCCTTACCCGGTGCATCTTAACGTTACGGATACTATCGAGCAGGTTCGTAAGCAGTTCGACGGCAAACTTGAAGCCGGCGAAGAAACCGATACCGAGGTTGGTATTGCAGGTCGCGTGCTTTTCTTGCGTAACGCTGGCGGCTTGTGCTTCGTTAAGCTTTCTGCCGGTGACGGCACTACGATTCAGGCCATGGTTTCCAAGAAGGAAATTGGTGAGGAGTCCATTAAAAGCTTTAAGCAGATGGTTGATTTGGGCGACCACCTTTACGTTCGCGGTCGCGTGATTTCGTCTAAGACCGGTGAGCTTTCTGTATTTGCAACCGAGTGGGCGATTGCAGCTAAGGCTTTGCAGCCGCTTCCGGCTTTGCACAAGGAATTAAGCGACGATACTCGCACGCGCAAGCCTTATATTGGCATGATTGCGGACGAGAAGATTCGCGATATGGTTCGCAGGCGTTCTCACGCTGTGGCTTCTCTTCGCCGCACTTTTGACGCTCACGACTTCTTGGAAGTTGAAACCCCAATGTTGCAGACGGTTCACGGCGGCGCTGCTGCTCGTCCGTTCACAACTCATATGAACGCTTTTGACATTGATCTTTATTTGCGTATTGCTCCAGAACTTTTCTTGAAGCGCTGCTTGGTTGGTGGCATTGACCGCGTGTTTGAAATCAACCGCGACTTTAGAAACGAAGGCGTGGACGCAACTCACGCCCCAGAGTTTACAATGCTCGAAGCCTACCAGGCTTACGGCACTTATGATACGATTGGCGCTCTTACTAAGGAGCTGATTCAGAAGGCTGCTATCGACGCTTTCGGCTCTACCAAGGTGACTTTGCTTAACGGCGAAGAGTACGATTTTGGCGGAGAGTGGAAGCAGATTACAATGTACGGCTCGCTTTCCGAAGCTTTGGGCGAGGAGATTACGCCGGAAACTTCCGTTGAGCATTTGGGTGCGATTGCAGACAAGCTTGGCGTTGAGCGCGACGACGTGGAGAATCACGGCAAGTTGGTTGAGCACTTGTGGGAGCACTTCTACGAGGATAAGCTTTACGAGCCAACCTTTGTGCGCGACTTCCCGGTTGAGACCAGCCCGCTTGTTAAGGGTCACCGCACGAAGCCTGGCATGGTTGAAAAGTGGGATTTGTACGTGCGCGGCTTTGAGCTTGCAACCGGCTATTCCGAGCTTAACGATCCTGTTGTGCAGCGCGAGCGTTTTGTGGCTCAGGCTAAGGATGCTTTGGCTGGCGATGTTGAGGCTATGGATATTGACGAGGACTTCATTGAGGCTCTAGGCGTTGGTATGCCTCCTGCTGGCGGCATGGGCATGGGTATTGATCGCTTGCTGATTGCTCTTACGGGCGCTACTATTCGCGAGACGATTACATTCCCACTTGTGAAGCCTCTTCGCTAGTTGGTAAATTTTAAGGGATATAAAGCCGTTGGATGTTGTTTAGCATTCGGCGGCTTTTTTGTATGCGATGAGGTTGCTGCGTAGTGCTCCAAACATGAGAGCATCGTCTCGCGTTTGGAGGGTTTGGTGTGGTGTATCGCTCCAAACGCGCGCGACTTTTCTCACATTTGGAGCGTTTAGGTCTGTCGTCGTAAGGCGTGAATAAACTAGGCAATTATGACATACAAATTAGTATTGCTCCGACATGGTCAGAGCGCATGGAATAAGACCAATCAGTTCACTGGTTGGGTTGATGTACCGCTGACTGAGCAGGGTGTTGAGGAAGCTAAGCATGGTGGCGAGCTTCTTAAGGAGAAGAACGTTCTTCCAGACATCGTGTTCACTTCTTTGCTTCGTCGCGCTATCAACACCGCGAATTACGCGCTTGATGCCGCCGACCGCCTTTGGATTCCAGTTCGCCGCAGCTGGCGTTTGAACGAGCGTCACTATGGCGCTTTGCAAGGCAAGAACAAGTCTGAGATTCGTCAGGAATATGGCGATGAAAAGTTCATGATTTGGCGTCGTTCTTACGCAACTCCACCTCCTGAGATCGATCCAAACGACGAGTATTCTCAGACTAACGATCCTCGTTACGCAGGCGATCCAGTTCCAGAAACTGAGGCTTTGGCAAACGTTGTAACTCGCGTAACTCCTTACTGGGAGTCGGATATTATTCCTGAGCTTAAGTCTGGCAAGACTGTAATGATTGCAGCTCACGGCAACAGCTTGCGCGCAATCGTTAAGATGCTCGACGGTTTGAGCGAGGAAGAGATTTCCAAGGTGAATATTCCAACCGCTATTCCGCTGCTTTACGAATTGGATGAAAACTTCAAGCCAATCAAGCCTCGCGGTGAGTATTTGGATCCAGAAGCTGCTGCTGCCGGCGCTGCCGCTGTGGCTGCTCAGGGCCAGAAGTGAGCTTAAGTCGAGCTTAAGTCGAGCTTAGTTAAGACTTAGGAAGGCTTAGTTAATACTTAGCGAAAAATTAAAAAGAAAATTTAAGAAAATATTATAAAAGTACTTGCGTAATATTAAATGGCATCGTATACTTATAAATATCTTCTTTCTAATTTCTCTATCGGGTGAATTTGTTGCGTATTGCAAATTCACCCGTTTCTTTTTTATTTACGATTGAGCGTATCCGCAATATTCTAGGAATTTTTATACGCCCCCCCCCCCTAATAAGTATTGAATGAATAATAATTTAGTTTTTAGATATAGGGGATTGGGGCTGCTACTAAATATAGTGGTATTGCATTGTATAAATATTAATCTTGCATAGTTAATATACGCTGCTTATATTCACAGCTTAATCCGCGCCACTCAACGCACGCTCAACTCGTCACTTAACGCACAACTTAACGCACGCTCAACGCGCCAAAATCAGCACTACGCAATCACAGTGTCTTTATCTGGCTCAGGCTTCTTTGTTGGATCAAATCCCGAAACAATAAACACAATCTGCCTTGCAACAGCAACGCTGTGGTCGCCAATGCGCTCAATAAAGCGGCTCAGCAGCACAACGTCAATCAGCTGCCTGCGCGTGCCGTGCCAATTTTCACCTTCAACAAGCGCAAAAATCTCCTCATGCAGCTTGTCTAACGCGTCATCTCCAGCAATAATGGTTTCCGCCATTTTTACGTCGCGATTAGCAACCATGGTAGTTAATCGCCCTGAAAGCTCGTGCAAAAAGTCAATCATCGCAATAATTGTTTCGCGCGCTTCTTGCGGAATAGCGGACTCTGGCCAAGTTCGCCTAGTGATTTGCGCAATATGACTAGTTAAATCGCCCATGCGCTCGAAAGTTGCCGCCAAACGCATAGTAGCCACAACTTCGCGCAAGTCCGTTGCAACAGGGTTTTGGCGCGCGAGCAAAGTTAAGCACTGATCAATAGTGCTGGCTTCCAAAGCGTCCAAATCCGCGTCTTTGTCAATAACTGTTTGCGCAGATTCCAAATCCGCATTCACAAGCGCGCTTCCCGCGTCGTTCATAGCTTTCGACACAAGTTCCGCCATGCGTTCGAGGTTTGCAGATACGGCCTTCATTTCTTCGTTGAAAATCACTCGCATGGTGCATCCTTTCGTTGTTGCAATAAGCTTTATGTGTGCATCCTTTCTAATTATAGACGACGCTAGTAACGAAGCGACCAAAACTCTACAGCGCTGTAAAGTTTATGCTGCTTTTTATTTGCGGAAGTTACCAAAGTGCGCAAAATATGAGATTATAATAGTATGCCTGATTCTTCAGCCGTAGTGTTTATTGCGTTTGGCGTGCTCTCGCTTTGCGTTGTGCTTGCGTTATGCGTTTTTGCGCTGGATTGGTTCTCGCCGTTGTGGCGTTTTTTGGTGCGCGCGTTTAAAAGATTTAATATTGCGCGCGGCTTAACTTCTGCTCCTGCTTACGATTCTTTCGATTCAGATTTCGATTCCGATTTAGATTCAAATCTCAACTCAAATCTCAACTCAGGCCGCGAATCCGAAAATCTTGCCGATTTAGACGACTTAAGTTCGGACGCGTCTCAAGTTTTAGCAATGCTGAACATGCCGACTGTTGTAATCGACTCCGAAAATGACGTTATTCGCGCAAGTTCCGAAGCTTATTTGCTGGGCGTTGTTATTGACGATTCACTCTGCCAGCCGCGCGTGCTTCAAGCGGTTAATTCCGTTCGCGCTTCCGGTGGATTTGAGCGTCTTTCTTTGGTTACTTCAACTCCGGAGCGTTATAAAATTGCGGATAATTCCGAAGAATCTACTACGATTTCGCGCCCAAACTGGCTAAATATTACGGTAGGTAGCGTTGGCGGCGGTATGGTTGTGTTGATTATTGAGGACACGAGTGCGGCTCATCGTTTTGCGCAAACTCGAGACGACTTTATTGCAAACGTTTCTGATCAGCTAATAAATTCCACGCGCAGCTTAACTCAACTTACTAAAGTTTTGCAGGAAGATAACGTTTCTACGCAAAAAGTTAAGGAAATAGCGAAAATCGCAAATAAATCTTCCACAAAACTAGAGCACATGCTTGAAGATTTACTGTGGCTTGTTCGTGCGCAAAATCCTATTGACGTAAATGCGTCTAAATTGCTGTCGGTTGCAGATTTGCTTGAGTCGGTTAAAAATCAGACTGACTCTTTTGCTCAGAATTGCGGCGTTTTGCTTAAGATAAAGGCCGATTCTTCTTTGCGCGTGCGCGGTGACGGAGATCAGATTAAAGCCGCGATTTGTAAGTTGATTGAAAACGCGATTACGTATTCGCCGGAAAATGCTACGGTTTCAATATCTGCCGCGCCTTCTTCGGATGGTCGTTACGCTGTAATTCGCGTGGTTGATAGGGGCGTTGGCATTGATTTAGAAGATCAGTCGCGCATTTTTGAGCGTTTTTACCGCGCGCAAAATCAGAATAATAAAAGTCAGGATGGCGTTGGCTTGGGGCTTGCAATTGCTAAGCATGTGGCACTTACGCATCACGGAAATATTACATTGTGGAGCAGGCCGGGGCAGGGGACTACAGTTAGTTTTGCTGTGCCGATTGCGAATAATTAAGTTTCGTTGATAATTAAATTTGCGAATAATTAAGTCCAGCGAATAATTAAGTCCAGTGAATATAAGCTATTTTCCGAGCCGGCGATAATCCCAGCGGTCAAAATGCTCCCAAATTAAAAGCAGAATGCCAATAATCATTCCGCTTGCGCAAACTAGCGCAGGAAACCAAGTAGTGATATGCAAAAGCGCAATAATAAACGTAACTACTGTTGCAATAATCCACGCTATCGTGCCTATAGAAAAAACCTTGCGTAAATCGACGCGAAGTGGCTTTGGCGCGGGCTTTCTGGCGTCTGGATTAACTATAGGTGCTAATTTCATACTCTAACCATACAACTGAGTCGAGTCTAAAAAATTATGCAGCGCGATTGCGCTTGTGATTACGCACGCGATTGCGCACGCGATTCCAATAAGTGTTTCTTACATCCGCGCCACGTTGTAACCTTAAATAGATGTGTCGGTGGAAGGCGTGCGTTGGGTGTCGCTAAATCCACAATGTTCACATCATTTACAGGCAAAGTTTACGTAAGAAAGTGATTCGTATGAAGCGTGCTGCACATGGTGCTCCGAAAGCAAAGGGGCGTAGCTATTCGCCGCTTTCGCTTTTTGTAGCACAGCATGGTGAGCATGGTGCGCATGGTTCGCACAGTGAGCATACTTCTTCGCATGATTCTTCGTATACTTCTTCGAATAGCCCTCGCACTTCGCGCGGCGCTCACGGCCTTCATGGCGCGCGTTCTTACCAAACTAATCGCAATAGTGAGCGTTTGACTGCGCTCGCAGCAAGCAATGGTGCTGTTGTTGAGGTTTCGGATGCTGTTGCCGAGCGTTTGCAAGAGATTATGCCGCAAAGCCGTCGCGAAATCAGGTTGTCTAGGCTTGCTAATGAGCGTCGTCGTCGCTTGCTTATTTCAACTTCTATGCTTGCTATGATTGGCGCTGTTGCGGCAACAATGTCGCTTACAAAAATTAATACTTTTGATTCTCGCGCAGCCGAGCTTGAGCATGGCATAACTAGCGTGGACGATTCTTCGGCTTTGAACGTGTCTCGCTCTAGCCAGCGCACTTCGCTTGATTCGCCAGATTCTATGGATGCAATCAATAACGCTGTTGACGCTATTGAAAACGCTAGTGGCTCAGACTCCGGCGATGCTTCACATGCAGCTCATGCTGCACACGCTGCACACGCTGATTATTCTGCAAATACTAATAATTCCGGCGCTTATGCTTCTTCGGGAATTTCCGGCGTTTTGGGTATTTCAACTGCAAGAAACGCAGCAAATTCGCATCCTGGAACCGCTTCTGTAACGTCTTCTAAGTCGGATTCTTGGAAGCTGGGCGCGGATTCGGGCTTTAATATTGCGGAAATGTCTCGTTCTGCTGCAGATAATCCGCAAGTCGCTTTGCTTATGGATAAAGACTTTGACGTATTGCCAAAGGGCTTTAATCCAAATCATGCAACTGGAGATACCGGTAACGCGTATGAGTTCAGCCAGTGCACTTGGTGGGTGTATGTGCGTCGTCATCAGCTTGGTTTGCCTGTTGGCTCGCATTTTGGCAACGGAAATATGTGGGCTGATTCCGCGCGCGGACTCGGTTATTGGGTTGATCGCACACCTCGCCACGTTGGAGATGTTATGGTTTTCCGCGCTGGTCAGGCTGGTTCGGATCCGTTCTACGGGCATGTTGCAATTGTTGAGAAGATTAATCCAGACGGTTCGATTGAAACCTCGGAATCTGGCGCTTCTTTGCACGGAAAAACATTCTCTCGTAAGTTTGATGCAAAGCAGCTTTCTCAGTATCAATTCATTCACTACTAAAGTATTGATTGCCAATCTTTGCTGCCAATCTTTATTATTTATCTATTGCTAATCGCTTATAAAAAGCGCGGAATTATGCGCCAAACTCGCATGTAACAGCGTAGTGTTAGACTTCTAAAAGTATGTTAAATCACAGTAAGATTTTTTCAGTTATTGCATCAGCAGTCACTGCAGCTTCAATGCTTGCTGTTATGGCTCCAATGGCCATGGCAGAGTCTTCGCATGTGTCAGAGCAGGCGGCTGTTACTTCAACGCGCTCATTCCCAAAGATGTCGAGCGTGCGCCGAGATCTTTTGACTGAATCTACCTCTACTGATGTAGATTCCAACTCCCATTGGGGTGGAATTGAAAGCTTAAACGTTCCTCAAACTAAAACTCCTAGCGAACTTGCCGCCGCTGCCGCGCGAAACGCTTATGAAGCTGCAGCAAGCCGTTCTGAGTACCGTGGTGGCGTTCAGCCTGTTCAGCAGGCTAATATTGTGCCGCCAAATGGTAAGTCTGTTGAGGCTTTGCTTAATTTCGCTACGCAATTCTTAGGTAAGGTTCCGTATCGCAGTGGCGGTACAACTCCTGCTGGTTGGGATTGCTCCGGCTTTGTGCAGTACGTTTTTGCGGCTGTTGGCGTTTCTTTGCCTCGTACTTCTGGTGCGCAGGCAACTGTTGGAACTCCAATCCCAAGCCTTGATCAAGCTCAGCCGGGCGATATTATTGCCAACGGTCAGCATGCTTCTATTTATGTTGGTAACGGAATGGTAATTAATTCCCAGCTTGCCGGCACTAAGTACGACCCAATCCGCTACGTTTTCCCTGCTGGATACTCTATTCGTCGCGTCTTGTAGTTATATATCTCGTTTTGTAGTTATATATCTCGTCTTGTAATTGTATTGCGTTTTGCGAGTATATAGCGTTTTGTGAGTGTATATCGCAAAACTTGCGAGCAATCAATCTAAAATTACGCTACAATAGTAAATACGTTTGCGCACGAGTGACGCTGCTGCCACAAGTGCCCGTATGAGGAGGTTGGTGATGATTCCCGAAAAAGCTGTTCTGGTTGGAGTTGATGGCTCTCACGCGAGTTATAAGGCAGTTTGGTGGGCGGCAAACTACGCAAAACATGCAGGCTTGCAGTTGCAAATTGTTTGCGCGTATTCTTTGCCGAGCTATGCGGCGGTTTCGTTTGATGCTACTTATACTGCGATTGGTGACGATAACGCGGCTCATCACGATGCGCAAGAAATTCTTTCAAAAGCCAAGGCTGTGGCGCTCGAGCAGGGCGTTGACGCAACTACTCTGATTGTTACTGGAGACCCTTCGTCGGTTTTCGTGGAGCTTTCGCGAAATTATCAGCTTATTGTGATTGGTAACCGCGGTAAAGGCGGCTTGGCGGAGCGTCTGCTTGGAACGACTAGCTCTTCGCTGCCGGCGTACGCGTACTGCCCGATTGTGGTTGTGCCTTACACGGACGACGATGGTCAGCGAATCCACTTAAATAACACGATTTCGCGCGTGGCTGTTGGTTCGGACGAATCGAAGTGGGGTCTTAAAGCGCTGGAAATTGCCGCTAATTTGGCAGATAGCTGGAATGCTGAGCTGGATGTTATTTCCGCGGTTCCAAGCGTGCAGGGCGCTGAGGGAGACACTGCAGTTATGGGATCTTATATGGAAGATCTTGAGGAGCGCGTGAAGCCTATTTTGCAAGGTTTGCCTGATTTGAAGATTCACCGCACTGTTGTGCCTGGTTCTGCTGTTGATGCGCTAACTCAGGCGAGCTTGAATCATGATCTTGTGGTTGTTGGTTCGCGCGGACGCGGCGGTTTTACTGGACTTTTGCTTGGTTCGATTAGCCAGGGCTTGCTGCAGCATTCTTCGAGGCCTGTGTACGTTGTGCCTAGAAAGTATGTGGAATTTAGCGCGGCTCAGGTTGCCGAGGCTCAAAAGCAGAGCGAGAATGCGTCTATTGACGATATTTCTGGCGTGCATGAGGTTGATGTTCCAAAGGCTGGGGCAGAAGCGGCCAAGGAGATTGAGCAGACGATCGATCCGCTGCGTTAATACAACGACCTGCTTGAGCGATGAATTACTAGCGTTGACTTGCTTTCTGCGCGAGTGTCTCATTTTGCCCATTTTGTGACACTGGTGCAGATGAGTTACTGCGTTATTGTCTCTGTTTGGTTGTTTTCGGACATTCGTGCAGATTGCGTACTGCGTTAGGGTCTCATTTTGCTTATTTTGGGACATTCGTGCAGTACTATTACTGCGCGCGTGTCTGAAGACCGGCGTAGTGAAACATTTGCCGTGTATTTTTACTGGCGTTTGTTGTCGGTTTTGCTGAAGCTGACCACATTTGCCGGGGATTTTACCCCACATTTGGAGGGTTTGGGGCTGTGTGACGCTCCAAACGCGGGGAATCCATCTCGCATTTGGAGGGTGCGAGTTGTCTAGTCTTGCGGCTCTTGCGGCTCTTTAGACTCCGCCTCAGTATTTTCGCGCTTTTTTAGCATAAAACGTGCGCGCCTTGCGTCTCGCTTCGCCTTCTTTTCGGCGAGCTCCTTTTTATTCATCTCAATTGCGCGCTCGTAAATCTTAAGCAGCTCAAGCGCTTGGCTCTTAAAATCGTTATTCTTCGAATACTCGAGCACGTTTGCCTTAAGCTGAGCCTGCTCAGCCTCGCTCATATTCAAAACCTTGCTAAAAACTGCCTTAAAATCTTCGCGAGTATCCCACTGATACCCGTTTTGGCCGCTAATAATCTGATTTTCGTTCGGCACATCGTGCTTCACAAGCGCAAACAGTCCGGAAGCCATTGCTTCGAGCATAGAAAGCGAGTGCATTTCGGAAAGCGAGGCGGTTGTGTAGTAGTCCATCGCGTGCAAATACTTAGGAATTTCCGTGTGCGAAATAGGTCCGAGAAGGCAGATTCTATCGTCAAAACCGTTAGAAGCTACGCGCTCGCGCAACGATTCCAAATCCGGGCCGCCGCCAATCACAAATAATCGCGCTTTTTCGCGAGGAAAATCGCAATACATAAAGTTGTCAATAAGCTCGGAAATATTTTTCTCAGCACCAATTCTGCCGACGAAAACGAAAAGCTTAGTCGAGTCCGAAACGCCGTATTTTTCGCGGAAAGATTTGCGGAAGGCGAGTCGTTCAGGAGTCGGCAAAAACTGCTTGTATTCCACGGCATTGTTTAGCACAACAACTTTTTTATCTACCTTCTGTCGGTCAATATAAGCCTGCGCTTTAGCCGACATACTCGTAATAATTGTGGCATTTTTCGAGAATCGCATAAAATATTTCGCCGAAAGGTTGCGCGAAAACTCAGTAAAATGCTTCAAACCAATATAAAACAGGAATTTATCGTATTCCGTGTGAAGCGTGTAAATAACAGGAATATGCTCTTTTTTCGCAACTTCCAAGCCTATTTCGCCAATTCCGAACTCGTTTTGAATATGAATAACGTCCGGCTTAAATTTAAGCGGCAACTGCTTTCGCATGTGACCAATCGGAAGCGCCACGCGGTATTTGTAAAGCTTTTTTAGCAAGATTCCAGGAACATAGACGACGCCGTCTTCAAGCTTGGTTTTGCGCTGTTTTTCGGAGCCGACCGTGACCACAAGCACCTCGTGACCAAGCTCTTCGTACATTTTTTTGAGCATGTAGGACTGTGTTGCAACGCCATTTATGTACGGTGGATACGTTTCGGTAAAAATAGCGATTTTCAAAGTTTCCTCCGGTTGCATACATGCATGCGTAGCGTCAATATTGCGCAAGTATCTTGTGTACTCAATTCGCGTACTCAATTGGTGTATTCAATTGTGCCACATGTGGTGAATTTTAGGGTGATTTTAGGGTGATTTTAGCGCGATTTTAGCGTGATGTTAGCGTGATTTTTCGCGATTTTTGGCTTATTTTATCGGCGAACTGTAACGTTTACGCTTACTTTAGCCCCATTTTCGAGCGTATGTTTAACCGTGCAACCCCTAGTAATATGACGTTCCATGCGCTCTTTAAGTGCGGCCGCGTCTTCCTCGCTTAGCGCAGGTTTTGCCGAAGTTGTATCGAGCGTAACGTCTTCTTGAAAACGCAAGTACGCTCCTTCTTCCGCATCATACGTGCCGTTTACCACGACTCGCGCTCCAGCACCCTCGCCAACCGCCTGCTCAGCCGCATACTGGCTGCTAAGAGCGGTGCAACCGGCCAAAGCAATCTGCATCAGCTCAACAGGGTTGAACATGCCTTCGCCGCGACCAAACTTAAGGCTTGTGCCGTCCTCGCTTTTTGCTTCCCAAGTGCCGTCTTCGTTGCGCTCTACCCATAATCTTCTAGACATTTTTGCTCCTTTGCTACTGTTTGTTCTAACTATTTTACGCTAGATTGTTACCGCCACGACAGCACGATTCTTACCGTGCAATTGTTACCATTGAATCATGGCTTTAACAGAAGAAGAACTCGCCGCAATTCGCGCGCGCATCCCACAAAAACCGATTTCCAGCATCCCAACTCCTTACGAGGATTTAGTGCGAAAAATCCTTACGGAAGGCACTCTAAAATCAGATCGCACCGGCACTGGCACAATCTCACTTTTTGGCCAGCAAATCCGCTTTGATATTAGTAAATACTTCCCGCTTATCACCACAAAAACCGTGTTTTTCAAAGGACTTGCGTACGAGTTGCTTTGGTTCCTTAAAGGTTCGAGTAACGTGCGCTGGTTGCAAGAAAATGGCGTTCATATTTGGGACGAGTGGGCGGATGAAAACGGCGATTTAGGCCCGGTTTACGGCGTTCAGTGGAGGAGTTGGCCGGCTCCTACTGCGGAAAATCCAAATCGCACGATTGACCAAATCGCGAATGTGCTGGATCTTATGAAAAATCACCCGGATTCTCGCCGAATGATTGTTAGCGCTTGGAATCCTGCGGAAGTTGAGCATATGGCGTTGCCACCTTGCCACTCGCTTTTCCAATTCTATGTTGCCGACGGCAAGCTTTCGTGCCAGCTTTACCAGCGCTCGTGCGACATGTTCCTCGGCGTGCCGTTTAACATTGCGTCTTACTCGCTTTTGACGATGATGATGGCTCAGCAGGCAGGTTTGGAGCCTGGCGAGTTTGTGTGGACGGGCGGCGATTGCCATATTTACGACAATCACGTTGAGCAGGTGCTTGAGCAGCTTTCGCGTGAGCCATACCCGTATCCGCAGCTTGAAATTCGTAAAGCGGATTCGATTTTTGACTACGATTACAGCGATTTTAAGGTTGTTGATTACCAGCATCATCCGACGATTAAAGCGCCGGTTGCGGTGTGATAATTGCGAATTATTTTGCTTGATTGAGCTTGATTCGGCTTGATTTAGTTTTTAGGGGGCGAAAATGAAAAATAGCGTAAGTGCGCTGAATAATTTTCCGGTGCGACTTATTTGGGGCGAGGCTTTCGGTTTGGACGGCAGGCCAGGAGCTATGGGCGTGAACGGCGGTATGCCGTGGCGACTTTCCCCGGATTTGCGCTATTTTAAGGCGATGACAATCGGCTGCCCTGTGATTATGGGCCGCGGTACGTGGGATGCAATGCCTCCGAAATTCCGTCCGTTGCCGGGCCGCGAAAATATTGTGGTTACGCATAATCCGGATTTTGTGGCAGATGGAGCGTGTAGTTTTACTAGCATTGATGCGGCTTTGGATTATGCGCGAGAATGGCTGGAAAATAAGGAAGCGCTTGAAAATAAGGAAAGCGAATCTCAAGACGTATCTCAGGACTCGCCTCAAGATTCCCCTCAAGACGGCCCCGCAATCTGGGTTATTGGCGGCGCTGCGATTTTGCGCGAAATGCTTGCGAATTATCACGCGGACGCAGCTTACGTTACGCAAATCGAAGCGAAAGTTGCGGCAGACACCTTTGCTCCGAATATCCATGAGCTAGTTGATGCAGGAAAATGGCGTGTTGCGCGCGAAGGCGAGTTTGAGGAAGCGCCGCTTAAAGTTGGTAGCGAAAGCAATCCTGCACGATACCGGTTTATGGTATATGCGCCTTTGCAGTAAACGAAATTGCAAAATAAAAAATCGCAAAATAAACGAAAAACCCAAAAATAAACGAGACAGCAAAATAAACGAGGAAGCATGACTGAAGAATCAAGCAAAATCAAGGTCGACGCGCGTCACCCATACACTGTTATGACGGTTTGCACTGGCAATATTTGCCGCTCGCCAATGGCAGAAATCGTATTGCGCAACGAGTTTCAGTTGAGGGGATTGGGCGACGTTGTTGCAGTGCGTTCCAGCGGAGTTAGCGACGAAGAGTACGGAAATCCGATTGACCGTCGCGCACAGCGTGAGCTTACGAAACGTGGGTATAGGATTCCGGCGTCGCATTTTGCGCATCGAATTGATGCGGATGAGATTGCGGAAACGAACCTGTTTTTGCCGATGACGGCTTCGCATATGCACTCACTTTTGCGGCTGATTCCTGCGCAAAAGCGCGAGTTGGTGCATATGTATCGCACGTTTGATCCGTCGCTTCCGAAGCCGCAGCCTGGTCGCGAGATGCTGCTTGATTTGGCAGATCCGTGGTACGGCGGTCCGCACGAGTTTGAGGTTGCGATGGATCAGGTTGAACAGTGCGCGCCTTACATAGTCGATTGGGTTGAAAGTAGAATCGCGCGCGCTTAGCATATGATTTGCGAATATAGTTTATAAGTATAATTTAGATATAGTTTTGTAAGTATAAATTACTGCTCTGCTACTTTTATTTGGGAGGATTTATGGCAGGTTTGGCTGTTGAAGACGTGCGCGCTCGCGTGCAAGACGTTTGGAATGACGTAGTTTCCGTGTTGAATAAGAAGATTTCGCTTGCGGCTGTGTCTGCTAAGGGCATTGCCGGCGAGCATATGCAAAAGTCCGCGCAATACGTGGCTGGGGTATTGCGTGAGGTTGGTATTGACGCGCGCGTCGAGCAGTCCACGAATCCGGACGGCACTCCTGGAGCTTTCGAAGTTGTGGGCTCTCGCATCGTAAACCCAAGCGCGCCAACGGTTTTGCTGTACGCTCATCACGATGTGCAGCCTGTTCCAGACCCATCCGAGTGGGAAACCAACCCATTTGAAGGCACAGAGCGCGACGGTCGTCTCTACGGCCGTGGATCTGCCGACGACGGCGGCGGAATCGCAATCCACTACGGAGCTTTGTGCGCACTAAGCGACGATTTGCGCGTAAATATTAAAGTTTTCATCGAAGGCGAAGAAGAAATGGGCTCGCCAAGCTTCATTCCTTTCATCGAGTCGCATAAAGCCGAATTTGAATCCGACGTAATCATCGTGGCCGACTCCGGCAACTGGTCAGCCGAAATCCCAAGTCTTACAACGAGTTTGCGCGGAAATACCGACGTAGACGTAAAAGTTAAAGTGCTTGGCCATCAAGTGCATTCCGGCCAGTTCGGCGGCCCAATTTTGGACGCTTACACGCTCGCTTCCATGCTTGTTGCTTCGCTTTATAACAAGGATGGCGACTTGGCAGTTCCTGGAATTGAAGCCCAGGAGCCGGTTGGCGGTTTGCAGCGCGATTTGGACGAAGCGCAGGTGCGTGCCGACGCTTCCGTGGTCGATTCTTACAAGCTTGCCGGCACCGGTTCTTTGGCAGCGCGCATGTGGACTAAGCCAAGCCTTACGGTAATCGGCATGGACGCGCACCCAGTTGAGGGCAGTTTTAATGTGATCGCGCACGAAACTAAGCTGCGTCTTTCGCTTCGTACCGCGCCTTCGCAGCGTCCGGAAGAAGCGCAAAAAGCTTTGTGTGACTTTTTGGTATCTCACGCGCCTTTTGGTGCGGAAGTTACTGTAGAGCCGATTGATAACGGCATGGGCTGGGCAATGGATCCGGATGCTGTTGCAACGAAGGATGCGCTCGCTTCCATGCGCGACGCTTTCGGCGTGGAGCCGGTAAATAAGGGCGAGGGCGGCTCGATTCCGTTTATTCCGGAACTTCAGCGCATCTTCCCGAAGGCGCAAGTGCTTGTGACTGGTCCGGAAGACCCTAAGTCTAATGCGCACAGCCCGAACGAGTCGATTTCGCTTTCTGGATTGCGCGGCAATATTGTGACCGAAGCTCTGCTTTTGGATCGATTGGCCGAGTAATTTCGTTTCTTCGCATCGTTCATGCGTCTAGTCTGTTGAGTAATCTGCAAACATGACATGGAATCCATTTGCAAAGAAAACCGCTGCTAACGAAGCTAAAGTCGGTGAGTCGGCTCAGCAAAAATCAGCCGAGAAATCAGCCGAGAAATCAGCCGAGAAAGCAGCTGTGAAATCCCGCGAAAAAAACGCGCCAACTCCTAAGCGCAACGCGGCTCAAGCGCAAAATCTTCGTCCGCTTGTTCCAGCTGATCGCAAGGCCAGCGCAAAGCAGGCTCGCGCTCGAATTAGGCAGCGCGAAAATATTCAGTACGAGGCAATGCGCACGGGTGATTTGGCGCATATGCCAAAGGTTGAGCAGCTTCCGTGGCGCGTGTATATTCGCGATTACGTGGACGCGCGCTTTAGCCTCGGCGAGTTTTTCGTGCCGTTTGCAATTGTGATTATGGTATGCCTGTTTGTGCTTTCGCGGTTTGTGATTGTGTACATTGCGCTCGCTGTGCTGCTGTACACGTATCTTTTTGCTTCCGTGATTGACATGTTTATTATGTGGCGCAAGTTGCGTAAGGAGCTTGTGCGTCGCTACGGCGATGTTGCGGTGTCGAAGCAGTCGCGTTCCGGCATGTATGCTTTCAGCCGCGCGATGCAGATGCGTCGCTGGCGTTTGCCGAAACCAAGTTCGCCAAAGCGCGGAAATTGGCCGAAGTAAGCTGAAGTTTAAGCAATATTGTTAGCGAAAGTAAGCGAAAGCAAGCAATATAGTAATCGCAAATTTATTAATATTTGCACAACCTACTATTATTATTTTGAATACTCAAAATAACGCGAATATCATGGGGTAAACGCATGGCACAAGGTAAATCACAAGACAAATCGCATAGCACGAATCAGTCGGGAAATAAATCCGCAAATAAGTCCGGAAATAAGATGGGCATGCAGGGCATGTTTTCGCAGATTATCCGCATTTATAAGTACACGCATCCTGACGATAAGCAGCTTCCACTGTGGCTGTCTGTGGCTTTTGCAGCGCCAATAGTTGTGGCTATTGTGCTTGGTTTGCTGCTGCGCTGGTCGATTTTTGCGTGGATTATGATGATTGTTACAGCGGTGATGGTTGGTTTGCTGCTGTTTACGGTTGTGCTTACGAAGCGCGCAGATAAGGTTGGTTACGCGAAGTTGGAAGGTCGCCCTGGGGCGGCGGCTGGAATTGTTTCGGCTATTAACAAGGGCGGATTTACCTTCCCGCAGCAGCCGGTGTGGGTGGATCCTCGTACGAAGGACGCGATTTGGCGCGGCACCGGTTTTAACGGAATCTTCCTTATTGGCGAGGGCAATTACGAGCGCTTGATGCACGCGATGGATCGCCAGGAGCACGCTATTAGAAGCGTTACGGCGGGATCTAATATACCTGTATACCGTATGGCTGTTGGTAATGGCGAAAACCAGGTGAAGCTTAAGGAGTTGCGCGGAAAAGTGTTGCGCGCCAAGACTTTGCAGCCGTCGAATCACAAGTTTGCGCTGCTTAATAAGATTCATCCAAACCGCCGATTCTTCCTTACTAAGACGGAGCTGGCGATTTTGAACGAGCGTTTGCGCACGTTGCAAAGCAAGAGCGGATTTGGAATTCCGAAGGGGATTGATCCGACGCGTCCGCAGCGCATAAGCCGTCGTGCGATGCGCGGTAAGTAAATTAAGTAAGTTAAGTAAGTTAAGTAAGTTAAGTAAGTTTTGGTGTTTTAGCCTTATTGTTGCGTGCGTCGACGCGGTGCCGTACAATCGTCAATCGACACGGGTGCTTTGCGCCGACGCGTTACTCGCGCCGCCAAAGCTGAGAGAAAACCGCTTGAACGTGAATCCGGGTAATACCGGCGCACGGAGGTCTGTTTTTCCCGTGCCTGAGAGCTGTTGCAAGGTTTCGTTGTAACGCAAAATATTGCATTGCGCACAATGTAACGCATTGCAACACAAAATAAGAAAGGCACATTTTTATGTCAGAAGAAAATTATCAGATTAACATGCAGTGGCGTGTTGCAGACATCGCAGTTGCTTCCGTAATTGGCGTTGTTTCTGCTTTTATTTACTGGATTGTTGCCATTTTTAGTGAGGTTCCATGGACTGCACTAAACAGCATTCTTCCAGGTTTTGCAGGTATTATTAACGGTCTTTGGCTCTTCGCTGCTCCTTTGGCAGCAGTAATCGTTCGCAAGCCAGGCGCTGCTATTTACGCTGAAGTCGTCGCTGGTGTGCTCGAAGCTTTGATGGGCAATCAGTGGGGTGGCGCTGCAACCTTCGGTATTGCAGTCTTCCAGGGCTTGTTCGCTGAAATTGCTTTCATTATTTTCGCTTACAAGAAGTGGAATTTGAGCACCATGGTTCTTTCCGGCGCTTTGACCGGCATCGGCTGCTGGGCTTACACCTTCCTCGATAAGTTGCAGGCTGTTAGCGTATTCGGCAAGTACGGTCTTCCATACTTCGTTAGCACCGTGGTTTCCGGCATTGTAATCGCAGGTGTTTTGATGTGGTTCTTGTATGTGGGAATCGCTAAGACCGGCGCGTTGGATCAGTTTGCGTCCGGTCGCGAAATCCGCGAAAAGTAACGAATAAAGTATTCGCAAAAATTAAAAATCTATCATTGCCATAAAGGATTTACTATGCCTGATGCTGTTAAATCGCAAGAATCTGAAACTTTCCTTCCATCAGCTTCAAGCGATTGCAATAGTGACAGCAGCGCTAATAGCGCTATCAGTAATGCAAGTGATAGCGCTAATAAAGCTAATAACGCTGAACTTCGTTTTGAGCATTGGGGTTATCGTCATGCTTCTCGTCGCGCTTTTGCTGTGCGCGGGTTGGACCTCACGATTAAGGCCGGAGAGCGCGTGTTGCTGCTGGGTGCGTCAGGCATTGGTAAATCCACGATTTTAAGCGGTGCGGCTGGTCTTATTGGCAATGATTTTGTGACGAAAAATAGCGCGAAAAATAGCGCAGATAGCGCAAAAAATAGCGCGAAATCTCAGCAAACCACTCTCGTCGAAGATGCCGATGGTGGTGTGAGCGAGGGTCGTGTTTTGGTTGACGGCGTGCCTGTTCGCCGCGCGCGAGGCAAGGTTGGGCTTGTTTTGCAGGATCCTGATGCGCAGGCGATTTTCCAGCGTTTGGGCGATAACGTTGCTTTTGGTCCGGAAAATATGAACGTTCCGCGCGAAGAGATTTGGGATCGTGTGCGCGAAAGTCTTAAAAAAGTTGGGTTGGATGGCTTGCAGTTGCATCGTTCAACTTCGCATCTAAGCGGCGGTCAGATGCAGCGTTTGGCGCTTGCTGGCGCGCTTGCTATGCAGCCGAGCGTTCTGCTTTTGGACGAGCCGACCGCGAATTTGGATCCGGACGGCACGCAGCAGATTGTGGGCGCTGTTCGCGCGGTTTTGGATTCTACGCGCGCCACGATGGTGCTTGTGGAGCATCACGCTGAGCCGTGGATTGAAATGATTGATCGCGTGGTGGTGCTTGGGCTTGAGAATGATGAGGATGCGAACGGAAATGCGAACGGAAAAGATGCGAACAGCGAAACCGTTCACAGCGAAACCGTTCACGACGACGATATTGCGCGCGCGGCTTCATCTCGCACGGTAATTGTGGCGGATGGCACGCCGGACGAGGTGTTTAATCGCACCGATTTGGACTTTGAAGATCTGGGTATTTGGCTTCCTGAGCGCTACAAGAAAAACGTAAAATCTTCCGAAAGTAAATCTTCCGAAACCTGCAATCCGTCAGAAGGCTACGGAGAAGTCCTGCTTTCTACGAAGGATCTCGCAATCAGCCACAGCAGCGAGCCGATTGCGCGTCACATCAATCTTGAGTTTAGAGCCGGGCAGATTACGGCTTTGGTCGGCGCGAACGGCACTGGAAAATCAACGCTTTCGCTAACTTTGGCGGGTCTTTTGCCGGCTGTAAGCGGCGAGGTTGTGGCGAGCGAGGCTCTTGCTAAAGGCGCGAACGGCGCGAATCCAATGAAGTGGAAGTCGCCGGATTTGGCGAAGCGAATTTCGTATGTTTTCCAAAATCCGGAGCATCAGTTTGCGTGCGGTTCGGTGCTGGACGAGGTTATGCTGGGTCCGCTTCGCACGGGAGTTCCGGCGGATGAGGCGCGCGCGAAGGCTCAGGAGCTGCTGAAGCGATTCCGTTTGGCGCGCTATGCGAACGCGAATCCGTACACGCTTTCGGGCGGCGAAAAGCGGCGATTGACTGTGGCGGCGTCGCTTGCTGCGGCTCCGCGCGTGCTGATTTTGGACGAGCCGACTTTCGGGCAGGATCGCAAAACTTGGCTGCAAATTATTCGCTTGATTGCAAGTTTGCGCGGCGAGGGCGTGAGCATTATTGTGGTGACTCACGACCGCGAGCTGGTTGAGGCGTTGGATGCGCGCTTAGTTGAGCTTGTGCCGGATGCGAAAACTGAAGGTGCTGAAGGTGCTGAATCTGAAGTGAGTACTGAAGGTGAAGTGAGTGCTGGAGCTGAAGTGAGTACTGAAGGTGAAGTGAGTGCTGGAGCTGCAGAATCTTCTGAATCTAGCGAATCTCCTGAGTCTTCCGAAGCTCTTTCCGCAACCACCGGCGCAACCGACATTTCGCAAATCAAAGTGAGCGCCGTCAATAATCGCAGCGAAAAGCCGAAACTTTCCAGCAGATCGCCGCTGATTGCGTCGATGAATCCGGTATTTCGTATTTTTGGAGCGTTCGCGGCTTCGATTCCGCTGATTTTTACGCTTGATTGCGTGTCGGCTTCGGTGGCGCTGGTGCTGGAATTTGCGATTTTCGCGTGCATCAAACTTACTCCGTGGCGCGTGATTTATCTTTCCTGGCCTGTGTGGGTGGGTGCGCCGACTTCCGCGCTAACCGTGCTGCTATACGGCAAAAGTGGCGGAAATACTTGGTTCCAGTGGTGGCTTATGCATGCCACGGACCGATCGGCGATGCTGGCCGTTGCTACCGCGCTTAGGATTTTGGCGATTGGTATTCCGTCGATTGTGATGGTGATTGGCATGGACGCCACAGATTTGGCGGATGCTTTTAGCCAGGTGTTGCATTTGCCGGATCGCTTCGTGTACGGCGGTTTGGCGGGAATTAGGCTTTTTGGAGTGCTGCAGGATGATTGGGCGGCACTGACGGCGTCGAGGCGTTCGCGCGGTTTGGGCGATGAGCATCGCGTGAGGGCGTTCTTCCCACAGTCGTTTGCGCTGCTTGTGCTTTCGATTCGACGTTCGACGACGCTTGCCACGGCTATGGAAGCGCGCGGTTTTGGGGGAGTTGGGGCGCGTTCGCACGCTCGCGTGAGCAGTGTGCATGCGCACGATTGGTGGATTTTTGCGGTTTGCCTGATTGTGCCGCTAATTGCGGTTGCGTCGGCGCTTTACTTCGGAACTTTCGCATTCCTCGGCGGCGCGTGATACCAGCGCTCCAAATGCGCGCGACTTTTCCCGCGTTGCATCCCCACTGGCGTGTATACTTTCTCGAGTCGCGGGCCTGTAGCTCAGTGGATAGAGCGTCTGCCTCCGGAGCAGAAGGTCGTGGGTTCGAATCCCATTAGGCCCACTTTTGATTTTCTACTTATCGTCGTAGTGGCCTCTGGGATTGTGTTCTTCGAGCTTGATGGTGCCATTTCTCACGCCGTCAATCTGCGATTTCAAATATGCTTGATTTGACGGTTCATAAAACGGGTCTAGCGAAAAATCTAGCGGTATCCTCTTTTCGCGACCGATCGTTTTAATAAACACGTTCAGAGCGGCGCTCATAGAGATTCCGAGCTCCTTGCAAACTCGTTCTGCGTTGAGTTTGTCTTCTTTCTTTGCTCGAAAGTTCACGTTTACTATATCTGTTGTTGCTGTAGTCATGCGTTATTCCTACTCTTATTCAAATTCTTATGGCGAATTCTGTACTTTTTGATTATCTGATTACATAATAATTATATACAATGTAACGTAAATGTAATTAATTATGCAAGCAATTGTTTATGATTTTCTTGCGCGACGACTGCTTGAGCGCTGCGATTTAGCGCGCGATGACTTGCTTTCTGCGCGAGTGTCTCATTTTGCTTGTTTTGAGACACTAGTGCAGATGAGTTACTGCGTTATTGTCTCTGTTTGGTTGTTTTCGGACATTCGTGCAGATTGCGTACTGCGTTAGGGTCTCATTTTGCTTGTTTTGAGACATTCGTGCAGTACTATTACTGCGCGAATGTCTGAAGACCGGCGTAGTGAAACATTTGCCGTGTTTTTTCTTTGGCATTTGTTGCTGGTTTTGGTCGGATTTGTGCGCGTAGGCGGCATAAACTGCTCACGCGCTTGCTGTTTTGGTCGCGCCTGTCTATTCCATGCTCTTTCTGTAGTGTTTTGTAGAATAGTTGCATATGCGCTGGTGCATTTAAGACGATGCGTTTATATGTGATTTGCGTGATTTAGTAATCGTGATTTGTTTCTGTGATTTGTTTCTGTAATTTTGGGGATTGTTAGAAGTTACGTTTTTGTTGCGCGGCGCTAGGTTCTACTTACATTTTTAGGAGGGGTTTTATGGTAGAGCAGAATAAAAATTTAATTATCGCGGATGCTAGAAGCGTGCCAGCTAAAGTGAGCGGATTCGCTAAAGCAAGCGTGCCATCTAAAGCGCTTATAGACGCTAAAACGATAAAAGAAAAGATATATAACATTCGCAATCAAAAAGTCATGCTTGATTTTGAGCTTGCTGAAATCTATGGGTATGAAACGAAAAATTTCAATAGACAGATTAAGAATAATATTGAGAAGTTTGAGGGCGAAGATTTTATGTTTCGGCTAACTGCTGACGAGTTCAAAAACTTGAGGTGCAAAAATTTCACCTCAAGTTGGGGTGGTTCTCGATATTTGCCTTATGCTTTTACGGAGCAGGGTATTTATATGCTCATGACTGTGTTAAGAGGTGATCTTGCTGTTAAACAGAGTAGGGCATTAGTTAGAACCTTTAAGCAAATGAAGGATTATATTGTTGAAAATAAGGATTTTATTGGCGCGAACGAGTTAGCTAAGCTGGCGATTCAAACAAACCAGAATACTAAAGATATAGCGGAAATAAAATCTCAAATGGCAACGAAGGAAGATTTTAATAAGGTAATGGATAATTTTATTAATCCAGATTCGTATAAGCATTTTCTTCTTATGGACGGCAATAAAATAGAAGCGGATCTTGCGTATTGCAAAATATATAAGTCAGCTAAGAAAAGCATTTACGTTGTTGATAATTATATTGGTCTTAAAACTTTGGAACTATTGCGATTTGCTGGTGAAGGGGTGGGAATCGTAGTTTTTAGTGATAATGCTAGGAATAAGAATATGCTTACGGAAAGTATGTTGAGTGATTTTGTAAGTGATTATCCTGGTGTTGATTTGAAGTTTAAGACTGCTGGTAGGAAGTATCACGATAGGTATGTGGTTATAGATTATGGGATGGATGATGAGGCTGTTTACGTTTGTGGTGCTTCGTCGAAAGATGCTGGCGGCAAAATTTCGACTATTACGCGGATAGAGTCTTTGAGTTTGGGCTTGTATCATGCGATGTTTGATGAGTTGTTAAAGAATCCTGAGTTGGAGTTTTAGCATTTTTGTGCGCGCGTAGGCGGCATAAACTACTCACGTTGGCGCGACGACTGCTTGAGCGCAGCACAGCGCGCGATGACTTGCTTTCTGCGTGAGTGTCTCATTTTGCCCATTTTGGGACACTGGTGCAGATGAGTTATTGCGCGCGTGTCTGACGACCAGTGTAGTGAAACATTTGCCGTGTATTTTTACTGGCGTTTGTGGTCGGTTTTGCGGATTTGGGAAACATTTGCCAGAGTATTCTACGGCGTTTGTTGTCGTTTTTGCCGAAGTTGACCACATTTGCCGTGTTTTTTCTACGGCGTTTGGAGGGTTGTGGCTGGTCTGGCGCTCCAAATGCGGGGAACTCTTCTCGCGTTTGGAGTGTTTGGAGGGTTTTGGGTGGCGTATTGCTCCAAACGCGCGCAACTTTTCTCGCATTTGTTGTCGGTTTAGGTTGGAATCTCGCCCGCCCGCTCTACCACAGCATATAGCACCACGCCGCGCGCAGCATACCTACATGTAGTATTTTGGCCCGGGGAAGCGGCCGGCTTTAGACACGCCGAAGACGCAATTTCCTCGTTTTGGCGTCGGAAATTATTCATTCTAAATGCATTTTTCAGTAGATTTTTTAGCGATACTAGTAGATTGTAGGAATTTTTTCATATGTGCGATTATATGCCATATTATATGCCCTTTTTGCTTGAAATCCTTCATGGGGGGGGGGTATAACTACTAGAGGCTTTTCAATAAAAATGCTCGCATATAGGGTATACGTGTATGATATACTCTCTACCTGTGGTTGGCTCTGTTGGGTGGCATTTGCAGTAGTGAGTGCACAAGGTTTTTGTGTGCCGAGCACTGGCATTGTATGCAGGCTGAGTGTTTGAAGTTTAACACTTAGAGAGTTGGAATTTGGGTATACTGCGGCTTTTGCGGCAGTGAAGGATTAGGAAGGCGAGAGAATGTTACCAGCAAAGTTCCGTGGATTCGCATCACGAGTGGGTCGTCTTGCGTCGCGCGCTTTGGCTTGGCGTAAGACCAGCGAGCGCGACGGAGCTGCCGCTCTCACTTCCAGCACTGCAGCTACTTCCGGCAACATCACCATTGCTCGCACAGCTCGCACTTCTCGCACTCTACTCCGCGCGCTTTTTGCAATGATCCTCGCCGCCGCCACACTTCTTGCAATGCTCGTCTTGCAACCGGTGAATAGAGCTAATGCTGCGGGTAAGGCTAATGTTTTTTGGGATTATATAGGTACAGGCTATATTTCTCCTTCTTCTGTTGATAATCATGACATATGGCGTGATATTGATTTTAAAAATCCAGTTATTAAAACAGAAAACGTTAATGGACGTAAAAAAACTACTATTACTTGGGAAGTCTTATACAATAAAGAGGCTTGCAGAATTAAAGCAATGGAAAACCCACTTCTGAAGTGTGATCCTAAGGATGGTTCACATTCTTATGATGGTCAACCTGAATTTTATGCTGTTCTTCCTTCAGGTGTTAAAGATGAAACTGTTAGAATTACGCGTTATAGGACTGAGTTCGATAAAACCGGATCTTATCAAGGTCATTTTGGTGTAAAATTTTATAGTTGGCATCTTAGAGGTAATGAAAATGAAGAGCCAGGAAAGTTTAACTCGGGCACTAATGTGACTAGAATTCCAGGTGATTCCGAGTATGATGAGCTATGGAATCAACATATTGCAACATGTGGCATATTTTCAAATGAAGCATGCGAAGCTTGGAATTGGAAACAACAAGGTAAATTCGGTAGATTATTTAAAACATGGGAACAGAACAATAGCGTAAGTGGTATTCGTTGGATTATCTCCGCTGAAGTTAAAGATAATCAAGATCCTTACAATTTGCCTTTCATGGCAGGGTTTGTTTCTTACAGAAATGGATCAGATAAGAATAAGTTTATTATTTGGGGTCCGTATGATCATGATGGTGATGGCATACCTGATTCTAAAGAATGGCATTATGGTTTTAATCCAACGAGCAATGATGATGTTCAATTTCCAAAAAAATCTAAAAAAGATGCCGTATATGGTGAAATTACTGATGTAGATCCATATTTTAAAACTGGCCATTGGGATGGCACGGCTGAACAGGGTAAATGGATATACGATAATACAGAGAAACCATTTGAACAAACTGATACAGGTATAACATTTTCTTTCAAAAAGAGTGGAGGGAAAGAGTTATTACCAAATGGTGTTACAAAGGCTAATAATCCTAACAGCATGCAACCTGGTCAAGCTTATATTGACCCTATAACAGGTAAAATTAAGTATAATCCAAAGAAAACCGATAGAGGTCATACTATACATTTTGACGTTCAAATCACTTACCCTAATCCAAGTGCGAATAGTTGTAAATATAAGCAACAAGTTGAGCAAGTCAAAGGCGTTGATATACACATTGTCTCTCAAGCATCCGTGTACAACCCGCATTACGACGAAACGGTTGTTAACTACGATACGAATAATAATAGGTTTAATCCTACTGATAGCAAAGAGCCTAAGAGTGTAAAAGATAGCCAAAAGCCGTGGGTTAGGGAAGGCGCGTTGCCTAGTGGTTCTACCTTTAAGTTAGAGAAGTACACTCAATACACTTCTCCTGTGCTTGATTGGTCTAAGATTGATTCAAAAAATACAGGAAACGGTAAAGTGACGTTTAGCCCGTCTAAAACAGAAGCTGGTACAAGTGATAAGACCCCTGTACTTGTTACGTATCCGGATGGTTCTACGTCTAAAGATAGTGACGCAGGTAATTATGACAAGGTTGTATATGCTCCTGTTAAAGTGCAAGAGTTGCCTGTTACAGACGGCGATTTGCATCTTAACCTTTACGACGGTACGCAAATAAATAACGGTCAGTTTGGTGGCTGGAGCTTTGGAGATGCGAATAAGCCTAAAGAGCTTTCTAAGGGCACGAAAATAGGTGCGCCAAAAGACAACAAGAATAACGGCATTGTGCTTGATTCGTGGGCTAATAACGCCAAAGGTCCTATTACCTTCCGCGCCGTGTGCCATAAGAAGAATGACACTAAGTATAAGCTGCTTAAGCCTGCCGAGGGCAATAGTAAGGCTAGTGGGGACATTAATGGCTTGCAGTTTGAAGAATTCCGCCAGTGGAAGAGGGGTAATGATAAGAATTGCAAGGATAAGAATACTTGTGATTTAAATACATACCTTCACAATAGCGAATACAACAAAGACACTATGGAGCGTTCGCGCGCGCTGATTGGCGGCAAGCCTAAGGAAGGCGGCGAGTACGAGTGTAAGGTGTTCGCGTTCCACCAGGCTCACGATGGTAAAGGTACGCAGCATAACGGTGCGCTCACAAAGTTTGATAAGTTAGCTAAAGACAACGGCGCAGGTTTTGTCTTTGCTTTTGATACTGGTGCTTTTGCATCCGTCAAGGGCAAAGAGTGGGTTTCTGGCAACTTCTACTTTAAAATCAAGCTCAAAGACAGCCAAAAGTATAATCCGACTTATAAGACGATTCCAACGATTCAAGCTGGTACGTTTGCTAATAAGGAGACTAATAGCTCCGGTCAGCCAAAGAGCCACACGAAGATTATGGTGGACGGCCAGAAGGTAAACGCTAACGGTGTTCCAGATGAAGACTTGGGCGGCGTTGAAGATGGCAAAGCTCTTCCACCAGGCACGTGGTTTGAGATTAAGAAGCTTGTTAAGAAGGTTGATAAAACGCAACCTGACAAGTTCCCATCCGAGAAGGAACTTTGGTCTAACTTTGAGGGTGGCGAAGACAACGTTAAACGCGATGAGCACGGCAAGCCTGTTATGGAAAAAGGCAAAGTCGTTCCTTTAAATGGAACTGGTCGCGAATACGGCTCCGTCACATTCCGTCCAGATAAGTGGAAAGACGCTGGGCAATACTGGGCCGAGGTTGTTGTGCACTACCCAGACGGCTCTGCTTCAAGCGATGACGACTCTATTAACTACAAGCACCCTGTGTACGCAAAGGTGAATGTTACGCGCGACGACGCTCATAATCAGTTCGGTCTTGCATTGTATAAGGATTACCCTAATAAGTCTATGGGCAACGGTTACGACCTTAAAGTAGGCGAGTCGCCTTCTCCTGATGCAACCTTCGACTCGTGGCTGACTAAGTCTGTTGGTCCTATTCATTTGCATATGATTTGCTCGAAGAAAGCTAAGGATGGCAACAGCGGCACGAAGACTAAGCAAACCGAGTATACGTATAACCGTCTGCCTGGTCACACTGAGTCTGAAGGCTTAAGACTTAAGGATCAAAAGATTTGGGGACACGCTACTTTCGATCAGCAGAAGTCGTGCATTAAAGATAGGAAAGCCTGCACGCCTGATACCTTGCTGTATGACGATTGGGTTCCTGGCGGCAATAGTAATAACACTTCTGAGCGCACTCGCGGCTTCTTTGGCGGCAAGGCGCAGAAGACTGGCGATTACGAGTGCAAGGTTTACGCTATAAAGGGCGATCAGAAGAAGTCTGATGCGTTTAAGAAGGCTGTTGAGGATAATATAAAGAAGAATAAAAAGGATAAGAAAGACGTCGACCCAGTTCCAAGCGTGCTGAATGCTAAGGGCAATCCTTACGGCACAGAAGGTGTGGGCTATAAGATTGACTCTTTCGATATTCGTATTCATAACGACAACCAGCTGTACAACCCTACCTACACCACGATTCCAGAGATTGAGGCTGGTAGCACTTATAACGCTAAGAAGGCAGCTATAAGCTCGGGTGCGCCGCAAAGCAAGAAGAAGGTCACCGAGGGCAGCGCAGAGGTTAACGCTAACGGTGTTTCTGATTTCGACTTGCAAAACGTTAAGGAAGGTCCGCTGCCTAAGGGCACTTGGTACGAGATTAAGCGCTTTGTTAAATCTGGCGATATTAGCAAAACGAGTGCCAAGAATTTGCCTTGGGCTAACTTTGAAGACGGCGAAGACAACAAAGCTGACGGTAAGCAAGAAGCAAAAGATGAGAACGCCACCGGCAAAGGCTCCGTTACCTTCCGCCCAGATAAGTGGCAGGATGCTGACGACTACTGGGCCGAGATTAGGGTTCATTACCCAGACGGCACCACTTCGGACGGCGAAGGCTCTATTAACAAGGATCACCCTATTTACGCAAAGGTGAAGGTTACTAGACCAGCTATTGACAGCGGCGATTTGCATCTTAACGTTTACAAGCAGTATGAAAATGGCAAGTTTACTGGGTATGTAGACGACGTGAATGGCATTACTGTTATGAAAGGCGTTGGCTTGCTGAAGGATATGGGCATTGACTCGTGGTCTACAGCAAAGCCTGAAGGTATTACGCTTAGAGCTTTGTGTAGAGATGACAGTGATGAAGCTAAAAAGAGTACAACTCATATCTGGAGTGAGAATCTCGATAATCTGTTCTTCAAGCTTAATTGGCAGAAGTCTTGGGATCATGCGGACTTCCAGAAGCAGGAAACTTGCCGTAAGAGTGGCAAGAAAGGTGATGGCTGCAATCCTGAAGGTAAGTATCTTTTGTTCGATAGCACTGGCGGAACTATGGAGCGTGCTAGCGGAACTATCACCAGCGACAAAGCTCCTACGAAGTCTGGCAAATATTATTGCGTTGTGCTTGCGATGAAGCTTACTGATTTGGGTAAGTATAAGAAAGCTATTAAGAATAGCAAGATTAGCGTTACTAATAATAACTTTGCTAAGGCTATGGGCTTTACCGATACTGAGGGCATTGACTGGACTGCAAAGTACTTCCCAGTAACTGTGGTCGAGAAATTCGCGCTGCCAAAGACCGGCGGCGAGGGGATGAGCATGGCGCTGCTGGTGGTGGCAATGATCGGCATGTGCGTTATGTGCGGCGCGTTCTTCGTTGATCAGACGAAGTGGGGTCATGCGATGCTCGTCGGCGCGGCTGGTGCGGCTGTTAGAGCGGCTGTTAGCGCGGCGGCTGGCATGATGCGCGGTTTGCGATTCGCTACGCAAAATAGCAACAGCAACCGTAACAGTAAGATTTCCGAAATTTGGCGCAGTTTAGTCAAAAAAGTCAAGGATATTAGGCGATTTGACGATTATTCTGCGTCCGTAAAAGATTTTGTCCGCAAAGCCACCGGATGGTTGCGCGCCGCATTGAGGCGCGTCGGAAGGTGGGCTGCCGAAAGGTGGCGATGCTGATGAAAAAATTTGCACGCAAACCTGCACGTCGGCTGGTCTAAAGACGCAACTGGCTCGCAAGCTTGCAGTGCGATTCGCGCTAAAACTTGTTGCGCACCAAAAGCGCCCGCGAAACGTGGCTTGATCACGAACGAGGCTTGACCACAACCGTGGATCGTACGCACATCGTGGCTCGCTCACAAAACGTGGCTCGCTAAGCGCAACACAAAATTAAAAACAATCGTATTTTCCTCAAAACCTGCCCGAAAGGGCACTGAACAAAGGAGAAGAAAGTGAATAAATTCACTAAACAATGCGTGGCCGCGGTGGCCTCGCTCGCAATGGCTGGCACGCTGTGCGTCGCCGGCGCCGTGGTGGCTGGCAGCTCTGCTTGGGCTAATCCAAGTGTTGATACCACTGGAACTAAAGGTAATACCACCTTAGATAAAGATTCCGGTACACCTGACTACGGCAATGCTCCATGGAATCTTGGTGATCAAGCTACCACCAAGACCGGCTCCATCACCATCTACAAGTGGAAGTCTGAAACCGCAAACGGTAAGCAGAAGAAGGAAACTCCTGTTGAAAACGCTGGCTTCACCATCAAGAAGATTAGTAAGATTGGTGATACTGACATCAATCTGAACAACTACTCTGCTTGGATGAAGATTACTGAGAGCGTTGACAAGCTCAATGCAGATTCTGTTACTGATAATGCTAGTGATACTTCTGGTAAGCTCAAAGTCACATATGACAACACCTTCACTCTTGGCGAAGGCAAAACAAACGCTAACGGTGTTGTGAAGTTTAAGGATCTTCCACTCGGCTTGTATAGGGTCTGGGAATCCACAGTTCCTAAGGGCTATTCTGCTGCTGAGGGTGGTAAGGCATTCTACATGACTTTGCCAATGATTGAGAAAGTGACTAAGCAAGGCGGAACCACGACCGAAACCAAGTACAACTACGCTCCATTCGTTGATCCTAAGAACGTTGATTTGAGCGGCGCTGTTACTAAGACACAAGATCTCACTCATACGGTTGGTGCTAGCGATAACATTGAGTACACCATTAAGGCGAAGCTCGATAAGTCAAAGGCTACGAACGATACTTCTGCGAATGTTAAGGCAGATGAGTTTAAGGGCTACACCGTTTACGATCTTGCGCCTGCTGGATACTTTGATAAGTATGACAGTAGTGTAGTTACGGAAGTTAAGGTCGGCGATACTTACTTGAAGCCTGCGGATGGCAAAACTTATTACAATGTTGGCAATCCAACAGATATTGCTGCTCCTGCAGACGGTTCTGATGTAGCACGCAAGAAGATCTCTATTACCTTTACTGACGATGGCAACGCAAAGCTTGCTGAAGAAGTGAATAAGGCAGATAATGTTGGCAAGTTTGTTTATGTAAGCGTAAAGTTTACGTTCAAGCTTAAGGATTCTGCAGCTCTTGGTACTAATAAAGTGACCAACAAGGCTAGTATCCTTCCGTCTCATAAGCCTGGATCGACTGTTCCAGATGAGATTCCTGCTGATAATCCTCCAAGCACCGATTTTGCTACATTCAAGATTAAGAAGGTTTCCTCTAAGGATGATTCTGCCTTGGGTGGCGCAAAGTTTAGGTTGTTTGCTGTTAAGACTGACGCAGAAGGCTGCACCAATGCTATTAAGGCAGGCACAACTGGCGAAGATCTTGACAAGGTTTGCAAGAATAAGTCTTCCGCTGGCTTTGGTGAGAAAGAAACTTCATCAGACAACGACACTAGCAAGAAGGGTCTTACCGACGGTTACTCCGTTAAGCGCGGTGAAGCATTCTACGTTGTTGAGACCGTTGCACCAACTGGCTACATTCGTAACCCTGATGTTCATGAGTTTACTCTTGATAAAAATAAAACCGAAGATACTCTCACCGTCAAGAACATTCCTGACAGTGGCAACGGTGGTAAGGGCTGGCTCTTCAACCTTCCAAAGACCGGTGCTGCTGGCGTTGTGATCTTCGCATTGGCTGGCGTGTGCTTGGTGTGCTTCGGCATCTTCGTCTTCATGCGTAACCGCAAGAAGGATGAAGAGCAGCAGGCTGCATGATTCTTCGCAATTCTTCAGAATTGCAATCAGCTAGGCGATTAAAGCTGTAAACGCGCTTCGCGCGAGATTTTAATCGCCTGGCTATAATTAAATACTCAGCAGGCTGCACTGTGTTCGCGCTTTGCGCGAGCATCCCTCTTCTTCGCACAGTGCAGTCTGCTGTCTTATTTTTCTTTCCGTTCGGAAAGAAAAATAATCAATAACAACAATTAATCATTTATTAAACAAGAAGTTAATATGTTTGAACATGCATTAGATGAGTATAAGAATGATTTAGGTGAAATCAAACACGACGAAAAAGCGTTAAAAGAAAAACTTTCGAGAGTAAGGTTTAATTACAATTTTTGTCATTGCTTTTCTTCTGGATTTATTCTTTCATTTTTTGTAGGAGTATTCATTGCGTACGTACTTAAAATGGAAATGAATGATTATTCTTTTGTGAGCATTATGTCTATTTGCATGATTGCATTGTTTGTGCAGTGGATTATCGTTTATGCGGAATGTATTTGTTATGAGGAAATGAAGCTTGCTGAAGATGAACTTAAGAAAATAAATAACCCGGCTCAATCAAATCCTAAGAAAATAAGTATACGTATTCGCAACTGTAACTTAGTTCGTCGTAGTAATTTCGGTAGGTAGTGTTGCGCTAAGCTGATCACCTGCAGACTATGCTAATGTAGCTTTGCACCAGTGCTCTGCTGATGCTGATTCCTGTTGATCAGCGAACACTAACATTCGTGCTGCTGCACACGCCACTCCAAACCCACTCTCAACCACCAACCCATCCGAAGCTTAATTGTGTGACTTTAGTTGCACTTAGTAAACCACGCACTTTTCGTAACAAACTTAACGAGTCTATGAGTTTTGTGTTATAGGTTAATATGTTGAGAGGCTGGAAAAATTGTGTTCAGCAATAAAAGAGGACTGAGGAAGCAACATTGTTAAAAGATAGGCGAACACACCAAACTCTTTTCACAGTTAAAGCGACGAAGGACGGGACTTGCGCAAACACAAATTTTCCAGCCTCGTCAAAACCGAAAAACTAAATCAGTTACAAAACTCATAGACGATATTAAAAACCTATAAATTTAAGATAAGTAAAATCACACGAAACGGAGGAAGCATGAAATTAAACAGCGCCGTTACGAAAGTATATGCTTTCCTCAACAAAATCTCCCAAAACAAGCTTTTCAAAAACCAAACCAACGCAACTCAAACTAACGCAACCAACTTAACCGAAACCAACCCAACCGCAACCACCGAAACCGAAAATAACGCAACTACCGCACCAAACCAACCGAAACCCCACGCCTCCCACAAATCCCAGCAAAAATCTATGCTCCGTAAAATCGTTGAGCCAATAGCCTTCGTGCTCGCGGGATTGTTGTGTTTTGCGTATCCGGTGTGTTCTACGCTTTGGAATAATCGCGTTTCTAAGGAAATTTCTTCCGAGTACGATAAGTATAATCACGATCAGGCTGGTGATGTGCGTCGTGCTCATCTGCGCGCGGCTCGCCGCTATAATGCGCGTCATAAGGCGATTATTACGTCTGATCCTTACGATGGTACGACGGATTACATGAATAAGCCGGAGTATAAGGAGTACGCCAAGCAGCTTGATGAGCCTATGGGCATTATGGGTATTGTGAAGATTCCGAAGATTGGCGTGAAGCTGCCGATTTACCACGGTAGTTCGCAGGAGGTTTTGGCGCATGGTGCGGGCCACTTGTATGGCACGGATTTGCCGGTGGGTGGTAAGAATCGTCATGCGGTGGTGACGGCGCATACGGGTTTGCCGGATGCCACGATGTTCGATGATTTGGTGAATTTGAAGAAGGGCGACTATTTTTACTTTGATGTGCAGGGGGAGACGCTGCGTTACAAGGTGTTTCGCATTAGCGTGGTCGATCCGCACGACATAAGCTTGCTGCAGCGCGAGAAGGGGCGCGACCTTGCGACGCTGCTTACGTGTACCCCGTATGGCGTTAACTCGCACAGACTGTTGGTGACGGGCTACCGCGTGCTGCCGGATCCGGTGAAGGCGCCGGAGGACCGTGTGCAGTGGCCGCTTTGGATGACGCTGTTTGTGCTCGCTATGATTCTGACGTTTGCGGTGTTGGCGACGATGGTTGCGACTTTGTGGCGTAAGAAGCGCGATGAGATTTATGTGCGCGGACGGCATTTGCTGGCGGTGTCGCGCAGTGTGCTGCGTAAGTTGCGGCGCGGGTAGCGCAAATCGTCGCGCGCGTTTGGAGCGCTACACGGCCTCAAACCCTCCAAATGTGGGGTGAGTTTCTCGCATTTGGAGGGTTTTGGGTTGTGTTTTGACAAATGTGGGGTAACGCTCTCACCGTGTAAAGTTTCTGCCGTTTGTATCTATCGTCGGTTGGCTGAAAAATTTACGGTTTATATTGCGCAACGCACTAACATTTGTTGGTAATTAGCTCTAAATTTCTTAAAAAATAGTAACATTATGTATTTTTTCTCAAGTTTCATGTAAATTATATGTTAATACAGAATTTTTTCTATGTTGACATCGCAGAAAATATTTGTGTAAAAAGGGCTAAATTAAGCCATTTTTTATATAAAATGTGATTTTCTTCATATTTTTGTTTGTGAAAACGCAATTTATTTGGAATTGTTTCTGTCTCAAACAGTGCTAAAGTTTGTGAAAAATATTTTTGTTGCATCTGCTGAAAAGTGGCATTATTTGTTGATTTATATGGGTGGGGGGTATATCTTCCCATTTGATATTTAGCGGAAATGCTTTAAATGAGCGTAACAAAAATATTTACACCTATAGATGAAATTGTGCTGGAAATTTTGCATATATTGCATAAGGTTTCCAAGGAAATTTCACTTGCAGAATTTGGGATCATTCCCAACATTTTCTTGTGAATTATCTATGAGCACTTTTCATTGGGTAGTTAACCACTATTTTGAAGGAGAGTATGTTTATGAAGTTCAAACGAACGTCATATCTGACTCGTTTAGCGGCATTAAGCGTAGCAGCCGCTACGCTTATGGTGCCACTTGCTACAGCAAATGCTAAAGACAATAGTGCTGAGAACAATAATCTCGCACAAGTTGTAAATCAAAAGAATAAGAATAATAAAACAACCAAGTATCTTGATTCTAAGATTGTTAGCAGAATAGTTAATAATCCATTTAATAGGACTGGTTCTTCTAATAAGCCTGTAACTGTTATTGTTACTTTGAAGAAACAGCCAAAACTTCCTTCGAAACAATCTGAAAACAGTAATAAAGCTGACCAGAATCGTCTTATTGGAAAATGGTCTTCAAAATATGGCATGACAGTACGTCGCCAATTTGGTTACCTGATGAATGGTTTTGAAGCAACATTACCAGCTAACAAAGTTGCGGCTTTACGCCACGAACACGAGGTAGCTTCCGTTGCAAAAGAACGTTTGTATTACCCTCTTGAAAATTATGCTCGCGGCTTGCAGGGTGTAAACGAAGAATTTAAGAAGCGTGGACTTGATGGAACTGGAATGCTTGTGTCTATCATCGACACTGGTATTGATCCAAGTCACCATGATATGAAGCTTGATTTCAAAGCTGAAAAAGCTCGTAAGATTCAGAAGACATTCCCGTCTAATGGTGTAAAGTTCACTAATAAAGTTCCTGCTGGATTCAACTATGCTGATGAAAACTACACTATTACAGATAGTGGTGCAGAACAGCATGGCATGCACGTAGCTGGTATTGTGGCAGCTAATGGTGATGATGAGAATAAGCCAGCTGATAAAAACGGTCATATTAACGGCATTGCTCCAAATGCTCAGCTACTTGCAATGAAAGTATTTTCAAATAAGCCGGGAGCGCACGGAGCTCGTGATGCTGATATAGTTGCTGCAATTGAGGATTCTGTAAAGCTTCATGCGGACGTTATCAACATGTCTCTCGGCTCAGATAACGGTTTTGGTGGAACTTCTAACGCTACATCTCTCGCTTTAAAGAAGGCTCGCGAAGCTGGTGTGCTTCCAGTTATTTCTGCAGGAAACTCCGGTTTAAGCTTCTCTACATCTGGAGGAACTAATGATGCATTAGGAAAGTGGGATGATGCAACTCTTGGTTCACCATCTTCTTATCCTTCTGCTTTCAGCGTTGCTTCTGTAGAAAATTCTTATATTATTCAAACCGCTGGTTCATATACGGATAAAGCTAATAAGACAACTGAGATTCCTTACTCTATAGCCTCAGGAAAAGCTGATGGTAAAGAACATGAGATTGTGAACATCGGTCTTGGCAAAAAAGATGAAGTTAAGGATTTGGATCTTCATGGAAAGTACGCTTTAGTTGAACGTGGCGCAATAGCATTTAGTGAAAAATTCCAGAATGCTATTGATAAGGGTGCTGATGGTGTAATCGTTTATAACAAAGCTGGCGATTCGGCACAGTTCCTTGGCATGGCTGGAGTTGATAAGTTCACATGCTTTGGAGCATCAATTCGTCGTGAAGATGCTTTAAAGATTGTTGATGCACTCAAAGCTAATGCAAGTGGTACAGTTAAGGTTTCCTTCTCTGATAAGACAATGGGCATTGCAAATCCTGATAAGTTGCATCCTTCTAGCTTTACTTCTTGGGGTCCAACGCCAGAACTTGATTTTAAGCCTCATATTGCTGGCATCGGCGGTAACGTGTGGTCTACTCAGAACAACAACAAGTACACTAATATGTCTGGTACTTCCATGGCTGCTCCAAACGTTTCCGGTCTTTCAGCTTTGGTGATGGAAAGCTATAAGAAGCGCTTCTCTGAGCTTTCTGCTAAAGATCGTGCTACTCGTGTTGAACAAGCCTTGATGAATACGGCTGAGATTCTCAATAATTCCAGCAATGTACCATTTGCTCCTCGTCAAATCGGTGCTGGTTTAGCTCAGGTTGATAAAGCTGTTGCTACTAACGTGATTGCAACAGTCGATGGCAATGCGTATGTGGCTCTACGCCAGGTTAATGGAGATCGTAAGTTCACTGTTAAACTGCATAATTATGGAGATAAGGCTGTAACTTATGAAGTTCCTAAACAAAATGTTGTTAATGAATCTAATAATGCTAATGCAGAAACTACTACCTCTATTAGCTCAGAAACATTAGCTTCTTCGACTAATACGGTTACAGTAGATCCTAAGTCAGAAAAGGAAGTAGAGTTTACATTAACTCCAGACGTGACTCGCGACCATTATGTTGAAGGTTGGGCGCGTTTTACTTCAAAGACTTCTGGGGAACCAGATTTGGCTGTTCCATATCTTGGCTTTGTTGGCAATTGGGATAAGGAACCAATTCTTGTAAAGCCTGGTGAAGAGTATCTTCAAAATGCAATTAATATGACTACTTCGCTGATTGCTGAAAGTTATTTTGGTGATGTGCAAGTTAATGATGAAGCTCCTGATCATTTAGAATTTTCTCCAAATGGTGATGAGTTATTTGATAAGATACGACCATCATTAGCATTATTCCGTAATGCAAGTTTAATACAGTATTCTGTTTTGGATAATTCTGGTAAGACTGTTGCAGAAGTAGGAGAGGAACATGACGTTTCTCGTTCTAATTTCTCAGAATTATTACGCGATCCAAGAGCATTAAATAGTTCTGTTGAATTTGATGGAACTATTTATGATAAGACATCTACTGATATCGCGCATTGGAATAAGAAGCTTCCTGATGGCAAATATATTTATCGAGTAAAAGCTTGCTTGACTAAGGATATGTGCCAGACGACTGATATGCATTTTAACCTTGATACTAAAGCTCCAACAGTTACAATTAGCGAACCTGATAAAGATGGTGAAATTACCATTACAGCTCATGATGAGTTAAGTGAAACGTTGAGTGAGCCAGGTGTAAGAGTTAATGGTAACAGTGATTATGTCAAGGTTGATGAGAAGTACTGCAGTGAAACTCATGACGCAAATGGCTATACTCGCACTTGCAAAGTTAATGTAGGTAAGGATGCTTATTATGTCAATGTCAGTTTGCATGATGGCGGTTTCAATGAAACCAATACTTCCAAAGTGTTTAAGGGATTTGCTAATAAAAAGATTCTCATAAATAATGAGGTTAATCTTAAGAATATTGGCATTAAGGATGTCACTGCTAAAAAAGATAACGGTGTTGATAAATACAGCATCGAAATCTCTGGACGTATTGCTGATGGTTGCAAGGATGTGAAAGCTTATGTTCAATCAGGAACTGAAGCAGAAGAAGAATTAGCTGTTAAGACAGATGATTCTGAATTTAGCTTTACTGCTCCTATTAAATCAGGTGCTAATACAATAAAAGTTAAGGCAAAAGGTTCTGATAATAAAGAAGTGGTTGAAACTCTTGTAACTAATTTCGACGAAAATGCACCAACAATTAAACTAACTAATGCAGATAGTAATGGGAATATAACAATTGACCAAAATGGTGCAGTAGAGGTTAAAGGTGAAGTTAAGGACGATACTACTCCAAAGCAGAAGCTCACGCTTACTGTTAAGTATAGTAAGGATGAGGTTGTTGGCGGTGAAGTCCAGACTGAACAAGTGGAAGAGCCTGTAAATGTTGCTACTGATGGCTCATTTACTGTAAAAGTTACTCCATCTGCTAGTACATATTCAGTTACCTTGGTTGCTAGTGATGGAGTTAACACAGCTACTCAGAATGTAGGTTTTGCTAATCGCGTTATACCAACAAAGCCAAAGCTTTATAATATTTCACTGAGTAATGCTAACAGCTTAGAATCATACAACTGGATTGTTCCTGGAAATAGTGGTACTTCGCTCAATTCATTTACTGCAAAAGGCAAAGTAAGTAACAAAGCTACAGAAATGCTATTTACAAAAGCTAATCGAGTTAAAGATGATGGTTCGGGGTATGAGGATTTTGATCCTATAGCTGCAACAATCACTAAGTCCACTAATGCAAATGCTGATTCTACATTCACGGTAACTCTGCCAATGCATCCTGGAATAAATGACTTTAGGATGATTGTCAAAGAGGGAAGTGATGTGGTATTAGACACTCCAGTTGCTTTCTACTTCGACAGACAGGCTCCAGAAGTAATGTTTAGTACTCCAAAGTTGTATGGTGGCAGAATATTTACTAATAATGACACTGTGAAATTCAAGGGTGTTATTAGTGATGATTTTGCTGGCTATACTCTTAAGATTAATAATCTTATTGCTTCAGACAACTTCAGTACTGATTCTAAAGGCAAAGAAACTAATGCTCAGAGCTTCGATAGAGATGTTGAAGTTAAAAATGGAGAGTTTGTATTAATCCAAGCCATCGATCAGATGTCTAGCGCACTGTATGGTCGTGCTCCTGTTGTTGTTGATAAGGATGCTCCTTCTGTGACACTTGGAATAAAGGACAATGATCATGTTGAAGCAAATCGTAAGATTTCTGTAACAGCTAAAGATGATCATTTGAAGTTATTGCGAGTGAAGATTGATGGTAAAGAAGTAAATCATGCAAGTAATGGTCTTAAAGAAACGGATATTAAGCTGAGTAAGAATAATCCTTACGATGCTACTTTTGCCGATCTGAAAGATCTGAAGGATCCGCTGAAGGTAGATGTTGATTTCAATTCACTTTCTGCCGGAAAGCACTTAATCACAGTTGAAGCTGTTGATTATGCGGGTAACGTTGCAACGAAGAATACTTCCGCAGAATTCGTCGTTGAAAAAAAGTCGAATGATGGTCATGGAAACGATCATGGTTCCTCCTCTGTAACTGTCAATCCTCCTTCCGCTTTAACTCCAGCACCTAAAGCTCCTGAGTCTACCGCAAAGCTAGATCAGTCGCTTAAGGTAAGCCTTGTTGCTGGTGAACATATGAATAATGTTGTTCGTGCTGGTAAGAGCAACCCTGTGAAGTTGTATTTCGCTGGCATGGATGCTCCTGCTAAGGGTGATGCTGGCTCTAAGTCTCACAAGACTAAGGCCTCTTCTGCCACGAGCGAGTTCATCAAGGAACTTAAGAAAAACAAGGTTGCTTACGCTTATGCTTACATGTATTCTTCGCCTGTGTTATTGAAGGGCGCAGATGGATCTAAGTATGTGAAGGTAACTTTGGATAAGAATGGTCAACCTCAGTTTAATATTGTGATTCCAGCTGGCTACTTCGGTAAGCATACGATTGTTTTGCTTAACGATAAAGGTGAGCAGCTTGCTTGGGCTAACGTGTGGGTTGTTCCTGAGAATGCTACAGCGTTCGATGAAACAGTTGCAGAGATTAACCTGAAGTATTCGGAGCTTCATTCTGGTACTGGATTCAGCAACGGGCTTGGTACTGGATTCGGTAACGGGTTAGGTGCTGGTTCTGGATTTGGCACATTTACTGGCACTACTTACGTTGGTACAGACGGAAATGCCTCCAACGGAAGTGCCAACGCAGGTGCTGCATCCGGCAACGCAGGCGCTGCGAATGGCAACGCTGCTGCAAAGCAGAAGGCTGCTGAAAAGGAGCAGGCTGCCGCTAAGTCTGCCGCCAAGAAGATGACTTCTGACTTGGCGATGACTGGTAGCAGTGTGATTGGCATGGTTGTGACGTTTATGGTGTTGCTTGCAAGCGGTGCTGTAACGTTTAAAACTCGCCGCCATCATACGCACGCAAGCAAGTAAATAAACAAAAATAAATAAACAAAGAGCACTTTCATCCTTTAGTAAGGCGGGAGTGCTCTTTGCTCCTTGTTTATTTATTGGAGGAATTATGAAGTTGGCTGATTTTGCAGAGTCTGCTCGCGCGCTAAATCGCAGCGCTCAAGCAGGTCGTCGCGCGCGTTTGGAGCGCTACGCTTGAGCGACAAGCTAGTCAATTGTATTTGTGTTTTATTGGATTATTGGCCGTCAGATTACGCTTTATTAAGAAATAAAGAAAGCGTAATCGTGTGCGCGCTTGCGTGGAAAGTCCACTGGACTTTCCACATTGAGCAAGCGCTACCGCATTAGTGTATCGAGAAGTGCGCTTCTTTGCTCGTCAGATTGTGCTTTCTTAAGAATATAAAGAAAGCACAATCGTTTGCGCTCCGACACTGAAAGCACACTGTGCTTTCGGCATTGAGTCGTCGCTACCGCATTGAGCTTGCTTGAAGCGCACAATGCAGCTTCAAGCAAGAGCAATGCGACACGCCGGCTTGCGCTCAAGCTCATTCTGAGTATAGTAGTTACTCGGTTCGCAAAGCGGGCCAAGATAACCAACGCCCCTTTAGCTCAGTTGGTTAGAGCAGCTGACTCTTAATCAGCGTGTCCAGGGTTCGAATCCCTGAGGGGGCACAAACAAAACCCAAGCTTCGTGCTTGGGTTTTTTCGTATCAATCTCCACACGCAACGAAGCCCTCTTGTCCCTCTTAGCAGTCAATCTTGAATTATGACCTCGTCGAATATGATGCCGCAATTATTCCAGGATGATGCGCCGCTTGAGCAGCCGCCACAAAATCTTGCGCCGCTTGAGCGGCCGCAGCAAACGTTTGCCCAGCTGCAGCAAACGTTCGCCCAGACGCAGCCTCACCCGCGCCCCCTCCCTCTTAAAGCCGCCGACACAACCGCCGAAAACCCGTGGCCCGTCGCCATCTTAAGCCAAAAGTTCCACAGCGCCGTCGAACGCTGGCCAGCCGCGTGGATCGAGGGTCAAATCGTCGAAATCAACATGCGCCGCGCCTCTTCCGGCTACATCACCCTTCGCGACAGCAACGAAGAAGTCTCGATTTCCGTAATGGGCTTTAGTAATTTTGTGCAGCAGGCGCGCGATCTTCGCCAGGGCGACCGCGTAGTCGTTCACGGCAAGGCCGATATTTGGGTAAAAGCCACGCGTTTGAGCTTCGTTGCGGATGAAATCCGTCGCGTTGGTGCCGGCGATTTAAAAGCGCAAATCGACGAGTTGCGCAAAAAACTTAAGGGCGAAGGCCTATTTGACGCGGAAAATAAGTTTCCGCTGCCGGAGTTTCCTAAGTGTATCGGCCTCGTGTGTGCTCCTCAAGCTCGCGCTGAGGGCGATGTTATTACGAACGTGAATTTGCGTTGGCCTGTTACGCGCTTCAAGGTTGTTCACGCGCACGTGCAGGGCGTGCAGTGCCCAGCGGACGTTATTGCCGCGATTAAGCAGCTCGACGCGGACCCGGAGGTTGACGTTATTATCGTTGCTCGCGGCGGCGGCAGCTTTGAGGATTTGATTGGTTTTTCGGACGAGGGCGTGGTACGCGCTACGGCCGCGTGCGTAACTCCGATTGTGTCTGCAATCGGCCACGAGGACGATTGGACGCTTATTGATTTGGCGGCGGATTTGCGCGCTTCGACCCCTACGGATGCTGCAAAGCGCGTGGTTCCGGACGTTCGCGAGCAGTGGCAGCTTATTGATAACGCGCTGCAAACTATGCGCATGCGAATTTCTGCGCGCGTCGACAATGAGATTCGTCTCGTTGAAGGTTACGCGAACCGCCCGAGCCTTACGCGCCCGAGCACTATGCTTGAGCCGCACGAGCGCTTGGTTGAGCAGGCTGTTGAGCGAATGCGTCACGGTTTGGTGCGACTTCTTGACGACGCGAGCTTGACTGTTGAGAAGGCTCACGCGAGCTTGACTGCGTTAAGTCCGCAATCGACTTTGAATCGCGGATACGCTGTTGTGCAGCTTGGCGGTGGGCGAGTGCTTGACGACGCGGCATGCGCAAAAGTTGGCGACGATATGACGGTTACGCTTAAAAGCGGCGTGGTTCTTGGCAAGGTGACTGGCACGAAGGTTGCTGGTACGAAAGTTGCTGGCACGAAGGTTGCTGGTGCAAAAGTAGCTGCCGTAAAGTCAAGTAAAAAGTCAAGTAATTAAATTTTTAGATATTTTATATATTTTAGATACAACGAAAGGTTAGATATGAGCGAGAAAGCAACGAAGAAAGCAGAAGAAGTAGCGGAAGAATCAGCAAATAGCGCAGAAAGCACAGAATTCGCAAGCACTCTTACTAAAGAAGAGCGCGCTGCGATTGAGGCAATGCCGTACGAAGAGGCTCGCGAAAAGCTTGTTCAGGCGGTTCAGGCGCTGGAAGCTGGCGGTTTGACGCTGGATCAGTCCATGCGTCAGTGGGAGATTGGCGAGGCGCTGGCAAAGCGTGCGCAGGGTTTGCTTGCCACGGTTCGCGCCAAGTTGGACGCGGCTCAAGCGGAGCAGTCGGCAACGGCGGCTACAGCCGGCACGCAGTCTAATCTTGAGGATTAAGCGCGCCGCAGAGACACGCCTTAGTGTATAATTGCCATTTGTTGCTTTGCAAGATGCGTGCGCGTGTTTCGTTTTGCGTTTTGCGTCTGCGCGCTGCAATCAACTACACTGCCTCGGTAGCTCAGTGGATAGAGCACCACTCTCCTAAAGTGGGTGTCGTCAGTTCGATTCTGATCCGGGGCACTTTTATTACTTATTTGCTTTGTTCAATATAAACTATGAAAATTATTCGCGAGTCGCGAAATTATTCCTAATGTTAGGGGATAGTGTTAGATTATTTCTAACTTAAGCGATGATCCGTTATCGGCGGGGAGTTTTCGGAAGAACGGCGAGGATTCGTAAGGTTTTCGCTTATTAGAACCGACGGGGTTGGCCCGCACAGCCAAACACGAGAGGCTATGAGAATAGTTCGATTGCGTTGCATATTTGTGTTACGCACTTGCGTTATGCATTGCGCTACACGTTACGTAATCATCTTGTAGCAAGCGAGGTGGTACCGCGGCGTAACTGTCGTCCTCGCAGGGAAATATTCACCCTGTTGAGCGAGGAGAGCACAGTGAGCGAATCCACTAATCCAGCAGCAAACGCGTCCGAAAAGTCGTCCGCAAACGCGTCCGCAAATAACGTATACCCAAAGGTAAGTGTTGCGGCATCTGCACAAGAAACCGCCGGCGCGCAAGTTGCCCCAAATCCTTCCTTCCCAAAGCTTGAAGAGTCCGTTCTTCAATACTGGGATGCAAACAACACTTTCCGCAAGTCAATCGAATACCGCCCGTCCGGCAAGGGTAGCCAAAACGAGTTCGTGTTCTTCGATGGCCCTCCATTCGCAAACGGTCTTCCTCACTACGGCCACCTGCTCACAGGCTACGCAAAAGACGTTGTTCCGCGCTATCAGACTATGCGCGGCCGCAAAGTAAACCGCGTTTTTGGTTGGGATACTCACGGTCTTCCTGCAGAGTTGGAAGCGCAGAAGGAGCTCGGCATCGAGTCGGTTGAGCAAATCGAAAAAATGGGAATCGCAAAGTTCAACGATGCTTGCCGTGCCAGCGTTTTAAAGTACACCAACGAGTGGCAAAACTACGTGCATCGTCAGGCGCGCTGGGTTGATTTTGAGCGCGGCTACAAAACGCTGAACATTCCATACATGGAATCCGTTATGTGGGCCTTTAAGCAGCTTTACAGCAAGGGCTTGGCTTATAAGGGCTACCGCGTGCTTCCATACTGCCCGAAGGATCAAACTCCGCTCAGTGCCCACGAGCTTCGTATGGATGCAGACGTTTACCAGAATCGTCAAGACACCACCGTTTCCGTGGCTGTTAAGCTTCGCGACGAAGCCGACGCTTACGCAGTCTTCTGGACCACTACTCCTTGGACTGTGCCAACAAACTTCGCAATCGTAGTCGGCGCAGACATCGACTACGTGGAAGTTCGCCCAACCGAAGGCAAGTTTGCTGGCAAAAAGTTCTATATCGGCAAGCCTTTGCTCGGCTCCTACACTAAGGAACTTGGCGAAAATTACGAGGTTGTGCGCGAACTTAAGGGCGCGGATATGGCCGGCTGGCGCTACTATCCAGTATTCCCGTACTTTGCAAGCGATTCTGCGCTCGCACAAGGCGGCACTCCTGGTCCTAACGCTTTTACAATTTTCACTGCAGATTATGTTGACACCGCTGAAGGTACTGGCCTCGTTCACCAGGCTCCTTACGGCGAGGACGATATGAACACGCTTAACGCGCACGAAATTCGCAGCGTTGACGTGCTCGACGCAGGCTGCAAGTTTACAAGCGACTGCCCAGATTACGAAGGCTTGTACGTTTTCGACGCCAACTTGCCTATTTTGCGCAACTTGCGTGCGGGAGACGGCCCGCTTGCTCAAATGCCGGAAGATCAGCGCGCGCTGCTATTCCAAGAAAAAAGCTACGTGCACAGCTATCCTCACTGCTGGCGTTGTGCAACTCCGCTTATTTATAAGCCTGTTTCCAGCTGGTTTGTGTCTGTTACGAAGATTAAGAAGCGTTTGCTTGAGCTTAATCAGGAGATTAATTGGATTCCTGGAAACGTTAAGGACGGCCAGTTTGGTAAGTGGCTTTCTAACGCTCGCGACTGGTCGATTAGCCGTAACCGCTTCTGGGGTTCGCCAATTCCAGTTTGGGTTAGCGACGATCCAAAGTATCCTCGCGTAGACGTTTACGGTTCGCTCGAAGAGCTTAAGGCTGATTTTGGCGATTATCCTCGCGACGACGACGGCAATGTGAATATGCACCGCCCGTATATCGATCGCCTTACTCGTCCAAATCCGGACGATCCTACCGGAAAGTCGCAAATGCACCGTATTACGGACGTTCTCGACTGCTGGTTTGAGTCCGGTTCTATGCCTTTTGCACAGTTCCATTATCCGTTTGAAAATAAGGACTTCTTCGAAGAGCACTTCCCATGCGATTACATCGTTGAATACATTGGTCAGACTCGCGGCTGGTTCTACACGCTTCACATTATGGCTACGGCGCTTTTTGACCGCCCAGCTTTTAAGAACGTGATTTGCCACGGTATTGTGCTTGGTTCAGACGGCCAGAAGATGAGTAAGCATTTGCGCAATTACCCGGATGTTAATGGCGTTTTCAACGAGTACGGTTCGGACGCTATGCGCTGGTTCCTTATGTCTTCGCCAATTTTGCGCGGTGGCAATTTGATTGTTACTGCAGACGGCATTAGGGATACGGTTCGCCAGGTTATGCTTCCGGTTTGGAGCTCGTACTACTTCTTCACGCTGTATGCGAACGCTGCAAACGGTGGCAAGGGTTACGATGCTCGCAGGCTTCGTGCGGATGAGGTTGCAGGTCTTTGCAATATGGACCGCTACTTGCTTGCTCGTACGCGTCTGCTTGTTGAGAGCGTTGAAAAGTGCTTGAATGACTTTGCGATTAGCGACGCTTGCGCGGCAGTTAGCGATTTTATTGACGTTCTTACTAACTGGTATATTCGCGGCAGCCGTGACCGCTTCTGGAATGAGGATGAAGCTGCTTTCAACACGCTTTACACGGTTTTGGAAGCGTTTATGCGTGTGATTGCTCCTCTTGCTCCTATGGAAGCGGAGGCTGTGTGGCGCGGTCTTACGGGCGGCGAATCCGTGCATTTGGCTGATTGGCCTTATTTGGTTGAGCCTGAGACTCTTTCGGATGGCGAGAAGAATCCTAAGGCCGGCGAAGTAACCGAGCTTGGTGCTGTTCTTGCGCACGACGATGCTTTGGTTGCTGCTATGGATAAGGTTCGCGAGGTTGTGTCTTCTACGCTTTCGCTTCGTAAAGCTGAGCAGTTGCGCGTGCGTCAGCCTCTTGCAAACTTGACGGTTGTTGCAGAAAATACTGCTGCTGTTGAGCCTTACGAGCAGGTGCTTGAGCGCGAGCTTAACGTGAAGAATGTTACATTCTGCACTTTGGAAGACGCAAGCAACCACGGTTTGAAGATTGTTCACGAGCTTAAGGTGAATGCTCGCGCTGCTGGCCCTCGTTTGGGCAAGCAAGTGCAGTTTGCTATTAAGTCTTCTAAGAGTGGCGATTGGCATGTTGACGAGTCTGGCGCTCCTGTTGTTCAGACTCCAAACGGCGAAGTTGCGCTTGTTGAAGGCGAGTATGAGCTTGTAAATCGCGTTGAGTCTTCGGATGCTCAAGCGGCTGAAAATACTGCTTCTGCTGCAATGCCAACTGGCGGCTTCGTTATGCTTGACACTGCTTTGACGGACGATTTGCTTGCTGAAGGTTATGCTCGCGATGCTATTCGCGCTGTTCAGGATGCTCGTAAGGAGAACGGTTTGGATATTAGCGACCGAATCTCTTTGACTTTGAGCGTGCCAGTTTCGGACGTTGCTAAAGTTAATCAGTTCCGCGATTTGATCGCGGAGGAGACTTTGGCTACGAGCTTCGAGGTTGTTGAGGCTGATTCTAGCGCAACTGAGCTTAGTGTAAGCCTTAAGCGTGCGTAAAACACAACTAACAGCTAACTAAACATATATCTAACTAAACAAAAACGTGCCGGTGTATCTTTCAATACGTCGGCACGTTTTGTTTTATCTCTAGTTTTGCTTCTTTATTTGACTACAGTGTTGTAGCTACTCTAAAGAATTTCATTATTCTCAATATCCATTCAGGCATAATAAAAGTGACGTGCTTTTGTTCGTTAGAGTGGTTCTCTATAATTGGATGCTCCAAATCAAAGTATTCAAGTACGTCTTCGCCGTTATCGAATTTTCTATCAATTTCTTCTCCGCTTATTTCTCTACTTTTTGTGGTGTTCTTCATAATATTGTTCCTCCTTCTTTCGTGATCTTCTTACAGAAATAATACGAATTCGATTATTCCTTTTTGTTATTACTGCAGTCCAATATTTACTGTCTATCTTTCCAAAAACTAAGTAGCGAGAGTTGTCATTGCCCGAATTTTTGGATTTTATTTCAGCTGTTTCATTGTTCCACAGTATTTGGGCTCTTTTGAAACTGATACCGTGTTTAGCTAAATTTTTTAAGCTTTTTGCAGGATCGTACTCAAAATTCATACTCACCTTCTACCGTCTATTCTAATGTAAAATAGCATCAATTGAAACTATTTTTAATGATTGTTGTTTTGCATTAAGTATCGTAAATGCTTTAAGTCGGCTTTCCTAGATTTTTTACGCATTGTGGTTAAAGGCTATTTATAGAAGCAAGCTCAATGCGACACTCCGCTTTACATACTTCCATGGGTTCCTATAGTGTCGATAAGACAACAATACAAATTTTTACTCGATTTGTATTTTGCGTTAATTTATATTGCATGATATTCAAAAAGAAAGTGCAGGTGACGAAATGAGTAAAGATGAGAAGGGGCGGTGTATTTCGTTCACGCTATAAGCGTGATTCATCTGGCGTCACCGTTCTTACAAGAACTAATACAGGCATTGTTGCTGGAACTGTAATTATTGCTATTTTTGCGATTTTGGCTATTTTTGCCGACGTTTTTACAACAATTACTGGCAATAATCCTTACTCTGAGCATCCGGAAATATTAGATTCCAACTCAGTTCCAGTAGGCCAGGGGGGTATTAGTTTCCAACATTGGTTCGGTGTAACTCCGCTTCGTGGTCTTGATATTTTCGCGATTATTTCGCATGGAGCGCGCGTTTCTCTTGGGATTGGCATAGCTTCTACTGTAATTTCGCTATTCCTCGGCATTCTAATCGGCATGATTGCAGGGTACTTCGGTGGTTTCGCAGACACTTTGCTTTCGCGCACGATGGATGTGTTCTTCGGTTTTCCATTCCTGATTTTTGCAATTGCGCTGTCTGCAGTTGTGCCGCAAAATTTCCCGCGGCCGATTCTGCTAACGCTTGTTTTAGGCTTTTTTGGCTGGCCAAGCATCGCTCGTTTGGTTAGAGCACAAACGCTTTCGCTAAAATCTCGCAATTTCACTGTGGCTTCTTACGTAATGGGTGCGAACACATGGCATATTTTGCGTGAGCAGATAATGCCGAATATGTTGCCTCTTCTTTTGGTGAATGTGACTTTTCTTATTCCTGGTCGTATTGGAGCGGAGGCTGCGTTGTCATTCCTTGGTGTGGGCATGAATCCGCCTTCGCCTTCGTGGGGACGCGCTATTGCGGATGCAGTTCAGTGGGTTTTGGTTGATCCTTGGTATCTTCTTTTCCCTGGAATTGCGCTGTTCTTGCTTACTTTCGGCTTTAATCTTGTTGGCGACGGTTTGGCTAGTGCTCGTCAGCCGCGAGCTTCCAAAAAGGCGGTGACGGAATGAGTAACAAGCAAAATACTCAAAATACTCAAAATACTCAAAATACGCAGAATGCGCAGAATGCGCAACAAAATATAATCAATACGCAGAAAATGAGCAGTAATCAATCTGCTGCCAATTTGCGAATAATCGGCAAGATTTCCGATTTTCTTGTTTTTATTGGCAAGCGTGCAGCAAGCGCAATACTTGTTTTAACGCTGATTGTAGTCGTGTTATTCCTTATTTTCTTTATGCTTCCTGCCAATCCTGCGCAACTTGCTTGCGGAAAGCCTTGCACTCCTGAACGTTTGGCGCGAGTTTCCGCATTCATGGGAACTGATGCGCCTTGGTATGAGCAGCTTGGAAACTATATTCGTGGCATATTCTTCGGGCGCGAGTTCACAGATAGTTCTGGAGCTACTATCGTGTGCGCTGGTCCATGCTTAGGATGGTCGTTTACGCTAAACGAGCCTGTAACTAATCTTATTATGAGTCGTTTCGTGGTAACTGCTTCGTTGGCAACTGGTGCTGCAGTTCTTTGGCTTACTGTAGGCGTTGCAACTGGAGTTATTTCTGCTGCAAAAGAAGGATCTTTTATTGACCGTGCGCTTCGAGCGCTTTCGTCTGTAGGGATTTCATCTCCAGCGTATTTAATTGGCATGCTTGCAATACTTGCTTTTGCAGTTTATTTTCCGATTTTTCCTACGGGTGGTTACGTAAGTTTTGCGGAAAGTCCTTTAGATTGGCTTCAACATTTGCTTCTTCCGTGGCTTGTTTTGGCTCTTCTTAATGCGGCATACTATACGCGACTTACTCGCGCTCACATGCTTGACGAGTTGCAGCAGGATTATATGCGTACTGCTTTGGCTAAGGGCATGCCGCGTTCGAAGGCTGTAACGCGTCACGCTATGCCTAATGCGATGCTTCCTGTGCTGACTATGTTTGGCTTGGATTTGGGCGGTTTACTTGGTGGTGCTGTAATAACTGAGCGCGTTTTCTCTATGCAAGGTTTGGGTTCTCTGCTTCTTGATTCTGTGAAAAATCTTGATTTGCAGGTGCTTGTTGGTGTGACGCTGTTTGCGGCTGCGCTTGTGATTGTTGCGAATCTTGTGGTTGACGTCTGTTATCGCTTCGTCAATCCTCGCGCTGCAGTCTGTTAGTGGATTCGCGCGCTCATAAATTAACATAACTCTTCAAAATCTTCATAAGCAACATTTCCTTTACTGCTGTGTAAAGAAAATAACGAAATATCGCTAAAAAACGATTTTTTCTGTACATGCACGTAAAGAAAAAATCGGAATTAGGTCGATAGTCCACATTTTGAAGAGTCAAATTACAAATTTAAAAAAATACTAATAAATATAAGGGGATTATTATGTTCACTTTTAAAAATAAAAATATAAATAAAAGTAAAAATGCAAGTACAAACAAAGATTCAGGTGTAACTGCAGACGTAACTTCAGGCGTAACTGCAATTTCGAAGAAGTTTGTTGCGTCACTTGCAGCTTTTTCGTTGCTTCCGATTTCGCTACTTTCGTTACTTTCACTTTCTGCTTGCGGAAGTGCCAGCTCTACAAAATCCAGCGTTACTAACGCTTCCGCGCTAAATTCCAATCCGCAAAAAGGTGGCAGTCTTACGGTATTTACGTCGAATACCAATATGAATTTCGATCCAGCTCGTAGTCAAGGTTTGCCGATTACATCAAATAATTTCATATTCCGCGCGCTTACAACTTGGAAAGTAAGTCCAAATTCAGGCAACGAAACGAGCGTTGTTCCAGATTTAGCAACGGATACCGGCACCACAAGCGACGGTGGCAAAACTTGGAAGTACACGCTTAAGAAGGGTGTCAAGTACGAAGATGGAAGTGAGATTACTTCGCGCGATATCAAATTCGGCATTGAGCGCTCGTTTGCTGATTCTTTAAGCGGCGGTTTTAGCTACCATAAGACTCTTCTTGTTGGTGGAGAAAATTATGACGGTCCTTTTAGTGGAAAGTCGCTTGATTCCATTGAAACTCCAGACGATCAAACTATTATTTTCCACTTAAAAGCTCCGTTTGCAGATTGGCCTTGGGTTGCGTCTTTGGCAGCATTTGTGCCAGTTCCAGCGAATTCTGGCGACGCGCAAACGTATTCAAAGCATCCTAAAGCTTCCGGACCATACCGAATTGTGCAAAACGAAGTCGGCAAAAAAGTTGTTATGCAGCGTAATAAGTATTGGGATTCAAAGCTTGACAGTATTCGCACAGCTGGTCCTAATGAGATTGTTTGGAAGCTTGGTTCGGATGCTACTGTTGCGGCTCAGTCGATGATTCAAGGAAATTCGGATACAAAATCCGCATTTTTGGCTGATTTTGTGCCGCCTGCTCAGCTTGCGCAGGCTCAGGCAAACCCTAAGTCACGAAGCTTGCTCACTACAAGTAGTGACGGTGCTCTTGAATATTTGGCTATGAATACGCGCAGAATGACGGACGTCAATGTTCGCAAGGCAGTTCAGTATGCGGTTGATAAGCAGTCGTACCGCACGGCGAAGGGCGGCTCAATTGCCGGCGGTTTTGCAACAACGCTTATTACGCCTGGTATTTCTGGCAGGAAGCAGTTTAATTTGTATGCTACAGATCCACGCGGAGACGTTGCGAAAGCTAAACAACTGTTGAAAAAATCGGGTCAAACTGGTATTAAGTTGAGCCTTATTGCGCGTCCGGATCAAACGCAAGTAGCTTCTTCTGTGCAATCCAGCTTGCAGCGCGTCGGCATAAAAGTAACTATTAAAACCGTTGACGCAGTAAACTTTACGGACGCAATCACATCAAATTCAGGCGACTACGATTTGGCTTTGGCTTCTTGGCAACCTGATTTTCCTTCTGCTTTTGCGAATTTGGGCCCACTTTTTGATTCTTCGCAAATTGGCGGCGGAAACTGGAATATTTCTCGCTACGAAAATCCTAAAGTAGATGCCCTGCTTCGAAAAGCAATACAAACTGTCGATTCGCACGAAGCGGAAAAATTGTGGCAGCAAGCAGACCGCACTATTATGGCTGATTCGCCGGTTGTGCCGCTTATTTACTCGCATAATACGTTTATTCACGGAAGTGGCGTGGAGAATTTCTACATCGGCAGTTTCCCTGCGTACCCGAATTACGCCGCTGTATCTTTGAAGAGGTGATTGGTTGTGACTGATCTGAAAGAAAAAGTTGTTATAAGTGTCGATGGCATGTCGATTTCGATTGGCGGTCGTCAAATTACGCGAGATATATCGTTGCGCATGAGTGCGGGCGAAGTTTCGGCTTTAGTGGGTGAGTCCGGCTCCGGAAAGTCGCTTACTGCTCTGGCTCTTATGGGTTTGCTTTCAGATTCTGCCAAAGTTGAAGGAAGAGCGCTTCTTAACGCTACTTATGCCAACGAATCTGCCATAGATTTACTAAGCGAAAATGCGCCTTACGAGCGGATTCGCGGTGGAATGATTGGCATGATTTTTCAGGAGCCGTCCAGTGCATTTAATCCTGTGAAAACAATTGGCAAGCAAATAGAAGAAGCGCTAATATATCATCCTGAAAAAGCAGGAAAGCTTAGCCAAAGAGAGCGTAAGAAGCGTGTGATTTCGCAGCTTCTCGAGGTTGAGTTGAGTGATGCTGAGCGCGTGTATCGTTCGTACGCGCATGAGCTTTCTGGAGGTCAACTTCAGCGTGCGATGATTGCGATGGCGTTAATAAATCGTCCGCAAGTTTTGATTGCGGACGAGCCTACTACTGCGCTAGATATCACTACGCAGCGAGATATTTTACGGCTTATTCGCGAATTGTCGGAAAAATTACAGCTTGCTGTGCTGATTATTACGCACGATATGAGCGTTGTTCGTGCGCTGGCTAGTGACGTGTACGTAATGCAAGGTGGAAATATTGTGGAATCTGGTAAGGTTCAACATATTTTTGCAAATCCTCAGCATGAATATACGCGCACTTTGCTGGAATCGGTTCCAAAATTTGATATGCAATATGCGCAAAACGGCGATGCTTACGAGAGTATGGAAGAAGCAGCAAAAGCAATTGCTAAGAATATTGCTAAGAATATTGCTAAAAATATTTCTGAATATCCAGGATCTGAATCTACAGTAGTTGAAGTTCAAGGCGTAAGTGTGAAGTATTCTCATGCTCGTTTTAGCAAATCAGCTAATAAATTCGCATTAAACAACGCGAACCTGCGCATTAGCGCCGGTTCGACGCTCGCTTTAGTAGGCGAGTCCGGAGCTGGAAAAACCACAATTGCGAAAGTGATTTCTGGCCAAATAAAGCCAAACTCTGGCGCAGTTTTGCTAAATGGCGTGGATATTAACAGACTTCACGGAAAAAGTCGTCGAAGTACAATGCGAAGCATTGGCTACGTTTTTCAGGATTCCGGATCTGCGCTTAATCCGCGTAAAACCGTTGGCTGGAGTATTGCTGAACCGCTGCTTTTGCACACGCAACTTGATGCTAGTGAGCGTGAGGAGCGCGTGAAGAAGATGCTGGAACAAGTGCAGGTGCCGACCGATCTTGCAAAGCGTTTTCCGCACGAGCTTTCGGGCGGGCAGAGGCAGCGCGTCGGTATTGCTCGCGCGCTTATTTTGCAACCATCTTTGCTTATTGCAGATGAGCCGACTTCTGCGTTGGACGTTACAGTGCAGAGGCGTGTGTTGAATTTGTTGCGCGATTTGCAACAAAAGTACAATTACGCGTGCTTGTTTATTACGCACGATTTGGGAGTTGTGCAGGAGATTGCTGACGAAGTTGCGCTAATTCGTGATGGCAGCGTGCGGTATGTCGAGTAGTATGTTGAGGCTCGCCATTACCATAGTAAGCGTTTTTAGGAGGTAGTTTATGGCATCGTCGGCAGCAATTGGCGTTTTTGATTCGGGGCTTGGGGGAATTTCCGTAGCTCGTCAGTTGCATGCTGCTCTTCCGCACGAGCGAATCATTTATTTTGGCGACTCTGCTAACGCTCCATACGGTATTAAAACGCCTGAGGAAGTTAAAAAGCTAAGTTTCGCAATTGTTGAGCGATTCGTTAGTCTAAATGTAAAAGCCATCGTAATTGCCTGCAATACCGCCACTTCCGCAGCTGTGAATGATTTGCGCGCGAACTACAGCATACCTATCGTAGGTATGGAGCCGGCGCTTAAATTAGCTTGCGATTTAGGCAAAGGCAAGTCTCAGCGCGTAATTGTGGCCGCAACTGAGCTTACTTTGCGCGAGCACAAGTTTGCGGATTTATTGCAGCGTTTTTCTAAAAATCATACGATTTTTTCTCGAGCTTGCCCCGATTTAGTGCGCATTGTTGAAGAGGGTAATCTTAATGATTGCAATATAGTTTTTGCAGCTCTTCATAAGTATTTTGACGAGTATGATTTAGACAGTATTGATTCGGTTGTGCTTGGCTGTACGCATTTTGTGTTTTATCGCGATTATTTCCGCGAGTTTTTGCCTGCGCGCACGAATATTGTTGACGGCAACGAAGGCACGATTAACCATCTTCGCAAAATATTGGAAGAACGCAGCCAGCTTGCGGATAATTCTCAAGAAGGCTCAATTACGCTCACTAATTCCAACACAAGCGAGCGCATGCAGCAACTTGCAAAAAGCTTGTGTAAGTAGTCTTATATTCAATCGTAGCTTTTTACTTTAAACTTAGCTAAAAATTACTTTCGCATACTGGCTTAAAATCAGCGTAACTAACGCCGCAATCCACAGAACGTCAACAAGTAGGTCGTATCTTAAACGATAATAGCTTTCAACCCACGTAAAACGCTTAACAAGTAGCTTTTGCGAGCTTACGCTTGCGTGCGTCAACGACATAAATTGCAAGGTTGTGGAAAGCATAAGAACAATGCACCACGGGCATAGAGCGTGAATCACAAACATTGATTGCGAAAACAGCCAGTAAGCGTAGGCGAGCGCGCATAATCCGCCAATCCAAGTGCAGATTGCGAACCAGCGTGGCACGCAAACGCGAATCATACCAATAACAGCAAGTGTTACGAACACGCTTTCTGCAGCAATTCCAAAGAATGCGTTTGGGAAGCTTAATTCGCCAAATTTCACCATTTCTGCCTGCCAAGTTTGTGCAACTCTAGAGCAGGACACAACGCTGTTAAAATCGCAGCTGAGCAGTTTTTTAGGTGCGCGCGCCAAAGCAAGCGTTTCTGCGGAAAGAATAAGCGATGTTATAAGCGCCACTGCAGAGAAGAACAGCATTACGCCGTAAGTCCACAAAGAGGAGTGTCTCCATCCGCGCAGTGTTGTTTCGTATTCTTCTTGCGCTTTGCTGGTCTGCTCCATTTCCGCTCCTAAAATTTACCGATAACAAACTATTAACAATGGGAATAATATCAAATAATAGCGAATGATTATGAGTGCGTATTTATTTCTCTTTACATAGCACAGTTTACGATGATTATATGACCGAAAATAGCAACGAAAAACGCGACGCATTTGATTATGCGAATGCTAGTAGCACGCATCTTACGCGTCTTGCGAGCGAACGCTGGGATTTGCACTGTCACACCGTTTATTCTGACGGCACTGCCATTCCAGAAGATTTGATTATGCAAGCTAAGCTCGCTGGTTTGTATGGAGTTGCTATTACCGATCATGACACTACTGCAGGATGGGATGATTTTCGCGCTGCTGCTAAGGTTTCAAATATGCCCGTGCTGTTTGGTTCGGAAATTACTGCTCAAGATGCTGGAGTTTATGTGCACATGCTCGCATACCAGTACAATCCTAAAAACGAGCAGATTGTAAGCATGTTTGAGCGTACTCGTAAGTATCGTTTCGAGCGCACAAAGCACATGGTTGAGCAAATTTCTAACGATTTTCCGATTACTTGGGATGATGTTTTAGCTCAAGCTAAGCTTGGTGATTTAACAACAATCGGCAGACCGCATATTGCGGATGCTTTAGTTAAAGCCGGCGTTTTTCGAACGCGCTCCGAGGCTTTTTCAGGCCCCGTTTCTCCGCAAAGCAAATACTATATTCCAACGCCTTCGCCGAATGTTCGTGAGGTTATTGAGGCTGTTAAAGATGCTGGGGGAGTTGTTGTGATTGCGCATCCTGCTGATCCTGCGCGTAATCGTGTGCTTCTTTCAGACGATCAGATTACATCGTTTGCTGCTTCTGGTCTTGACGGTTTAGAAGTGTATCATCGCGGAAATTCTAAAAATCAGCGCCAGCGTTTGCTTGATTTGGCGCAAAAGTGCGATTTGCTTGTAACAGGCGGGTCGGATTGGCATGGTTCCGGCAAGCCAAACCGTTTGGGCGAAGAAACAACAAGCCGCGAAGTAGTGTCCGAAATATTTTCTCGCGGCTATACACTTTAAAACTATTTATTTTCGTTATTCTTGGCTTTCGTCTATGAGTTTTGTAACTGATTTTGTTCTTTGATTTTGACGAGGCTAGAAAATTTGTGTTTGCGTGCGTCCCGTCCTTCGGGCGCTCTGGCTGCTAAAAGAGTTTAGTGTGTTCGCCTATATTTAAAGAATGTAGCTTCTCAGTCCTCTTTTAGCACTGAACACAATTTTTCCAGCCTCTCAACACACTAATCAACAACACAAAACTCATAGACTCGTGCAGAAAGTTACGCAAAGTGCGTGGTTTGCTAAGTGCAACTAAAGCCGCTCAAAATGCTGTGTTATGTGCGTTATAGATACATCCGGAGTAGCATACGCGGTAGCACGGATGCTAGTGTTCGCTAAGCAATAAGTAATTAGCTTCTGCAGAGCAATACTGCAAAGCTTCATAAGGTTTGGCTAGAGTTTTGTTATATTAATTGAGGGCGCCGAAGCCTACTGAATGCTTTGGAGTGTCGCCAATTAGCGCGTAAGACAACGACGACGCAGACACCATAATCGTGCGACCGTTTACGTCCGTAAACTCAAGCATATCTTTTGAGTCGCTAATAATTGCGCGCACTTCATCTGCGCTCTGGTTTGTTTCAAAATCGATTGAATCGGAAACGTTCTTTACTCCCAGCACTACTCGCATGCTGTCCTCCTATAAGTACTATAAATTAATGTCTTCTTCAGCGTCGCGCTTTGCTCGCTCTTCGCGCTCGTGAAGAGGAATAATAACCGTTTCCGGCTTATCATCTTCTTCCTTAGCGGAAGTTTCTTCAGCGTTTGCCACTTCTTCAGCGTCTGCCTTTGCTTCAGTGTTAGCATCTGGCTCAGCAACTTCCTCTGGCTCAGTTTCTGCTGATTTAACGTCTGCTACTTCAGCTTCAGCTTCTGGCTCGGCTTCCGCAACTTCAGCTTCCGCAACGTCATCATTTGCAACTTCACCATTCTGATTTGAAGACTTAGCTTCAACATGCGTAATTACTTGAGTTGCCGTATCGTCTGCAATATACGCAGCCTTTTCAGCTTCCTCGTTGCTAGAAGAATTAGTTACAGCGTACTGAACTGTGCGCTCGTGAGTATCGTCGTTTTCTGCAGTTTCGCGCGCGACTTTTGTGTTCTGATCGCTATCTTTAGAAACGTTTCCTTCAACCGTAATATCGCGCTCGTTGGTTTCGTCTCCATTTGCGGAATTTGCGGAATCAGCATTTGAAGCATTTGCAGAAGAATTATTTTGCAAAATTTGGCGACTTTTTGTGTTGTCGTTTTCAAGAAGCGTGCCAACTGTAATAGTAGAAGCCGGGCTTCCAGCAGAGTGAGTTTTAGCGGCTTGAGCGTTGCTAATACGGCTAAGCTCGTGCGCTAAACGTTCAACCTGCGCCTTAAAACGCATAATACTTGTGGTGTCTGCACGCTGCAAAGCCTGAATAAAATCTCCAACTTGCTCCATTTGCAGCCACAAGTTTGCGCGAAGCATAATCAAACTGTCAAGCCTAGAACCCATCATTCTGCCGTATGCAGAAAGCACTGCGTTTCGACGCTGTTCGTTGAGTTTTGCAAAAATCCAAGACAAGTCGCGAGCAGGATCGTTAATTTGCATGCCCTGCCAATTCGTTACAGCAGTAATAGTAGATCCTGAAAACAGAATATCTCCGTCAACAAAACCGCCGTGTACTGGGCATGTTTCAAAAGACCACAATCCTTCAGTTTCCAACACTCTGGACCAGCTGTCCGTAATTTCTGTTGGAATGTGACCTGCTTGACGAAGCCTTTTAATCCAGCCTGTTAATTGCGCACGAATTTGGCCAGTAGTAAAAGCAGGATATTTTCCGCGAGTTACGAAGCTAGGGCGAAGTCGGTGTATTGCTCCGATTGCAGTTCCAACATTTGCGCAATCATCCGTTGTAAGAAGACGCAAGTCGCGCGCACTTCCTTCAAGATGCTCGCAAATAAGCACAGTGTCATCGTCATTTTCGTCTGAAATAATGCTAGACATGTTTCGCATAGTCTGCTTAAGATTCGCGCTATTCGCAGCATTTTCAGCATTCGCGGCTGCAGTATTGTTTTCTTCGCCTTCGCGTTTTCCTGGAATAAACGTAAGCATAGTGTCGTACGCAAATCCCAAAGCTGCTAAATCTTTGCTGTGCTCAAGCGTCCATGCTGCACGAGCTCGGTCGCGCAAACGCTTGCGACCCTTGTTGTCTGCGCTAATAAAAACGTCATAAAGCTTACCTGAAATATCTTGCACAACGGCGTGAGAAATTCCAGCCGCGGTATCAGTGGCATTAACTTGCTCACTTTGGCGCGTTCCTGCAAACTGTACTTCGGGCATGGCTGCAGATGCCAGTGCTGCCAACTTGAATCTACTGAGTTGTGTCACACTCCCACAGTAATACAAAGCACCGAGATTTTACCAATTTTTCGTAAGTTATACACATGTTTTTATTCAGCTTGCACAAGCGTCGTTATTGCTGCCACAATAGTAGGTATGAATTCTTCGCAAGTAACTTCTCCAGAAGCGCTTTTAGATGGTTTGGATGATTCGCAACGTGCAGCTGCCACAGCAGTAGAAGGCCCGGTGCGCATTATTGCTTGCGCTGGAGCAGGTAAGACGCGCACTATTACGCGTCGAATTGCGTATGCTTGCGCTAGTGGTAAGTGGGATCCTGAGCGTGTGCTTGCGGTTACATTTTCGGTAAAAGCTGCTGCGGAAATGCGTTCTAGAATTGAGGCTCTTGGCGTTAAAAATATTGGCTGTGTTGCAACTTTTCACTCGGCCGCATTGCAGCAGATTCGTAGCGTGTGGAGCGAAGTTTGTTCAGCGCCTTTTCCGTCTATTATGGAAGATCCTAAGCAAATAATATCTGCAGCTCTTAAGCGTTATCCGGATTTTGATGGCTTAACTTTGCTGCAAGCTCGAGATATTTTGGCGGAAATCAATTGGTCTAAAGTTTCGCTTATTGCGCCGGATGATTATATTCGCGCTTGTGCTGCAACTCATCGTCTGCCTCCTGCAGGATTAGAGCCGCAGCAATTCGTTGACGTTTACGAAGCTTACGAAACCGAAAAAAATTCGCATAATTGTATTGATTTTAACGATATTCTTTTGCTTGCATGTCATATTTTGAGAAATTTTCCGGAAGCTGCAAACCGTATTAGGCAATCAATCGGATGGATTACAGTTGACGAATATCAGGATGTGTCTCCTTTGCAGCACGAATTGTTGCGATTGTGGATGGGGCAGAATCGCGATATTTGCGTAGTGGGCGACCCTGCACAAACTATCTACTCGTTTGCTGGCGCAAGTAGCTACGATTTGTTAGCTTTTCCGCAAGAATTTGCCCCAATAAGCGCCGATATTAGTTTGAATACGGATTACCGTTCCACAGAGCGCATAGTTGGTATTGCTAATCGCGTGCTTGCTTCTTCGCCGTATAAGCGTGACTACGTAAAAGTTAAGTCTCTTACTAAAGGCGGTACTCGCGTTTCTCAGCAGGTTTTTGCTACTGATGTTGATGAAGCTTTGGGCGTGGTCAATCAAATTGCAAAGCTTGTAAAAAGCGGCGTTGCTAATCCGGGAGATTGCGCAATACTAACGCGTACTAACGCTCAGCAGCAGGTTATTTGCAAAGCTTTAAAATTTGCCAAAATGCCGTATCGCGTAAGAAAAGACGTTGGCTGGCAGCGAAATGTTCTGGAAGATGCGCAAAACTCAGCTTCTTTAGTTGCTAGTGATGCTTCTAAAACGCTTGATATTTCAACCGTTACAGTTTCTACTATTCACGCAGTCAAGGGTTTGGAGTTTACGCACGTTTATGTGATTGGTTGCTCGGAAGGCTTAATACCATTCGGTTCTGCTTCTACGGATGAAGATATAGAAGAGGAGCGCAGGCTTATGTATGTTGCTGTGACTCGTGCCGAAAAAACGCTTCACCTGTCTTACGCTTGCCGAAAAGAGGGAAGTGCGGGGATGAATCGCGCGCCTAGCCGATTCTTGGCTTAATTTCGCGACCTAAACTACTCGCGCCTGATTAGTTTTCGTCGTCTTTCTTCTTTTTGCGCTCTTCTTCCTCAAGTAGTTTGCTAAAGTCAGCATCCCAATTTTCGCTACTGTTAGTGCCCAAGCTAGTACCCAAGCTAGTATCTAAGGTTTCGCTATTATTTGCGCTCGCACTTTCGCTACTATTTTCACGATTAGATTCGCTACCATCTTCTTTCGCGTTTTCGTTAGCTTCCGGCAAAGTTGGCAGCAAATCCGGGTGACTCCACAAACTATCTCGCTTATCAATTCCGCATTCTCGCGTAATCTTTTCCCACAATTTAGTGGCTTCTCTCATGCGGCGAGGTCTAAGTTTCAATCCCAAAAGCGATTCAAAAGTAACTTCTGCCGGACCTCCTGCAGCGCGCTCGCGACGCATCATTTCGCGCAACTGTTCAATATGCACAATATGAGCCATTCCAGCCTGCCAAGTAACGCAATCAACCCATCCTTCAACAAGCGCAAGCAGGGTTTCCAAACTGTGCAATGCTTGACGCTGCTCATCGGAATCGTTGCTACCAATATTCTGCAAATTTACAGCGCCCGAAATTGCTTCCGGATTCATTGTTTCCACATCTCGAAGCTGTTCTTCCATCGCCTCTAAATCAATGCTTATTCCGTTTGCATACTTAATAATAAGCGCTTCAAATCGCGGCATAAGCCATGGCACGGCTGCGAATAATCTTGCGTGAGCTGCTTCTCGTAAAGCCAAATAATTCATGACTTCTGTAATATCTAACTCCCACACTTTCGCATATTCAATGCAGTTGTATGGAATTAAGCCGCCAGCAGGATTTTGCAATAACGCAAGTCCTTGATCAAAACTTCCGTGTACTTCGTGCGAAAGTGCGCCTGCAGCTTGCCCTAATTGCATAGCAAAGGAAGTATTTCCGAGTAGTTTCATTAGTTGCGAAGGATTATTCATTCCTTCCGGAAGTGGGATTGGCACAACGCCAGCAAAAAGTCCTTTTACTTCGGCATCGTCCACATCGCGGAATCGCTCCTCAATAACAGAAGTAAGCGCTTCGTTCACGGATTTTGCTACAGGATTTGCGAATTTTACCCACGCTCCGAGCGTTCCTTCAACCCAATCTGCTCTTGAAAGTACTGCTGGTGTTCCTGGAGCAGGATTGAAATTGCACGTAATGTCAAGCCACAAATTTGCTTGACTTAGCGCACGCCTAGCCGAGTCAGCAACTTCCGCATTTACATTGCCTTGATCTCCGGTTGCACGTTGTAATGCAATTGATTGCGCAAGTTTTTGGTTAATTGGCCCTTCTTCAAGCGTTGCTTCCATTTCATTAGGATTATTTAGTCCTCCTGCGCTGAAAGCTTGCATCATGCTGCGAACTTCGTCCGGTTTAGGAAGCTTAGATGGGTTCTGATTTAAGAGTTGTTCGCGCAGCTCAAAAGGAAGTTGTTCAAGTTGTTTCCATGCTTCTTCGCCTTGTATTGGCCCAAAGCATTCAATAAGCCACTGGTGAATTGCATCATCGTTCATGAGTTCATCCTTTTACTGCGGTTTAAAGCAAACATGTTTTATACATTATATTTTGCATTATATTTTGCTTTATTTGCATTATAAGTCAAATCTAAAATTAAATTAATCTATATAGGGCTTGTGTAATGATACAAACATGCTTGGCTTTTCTAAACGTTTGCGCATATTTAGCACATTATCAGGTAGATTGCTAACATTTGCGAAGCAGTTGATTTCGTATATTGATTCACATTCTTTGCGCTATTTTGCGGGATTTTTCGCAGTAGTAGTTGCGTTAATTGCTCTGATGTTACCAAGTGCGTATGTTGTAGAAGAGCCGGGGCCTACTCAGGATGTTCTTGGTGTTTCTGGAGATTCAAAGCTTCCTGTAATTCAAATACTTTCAAAGCATGCAAAGCATAAGGATAGCGGAAAATTATTAATGCTCACTGTTAATACTTCTGGAGTTCCAGGGTATGAAGTTTCAACATTTTACGCGCTTATTTCGTGGCTGGATCCTCAAAAAGAGATAATTCCTCGCGAAGCAATTGTTCCTGTTGGTCAGAATGCAGATGATTACGATAAAGAATCCGAACACGAAATGGACAATTCGCAGGATGTTGCGCAAAACGTTGCTTTACAATACGCTTCTAAGCATCTTGGAATTAATACTAAAGGCGTGAAGTTGCGTTTGCATATTGAAGACGTTGGTGGTCCTTCTGCAGGAATGATGTATACGCTTGGAATTTTAGATAAGCTTACGCCCGAAAGTGAAACTGGCGGTAAAACTATAGCCGGCACTGGAACTATTGAAAAATCGAAGAAAATTGGCGCTATTGGTGGTATTCGTCTAAAAATGATTGCAGCTAAACGAGATGGCGCTACCTGGTTTTTAGCTCCTAAAGATAATTGCGACGAAGTAGTTGGTCATGTTCCACAAGGTTTGCGAGTTGTTCGAGTTAGTACGATTGATGAAGCTTATAAAGCGTTGAAATCTATAGGTTCTGGCAGTGGTGCAGATAAATTGACAAGCTGTAGTGCAAAAGATGCAAATGCAAAAGCTGTAAGTGCAAAATAAGCGAACCCAAATAAGCGAATCTAAATAAGAAAATCTAAATAAACGAATCAAATCGAATAGAAAGTGGGCGATGAGGGACTCGAACCCCCGACATCCACCGTGTAAAGGTGGCGCTCTAGCCAGCTGAGCTAATCGCCCGTTTGCAACAAAGTAAAAACATACATGAAGGTATGTACGAATGCAACGTGTGGCGCGCGTCTCAACAATCGCGTAGAGTATACTCAATGGAAACATGTGCTCAGGAGGTCGATAGTAGATGACTCATAAACCTGATACCGCTCGTAATGCTTCAGGAATGGAGCGTGTGGGTAAGCGTAAGTTAGGATATAACGTCGCACAGGTAGATGCTTTTCTGGAGCGTGCGCACACTTTGTATGAAAGCGATGAGGCTCGACTTACTCAGCAAGACATTCAAGAAGTTTCTTTTGATTTAGAGCGCAATGGTTATGTTATTGGGCAGGTTGATGCTGCACTGTCTCGCTTAGAGCGCGCAGTTGTTGACAAATGCACCGAGCAGGAGATTTCCGAGTGCGGTAGGGTAGCTTGGAAAGCTCGTGCCGAAGAGTTGTATCGTAAGCTTTTGAAGCATGCTCAGCGTGATTATCGTGAACGTTTTGATAACGGCGCTTCTCGTAGGCCATCTTATGCTCGTAAGCAAGTAGATATTATGGTTGATCAAGCCTTAGATAAGATTGCGCTTATGCTTGGTCATGAGCTTGAGTGGGAAACCGACGAAAATACTTTGAATGACATCAACTCCACATATGTTTCTAATGTTATTTTCACTCAAAAAACTGGCAAACATGGCTATGATGAGCGTCAGGTTGATTACTACTTGAATGCTTGCGTGCGTTTGTTAAGTAGTTTGGAATCTCTTAAGCGTTTAGACAAGTACGTTGATTCTGATTATTCAGGACATAGTCTTGTTGAGGCTATTGCTGCTGCGTCTGCTGCTGAAGATAAGCGCGCGTCCGCTGCGGCTGCTTCTGCCGCTTCTGCTGCTTCTGCAGCTCCATCTTTTGCTCCTGCAGCAAAAGTGTCTAGCGCAGCTTCTGTAGCTGCTTCTGCGGCTTCTTCTGTAGCATCTTCTGCAGAAAAGGGCGAAGATTCAAACGTTTTGCCAAAGATTACTCGCTCTCAATTGGTTCCTAATGTTCCTGATCACGAAAAGCAAAGCATTTTTGCTCCGGTTGATTACAATAATCAATCTTCTAGTGATTCGTTTGAAGCGTTACATCAGTCTGAGCGCGCAATATTTACGGCTCATGCTGCAGAAAGCAAGTCTGCAAATCTTGAAGATGAAGATAGTAACGATGAGCTTTTGCAAAGTGCCACAGTAATGCACAATTCTTCTTCTAATACTGTGCCGCCGACTTTGCCTCCAACTGTGAAGCCAGTTGCAAAGCCTTCTGCGAATACTTCTGTGCCTCCGAGCGTGCCTCCTGCTTTCCCTCCGGTTTCGCATCGTACGCACGAAGCTGCTGAGTATGCATCTGCACCTGCCGCACCTGCTGCACCTGCATCTTCTATACCATCTTTCCCGCCTGCAGCTCCTGCAAAGCGTGAATCTGATTCTATGCAAATCCCAGTTACGCATTTAGAGCCTAGCAAGCCATTGAGTTTGGATATTCCGGATCTTTCATTCCCAATAATCGGTCATATTGATGAATCAACTTCTTTTAATAATGATTCAGATAATGACGATACTAATGACGATACTAGCGACGGATTAGCGTAACCGCTTTTATTTGCTAAGATTTGCAATAATTTTAGACTGGCAGTTTGATTTATGCCGTTGTATCGCGATGAAGCCGTTGTGCTTCGTGCTTTTCCTTTGGGTGAAGCAGATAGGATTGTAGTTTTGCTCACAAAGCAGCATGGAAAAGTTCGTGCTGTTGCAAAAGGAGTTCGTCGTCTTAAGTCGCGCTTTGGTGGCCGACTTGAGCCTCTTATGCGCGTTGACGTGCTTTTGGCTCAAGGAAAGTCTTTGGATGTTGTATCTCAGGCTGTTTCTATATCTGCCTATGCTGGCTCGATTTGTGCCGATTATACTTCCTATGAGTATGCAAGCGTTATGTTGGAAGTTGCAGATGCGCTAGTTTCCAACGAATATACAGATGAGTATATGCGTGAATATCAAGATACTTCCGGGCAGTATCGTCTGCTTACTGCTGCTTTATCATCGCTATCTAACAGAAAGCATGCGCCGAATGCTATTGGAATTTCATACCTTTTGCGCGCAATGTCTTTGGCTGGTTGGTCGCCGCGTTTAAAAACTTGCGTTGTTTGCGGAAAAGAAGAAAATTTGTGCTACTTTTCTCCATCTGTTGGTGGCGTTATGTGTGCTGGTGATCATACTCCCGAATCTATTATTTGTTCCGACGAAACGCGTCTTCAACTATTCGCACTTTTACAAGGCGATTGGTCTTCTATTGACGGCGTTCCAATCGATTCTTCTACTCTTTCTTGCGCAAAACTTTGGGCGGAGTATTATCTTGAGCGCCCAATTCGTTCAATGGGGTTGATTTCTGATTAGTTTGCTCGTAATTTTCGTTAGATTTTAGTATTTTCAATATTTTTTGCGCTTTTTGCTTTTGACGATTTGTTGATTTAAGTCTTTTAATACTTTTTATTCGTGTAGTAGAATAAGCGCTAAGTGTTTGTTTTACGAGAGCTAGAGAGTCAAAATGGACGTTAATAACAATTCTGACGCTGTGAATAATCAGAATAATAGCGAGAATAGTAATTCTTATAATGCTGAAAATTCTTCTCAAAGCGCGCAATCTTATGTAAATCAGCAATCTGATGTGTACAATCAGCCGCAATATGATCAAGCTCAGTATCAGCAGGATCAATACCAGCAGGATCAATATCAACAATCTCAGTATCAGCAGGATCAGTACCAGAAGAATCAGTACCAGCCTACGCAGCCGCAGTATGCTCAGTCTCAGCAAACCTACGCTCAGCAGCCTCAGTATTCTCAAGCTCAATACGGCCAGCCGCAGTATGGCCAGCAGCAGTACGCTCAGCCACAGTACGCTCAGCCACAGCCGCAGTATGGTTCACAATATGGTTCTCCGCAGTATGGCAGCCCACAAGGCTACGCACAGATGCAAAATGGAAATCCACAATGCTACGCACAGTCTCAGTATGGTGGAAATCATTACGGTGGAAACCAGTACGGTGGAAACCAGTATGGTGGTCCGCAGTATGGTATGCCTGGTATGCCGCAATACGGTGCGCCTAGAGGTTACGCTCAATCTAGCTTATATAATCGTTTTAATGAGCACGAAAAGCTTGTTAATACTTTTTGCTCACAATGGAACGAAAAAGAAATAGGTTTAGTAATTATTTTATCTATTGCTGTTGCAATTGGTGCATATCTTATTCTTGATCATCCAATTCAAACTTTTGGTTATGGTTATTCCTTGAGCACTGCATGGCTTTATTTTGCATATAATTTAATTCCATTTTCGGTAGTATTGGGTTTTGCGCAAGTTGCTCGTAAAAATAATTTTGTTATTATACCTTCTATTGTTTGGTTTATTGTTCAAACTATTTACTACATTTGGAATCATAATTATTTCGATATAATGCATTTTATTCTTTACCTGATTGCAACATTGGTTTTTATTATTCTTTTAGAGGTTTTCCAAAGACAGTTTGTTGTTCGCAAACGTTCTAATATAGGCGGGTCTATTCTTGGCGTATTAATTTCTACTTTTGCTTATGTAATAATTATGCTTATTTTTGATATTATTAGTGGTTCAAGCATCTCTTACTTCTATCTTGAACACTTTGCGTATACATTTATAACTCTTTCAATTTTGCCAATTATTTTAGCTGCAATTTTAAGAGCATTTGGTTTGGCAAAGTTCCTTAACCCTAAGCGAGAAGAAATGAATATGTAGATGATTGCGTATTTTATAAATACGCTGTTTTAGATGTGTGTCTTATTCGTTCAATGGGGTTGTTACATTCGTAAGTATGGCTTTTGAAAACGTGGATTATACGTCGCTTAATATTCCGGCGGCTCCTTTTAGTGACCCTTCTCGCATACCAGATTTTCCTAAGGGCAAGGTTCCTCGCCATGTTGGCGTGATTATGGACGGCAATGGTCGTTGGGCTAAAGAGCGCGGAATGATTCGCACAGAAGGCCACAAAGCTGCAGAGCCTGTTGTTTTTGACACTATTGCCGGAGCTATAGAAGCGGGAGTGCGCTATTTAAGTTTGTACACTTTTTCCACGGAAAATTGGAAGCGCTCGCCGCAAGAAGTGCGCTTTCTAATGGGATTTTCTAGGGATATTATTCACCGCAGAGTTGCGCAAATGAACGAGTGGGGAGTGCGCGTTCGTTGGGCAGGAAGGCGCCCTAGATTGTGGAAGTCTGTTATTGACGAGTTGGAAAAAGCGCAGGAAATTACCAAAAATAACAAAACTATTGACGTTGTTTTTTGCCTAAACTACGGTGGTCGCGCGGAAATTGCTGATGCTTGTGCGCAAATTGCTAAAGAAATTCAAAATGGCAAAATTAAGGGCGATCGTGTCACTGAAAAAATGATTGCTGAGCACTTGTATAATCCGGATATTCCAGATTGCGATTTGGTTATTCGCACTTCTGGCGAGCAGCGCACTAGCAACTTTTTGCCTTGGCAAGCATCCTATGCGGAGCTTGATTTTGTGCCAGAGCTCTTCCCGGATTACGGCCGCGAAGCGCTGTGGAGGTCAATTGACCGTTATGCGCATCGCGACCGACGTTTTGGCGGCGTAAAAAACGCCTAGTATCTCACTAAGATTTGTTACTTTTCGCTAGTGAGCCAAGCGCAAGCTGCCACAACTGCAGCTTCTAATCCGCGATTAAGAGTGGGCTGCAAATCTGGGGCGAATGCCGGATTGTGATTTCCAGGAGCATTCTGCATATCAGCAAAACCACCTAAGCCCCAGTAAGCGTAAGGAGTTTTAAAAGCGTTCGCAACTATAGAAAAATCTTCCGAAGCAGAAGCGCGCGAAATATCTACAGAATCTTCTCCAAAGTATTCATCAAAAGCTTTACGCACGCGCAAAGATGCATTCTGATCATTATTTGTAAGCGGATAGCAATCATAATACGTAAACTCTGGTTCTTTAGGACATCTTGCAAGCTCGCACTCTCCACGCACAATTCGTTCAATAGCATTGTGCACAAATTTTTGAGTATCTTCGCTATAAGTTCTTGTGTTAATTAAAAGCTCGGCATCATCAGGAATAATATTCGACTTACTTCCTGCATTAAGCGCGCCAACTGTAACAATTGCGTAATCTTTAGCTGCAAGTTCGCGAGAAACAATCGTCTGCAATTTAAGCACAATTGACGAAGCAACAACCACCGGGTCAACGCTCAACTCAGGCATAGAACCATGCGAACCTTTACCAAAAATGTGCACGCGAATCGAAGCTGCAGTAGTTAAGAACGCGCCCGAACGAATACCTACTGTTCCTGCAGGAATAGCGCCCAATACATGCTGACCAAGGTAAACGTCAGGCTTTGCAATCATGCTCGTAATGCCATTTTCCACCAAGTCTTTTGCGCCTTGAGCTGTTTCTTCTCCAGGCTGAAAAACGCCAATGTAGGTTCCGTGCCATGCTTCTTTATGATTGTTAAAAGCTTGTAAAGCTCCAAGTAAACTTGCAATATGAAAATCGTGACCGCACACGTGTGAAACTCCAACCATTTTACCATTTTCGTCTTGCGTGCTAACTGTTGAAGTGTAATCTTTTCCTGAATTTTCTTTAATTGGAAGCGCATCGATATCCGCTCTCATAACAACAACAGGACTTTCGCCGTTTTTAATCTCTGCCACAACGCCTGTTTTTCCAACTCGCTTTGTTTCAATCCCAGCTTTAGTAAGAATATCAATAATTGTTTGAGCTGTATGATCTTCTTTCATTGACAGTTCAGGATGTTGATGAAAGTATTTGTATTGTTTTTCTCGTTCTCCTTGGGTTTCATTTAAATCGGATAATATTTTCTGAACTGCAGTAAGTTGCAGCATAAATTCCTGCTTTCCTTTGTTTTATTATAACTTTTTTGAGTTTTGAGATTATTTGAGATTATTTGATTTCAGTTTTATTCTTCTTTGTTTTTGCGTTCGTCGAGAATTTTGTCTACAAGAGCAGCTTTTGCGTCTATTTGGTCGCTAAAGCCAGGGCGAATATCCAACTTTAAGATTACCCCAGTGCGGTATCCTTTGCTAACCAGTGCCATCGTAGCGTCTTTTACAACGCGCATAACGTCGTCAAATTCGCCCTCAATGTTTGTGAACATTGCGTTAGTTTCGTTCTTTAATCCAGAATCGCGAATAACTTTCACAGCATCAGCCACATACTCGCTTAACTCATCACCAACTCCGCTTGGAGCAATGCACAACGCTGCAACCGTGTTAGTTTTGTGCTCGCTCGCATTGTCTTTTGTATTCTCGCTATTATTTTCGCTCATAGTAATTCCTTTAAACTCGCGCCACATTAAACAAATTGTAATATTTATGTTATTTTGATAATTCTACAAGCGTCACAGGGTTTTTCTATAATGGCAACGTTTTCACCCGAATTTTCTAGTTTTACGAAAAGGTGTATTGTGGCTGTTTCAAAGCTTGATGAAGTCGTGTCCTTGGCTAAGCGTCGAGGTTTTGTGTTCCCAGCTGGCGAAATTTACGGTGGCACGCGCTCCGCGTGGGATTATGGTCCGTTGGGCGTTGCGTTAAAGGATAATATCAAGCGCGAATGGTGGCGCTACATGGTAACCACGCGCGGCGATGTTGTTGGCGTGGATACTTCCGTTATTTTGCCTTCTCAAGTGTGGGTTGCTTCCGGTCACGTTTCCGTGTTTAACGATCCTTTAATTGAGTGCTTGAACTGCCATAAGCGCCATCGTGCAGATAAGTTGGAAGAGTCTTATGCCGAAAAGCATGGCGATAAAATGCCAGAAAATGGCTTAAAAGACATTGCTTGCCCAGATTGCGGCACTCGCGGAAACTGGACTGAGCCACGCGACTTCAACATGATGCTTCGCACTCATTTAGGACCTGTTGAAGACGAAAACAGCTTGCATTATTTGCGTCCGGAAACAGCTCAGGGTATTTTCGTTGATTTTAAGAACGTTATGACTTCTACTCGTCAAAAGCCTCCTTTTGGCATTGCGAATATTGGTAAGTCTTTCCGTAATGAAATTACGCCTGGAAACTTTATTTTCCGCACTCGCGAGTTCGAGCAGATGGAAATGGAGTTCTTCGTTGAGCCTGGAACCGACGAAGCCTGGCATCAGTATTGGATTGATACTCGCGTTCGCTGGTATGTGGATTTGGGTGTGAAGCCAGAAAACTTGCGCATGTACGAGCATCCTAAGGAGAAGCTCAGCCACTATTCCAAGCGCACTGTCGATATTGAGTACAAATTCGGCTTCCAAGGTTCTGACTGGGGAGAGCTTGAGGGTATTGCAAACCGTACTGACTACGATTTGTCTGCTCATGCTAAGCATTCCGGCGAGGATTTGAGCTACTTTAACCAGGCTACTGGCGAAAAGTATGTGCCTTACGTTATTGAGCCTGCGGCTGGTCTTACGCGCTCGCTTATGGCATTCTTGGTTGATGCTTACGACGTTGATGAAGCTCCAAACACTAAGGGCGGCGTTGACAAGCGTACCGTTCTTAGACTTGACCCTCGTTTGGCTCCTGTTAAGGCTGCAGTTTTGCCTTTGAGCAAGAAGCCAGAATTGCAGTCTGTTGCTCAAGATTTGGCTGCGGATCTTCGTCAGCACGATTGGGTTATTGATTATGACGAAGCAGGCGCTATTGGCCGCCGCTATCGTCGTGAGGACGAAATCGGTACTCCTTTGTGCGTAACAGTTGACTTCGATACTTTGGAAGATCATGCTGTTACTATCCGCGAGCGCGACACTATGCAGCAAGAGCGCGTTTCTTTGGACAAGGTTGCAGATTACGTTGCTAGCCGCATTAACGAGAAGCGCGTTAAGTATCCGCAAGGACCTGTTGAAATCGTTGGCACTCGTTCGGCTGACGGCGCTACGGATGTTGCTAAAGAAGCAGGCGAGGACGAATCTAAGCCTGTTAAAATCGCAACTGCTGGCGGCTTGTACTAAATCGCGCTTAAGTATCGTTTAAGTGTAGCTTAAGCATTAAAGCAAAATATTATTAAAGTGAATGGAGTTAAAGCAATATGAATTTTTCTATAAAACCAGTGGATTTAGGGAAAGTTCATATTGCTACTCCTGTTGTTTTGTCTCCAATGGCTGGAATTACCAACTGGCCATTTCGCGTAATCTGCCGTGAATTTGGTCCGGACGGGCTTTACGTGGCAGAAATGATTACGGCTAGAGCATTAGTTGCACGAAATCCAAAAGCTCTTAGACTTTGCCGTTTTGCGCCTAGCGAAAAAGTGCGCTCGCTGCAACTTTATGGTGTTAATCCTTCTATTGTAGAGCAGGCTGCTCGAATTGTTGTTGACGAAAACATGGCTGACCATGTTGACTTAAACTTCGGCTGCCCAGTTCCTAAAGTTACAAGACGCGGCGGCGGTTCTGCTCTTCCTTGGAAAACTGATTTGTTGCAAGAAATTTTGCACCGCGTTGTTTCTGTTTGCGAACCTGCAGGAATACCTGTTACGGCAAAATTCCGTGTTGGTATTGACGAGAGTCATGAAACTTTTATGCAAGCTGGACATATTGCGCAAGAAGAAGGATGCGCTGCTGTAACTTTGCATGCTCGCACAACTTCAGAATATTATGGCGGTCATTCAGACTGGCAGCGTATTGGGGAGCTTGTTGAGGCGCTTGATATTCCCGTTTTTGGCAATGGCGATATTTGGGGTGCGCAAGATGCGCTCGCAATGTTTAAAGAAACTGGTTGTGCTGGCGTTGCTATCGGTCGCGGATGCCAGGGTAGGCCTTGGATTTTTGCAGATATTCGTAACGCTTGTGCGGGCAGTAGTGAACGCGTTAATCCAACTTTGGCGGAAGTTGGCTCAGTTATTTTGCGCCACTTAAATCTTTTGGTTGAGTTTTATGATGGCGACGAGCGTATGGCTGTTCACGACTTGCGTAAGCATATCGCTTGGTATTTAAAGGGTTTTCCGGTTGGGGGAGGAACTCGCAAAAACTTTATGGAATGCGAGTCTATTGAGGATGTTAAGCGCAATCTCAACATGCTCGATGGCTCTCTTCGTCTGCCGGAACAAGTGTTAGACACGCCGCGTGGGCGTGTGCGTTTTGCTAAAAAAGTTCATTTGCCATACGGCTGGTTGGATTCTCGTACTACAAGTCACGAGGAACGCGAAGCCTTGTTTGGCGACGACCCAATGGATGCTAGTTACTAGAGTTTTCTAGGCTTTTGGCCATTTTTATATGCTGATTATTTTGCGATTATCTTGTGATTATTCAAAGAAAATTACCGGCTATGTATATTTGCATATAGCCCGGTGTATTATCAAATCAGTGACATTTTTTCAGTTTATTGTTAAAACGTCGTCAGTATCGAGCGTTTTGCGCTAAAATATTGTGTAAACGTGCGTGAGTGACAGGAGAAAACGGTGAGCGAGATTGCCCAGACTGACAATTTCAACGACAAAACCATCATCAAGGTAGTCGGCGTCGGTGGTGCCGGCGGTAACGCCGTCAATCGGATGATCAGCGAGGGTCTACAGAATGTAGAATTTGTAGCCATTAATACTGACGCTAAAGATTTACTGCGTTCTGATGCTGATGTAAAGATTTCATTATCGGACGCTTCAAGCCGAGGTCTTGGTGCTGGTGCTGATCCTGAGAAGGGTGCAAAAGCTGCACAGGATCATCAATCAGATATTGAAGAAGCACTTAAGGGCGCTGATATGGTGTTCGTTACCTGCGGCGAAGGCGGCGGTACAGGCACTGGTGCTAGCCCAATAGTTGCTCGTGCTGCGCATCAGCAGGGTGCTTTGACTATTGCAGTTGTTACGCGTCCATTCGGTTTTGAAGGCCCTCAGCGTGCTGCATCTGCAAAACTTGGTATCGAAAATCTTCGCAAAGAAGTTGATGCGTTAATCGTAATTCCAAACGATCGTCTTTTGGAAATTTCGGATCGCACAATCGGTATTATTGAAGCATTTAAGACGGCAGATACCGCATTGCTTGCTGGCGTTCAGGGTATTACGGATTTGATTACCACAAATTCGTACATTCATGTGGACTTTTCCGATGTTACCGCTATTTTGCGCGGCGCAGGTACAGCACTCTTTGGCATCGGTTCTGCAAAGGGCGAAGATCGTGCAACTCAGGCTGCCGAAATCGCTATCAGCTCGCCTCTTCTTGAGGAAAGCATTGAAGGTGCTCACGGTGCTTTGATTAACATCGCAGGTCCAAGCGATTTGAAGCTTCAAGAAGCGTCTGCTGCAACTGAGCTTGTTCGTAAGGCTATTCATCCAGAAGCACAAATTATTTGGGGTCTTTCCTTGGATGACTCCTACGGTGACGAAGTGCGTGTGACTGTTATTGCTGCAGGTTTCGACGCTCACTCTAAGTCGGAAGAATCTTCAGCAACAGCCGGCCAGTTTGTTGATATGCAGGCAGATGTAAAGTCTGTTGCTCCAGCAAAGTCTACTTCTGCTATGAGGGAAGAATCTGCTGCTACACAAGCAGAGCAGCCTGCTTCTGTGCCTTCTATGTTTGATACTGCAGCAAATCAGCAGTATGTATCTAATCCAGAACCTGCTCAGCCGCAGTCTTCTGAACCGGATGAACTAGATATTCCTGATTTTTTGCGTTAGGTGTAACGAGAGGAGGGTGGCTTCATGGCTAGCTTTATGAAGAACGTAATGTCGTACGTTGGTATGGCAGATGTTCAAGAAGATGATGATTATGTTGAAGCTGATGTTCCAGAAACTTCCTTTGACAACGATCGATCGGTAACACCTGTTGCATCGCAGCACGGAGACGATTCTCGCTCTAGTGGCACTTCTGCTCGCGCAAGTCTTAATCGCATGAGCCGTATTACTACCATTCATCCAAAGTCTTATGACGATGCGCAAATGGTTGGTCGCGCTTTAAGAGATGGCGTTCCAGTAGTGCTTAATTTAACTGGCGTAACTGAGTCTGTGGCGTATCGCATTGTTGATTTCTCTGCTGGCGTAGTATTCGGCGTGCGTGGTTCTATTGAGCGTGTAACTCCTCGCGTGTTCTTGCTCAGTCCTGCACAAGTGAATATTAAAGTAGAGGATGCTCCAAACGGAAATACTGCTCGAGACTTGTTCTCTTAAAGCGTATTACGAAATAAAAATCTTAATTAAGCAGCGTTTGTTTAACACTTTCGCTGCTTTTTTATACTTTTTGGTAGCATAAAACAAGAGTTAGAGCATGACTAAAGTCATGTGAATTTAACTAAAAGCGTATAGCCGAATAACGAAAGTAATCTAATGAGCAGTGAAAATGAAAACGAAAACACTATGCAAGCCAAGCAACGCACTGTATTGTCGTTTGTGCGTCGTTCTGGACGCTTAGATGCGCGTTTACAGCACGCTCAGGAGCGTTATGCAAGTCAGTACTTATTAGATGTTACTGAAGCTCCTGGCTCTTTTAGATTGCGCGAAAATTTGCACATTACGCATGATTGGATTAAAGATAAGTGGGGCAATAATAATCCGCTTATTGTTGAAATCGGTTCCGGTCAGGGCGAAAACGTTGTTGCTGCAGCAGAACGTTTGCCGGAAACTAACTTTTTGGCGCTTGAAGTTTATGATCCAGGCGTTGCTCACACAATGCTTTTAGCTGGAAAACAAGGTTTAACTAATCTTCGTATTGCGCAAATTAACGCTCCTGATTTCTTCGCAGCTTGTGACCGCGGAGTTTTAGAAGAAGTTTGGACTTTCTTCCCGGATCCATGGCCTAAGATGCGTCACCATAAGCGTCGTATTGTGCAACCAGAGCTTGCCTCTACAATCCACCAGGCGTTGCGTAAAGAGGGCGTTTGGCGCATTGCTACAGATATTGAGGACTATGCTTTGCACGTGCATGAGGTTATGGATTCTCGCGAAGATTTCGCGAACATTGGCGAATTAAGCGTAAGCCTTCCAATTGAGCATGTTGGAAAAGGTACTGCCGATACTGCAGCAGCTCTTCCACACGCAGATTTTAACGAATCTGAGCGCTTTGCTGGTCGAGTTCTTACTAATTTTGAGCGTAAAGGTTTGGATGCTGGTCGCACGATTCATGACTTCACCTACCGCGCATTAGTGCTTTGTGAACGATGCTTGTGAGGCTTTGCACCAGTGCTCTGCTGACGCTGATCTCTGTTGATTAGCGAACACTAGTATTATCGCTGCTGCACACGCCACACCAAGCACTCCTATCTACGCACCCACCCGCAGCTTAATTGCGTTACTTTAGTTGCAGGAATATTCGTGTGGTGAGATTTGAGATTTTTCGCACTGAACGAGGCGAACGTCAGAGCCGAAGGCTGCTGATTCGTCGAGCGAAGAAGAAAAATCGAAAAATCTCTGCGATGAGCACGGTTATTAACGAATTAGCATGCAGAGTTTGGGGGATTTCTTTACGAGCACTAAAAGAGGACTGAGAAGCTACATTCTTTAAAGATAGGCGAACACACTAAGCGCCTTTAACAGCCAGAGCGCCCGAAGGACGGGACGTGCGAGGAGAGAAATCCCCACAAACTCGCGCAACAGCAAACACGAGCGTAGCGCTGCGAGACAAGCAACACCCACCACTCACACCCACCACTCACAGCCACATCTCATAACCACCGTAAACACACACGCAATTAAGCCGTACTTAATCTCAACACGCCGTAAGTTGCGCGACTCTTTTCTGAGTGTTAGTATCATATGGTTTGGTTCGAAGCCCCCTTCGTCTAACGGTTAGGACACCAGACTTTCAATCTGACAACAAGAGTTCGACTCTCTTAGGGGGTACAAATTATGGCACCGCTGAAATCTCAGCGGTGTTTTTTGTTTTTGATTGCATCTTGCTAAAGTTTTGGCTTATAATCCTAGATTTCTGCGGTTTTATATTGCGTTATAACTTACTTTGATAACGCAAATTTGTTATAGCATGTGTTTCTTTTGTTTAAGGTGATAGACTTACTCGTTGGTGCTTCTGCCCGGGTTGCGTAGGTCAGGAAGTGCTCAGTTAAGTATTTACAATGCGCAGCATTTTTAAGATAAAGGATTTCTTATGAGCAATATTTTTAACACGAATGTTGATAATAGTATTGATAGTGATGAAGCGAAATCATCTACTTCTGTAGATTCTGCAACTTCTGCAACTCCTGTAACGGATAGTGCGAATGCTAAAGCTAATCCGGAGCCTTCAATTGTTGCTAATTTGCGTTGGCGTGTGGCAGATATTGCTTTGGGAGCTGCTTTATCTGCTGTTTTTGGCGTTATTTTGTGCGGATACGGCTTGGTGTTTATTCCAATAATTCGTACTCTTAATGCAGCGGTTCTTCCTGGTTTCGCAAGTATTACGCACGGCGTGTGGTATTTGTCTGGCACTCTTGCGCTTCTTTTAATTCGTAAGCCTGGTTCTGCAGTGTATGTGAATGTTGTTGCAGCTTTTGTGCAGGTTTTGCTTGGTTCTCCTTTTAATATTAGGGATACTGTTATTTCTGCTTTGCTGCAGGGTGTTTTTGCGGAAATTCCATTCTTGATTGCTAAGTATCGAAAGTTTAATTTGACTTTGAGTGCTCTTTCTGGTTTGCTTGTGGCTTTTGAGTATGGTGTGTTCTTAAGCTTTACTAAGTATCAGGCTAAATCTCCTACTTATATTACGATTCATATGATTACAGAGCTTATAAGCGGATTGCTGCTTTCCGGCGTGCTTGTGTGGTTTGTTTACTTGGCTTTGCGCGCAACCGGTGCTCTTGATAATTTTGCTTCCGGACGAACTGAGCGCGTGTGAGCGTAATAGAGTCTGTTAGTCTAGTTCGACTCACTTAAGTTGGCGACGTTTATGGGTATGTGCTAATCTAGTCGTTGCTAACTTTGTTAGCGTGGGGCTTTAGCTCAGTCGGTTAGAGCAACGGACTCATAATCCGTCGGTCCAGGGTTCAAGCCCCTGAGGCCCCACGAACTAAATAACGCCACTTCATTAAGTTTATGAAGTGGCGTTATTGATTTTATGAGTTAAATTTTATTTTTTATTTTATTTTTTATTTTATTTTTATTTTATTTTTATTTTATTTTTATTTTATTTTTATTTTCCGACTTGTGCCAAATAATCCGGTATTTGCTTAGGATACTTTGGCCACGCGCCTTCCTGAGTGCATACGAATGCAGCGGTATTAACGGCTGCTCGATGCGCTTCTTCAAGACTTTCGCCTTTAAGAATATGTGCTGCGAATGTTCCTGAGAACGAGTCTCCAGCACCAACTGTGTCAAGAACATCAACGTGTGGCGTTGGAATAGTAGAGCTTTCTCCGGTGTTAGTAGTAATCGTACTAAAAGTAGAGCCGCCTGTAAGAATCACATAATCTAGTGCGTAACGAGCTTGGAACCACTTGCAAGCTTCCTCGTCTGAAGTGTCGCGAATATTGAACATGTCTCTAAGTAGGAACAGTTCAGAATCGTTAAGCTTAAAAACGGTGGCTTGCTGAAGAAGCGTATCAATAAGATCCTTAGAATAGTGGTCGCTTCGAATGTTTATGTCGAAGAACTTCATTGCTCCAGGCTTAGTATGCTTTAACAATTGTAAAATTGTGTCGTGAGTTTCTTGAGAACGTAAGCTTAGAGTACCAAAGCATACCGCATCTGCTCGTTCTACTAAATCAATGAGTTCTCTAGTGTAAAGAATATGATCCCATGCTATATTTCGCAGAATAGTGTACTCTGGTATTCCCTTTTTTAGCGTTACTTCCACAGTGCTTGTTGGCCACGCGTTGCGTTGAATAATTGAAGTGATTCCAGCTTTGTTCACTTTGTCAATCAGCTCGTCGCCGAGTTGGTCTTGACCAACAGCACTAATCATGCAACTTTGCGCTCCGTGGCACTGTGCATGATATGCAAAATTTGCTGGCGCTCCGCCAACACGTTTTCCGTGTGGAAGTAAATCCCATAAAAGTTCGCCGAGTGAAAGAACAATTGGCTTAGTCATAATATTCCTTTCGCGCGCGTCAGTGCAGCAAGTTTGTAGAGCTATACTTTTACTAAATATCTTCTCGCTTCTTCAAAAGCATTTTGATGCAAATTTTGCTTGTAAAAATGCTACATAAACAATTATGGTGTGCCCTTGCGATAAGTAACATGCGCAATGCATGTTACGTTTCTATAGAGCGCACCATAAGTGCTATATTGCGTACGTTTAACTTAACTTATGCTGGCGTACTATATTTATTATTATTTCGTTTTATTATATTTTTCTATTATTTTAATTTATTGATTAATGCTGAAAAATATCACTTTTGCGAGCTTGCTCAGCCATCCAGGCTTCTACATCGTCAATCTGCTTTGGAATGTCAATAGAAAGCCATTCTGGACCGTTTTCTGTCATTAACACATCGTCTTCAATGCGAATGCCAATACCGCGCATTTCTTCCGGTAGCATTAAATCGTTAGCTGCAAAATACAATCCTGGTTCAATCGTAAAAATCATTCCTGGAGTAATTTTTGCGCCTTGATAAGACTCGTAGCGTGCTTGAGCGCAGTCGTGTACGTCTAAGCCAAGATGGTGAGCAACTCCGCACGCATGCCAGCGTCGATGCTGCTGTCCTTCTGGAGATAGTGACTCTTCAACGCTTACCTTCAAAATTCCCCATTCGTGCAAGTGCTCTGCTAATACTCGCATGCAAGCGTGGTGAATGTCAGAGTAGGTTGCGCCCGGCTTTGCTGCTTCAAAACCGGCTTGCTGAGCGTCAAGAACGCACTGGTAAAGCTTCTTTTGCAAGTCAGTAAATTTGCCGTTTGTTGGGAAAGTGCGCGTAATGTCAGCGGTGTAGAGGCTGTTTACTTCAACACCTGCATCAATAAGAAGCAGTTCTCCGTTAGAAACTACGCCTGTGTTTCGCATCCAGTGCAAAATTGGCGCGTGCTTTCCGGAAGCAACAATCGTGTCGTATCCAACTTCGTTGCCCTCTTCGCGAGCCACAGAGTTAAAAGCGCCTTCAACCATGCGTTCGGAATGTTCTTTTCCAAGCGCTTGAGGCAATCTAGTAAGCATGCGGTCAAAACCGAGCTTTGTTGCGGCAACAGCTTTGCGCATTTCTCGAATTTCGTAATCGTCTTTAAGCATTCGTGCTTCTGCAGCAAATTCGTGCAGCTTGTCGTCGGCGGAACTATTAGCGTCTTCGTCCGTAAATCCGCTTGCTTCGCGCATTGTTTCAACTTTTGCGGTAAGCTCCGGGTCGGTTTCTCGAATGATTCGAACGCGAACGCCTTCACCATTTGCATCGTCGCTTACATTCTTGGAAATAGCATCGTCGAGTTCAGCAATATCGCGCGTTTTAATACCGGTCATGGCTTTAAGTTCCTTCAAGCCTGCGCGTGGACCAACCCAGTATTCTCCGTAGTGTGGATCTTTATAGAATGCTGAGGTGCTGTTATCTGCGCGTGGAGCCACAAAAAGCTCTGGAATATGATTTTTACCAGCTTTTGCTTCTTCGCTGTCTTTTTCAACCGGTTCCATAACAAGCACAGCTCCGGCTTCGTAATCTTGGCCCAAGCCAGTGTAGTAGGCAAAAGTCGTGTCTGGGCGGAAAGCGTAATCGCAATCGTTATTGCGCACTTTTGGCTGTCCTGCAGGAATAACTAAGCGTTCTCCTGGGAAGCGCTTAGAAAGTGCTTCTAAACGTGCTGGAATGTACTTGCTGGATTCAAGAGGCTTAACTTCTGGCTCCTGATTATCCCAGCTGCTTGTCATAAAATCTTTAAAAGAATCGCTATTTGGTCGAAGAGAACGATTGTTAACGCGGTCTTCCGCCTTTTGCGTGCCGTCAGATTTTAATTCTTCACCGTGCTCTGTTGGCGTATTTTCTGCCATTATGCGACTCCTTAACACTTCTTTTTGTGTGTAAATAAAAATAAACTAGGAATTAAACTAGACAATAACTAACATAGTCTTATTTACTGTTTTATGCGAGTTTTTTGTCTTAAAAAGCTCAGATTTTATATGTAATTTACAAAGTGTGTTAATGAAAGTTTTGTTATGTGAATATTGTCACAATATTTTATTGGGTTTCTGTTGTTGGCATAAACTAATCTATATATTTGGAAAATGAGTAAGTGAGCACAAAATTAGGGGAGTGCAGTTATGTCTATGGAACATCCAAATCGCAATAATGAGCGAATTGTTGATATTGAGCGTAATATTATGAGCCGCGCTCCTGAGCATAATAAAACTAATCTTGATTTAGACAGAATGCGCTTAATTCTCGATATTCTTGGGCATCCAGAAAAGTCTATGCACGTTATTCATATTACTGGCACGAATGGCAAGGGCTCTACTGCTCGCATGGCTGAGTCGTTGTGCCGAGCATACGGTTTGCGCACTGGTCTTTACACTTCTCCACATTTAGAGCGCATAAACGAGCGCATTATGATTGATGGTCAAGAAATCAGTGACGACGATTTTATTGATGTTTGGGATCAAATGAAAGATATTATCGACATGGTTGATGCTCGCATGGAGGCTGACGGTAAGCCAAAAATGAGCTTTTTTGAAGTGCTTACAGCCATGGCGATTTGGGCTTTTGCGGATGCTCCTGTTGACGTTGCTGTGATGGAAGTTGGCATGGGTGGCGAATGGGATGCTACGAATGTTATGAATGCGGATGCTGCAATTATTGGTCCTGTGGATATGGATCACATGCAGTGGCTTGGAAACACTGTTGAGGAGATTGCGCGCACAAAAGCTGGCATTATTAAGCCAAATTGCACTGTAATTTTAGGCCCTCAGCCGCATGAAGATAAGGTTTTGCCAATTATTAAGGAAGTTGCTGAGCGTAATAATGCTAAATTATTGCGCGATTCTTCCTATGGTGACGGCGAGCTTGAAGTTGTGTCTCGCACTCCTGCAGTTGGCGGCCAGCTTGTTACTTTGCGCACGCCTCTTGGTACTTATGAGGATGTTCCAATCGATAAGTTTGGTAAGCATCAAGCGCATAATGCTTTGGCGGCTCTTGCTGCTGCTGAAGTTGTGCTACCGGTAAATGGAGCTTTAGATGGCGATTTGGTTGCTGAGGCTTTAAGTCAGGTTAAGGTTCCGGGTCGTATTGAGCAGGTTCGCACTTCTCCTACGATTATTATTGACGGCGGTCATAATGTGAATGCTGCTGAGTCTCTTCGTGAAACTATTGAAGAAAACTATCATTTTGAGCAGCTTATTGGTGTTGTTGCAATGATGGCAGATAAACAGGTTGAAGAATACTTGGGTGTGCTTGAGCCTATTTTGACGAAGATTATTGTGACTCGCAATTCTTGGCGGGACCGTGTAATGGATCCGGAAGATCTTGAAAAGGTTGCTGTAGGCGTGTTTGGCAGGGATCGCGTGATTCGCGTTGACGAGCTTCCCGATGCTATTCAAACGGCTGTGAATCTTGTTGATGAAGACGATGAGCTTGGCGTGGGCTACGGTCACGGCGTGCTTATTTGCGGCAGCTTTGTTACGGCAGGAGATGCTCGCACAATGCTTGTTGAGCGTGTGAATCCGGATTTAAAAAAGCCTAAAGATCAGCGCGTTGCAATTCACCCGAATATTGACGAGTCCTGAAAATTAAGCTTTTATTTAACTGCTTAATTTACTAATTTCGCAAAGCTTTAGCTTTTTGCACAGTGTCTTTTACAAGCACTGCTTGAGCGTCAACCAATGGTATTTGAGGCAGTGGGAAAGCTTCATTTAGCACGCTAAGCTCTGTGCATCCTAAAATAAGCGCATCGCAACGGCATACTCCTGCAGGGTCTAGCATGTCGCTTAAAACAGATTCGTAACGGTGAAAATCAAGGTCTCCTGTACCTTTTACGTCATCGTAAATAAGCGAAGTAATACGTTTCTGCAAGTCGTCGTCTGGAGCTACAAACGTGTATCCCGCTTCTTCAATAGCGCGCTGATACACTCCCGCTTTACGCGATCCTTCAGTGCCTAAAAATCCAATGCGCTTGCAACGAGCAGTAGGGTAGCGTCGAGCAACTTCAGCCACAGCGCCTCGAGGCATATGCATAATAGGAACGTTGGTAAGCGCTTGGAACTTATCGTAAAAATAATGCGCCGTATTGCATGTTAATACAATAAAAGAAGCTCCCATTTGCGTTGCTTTTTGAATATCGTCCGCAAGAACAGGGAATGGATTTTCGTCGGAATTACCAACAATATAAGCCGTTCTATCTGGCACAGAAGCGTCGTTAAACACCACATAATCCAAAAACTCTTGATCATTATGCGCATGTGTTTCTTTATTCAGTAAACGAATATAGCTTTCTGTTGCAAGAGTACCCATTCCGCCAAGTACAGCAAAAAACGGCCGTTTCATCGTGTAATTTTCCTTTCGGAACCCATATTGTGCCGGAGTATTTCACGCCTTATTGCGGAAAAATTCAGCATAGCGTTTCTTGTAAATTGAAAACATATGACGAATCATAAGCCAGCGTAGTGGGTTCATATCCTTCTTATATTCTAGCGTAGTGCCCCAATCGCCGCGACGAATCATACTAGTACCACGCTTCTTTTCTTCGCCTTCTGCTACGTAATTTAAGAAAATAGAGCGTGGAATTTCCATCCACAATTTTTCTCCACGACCAAACACAGTATTTCCGTCAAAAGGCTCATGGAAAATCAAATCTTGCGCAAAATATTTCGCAATATTAAAGCCGTTTAAAGTCACAAAGTAGCTTGAGCGGCCTTGACGCAAGTTTATTTCAAAAAGTTTATACTCTCCGTCGCGCTCATCGTATTTCATATCAAAATTAGCTACGCCAACGTAATGAATATCTTCCAAGAACGCTTTAATATTGCGGAAAACTTCCATATTGTAGTCAGGAATAATAGCAGCATAGTTTCCCACAGCTTCCGGCGTTGGGTCTTCTAGCAAAGGATGGCCTAAGAACATCATTCTAACGTGGTGTTCGCTGTCTACGTATGCGTTTAGAACGCGCATACGGCTATCGTCTCCTGGAATAAAGTCTTGCAAAATCATTTCGCCATCGTAACCGGCTTTATAGGAGCGTTGAATAAGAGTATCAAGCTCCTTAGGTGTGTCGATAATAAAGGCCTTCTTACGCCCCTCAAAATCAACTTTAAGCCATTTGGCGCTATCTGCAGGCTTCATTGCAATAGGGAAGTTGAATGGAAGATCTTCATAAGCGTGCGCTGCTACTTCTTGAGCGTTTACAACTTTAGTTTTTGGATGAGGAAGATTGTATTTTTCGCAAGTTTTATAGAACGAGCTTTTAAGGCTTAGCTGTCGGTTTAATTCGTTTGGCAAAGTGTGGAAAGCAAAATAGTCGCGCAATTTTTCTCCGCACTGGCTTAACAAATTTGCGTAAACATCTCCGCAAGGAATAAGTAGAAGCTTAGTATTTGGGTTCTCTTCCTTCCACGACTTTCCAAACGAAAGCATTGTGTTTAGAAATGTTGTAAGCTCGCCAAAATTTGGGACGATTCTCACATCAATAATCTTGCTAAATTTTGTAGGAGAAAGTTGGAAATATGCAAAAGCTATAGAAGTAATACCGTATGCTTCGTGGAATGCTCTAGCCATTCCGTAAGCGTTAATATCGCTGCCGAGCAGCACTGGTTGGAATTTTTGATTATTCATTACTATCTTCTTTATGGTTAATTTGTACGTTTATTTGTAGCATGTATTTTTAACGTGTATTCGTAGCGTTTACTTTTACGTTTTTGCAATACTTAATGTTAAAGCGTAAAAAGACGTTTTATGATTTCTGAATCACCCTCGTAAGGCACATGCTTGTTTTCGTGCTTAATCCAACGCTCATCGCCTTTGCCAATCAAAAGAATAACGTTGAATTTTTCTTCGCGATTAAAGCTTTTGCGAGCGTCGTCAACACTGTACTCAACTGCATCTGGACGGTCTATAATAATATGCGACTTAACGTTTTCGTTAGTTATGTAGCCTCGCATATCTTTGCAAATATCCATTTCGTCTTCTGTATTTGTGTCTTCAGTTGTAAAAATAAACTGGTAAATACGATTTTGAGCAGCTTGGACGATTTCCTTACGGCGATCGTAAGCTTTATTTCCTGCAGATCCTGTTACTAGCGTAATTCTAGGATTTTCTTTACCGAAACGTTCATCAACAAAATCAAGAAGTGCTTTAGTGGAAATATAATTATGCGCGTAATCAACAACCGCAATTGTGCTAGACTGTGAGTCTTTGAATACTTCCATGCGTCCAGGAATCTTAATATTTTCAATAGATTTCAGTGCTGCTAAATCAGTTTCCTGGTTAATTTCCAATTCGCCTGCAATTGCGATTGCAGCTAAAGCGTTTTCGTAATTAAAATCTCCCGCAATTGCGAGCGAAAAGTCGTCAACGGTAGAGTAATGTACGTCTTCATCATTGCTATTTTCGTCCGTATCTCTAATAGAAATGCAATGTGACTCACTGTTTTCTGCAGGAATTGCAATGTAGTCAGGCGTAAGTAGCTCTGAATAATCGTCGTCATTAACAGATGCGCAATAATCTGTGTGATTATCTTCTAAATCGTCACTATTTATAACTTCGCAAGTGCTGTTTTCTATTTCATCTTTTTGGATTCTTGCAAAAGTTGTTACAGGCACATTGTTACGTTCGGCGTCTTGCAACAAAAGATCTGCGTGATCAGCATCCGCATTTAATACCAATCGTTTAGTATTTGCAATAATTTGACGCTTGCAATACAAGTAATCTTCAAAAGTTGGGTGCTCAATAGGACTAATATGATCCGGACTAATATTTAAGAAAGCTGCAACGTCAAACTTAAGTCCGTACACGCGATTTACCTTATAAGCTTGTGAAGAAACTTCCATAACAAGGTATTTCATGCCGTTATCTACAGCTTCGCGCATCATTTTAAAAGCATCGAAACTTTCAGGAGTTGTTAAATCTGATTCAACGTAATTTACTCCGTCTAAGCAGTTATCTACGGATGAGAATAATGCTGCTTTTGAGCCAGAATGCGCGTTTAGAATAGCGTGAGTAAAGTATGCGGTAGTTGTTTTACCTTTAGTTCCAGTAATTCCAACAACTGTGAGTTTTTCTTGAGGATTTCCAAAGAATGCTGCAGAAAGTATGCTCATTGCTTTGCGCACGTCTGTAACAATTAAGCCAACAGCATTTGTGTACTCAGCGTAACTTTGCTCAGCAACGTATGCGCTAAGACCTTTGCTGTCTGCGTCTAAAAGATATTCAGGCTTAAAATTGCCCTTAATAAAAAGCAAAGTTCCAGGCTTAATATCGCGAGTATCGTAAGTTGCATGAGCAAAACACTCGTCTGCATCAACATTGGCAAAATAATACGGATTTAAAGACCATATTTCATTACGGGAATGAGTAGAGTCTGTAGATTGTTCGCTATTGGAAGCCAAATCTTGTGACTCGTGATGCTGAATCATTTCGCGCAACAAGCCATATTGTTGCAAAAGCTTACTTGCGCTTGTTAGTGACAACGTGTTGTGCATAGTCATATTTTTCTTTTCGCTAAACATAAGTAAATATTTTTAAGCAATAATTCAATTTGGTTTATAAATTGTTTATTATAAACAAGTTTTAAAGCCAAGTTCCACGAATTGGCTCGCGGCCATGAGATTCAAGCCACTTGTTAAAACTGTCTCTCCAACGAATATAAGCTTCTCTCTGCCAACTCATTAGGTTACTTAATGTCATGTTTGCAACTTGCTCATACGCATTGCAAATAGGTGCAACTAAATCAAGAGCCGCAACAGTATCTGCGGTTGCATCGTGGAAGTCGCCAATTGGTTCAACGCCATAGAATTGGGAAGTAAGAGTTAAGGTGCGCTTTCCAGGTCTTATAGAAACAGCGCGATCAATAACCAGCGGATCTACCGTAAGAACATCGTTTGCTGTAAGAGTGCTTATGCTGCAAGTTGGTCGCTGATTTAAAGATTTTAGTTGCCAACGATTCAAATCATGACGAAGCATAGCAACATCGAACGGCGCGTTATAAGCCAACAGTGGAATATTTTTCTCTTGAGCCAAGCTTACTGCTTGTGCCAGTGCTTCAAGCTCTTCTACAGGCTCTCCGCCGTATTCCTGAAGGTATTCATCTGTGAAACCGTTTACTTCGCTTGCTTTAGGATTCATAGGCTGATGAGGGTTAATTAGCCATGTAGAAACAGCGTCGCCATCGTGCCCCAAAGAAGGATTTCTTAAAACCAAGGTTGCGGAAGCTATTGCGTCTTTACCAATATTTGCTCCGGTTGTTTCAGTATCGAAACCAAGCAGCCACGATTTTGAAAGTGGAGTGTTTTCCTCTTGGAATGGCGCTGCATTTAAAGCATCTAACAATTCTTTAATATTTGTTGGCATAGTCACAATATTACCGCAATGGCGGGTTTTGGCGCGCGGGCAATCTACAAAGCGATTCGTCAAGCGATTCATAAAGCAATTCGTCAAGATATTTGCAAATCTATGTGCAAAGTAAAAAGTATTATTAAGTTATGAGTAAGTCTAATAAGTGCGCGCTTGTTAAGCGTAAATATGAGCAATTTGAGCAGCTTATTACTCCTTGTGTTGATTCTTTATACACTCAAGCTATGCGATTAACTAATAATGCGCAGGATGCTCAAGATTTAGTACAAGATACTTTTGAGCGTGCGCTAAAATCTTTCTCAACTTTTCATCCTGGCACGAATTTTTCAGCTTGGATTAACAGGATTGAGCGAAATCTTTATTTTAATCAATACGCAAAAGAAAAGCGTGCGCCTAAGCGAGCGAACGATAAAACTGGCGATTATAACGATTGGGATATTTACGAAGCTTCTAATCATGCTCCAAGTGGACTTGTTTCTGCGGAACAAGAGTATTTTGAAGGATTCGCTCCTAAGGAGATTATTGCAGCTTTAGGAACTCTTCCTCCTGATCGCAGAAAAGTTTTTGTTGAGGCTGCTATTAATGGAAAATCTTATAAGCAGATTGCCAAAGAAGAAGGCATAAAAATTGGTACTGTTATGAGCAGGCTTAATCGTGCTAGAACTCAGTTAAAGCACGAACTTGCAGATTTATGCAGATAATCAAAACAAAAAGCCCGCGTAGAAGCGGGCTTTATAGTATTTATAAGCAAAAATTACAGCTTAAGCATTTGGCCTTTTGCCGTGATTTGCTGCTTTTTTACGACGCGCCTTGCGCTTGCGGCCACGCATACCCATAATGGTACTCCTTAACGATTAATTAACAACCTTAGGGATTATCGCACGTTGCCAAGACGTTATACTAGCTCACGCCTAGCTTATGCTAAATCCAGTTGCAGCAAACTTATGCTGCAATATCTGCAACGGTTGCATTTAACAATGTTACGATGTCTTGAGGATTAAGCACCACATCCAATCCGCGCTTTCCTCCAGAAACAAGAATCTCATCAAATTGCATTACGCTAGTGTCAAGAACTGTTTCATGATGTGTTTTCTGACCAAACGGCGAAATTCCGCCAACCACGTATCCGCTTTCACGTTGCGCAACTTCTGGGCTTGTCATACTAGCTTTCTTTGCATGAACAGCTGCAGCAATTGCTTTCATATTAAGTCTTCCATTTACTGGAACAATACCAACTACTCGCTTTTCGCCAGTATCGACCATAAGTGTTTTGCACACTTGAGCGGCGCTTACTCCAAGTTTTTCAGCGGCTTCAACCCCATAGCCGTCATCCATATGATCTGCATCATGCTCATATTGAGCAATTCTAAAATTGATTCCGGCTTCTTCTAATTGAGCAATAGCAGGAGTTGCTTTGCCGGTTTCTGCATGTTTTTTACTCATTGCGTTTCCCCTTATGTTGCGTGACTTAGTAGCAATTTTGTGTTACATGATATGCTATACCAACTATTGACTTAATGTAAATTTAAACAATAAACCCCTTGTGAGCTTAGAAAGCAGCACAAGGGGTTTAATAAACCTTACAAAATCAGATTATTTCTGATTTTTACTTGGATAAAATCACTCGGAGATTTCAGCGAAGTAAAGAAGGGTGCGAATCATGTTAGCGGTGAATCCGCACTCGTTATCGTAGAAGGTAACGGTACGAGCCAAAGTTACGCCGTCAACAGTGTTAACATCGGTCTGAGTTGGATCAAAAACGCCACCGTGGGTGTCGCCGATGATGTCGGAAGACACGATGCTGTCGGCATTGTAGCCGAAGTACTCGCAGTTCTCAAAAGCCTTCTTGAAGGCTTCGTTGATTTCTTCAGTAGTAGCTGGCTTCTCAAGAACAGTGGTCAACTCGGTAACGGAACCATCTGGAACCTGAATACGCTGTGCGTGACCCTGGAGCTTGCCGTTAACTTCTGGCACAACCTTGCCGATTGCCTTAGCGGCGCCGGTGGAGTGCTCAATAGTGTTGCAAGCTGCAGAACGGTTGTTACGTGGCTTGGAGCCGCGTGGGCCGTCGAGAATCATCTGAGTTCCGGTGTAAGCGTGGATTGTGGTCATGAAGCCGGACTTAATTCCCCAGTTATCTTGCAAAAGCTTAACCATGGCTGCCATGGAGTTGGTGGTGCAAGAACCAGCGGAAACAATGTTGTCGGAGGCCTTCAAAATCTGATGGTTTACGCCGAATACGACTGTTGGGGTGGTTTCATCCTTAGCAGGAGCGGAGATAAGAACCTTCTTAGCACCAGCGTTCAAGTGAGCCTGGGACTTTTCTGCAGAAGTATAGAAACCGGTGCATTCAAGCACAAATTCAACGCCATCATTCTTAACCCATGGAATGTTGTTGGCGTCCTTCTCGGCGTATACCTTATAAGTCTTACCATCTACGACGATTGCGTCTTCGGTAGAAGTCACCTCAACTGGGGTGCCGTCATCGTGACGGAATGTGCCGTGGGTGCTGTCGTACTTAAGCAAGTAGGCGAGCATAGAAGGAGTGGTCAGATCGTTGATGGCTGCGACTTCGATATCACCGGCTTGACCGCCGCGAGCCTGAAGCTCAAAAATACGACGGAATGCAAGACGACCGATGCGACCGAAACCGTTAATACCAATCTTGACTGTCATGTGGTTCTCCCTTGAGTGAGACCTCGTGCGCAACGTTTAAGTCGCGCTATTTTCGCGATGAAAACTCACGCATTGTGGTCATCGTTATTTGAATTAACGGTGTTCATTTTAGTGTGCGGTCTGTACGAAAAGTTGCAGAACAGCACAAGTAATGTGTAAAGAGTTTAAGGTCTAATCGTTGTAAGTCATAGACTCTGCAGCTGCAGTAGTTGAGTCAGTTGGAGTTGCTTCACTTTCCAGAGGAACAGCTAACGCTTCAGAAATAGAAGTGTCAATCTTACCTAAATCTCCAACAGGCCTCTTGAACCAGCTAACTTGCGGCAAAGGAGCGTTAATTGGGAAGGTTACAATAAGTGTTCCTTCATGAACATCAATATGCGCTGGTGTGTCGTTTAATAATTCGTTGCTTAAACCTTGAACAGCATCGCCATGCATAACAGCATGCTCAAGCTGATATTTTAAGCCAGTTTCGTTTACATCATTTGAAACAGGAGTGTGTGAAAACACTGAAACTATGCGCGATTCGCTTCCATTTGATGCTGGGAAATCAAGTGAACCATCGTGAATAGCAGTAACGATTTGACCGTCGCCATATAAGAAGCCAATTCCACCGCGCCGAGCTAAGCGAACCATAAGCTGAATATTGGAAATCGTATGGTCAACGCGTCCGCCTAAGCCGCCAAAAATATGGAATTCTCTAGCACCTTTAGACCATCCAACTTTTAGTGCGGAAAGTAAATCTGGATCGTCCTTTTCCGATGGCAAACGTGTAATAATTGCGTCGGTAGGAAGCTTAAGGCGCACGGAATCAAAATCTCCAATAAGAGCATCTACATGCAAACCTAATTCGCATGCATGATCCCATCCACCATCTGCAGCAATAGTCAGTGCGCGATCAGGCACATGCTCACGTGTATTGTCGTAATAATCTCCTGCTGCTAGTACTACGCAGCGTTGCAAAGGTTCCATATCATCATAATAACGCGCTATTAGTATCTATTTAAGGCTTCCAAACAATAGTTTACAAACGCTGTATTGAGTAGTATTTTGTTATGTTTTTGCTTGATATTTTTCAATAACATAAAGCGCTTGATGTAACATTGAATATCAGACTATATTTTCCAAGATATTATAGATTTTCTGCATTAGCAGCGGGAAAATAATTTGTCAGAAAATAATATGACTTGTGTTGTGCACCTTACGAGGAGAAATAAATGTGCGGAATTGCTGGGTTCATTAATGACACCCCAATTAACGTCAAAGAACAAATTGTTAAAGATATGACGGATGTAATTGCTCACCGTGGGCCTGACGAGTATGGCACAATGATTGATGATCATGCAGCATTAGGATTTCGTCGTTTAAGCATTATTGATCTTCACGGCGGTTCTCAGCCAATGTATAACGAAGACGGAAATCTTGCAGTTACATTCAACGGTGAAATTTATAACTACAAGCCACTTCGAGAAGAACTTATTAAAGCTGGTCACACTTTCCACACTGATTGCGATACAGAAGTATTAGTGCACGGTTACGAACAGTGGGGTAAGGATTTACTTAAGCGTTTGCGCGGAATGTTTGCGTTTGTTATTTGGAATAAGCAAACTCAAGAATTGTTTGGCGCTCGCGATCATTTTGGTATTAAGCCTTTCTATTATGCTCAAATGAACGGCACTTTTATGTATGGTTCCGAAATTAAATCTCTTCTTCGTCACCCGGATTTTAAGAAGGAACTTAACGAAAATGCGCTTAAGCCTTTTATGACTTTCCAGTATCCTGCAATTAGTGAGACTTTCTTTAAGGGCGTGTTTAAGCTTCCTGAAGGCCATTGCTTCACCTATAAAAATGGTGAGATGAAAATCGAACAGTATTACGATCCTAATTTCCGTGAAAGCAAGCAGCATTTGAATGAGCTTGTGGATTTGATTGATAAAACTGTTTGCGATTCTGTTAAAGCTCATCAGATTGCAGATGTTGAAGTTGGCTCCTTCCTTTCTTCAGGTGTAGATTCTAGCTATGTTGCTGCTGTTGCTCGCCCAGAGCACACGTATTCAATTGGTTTTGCTGGCGGACGTTATAACGAGTCCAAGCAGGCTGGAGAATTGGCGAAAATTATTGGCTTAAATAATAAGTCTGAAATTATTGACGCTGAAGACGCATTCCGTTATTTCCCGCAGATTCAATGGTATTTGGACGAACCTGATTCTAACTTCTCTTGCGTTCCATTGTTCTTCCTAGCTAAGTTAGCTTCGCAAGATTTGCGCGTTGTGTTAAGCGGTGAGGGAGCAGATGAATTATTTGCAGGATACATTGATTATGGTGTTCACACGCGTTCCAAGCTTATTAAAGTTGTAACTCGTATGCTTGCAAAGTTGCCAAAAAAGTTGCGTTATGCAATTGGTAGGGCGGCAAAAGGAAAACATTTCCACGGAGCATGGCATTTGTACGCCAATTTGGCCCCAGCTGAGGAGCATTTTATTGGCCAGTCAAAGGTTTTCAACGAAGAAGATGCTGTAAAACTTTTGAAGCCTGAATACCGTAAAGGTCCGCATGTTATGGATATTGTTGGCGCTATTTACAACAGAATTTTAGGTAAGGGTCTTTCGGAAGTTAAGAAGAAGCAGTATCTCGATATGCATCAGTGGATGCCGGGAGATATTTTGCTTAAAGCAGATAAAATGACAATGGCTCACTCTTTGGAGCTTCGTGTGCCTTTGCTTGACCGCATGCTTATGGATGTTGCAGAGCAGGTGCCTACTAAGTATTTGATTACTGATGAAAATACGAAGTTTGCTTTCCGTCAGGCGGCTGCACGTCATTTGCCTAAAGCTTGGTATGACCGCGAAAAGCTTGGTTTCCCAGTGCCAGTTAAAGATTGGTTGCGCGAAGAGCGTTTTTATAAGATTGTGCGCAAAACTTTTGAAAGTGACGACGCAGCAAAGTTCTTCGACCGTGACGCTTTGCTTCAAATGATTGATAACAACTATGCTAAGCGTACTGACGATCGTCGTAAGATTTGGACAGTTTACACTTTCTTGACCTGGTATGACGTGTACTTTAATCACGATGGATTAAAGCCTGATCCTGTTCAAGTTGCGTAAGCAAGTCCATTAACAATTTGCGCAATGGTTATTTGTCAAGGCGTGTAGTATACTGAACATTTGGCTTGAGTAATCAAGAAAGTGGGATGTCCCCACCTGGAAGCCTACTGTGGTTTCGGGTTCATTACTTCGCTCATGCGAGTTGGCTTTGTTTAAGCTACTTGCCGCGTGTAGTTTTACGCGTTTTATTGATGTGAAGTGTTGAATCCTTAAACTCCTGGACTTCTTGGTGTATTGCATTCTACCAGTATTTAGAAGGATTGGAGTCATCATTAGCGACGAACCACGCATTAACGAGGAGATTCGAGTCCCTCAGGTGCGCCTTATTGGTCCAAAAGGCGAGCAGGTGGGAGTTATCGCAACCTCTGTCGCGTTAAACCTTGCAAGGGAAGCTAACCTCGATCTCGTCGAGGTGGCGCCTACTGCTAAGCCTCCAGTAGCCAAGCTTATTGACTACGGTAAGTACAAGTACAACGAAAAGATGAAGGCTCGTGAAGCACGCCGTAATCAGACCACTGCTGAGGTTAAGGAAATTCGTTTCCGCCTCAAGATTGATGATCATGATTTTGACGTTAAAAAGGGTCATGTACTTCGTTTCTTGAACGGTGGAGATAAGGTAAAGGTCACTATTATGTTGCGTGGCCGCGAACAGTCTCGTCCAATTGGCGGCGTTGAACTGTTACGCCGACTTGCGGATGAGGTCTCTGAAAGTGGCACCGTTGAGTTTGCGCCGAAGCAAGAGGGTCGCAATATTATTATGACTCTCGCTCCAAAGGGCAAGAAGATTCATACACAGTCTGAGCAGCGTCGTCGAGGCGCTGAATCTCGTGCAGAGCGTCAAGCTCGCCAGGCTGCACGTCTTGCGGCAAAGCAAGAAGTGCAGGCACAGGCTGCAGCTGCAGTAAATGCTATGCAATCCGATCAACATCACAAGGAGGGCAGCAATGCCGAAGATGAAAACTAATTCCGCAGCGTCCAAGCGCGTTCGTCTTACCGGTACCGGTAAGGTGATGCACGATGGTAGCGCCATGCGCCACAACTTGGAGCACAAGTCGGCTCGTAAACGTCGTGCTCTTTCCGAAGATAAAGTATTGGCTACTGCGCAGAGCAAGAAGCTTAAGGGCTTGCTCGTTAAGTAAGTAACAAGTAAGAATTGCTTGTAAACGAATACGCAATCATAAATTTTTAAGAAAGCTGAGGAATACTTATGGCACGAGTAAAGCGCGCAGTAAACGCTCACAAGAAGCGTCGCGTTGTTCTTGAGAGGGCTTCTGGCTACCGCGGTCAGCGCTCCCGTCTTTACCGCAAGGCAAAGGAACAGCTGCTCCACTCATTTACTTATAACTTCCGCGACCGCAAGGCTCGCAAGGGTGATTTCCGCAAGTTGTGGATTCAGCGTATCAACGCTGCAGTTCGCGCTGAAGGCATCACCTACAATCGCTTCATTCAGGGCTTGCACTTGGCAGGCATCGAATTGGATCGTCGCGCTCTTGCTGAGCTCGCTGTTTCCGATATTGAAGCATTCAAGGCTGTTGTCGAAGCTGCTAAGGCTGCATTGCCAGCTGACGTAAACGCTCCAGTTGAAGCCTGATTGCTTTAATAGAGTTTGATTTTAAGCCCACCCATTTAGGTGGGCTTTTTTCGTACTAAAATCTATATGAACAAATAGCTATTAGATATAATTAACTTTATGCGCCAAAATATTGATTCTTACAATGCTGAAAACAGTGTTGCTGGCAGTTACACAAGCAGTATTACAAGAAATATTCCTAAAGAATTTGAACCTTATATTCAACGTTTTATTGCGCATATTGATATTGAGCGTGGTCTTTCTAAAAAAACTGTATCCGCATACGCTTCAGATTTGCAAGATTACGCATCTTGGCTTTACAGTGAACGAAAAATCAAAGATATTACAGCTATTTCGCAGTTAGATATTGAATCCTATATTAGAACTTTGCATAAATTAGGTTTGGGATCTCGCACTGTTGCTAGAAGACTTGCAAGTATTCACGAATGGCATCGTTTTATGCTTGCTCATGGAGATATTAGCTCTGACTCTTCAGCATTTGTAAAAGCGCCAAAACAGGCAGATTACTTGCCGGACGTTCTAAGCATTGACGAAGTAAATCGTGTTATTGAAGCTGCTGGAAATTTTGGTAGCGAGGACGCTATTTCGATTAGAGACGCAGCTTTACTAGAATTTTTGTACGCTACAGGAGCGCGAATTTCAGAAGCAGTAGGCGTAAAATTTGAAGATATTGATTTAGACGACTCCGTTGTAAAACTTACTGGCAAAGGCGCAAAACAGCGTCTAGTTCCAATTGGTGGTTGCGCAATTAGGGCTATTCGTAAGTATATTGAAAAATCTCGCCCAATATTATCTTCAAAAGGCAAGAAAGAATTGCACACTATTTTTTTAAATAAACGTGGCAATGCTTTATCTCGCCAGTCAGCATGGTTTGTGGTTGTTGAAGCAGGTAGCCGCGCAAAACTTGGACGCCCCTTGCATCCTCATACGCTACGGCATTCTCTTGCCACGCATCTTATTGCAGGAGGTGCAGATGTTCGCACAGTTCAAGAGCTTCTTGGTCACGCTTCTGTAACAACTACGCAAATTTACACGCATATTAGCCCAGATGCTTTATTTGAAGCGTATGTAATGAGTCATCCTCGTGCTAGATAATTTTATGCTCAGAGTTTCGTGAGTATACCTGTTGATAAAGTGGGGAACATGCCTACTGATTTACTTGGACGCGAATACGAGACTTTTCATGCGCCGGAGCCGCTTACTTCTCACGGTCCTGCGCGAATTATTGCTATGTGCAATCAAAAAGGTGGAGTCGGTAAAACAACCAGCTCTATTAACATTGCTGGAGCTTTAAGCCAGTATGGTCGTCGCGTTTTAATTGTTGATTTCGATCCTCAAGGTGCTGCAACTGTTGGTCTTGGCATTAACGCAAATGCGCTTGACAACACGGTTTATACAGCATTATTCGATTCGTCAGTAGATGTTCACGACGTAATTCGCCATACTGAAACCGAAAATATTGATATTATGCCAGCGAATATTGATTTATCTGCGGCAGAAGTTCAGTTGGTTACAGAAGTTGGCCGTGAACAGATTCTCGCAGGCGTATTGCGTAAAGTTAGAGACGAGTATGACGTTATTATCGTAGACTGCCAGCCTTCTCTAGGTTTGCTTACTGTAAACGCGCTAACAGCAGCAGATGGCGTAATTATTCCGCTTGCTGCAGAGTTCTTTGCACTTCGAGGTGTTGCTCTTCTTATGCAATCTATTGAAAAAGTGCAGTCTCGAATTAATCCAAATCTTAAAGTATTTGGCGTTCTGGTTACTATGTATACACGCACTTTGCATAGCGAAGAAGTCTTACAGCGCATTTACGAAGCTTTCCAAGACCGAGTTTTGCATTCCGTGATTTCCCGCTCTATTAAATTGCCGGATTCTACTGTTGCTGCAGTTCCTATTACTATTTTTGCTCCTGAGCACAAGACTGCAAAAGAGTATCGTGAGGTTGCGCGCGAGCTTATTGCTAAAGGTGTTGTTGCTTAAGTTTTTTACGGTTTGATTTGCGCGAGTTGTTTTTACTTCTCGCGCTTTTTTGTAAGGCTGTCTTAGCTCGCGAGTAAAATCGGCGAGGTTTGGCAGTTTGCCGATTTTGGTTTTGCCAATAACGTATTGCGGCTATTTGATTGGCTTCAGCTTTAAAATAGTTGCTTGTAAATAATTACTTAAACGCGAAGAATGGAAGAGGTTTGTGATGACTGTTCGCGGTGATATTCGAAATGTGGCAATTGTGGCGCACGTCGACCACGGTAAGACCACTCTGGTAAACGCCATGCTTCAACAGTCGCACGTATTCTCTGAGCGTGAAGAAGTTCCAGATCGCGTTATGGATTCCAATGATTTGGAACGCGAAAAGGGCATTACTATTCTTGCTAAGAACACGGCTGTGCAGTACACCGGTCCGTTGGCTGAAAAATATGGTCACCCAGAAGGCATTACTATTAACGTGATTGACACCCCTGGCCACGCTGACTTTGGTGGCGAGGTTGAGCGCGGTATTTCCATGGTTGACGGCGTTGTTTTGTTGGTTGACGCTTCTGAAGGTCCTCTTCCGCAGACTCGCTTTGTGCTTCGTAAAGCTTTGGAAGCTAAGCTTCCTGTTATTTTGTGCGTAAATAAGGTAGATCGTCCAGATGCTCGTATTGAAGAAGTTGTTGGAGAATCTACAGATTTGCTTCTTGGCTTGGCTCAGGACGTTGTTGAGGAAGGTATTGATCTTGATCTCGACGCTTTGCTTGATTTGCCAGTAATTTATTGCGCTGCTAAAGCCGGTTACGCTTCTCAAAATCAGCCAGAAAATGGCGGTTTGCCAGATAACGACAATTTGGAACCACTGTTTGATTCTATTATTTCAAACATTCCAGCTCCGCAATACGAGGAAGGCGCTCCTCTTCAAGCTCATGTTGCAAACATTGATTCCTCCGACTTCCTTGGACGCTTGGGCTTGGTTCGTATTTATAACGGCGTTTTGGAAAAGGGTAAAACTTACGGTCTTTCCCGCGTTGACGGCTCTATTGAAAACTTCCGTGTTTCTGAGCTTCTTCGCACTCAAGGTTTGGAGCGTACTCCTGTAGCTTCTGCAGGTCCTGGCGATATTGTGGCTGTTGCTGGCGTCAACGATATTATGATTGGCGAAACTATTGTTGATCAGAACGATCCAAAGCCTCTTCCGTTAATTCATGTTGACGATCCTGCAATTTCTATGACTTTCGGCGTAAACGATTCTCCTCTTGCTGGAACTGAAGGCAAAGATCATAAGCTTACTGCTCGTATGATTAAGGATCGTTTGGACCGCGAGCTTATTGGTAACGTTTCTATTAAGGTTATTCCAACTGAGCGTCCAGATGCTTGGGAAGTTCAGGGTCGTGGCGAGCTTGCGTTGGCTGTGTTGGCTGAGCAGATGCGTCGCGAAGGCTACGAGCTTACGGTTGGCCGTCCTCAGGTTGTTACTAAGACTATTGATGGTCAAATTAACGAGCCTATGGAAAGTACAACTATTGACGTTCCAGAAGAGTACATGGGTACTGTTACCCAGCTTATGGCTGATCGTAAAGGCCGCATGGATTCTATGAGCAACCACGGTTCTGGTTGGGTTCGTTTGCAGTTTACTGTTCCTTCTCGTGGTCTTATTGGTTTCCGCACGGCTCTTCTTTCTGCTACTCGCGGAACTGGTATTGCAAGCTCTATTTCTGCAGGCTACGCTCCTTGGGCTGGTCAGATTGTTACTCGCCAGAACGGTTCCATGGTTTGCGATCGCAAGGGTGTTGCAACTCCTTACGCTATGCAGCGTTTGCAGGCTCGTGGTATCTTCTTTGTGGATCCGCAAAGCCCAGTTTACGAAGGCCAAATCGTTGGTATTAACAACAAGCCAGACGAGTTGGATGTAAACATTACGCTTGCTAAGCACATGACTAACATGCGTTCTTCGACTGCTGATGTGCTTGAGACTTTGACTCCGCCAATTAAGATGAGTTTGGAAGAGTCTCTTGATTTTGCTAACGAAGACGAGTGTGTGGAAGTTACACCTGAAGCAATTCGCGTTCGCAAGATTATTTTGAGCCGTGACGAATGGTATAAGTGGCGTGCTAAGCAGCGTCGTCAAAACAATAATGCTGCGTGATGCATTCTCGAAAATACTATTTGTAAATTGAGGTGCTGATTTACTATGACAGCAAAACCGTGGTCGCATCGCTTACCTTTATGGGGTAGGTATGCGACCACGTGTGTTTCTTCTGCAATATGTGCGCTAATTGGAACTTTTGTGCATCGCGCGGGAGCAATGAATAATTTGCCATATGGTTTTGTTATTGCCATAATATTGCTCGCACTTTCTGCTTGGTGTTCCAGAGCTCGTAGTGGATGGTGGGGATTATTTATTCACGCAGTAGTTTTTTCTGCTGTTGCATGGATTCTAGCGCTTGGTTTTATTGGTAGTGCGATTCTTGTTCCTGTAGGCTTTACTATTCCTATGCCTTGGTGTGTGAAATACGTTGGGTATTTTTGGCTTTATGGCATTCTTATTGCTCACGCAATTTTGCTTTGTATGCCTCAGCGTTGGTTTGTTGTTGAATAGTGTTAAATAAGTAAAGAATTTACAGTAGTCTTTACAATAGTTTTGACAGTATTTTTTTTTTACAGTGGTCTTTAAGGAAATAGTCATGGATAGTAATAAGAACAGTAATAGTGCTCGTAAATTATGTTATTTAGGGCCGGAAGGTTCTTTTACTCATCAAGCTGCTTTAAAAGTTCAACAGCAGTTACAATCATTTGATAATTTGCAACTTATTCCAACTGCTTGCGAAAATGTTCTTAGCATTGCTAGTGAAATTGAAGAGCATAACCATTGGGGTGTTATTGCGTGGGAAAACAATATTGAAGGCGTTGTAATACCTAATTTAGATTTACTAATCGATGCAAAAAATATGGTTGGCATTGCTCGCGTAGGTGTCGATATTAGTTTTGATGCTGTTATTTGCAAGTCAGATTCAATTGATAACTGTTCTACTATTGTTGCTCATCCGCACGCGTTGGCACAATGCCGTAAGTTTGTTCAAGAGCGTGGATTGAAAGAAAAAACTGCGTCTTCAAACGCTGCTGCTTGTAGGGATTTAGTTCCTGGCGAAGTTGCTTTATGCCCTAGAATTTGTGCCGATTTATACAATAGGCAGATTGTGAGCGAAGGTGTTGAAGACTTTTCTGGCGCTCGCACTGAGTTTTTAGTATTAGCTCCTCGAGATGAGGTTTTAGATTTTGTTAATATTCAGCGCGAAAACTTTTCATCATTTTCATCAATTATTGCTTTTATTCCGCGTTGCACAGGCGCTGGCGTGCTAGCAAATTTGCTTGACGTTGTGCGCGATCATGGTCTTAATATGACTTCTTTTATGTCTAGGCCAATTAAAGGGCAGGATGGTTTATACAGTTTTATTGCAACGGTTGATTCTGCCCCTTGGGATTCTATGTGTAAAGATATGATTCAAGAGGTTGTTGAGCATGGAGATTGGGTTCGAGTTTTAGCGGTGTATCCTTCCAAAAAGCGCAATAATCCTGTGATGAACGATTGGATGCTGCCTAATGGCGGAGTGTGTGTTGAACCTTCGGTTGATTCTTTGCGCAATTTGAACGTAATGCAGGCAGAAAGAGAATTATTATGGTAGAAAACGCTGAATTTTCGCAAAATTTTTCTGTTGGTATTGTAGGTCTTGGTCTTATTGGTGGATCTCTTGCAAAAAGACTTGCAAAATTGCCTGAATGTAGCGTTTATGCGTGGAATCGTCATCATAATCCATACGAAGAAGCTGAAAATTTAGGAATTGACTGCGTAGAAAATGTGCAAGATTTAGCTAAACTTCGCCCAAACGTTCTGATTTTGTGCAATTCTCTAGCTTCTATGCCAAGTATTTTGCAGGAAATCGCACCTTATGTTGACAAATCTCGTACAACTATTAGCGATGTTGGTAGTGTAAAAACTTTAGTTCGCCAGCAAGTTGCTGCAGCAGGTTTGCAGGATTGCTACGTTGGTGCGCATCCTATGGCGGGTAGTGAATTTACTGGTTGGAAAGCTTCTAGTGCTGAGCTTTTAAATGGTGCTTTGTGGGCATTAACCGTTGATAGCAACACGGAATTTTGGCGAGTTAGCAATGTTTTACGAATGATTGTTTCGCTATGCAAGAATCGTGCAATAGTTTTAGACGACGAAACGCACGATAATTCTGCGGCACTTATTTCTCACATGCCTCACGTTGTTGCGACTTCTCTTGCAAATGTATTATGCAATCAGCCTAATCGTGCTATTGCTTTGCAATTATCTGCAGGCTCTTGGCGAGATATGACGCGCGTTGCTCTTACAGATCCTCAACGCACGCGCGCAATGGTAAGCGAAAATCGGCATAATACTGCGAAATTATTGCGTTCCGTAATTTCTGAGCTAACTTTTGCTGCGGATATGCTGGATAATAATTCCGAAACTGCTGATGCGCTAGAGCAGGAGTTTTTTGATAAAGCTCAATCGTGGCGAGAATATAAATATCAGCAGCGCAACTCGTCTAAAACTAATACGAATCAAAGCGATGCTGCTAATAGCAGATTGTGGAAGTATGATTCCAAAAGCAATTGGCAGAAAGATTTGCTGGATTCAGCGCGCTTAGGTGAATCTATTGTTGAAATCTGCGGATTTAATACCAACGAATCTTCGCAACTACTATTGCGCGCAAATAATTCCCTAAGCAACGTCTAATGCGAGTTTCTTTTTATCGTGGCGCGAGTTTTAATGTCTATATTTTAAGCGGCTTTTGGAATTTGCGTTCCGGCATTGGCTTTAAGCGTGCGATTGTGCTGGCGTCAATGAACATTTCTTCGGTATCTCTAGTGCCGTTTGCTGCAGGATCTCGAAGTAAGTGAAGCGTTTCTCCATCCCACTCGAGTACGTGTCCAATCGCATCATGATACTCGATTTTTTGCTTTCCATCGTTATTTTCTTCTATAATTTTGTATGTTCTTACTACTATGCGCGTGCCTGCAGGTATTCGCTGTGGTAGTGTAGTCAAGTTTTTTATACGTGTTTCCATAACATGCTCCTTGTTGTATTATGCATGTGACTGGCGCGTATGGCAAACGTTTATAAAGTTACGCAAGGGTGATTAAGCATGGAAAATAAGCGAGTGGCTTCCAATAGTTTCGTAAATTTTCCTGCCCAATATGCGAGTTTAGTAGATGATTATATTACGTATGTGAGAGCTAATAAGGGCTTGGGGGAGCGCACGAATCGAGCTTACACAAGTGATATTAAACAGTGTTTAGCATGGTGTAATCGTCACGGTTTTAAAAATATTTCAGATCTTACTACGGATGATTTGCGTTCTTGGATGGCAGACGCTTCTAGAAATCATGCTCGTTCAAGCTTGGCTAGAAAAGTTGTTGCTGTGCGCGGATTTTTCGCATGGTGCCAGCATGTTGGGTTTATAAATGGTGATCCTGCAGAAATTTTGATGACTCCAAAAATTAAGAATGTTCTTCCATCTGTTTTAGATGAGTCTCAGGCAGAAGCGCTAATGAATAATATTGATTCTAAAGCTAATGATTCATCTTCGTGTAATAAAAATCAGAAAGCTGTTGAACTTCGCAATGCTGCAATTATTGAGCTTTTATATGCAACTGGCATTCGCGTTGGTGAGCTTACTGGATTAAATATTCAAGATATTAATTTTTCATCGCATACTATAAAAGTTACAGGTAAGGGAAATAAGCAGCGCGTTGTTCCTTTTGGGATTCCGGCCGCAAAAGCTTTGTCTGAATGGCTTTCAGATAGCGGGCGAAAAATTTTATTGAAAGATTCTGCACAAACTGCAATATTTCTTGGCGCTCGCGGAAAGCGCATTGATCAGCGATTAGTAAGACAAGTAGTTCATGATGCGGCTAAAAGTGCGCATGTTCCGGATATTTCTCCGCACTCTTTGCGCCACAGTGCAGCTACGCATATGCTTAACGGTGGAGCAGATTTGAGAGAAGTGCAAGAATTGTTGGGTCATTCTTCGCTTAATACTACTCAACGCTATACGCATGTATCTATAGAAGCGTTGAAACAGCGGTATTTACAAGCTTTTCCGCGTGCTTAATTATCTGCATATTAGATGCATAATTTCTCTGTAATTAACAAAGCCTTTACATAAAAGATTACATAATTTACATATATGTAATATATTTAAATCAGTAAAAAACAGTAAAAATTATTGGTAAAATAGTAAGTTTTTTAGTTTTTATGCGAAAAAATGGTGTTTTAATCAGTAATTTTTAGATATAAACAGTAAATTTTACAATTTACTTATACTCTTGCAATGTTTGCAAAAATACGTATCATTGAATTTTAATCAACGAAGAGGCCTTGTCATTGGCTAAAAGAATCCATCTGGCAATAAAAACTAGATGGATTTTATTTTATTCATGACTCGGCTTTTTGTATTGATATAGCATCCTGCCTACCAGACGTTAGGAGAATAAATATGAAGAATAAGGCTTTAGCTTTTGCCGCTGCGGCCTGCTCGTTGGCCATGTTGCTTGGTGGCTGCGGCTCATCTGCTTCGAAGACTGCGCAGACAAACGGTGGAAAAGTTATTATTACCGTAAATAACACTGAGCCACAGAACGAATTGGTGCCTGGCAACATTAACGAAAACGCTGGTGCACGTCCTGCTATGTTGGTCAACTCAACGTTGGTCACTTTTGACGAAAAGGGCAACCCAGTAAATGAGGATGCTGAAAGCGTTACTCCAAACGCAGACGCAACTCAGTACACTGTTAAGCTTAAAGAAGGCAAGAAGTTCAGCGATGGTACTCCTGTTACCGCTGAAAGCTTCACCAAGGCTTGGAGCTTTGTTGCCAACGCTAAGAATGCACAGAAGTGCGCTTCCTTCTTCCAGACCATTAAGGGTTATGACGAATTGCAGAAGGATGGTTTGAAGGGCGACGAACAGCTTTCCGGTTTGAAGGTTGTAGATAAGAACACCTTCACCGTTGATTTGAAGCAGCCAGATTCCGTGTTCCCAATTAAGGTTGGCTACTTGGCATTCGCTCCACTTCCAGAATCCTTCTACAAGGATCCAAAGGCTTATGGTGAAAAGCCTGTTTCCTCCGGTCCATACTTGTTCAAGTCTTGGGATCACAACAGGCAGATTGAAGTTGTGAAGAACCCGGCTTACGAAGGCCCTCGCAAGGCTCAGAATGATGGCGTTACCTTTAAGATTTACACCGATGGTAATGCTGCTTACCGTGACGTACAGTCCGGCAACCTCGATATGACCGATAACATTCCAGATACTGAAACCAGCAACTTCCAGAGCGATAGCACAATCACTGCTTACAACAAGCCTGGTTCTGTAATTCTTCAGTTCACTATTGCTTCCAGCCTCCCACACTTCGATGTTAAGACTGAGGAAGGCCGCTTGCGTCGTCAAGCAGTTTCCATGTCTATCGATCGTAAGGCAATTGCTGAAAAGGTGCTGAACAAGACTGCTGCTCCTGCTAACGACTTCACTTCTCCAAAGACCCCAGGCTACGATCCTAATTTGAAGGGTAGCGAGCATTTGAAGTTCGATGCAAAGAAGGCTAAGGAATTGTGGGCTAAGGCAGAAGCCATTTCCAAGTATGATGGTCCTCTTACCTTCACCTACAATGCTGATAACGCTGTTGCTAAGTCCGTGTTCGATGCAGTTGTGAACTATGTGAAGAACAATTTGGGTGTTAAGGCAGAAACTACGCCAATCCCAACCTTCCAGGAGTTCCGCGATGCATGCACCAAGCGTAAGGTTAAGGGCGCATGGCGTGCAGGCTGGATGCCAGATTATCCAAGCCCAGAAAACTACTTGACTCAGCAGTTCGCTTCTGTCGCAGCTGATGGCAATGGTTCTAATGATGGCGATTACAAGAATCCAAAGTTTGATGAATTGCTTACCAAGGCTACTGCATCTTCCGATGCAAGCGAAGCAACTAAGCTTTATCATGAAGCTGGCGAAACTCTTCTTGAGGATCTTCCATCTGTACCACTGCTTTACATGAATGCTAAGGCTGTTATGAATCACAATTTGAAGGGATTCGTAATGGATTGGCAGAATATGCCGCTGTACTACCAGCTTCATAAGTAAGATTTAAATCTTCATATGGAGTTTATATAAATTAATTTCATGATATTCAGAAAAATACTTAATTCTGATATCACCTCTCAATAATTTAATATCGCGTATAGCGAAATTGCTACTCCAGTTGAAGAAATGAAGGAAGTAATCCAAAAATTTCTTTAACTGGAGCGGCACTTTGTTGTTTTTGCGAGTAATTGTTAACAATTCAAGGAGAAGCCGATGGGTAAGTACATTCTGCGTCGAATTTTGCAGATGATTCCTGTTGTTCTCGGCACAACGTTATTGGTTTATGCGTTAGTATTTGCTTTGCCGGGTGATCCGGTAAATGCAATGTTTGGCGATAAACCAGTTAATCCTGCTGTCGCAGCACAAATTCGAGCTAATTATAATTTAGATAAACCATTTATTATTCAATATTTACTGTTCTTAAAGAATGCGCTTACTCTTGACTTTGGCCAAACCTTTGCGGGTCAGCCTGTTATTGATGAAATTGGTCGTGCATTCCCTGTAACCATTCAGCTTGCTATCATGGCGTTTGCATTTGAAGCTCTGTTTGGTGTAACTTTTGGTATTATTTCTGGTCTTAAAAAAGGCAAATGGTACGATAGCGTAATTCTTATTGTTTCTCTGCTTCTTATTTCCGTACCAACCTTCGTGACTGGTTATGCTATGCAGTATTTGCTTGGTATTAAGTGGCATATTCTTCCTCCTAATGTAAGTAATGATCCTGGATTCTTAGATATGCTTACTCCTGCAATGGTTCTTGGATCTGTATCTATGGCATATGTAATTCGACTTACAAGGTCTGAAGTTTCGTCAAATATTGCGCTCGACTATGTTCGTACAGCTCGTGCGAAGGGCTTAAAAGAAAGCTCGGTAATTATTCGTCATATTCTGCGAAATTCGCTTATTCCTGTAGTTACTTTCTTGGGCCAGGATTTGGGCGCATTGATGGGCGGAGCTATGATTACAGAAACAATATTTAACATTCATGGTATTGGCTTCCTTACTTATCAAGGTATTTTGAAGGGTGAAAGCAACCTGGTAGTTTCTGTAGTTACCTTGCTTATGCTGATTTTCGTAGTCAGTAATTTACTTGTTGATATCTTGTACGCGGCTCTTGATCCGCGAATTCGTTACGCGTAAGGAGAAGCATAATTATGCAAGAAAAAGTTGAGGAAAATTTGACTGCTGCAGATATTGCTCTTCCAGGACAGGAACGTTACGTTGCTTCCTTGGATGAAACTCCGTTACAAGAAGTTGATTCTGTTGACGAGTCTGCTCCTGCTACGAGCATGTGGGCTGATGCTTGGCGTACTTTGAGACGAAATCCTTTGTTTATTATTTCCGCAATATTAATTATTGCAATTTTATTTATTGCATTATTCCCAGGATTGCTTGTTAAGCAAGATCCTATGTATTGTGTACTTAATAACTCTTTGATGCCAAGGTCTTCTGGTCATCCACTTGGATTCGATAAGCAGGGATGCGATATTTACGCTCGTGTAATATACGGAACTCGCACTTCTGTAACAATCGGCATAATTGCTACAGCTTTGGTTGTTTTAGTTGGCTCTTTAATTGGCGCTATTGCAGGCTTCTTCGGAGGTTGGGTTGATGCTGTTCTTAGCCGCATTACCGACATCTTCTTGGCTTTGCCTATGCTTCTTGGCGCTATAGTTGTTCTCCAAATGTTTAGAACCACAAAATCAATGTGGAAGATAATTCTAGTTATGGTTCTATTCGGTTGGGTTAGTGTTGCTCGAATAGCTAGAAGTGCTGTTATGGAATCAAAGAATCTAGAATTTAACACAGCTTCTACAGCTTTAGGATCTAGGCCTATACGAAATCTCTTTAGGCATATTATTCCAAACTCTTTGGCTCCAATCATTGTTGTTGGCACAACTTCTCTCGGCTCCTACATCGTGTTGGAGGCAACACTTAGCTTCCTCGGTATTGGTTTGCCAACTACTACAGTGAGCTGGGGTGGAGATATTGCTACTTACAGCAGGTACTTCAATAATAGTCCAGAAGTATTGTTCTATCCGTCATTTGCGCTTGCTATTACAGTTCTTGCCTTCATTATGATGGGTGACGCTGTAAAGGATGCGTTGGATCCAAAGAGCCGTAAGGCGTGAAGTTAGCGTGGAGGAATAAAACTTATGAGCATTTCAACGCATAAAAATGTAGACGCTCTCGCTATGCAGCGTGAGCAAGGTCCATTGCTTGAAGTGAAAAATCTTCAGGTTGATTTCACTACTGATTCTAAGAAAGCTGTTCACGCTGTTCGAGATGCAAGCTTTAGCGTATATCCCGGCCAGTGGGTTGCAATCGTAGGTGAGTCTGGTTCTGGAAAGTCCACTTCTGCAATGGCAGTTTTGGGTTTGCTTCCAGGAACAGGTCATGTTACGGGCGGTTCTATTAAGCTTAATGGCCAAGAAATTAGCAAATTAAAACCAAAAGAGTTTGCTTCTTTGCGCGGCACTGCAATGGGCTTGGTACCTCAGGATCCTATGAGTAACTTGAACCCTGTTTGGCGTATTGGTACACAGGTTAAGGAAGCTCTTCTTGCAAATGGTGTTGACGTAAGCCATGAGAAGCGTTCTGCTCTTGCGGAAGCTCTTGCAGGTGATGCTGTAGAAGTTAAAAGCAATGAGGACGAAACATTCCTTGGTTCTAAAGAATTACCAGAATTGATGGAAGTTGCACGCAAGTCTTTGGTAGAAATCGGACTTGATGAATTCAAGATGAATGAAGCCATGGGCTACTACAAAAAAGAGTGGGTTCCAGGTTCTGAAACTCGTTGGCGCGTTGCAGACGATTTAATCAAGTACGGTGTGAACGACGACAAAGCTTGGGAAATTGCCAAAAAGTATGTTGTTGGCGCTAATGTTGACGACCGTATTGCAGGTTTACTTGATGAGGCTGGTTTGCCTGATGCTGCAACTCGAGCACGTCAGTTCCCGCACGAGTTTTCTGGTGGCATGCGTCAGCGTGCGTTAATTGCCATTGGCTTGGCTTGCCGTCCAGATTTGCTGATTGCAGATGAGCCAACTTCCGCACTCGACGTTACCGTGCAAAAGCGCATTCTTGACCATTTGCATACGCTTACTGATTCGCTCGGAACTTCCGTTCTGTTCATTACTCACGATTTAGGTTTGGCTGCAGCTCGCGCACAGCACGTTGTTGTTATGTATAAGGGTCGTGTTGTTGAATCTGGTCCATCTTTGGACGTTTTGCAGCATCCACAGCATCCTTATACTAAGCGACTTGTTGCTGCCGCTCCAAGTCTTGCTTCTCAACGAATCATTTCCGTTAAGGAGCATGGTGGTAACGCGGATAATTTGCTTGAGCATCACGTAGTAGGTGAGCAAACTCTTGAAAAGAGTGAGCATATTATTACAGTCGATCACTTAACCCGAGAGTTTAAGCTTCCTCGCAAGAAGGAGCTTTTCAAAGCTGTTGATGATGTTTCGTTCTCTATTAAACGCGGAACAACGTTGGCAATTGTGGGTGAATCTGGTTCTGGTAAGTCTACTGTTGCAAACATGGTTTTGCGACTTCTTAAGCCAACAAGCGGAACTGTTACTTACGAAGGCAAGAATATTGCTGAATTAAAGGGCGCGGAATTGCTTGATTTCCGCCGTCATGTTCAGCCAGTGTTCCAGAATCCTTATGGTTCGCTTGACCCAATGTATTCGATTTATCGTTCTATTGAAGAGCCTTTGCGAATTCATAAGATTGGTGATAAAAAGAGCCGCCAGAATCGTGTGCGTGAACTTTTGGACATGGTTCGTATGCCTGCTTCTGTTATGACTCGCTTTCCGAACGAGCTTTCTGGTGGTCAGCGTCAGCGCATTGCAATCGCGCGCGCAATGGCATTGGATCCGGACGTTATTGTTTGCGACGAAGCTGTTTCTGCTTTGGATGTGCTTGTGCAAGATCAGGTTTTGCACTTGCTTAACGATTTGCAGGCAGAACGTGGATTAAGCTACTTGTTCATCACTCACGATTTGGCAGTGGTTCGTCAGATTGCGGACGAGGTTGTTGTTATGCAGCACGGCAAGCTTGTTGAGCACGCTACAACCGACGAAGTGTTTGATCATCCTCAAAAGGAATATACTCGTGATCTTCTCGACGCAATTCCTGGTGGAAACTTGGAGCTTGGCTTAGATTAATTAAATAATACAAGCTAATAATAAAAGGTGCAGAGTTTATAACTTGGTTAATAACTAGGTTTATAAATTTCTGCACCTTATTTTTTTGTTTTACGTAGCGTGCATATTTGTGTAACGCGCATATTAGAGTTAGATTTATGATCACAATTACTACTTCAAACTTAAATGGTATTCGTGCGGCAGAGCGTAAGGGGATGCTTGACTGGTCCGATTCTCACACTCCTGACGTGTGGTGCATGCAAGAAGTGCGCGCTCCGCAGGATGCAATCGACCCAATTATGACAAAAATTGAAATGGGATATCGCGCGTCTGAAAATATCGCAAATCCTGTAGAAAACGATAATTTTACTTATGCAAACGAAGTTTGCCGCATAAAAGGTCGAGCTGGGGTAGCGCTAGTAACATCACTTCCTGTAATTGAAAAACGCTACGGTTTGCCCGGCTTAAGTGATGATGTTGATTCTGGGCGATGGGTTGAAACTGACGTTCGTACCCCTGAGGGGTATGAAATTACTATTGCTTCAGTGTATGTTCACGCTGGAAACGTGGATGATCCGCAAAAAATGCAGCAAAAATTCCGCTTCTTAGACACAATGCTTATTCGCTTGGGTGAGCTTAGAGATATTGCTGCAAGTGGCGGAAATCAAGCGATTTTGTGCGGTGATTTTAATATTGCGCATACGCCGTTAGATATTAAAAACGCTAAAGCAAATGAAAAAAGTGCAGGATTTTTGCCGGAGGAACGCGCGTATATTGACCGCTGGATTAACGAGTATGAATTTGTGGACGTTATGCGCATGCTTGCGGGAGATATTCAAGGACCATACACTTGGTGGAGTCAGCGCGGCAAAGCTTTCGACAATAACGTTGGTTGGAGATTAGACTATCAGTTTGCAACGCCAGAAATTGCAGAAAGCGCTTGTGGCTTTGTGATTGATCGGGCTGAAAGTTATGAGGCAAGATGGTCGGATCACGCGCCTTTAACCATAAAATACGGTGTGTGATTATTAATCACATTAACTGAAATAAATAAAGTAATAGCATTTGCTCATATGCATATTTTCAGTGCTTTGTTTGTGATAATCTGGTGAAGTTGAGCAATTTACGACGATTAGCATTATGCTTATTGTTGTGCTTGTTGTTTTAAGAAATGAGGAATAATGGGCTGGTTATTTGGCCGAAATAAAGAAGTAGAATCTTCAAAAGATATAGATGAAGTTGTAAAGTTAAAAACTGGTCCATGGGATTTCAACGATGAAGATGCTCCTGATTTCAGTGATTATCTTGACTTTGGCTCAATTTATATTCCATATTTCCAAGGTATAGAATTACGCGTAAAAAAGCAGCGTGAAAATGATCAAGTAATTGGTGCAACAGTAACTTACGGATCGTCAAGTGTTGAAGTTGAAGCTTTTGCTGCTCCGAAATCTACTGGTATTTGGAATGAAGTATGCAAAGACTTACTTGACGGAAATAGCCAAGCTTGCACAGCACAAGGCGAATTTGGAACTGAACTTTTGCTGCCTGTAAAAGTTGGAGAAAAGAGTATTACAACTCGTATCGTTGGAGTTGATGGTCCTCGCTGGATGCTTCGTGGAGTATTTTCTGGGCCTGCAGCAACAGAGTTGGCAGAAAATAATAATGAAACTAAGCAATTAGACGAATGGTTTAAGGGGATTGTTGTAAATCGCGGTGAAGAACCATTAGCGCCTCGCGATCTTATTCCTATGCATGAGCCATTAACTCGTGAAGAAAAAGAATCAGCGCATAGATTAGAAGAAAATAATGATGAAAGTAATAGTTCATCTGAAGAAAATGCTGATGACGCTTTAAAAAAAGAAGATAAGCCTTTAGGATACGATCAGCAAGTTGATGTAAAAACTACGCTTTCTCGCGGACCAATGTTTTCTGAGGTTAGATAGAAGTAAGTTAAGTAGCATAAGGATATCGTCTTGAAAAATAACACTTGTGGTAAAAAAAGTTCTGGGCTTGCTTCCCTTGCCTCTATAGGTTCTGATGGAAGAAACTTTTCTGTAATTGATTCCATAGGTGGCGTTCGAGGCGTAATCGAATCCATGCTGCCGGGCTTGCTGTTTGTTATTTGCTTTGTTGTAACACGAAATGTGCAAACAACAGTTATTGTGGCAGCTGTGATTGCTGTTTTGCAAGTTGTGGTCCGTCTTATTCAGAGGCAATCTCTTATGGGAGCAATTAGTGGACTTGTTTCCATTGCAATTTGCCTTATTTGGGTGTGGACGAGTCATCAAGCGCGCGACTACTATATGATGGGTTTTATTACAAACGCTGTGTACGGTGTACTTCTTGCGATTTCGCTGATCGTTCGCGTGCCTGCTTTAGGTCTTGTGATTGAGTCAATTCGCAAAATGCCTACGGAAAACTTTGGCGCGTGGCTGCACGAATGGCTTGATTATAAGCCACTTAAGCGTGCGTATATGTATGTTACTGGATTGTGGATTGGCGTTTTTGCGCTGAGACTCGTTTTGCAAGTGCCATTATATTTGACGAATCACGTTGTGTGGCTTGGCACGGTGCGTTTGATTATGGGATTGCCGTTTTGGGCGCTCGCAATTTGGGTTTCTTACTTGATTATTGCAACGCCGTTTATGAGATTGCATCATAAAAATCGCGAAGAAAAACAGAGCGAAGAAAAGCAGGTTGACGAAGATCAGAACGATGTAAATTCAAGTGAAGTAAAATCAGCTTAACAAAATCAGCGTTAGAAAATCAGCTTAACAAAATGCAAAACTAGGGGGTAGTTTATGCAAGTGACGATGCGAATCGAGCGATATGCGGATCAAGGAAGATGCGTAGGTCATCTTGACGGACGCGTTGTATTCGTGCGATTTGCGCTGCCTGGAGAGCTGGTCGTCGTGCGCATGGATGAGCCGATGCGTGCAAAAGCGCACTTTTTTACTGGCGAAGTTGTGGAAGTTTTGGAGCCTAGCGCGTATCGTGTGGAGCCGCAATGGAAGCTCGCGGGTCCTTTAGCACAGGGCGGCGGAGTTGGAGGAGCGGATTTAATTCACGTTTCTTTGCCTGGTCAGATTCGTTGGAAGGCAGCCGTGATTGCTAATCAATTCCAGCGTTTAGCGCACATGGATGTTTCGGAAAGCGATGTTAGCGTTGAGCGCATTCCGGGGGATGAGGAGCTTAACGGATTTAATTGGCGTACGCGCATGGAGTTGGTTGCGGATGATGAAGGGCGATTGTCTATGCGAAAGCGCGAGTCGCATGATCGCATTGCGATTGATACTATGCCACTTGCGTCGCGCGCGGTTTTAGCAGTTGCAGATTCTTTAGATTTGTGGAATCGAGAATTTGAGCCAAATTCGCAAATTCGTCTTGCTGTTCCAGAGCCTAGGGTTGAGGGTTTAGACTTTAATGATAAGTCTGCGCTCCTTAGTGCGATTGGCGAAAATTATGCGCTTATAGTAAATGATGAGTTGGTTGCAGGCTCGGCTTTGCTGCGAGAGCGCGTGCGAGTTGTGGTTGATGGTGATTCATCGCGTATGCGTACTTTTGATTACGATGTTGACGCGCGTGGTTTTTGGCAGATTCATCGCGCAGCTCCAGAGCATTTGGTGAACTATGTTTTGGGATTAGTTCGTTCTGCGCTTGGTGGGCGCACTAAGAATACGGTTTTGTGGGATTTGTATTCTGGTTCGGGTTTGTTTACGATTCCGCTTGCGACTTTGGCTAATGTTGGCGGAGATTCTTCTGGCGCTGCAGATTCCATTGGTTCTGCAGCACCAGCTCGCGTGCTTAGCATTGAGGGTGCGCCGATTGCTGTAAAGAATGCAAGGCGAAATATTGGGCGCGCGGGTCTTAGCAGGGATGTTGTTGAAGCTTTGCAAGGCGATGTTGCGCAAACGCTTGAATCGCAGGTGTTTAAGGCGAGTAAGTCGTCTAAGATTGTGCGTAGATTTGCGCATCCTGATGTTGTTGTGCTAGATCCTCCGCGTGCTGGTGCTAAAGCTCAAGTTTGTAAGCAGATTGCGAAGTCTGGAGCAAGAAGCGTTGTGTATGTTGCTTGCGATCCAACCAGTCTTGCTCGCGATGTTGGCACGTTTAGGGAGCTTGGCTACAGCGTTCAGTCTTTGCGTGCGTTCGATATATATCCCAACACCCATCACGTCGAGACTGTCGTATTGATGTCAAAGGCTGATTAGGTGGGTGCAAATTTGCCCTTGTGTAACAGGGGTTCGCGAGGGTTATCGTTAAAAGGTTTAATGCGAAGCGGCTTTAAGCTGGGTTTGCGCGGTTTTTGAGCGTGATTTTGCTGTATAAGGAAACATATCAACGCTCTGGGGTCGAGTGCACAGGATGTTAACGTTAAAAGGTGCACCCACTTTGCACCCAGCTAGAAGTTAGGAAATGTTAATTAAGCACGATTAATGCACAGTATGATGAAATACTAGTTCGCTAATTAGTGAGTTTTCTCTATTTATTGATCGCAAAACATAGGGAAATTAGGCAAGAAAAAAGACGATAGATTTTTTCTTTTTTCTATCGTCTTACAAATTTAGTATTCAATTTTTCAGTTCGTCAAACTGTAATTTGGCAAATCGTCTACATTTGTGGATTAATTGCAAAATCGCTGAAATGACATCCATCTACTTTCCCAGCAAGAAGATTACTTGTTGTGTTATCAAAATGCACGGTTTGTTGTAGTTTAAAATTCTTTTTGTTAAGAAAATACAATGTAGATTGTGGTGTCTTTTCTCCATTTGCGTTATCTAAAATTGCTATAGCATTTTTAGTGGTTTGCATCCAATATCTTTTTGGATTGAACTTGCTTGAAGTATTTATTGGGATGGTAAATGTAATTTGCGTTTTCCCAGTAATTGTATTAATTTTATACAGCACGCCTGTGCCTTGGTCGAGTGCTAAGAGCTCGCGATCATTGAGCATTGTCCTATTCCCATATGAGATATTTTCAAAATCGTGTTTTTCCCCATAGTCATAGGCTATGCGCTTATTTTGCAAGGTTAGCGGTATAAAATCGAATTTTCCTGATTGCGTATTCCACCGATTAATACCGTACGTGGTGAAAGTGAATTCAGGATCGTCTTTTTTATATTCCGTTGTGTCTCCAATCGAAATGATGGTGTTGCGAATGCAAGGAGCTGTATCGTTTCCTATCGTAGAAAAACTATGTACCGTCGTTTCAGAATCTTTGAGTATATGTTTTACGGGTATTGAATCTTGGAGTTTTTTTATTACGAATCCATTTGTTCCATTAAAACTATTAGTTCCATTGTCGCTGGGGCTAATGGTGTACGTGCCACTCTCGCAAGCGCTCGATACATCATATATACGTGATTGCATAATATCTGTATTTCGCGGTTTGCCAAGGGTAATACTATTGAATTCGAGTTGATTTTTCCTAGTGCGAGTAAAACCGTGGTCAAGAACACTAATAACTTCGTGCTGATTATTTTCAAAAATTCCAGCTTGTGCAGCAGGTAATTTTTTGTGATGTTTAATTGCAATACGCATGTTACTTTTTTGGGCAAGGAAATAGTCAAATTTAGCGTCTACGAAATACAAACCATCAGTGTTCCATAATATGTTAGGAGATTCAATGGCAGAAGTGGTAATAGTTTGAGAAGTTCCATCGTTGTTGAGTAATACGATGAATCCATCTCGCTTCTTCTCTTTGCCGGCAGTCATGTCGCTTATTGCCACAGCGCCAACGGCATGTGAAAGATTTGCTTGTTTATAACTAATTTGTGTAGGCATCTGCTGCCAAAACAGTAGAAACAATATAGCTGATGCGATGACGGCGGCAGAAAAGCATAGTAAAACAATAATTATCTTCTTGCTTAATTGTTTCATCTTGTCATCAAAGCTTTCTGTATGTTGTGGCTTTTGTTGTTTTTTCAAGATCCCAAGGCCAGACGAGTTCATCGTTGCCATCGTCAATGTCTATTCCGGCGCCATATTTATAAGAAGCCCAGACTAATTGCGCGCAATGTAGTCCTCCCCAGTCGTTTTTATGCGGTTGGAAGAAAGCACTATTGTATCCACGACCGATATAAGTTCGAGCTCGATCTGCAGCTTTTGCTCTATTGGCATTAGATGTATTAACAGAACGTATTATTGCTCCTGGAGCTACAAGAGTCTCGGAAGCTAGTTTTTCTCTAGCTACTTCTCCTGGTCCTACTGCCTCAACAATTTTATTTTTTTGCGAGTAAATGCCTGTGTGACCATGTAGTCCTGCAGGAGTGAAATAAAAATCACCACGATGTTGAGCGTTTGGTAGCGCTATAGTTGCTTGGCTGGAAGATTTATCTTGTTGGTATTTATTGATATTTGGATTTTGCAATAATTCCATTTCTGCATCGAGTGCTTTTTCTTTGCTCCAATGATGATATTGAGCTATTTCTTGCATGCTTTTATCTAGCTTTTCTTTATTTACGTAATAGGGTAACGCATTTGCAAAATCTGATAATTTATCATCATATGATTCTTTGGCAAAAGCGGAAGATGTAGGCCATAGTACGCATAAAACAGCTGCAATTGTAATTGTTTTGAAAAGTTTCTTATTCATAATAGCCTCATTGTTATTGTGGATAATTTTACCTGTAATATGTCGCCGACGACATATTTATATTGTATATTATTTGCAGAAGTCAGTCTATAAAATATTCGTAAAACATTGCAATTTCACCTTAAATATGCAACATGTGATTGATTTTAGGAAATAGCCCTTAATCTTGATTTCAAAACTTGAGTCTAGTACACTCAAGTTTTAGGAATAAAGTTATAGGAAAATCTGTTATACGTATCAGATATATGAAAGTGAAAGCTCGTTAGAACTCGAAAGTATCGTCAAAAAGCTTGAAATTGCAACGAGAGTTGCAATAAAGGTTGCAGCGATTTGACTTAACTGAAATGTGTTTTAGAGGTTTAGTGGAAGTGGGTAGATATGGAATAAAAGTTACAACCTTAGCACAAGACGCATTAGCTTGGATGTGAGTGACTCTGCTCGCGCTTGGCTTGCGGAGCATGGCTATGATCCAGTTTATGGTGCTCGTCCGTTGCGTAGATTGGTTCAGACAGAAATTGGCGACCAGCTTGCTCGATTGCTGCTTTCTGGAAAGGTGCATGATGGTGCTCGCGTAGTTGCGGATTGTGCAGGGAGCGACGACCATGTAACTCTCAAGATTGCGTAAATATGCATTATTTAATGTAGTCAAATAATGTAGTCAAATAAAACAAAGCGTGCTGTTTATTGGATTATTTTCCAGTAGACAGCACGCTATTTTTATATCTGAATAATTGAAAACAAAAAGATTTGTGCAAATTACATTCTTTTTTATTTGAAAAATAAATTAAGACCTTTACGCCAAGTAATGAAATGATGCAAAGTACTACGCATGCTACGTCATAACTGCCGACATAAGGATAATTAAGAAAAGCTAGTACTCCCAAAATTAAGCTTGATATAGCAAGATTGTTATTATATAATAAGCATAACGTATTCAGGGCTGAATACGTTATTAAGCAGATTGAAAATGGAGATACGAATATGTTCGCAAAGGAAGGATTTGCAATAGTTGCGCGTTCTACTATCGTTTATGCTATGCCAATGTCAGCTTATGCTCAGATGAGTGGTTCTGTAGTTGGAATAGACAGAGAAAATATACGAAGTTGTAGGTAAGTAGTCTAGTTATTAAGTGGTGAGATATGCAAGAATCATATACGTGCTCAGATGTGCAACTTGTTAATGTGAATTTTTCGTATGGGAAAAAACAAATTTTGCATAATCTTTCTATAGATTTATCTTTTGGCATATGTGGTCTTTTGGGGCCAAATGGTGCTGGGAAAACTACTCTGCTTAACGTTATAGCGACTATTTATGCTCCCTCTAGTGGAAAACTTTTTGTTCATGGCTTTGACGTAACTGATCGTGCGGAAAGGGCTAAAGCTCGGTCAAATATTGGTTATTTGCCACAATCATTTGAACTTATGAATGCATCAAGTGTGTTAAAAAATGTTCAATATGCCGCATGGGCGCGAGGTTTATCGTGGAGTGCCGCGTATCAAGCTGCTTGGAATGCTCTCAAACAGGTTGGCTTGGAAAAACAAGCGCATCGCATCGTTGCTAAAATATCAGGTGGTCAGCGTCAGCGTGCTGGTATTGCTTGTGTGATTGCTAGTCAGCCTGCAGTACTAATACTTGATGAGCCTACTGTTGGTTTAGATCCTGAGCAGCGTATTGATATTCGTAATTTTCTTAAGTCTT
>NZ_JBKFXI010000001.1:183300-907281 GCF_046507715.1 Gardnerella sp. Marseille-Q9691 | reverse complement strand
CCATTCCGAACCCGGAAGCTAAGGCCTGACACGGCGAGGGTACTGCACTCGATAGGGTGTGGGAGACTAGCACGCTGCCGCATTATTCTTTCTAGCGGGGAACTTGATTGTTCCCCGCTTTTTTATTATTCCCACACTACTGTTATCTGTAATCCTCCAAACGCGATAACACTGTCTCGTAAATGGAGCAAAAACAAAAGTTAAATCTACAAACGTGAGAGAGTAGTCTCGCAAATGGAGCGAATACTGGCGCTAAACCCTCCAAACGCGGGAGCGCCCTCTCGCAATTGGAGCGTAGAGCGAGGGTTAACCCTCCAAACGTGATGAAAACTGACGGCATTTGTTGTTGGAAACAGTCATAAGAATCCGCGGAATATCGCATTTGCCGCATGGTGGTGATTAAATAATTGTAGTCGGCGCAGAAGCGTGAGCTTTCGGTATGCTGTTGGTAAGCTTTAGGAAAGCTTTACGTAAGCTATCGTTAAGATTTCCGTGAGCTTATTCCAGTGAGCTTTGAGTATTAAGTATTGCGTCGATTACAATTGGGCCAGCAATTGAGTTGATAATTGGGCTATCAATTGAAATAAAATTAAGCAATTAATAATGCGGAATATTGTCACTAAAGCGTGTGCTATTTGAGATTATGCTATTAGCGATTATTCTGCAAATTTCATACAAGGAGTAGGTATGAATAAAGCCCTTATTAACATTGATTATACGAATGATTTTGTGGCAAGTGATGGTTCTCTTACTGTAGGTGAGCCTGCTCAAAAGCTCGAGAAGCGTATTACTGAGATTTCGCAAGAGTTTCTTGACGCTGGTGAGTTCGTTGTTTTTGCGATTGATACGCATCATTTGAATGACCCGTATCATCCTGAAACTAAGCTTTTCCCACCTCACAATATAGCCGGAACTCACGGTCAGAAGTTATATGGCACGCTTGGCGATTTTTACGAAGCGAATAAAGATAAAAGCAACGTGTATTACATTCACAAGACTCGCTACTCTTCGTTTAATGGCACGGATTTGCTGATTAAGCTTCGCGAACGCCACATTGAGGAGTTGCATTTGGTGGGAGTTTGCACGGATATTTGTGTGCTTCACACTGCTGTTGATGCGTATAATCTTGGATTTAAGATTGTGGTTCATAAGGATGCTGTAGCAAGTTTTGATCCTGCAGGGCATGAGTGGGCGCTTCGTCACTTTAAGACTTGCCTTAATGCGGATATCGTAGAAGGCTAACTTACTAAAGTTACTTACTAAAGTTAAACTTACTAAAGTTGTTTAAATAAGTTACTAAATCTGCTTAAAAAAGATTATCTAATAACGCTGGTTGCTTGATGCGCCAGCGTTTTTGTTTATTCGGAGTGTCGACTTGCTTTTAATGAGAATCATTATTATTATTAGTAGACGTTGTTAAAATCTTCCATAACTATTTGCGAAAAGAAGAGCGCATATAACGGTAAGAAGATGAAGTGTAGAGAGCGAAATAATAATTATGACTCAGGTCATTAGGAATATTGTGAAACGTGCTTTTGCAATGGCAAGTGTTGCAATACTTGCGTTTGCTGTGCTTGCATCAGGATTTAGTGCAGCTTTACCGGCAGTTGCATTAGAAAATAGTAATCCTGGAGAAAAATACGATCCTGCAAAAAAGGAAGTGCTGAGTCACGGTCATACAGACGTATTTTACCCAATTCAATACAACGGTAAATTCATTATGGCTGTCGAAAAAGACGGTGCCACTTTCTTAAAGCCTGAAAACACTACTTTACGCGTAGCAAAAAGCACGTACACTACAAAATCGCAACTTCCTTCTCTCGCTACTGAATACTACTATCTCGATAGTTCCGGAAAGCAAAAAGGAAATCCTCTCTTCCCGGGTTGGGACACAAGTTATGCTGCAACTTTAGTTGGTGCATCTCACGCAGATGACGCAACAGCAGATATTGCAATCCAGCAAGTTACTGGACCAATGAACGGTCGCATTCTGCTTTGGACTACCGGTGGCATTGGTAAAAATACGAAGAAAGTATCATTTGAAGAGAATGATTTAGACGACGAACCTGATACTGATGGCAGCCGATTTATGTTACCTGGCGTAATTCACCAACATAGCTCTGGTCACATGCATGCAAACTGGGGATTTACGCAGCCTGGAGTTTACAAGCTAAAAGTAGCAGCAACTATTACAAATAAAAACACTAAGAAGCAGATCACAACCGAGCCTGCAGAATACACTTTTGAAGTAGAAGACACATATTCAGGGAAAGTACCTGCTTCTGTCCTTTCGGAAACGCTTGATTTGCACCGTCGTGGTGATTTTATTAATCCTGACGATGATGAAGAAGCGCACGAAGCTTCCAAAGAACATAAAGACACGGATAAAGACGATGGCGGCGATATGCGCATCGGCAATATTCGCGATTCTGGAGAACATCCGCATTATCATTCATACGAGGGTTATGGCGGTTTAGATTTAAAAGTAGTTAACAAACCAAAGGGTGCTCGTATTGAGTGGAGATATGTGCGCGCTGACGAGGGTCCTGACGCGTATGGAACCACTCTTTTTGCTGAGAGATTGCAGCTTCCAGCTGAGCCTGCAATGAACAAGATGAAAGTGTATGCTCACGCAACTGAAGGCGAAACGCAAATTGGTAAAGATACTGCGTCTGCAACCATCGCCGTTGAAGATCACGGTGCTGACGGACATCCTGTAGTAAAAGCAATTGCTCCTTATAAGCGTTTCAAACCAGGGGATACTTTACACGCGAAAACAGTATTGCTTAACCCTCACGTTGCAACTGATGCTACTACTGGAGAGCCAATCGATGACCCTACTAATCCTGTAACTTCCATTGTTAAAGACTATGTTTGGTTGATTAAAAAGGAAGGGGAAAACGATTTTAAGCGCATCCCTGGTGCTGTTAGCAGCAAGTTGGACTTAAAGCTTGATGCATCAATGCAAGGTGCAACTATTCGTCCTTCCTTAGTTTTAAAGAACGGTGAGCTTTACAGAAATAGCAAATTTGATGAGTTTTGCGATTATGTTATTGAGATGAAGGGCGTTCCTCACTCTCATAACAATGATGGCAATGATGATCAAAACGGTTCTGATTCTGAAGATGATGAGAATCCTCATGGAAAAAAGCGCCATGAGAAGCGCCATAATAAGCGCAAAAATAAGACTAAGCATTTTGTTGGTGGAAAGAACTTTTTGAAAGGTGTATTCGGCGGCACTGCAAATTCGGGACTATTTGGATCTAGTTCTAATGGTGGATTCCAATTCGAATCTAATTTCTTTAAGAAATCCAACAAAAAATTAAAGCGCACAAAGAATAATCACAATAAGATTAACCTCACTAATAGTAAGAATAATCCTAAGAATAATTCTAACAATAATGCGCAAAATGGTTCTAGTTCTAGTTCTAGTTCTGGTTCTAGCTCTTTTATAAGAACAGAAAATTCAAGCGGAACATCGTTACATAATTCATCGCGACGAACTTCTGGTGGAACTCACGCTAAAAACAAGAGCTCTAAGAAAAGTGGGCAAACTGTTCGTAATTTCGTAAGAACAGATAATAATTCTGGCAATAAGTCTAAAAATAGTTCTGTCAATAACTCTGATTTTGTTAAGAATACTGAACGTCATGCTTTGCAAGTTGCAAGGCAATACAACGAAGAATCTGATGAAGCGTATGAAGATGATTCAGATGATACAAAAGGTGATGGTTCCTCGACTAAGTGGGTTGCGGTTGCAGCTTCAGGTGCGAGCGTCGGCTTATGTGCAATAACTGGTGCATGTGGCGCATTGGTACGTCCTAGATTGAAATTGTTGTAAATGGTATTCGTATTATTACTAGAAAGTTTAAATAATGAATTACAAACAAAATGAAACATTGCAAGTAAAACGAAAGCATGTATATGCTACTGCGTTGCTTGCGCTCATATTTTCTTTAGTAACTTTGGTTGCATCTTTATGTGCACCAAATCCAATGCAGGAAACTGCTTATGCTAATGAAGGCAATCAGCCAGTTATGATTCAAGCAGGTCATGCTGATTTTGGACCAACGCTAATCGACGGCAAATGGAAATTGAAGATTCGCGATGATACTGGTGACGAACCAGTGTGGCGAGACCCAGAAAATGTGGTATTTAAATTAGGTGGCAATTCAATAATTCCTATGCCTGATGATGCTGCCTACAGTTTTATTGGCGAAAAGCCTGGAACCAAGCTTTACGTAATTCCACAAACTCAGAATCCTGATGTTCCATGGCTTGGATGGAATACTCAGGAAGGTGGAGTGTTAAACGAGCTTGATCGCGGAGCTAACCTTTCGCTTGAAGGAGTAAGCGGCCCTGGAAAATTGCACGTTTACTTAGAAAATGGCAATAATAATCCGCAGCAACTTTGGGATAGTACTAAAGGTTATCCGCAAAACAGCTGGATTGAAACTAACGCTCATACTCACGTGAATTGGGTGTTTTCTAAGCCTGGAATTTATCATGTGAAGCTTACTTTTTCTGGAAAATTGAAGAATGGACGCGCAGTAAGTGATACGCGTGTTCTTAATTTTGCGGTTGGAGATAATACCGATCCTAATGCTGCTTTAGGTGCGGGTGCTGCTGGAGCAAGTGGCAACGAGGGCGACGAAGAGGGTCAAGATGAAGAAGATAACGATGAATCCGAAAAAGATGAAGCTAATCATCATCACGAACTCCTTCACAACAAGCATAAGCATTCTCACAAAGTATCTGAAAAAAGTGACGATACAGCTTTAGTTCTTCAAATCGTAGGTATTTTCGTGGCTATTATCGCCATAATTATTGTGATTTTTGTACTAATAGCTGTAGTTAAAAGCAAGAAAGCACGAAATCTTGCGCTTGCTAAGCAAGTTTCTGCACAAGCTAATCAACAGTACGCAAATAATGCAAATTCTGTGAATAATGCAAATGGTGACAATACCTTGTCAAATCTAGTGAGTGATCAAGAAACGACAGTAATGTCACCAATTAATAATTCTCAATATTCTCAATATTCTCAATCAGACAATATGCAATCTGATGGTACTCAGTGGAAATAATGGTGTGACGAAAATGTTTCGTAATAGTATAAAGAAATTATCTCGCGCTTTGTTGGTGGGCGTGTGCTTGTGTGGCATGATGATGGGAACGCCTGCAGCTTTTGCTGCTGGCAATGGTAGTGACGCAACTGTTGCAAATGGAAAGAAATCTTCTAAAGATTTTGCCGAAATAAAGAAAGCTAATTTTGAAGCGTGTGCAGCCGCTCGCTTAGATAAAACTGATTCGCAACCTGCGGCTGATAGTAAAGCTACAATGTGCCACGCGTATAAAGGTCATACTGACGTTTTTGCAACTTTCTTTGATACTAAGAATAATCGCATGGTATTAGGTACCTTGGGCGATGCGTTTGAAAGTGAAGATTATAATGACACTCGGTATGATACGAATCGACTTATTTTTGAAGTCGGTTCTAAAAACATCATGCAGCTTTCCAAAGATGAGAACAATTCGGTAATAAAAGAAATCTACGCAACAACTCGCGAAGGTGTGGTTTGGTTCTTTGATCAATCTGGAGCCGGGGATACTGGCGCTTTGTGGCCTGGTTTAGATACTAGACCGTTATATAAGGGAGCTGGTTCTACAAAAGTTAATCCAACAGTCAAACTGTCATTAACTGGTATCGAAGCACCTCACAATGGCGAAGTTTTTATGTACACTCGCAGCGGTGACGATTATGAGAAAATGCTCGGCTCTGCTGAAAACTGGCCGAAAGATGTTGACATCACTGAGACTGGTGGCAAACACGAGCACATGTATTGGTCTTTTAACCGTCCTGGTGTGTACAAGTTAAAAATGAAGGCTACTGCTACTGTTGGTGACGAGGAGCAAAGTTCTGAGCAGACTTATACGTTCCATGTAACTAATCATGATGTAACAGCTGGCGATTTTGCTGATTATGATGGCGCATCTTTTGACGGTGACGAAGATGGCGAAGACGACGAAGAAGATTCAGATGATGATTCTCAAAGTGAGGATCACAGCATTAATGTGCAACAAAGTAACGGATCTTTCTTCATTAACGGTAACAACAACACTGTGTATGTGACTCCATGGCCTGGAGCAAAAATGCAACAACAAGGACTTGCTGGGAATAATAACGGTGGTCTTTTTAGTGGGATTCATAACGTTAAAGATGGAAAGCAAAATTCTCAAAATCAGCAATCTTCTGCAACAAAGTTCAAAGACATCAAGGGCGACAAGCTTGTTATAGACCACGGTCACGTTGATATTGCTGTATATACTGGCGATTCAAATAATGTTGATATGGCTGTGCAAGAAGATGTGACAGGAAGCCACGTATTTAGAGATCCAGACACAGTTGTATTCGCAGTTGGTGAGGCTGGTAAAACTAAGGGCGTTTATCGTATACCGCAAACACAAATTGATGGTGTGCCATGGATGGGTTGGAATAATCAGTCTATGAATCCGCATAAGCCAACTCAATTGAGCCTAACAGGAGTTGAAGGTCCTGGAAACGTACGCGTTTGGATGTTCGGCGGCTTGGGCGGTGGAGATCAAGAGATTTTCTCCACTCAAGGAGCAACAGATTATACGATACCTGCAAATACGCATGCTCATGCGAATTGGGATTTCGACGAACCGGGATATTACACATTGCAATTCCAGGCTTCCGACGGAAATTCTACAGTAACTCGAAATATTCACGTTGCTGTTGGCGTAGATCCACAAGAAACGCCAATGGGCTCTGCTGTCGGCGGTGGAAATCCTGGAAAAAAGGATGATAAAGTCAAAAATGGTGGTCCTTCTACACCTCAGAATCCAGTAAAACCTACTACCAATTTGCCTCGTCCTGGCGGAAATAATGGCGGTCATGGAAACGGTGCCGTTGGTGGCGGAAGTCCTTTTGTTGGTGGTCGTGGTTTTGGATCAAATAATTCACACTCTGGAAAACAATTGCCAAGAAAAGCTAAAAAGCATAAAGGTCTTGTTTCAAAAATTAGTAACAAGAGGCTTGCTAAAAGTTTGTACCGACAGAAGTTGAATGATAATGATGATGTTGTGAAGTCTGAAGCAAAAGGTGCAAAAGGTGCAAAAGGTGCAAAAGGATTGTTTAGTAGGAATCCTGTGCTCGCATACTCGCTTATTATTGGCGGAGTATTAACTGTTCTATCCGTTACTGCTGGCGGAATTTGGTTCCTCTATAAGCGCGGACTTATTAGTTTGAATTGGTTATTGCGCTATTAAGGTTATTTCGCTATTAAAAGTAGTAGGAGTGTGTAAGGGTGATTCGTTGGCCCAGAAAAGTAAAGCAAACTTTTTTTGCTGCGATTGACGCAATTGCAGTGGTTGCGCTTATTTTGCCGCTTTCTGCTTGTGGCAGCGCAAACGGCAATACGCGCGCAGGGCATATGGATGGTCGCATTAATGTGGTTACTACTACCGGCGTTTTGCGAGATATGGTGGCAAATGTTGCAGGAGACGCTGCAAATGTAAGCTCAATAGTGCCAGATAATGCAGATCCCCATTCTTACGAGCAGCGTTTGCGCTCAATTCGAGACGTTGTGTATGCAGATTTGGCTTTTAGTAATTACATGATGCTTGAAGAGCACGGAGTGATTACCGCTTTGGATGCGAATTTGCGAAAAGGCGTGCCGAATGTTGAGCTTGCGGAAGAAAGCGTGAAGCATGCGGCGGATATTATTCCAATGGTTGAAGACGTGTCTTTGGATACTATTTGGCTAGGTCTTGCTACGGAGCGTATGGCTGCTGGAACAGAAGCTGCAAATGTGAAATCGGCAACTGTGAAATCTTCTGAAGAATCGCAAAATTCTAAATCTTCACATTCTTCTCAAGTTTCTCAGTCTTCACAATCAAACGCGCCTTCAACTATAACAAAAGAAGGACGTGCAACTGTAATAAAGCCAAACGCATACAACATGAAGCGTTCGGACAGAATCCGCTTAACTGCAACAAAAGTAAAAGGACCTGGAGCATTATTTGCTTACCTTACAGGAACTTTTGGAAGCGTAGAAACTTACGTAAATTCAGCGAACGGAATTAACGACGAAGATCATGTGGATTTGCCGGCGGATGCGCACACGCACTTAAGTTGGGCTTTTAGCAAGCCAGGAGAGTACACGCTTGATTGGCATGCGGATATTTTAGATGCTCAAGGCGCAAGAGTTGCAAGCTTAGGTAATACCAGTATGCGTTTTGCTGTTGGTGTAAACGCACAGAAAGTAGCAAAAAAGCGCAAAGCTCGCGTGGTTTTGAATCAAGGTCATGCAGATTTAGCATACGATTTGGCATCACACGGGTTTATGTACCGAGTGGATACTTTGCAAGAAAAGCGCTCTGCTGCGCCAAAACGCGTGTATTATGCGCCTCGCGATGTAGTAGTAGAAGTGCCTACCAATGCGCTAAAGGAAATTCCGGCAGAGCAAGGGTATCGTTTTTTGGGTGCTGCTCGCGAAAAGTTGTATCAGCTTCCGCAAGCGGTTCTTGGAAAGCATGTTCACGGAGATATTGACCCGCATTTGTGGCAGTCAGTAAAAAACGGTATTGCGTATGTGCGCACAATTGCGGATCGCTTGTGCGAAGTGGACGCTAAAAACGCTCGCAAATATCGCGCTAATGCGGACCGATATATTAACAAGCTTCTCGACGTAGACGCGTATATGCGCAAAAAAGTTGCGTCAATTCCAAAAGAGCGTCGCAACTTGGTTACAACGCACGACGCTTTTGCATACTTAGGTAAAGCTTACGGCGTAAATATTGCAGGATTTGTAACAATCAACCCTTCGAGTGAGCCGAGTGTGCAAGATAGGCGTAGGCTTTCGCAAATTTTGCGCGACTTGGAAATTCCGGCAGTATTTTTGGAACCGAATTTGATCTCACGCTCGTCTGTGCTTAAAGAATTGGCTTCTGAAGCGCACGTAAAAGTTTGCCCAATTTATGGTGACGCTTTCGACGCGAAAGTTAGAACTTACGCAGATATGATGCGCGCGAACGCAGATTCTTTAGCGAAATGTTTGAAGTAATAGCGAAGTAATAGCGAAGTGGATGTGACTTATGAATAAAAATATTAGCGAAAATAGTACTGTTATTAACGCGCAAAACTTGAGTGTAAGCTACGCAAATCGCGCTGTTGTAAAAGACGTTTCTTTTACTATTAATAGTGGCGAGTTCGTTGGATTGCTGGGCGCGAACGGTGCTGGAAAGACGACTCTTTTCCGCGCAATTATGGGGCTAATTCCTCACTCCGGAAAGCTGGAAGTTAAAGCTCCTAGCGCAGAAGGCGACAGTGTAAATCCGCGCGTATCTTACGTTGGTTACGTGCCGCAAAGGCACGATATTGCTTGGGATTTTCCGCTTTCTGTGCTCGACGTTGTTATGATGGGCAGGATTCGTCACATCGGTTACGTTCGTCGCGCAAAAAAAGAAGATTACGAAATTGCGCTTGCCTCGCTTCACCGCACAGGAATGGCTGATTTTAGAGACCGCACAATTGGTGAGCTTTCCGGTGGCCAGCGTCAGCGCGTGTTGGTTGCGCGAGCACTTGCCGGCGAGCCGAGACTTCTTCTACTTGACGAACCTTTTACCGGACTCGATATGCCAACTCAAGAGCTACTTACGAGCCTGTTCTTGGATTTAGCAAAGTCCGGAGAAGCAATTCTTATGAGCTCTCACGACATAATCGGCTCAATCAACTCATGCTCAAGAATCATGCTTTTTGATGGCACTATTGTTGGCGACGACGAGCCGCAAAATTTGAGCGCGGAAAAGTGGGTGCAAACATTCCATGTAGCGCCTGAAAATCCGCTTATTAAAGCAGTTGAGCGAGTAATCGGGAAAAAATAGAGGTGGAAAAGTAAATGTTATCTCCAATCGAATTTATACAAGACTTAAGCAATCCGGACCTTTGGTTTCTTCTAAAAGCGCTTATTGTAGCCTGCCTTTCTAGCGTAATTTGCGGAGCAGTGGGCTGCTATGTGGTGCTTCGCGGAATGGCGTTTATTGGCGACGCCGTAGCGCACTCCGTATTTCCAGGACTCGCAATCGCCTTCGTATTGCAAGGAAATCTGCTTCTTGGCGGCGCGCTCGCAGGAGTTGCAACCGCACTAATCGTATCTATTTTTAGCCAAAACCGCAGGCTTCGCGAAGACTCGTTTATTGGCGTATTCTTCGTATCTGCTTTCGCGCTTGGAATCGTAATAATTTCAAAAGCTTCAGGCTACGCCGGATCTTTGGAATCCTTCCTTTTTGGCTCTATTACGGGCATTCCGGACTCGGATATTGCTGTGGTAGCTGTTACAGGGCTGATTATTTTGACGCTTTTAAGCATGTTCCACAAAGAACTTGTTTGCGTGTCGATGGATCGCGAAACTTCGCGCGCAATGGGATTGCCAGTTGCGTGGCTAGACGGAATGCTGTACGTTTTGGTGGCGATTGCCGTGGTTGTTTCTGTGCAAATTATTGGAAACGTGCTTGTGCTTGCGCTGCTTGTGACTCCTGCCGCAACTGCGCGACTGCTTACAGATAGGCTGTCTAGAATGATGATTTTGGCACCGGTTATTGGTTGCGTTTCGTCGATTGTGGGCATGTATATTTCTTGGAGCTTTGATACTGCAACAGGCGGCACGATTGTGCTAGTTGCAACGGTGCTTTTTGTGCTTGCTTGGGTTTGCTCGCCTAAGCATGGGCTGATTTCAAAAGCGCTAGTAAATACAAAAGGCTAAGAAAGCAGGTTTAGCACAGGTTTATAGCGTGCGGCACAATAGACGTATGGTATCAAAAGGAAAACCTTCGCCAAGAAGCGCCGTAAAACCCTTAAGCGATGAGCAAGTAGAGCGCTTAGCTCGCGTACACAACTTAGTTGACCCAACGTATTACTACCCAACCGGCGCACGTAAGCCAAATCAGGCAGAAATTGACGCGCAAAATCCTAAAGCCGCCGAAAGACTGCTCGAAGGAACGTCGCGCGTATTGCGTTCGCGCTGCAAAGTACGCGCGTGGGGATTAGAAAACGTGCCAGAAGAAGGCGTGTTTATTACCGCTTGCACGCACGTTACAATGTTTGACGTTTTTATACCAATGACCGCGCTATTCCACCAAGGACGCAGACCTCGCTACATGGCAAAAGCAGAACTTGCGCACTGGCCAATCTTAGGCAAATGGTTCCAGCTAGTAGGCATGCAGTCGGTTCCGCGCAGAAGCGGAAAAGCGCGCGAAATTGAGGAAGAATCAATCAAAATCCTCACAAACGGAAGGCCTTTAAGCATTTGGCCAGAAGGTACTTTAACGCGCGATCCTGAAAAATGGCCGATGAGTATGAAGCCAGGCATTGGAATTATTGCGCTTGAAGCCTCTAGAAGACTAGGGCATCAGATTCCGCTATTTTGCGCTGTTGTGTGGGGTGCTGCAAGCATTAACCACTGGTGGCCTTGGCCGAAGAAAAACGTTGTAATGTGCTACGATACTCAGCTTGATTATTCCGACTTGCTGCAGGGAAGCGAAAATTGGGGAGAATTGCCTCCAATGGAATCTGCTGAAGAGCTTGCTCGTCGCGTGCGAGTGCGTATGACGCAAATTATGGAAGAGATTCGCGGCGAAAAAGCGCCTGCTGGATACTTTGATTACAGGCAGATGAAACGCGTTACGGAAGAATAAAAAATATACGTAAGAATAAAATAAAGTATCTTTTTAAAATCCCGTAAAGCGGCGTGTGTAATATTAAGTAATAGTGTGATTATAAGTCAAAATTGAGCTGCAAATTAGCTTGCGAAATGTGCGAAACTATAACGCAGCCCACGAAACTTCAAACCGAAAGGCAGGACGTAAACATGAACGTTACGGTGTTGGGTGCTGGTGCTTGGGGAACTGCGTTTGGTCAAGTGCTTGCGGACGCAGGAAATCAAGTGACGATGTGGGCAATAGAGCCGGAAATCGTTGAAGGAATTCGCGACCATCATCATAACGGCGTGCGCCTGCCAAGTGTGGAAAAACTGCCAGAAAATATGACTGCAACTGGGGATCGCGCAGAAGCTGTTGCGAACGCGGATATTGTAGTTGTGGCTATTGCGGCACAGTTTGCTCGCGTTGCGTTAGCAGAATTTGTGGGGCTTATTCCGCAAAATGCGATTGTTGTTTCGCTTATGAAAGGCATTGAGCGCACAACAGGAAAGCGCATGGATGAAGTCGTGTGCGAAGCATTGAACTTGCCGCGTAACCGTTTTGCTGCACTTTCCGGACCAAACTTAAGCAAGGAAGTTGCATCTCGCCACCCTGCTGCAGCAGTAGTTGCTTGTGCAGAAAAATCTCAGGCAGAAGTAGTTGCAAAAGCATGCTCAAACAGCTACTTTAAAGCATTCGTATCAACCGACGTAATCGGCGTAGAAATGTGCGGATCGCTTAAAAACGTGGTTGCGCTCGCAGTTGGCATGGCTCGAGGCGCAGGATACGGCGAAAATACTGCAGCTATGATTGAAACGCGCGGTCTTGCAGAGTTGACTGCTTTGGGTGTTGCGGAAGGCGCAGATTCTCGCACTTTTGCAGGTCTTGCAGGCTTTGGCGATCTAGTTGCAACTTGCGGATCTCCACTAAGCCGCAACTATACTTTCGGCGCAAATCTTGGCAAAGGTATGAGCGTTGAAGAGGCAACTGCTGTAAGCAATGGTGTTGCAGAAGGTGTTCCAACTACAAGCGCAGTTGTGGCAATGGGCAAGCGTTTGGGCGTTGAAACGCCTCTTGCAAGCGCAATGGCTCGCGTGCTGGAAGAAGGAATCTCCTGCCAAGAAATGCTCGCAATGCTTTTCGACGACGACGTTTGCGAAGAGTGAAAACAAAGCGTTTTTGAAAATAATCCAGAATAATACAAAATAATCAAAAATAATCTAAGGGAAAATAATGGCAAAAAAGCGTGTGGCATTTTTGTACGGCGGTAAAGCAGACGAACATTCGATTTCGTGTATATCGGCTGCTGGCGTTTTAAGTGCGGTTGACGAAAGTCGATTCGAAATTGTGCGCATTGCTATAACAAAACAGGGCGAGTGGATTGTTGGCGGCGAAGATCCGCGAAACTTCCGCATGGAAGAAGGAGAGCTTCCGGTAATAACAAAAACTGCTGGAACGCGCGATGTTGTGCTAGACCCTGCCAAAGGCGCAGACGGATTTTTAGCCCGCGAAAATGACGGCACACTTACAAGTTTGGGTCATATTGACGCAGTTTTCCCAGTTCTTCACGGTCCAAACGGTGAAGATGGCACTTTGCAAGGCTTGCTAGAAATGATGCAAGTTCCATACGTTGGTTGCGGAGTGTTGGCTTCGGCTGCGTGCATGGATAAATACTATGCAAAGCAACTGTTTAAAGCTGCCGGAATTAATGTTGCTCCTGGAATTGCACTTGATGCGCGCAAGTTTGCAAGCGACGCGGAAAATCGCTTTGATTCATATGCAAACGAAATTCTTGCGCAAGTTGAAGCAGCAAAACTCGAGTATCCGCTTTTTGTAAAGCCAAGCCGTGCGGGATCTAGCTTTGGAGTTACAAAAGTTGAATCGCGCGATGCTAAAGCTTTAGCAGAAGCTATTTTTGAGGCTTCAGAGCACGATTGGCGAGTATTGGTAGAGCAGGGAATTGACGCTCGAGAAATTGAGTGCGCGGTTCTTGCAGCTCGCGACGGCGAAGAACCGAAAGCAAGCTGGCCTGGAGAAGTTGTGCTAGACAAGCGCGAGGCTGGTGAAGACCAGTTCTACGATTTTGACAGCAAATACATGGATTCCGCAGCTTCGCACGTTGAAGTTCCAGCAAACTTGCCAGCGGAAACTTTAGAGCGCGTTCGCAAAACGGCGCTTGCAGCGTTCAAAGCGGCAGATGGGCGGGGATTAAGTCGCGTGGATTCTTTTGTAACTAAAGATGGCCGCGTAATTCTTAACGAAATCAACACAATGCCTGGATTTACGCCAATCTCCATGTATCCAAAAGCTTGGGAAGCAACCGGAATAAGCTACAGCGATTTAATAACAAAGCTTATTGAAGGCGTTTTGAAATAATTTAATCAACTGTAAAGCAGAAACAAAAGCAGAAACAAAAAGGAATAAGTATGCAAGATTTGCAAAATTCATGGCGCGACGACACTTATTTGTTAGCGCGCAAACGTCAAGGAACTATTGGCATGTCTTTATGCGTATTCCTAGTAGTTTGGATTGCTGTTGCCTATGTTCTTGGAGTTCTTTCTTCACAGTTTGTGCCTAAGAGCATGCTAAGTGACTCTCTTAACACATTACTTGTGTCGGATATTTCGCAGTATTTAGTCGCTTTACCAATCGCAATGCTTATTATGCGCACTGTTCCTGCGGCAAAAACCAAACAATTCTCTATGAAATTTAGCCAATTTGGCGGATTCTTTGCTGTGTGCATACCGATTATGTACATTGGTAATATAGTTGGCATTTTCCTAGCAACAGTTCTTAGCGGCGGCAAAGCAGAAAATCGCGTATCAGACACTATTGCAGCGGGAAATATGTGGGAAACCTTCATATTCGTGGTAATTCTTGCGCCAATTGTGGAAGAATGGCTTTTTAGAAAACAGCTGCTTTCTCGTTTGCGCGCGTACGGAGAAAAGCGAGCTATTGTATTTTCTGCACTTGCTTTCGCGCTTTTCCATATGAACATTTTCCAATTCTTCTACGCATTTGGACTCGGACTTGTTTTTGGTTACATTTATATTCGCACGTCCAAGTTGAGCTACAGCATATTCCTTCATATGATTGTGAATTTCCAAGGAAGCATAGTTGCAATGTGGTTGGAAAAGCAGCTGGTTGATGCAAGCGGAAATATGATTGACGTAGAAAAGATGTCTCGTCAGGAATTAACTAGCCTGCCAACCGGTTTTATTCTAGCTGGAATTTATGGGATGTTTATGATTGCCATGCTTATAGTAGGCGTGGTTTTGCTAGTTCGCCGCCGCAAGTATCTTGTATTCTTCAATGCTCCGCAAGAACTTCCGAATAAAGCTGGCAACAAAGCATTGTACGGAACTGTTGGAGTAATAGCATTTTTGATTATTTCAATACTTCTTAATTTGCTAATGTTATTTGTGTAAAAGCGAGTAAAAAATAATCGCATAAAAATAAAATATAAAATAAATCAACGAAGGAGGCGAAAGTCATGCAAAGCAATCAGTCTACTAAAACTATTCGCGTAGGACTACTCGGGGCTGGAACTGTTGGGTCTCAAACAGCGCGACTAATAGTTGAACAGTTCAATGAGCTTAAGAAGCGAACTGGGGCTGAAATTGAGCTTGCAGCAGTTGCATGCTTACGCCCGGAAGAAGTTGATGCGCCTTGGATTAAGCGCGATTTGCTAACTACAGACACCGCCTCTTTATGTACTCGCGAAGACATTGATATTATAGTCGAGCTTATTGGCGGACTTGAGCCGGCGCATACTTTTGTAAAAAGCGCGCTGAGTCACGGAAAATCTGTTGTAACAGCTAATAAAGCGCTGCTTGCAAAGTTTGGTCCGGAATTATACGAGTGTGCAGAAAGTCACGGAGTTGACTTGTATTTTGAGGCGGCAGTGGCAGGCGCGATTCCTATTCTTCGTCCGCTTCGAGAGTCTCTTATTGGCGACGAAATTACGCAAATTTTTGGCATAGTAAACGGCACTACAAACTATATTCTTGACGAAATGACAGTGCGCGGACTTGATTTTGACTCGGCTTTGCGCGCAGCTCAAGAAAAAGGCTACGCAGAAGCGGATCCAACCGGAGATGTTGAAGGATTCGACGCTGCAAATAAGGCTGCTATTCTTGCAACTCTTGCATTCCAAATGCCGGTAAGTATTGACGATGTTTCCGTTGAGGGAATTAGCGCGATTGCCGCTGAAGATATTGCGGCGGCGAGCGCAGAAAATCGTGTGATTAAGCTGCTTGCGGCAGTTGAGAGGCACGGTGATGGCGGTGACGGCTGTGACGGCTGTGACAGCGAGTCAAGTGCAGATGAAGGAGTGAGCGTTAGTGTGTATCCGGCGCTTGTTGGTGCGGAACATCCTTTGGCATCGGTTCATGGCAGCTTTAATGCTGTGTTTGTAAAAGCGCAGGCTGCAGACGACTTAATGTTCTACGGACGAGGTGCCGGCGGAGCTCCAACTGCCAGCGCTGTTGTGGGAGATGTTGTTAGCGCAGCTAGAAATATTGTGCGCGGATGCTCCGGCTTTGGTGTGCCAATGTATAACAAGTATGTGCCGGCTTCTAGCGAGCAGACTTGTGCTGATTTTGTGATTCGTTGCAACATGGAAGACACTTCTTTGGCTTTGTGCAGCGAAGTTATGGATGTTTTTGCAGATTATGGCGTTAAGGTTGAGCGTTTGGCTTCGGCTTGTGAAGCGCAATACGCGCAGGCTGAAGGGGAGTCGGATTGCCCACAGTGCGGTCTTGGTGGGCCTGGGAGTATGCGCGTTCTTGTGCGCGAATGTTCTAAAGCTACTGTGCAATCTATTTGTAAGGATTTGCAAGATTTAGATTTTGTGTTGGATAAGCCGCTTGCTTTGCGAATTATTAAGTAAACGCTCTAACGAAAAAGGTGCGAAATGAAACCAGTATGCAACAGCGTGTCAGTTAGAGTTCCAGCAACCAGCGCAAATCTTGGATCTGGCTTCGATACAGCAGGAATTGCGCTTGATTATGCGGATTCTTTAGTTTTTACTCTGGATGATAATCAGTCTAAAAATTCGCTTGATTCGCTTGATTATGCTGGAAACGTGCGCGTAATTATTCACGGCGAAGGCGAGGATACGCTTCCAAAAGATGAAACGCACTTAGTTGTATCAACTTTTCGCAAAGCTTGCAAAATTTTTGGGTTACCAAACTTACGGTTTACTTTAGAAGCGCATAATCAGATTCCGCAAGCGCGCGGTATGGGGTCTTCCGCAGAGGCGATTGTGGCTGCTGTTGCTGCTGCTTGGACTTTTGCGCACGAAGGCGAGCTTAATCGCGAAGCAATTTTTGAGATTGCGGCTTCAATTGAAGGCCATCCAGATAACGTAGCTCCTGCGGTTTTTGGTGGTTTGACGATGAGCTGGAAGCTTGATGCTGGGGAAGGCAAAGGTTCTGTGCGCGTGGCTGGAGATTGCGAAGCTCCGCTTTCTACCGGTTTTCATACTGTACGATACAAAGTTTCGCAAGATATTTCTGTGTCGGTATTCGTTCCTAATTTTGAGCTTTCTACAGAGCTTGCTAGGCGCGCGCTTCCAGCAAAAGTACCGTATGGTGACGCAATATTTAACGTATCGCGCGCTGCAATTCTTCCGGTTGCATTTGGTGAGTTAAATAGCGATTCTGAAAGTGAATTAGGCACAGTAAAATCTAATATTTCGCGAAATGCGTTACTTTTTGCGGCGACTCAAGATGTTCTTCATCAACCGTATCGTGCAAATCTTATGAAAGATTCATGGAAGCTGGTTGAAGCGTTGCGCGAGCATGGTTTTGCGGCAGCAATTTCGGGAGCAGGATCGTGCGTTGCTGTATTTTATGCAGGAGATGCCGAGTATAAAAAGAGTGCTGCTCAAAAAATCGACGCAATTGCAAAGCCGTGGCTTTCGCGCGATGGCTGGCGCGTTTTGCACGTGCCTGTTAACTCTACGGGCGTAGAAATAACTCGCGAATAGGCTGTGCGAAGGTATAAAAAGGAAGAGTAAAGTATGGCAGTTACGTTGATTTTGGCTTCAAAGTCGCCTGCGCGTAGAGCGGTTTTGGCGGCGGCCGGCGTGATCCCTGTGATTCACGAGAGTGAAGTGGATGAGCCGGCGGCTTTGCGCGATGCGGCTAGTGAGCGCGGAACAAACGTTGAAGAGTTGAGCGCTGAGCAACGCGTTTCGATTTTGGCGTGCGCGAAGGCTAAGGCTGTATATGAGTCATGGAAGCGTGTGGCAGATTCTGCTGCTTCGGCTAGTGGCGATTTGGTTGTGGGGTATCCGCTGGAAGCTGAAGCTGAAACTGCGGGATCTGAATCTTCTGAAATTGGTGAATCTTCTAGCAACGCTTTAGCAAGAGACTCTCAAGCAGACGTAACGCATAACGTAGATACCGCGCAAACTCGCGACTTTTCAGGCGTAACTGTTCCTACAAAAACTTTCGATATTCACGATTTTGCATATACAAATAAATCTTCTAATGATTGTAGCGGTGTACTGATTGTTGGCTGCGATTCCATGTTCCTGCTCGATGGAGAATGCTACGGAAAGCCGCACACGCCCGAAATTGCTTTTGAGCGAATAAAGAATATGAGTGGCAAAACAGGACAATTGTGGACTGGTCACTGCTTAATCGACGCAAAAACTGGCAAATTCTTGTGCAAAACAAGCCACGCAAGCGTAACTTTTTCGCAAATGAGCGACGCTGAAATTCGCGCGTACGTAGAAACTGGCGAGCCGCTGGAAGTTGCGGGATCCTTTACGCTAGAAGGATTCGGCGGAGCTTTTATTGAGGGGATTCAGGGAGATCCGCACGGAGTTCTTGGAATCAGCTTGCCTCTTCTTCGCAATATGGTTGCCGAGCTTGGATACGCGTGGCCAGATTTGTGGAATAAGAATACCTTGGAAGAAGTTGGTGCGAAGAACGATCCGACTTCCACAGAAGTTCCTAAAGAAAATGTGCATCAGCCGGGGGATGGCTGGGTGCAGTGCAATTGTGGGCGAAGGCACTGGGGTCATAACGGTGCTGCTGGAGTGCTGCTTGCTAGGCGAGATGAGGCGACCGGGCGCGTGACGCACGTTGTTATGCAGCATCGCGCGCTTTGGAGTGCGGAAGGCGGTACTTGGGGCATTCCGGGCGGAGCGATTTCCGACGGCGAAAGTGCAATTGAAGGCGCATTGCGCGAGTCGTTTGAAGAAGCGAATATTACTTCGGAAGATATTGATGTTGTTGGAGCTTACCGTGAAGATCACGGAAACTGGTGCTATACAACGGTTTTTGCGTTTGAAAAGCCGGGGCATAGTGTGAATCCTTGCGCGCACGACGACGAGAGTATGGAAATTAAGTGGGTGCCGATTGACGACGTGCCTAAGTTGAAGCTGCTTACGGCAATGCGCACTGATTGGCCGTCTTTCCGAGCGCGCCTTGATTCGCTTGCTACGCGACGACCTGCTTGAGCGCTGCGATTTAGTGCGCTGGCTATTCTTCGGACACTGGTGCAGTACGGTTTCTGCGTTAGTGTCTTATTTAGCTTGTTTTGAGACACTCGTGCAGATGAGTTACTGCGCGCATGTCCGAAGATTGGCATTATGGGACTTTCGTGCAGTACGCTTACTGCGTGAGTGTCTCATTTCGCCTGTTTTGGGACACTGCCGCAGTTGACGTTCTGCGTTATGGTCTCTGGTTGTTGATTATCGGACATTGGTGCAGATGGGTTACTGCGCGCGTGTCTATGGTTGGTTGTTTTGTGAAACATTTGCCGGAGATTTTCCGGCTTTTGTTTTCGCTCCGGCTGTTTTTGACCACATTTGCCGGGAATCTACCTGGCGTTTGTTTTCGCTTTAGCTACGTTTGACCACAAACGCCGTGTATTTTCCTGGGGTTTGTGGTCGTTTTTGCCTTGGATGACCACATTTGCCGGGAATTTATATAGCGTCTAAAGCAAACGCAAAATCACCCCAAAATAGCGGCGATTACTGCTATACAGATTGGGCTGGTAACTGTGGAAAACAGTATTCCGTCGCGAGCGAAACTTAAGCCAACGTTGTATCTAGCAGCATAATTGTAAACGTTTTGGCCTGTTGGAAGCGCAGCTAACACAACGCACGCGTACAAAGTCGCCCCGCGAAAACCCATCACAAAGTAAGCCAGCAAAAACGCAATAATTGGCATAATCAAATTCTTCAGCACTGCAACCGTTGCAATCGCAGCGCGATTTGAATTCTTCTGCAAAGGTCTACTTCCGTAAAGCGACATGCCGAAAGCCATCAAAATCATAGGAACCGCGGAATCGCCAATCATTTTAATAGGATCGTATAAAAAATTCGGCACAGGAAAATATCCGACTTTAGCTGAAATTGCAGAAATCACAATTCCGCCTAGAGACCCGATTAAAAGCGGCTGCTTTAAAGGCTGCTGAGCAATACGCTTAAGCGAGCATTTGCCAGTAGTTGTAATGTCTAAAACCGTCAAACCAACAGGAGTAAAAACAGCCTGTTGCATAACCAAAATCGGAGCTACGAGTGCAGGATTTCCCAAAATATAAGTGGCAACCGGCAAGCCGATATTATTTGAATTTAAATAAAGCGAGTTGAGCGCGCCAATTGTGCAGTCGGCTGCAGGAAGGTGGAAAAATATGCGGTTAAGCAGTACGAACGCAAGTCCAACAATCATTGCAGAAAAGAACGCAACAAAAATCGAAGAATGAAAAATCTCAAAAATAGGCTCTTTAGAAAGAATTGCGAACATTAAGCAAGGGCTGGAAACGAAGAAACTTACGCGATTTAGCACCATTTGAGCCTGAGATCCGCCAATGCGAAGGCGCGCGGTAATATAGCCGGCAAGAATCACAATGCCAATTACGCAAAAGCCTTGCATAGCGCTGATTAAGCCCATTTCCTGCCTCCAAAGGGTATCCAAAATAGTATCCCAAATAGTATTTCAAATAGTAAGTAGCGCGCAAATATATTCGCACAAACCTCTGCTGCAACTATAGGAGCGATACGCAACTTTTGTGCGTGCGCAACAATTTGTATTAGTGCAGATAATAGCGCGCGCGTGGTTTTGCTGCTTTTGGCTTAAAAGTAACGTTGTAAATTTTAATATTCAGTAAATTGGATATTTGACTCGGCAATATGGCATACTAGAGAGCGGTGGCACTGCAAGCCGCCGGGCGATTGATGGCGTCGATCCCCTCGTGAGTGTTTTTCCGAGGCTGGCGTCCGCCGTCGCGCAATTAGACTTTGTAGAGAGCCTTGGGGTGGCTCGCGTGCGTGCGTGTTCATCTTAAAGCCAGGGATGCGAGGCGATTGCAGCGTTTCGTGAGGAGCATAGTGCCCAGAATAATAAGAGAACGCTTCAATGAATCTGAAGCTGAAAATAGTATAACTGTGTCTAAAAATCCGGTTGCGGCTAAAGACGCTAAAGACGCTAAAAATGTTAAAGATGCTAAAGATGTGTCGTTTGTTGGCGCTTCTTCTGCAGGTGTAGCTGCTACTTCTGCCGCTTCTGCTACTTCTGCTGCTGGAGTTGTGCGTCGTCGCCGAGGCCGTCGCGTGACGCGTGGTGCTGGTGCAGCCGGCGAAGCGATGGAATTAAAGGTAGAAGAGTCGAGCACGAAGATTTTTAATAGCGGCGTTGATAGCGGCGTTGATAGCGGCGATAATAATCGCAACAATGCCAGCACTAATGCCAGCGCTAATAGTCGAGATAATAGTCGCACTAATAGTCGAGATAATCGCGCTGCTGGTCGCGCTAATAACGTTAAAAGTCGCGCAGAAAGCCATGTTGACAGCAACGTCGACAGTCATGCTGACAGTCACACTGAAAGCCACACGTCATCTCGCCCTATTACTTCTTTGCTGTTCCAAGAGCCTGTTTTGCCTGCTCATGTTAATAGTGAGGAAAGCGAGCGTTTGCGCGAAGATTCCAGGGATGATTCTCGCGCAGATTCTCGTTCGTCTTCTCGTTCGTCTTCTCGCGCGGATTTGCGTCATGATTCGCGCGCAAATTCTCGTGAGGATGCACGTTCTGATTCTCAATCGGATTTTGAAGACGAATCTGAAAACAGTGCGAATGAGCGTCAAAACCGTCGCAATAATCGTAATCGCAATGAATCTTCTCAAAAAAGCCAACGTTCTCGCCGCTCGCGTCGTCTGAATGCGGTTGAGCGTCGAGCTGCTGCCGAAGTCGAGCAAATTGAAGAGGATCTTGCGTACGACGATATTGTTTATGCGCCTATTGATACTCAAATCGATGAAACTCTTGATGTTAGCGATATTTTAGATAGCGACGATCGCAACGATGGCAGCGATAGCAGTGATCGCAACGACCGCAGTGATCGCAACGACCGCAGAAACAGAGGAAATCTTCGCAATCGAAGGAATCGCAGCAATAGCGATGACCGCAGCGACCGCAGTGACAATCGAGATGATAATCAAGACAATAATGATGACAGTCAAGATTATGGTCAAGATGACAATCAAGATACTGGCTTGCGTCGTCGCCGTCGTCTTCGCGACTCGTCAAGCAGCATTCTTGATGAAGATGACGATGAGGGAATGATAACGCGTCGTCGTCGCCGTCGTCGTTCTTCGCGCGAAAATATTGACGAAGTATCTCAGGAAGATCGCGATTTAATACCGGATCCAGAAGAACTTCGCGCTCAAGACGAAGAAGAAACGCTTTACACGCGTCGCCGTCGTCGTCGCCGCTCTAAGTCTTCGGATGATTCCGCAGCTTCGTCGCAATCGCAGTCTTCGCAGTCGTCATTGTCTTCTTCGGATGATTCTTTTGCTTCTTCTCGCTTAAGTGCCGACGATTTATCTTCTAGGCGCTCTCGCAAGCAGCAGTATATTGACGAAATCACGGATATTGAGGGCTCTACTAGACTTGAAGCAAAGCGTCAGCGCCGCCGTGACAATCGCCGTGAGCGCGCGCGTCAAAACTTAATTATGGAGCAGGATTTCCTTGCTCGTCGCGAAAATGTTGATCGTTTGATGGTGGTTCGCGAGCGCGATCGTCACACGCAAATTTCCGTTATTGAAGACAATATTCTTGTGGAGCACTACGTTTCCGATATTCAAGAAGTTGCAACCGTTGGCAATATTTATCTTGGTCGCATTCAAAACGTGCTTCCAAGCATGGAAGCTGCGTTTGTGGATATTGGTCAGGCTCGAAATGGCGTGCTTTATGCTGGCGAAGTCAACTGGGATATGACGCGTTTGGAAGGTCAGCCTCGCAGAATTGAGCTTGCTTTTAAGTCCGGAGATCCTGTGCTTGTGCAGGTTACTAAGGATCCAATTGGTCACAAGGGTGCGCGACTAACTTCGCAAGTAACTCTTGCTGGTCGTTTCCTTGTGCTTGTTCCTTCTGGCGGAATGACGGGCGTAAGTCGCAAGCTTTCAGATCGTGAGCGCTCGCGTTTGCGCGCTATTGTTTCTAAGATTGCTCCAAAAGATATGGGCATTATTATTCGTACTGCTGCTGAGGGTGCAAGCGAAGAGGCAATTCAAAAGGATCTTGAATCGCTTGTTAAGCAGTGGGATCGTATTGAAGCGAAGCGCGAGGAGTATTTGCACGGCAAGCGTCCTAAGCTGCTTCAAGGCGAGCCGGATGTGGCTATTCGTGTTGTTCGAGATATTTTCAACGATGACTTCCAGAAGCTTATTGTTGAAGGCGAGGGCGTGCATCAGCGCATTAATGAATATCTTGAAATGATGGCACCTGATTTGTTGAGCAAGGTTGAGTATTGGGATCCTGCTGAGCATGAGGGTAAAGATATTTTCGACAAGTGGCAGATTGATAGCCAGCTTCGAAAGGGCATGGAGCGTCAGGTTTACTTGCAGTCGGGTGGCTCGATTGTTATTGATCGAACTGAAGCTATGACTACTATTGACGTTAATACTGGTCGTTTTATTGGACGCGGTAAGTCTTTGGAAGAAACGGTTACTCGCTGTAATTTGGAAGCTTCCGAAGAAATTGCGCGACAGTTGCGTTTGCGCGATATTGGCGGCATGGTAATGATTGATTATGTAGACATGGTTATGCCAGCCAACCGTGATTTGGTGTTGCGAAGACTGCTTGAGTGCTTGGCGCGCGATAGAACTAAGCATCAGGTTGCTGAAGTTACTTCGCTTGGTCTTGTGCAAATGACGCGTAAGCGTGTTGGACAGGGTTTGGTTGAAGCCTTCTCGGAGGAATGCCCAACGTGCAAGGGTCGTGGATTTATTCTGCACGATGAGCCGACGGTTTCTTCAGAATATGCCGACCCTTATGCGCTTAAGGGTGGCGATCCGTTTGTGAAAACGAACAAGTATGGTCATGGAACTTCTACGGTTGCTCCAGAGCCGCAAAAGCAGCAGGGTTCTAGCGCTGAAGTGCGTGCTAAGCTTGCGCGTATTGCTGCAGCGTCCGCAATTAGTGAATCTATAGAATCTGCTGGAAATGCTGGGAATGTGGAAAGTGCGGAGTCTGAAGAAAGTGCGGAAGTTACTGAACCTGTGGAATCTATTGAATCTGTAGAATCTAACGGACCTGTGGAATCTACCGAACTTGCAGAATCTACTGAACGTGTGGAATCTGTGGAATCTGTGGAATCTGTGGAATCTGTGGAATCTGTGGAATCTGTGGAATCTGTGGAATCTACCGAATCTACAGAATCTACTGAACCTGCAAAAACTGAAGAATATACGGAATATACAGAATATAGAGAGCCTACGGAGTATTAATAATCTTAAGGATAAGCTATTAAGTATATGCCTTGAGTACAATATTGACTATTGTCTGCATTGCCCTTATGAAACTAACCACTTGACGTTAGTACATGGGTGGGTGTATTTTTGATAGTCGGTGTCTTGCCGCGCGCATTTTGCTGTGCGCAAGACAGAAGTAAGCTTTCAATTGAGCTAAGGAACGAATTATGTACGCGATTGTGAAGGCCGGTGGCCATCAAGAGAAGGTCGAGGTTGGCGACGCCATTCTCGTGAACCGTCTCGATGCGAAGAAGGGCGATACCGTGGAATTCCCGGTCGCGCTCGTTGTTGACGGTGCTAAGGTGACCTTAAGCGCCAAGGATCTTGCTAAGATCACGGTGAAGGCAGAAGTCTTGAATGACGAAGCCAAGGGTCCAAAGATTAGCATTATGAAGTTTAAGAACAAGACTGGTGTGGCTCGTCGCAAGGGTCATCGCCAGAAGTTGACTCTCGTCAAGATCACGGCCATCGCCTGATTGACGGTGTTATAAACCTGAAAGGACAGTGAGATGGCACATAAGAAGGGTGCGTCTAGCTCGCGCAACGGTCGCGACTCGCAAGCGCAATATCTTGGTGTGAAGAAGTTCGGCGGTGAAGCTGTTGTGGCTGGCAACATTATTGTTCGTCAGCGCGGCACTAAGTTCCACGCCGGTCAGAATGTTGCTTTGGGCAAGGATCACACGCTGTACGCTTTGACGGACGGCAATGTGAAGTTCGGCATTCGTCGCGACCGCAAGGTTGTTGACGTTGTTACCGCCTGAGTGACAGATTAGTCTTCGAGCCGCACCCAATTCGGTGCGGCTTTTTTGTTCTTGATTTGTTTCCGCGAATTTAAGTGTTTAGCTTCGAGTAAGGTAGCAGTATGAGTGATTTTGTAGATCGCGTAACAGTGCACGTGAAGGGTGGCGACGGCGGCAATGGTTCCGCTGGAGTCCGTCGCGAAAAGTACAAGCCATTGGCTGGACCTAATGGCGGCAATGGTGGTGACGGCGGTTCAGTTATTTTTGTAGCAGACCGCAATGCAAACAGCTTACTCGACTACCGTTTTATGCCTCATCGCACAGCAGAGAATGGCACGATGGGCTTGGGTGACACTAAAGACGGTTCAAAAGGCGCGGATTTGGTGCTTCCTGTGCCTGTTGGAACTGTTGTTTTTACAGCGCGCGGTGCTGCAGGCTCTCAAAAGCGTCCAGGCGAAGTTTTGGCGGATTTGCGTCATGTTGGGGATAAATTCGTTGTAGCTCAAGGCGGTGCCGGTGGTCTTGGTAACGCAGCTTTGGCAAATAAAGTACGACGTGCTCCAGGTTTTGCTCTTTTGGGAGAGCCAGGCGAAGAACGCGACGTAATTTTGGAACTCAAATCTATTGCAGACGTAGCTTTAGTCGGCTTCCCATCTGCAGGAAAATCAAGCTTAGTTGCATCAATTAGCGCAGCTAAACCAAAAATTGCGGATTATCCTTTTACTACTTTGGTGCCAAATCTTGGCGTAGTAAGTTTCGGAAACTATCGTTACACAATTGCGGACGTGCCAGGTTTAATTCCGGGAGCTTCTGAAGGCAAAGGCTTAGGTCTTGAGTTTTTGCGTCATATTGAGCGTACGGAAATTATTGCGCACGTAATTGATTGCGCTACTTTAGAGCCAAATCGCGATCCAATTAGCGACTATAACGCTCTTGAACATGAGCTTGCGCAATACGCTAACAAACTTGAACTTCCGTTGGGCGCAATCCCAATTCCGGAGCGTCCGCGCATTATTATTCTTAACAAAGTCGATGTTCCTGAAGCTAAAGAATTGGCTGATTTTGTGCGCGGCGAGTTTGAGAAAATGGGATTGACTGTATTTGAGATTTCTACAGCATCTCACGAAGGTTTGAAGGAACTCGGTTTTGCGCTTGGTCGACTTGTTGAAAAGATGCGTGAGAAGCTCGCTGCTGAGGAAGCAGCGCGCGAAGAAGAGCGCGTTGTTATTCAACCTCTTGAGCAGCCGGCTTCGACTTTGCGCAGGCGTCGCGATGATGGTCGTGGAAACAGTTCGGACTTTGAAATTAAGCGCGAAGAAGACAGAAATGGTGATTTTTGGTTCACTGTAACCGGAAGCAAGCCTGAGCGCTGGGTTGTACAAACGAATTTTGACAACGATGAAGCAGTAGGATACTTGGCGGATCGCTTGGCAAAGCTCGGTGTTGAAGACGAGTTGCGCAAGAAGGGCGCGCGTCCGGGAGATGAAATTCGCATTGGTAGTGGCAAGCACATGGTTTGCTTCGACTGGGATCCAAGCATTGCAGCCGGTGCGGAAGGATTGGACGGAGCTAATTTGGGTGCGCGTGGCAAGGATTTGCGACTCGAAGCGAACGATCCTCGCGGAGCAAGACGCACGAATGCAGAGCGTAGACGAGATTATCACAGCATGATGGACGCTAAATCTGCGGTTCGAGAAGCGATGATGGCTGAGCGAAAGTCGGGCCACTGGGCAGATCCTTCTGTGGACGACGATCGCCATGACGAAAATAGCTTATTTGGGCGCGGCGAAGAGCAGGAAAACTAACGAAATCAAGGGGTAAATCATATGAGCAATCCGGAAATTGAACTTACCGAAGACGGGGTTCGGCGTTCAATCCGCGAGGCGCGCACAATCGTTGTAAAAGTAGGCTCAAGCTCGCTTACGGACACGTCTGGGCAGCTGGATGTGCAAAAGTTGCGCGCTCTTGTTTCTGCAATTAGTCACGCGCAAATGCAAGGTGCTCGAATTGTTCTTGTGTCTTCTGGCGCAATTGCCGCAGGCTTTGGGCTACTTGGTTTTGCGGAGCGTCCAAAAGATGTGCCAACTCAGCAGGCCACGGCTTCAGTTGGTCAAGGCTTGCTTATGGCGCAATATGAAGCAGCATTTTCGCAATTTGGTTTCAGAGTAGGGCAGATGCTGCTAACGGCGGACGTTACTATTTCGCCGTCTCGCTACCGTAACGCTCAGCGCACAATGCTGCGTCTTCTGGAACTTGGCGTAATTCCAATCGTAAACGAAAACGATGCGCTTTCTAGCAACGAAATTCGATTCGGTGACAACGACAGACTTGCAGCATTAGTTGCGAATATTGTGCGTGCAGAAGCGCTTGTGCTGCTTACAGATGTGGATTCGCTTTATACTGCGCCGCCTAGCGAGCCTGGCGCAAAACGAGTGAGCTTTGTGCCAGATGTTACGCGTGCTTTAGAAGAAGTAAAAGTTGGTGCAAGCGTTTCGGGTGTAGGTACTGGGGGTATGGTGACGAAGCTGGAAGCCGCGCATGTGGCGGCAGTTTCGGGTATTCCAACCGTGCTTACTTGTGCTAGAAACGCAGGTCCTGCTCTTGCCGGAGATGCTGTTGGAACTGCGTTTGCTCCGGTTCATACGCGCGATTCTTCTAGGCGACTTTGGATTGGGTTTGCGTCTAATCCGCACGGAACTTTGGTGGTTGATTCTGGTGCTGCTAAAGCTGTGCGCGGCGGACGTGCGAGCCTTCTTGCTGCTGGTATTGTGCGTGTTTGCGGCGAGTTTTCAGCAACGGATCCGGTGTGGATTGATGACGAGCAGGGAAATCACTTGGCGAAAGGTTTAGTGGCTTTTGATGCTGAGGAGATTCCGGAGATTATGGGGCGCACGAGCGACGAGCTTGAGGAGTCACTTGGCAGGCAGTATGCGCATCCGGTGGTGCATCGCGACAATCTTGTGCTTGTGTAATTAGCTGCAGCTCCAAATTCGCTCAACTTTTCTCGTGTTTGGAGTGTTTGGCGTGGCGTATTGCTCCAAATGTGGGGAAAGTTTCTCGCGTTTGGAGGGTTGTGGCGTGGTTTTCGCTCCAAACGCGGGGAATCCATCTCGCATTTGGAGCGTTTGTGTTTCTTTGACGCTCCAAATACGGGGAAATTTCCGGAAAATTTACCGTTTCGCGGCTTGCGGTTACACTAGAAACCATGGCAGAGAATATGGTAGATACTTCCGCACAAGAAGATTGGCGCGTATTAAGCAATCGCATTAACAAAGTCGCCCCAAGCGCAACGCTTGCAGTCGACGGCAAAGCAAAAGCTATGAAAGCTTCCGGCGTTGACGTAGTAAGTTTCGGCGCAGGCGAGCCAGATTTCCCTACTCCTTCCTACATTGTTGAAGCCGCAGCTGCTGCCTGCAAAGACCCTCGCAACTACCGATACACCGCTACTGCCGGTCTGCCGGAGCTTAGAGAAGCAATCGCACAAAAAGTGCATCGCGATTCTGGCTACGAAGTCTCACCGAATCAAGTCGTAGTAACAAACGGCGGAAAGCAAGCCGTTTACGAAGCTTGCCAAATCCTTCTAAATGATGGCGACGAAGTTATTATTCCAGCCCCATATTGGACTAGCTACCCGGAGGCTGTAAAGCTTGCAGGCGGCGTGCCTGTGACGGTTTTGGCAGGCGCGGACCGTGGTTTTGAGCCAGATATTGATGCGCTTGAAGCCGCACGCACTCCACGCACTCGCGCAATTATTGTAACTTCGCCGTCGAATCCTACGGGCGCTATTTGGAGCGCGCAAACTATTCGCGCAATCGGCGAGTGGGCGGTAAAACACCATATTTGGGTACTTTCCGACGAAATATACGAGCATCTTCATTACGACGGAATTTCAACTTCTTACATTGGCGTTGAGGTTCCAGAAGTTAGAAATCAGCTGTTGATTTTAAACGGTGTTGCAAAGACTTACGCAATGCCAGGATGGCGAGTTGGTTGGATGGTTGCGCCTGAGGATGTTGCAAAAGCTGCTGTAAAGCTGCAAAGTCACATGACTTCTAACGTTTCTAATATTTCGCAACGAGCTGCAATTGCTGCAGTTGGCGGATCTTTAGACGTGGTTTCCACAATGCGCGAGTCTTTTGACGCTCGTCGCAAGGCAATTGTGGAAGCGCTGAATAATATTGACGGCGTTACCTGCCCGCTTCCTCACGGCGCTTTTTACGCTTTTGCTAACGTTGAGGCGCTTCTTGAGCGTCCTCTTGGAGAAAAACGTGAAGTTCCGCATACTTCTTCGCGATTCGCGGAAATGTTGCTTAATGAAGCGCATGTTGCTGCCGTTCCTGGCGAAGCTTTTGGCGCTCCAGGTTATTTGCGATTTTCTTGCGCGCTCGCGGACGATCAGCTTGCAGAAGGTATGCGTCGCATGAAAAAGTGGGTTGAGGCTTAGTTTTAGTAGGTTGTATCTCAACTTTAGTGGGTTGAGGCTTAGCTTTATACGACACTCGCTAAATGCTATTAGTCGCGAAATCATGCCCATGAGATAACATAGCTATCTGGCGGTTTTGCTATGTCGCACCTTTTGGGGTATGATAAGCAAGTTCACCATAGGGATGTGGCGCAATTGGTAGCGCAACGGTCTCCAAAACCGTAGGTTGTGGGTTCGAGTCCCGCCGTCCCTGCCAGTTTTTAGTTCACAAATTCTACACGAAGGAATAAGGCATGGCACAGGCACGCAGCACTAAGAAAGCAGTAAAGCCGAACTTGTTCATGCGCATTGGCATGTTCGTCAAGCAAACTATCGACGAAACGCGCAAGGTTGTTGCTCCTCACGGCAAAGAGTTGTTCGCTTGGTCTATAGCTGTGTTCATATTCGTTGTGTTCTTAATGGCTTTCGTAACCTGCATGGATCTTGGCTTAGGCAAGTTCGTAATGTGGTTGTTCGGCTGAGTTGAAATTTTGAAGGTGTATAAAATATGACTGATGAGTTCAATCCCGAAGAAGCAGAAGCTGTAGAAGTTGCAGATGCTGTAGAAGATGTTGAAGCCGTAGATGCAGCTCCAGTTAACGATGCTTCTGAGGTTGCTGCTGATTCTTCTGACGATGCCGCTGCCGCTGAAGCTGCTGTTGCGTCTCTTGACGCAGATAACGCGGAAGCTGAAGCTGGCACAACTGATGCCGAATCAACTGATTCTGAATCTACTGAAGACGACCCAACTGATGCCGGCGCAATTGCTGTAGCTGAGTTTTCTAAGAAGCTGCGCACTTTGGAAGGCAAGTGGTATGTGCTTCACACTTACTCTGGCTATGAGAAGCGCGTAAAGACTAACGTTGAATCTCGTGTGCAGAACTTTGGTTTGGAAGATAAGATTTTCCAGATTGAAGTTCCAATGGAAGAGGTTGAAAAGCATACGGAAAAGGGTAAGAAAGTTATTACCCGCGTGCGCGTGCCAGGTTATGTGCTCATTCGCATGTGGCCGGATGAAAACGCTCGTCGCATTGTGCGCGAAACCGAAGGCGTTACCGGTTTCGTTGGGCCTTCTAGAGAGCCAGCTCCATTGAGCCGCAAGGAAGTTGTGGCAATGATGGCTCCAATGATTGCTTCCGAAGCTTTGAAGAATGCTGGAGATAAGCCGGCTGCCGCACGTAAGCGCAAGGTTGAAGTTGCTTACAAGGTTGGCGATCAGGTTACTGTTACCGACGGCCCATTCTCTACTATGGCTGCTGTGGTTTCGGACGTTGAGCCTACAACTCAGAAGCTTACTGTTTTGGTTTCTATCTTCGGCCGTGAAACTCCTGTGGAGCTTGGTTTCAACCAGGTTGAGCCGATTGTTTGAGTCGAAATCTTAATCTGAAATCTTAAGCCTATAGCTTTAAGTTTTTATAACACAAACCGGGGTGCGTTAATTTGCACTCCGGTTTTTGTTGATTGAGCAAAAATAGTGGCAGCTGTTGTAATGCAGCGTGTCGCGAAGATGTGGCATAATAGGAAGGCTTGTGACTGGAGGAGGAATCCGCTAGCACAGCACAGCAATACAAGATGCGGGAGGAAGTTGCAAAACGGCTTTATATCAGCGTTTGCAGCAACCGTTTGAACCGCTTGTACAAGAAAGAAGAACCATATTATGGCTCCGAAAAAGAAAGTCTCCGCGCTTATTAAGCTCGAGATTCAGGCTGGTAAAGCAAATCCAGCCCCACCACTGGGTCCAGCATTGGGTTCCCACGGCGTGAACATCATGGACTTCTGCAAGGCCTATAACGACCAGACGAAGGACAAGATGGGTCAGATCGTACCAGTTGAAATCACTGTTTACGAAGATCGTTCCTTCACCTTCATTTTGAAGACCCCACCAGCCGCTGCTTTGTTGCTTAAGGCTGCTGGCATTCAGAAGGGCACCGAGAATCCATTGACTCACAAGGTTGGTTCTGTGACCAAGGCTCAGGTGCGCGAAATCGCTGAAATCAAGATGCCTGACCTCTCCGCACGTGACGTCGAGGCCGGTATGAAGATTATCGCGGGCACTGCTCGCTCGATGGGTATTACCGTTACCGACTGAAAGTGAGTGGAGAAAATGGTGAAGCGTTCTAAGAAGTATCGTGAAGCGGCTGAAAAGATCGACCGCAATAATCTTTACACCCCAGCTGAAGCTATCGCTTTGTTGAAGAGCATGCCAAAGCACGCTTTCGACGAGTCTGTTGAAGCTGTTATGCGCCTTAATGTGGATCCACGTAAGGCTGATCAGTTGGTTCGTGGCGTTGTGAACTTGCCAAACGGCACCGGTAAAACCGCTAAGGTTTTGGTGTTCGCTCGCGGTCCAAAGGCTACTGAGGCTCAGGAAGCTGGCGCCGACATCGTTGGTGATGACGAGCTCATTGAAAAGGTTGCCGGTGGCTTCCTTGACTTCGATGCCGTTGTTGCAACCCCAGACATGATGGGTAAGGTTGGCCGCTTGGGTCGTGTTCTCGGTCCTCGTAGCTTGATGCCAAACCCAAAGACTGGCACCGTGACGATGGATGTTGCCAAGGCTGTTGCAGACATTAAGGGCGGCAAGATTGAGTTCCGCGTGGATCGCCAGGGCAACCTGTCCTTCCTCTTCGGCAAGCTTTCCTTCGATGCCAAGGCTCTTGAAGAGAACTTCAAGGCTGTTGCAGACGAAATCCGCCGTTTGAAGCCAACAACCATTAAGGGTCGTTACATTACTAAGGTAACTGTGACTTCCACAATGGCTCCTGGTGTTCCAGTGGATATTGCAAGCATCGCTGCCTGATTTTATTGCTTAAGTTATTGCCTGCGTAATTTTGCGCACAATATAATTAAGCGCTAAGGCTTAAACGCTGAAAATGTGCTCTTTTTGATTTACGTTTTCAGCGTTTTTTGTTACTTGCGTCGCTGCGTTTCTGCGTTAGTAACGAATAATTGCGATTTAGTGTTGATAGTGCAGTACGCAGACTGCGTTAGTAACGAATAATTGCGATTTATCGTTACTGGCGCAGTGCGAAGACTGCATTAGTAACGAATAGGTGACGATGTGGTTCGCGGCGCTTGGGGAGTACGATGGGCGTGCGGCGCGCGCGGGGCGTACGGCGTGTCGCGGGGAAAGTGGCGGTTTTTCAAGGCTTTGCGGGCGGCGCAGGGGAGCAGCCGCGAGTTTCCTGAGAGTTTTCTGAGAAAAATCTTTGAAAATCGTGAAATAGTATTTTTTACGATTAAACAGCGTTGTTTAGTGTATTTTTTACGGTTTTACGAGCTTTTACTGGAATATTTTTGTAATTTTGTTGATATTTTCTGTGTTGGACGCTTATTTTTGCTCTTGACTTTTTCGAACGGGGGGGGGGTATGTTAATAACAGCTTTCAGCTAGATACTCTATCTGAAAGTTATCCACAAGAGATTGATTTTGTGGGTTTATGTTTTTCACTGCGTTTTAAGCGTGGTGGAGAAGAAGAAAGGAAAATATTATGTTGAATAAGAAGGCTATCGCCGCACTCGCTGCTGGCGCCACCCTCGTTTCTGGCTTGGCTTTTGCTGCTCCAGCTTTCGCTGCAGGTTTTTCTGGCTATGGTAGCGGTACTAATGGTGACGTTACTAAGCATGGCACTACTGAACAGCTCGGTGATACTACTCAGACTGATTCTCCAGCCGTTCCTAAGAAGGCTAGCGACATGCGTTTTGGTGAAGCTTCCAAGTTCGATGAAAAGGGTATTAAGGCTACAGATTATCCAGCATACGAGAACCCAGTTTACAACGAGGGTTACAATCCTGAGTATTCCAAGCATGCTTCTGCTGTAGAAGCTAAGAACAATGAGCTTGTTCGCTTGTACAACAAGAAGATTGAAAAGATTTACGCATGCGGCACTGCTGATGCTCTTATTGCAGATAAGGCTAAGTGCGTTGCTGAGATGGAGAAGGAGAAGGAGAACTTCGTTAACAACCGTCTCCCAAGCCTTTCTACTGAGGATGTTTACGGCCCACGCGATTCCAAGAACCGCACCGTAATGAAGTCTCATCGTCCAATCGATGGCGATAAGGCTCCAGCTAAGGCTCCGGCTAAGGCTGAAGCTAAGAAGTGCGCTTCTGCTCCATTGGCTAAGACCGGTGCTGCTGTAGCTTTGGCTGCTGTTGCTGCTTCCGTGCTTGCTGGCATGGGTGCTGCTCTTCGCAAGATCCGTCACTAAGCTGTTAGCACATTAAGTGTGTTGATTGTTTAATGATTTGTTTGTGAGCGCACTGTATGTGAGTATGGTGCGCTCACTTGTTAAATCTTTCACTCAACGTGCTGCAAGTGCTTTATGTTCTTGCAGCGGGTTTGCTTTCGGGCTTTTGCATGATTCTACTGTTTTGCCAAATCTCTTTCTTCACGGTAGTGTTGTGCGCTGGTTTTCGAGGGCGTGACTGTTGAGTGTTTGGCTGGCTTGTTTGTTAGGGAAACGAGTCGGTTTTGTTAAAGGGCTTGGGTTTGGTGCTACTAGGGGCATCAGACTCCAGCCCTTTCTTTTTATGCGTAAAGAGATTGTACAGAATGTACAGTAAGCATAGTAATCTGTTAGATACGATTTGAAAACGAAAGTTTTGCGGGCGATGCATTTATGCTTCGCCCGATTTTTTTGATTACTCCTGAATTGGTTAGTGGTATTTTTGCAGGGGGTGCGTTAATATTTGCTGGACTACAAGTCGGAGTCGATTGATAAAGAAAAAATTTCGTGTCTTATAGATCAAATGAAGAAAAAGGTTAAATATTATTTTGAAATAGAAGATATACAATTTGTGAGAATTAATAACAAAGTTTCCATTAATAGATATAATCAATTATGACAAAGTTAATCGTGTTGTCATTGTAGTACGCAGATATTGTAGTTGCTAAAAGCGAGTTTGAAATGCTTAATTTAAAAGATAAATTATATTCCTTTTTTAACAGTCTTAGGAATTGCACATTAGTGGCACGCGCGCTTTTAATTATATTATTTGCGTTTTTACTGTGTATTACAATAGCTGCAGTTTTTAGTGATAATATTCAAGACTCAAAGCAAACATATTCTATTATTAATATTTGTGTAGTGTACTTAATATTACTTTTATTGTTTCTTATTTATTTAAAATTTAAGAACAATAAAATTCTATTTTTAATACCTTCTATCCAGGTTTATCTATATTTTTGTATTTCTGCATATATTTATTATGATACAACTAAGGGTTTGCCAGAATGTTATAAATCGCTAGCAATGTTCATTCTATGGTTTATACCATTATGTCTTTTAATATATAGAAGCGTTAGAATTTTTTTGGAAAAGCAAAAATCATTGATTTTTGGCCTATCAATATTTATTACACTTTTGGGATTTATAAATGAGTCTAATTGGCCTGTAGTTACTTTAATAACAGCATGCATTATATTTTTGCTTAAATTGGAAAATTTACAGATTCTATGTAAAGGGAGATTTGATATAAAAATAGAAGATTCAGATAGTAATAAATATAAATTAATTGTTATTAATATTATAGTAGTAGTTTTTGAAGCAATGTTATATTTATCTCTGAAACTTTCTGAGTATTTATCAGAATTATTAAATTGGATTTATGATTGCGTTAGTGCTAGTGGTGGTACGAAATCGTTAAATAATGAAATTATTACAGAACATATGTGGTTAGGATTTTACAGGTTTATTATTTTATCTGTTATTTTCATTATTGTATGTAATCTTTTTCAAAGTAAGCAGAATGCCATCTCATCATGCATAAAGAATATATTTGACTGCGAAGATAACACACAGGTGAATAAGAATTCATGATTATTATCCCAATTTTCATTCATTCATTGATTAATTAATAAGTTCTTCTACTTTTTCAATGAATTTTTCTATGTTATATAAGTAATTAGGGTAAGTATCGTTTAGCTGTTCTTCGTTTTGTGCATAAATAAGTACGCTGTTAAAGTCAGTTATATCTGATGTTTGAGCACCTGACTTATTAACTGTTAAGTTTTTATTTACGCTACTGTTGTCGATTTCTGCATGCTGAATTTTGTTATCTTCACCGTTTATGATGCTATTTTCTTTGCTGTTATAATTCGTTATAGCTTTTTCTACACAATCCATAGTGTATGAATGTATGGTTAATTCTTGCGTTTCTCGCGATAACTCCAGTAGGTAAAGCCCTTCGCCGCCTTGTGTACTATTTTTTTGCATATTAATAGTTACGCTGTTGCGCGCGGCTTTAAGATCTTCAATAATTTCTTTAAAATCATTGTTTGTTCGCACTGAATTTGCGAGTTTTTTCTTAGACTCACTGCAAGTGTCATCGTTACTTTCGTTGTAAGCAAATAATTGAGAGATTGCTTGGAAGAATTGTAGGCAAGAGTGTATTCGAGTATTGACTTTACTCGTTAAAGTAGGATCTTTGTATTCTACGTTGTCTATTTCACTCATAGCTTCTACTGCTGTTGACCAATAGTGTTGAAGCTTGGTTCGTATTTGTAGTTCAATCCTATATTGTCTATCTATTTTTTCTTGGTTTAATGTTTGTTTTACAATTACGTGCAGTGACCTGTATCCGGATTCTTCTGGATGTTTTATATAATCTTTTGTTGCTTTAATATCAATTTCCCCAGCTTCTTTAAGATTAAGAATTTCATCATAAACTTCGTAAACTTCACTCACAGAATTTACAATCGCCCTACACCCTGCAATGTCATCTATTGCACCAAGCTCAAAATTTCCATTGCTGCGGTATAACTTTTTAAGTATTGATTCTTTGCGTTTAAGACGATACGTAGCCATTGCGTCTGGATACTTATTTATGATTCCAACAAGTTTTTTGAAAAAGATTTGTGCTGGTTCTTCATGCTGATGGCGCCATGCGTTGAGGATGGATATCTGTTTGCCATACTCTTCTGAGTTTTGCTGATCTCTCAATTCCTTAAGTATTTCGCCAGCTGCATTAGCTTGCTTTCGGCTAATTATCGTCATACGAATATAATATATAACTTGTATGTTTTATAAAAGGGAGGTGCGTATGACAACAATCTTTAATGTGGCATCGTACATCCTTGATATTACTGGAACTATTACCACTATGAAGCTGCAGAAGCTAGCTTACTATTCGCAAGCGTATTCTTTGGCGATTAAAGGATGTCCGTTATTTAACGAGGATTTTCAGGCATGGAGGAATGGTCCTGTTTGCCCAGAATTATTCGCATTGCATCGTGGTAAGTTTTTGATTCGTAAAGGTGAGCTTGTACTTCCAAATACTGAGAAACTTCAGGATAATTCTTTAACGGATGACCAAAAGATTCTTGTGGAAAAGGTATGCGAAAAGTTTGCTGGATATTCTGGTAGTGATTTGAGCGCTATGACGCATAATGAAGATCCATGGAAGAATGCTTATGATGGTGCTAATGGTTCGGCAATATGCGTTCAAAAAATTACTAAAGATTCTTTGAAAGACTACTATTCAACTCATAATTTTTTGCGGTAAGCGCTGTGCAGTAGGAGATGTGCAGTAAGAGCTGTGTAGTAAGTGCTGCATTTTCTATATGTAACACGCTTCTACTTATGCTGTATCTAAGCAACCTAAACTGCTCAGCTGTGAGTAGTTTAGGTCGCTTTTGCGGAAGATTCCGACCTAAACAGCGCAGGCTTGAGTAGTTTTGGTCGTGAGTGAAGGCGGGTCTCCGCGTGTAGCGCACGGCGTGTCGCGGGGAAAGTGGCGGTTTTTCAAGGCTTTGCGGGCGGCGCGGGGGAGCGGCGGCGAGTTTCCTGAGAGTTTTCTGAGAAAAATCTTTGAAAATCGTGAAATAGTATTTTTTACGATTAAACAGTGTTGTTTAGCGTATTTTTTATGGTTTTACGCGCTTTTACTGGAATATTTTTGTAATTTTGATGATATTTTCTTTGTTGGACGCTTGTTTTTGCTCTTGACTTTTGCGAACGGGGGGGGGGTATGTTAAATAGCAAGCGCCGGTCAGTCCTAGTTTGACAGGCGTGTGTAGCTCCGCTTGGAGCTGCATAGCAAATTTTTCTTCGTGTACCTAGCACGAAGGAGAAGAAGAAAGGAAAATATTATGTTGAATAAGAAGGCTATCGCCGCACTCGCTGCTGGCGCCACCCTCGTTTCCGGCTTGGCTTTTGCTGCTCCAGCAATGGCTGCTGATCCTGATTTCAGCCCTCTTCTTGTGCAAGATGTTAATGCTGCTAAGGTTGAGGCTGCTAAGAAGGCTCTCGAGAAGGATCAGAAGGCTCTCGATGATGCTAAGAAGGCTCTTGAGAAGGCTCAGAAGGAATTGAAGACTGCTGAGGCTGATGAGCAGGCTAAGAAGGTTGCTCTTGATAACGCCGAGGAAGCTAAGAAGGCTGATGCTAAGACTGCTTACGAGCAGGCTCAGGCTGCAACCAAGGCTAAGAAAGAAGCTGTCACTAAGGCTCAGAACGATGTCACTAATGCTCAGAATAAGGTTGATTCTGATAATGATGTGATTAATGCTGGTAAGCCATCTAGCACCACTCCAACCACCCCAACCACCCCAACCACTCCAAAGAATGATAAGAAGATTGATCTTATTAATCTTTTGAATGGTGGCGATGAACCATCTGGCGCTACCATGGTTTCCCCACTTGGTACCAGCACTCTTTACACCAACTACAAGGGTTTGACTGCTGAACTTATCAAGAAGGGTATCACCAACGTTGCTGCTTACGATGCTCTTCTCGACAAGCTCGAGTTCGGTTTGAAGCAGTCCGGTTGGGCTAACATCATTAAGAACTTCGGTGGCGACAACTGCGCTTACTTGGGTAAGCTTCGTCGTCAGCTCCAGAAGGCTGTAAAGCACTACGGCCACGTTGAGGCTGCTGTGAAGGATATCCTTGCAGAGCTTAACGAGGATTACAAGGATGCTAAGGCTGCTGAGGATTGGGATGCAGCTAAGGTAATCAAGGGTAAGATTGCTCAGGCTAAGGGCTTGCTTGAGGTTGCTCATCACAACCGCACTCGCGCTGAAGCTATCTTGGATTCCGCTAATGATCACGCTCGCGATTTGAGCTGCGATACTGGCGCCAAGGATGTCTTGAAGGCTCTCAAGGGTGCTAAGGCCGACAAGAAGGCTGACAAGAAGGCTGATGCTAAGAAGGCTGCTCCATTGGCTAAGACCGGTGCTGTTGTAGCTTTGGCTGCTGTTGCTGCTTCCGTGCTTGCTGGCATGGGTGTTGCTCTTCGCAAGATCCGTCACTAAGCTGTTAGCACATTAAGTGTGTTGATTGTTTAATGATTTGTGAGCGCACTGTATGTGAGTATGGTGCGCTCACTTGTTAAATCTTTCACTCAACGTGCTGCAAGTGCTTTGTACTTTTGCGGCGGGTTTGCTTTCGGGCTTTTGCATAATTCTACTGTTTTGCCAAATCTCTTTCTTTACAGTGTGATTATGTGCGGTTCGTCAGCGTAACTGTTGAGTGTAGGCCGGTTCTGTTTATTAGGGAAAACGATCCGGTTTTTTAAAGGGCTTGGGCTTGGCACTGTAGGGGTGCTATCTCCAAGCCTTTTCTTTATGCTTTGTTTCCGCGCGACTTTATTTTTTTTTACATGCTTTATTTTCGCGTGACTTTGTTTCCGCGCGCTTTTATTTGCGCGCGCATCGTTTAGTGCGAATCGCGAATGCGACCAATTGTTATTGCCGTTTGCAGAACGTAAGCTGCGCGCGGATCAGTTGCATCCCAACCTGTAGTTTGCGCAACCTTACGCAAACGATATCTCACAGTATTTGGATGCACATTCAGCTCGTGCGCAGTCTGATCAAGAGCGCCGCCAAAACGCAAGAACATATCAATCGTTTCAAGAGTTGGATCATCACTACTGTATGGCGCCAAACTTTGATACACCTTGTTATACAAAGTATTAAAAGCAGTAGAATCGCCAATAAGCGCGCGTTCTGGAAGCACGTCATCAGTATGAATAACCTGTGGCAAATGTTTAATCGCCGGCGCAACAGCAATCGACGCAAGAGTTGCGGTAAGTTCGGAAGAAATCTCACTAACTCCTTCAACTAAACTACTTACGCAAATAGGCTTTTTAGAAGGAGCAAACACGCTGCAAATCTTCTCTAAAGCTTGTTCGCTAGGCTCTTCGCGCACAGCAAGCAGAATAATATGCGAAGGTGTTGCAAAAGTAGCGGAATTATTAGTGTTTAAAGCAGCGGAATTATTAGTAGTTTTAGCAAAAGACTTAGTTGCTTGCCAGGCTTTAGAAATGCGTTGCAATGCGCTACTTTGCACGCGCTCAACAATAGCGTCGTATGCGTTGCAGCTGCCGAGTTGCGGCCAAATATTGCGACGTAAGGCATCTGTGTTGTCGGCAGGAGCTACGGGAGCTGGTTTTCGATTTGGGCCGTCGTCCGGAGTGATTTCTTTGCCAAAAGTTCCGGCAATAATAACTATTTTTGGAAAGTCGGGCCACTGAAGTAAATGCATAAAAGCGTTAATTCTAGAATCGCAAATGCCGTTCATTAAGCAAGTTGCAATTAAAGTGTGCAGACGAAGGCGCATAGCTGAGTCGAAAATTTGGCCGTCGCGAGTGTCAAAAATGCCAAAGTCGGTGGATTTAGGAGCGCTAGGTAGGGGAGTAAAATGCGGGGCGGAGTTTGCGGAAGATTGAGTATCTTTGACTTTAGCGTCTTTGCTTTTATTATCTTTGTTCTGATTTGCAGAAAGCCTATGCCACAAATGGTGACGATGCTTTTCTTCATTAGATTTGGTTTCTGCAATAGCATTTTCAGTCTGATTGGTTGCAGTCTGATTGGTTTCAGACTTATTGGTTTCAGGCTGATTTGTTTCAGGCTGGTTAGTTTTAGGTTGATTAGTTTCGTAAGATTGCACGCTGGCTAGAAGCGAGAGAAAATCAAGATCTTCAGAAGGTACGAGTGAAGCGCGCTCGCTGCTATTTTGCGCAAACTGCTGTGTATGCTTCTCGTCCATCTTGTGCCTTTAACTCTAAACATTCTTTACCATTATAGCGCGTGCGAGTAGAAGTATCTCTCCAAAAAGTAAGAGCAACAAAGCAGAAAGCAAAAGCAATAGGCAGCATGTGACGCTCAAAATTATTCGCAGGTGCCAAAATCATTACTCCAATAAGCAAAGCCAAAGGCATATGCCACAAAACCGTGCGCCAGCGGCGAAGAATAATTTCCGCAACCCCAATCAGCAGCGTTGCAATAACAAAAGTATTTCCGTGAATAGGCCAGCCGATAACTGGAATATCGCTCCAAGTGCTTATGGAATCTGCAAAGTCTGTGCGGAACTGAGGATTCCAGTAGCGAATCCAATCGGAATTGCGAATATTATCCGTGTCAATATAGTATTCTGGACCAACGTATGGGCGGTCAAAAATATCGAAATAGCCGTAAGATTTCGCAAGAAAAGCATCCGTTGCCACAAGCGGACTATGCGTTACCATTTGCCACCATGCAGTATTTAATTTGCTAATATTTTCGCGACTAACGTAGCGCCAACGGTAACTTACCTTCTTTGACTGCAATCCGGAAGATTTCACAGGGTCGGCATCGTAAGGCTTGTATGCTTCGGCGGTCTGATCGAGGTTAAAAATAGGTGCAATAATACGTTTTGCGCTTTTTGGAATGCTGTGTGGGTCTAGTTTCGCAATGCGCGCGATTTGTTGCAATTGCACGCCGCGGCTTTCAATAGGATCGCCATTAATAATTGCGCCACTGGAAATAAGAAGTAGCAGAGCGCCGTGAATAATAATCGTTGGAAGTAAAATAGTGCAGATCCACAGACGCCAGCGTTTGTGCATGAATATAAGCAGAAGCACGCATTGTATAAGTAGAATATACCATGCATATTTTGCGGCAATAAGCATAACGCATACAGAAATAAGAAGCTCTAAAACGGTGTGCCAATTGGGTTTTGTGTAGTTTTGTGTAGTTTTGCTGGAGGTTGAGTATGCGTTGCTTGTGTTTGAATATATGCTGCTGAGTTCATAATTTATGCCGAACCACCACAGGAATGCGAAGGCAAAAAGTGGCGATTTTGTGAGCGCAATTGTGGAGCACACAACAAGCGGGCTTAGCAAGAACATTAGTAAGACGGCAAATCTTGCGAACGTTGGGGTTTGCTGGGTTTGCTGCGATTGTGTGGATTGTTGTGATTGTTGCGCTTGTTGTGCTTGCGCAATTTTTAGCCAAGGTCTATTTAAGAAGCGATTCGCGCTCGCTGCAACGCACCAAGCTGCAAATACAAACTGTATAAAAGCTAAAAGTATAATTCCGGCATCGTTAGAATCGGTAAAATATCGTGAAACTGCGGTTGTAGCACCGTAAATAACGGTTAGCACAATGTTGTGCTGATCGGTTAAATACGTTGGCTTCGAAGGCCAAAGGTAGTGAGCTGTGGGGTAAATGTCCATTGGAACGAAGCTAAAGAAGCCAATATAGGGCTGATTTAAGCCGGTAACCTGATTCCAAGCCCAACTGTACTCGCGAATTTGCGAGCAGATGTCGGCGCCGTACGCTGCAAGCAAAGTGACCGGAGCCCAAAGCCAGCCTAGGAAGAAAGTGAGGAAAAGATTGCGGCGGTTTCGTGTGGAATGCTTAATAAACCAGAGCGCTGCGTTATAAAAACGCTTAGAAATGTTGCGAATTAGGCGGCAGATTGCGGATGCGCGGTGCTTTTTGATTTTGCGATTGGCTGTGTTTTCGCTTTTGGTTTCGTCGGTTTTTTCGTCTGTTTTTTCGACAGTTTTCTTGTTTGTTTTCTCTGCGTTATTCTTGTGCTTTTTTCTAAAAATCGACTTAATCCATGCCCCAAAACGGCTGTATTGCTTAGGAAAAGCCGCATGCTTGCCGTAATAAACAATCGTCCACAAAATAATCGCGTATATTGCGAACGCGGCAATAAAAATCAGCGCATTGATCCAAGAAAAATCAGTAATAGAGCCTAAATGAACCTTAATATCTTGGTTACGAAAGATTGGGCCGAGGCTTGTGCAAAGTGCAAGAATAAAGCAAAGTATGGTGGAAAGTGCAGCGCATGCTATGCGGAAACATTTTCCGTGTAATTTTACGGCGTTTGTTTCCGTTTCGGCAGATTCGCAGGATTCGCTACGCGTGCTACGTGCGTCATTTGTGCTACGTGTGCTACGTGCGCTATTCATAATCAACACCTGCTTAAAAAATTTAATAAAACTGCACATATGCTTATTAAATCTGGCTTGTCTGTACATTCCGACGCACCAAAGCATAAGCATATAATCTGATGTAAATTATACCTATGACTACTTTTTCTTCGCAAAGTGTGGCATTGATGCCGCGCACGTCAAATGTAGCAGATTTAGTAAAATATTTCGCAATTACGGATTCTACGCAAAATATTGCGCGCGAAATCATACAAAAAAGCGAAATAATTTCGCGAGATGACGGAAAACCAACAATATTTGCGATTGTTGCAGACGAGCAAACAGCTGGTCGCGGCAGGCTTGGACGCGCGTGGGTGAGTAGGCCTGGGGAAAGTTTTTTGGTATCTTTCGTAACTTTGCTGCCAAAAACTATAGTTATGGACGAAAGTAGAAACGGCTGGTTGCCAATAATTGCAGGGCTTTCGGCGCGAGATGCTCTGCTGGAAACGTTCCGAGAATATAAGAGTTCACCGATTCATGCGGATGCATGTGCGCTTAAACTTAAATGGCCAAACGACGTATTTTTGCACGACTGCAAAGAGGGCGGAATTTTAACAGAAATTGTGGCTGATCCAAGCAAGGATGATGTTGTTGGAGTAGTTTTTGGAATCGGATTGAATTTGCACGTGCCGCAAGAAGTATTGCCGATTAAGATGGCAACTTCGCTGCAAATGCACATGACTGGGCTGCCGGAAGCTACGGAATTGCGCGATGCGATTGCTGCAAAAATCGTTACTGGATTGCGAGTGAGATTATGCGATTTTATTCGTGATTATCCAAGTAATTGCGCCGGTTTACTTAAGGAGCTAAGCGATGTGTGCTGGACGCTTGGTCGCAAAGTGAACGTGCATCCGGTTGATGGAAGCTTGGTGACTGGAACGGCTGTGAGAATTGGGGAGGATGCGTCTCTTACGATTCGCAAAGATTCCGGCGAGGAGATTGTGGTAAAAAGCGGCGATGTGCAGGCCGTTGCGCACGAAGAGTGAGTTTAAGTAAAAAACGCTCCAAACGCGAGATGGATTCCCCACGTTTGGAGCGATACGCCAGACCAAAGCCTCCAAACGCGAGATAAATTCCCCGCATTTGGAGGGTTTTGCGGCCACGAACGCTCCAAACGCGAGACAAGTTGCGCACGTTTGGAGTGCTACGCAACAGTAAACGCTCCAAACATGAGATAGATTCCCCACGTTTGGAGCGTTGTGGTGAGTTAAACGCTCCAAACGCGAGACGACTATCTCGCATTTGGAGCGTTACGTTTATTCGTTACGCGCGCTTTTTGTTAAGTGCGTTGTACAAGCCGGAGCAAGCCGCGCTCGCAACAAAAGCCTTAATCAAATCGCCAATCATGAAGATAATTAAGGTTGCTGCAGCAGTAGAAAGCGGCATGCCGGTAAGTAAGCTCTGACCAAAAATGCCGAATGCGTAAATCACAATCGTGCCGATTATGGAAGCAACTGAGTAGGTGCAGAAGCGTGCGAAAGTCTTCTTAAATGAGCGTTCTGGCATCATTGCGTCAAGAGCAACGTCGAATACGCGCTTCAAAGCGGCAGTTGCAGCCACGCCAAAAATAAAGCCAACGAGGAAGCCAGCAGTAGGACCTACGAATACGGCCCAGCCGCCCTTAAATCCAGCGAACACAGGCAAACCTGCAGCGCCCAAAGCTAAATACATTACAACGGAAGCAACGCCCTTGCGCCAGCTCAAAGTCAAACCAATAATGCACAAAACAAGAGTCTGCAACGTAATCGGCACAGGAGTAATAGGCAAATAAATTGCGCCTGCCATAGTAGAAAGTGCCAAAAGCGCGGTTAGAAGAACCGGCTTAGCAAGCCAAGTTGCGGCTGCCTTTACTTTACTAACGGTTGCATTAGATGCTGCGGTTGCAGTTGTTGCTGCATTATTTTGATTCATGTTAGTCATGAAAACCTTCTTTTGGTTATTGCCGGCATGCTTTGAGTAGTTTGCAACTTAAGTAATTCGCTACTCAAGACTTAAGTCTTTGCCGGCTGTTTTCCGTTTCGCTAATCACAATACGTGCCACAAAAATCATGTGCATTGGAGAAGTGTACAAAATTTTGCTCTAGCTTTTGTGTATGTCGGCTCATACGCAAACGCAACTTTTCTAATATCTTGTAACGTATGGTTACGAATATCAAAAAAATTCTCATCGCAAACCGCGGTGAAATCGCCTTGCGAGTTATTCGCACGGCTCACGAAATGGGCATTTCTACCGTTGCAATTTATGCGCCGACTGATCGAAACGCGCAGTTTGTAGAAATGGCAGACGAAGCGTACGCACTTTCCGGAGACACGTATCGCGACACTTATTTAAACGAAGATGCAATTCTTGACATTATTAAAAGAAGCGGCACGGATGCTGTGCACCCTGGCTATGGTTTCCTTTCGGAAGTTGCGTCTTTTGCTAAGAAAGTCAACGATGCTGGGGTTATTTGGATTGGTCCGCGCCCGGAAGCGCTTATTGATTTGGGAGATAAGATCACGGCTCGCCGCGTGGCAGTTCGCGCGAAAGTGCCGCCAGTTCCAGGCATTTCGGAGCCTGTAAAAGATATTCGAGAACTTTTAACTTTTGCACAAACTCACGGCTATCCGGTGATGATGAAGCGCACGGATGGCGGCGGCGGACGCGGCATTACAGTCGTTCGTAACGACGACGAGTTGCGCGGCTTTTACATGAATCACGACGCTTTGCAGGGCGGCGACTTAGACGAATATTTTATTGAGCGTTTTATTGACAAAGCTCGCCACGTTGAAACGCAGTGCGGCCGTGACGCTCACGGAAATTTCACCGTATATTCCACGCGCGATTGCTCGGTGCAGCGCCGAAACCAAAAGCTGGTTGAGGAAGCTCCGGCACCGTTCTTGACTGACGATGAAAAAGATCAGCTTTACCGATATTCTCGTAACCTATTTGAAGCTGTTGACTACGTTGGTCTTGGCACGTGCGAATATATGGTGACTTCTCAGCATAAAGTCTACTTCTTGGAAGTTAATCCGCGATTGCAAGTTGAGCACACGGTTAGTGAGGAAGTTAGCGGGCTTGATTTGGTGCGCGAGCAGCTCAATATTGCTGACGGCGGCGAGTTGACTAAAGATCCAGAGCCTCGCGGACACAGCTTCGAGCTTCGCATTACTTCGGAAGATCCTGCTACGAATTTGACTCCAAGCTCTGGCACTTTGACGAAGATTAAATGGCCTTCCGGCCCTGGTATTCGAGTCGATTTTGGTGTTGAAGTTGGAGACAATATTTCTCCAAAATTCGATTCCATGATGGGCAAGCTTATTATTACTGCGCAAAGTCGCGAAACTGCTGTTGCTCGCGTGCGTCGCGCTTTGAAGGAACTTTGTATTGAGGGCGTGCCAACTCCTGCGAAACTTTTTGAGCAGATTTTTAACGACCCTGAGTTTACTGCGGAAAATCACAGTTTTGACGTGTCTACTAAGTGGATGGAACGCAAATATTTGAACCGCGTTCCTGCAGCTTCCTTGGGTGGTCAGCCGGCTTCGCTTGTTTCTGGAAAGTCTGCGGATGAATCCGAAAATAAGCAGCCTGCAATGGAATCCTTCATTATTGAGGTTGATAATAAGCGCGTAAAGCTTACAATTCCGCAAGATATTGTTGATAATTTGACCGGTTCGGCTAGAGTTCGTAGCGTTTCTAGGGCTTCACAGCCTTTGCGCGGACGTTCTTTGCGCGGTAGCACTCACAAATCTGAAGAACAAAAGCAGATTCCAGGCGTAATTGCAGCCCCTATGCAAGCTGTTATTACGCGCGTGAATGTGGCTGAAGGCCAGCAGGTTGCCAAGGGTGATTTGCTTGTGGTGCTTGAGTCTATGAAGATGGAAAATTACGTTTACGCGCCGGCTGCAGGCACTGTTACTGGAATTTTTGTTGGGCCTGGAGATGGCGTTGAATCTGGCGCAAAGCTTGTGACGATTAATCTTGCTGGAGATAAAAGCGCGGATAAGAGCGCAGATAAATCTTCCGAAAAATCCTCAGAAAAATCTTCCGAAAAAAGCGCTGAAAAGCCGGAAGGAGAGCAGAAATGAGCACTTTAGCAAAAGAAAAGTCTGAAACTTATAAAACTGCTGAAACTTCTGAAATTTCGGAGAAAAGTGTGAATAATTCTGACGCAGCAAACTTGCAGCCTCGTCGCGGCAAGGCTGCTGTTCAGCACGCAGCACAACTTGCGCGTGACGCAGAACAAAAAGCTTTAGAGCGTCAGCACGCAAAAGGTAAAAGCACTGCTCGCGAGCGTCTTGACCTGCTTTTTGACACAGGCTCCTTCGTGGAAATCGGCCGCTTTAACGGCGGTGACATAAATAACGACGTTGCCGGATGCGCTGTAATCACCGGTTTTGGCGAAGTTTATGGCAGAAAAGTTGCCGTTTATGCACAAGACTTTTCTGTTCGCGGCGGAACTTTAGGCAAAGCGGAAGGCGAGAAAATCTGCCATCTTTTAGACATGGCTGTTGAACTTCGCGTGCCAGTTGTTGCCGTAATTGATTCCGGTGGCGCTCGCATTCAGGAAGGCGTTAGCGCGCTTATGCAATACGGTCGCATCTTCAAAAAAACTTGCGAAGCGAGCGGCTTAATTCCGCAAATCTCCATTATTCTTGGACCTTGCGCTGGCGGTGCTGTGTATTGCCCTGCGTTGACGGATTTGATTATTATGACTCGCGAGCACTCAAACATGTTCGTAACTGGCCCGGATGTTGTTAAAGCTGCAACCGGCGAGGCTATTAGTATGGACGATTTGGGCGGCGGCCTTGTGCATAACGCAACTTCCGGTGTTGCTCACTATTTGGGTGAAGATGAAGCGGACGCAATTGACTACGCGCGCACAGTTTTGGCCTATTTGCCATCTAGCTGCGAGGTTGATCCTCCAACTTTTGCTTATGCTGCAACGCGCGCGGACCGCGAAACTGCGCGAGAGTTGGCAAGTATTGTGCCAGATAACGACCGTCAGCCTTATGATGTGCTCGACGTGATTCGCCGAATTGTTGACTACGGCGAGTTTGTGCAAGTGCAAGAATTGTACGCTGCTTCTGCAGTGGTTGGTTTTGCTTGCATTGAGGGGCATCCGGTTGGAATTGTGGCAAATCAGCCGAAGGTGAACGCTGGTATTTTGGACGTAAATTCTTCCGAAAAAGTTGCGCGATTTGTGCGATTGTGCGATGCGTTTAATTTGCCGGTTGTGACTTTGGTTGACACCCCTGGCTACAAGCCTGGTTCGGATCAGGAGCATGCCGGAATTATTCGCCGAGGCGCAAAGGTGATTTACGCTTATGCGAACGCTCAAGTGCCGCTGGTTACGGTGATTTTGCGCAAGGCTTTCGGTGGAGCTTACATTGTTATGGGCTCGAAGTCGATGGGTGCGGACGTGAATTACGCGTGGCCAACAAGCCAGATTGCAGTTTTGGGTGCGCAAGGTGCTGTGAATATTATTCACCGCAAGGATTTGCAAAAAGCGAAGGAGCGCGGGCAGGATGTTGCGGCTCTTAGAAAGCAGCTGGTTGACGAATACGAAGCGACTACTGTGAACGCAAATCTTTCGCTGGAAACTGGTCAGATTGATGCAATGATCGATCCGGAGCAGACTCGCGATATGATTGCCGGCTCGCTGAAGCTTTTGCGAAGTAAAAAGCGGGTTTCCAGAACTGGAAAGCATCACGGAAATCAGCCAATGTAGAAATCTAAAGAAATCTGCATAAATTACAGAAATCGCAAAACTTATAAAACTTATAAAAATTTATAAAACTTATTCAAATCGACGAGAAGGAAATATTATGAACACCTACTTTTTCGACCAACTCGCTAATAATCCACATGCTTTAACTTTTGCGGGCCAATCAACTCCTTGGGTTGATTCTCTTAAAGAACTCGGCAAAGACGAGGAGCTAAATGCCGAGCTTCACGAGTATGAGGCTGGCGCAAAAGCTTTGCTCGCACCAATTTACGCTGAACTTTTAGCAAACGCCGGCGGAGACATAAATGTTTTCGACGCGCTTGAAAATAAGCATATTAACGCTGCAAACGCGATTCTTAGCGTGCCGGGAATTAGCTTAGCGCAACTGGGTGCTGTGCGCGACTTAACAAATCTTGGATACAACTTTGAAGTAAACAAGCCGTGCGCAGTTTTGGGTCATTCTCAAGGCGTAATCGCAGCAGAAATTGTAAAAGCGCGACTGAAAGCAAAATCTTGGCAGAAGGCTCGCGCTCAAATCGAAGAACTTCTTGCAATCGCATACTTAATTGGAGCAGCCGGGGATCGCGAATCTCGTATGCTTGAAATTACTGGAGACGGCGAGCGCACTCCAATGCTCTCGCTTAAAGGAGTTACCAAAAAGCAGGCAGAAGCGTTGATTTCCCGCGCAGAGCGCACGCGAGGAGAAATCTCAATTGCTGTTAAAAATGCTTACAATCACGTGGTTATTGCAGGCTATCCGGAAGATATGGAAGCTGTTGCAAACGAAGCGCAAAAAGAAACAAAGCGTTCGAAAAAGTTGCGCGAAATGAAAGTTCGCGGCGGAGCTGTATTTGCGCCGGTTGCCGAATATTTGGATGTTACTGTGCCATTCCATTCGCCAATGCTTCAATCCGCTGTTGAGCAGGTAGTAGAGTGGGCTAGTGAGGCCGGTTTGAACACTACAGTTGCGCGCGAATTGGCTGATGCTGTGCTTGTAACTCCTGTTGATTGGGCTGCGCAAATTGGCGAAGTTTTGGAGCAGAACGATGCGCGTTCGCTTTGGATTTTAGATATGGGCCCTAGCGAAGTGCTTGGAAAGCTTACGGGAGTGCTTGTGCAAGGTACGGGCGCTGGAGTTGTGGAAGCTGCTACAATGCGTTCTCGTGCCGAGCTTTCAACTGCAGACTCGGATTCTGAGCTGCAACGCACCGGCTGCTGGGCTGATTTTGCGCCTCGAGTAATAAACACTCCTTCCGGACGCAAAGTTCTTACTAAATTTAGCAAGCTTACCGGCAAAGCTCCTGTGCTTCTTGCTGGTATGACTCCAACAACAGTAGAGCCGGAAATCGTTGCGGCTGCAGCAAATGCAGGCTATTGGGCTGAGCTTGCTGGTGGCGGTCAGGTAACTGCGGAAGTTTTCGATCGCCATATGAAGTCGCTTGAAAATCAGCTTCGTGAAGGCGCAACTGTTGAATTTAACGCCATGTTTATGGATCGCTACTTGTGGAATTTGCAGTTTGGTTCGAAACGAATCGTAGCAAAAAAGAGGCAGTCTGGTGCTCCAATTGACGGTGTAGTTATTTCTGCTGGCATTCCAGAACTTGACGAAGCTAAGGAATTAGTAGCGTCTTTGCAAAAAGACGGATTCCCTTACGTAACGTTTAAGCCTGGAACAGTTGACCAAATTCGTCAAGTTGTGCGAATTGCTAAAGCTGTTGCTCCAGCCACGATTATTGTGCAGGTTGAAGGCGGTGCTGCAGGTGGTCACCATTCGTGGGAATCTCTTGACGATTTGCTTATGACAACTTACGCACAAGTGCGCGAATGCGAAAATTTGGTGCTTGTTGCAGGCGGTGGTATTGGCACTCCTGAGCGTGCTGCAGACTACATTTCTGGCGAGTGGGCCAATGAATACGGTTTGCCAAATATGCCTGTTGATGCTGTGATGATTGGTACAGCTGCAATGACAGCAAAAGAGGCGCACACAAGCCCTGAAGTAAAGCGTATGCTCGTTGAAACTCCGGGTATTGTGATGCCAAAAGCTTCTAGCATTGAAGGTTTTGATGAGGATCCGTTCGCACCAATGGGTGAGCGTTGGGTTCCTTCTGGCAAAGTGATTGGCGGTGTGACGAGTGGTTTAAGCCATTTGCACGCAGATATTTACGAGTTAGAAAACGCTTCTGCTCGCTGCGGTAGGTTGCTCGTTCATATGATGAAGCATCCTGAAGAGCTTGAAACTCGACGCGACGAAGTAATAGAAGCGCTTAACTCTACTGCAAAACCGTATTTTGGTGACGTTGAAAGCATGACTTACGCTCAATTTGCGCAGCGTTTCCTCGATTTGGCATACCCGTGGGTGGATCCTACTTACGCAGATCGTTATCTTCACTTATTGCAGCGAATTGAAGCGCGATTAGTGAGCCAAGATTCCGGCGAATTTACGTCGATTTTACCAACTCGTGCGCAAGTTAGCGAAAAGCCGCAAGCTGCTTTAGACGCACTTTTGCAAGCGTTGCCTCAAGCTCTAGAGATGAACGTTGTGCCAATGGATGCCGCATGGTTCCCAACTTTGGTGCGCGAATACCCGAAGCCAATGCCTTTCGTGCCAGTTATTGACAACGATTTGCTTCGCTGGTGGGGTCAAGATCAGCTTTGGCAGTCGGAAGATTCTAGATACTCGGCTGACGCTGTGCGCGTAATTCCAGGGCCTATTTCCGTGGCTGGAATTACGACTATGGATGAGCCTATTGCGGATATTCTTGGTCGCTTTGAGAAGGCTATGCTAAATCGTGCGGAAAGCGCGGAAATTGCTGGAAGTGTTGGAAGTGCGGATAATAGCGCGAAAAATAATGCAAATCAGTCTGCATTCAGCCAAATTGCAGCAGCTGCAAACGTGGAAGCTTACGTGCGCGCATGCCCGAATATTTCTTGGGTTGGTCACGTAACTGCAAATCCGGCTTATGCAAGCGCTATGGGTGACGAAAATTACGTAATTACTGTAACTTCTACAAATAACGACGTAATTTCTCTCGATTTAGATATTAAGTTAGATACTTTCTGGGATAATCAAGAAAATCAGGAAGCACAGAATGCTGCTAAAAATGCTGCTAAAAACGCTGCAAATTCAGCAAAACGCAAGCATGCAGTTCGAGATATTGTAATTCCGCTTACAGTTGACGCAAGTAAAGCTGGAAGTATTCCGGTAGTTGACCGCGAGCGTCTTCCAAAGCACGTGTACGAAATGCTTGCAGCAACCGCTGGTATTGGAAATACTGCGATTACAGGCGATGTGCTTGACGCAATGCCAAAGGTTGAAACAGTAAAAGAAGATGGCAGTTTGGCGAAATTGCCGGAAGATTTGCTGGAAGAAGGGTATAGAGATTTCCCATTCGGCTTGGTTCACTCTTCTTATACTTTCTCTCGCAATCTTGGAATTGATCACGAGTCTGCTACTGCCGGCCGATTGCCAGACGGACTTCTCGCTTCTCGCATTGTGCCAGACGCGTTAGTCGGTCCTGCTTGGCCAACAATTTACTCGGCTTTAGGCTCTGTGATGGTTGATGGCTACCCGATTATTGAAGGCTTGCTTAATGCGGTTCACTTGGATCACTTAGTTGAGCTTGATGTTGATGCTGAAGATTTCCGCAAGTATGTTGATAAGCGAATTAATTTGCTAGGCTGGGCAGAACCTTACGCAGAGTCTGCTTCCGGACGCGTTGTAACAATTCACGTTGTGCACACTGCTGCTGACGGAACTCGACTTGCGCACGAAACTGAGCGTTTTGCTATTCGTGGCCGCAGCTTTAGCAACTCTCTTCCGGAGCCTGCTGCTGAATATGGCGACGCAGAAGGCTTGCATGGCTACGAAATTGAAGACACTCCTCGCAGAGCTTTGCGCAGAGTAGTAGTTCGCGCGCCTCACGATATGACCGCTTTCGCGCGCACTTCTGGAGATTTCAACCCAATTCACACTTCTAAGCGAGGTGCCGCAATTTCCGGGCTTTCCGCACCACTCGTGCACGGAATGTGGCTGTCTGCCACCGCTCAGCACGTGGCTCAAGCTTTGGACGAAAAGGGCGCTCGCTACGAGCTAATCGGCTGGTCTTACAACATGTACGGCATGGTTCAGCTGGACGACGAAGTAGAAATCACAGTTGAGCGCGTTGGTAAAGTTCGCCGCGGCGGACTCGCTTTGGAAGTTACGTGCCGAGTTGACGGGCAAATCGTGTCTAAAGCAAGCGCACTTACTCGCGCTCCACGCGCAGCATTTGTATACCCAGGTCAGGGTATACAAAAGCAAGGAATGTCGCTGGATGAGCGCGCAAAGTCGCCTGCAGTGCGCGATACTTGGGAAAGGGCAGATAAGCTTACTCGCGAAAAGCTTGGATTCTCAATCCTCGCAGTCGTGCGCGATAATCCGAAGGAACTTACAGCTCACGGAGTAACATATCGTCACCCTGAAGGACTGCTGAATTTGACGCAATTTACGCAAGTTGCGCTCGCAACAGTAGCGTTTGCACAAACCGCGCGTTTGCGTGAATCCGGATGCGATATTTGGCCAGCTTACTTTGCCGGACACTCGCTTGGAGAATACAACGCTTTAAGCTCCTTCGCGCAGATTATTCCTCTCGAAACTGTGCTTGAATTGGTGTTCCACCGCGGGTCTACTATGCATCATTTGATTGAGCGCGACGAGAAAGGCCGCTCGAACTACCGCATGGGCGCGCTTCGACCAAACCAGTTCGGAGTTGGCGACGAAGGCGTAAACGCTTACGTTGAAGGAATTTCCAAAGCTACCGGCGAATTCTTGCAGATTGTAAATTACAATTTGGCCGGCCAGCAGTACGCAATTGCTGGAACGATTAAGGGCTTGAAGGCTTTGCAAGCAGACGCTTCTAAGCGTGCGAAAGAATACGGTGGAAAGCCGCCGTTCATGCTAGTGCCTGGAATTGACGTGCCGTTCCATTCTCGCATTCTTCGAAAGGGTGTGCCGGAGTTTCGCGATAAGCTCGATTCGCTTCTGCCAAAGTATATTGACTACTCTGTGCTTGTGGATCGCTATATTCCAAACCTCGTGGCATGCCCGTTTGAGCTTACGCGCGAGTTTGCGCAAAAGATTTTGGATGTTGTGCCATCCGAGCGTATTGAAGCAGCTTTGGAAGACGAAGCAACCTGGAAGTCTTACGCTGCTGATGAGCAGAAGCTTGGTAGATTGCTTCTTACGGAGCTGCTTTCGTGGCAGTTCGCATCTCCAGTTCGCTGGATTGAAACGCAGGCTCTTATGTTTGCCGATCGCGCTCGCGGCGGTCTTGGCGTTGAAGAGTACGTGGAAGTTGGTTTAGGAAACGCGCCAACTTTGGCAAATCTTGGTGCTAAAACTCTTGCTTTGCCGGAATTTAGTGGCGAAAAGGTAACTGTTTATAACGTTGGCCGAGATGAAGGTCGCGTTTATATGACGGACACGGATTCGCTTGTGCCGGAAGTGTTTGATGAGGAGGATAGCGCGACTGAAGCTGCACCTGCTGCAACTTCCGCTGCAACTTCTGCACCTTCTGCTCCTGCTCCTGCGGCTTCTGCTCCTGCAGCTCCTGCAGCAGCAAGCGGACCTGTAGCAGACTTGCCATTCAAAGCATCCGACGCAATCTCAATGCTTATTGCGTATAGTGCAAAAATCCGTCTTGACCAAATCGGCGACACTGATACAACTGATACGCTTACAAACGGCGTATCTTCCCGCAGAAACCAGCTTCTTATGGATATTAGTTCCGAGCTTGGCGTGGCAAGCGTGGACGGTGCTGCAGAGGCTCCAATGAGCGCATTGCGAAAGCTTGTAGACTCGGTTGCTCCGCGCTACAAGGCTTTTGGTGCCGTACTTTCCGACATTGTGCGCGAACGTTTGCGTGCGCTTTTCGGCGCTGCAGGCGTGAAGCCAGCTCAAATCGACAAGCGTATTTCGGAAGTCTGGCAGCTTGGCGAAGGCTGGCGTGCGCACGTGCTTGCAGCTTTGGTTTTGCAAACGCGTGAAGGTGCTAGCGTGCGCGGTGAAAATCTTGCGCAACTTTCTACGGATCCTGCAAAGAATACTGCTGCAGCCGACGCTTTAATCGACGCAGCAATTCAACAAGTTGCACAAGCTCACGGCGTTAGCGTTTCTCAGCCTGGTGCTGCTGGTGGTGCAGGCGGTGCTGTTGTTGATTCTGCAGCTCTTGACGCTTTCGCTCAGCAAGTTGTTGGCGCTGATGGCGTGCTTGCTGCAACAGCTAAGTTTGTGCTTTCAAAGCTTGGAATTGAAGCGCCTCAAGCAGAAAGTGAAGCTGACGAAAACGCGGCTGTTGTTGCTGCTGTTGAAGCAGAATTAGGTGCTGATTGGCCAAAGCAGGTGGAGCCTCGATTCGATGAGCGAAAGGCGATTCTTTTCGACGACCGCTGGGCTTCGGCTCGCGAAGATGTTGCGCGCTTGTACTACGAGCATGCTGTAAAGAATGTTGATATTCAGGTAACTGAAGTTTCCGAAATCTTAAATGATTTTGGTAGTTTCCTCGGTGCAGGGGAAGCTGTAGCTTCGGAAGCTGAATGGTTCGCTGGTCTCGCAAAATCGCGCGAACTCAACAATCTTGCAACAATATTTAGCGGTATTGCTCGCGATTCTCGCACTAAACTTGCGCAAAGCAACGCTGATACTGCTCAAGCAACTCGTTTTGCAGGAGAAGTTGCGGTTGTTACTGGAGTTGCACCAAACTCAATCGCTGCTCGTGTAGTAACAGGCTTGCTTAAGGGCGGTGCCACTGTTATTGCAACTTCGCACAGCTTCAAGCCGAGCGTTAAGTCTTGGGCAAAGAAAGCGTATCGCGAAAATGCTTCGATGGGCGCAAAGTTGTGGCTTGTTCCAGCAAACTTGTCTAGCTACCGCGATGTTGATGCGCTTGTAAAGTGGGTTGGCACGGTTTCGAAGAAAGTAAGCGGCGCAACTACCACAATTTTGAAGCCTGCTTACGAGCCGAGCATGTTCTTCCCGTTCGCAGCGCCTCCAGTTCACGGCACTTTGGCTGATTCCGGTTCGTTGTTTGAATCGCAATCTCGCTTAATGCTTTGGGGTGTGGAGCGCGCAATTGCTGGATTTGCGCAGATTGGAGCAGATACGGATGTGCAACATCGTATGCACGTTGTGTTACCTGGCTCTCCAAACCGCGGCATGTTTGGCGGCGACGGCGCTTACGGCGAAGTCAAGAGTGCTTTCGACGCGATTGTGAACCGTGCGCATGCAGAAAGCGTGTGGTCAGATCGCGTGACTTTCGCTCATCCAAAGATCGGTTGGGTGCGCGGAACCGGCTTAATGGGCGGAAATGATCCGTTGGTTGCTGTAGTTGAGCGTCACGGATTAACTACCTATTCTACGCAAGAAATGGCAGATCGTTTGCTTGATTTGTGCACTCGCGAGGCGCGCGAACAGGCTGCAATTGCGCCTTTGGACGTAGATTTTACGGGCGGATTAGGCAAGGAGCCTCTTGATTTGAACGTGCTTCGTGCAGAAGCGTTGGAAGATCAAAAGCGTGCTGAAGCTGCGGAAGAAGCTGTTGAAAATGCGGCGGAAGCTGCGGACGAATCTGCCGAATCTTCTGCTAAATCAACCAACAAAGCGCTCCCAACTCCTTACGTGCCAACTCAGCCGCGAGTCAACTTGTCTGATTGGAAGAACGTAACAGCTCGTCCAGAAGACGAAATCGTAATCGTATCCGTCGGTGAGCTTGGACCATGGGGTTCTGGACGTACTCGTTTCGAAGCAGAGCTTGGAATTAAGGAAGACGGTTCCGTAAAACTTTCTGCAGGAGCAGTACTGGAATTGGCTTGGAATATGGGCTTGCTCACTTGGCAAGACTCGCCAAAGCCGGGCTGGTACGATGCTGACGGCACGCTTGTTCCAGAAGAAGACATTGCAGAAAAGTATGCTGACGAAGTAGTTGCGCGCTCCGGAATTCGACCATTCGAAACCGGCATGGGCGGCGACTACAAGGAAGGCGCGAACGAAGAAGAAGCGGAAATCTTCCTCGACCACGACGTAAGCTTCAGCGTACCAACAGAAACGATTGCTCGCGAATACGTGGCGCTCGACGAAGCACACACTGCAATTGCTCGCGATGCAGAATCTGGCGAATGGACAGTTACGCGCAAGGCAGGTTCTATGATTCGCGTGCCGCGCAGGGCTGCGATGACCAGAACCGTCGGCGGACAATTCCCTAAGGGCTTTGACCCGCTCAAGTGGGGTATTCCAGCTTCGATGGTTGGAAGCGTTGACACGATTGCGTTGTGGAATATCGTCACAACCGTGGACGCTTACATTTCCGCCGGTTTCACGCCTTCGGAAATTTTGCAAGCCGTGCATCCTTCGCTTGTTGCCTCAACGCAAGGTACCGGTTTCGGTGGCATGAGCTCAATGCGAAAACTGTACTTGGATCGCTTCCTGAACCACGAAATTCCTACCGACGTGCTGCAAGAAGCGCTTCCAAACGTTGTGGCAGCGCACGTAATGCAAACTTACATCGGCGGCTACGGAAACATGGTTCAGCCGGTGTCGGCTTGCGCAACTGCAGCGGTTTCGCTCGAAGAAGGCGTCGATAAGATTGCTCTCGGCAAAGCTGACTTCGTAGTAACCGGCGCAATCGATGATATTGGCGTGGAATCTGTGGTCGGCTTCGGCAATATGAACGCAACTGCAAATAGCGAAGAAATGTATGCGAAGGGCATAAGCCCACGATTCTTCTCGCGTGCGAACGATCGCAGACGCGGCGGCTTCCTTGAGGCTCAAGGCGGCGGTACGATTTTGGTTACGCGCGGCGATATTGCTTTGAAGCTTGGCTTGCCTGTTGCTGGTGTGGTTGGTTTCATCCACTCCTACGCTGACGGCATTCACACTTCTATTCCTGCTCCGGGCTTGGGTGCTTTGGCTGCAGGCATGGGTGGAGCTAAGTCTAAGCTCGTGCGCGATTTGGCGGCGCTTGGCGTTACTCCGGACGATATTGCTGTGGTTTCTAAGCACGATACTTCTACGAATGCCAACGATCCGAACGAATCCGAGCTGCACAATACTCTTGCGCACGCAATCGGACGCACGGACGGCAATCCACTGTTCGTAATCAGCCAAAAGACGCTAACTGGACACGCAAAGGGCGGTGCGTGCATCTTCCAAATCAACGGTTTGACGCAGCTGTTTAGAACTGGCGTAATTCCGGCAAATGCGTCGCTTGATTGCGTGGATCCTAAGTTGGCGCGCGACGACCACATGGTTTGGTTGCGTGAGCCGATGCGCGTTGGTGCAGGAACAGTTAAGGCAGCGCTCGCAACTTCGCTCGGCTTCGGCCACGTGAGCGGATTCGTAGCATTGGTTCACCCTGGTGCTTTCGAAGCTGCTGTGGCTGCTGCCGATGGCACTGAGGCGCTGGAGGAGTGGCGCAAGCGTGCGAATGCGCGCTTGGCGGCCGGTCAGAGAAGGCTTGAGGAAGGCATGATGGGCCACGCGCCGCTGTTTGAGCCAGTGGAAAATCGCCACTTGCTTAAGGATGGCACGCGCCTTCCGGACGGCACTCGCTACGACGGTCACGAGGCAGAAAAGGCGATGCTGCTTAATCCTGAAGCTCGCCTTAACGCCGACGGCTACTACTGCTGAGCTGCTGGTTTAGCTGGTTTTGACTGCAAACGCCGGGGAATTTTCTCCGGCGTTTGTTGTTTTGGGACACTCGTGCAGTCGTCGCGCTGCGTTAGGGTCTCATTCTGCTTATTTTCGGACACTCGTGCAGTTGATGTGCTGCGTTAGGGTCTCATTCTGCTTATTTTCGGACACTTGTGCAGTTGGCGCTCGCGCGGATTACGCTCAGGCAGGTCGTCGCGCTACGTATTTAGCGCGTTTTACAGTGATTCGCCAGGAATCGAAGACCAGTCGAAAGGTTCTTCCACAAGATAGTACGCGTTCGAATCATCCGGGGCAGGCGCAAACGGAACCGCGCGACTATGCTCCGTAGGCACAAAAGGATTAACCCAATCACCTCCGCCAGGTGGCAAATTCTTGCGCGTTTCTTTGTATAGCTTAGGATTTCTGCGCAAAATAAATGGTCGCGTTAAATCCGGCTTATTCTCAACTTTTCCAGCGAAATATCCGCTATTTACAAGCTTATCGAACTTCGCACCAACAGGCACAACAACCATAAAATCCTGCATTGTGTAGTAGTAACCAATGCCGTAGCCTGGATCGTCATGAATTCTTTCATATTCTTCTGGATCGTTATCTGGAAATTGGACGTATTTTCCATTCAGACATGTAAATCCACCGCCATAAATAGGAGCATCGTGATTGCCGCATTGCGCAATAAAACCTCCAGCATACAGTTCAACAGCACCAGTATCACCAGAAATAAGATGATTTCTCATCATTGAACTATTTGGAAGATTCTTATCAAATACAGCGTAATCCGTAGGATCTTGACCTAATGAACTCAAATAAAGACCACCCTTATCATTTAAATAACCTGCGCTATCTTTATCAGGTATTCTGCCGTTTTTATCTGCAATATCTGCCGGTATAAGTTCCTCAATACTTTTTTCGTCTCTTTCCCACTTTTTCTCATCCTTAAAAAGACGCGGAATAAGATTGATGCAATCGCCACTCTTCGTGCACCACTTGCCAACAAAAGAGCCTGCTCGAGTTACAAGATAAGCCGTTTCGTCTCCGAAAGTCATCGGCTCAGTCACCATATCTTTTGTTTTGGATGCGTCAACACCATAGTAAAGCGTTACGGCTTTAGGACTGCCTTTAGTGCCCAAAGCTGGGTAGGCGCCAACGATTTTGCCAAAATACTTTGCAGAAGAAAACTTCGGTCGAAGATCTACGGCGAAAGGCTTAGAAGACAACATGTCTTTGGCTTTGTCTTTATCTAAGCCAAACACGTCAACCGGAACGCCATCGCACTTTTCACCAACGGCAATATTTATTACGCCGTCTTTGCCAACAGCGTTTCCAGGCATTGGATTAGACGCAACAATCTTACCGTCTGCAGCATCGGTAGAAGGAACGTGGTGAAGTTTTACTGGAACGCCCATTGACTTCACGATTTTTTTGGCATTGTCTAAACTTGCGCCAACAACGCCTTTCGCAGGAACGCCCGGGCCTTTAGATCTTAGAATTTTCACAACTGTTTTAGTTGACACTTTAGAACCCGGCTTAACGTTTTCGTATCGAAGGAAGTTGCCCTTCTTTTCGCCGCCAAATTCGTCTATAACTTTCGTGCGGAAACCCTTATTTTCCAAGGACTTTACGACTCCATCCGTATCGTCTCCAGCTTTTGCTTTAGGGATTACTTCCGATTTTGAGTTAAAGGCTGTAAAAGCTACATGAGTATTTCTTGTGAAATACCAAACTGTTCCAGTAATCGCAAGCACTATGGTTAGCACGATGCTAGTAATCATAATTGCAAGACGTTTGCGATTGTTAAGAAGATTCGCTTTATTTGGGCTTGGTTGTTTCGATTGAGTTGGTTGAGTTGGTTGAGTTGGCTGGACTTGCGGTTGTGGTTGTGGTTGAGGTTGTGTTTGTGGTTGCTGTGTTTGCGGTTGCTGCTGGTTATATTGGAGTTGCTGGTTTGCTTGATGTTGCTGCTCCTGCTCTACATTTTCAACAGGTGCTCCACAAAAATTGCAGAACTTATCGTCAGCGTCAATCTTATTTCCGCAATTTATGCAAAACATCGCAACCTTCTCTCATATGCGCAGCAATCTCATTTACAGAGAAATTTGCTTTCTATACTACAACTACTTGCGTGATTTTTTAATGCGACAACAAACGACATGAATATTCCCGGCGTTTGTTTTCGCTCTGGCTGTTTTTGACCACATTTGCCGTGTTATTTCCTCGGCATTTGTGCCTACAGGATTTCTAGTATGGCAACAGCGGAGGCGACTGCTGTATTGTTCTGCACTGATCCGTCATGAGTTAGCGAGATATGCCAACGAATTGTGTTACGAATATCTCTATGTGAATTTGGAAGATTCGTAAGCTGCGGCTCTTCCGTGATCTTCGACGTTTTTATAAGATTCGTAAGATTAGTCGAATCCGAAAGTTCTGTAGAAAGTTCTGGAGAAAGTTTTTGCGAAACTGATTCGTAAACTGATTCGTAAAGCTTATTCTGCACTTCTTGCGCAAGTTCCACGCGTGGGCAGCCATGCGAATCGTCAAGAATCTCAATGCCAGCCCATGGCATGTTATCGAGAGTATAGGGGTATTCGGTAGGGTAGCCGGTATTGCAGTTCATTAACGCCTCGCACCACGCTTTAATAACGGCTTCCTTTCCAGCCCAGCGCGCCGCAATATGCAAAGCTTCGTCGTCGTGCTTCGTATCGGAACGCAAACTGCACTGCCGAAGTTCGCGCACAGAAAACAGCGCGCGCCAACCATTGCTTTCGCGCATCTGCTCAGCAAATTGCGCAACATTCACCACATCGTGACCTAATCCTGCAATCATGCGCTCTCCTTACTAATCTGCGCTCACAAACTGATACATACCCTTTTCTGGATACGTATCCCTTTTTACTTAATCATATCGCCGCGCGAATGCAAACTTGCTCTATGTCGTAAGCTTCTGTATACTTAAACAAGTTGCTATTTTGCGGACGTAGCTCAATGGTAGAGTCTCAGTCTTCCAAACTGATTACGCGGGTTCGATTCCCGTCGTCCGCTCCACTTTTTGAAATTCGTTTTTGCTCTATATCTTTTCCTATATAGTGTTTTGTTCTGTATCTTTTATTGCGTTTCTAATATTTCCCTTCATCCATCATGAGTTTGCAATATACTTGCATATCAAAGGGCATAAAGAATTTATAGTTGATTAGGAATACGGAATTGCAAAAATTTTTAGAAAAATTTTTAGAAAAAGATAACACAATACGAAAAATATTACCTTTCGTAACAATATTTGTAATAACTGGTCTTATTGCAATCGCATTCTTCAGCAACCTGTATCTTGCGTACAACTCACGTAATTACGCGCAAAAACCTCTTGTCTTAAGCAAAGCAATCATACCGGATTCCAGCAGTTACAACGAGCAAACCGGTGAAAAAAATAACAGAGAACAAGCGCAAATTATCGGCAATTCCATTTCTATCCCAAATTCGGGAGCAGACGTAATATTAAGCGGAATTAACGAAAATACTAAAGCGCTAAAAATCGAGTTGCAGCAAGAAAAGCCTTCAACTTTCGTCACCGGCACGTTGGAAATTGAAGACTTTGGCATTGCGCCAAACGCCTACACTTTAGCGGATTCTTTCCAAATGTCTACCGGAAAGCACAATACTAGAGTTCTTCGTTTTGAAAGTCACGGAACTGCGTACAAAGCTAAGCTTCATTTTAATCAAACCGGAGCTCCTTTTACGCTCAAAGCTGTAACAGTAAATCCGCCTTTTGCGCTGCGCGTAAACTTTGGAATGTGGGCAATACTTTTCGTTGTAAGCTCGCTTATGTTCTTGGTATATAAGAAAAAGTGGTACTTGCTTAATTACGACCGACACAATCTTACGCAAAATATAGTTTTCTGGGCAGTATGCGCAATTCTTATGGGATTCTCGCTTTATTTGTGCTTTATTGTGTACCGCGGTCACGGAATTCGCGTGCCATTCCCTTCCGATTTATACGATCGCGTCAATGGAAATCCGTACACCGAACAGCTTAAAGCTTGGAAATCAAACTCTTTAGCTTTGTTGCAGCAGCCGCCTAAAGAATTAGTAGAATCCGCAAACCCGTTTAGCTGGGGCGAGCGCATGGACTTGGGCTCTAAAGGAGCATCCATACCTTGGGATGTTGTGCTCCACAATAATCACTACTACTGCTACTTTGGCATAGTGCCGTTCCTGCTCACTTACTTGCCTTTTAATCTGCTCTTCCCGCACGCAGTTCCTTCAGCAATATTAGTTGTTACAGTATTTGCGGTTGCGATTATTCCGTCTATGTTCGCGCTTCTTAGAGAAGTTGTTGAATTCTTTGCAATACGCGCCAATTACTGCCTGTTTTTGCTTGCTGCAGCAGCTTTCCCATTCGGATGCTTAATCTTCTACTTGCAATCTTCAGCATCCCTTTACTATATGCCGCTTCTTAGTGCAATACTGTTTGGAATCTTATTCGTATACGCTTCTCTTAAAGCTGTGCGACTTTACACAACTCATTCGCGCGCGGGGTACGCGCTTTTTGCGCTCGCTGGCATAAGTCTTGCTTTACAATGCGGATCTAGGCCAAACGCGTGTATTCCGGTTGTTGCTTTTATAGCGCCGTTGTTTATTGCGATACTATTTGATGCAAAGCGAAGTATTTTAAATCGCGTTGCTGCAGCTTCAAGCTTCCTTGTTCCTGCGATTGTAGGCGTAGCTGGAATATTAACTTATAATTACTTGCGTTTTAAGTCTTTCTTTAATTTTGGAAATGAAGAGCAACTTACGAATTTTGATTTGCGGTTTAATAGCAAATCTTTTGATCCTACTAAAATTCGCGATATTTTCCTTAATTATTTCTTAAAACCTTTTAATATTTCGGAGAATTTCCCATATATTTCTATACCTTGGGCAAATAATCAAGGCTACGGTAATTCTTTCTACACGCATATGATTTTCGGTCTTATGATGATTCCGCTTTTCTGGTGGCTGTTCACGTTAAGACGTAAGTTTATGCAAAAAATTGAGTATATTATGACAGTTGTTGGATTAGTAGCATCCTTCTTGCTGCTGTATCTTAACTACTGTTTAGGCGGCAATTTGTACCGTTACTATTGCGATTCGATTATTATATTTATTTTGATTGCAATAATGAGTATGCTTCACAGAGTTAAGCCTTATAGCAAAGATCTTGATGTTACTTGTGAAGAAGATTGCGCAATTGCTGAGCAATCGTCTTTGCATTTGTATATTCCAGCTGTGCTTTGTGCAGCGGCAACTATTGTAATAGTTGGTTTATTAGTATTCAGTAATCATACTGAGCCGTCTGCTGATATACAAAACGTAAACCCTGATTTATTCCTTAAGTGGAGTGATTTATTTACGATTGGGCGCTGATTTTAGTATTGCGCGACGACCTGCCGGAGCGCTTAAAGCGTAGCGCGCGAAGGCAACTCGGAGCGTGAGCTTGCTCAAGTTGAAAGCACAGTGTGCTTTCAACGCAAGCTCAGCAGCGAGTACACGCAAAGTGTACGAGCGCTATAAGCGCAAACACAAATTTTCTAGCCTCGTCAAAACCAAAAAACTAAATCAGTTACAAAACTCATAGACGATACTAAAGAATATCGAAAATAAAACTCGCGCCACAGTAAACAAAATGCAAAACAAACTATATAAAAATGGCCGGCATGCTGTTTAGCACACCGGTCACTTTATTAGATTAGTAAACTTAATTACTTAGCTTGCAATATAGCCTTTTGGCAAGTCTGACGCCAAATACCATTGCCGTCGTAATGCTCATCTTCAACAGGAGCACCAACTTTAGCGAAATCGCCGCGAGCGTAGTAATCTTTACGAAGATTGAACATAAGAACAAACTTCTTATATTTACCTTGCGTCCAAACGTCTCCGTTCTTGCAGCGTTGACGCCACCAGCCGCCGCCCATATTTTCCTCTTCAGCAACAGGAGCGCCAAGCCAAGCAGCACCACGATGTCCGTTATAAGAGTCGCGTAACTCAAACTGAATCACGTACTTAGTGTCTTTACCTTGCGTCCAAACGTCACCGTTCTTGCAGCGCTGACGCCACCAGCCGCCGCCCATGTTTTCCTCATCGGAAATAGGCGATCCAAGTCGCGAATAGCTTCCGTGCTTGTAGTAGGAGTCGCGCAATTCGTACTGAATTACGTACTTCTTATCTCGGCCTTGCGTAAACACGTCGCCATTCTTGCAGTGCTGACGCCACCAGCCGCCGCCCAAGTTTTCTTCGTCTGCAATAGGAGCGCCAAGACGAGTGAATCCTCCGTGCTTGTAGTAGGAGTCGCGCAATTCGTACTGAATTACGTACTTCTTATCTCGGCCCTGCGTAATAACGTCGCCGTTCTTGCAGCGTTGACGCCACCAGCCGCCGCCCAAGTTTTCTTCGTCTGCAATAGGAGCGCCAAGACGAGCGTATCCGCCGTGACCGTAGTAGGAGTCGCGCAATTCATACTGCAGAATAAAGCTTTTATCTCCGTTGGTCCAAAGATCGCGGCGATTTGCTTTCTTGCTTACTTTCCAGCCGTCTCCAACATCTTGCGAAGAATTCGCGCTGGTATTAGTAATCGTGTTGCCAAACTCAGAAACGCCATTGATTTCGCCGCCATCAGCCATTCCAAATGCGTTCAAATCAACGCGACCCTCAATGCCGTTCACACTGCCGCTTGACGTATACTGCCATCCGCGCAAAGCTGTAGAAATAGGGAAACCTACGCGAGAACCGTAGCTAGCAACCCAGCTTGTGCGCTCGTGAATATACTGAGAATTTAATGGTCCTCTCAAATAATTCGTATAAGAGTAAACGCCGAGCTTATGGTAGCCTGCAGAAACCAGCTGATTCCACCATGAAGCAACAATATCCTGGTAAACGTATGGGGATGTTGGTGGTTTATGACCGCTCCAGCTCCACCTTTCCAAGTCGTAGTAAACAGGGTAAGTCAAATCTTCAGGATCAACTCCAGCGCCCTTCAAAAGACTGACAATATCTGCACCTTCAGCTGCGCCATCTTCCGGCTTTTCTGCGTAAGAATACATGTAAATGCCAAATGGAATACCAAGACGCTTGCACTCGCTAATATTGCGCAAAGCCTGCTTGTCGTAGCCATTACCCCAACCGTAGCTAATGCGAATAATCGCGCCGTCTATGCCGGAATCTTTTACAGCATCCCAATCAATTAAATGCTGATGCTCAGAAACGTCAATAACACCTTTGGCGTTTTTAACGAATTCATCACCGTTTCCGTCAATAAAAGCAGGTGAACCATCGGAATCTTCCCAATGAGCGCCATATTCATTTTCAGAAAGCGATGTTTGACGCACAACGCCGGAAGCATGAGGTTGCACTATAGGATTTGCAACATTATTTTTCAAAGCGCCAGTAGGCAATGAGGTCTGCTTAGGTGCTACAACGTTCATAGTAAATGCGGTAGCAATTGAAGCTAATCCAGCTAATACACGCACGATAATCTGTCCCACGAGTCCTCCAGACATGTTTTTTACGTGTTTATCTGCTACTACCATAGCAACAGCACCATAAAATTGGCGCAAAATCAACAGAAATGTCGTTTTTTATTTCTCTACGTGACTTTAGATTCTTGTACTAGACTATACTGTCTACTTGTAAATACAGTTTCTGGAGATTGTTAGATTATGAATACTTCGTTAAACAGCGCGCGTGAAAGTGTGCCAATTTTGTACATTGTTGTACCTTGCTTTAACGAGGAAGAAGGTCTTTCTAAAACGGCGACGGTTCTTCAAAATAAGATGACTAATCTTATGGATCAGAAACTTATTCATTCGTACAGTCGCGTAATTTTTGTTGACGATGGTTCAAAAGATTCTACTTGGAATTTAATCGTCTCATTTAATCGCAAAAATCCTTCACTTTTTGGCGGTGTAAAGCTTGCGCATAATCGCGGCCATCAAAATGCGCTGTATGCGGGTCTTATGTATGCATGCGAGCAAGGTTGTGATGCAGCAATTTCTATGGATTCCGATTTGCAAGATGATGTAAACGCTGTTGATGAAATGCTTAAAAAGTTTACGCAAGATGGTTGCGAAATTGTTTACGGCGTTCGCTCTTCGCGCAAAAAAGACACTTGGTTTAAGCGAAATACGGCCTTGGCTTTTTATAAGATTTTTGCCTCAATGGGTGCAGAAGTTGTGCCAAACCATGCAGATTATCGTTTAATGAGTTCGATTGCGTTGGATGCTCTTTCCGAGTACAGCGAAGTCAACTTATTCTTGCGCGGAATTGTGCCAATGCTCGGTTTTAAAACCGGAAAAGTTTATTACGAGCGTGGAGTAAGAACGGCTGGCGTTTCTAAATATCCTTTGAAAAAGATGATTTCCTTTGCTTTAGAGGGAATTACGTCGTTTTCTGTTAAGCCGCTGAAATTAGTTACGTATATGGGATTGCTTTCTATTGTTATTGGCTTTGCAATGTTTATTTACGTAATTGCGTCGCTGTTTACTAATCACACTGCTGTTGGTTGGTCTTCGCTTATGTGCTCAATATGGTTTATTGGCGGATTTCTTATGATTTCCATGGGTATTCTTGGAAGTTATATTGGCAAGATTTATTTGGAATCAAAGCATCGTCCGCGCTACTATATTGAGCAATCTTTGTAAATAAATATAAATATAATTTTGTAAATACGATCTTTATAAATAATCTTTGTAAAGGCACTTTGTAAAAGTAATCTTTTAAAGGGGTTTGAAAGTATGGTTAAGTGTTTGCAGCATATAAGCGTAACGCTTGGGCGCTTTTTTAGCGCTGCCGCACTGTGGTGTGCTGCAGTATTTTTCAGCGCATTATCTTTGCTTAATCTAGTTATTTCAGCTCATCTTTTACCAGGCGACTACACTCTTGAATTTTTATGGTTCCAAGCTCCATTCGTAATTGTTATAAGTGCAGCAATATTCTTTATTATTGCGCTTTTACGAAAACGTGAGCTTATTAATAAGCTTCGTGTACGCTACGTTGCGGCCGCTGTTTTTGCTTATGTTTTTGTGGCAGGTTTGATTTGGGTACATGTTACTCACGCATGGCCGGAGTGGGATCCAGTCTACCTGTTTAGTGCAGCGCAATATTATGCAGATCCTAATAGAACTCCTGTAGTTTGTGGAGTTGACACTTCTGAATTATCTTGGATTGTGTGCCCGGGTGGCTACTTGACTCGCTTCCCATTCCAATTCCCGCTTCTTTCTCTTATGCGATTTTTGGTAATCGTTTTTGGACCTAACGCATACACGGCGTTTGAAGTTTTGAATGTACTATGTGCTGCTATTACTGGCGTTCTTATTGCGTACTACGTGAATTTATTATTCCGCAATAAAAATGTGACGATTCTTTCTTTGCTTTTTTACGCAGCATTTTTGCCTATGATTTTTTACGCGACTTTTGCTTACGGCAATACTCTTTGCTTGCCGTTTGTGTTTGGAGCGCTTATTTTCCACGCAAAAAATATTCGTGGCGGCAGTTGGCGTGATGCAATGCAATCGTTGATTTGCATATTCTTTGCAATATTGCTTAAGTCGACTATGGTTTATTGCTTACTTGGCATGATTGTTGTGTGGATTGTGTCTGCTTTACGTTCTAAAAAGTGGGAGCATGCTGTTTGTGTGCTGCTTGCAATCGCGTTCTTTGCTTTAAGTAATGTTACTGTTGCAGATGCAGCTAATTCTTTTGGTCACAGTGCAAAAGATGGTTTGCCTTCTACAGTTTGGCTTGCAATGGCAACGGATCCTGCTAGAAAAGGCGGTCCAAATAATCCTGGATGGTATAACGGATACCCAACTAGCTTTGACGTTGCTAGTTACAATAAAGAGACTATAAAGAAGGAATCTACGGAATTTTTGCAAAATAATCTTAAGCATTTTGCAAATAATCCTTCCGATTTATTTAGTTTCTTTACTAAAAAGTTTGCGGGAGAGTGGCTTGAGCCAACCTACGAATCTTTGCTTGCAAGCAGTTGGAAGTGGAACGGTCCGTACAGGCAGGTTTTAATTGATCGAAAAATGAATCCTGCTTTGCGCTCGCTTTATTCAGGAAAGTTAAATATGGTTGTTTTTACTTTCTTGGATGCTCTTCAATTTATGCTTGTTGCGTTTACGGCAGTATTTTTGTGCGTATTGTTGCGTAAAAGAAAGTCGCCTTCTTCTTTGCCTAAGATTTCTTGCGAATTTTCTTACGAATACTTGGCGCCGCTTTTAACTCCGCTTGTTATAGTGCTAGGAATGGCAGTTTTGTACATTGTTTGGGAAGCGCAGTCGCAGTATATTCTTCCTGCATATTTGCTTATGATTCCGTTTGCGGCTCGCGGCTTTGATATGTTACTGACGTGCTACGAAAACCGTGCTGCACATAATAGTAATGCAGCAAATCCAAGCCAAGACTGACGGCATTGTGCATGAGATTATTGCTGTTACTATCATGCTCCAGGCTGCGTAAGTAACGTTTGCAGCCATTGCGCGCGATGCTCCAACTTTCGCAATACCGCGGTAATAGCAAAGGTATGATCCCACTCCAAGAAGTCCAACAATAATTGCCATTCCTGCGATTTTTAAAGGTTGAAGCGAGCTTGCGTTTAGTGAAATAGAGGATTCTAATCCTGCAGAAGTGACTGCAGAAGTGCCTGTAGAAGTGCCTGTAGAAGAGACAAATATACTAGAAACAATCGCAATAATCGCAATAATAACGTAAGCAAATGCGGATGTAGTTTGGCGAATATGAAGTATTATTTCGTCGTCTATGCTTTTTTGGCGCGTAGCCCAAGCGCACACAACTGCTTCGCTTCCCCAACCAACTACGCTTAAAATTGCTCCAGCTAAGCCAAGTATTGTGTTTGAATTTGCGTAAGATTGAGCATCTTGAGCGCAAGAAAAGTATCCTAAAGCAGAAACCGCAATAAGAGCTAACGCAAAAGCTGAATATTTTGCCGCACTTAAGCGTTCGCGAAGTATTAGCGCAGAAAGTACGGTTCCAACTGCAGGGTAGAAGGCGGAAATTGCAGCAGCGTATCCAGCCCCTATATTGCTTGCTGCTAAAACGTATCCGCTCATGCCGAGCGGTCCACCAAGTAAAGATCCTACGATAATAAGTGCCAGAATCCGTGGTTTATTTAGTATTTCAAGCGTTTTATGCCATTTTTTTCGAGTACTTATGTAAATCCACATAAAAATTGCGCATACAGCGTCGTGGAGTAGAGCTCCAAGAATACCAACGAAGATTACTGAATTAGTGCTGCTGTTATAGCTAAGAAATGTGGTTAAAACTGCAAGTAAGGCAGTGTCAATTCCCCAAAGGAATCCGCTTAAAAACGCGTATTTCATAAGTACCTAATTTCGTGTTTTAATTTTCGTACATTTTAAGAGCTTCATTAATATAGCGTTTTGCGTACCGGTAGTAGGTATACATGCAAGTTCCTATGTTCTCGCCTTCCGCTTCTTTAACAAGCGACCACAAATGCCAACACCATCCTGCAAATCCCACAAAAGCCAGCAAATGGCGCTTTTCTTGAGTTGACGGAGTGTGTGCTAAATAAATAGGCATAGCTTCGTTTATTTCAGTATCGCTAAATTCGTCCGAAACGCATAACGTGCCAAAATCTTGCGCATAATCAGACATTCCGGCATATTCCCAATCAATAAGATGGTATCGATTTTGTTTGTCGATTAAAATATTTGCTCCCAAAACATCGTTATGGCAAGGACAGTAGTTTTGTGAATCTTTAGATACTACTAATTCGTGAAGCTTTTTTGCGCTCAATCCCAGATCAATAATTTTTTGCGGAATCGTAACTTTTCTATTATTTAATTCGCTTATGTAACGCTGAGATTCTAAGTAAAAATCGAAAGTTCTAAGCATCTTTCTGTTGCTTTCGTGTAATAAGCGCACTAAAGCCAATCCCTCTTTAAGCTCTTTCAAATCGTGCATATTAGATGTTTTGCAATCGGGCAAAAAGTGCGAAATCTTCCAGCCAACAGTTTCGTCTGCTGCAATAAAAGTGCCGTCTAAACCAATCTGCTTAGCAAGATTTAATGCTTCAACTTCCGCCTTTCTATTAATAAGTACGTCTGTGCCAACGCCAGGATGTCTATAAACGTACTCGCTTTTTCCAACTGAAAAATGGCAAGATAAATTAGTAAGACCATTTTTTAGTGGATACACGTTATAAATATCGGATTTCTTGCAATTAAGCGTTTGAGTAATATGATCAAAAATTGCGCTATCAATATTTTCTAGGAAAAGCGGATCAAATTCGCGCAACTCGTCAATAGAATCAAATTCGTGAATAATTGGCGGATCGTATTTGCGCATTTGCATATCTAGCTCGTCAATATGTTCAATAAAAATATCTTCCCAAAGTTTTCCTGCAGTTTGTGGCAAATCGTATTCTTTGCGAAGAATTTGCACAAATTGCTTAGAAAATTCGGTGTCGAAATACGCGTGACCAATCATGTACCAAGCGTCACTTCCGCCAATCGTAACTTTTGTAATGCGATTATGTGCTCCGCAAGTCATGCACCATTCTTTAGTGTATCCTTGCTGGAATTGTGCGGAATAATAAGCTTTCCAAACGTATTTTTCAAAGGGATTTTCGTCAAAATAGTTGTCTGATGAGCAAATATAAGTGTTAGATAACTGGTTCGCTACAGCCATAAGCGAACTGTTATTATTGCGAGTGTTGTATTCGCTATTTGGCACGATTTTTACGTTAAAAGCGTCTTCTAAGTAGAAAAACTGCTCCTGTTTGTAGCCAACAACAACAGTTATATCGTTAATCCCAGCTTCGTGAAGTTGCTTGATTTGGCGCTCAATAAGAACTTCGCCTTTTACTGTAAGCAAGCCTTTTGGAGTTTCGTACGAAACTGGTGAGAATCTTGACGAAAATCCTGCGGCCATAATAATAGCGTTTTTAACTTTGTGCGGCTCAAGTTCAGCAAGACCTTTAGGTGTAATTTGCAATGTTTCTGCCGCTTTAATAAGATGCTTATTTTCTGCGCTTTTGATTGCAGAATTTACAGTTCCGAGCGAAATTCCTGCGCGCGTGGCAATATCTCGCTGACTTATTTGCTGGGAGTTGTTTGTGTTATTTAGTAGGGCAGTAAGTAGCCTAAATTCGTTGTGATTAATAGCCATGCGCATCTCACTTGTGATTGGTGTTTTGTTCATTATATAACAAGCGTTCAAAAATAGCTATTGAATCTTTATTTTGAACAGTGAGAGTATAAATCCGACCAAAACGACTCAGCTGTGTAAAGAATAGGTCGCCCGCAAGCAACAAAGCGTATATAATGAGTAACCATATGACTTATCGAGAGTAAAAGTGGAGAAACATACAAAAGGTGTGAATTATGGCGTCAGTATTTCGTAGATTATTCCGTGGGCTTATTGACCGTTGTCCTTCCTCTAAGCGTTCAATAAGAGATCTTCGCGCACAAGTTGGCGATTTGCAGACTCGCTTAACTCGCATGCAGGAAATTCTCGACGGTCAGCTGGTACATATACTAGAAAATCAGCGTATGCTGCACGTCGATATGCTTACGAATCGTGAGCATTCGTCACTTTTAGGTTGGTCTAATTACAGGCGTGACAATGAAAGCGATTTGGACGCGCGTAAGCGTTTTTACTATTCGCTTCCTAAAGCAACAGGTTCCGTGCGACTTATTCAACGAGGTTGCGCTAGTCTTTTAAACGAGTTTGCTGAAATTGCGCGCGAACATAATCTTCAATATTGGGCTGATTTTGGAACTTTGCTTGGTGTTGTTCGTCATCGCGGATTTATTCCGTGGGATGATGATGTTGATCTTGGAATGATTAGAGAAGATATTGATACCTTACTCAATCTTCTTCAAAATGATGAGGAATTGTCGAAACGCTACCGTGCAGTTCTTGTTTTTGATCCTTACGTATGCTGCAGGCAGTTGCGTTTGCGCTACAAAAATCCTGAAAATCCTAGCTTTATAGATATTTTCTTCTACGATTATTTGCCTGAGTACAATGAGCAGATTAGACAAAGATTTATTGAGATTCGTAAAACTTTGCAAGATGATTTGCGCTCGCAGCCATTCTATGATGAGTGGCTTAAAGGCGGGTATCGTGAAGATGGTGCTAAGTTTACTAGAGAAATCGAAAGTATTTTTACAAAGTATCGCGAAATTGCGCAAAACGAAAATATTATTTCTAAATCTTCAACTAATGAAACTTATGGCGTTATTTACGGTATTGATAATGTTGATGCAGAATCCATATATATGGTTAGCTGCAAAAACATGTTCCCGCTAAATCAAGATCAATTTGAAGATTTTTCAGTATGCGTGCCAAATGATGCGCAAAAAATTCTGTACAGTTATTACGGGAATATTTATCAGCTTCCAGCAGACATGTTCTCGCACTTCCAGCATGTTAGTCGCGATTGCCTTGAGAATCAGTGCATTATAAATGCGATTGAGGAAGATATAGCAACAAATCCTTACGCAACTAAGTAAACTCTCGCATATGTAAGTAAGTAAATTATTTGCTATTTCGCCTCATAAGACGGAACTTTTTCTGCAATTTTGCAATAATAGACGGGAATGCTATTTTCTTCGCTGTTTTTACGATTTTCTCGCCAATAACGTAGCGTGCAGAAGTGCGAATACTGCTAATTTCCTGCTCGTAGTTTAGAGTTTTGCTCTCAAATTTAAGCATGCGCTCTTTAAGCCACAAAGTGCGTGAAGCGGTATTTAGCTGCAACTTTTGGAATTCGTTATACGAAAGCTCATCGTAGAAGTAGCTTGGCAAATTCTTAGAAATTTGATCATAATCCATAATTTGCATCACTTCTTGAAGCTTATTATGAACAATATCTGCCAAAGATTCAGACGTTACTCGTGTATGGCAGTCGTGAACAAAACTGTTCACAAGCGAATTTACGTATCCGCGATTGTATTGATCAAGCAAGCCTTCGCTTTTAAGCCATTCTCCGGTTTCGATTACGGAATCAACTTCAAGAGGCGATTCATCTTTAATAGCGTGATGCTCAATAGAAAGCCAGAAGTTTTCTGGAATATTAGTGTGGTGAAGGTTTTCGAATCCTTCGTCAGCTCCAACACTGAATCTTCCATAAGCATCTTCGTAAGTTTTAGACAAATCGCAATACAGTATTTTCTGTGCTTTTAATGCTGCGCGAGTTGTAAAAGTCATTAAAGTTGAAGGCAGGTCGTGTTCTCCAGCTTCAGCTTTAGAAGCTTTCAAAAAGTCGGTTCGCCAAATTTTTTGCCAGCCATAACTGTAGCAGCTGTCTAACAAAAGTTCCGGAATATCGCTAGCTTTATAAAGACCGTAACTTACGTCTTTATTAGCATCTTCCGAATTCGTTGGCATAATAAACTGCTGACGCAAAATATTAGATTCTTTAGTTTTTGCGTTATTTTTTAATGCACAATCAATCAAATAATCGCTGTGTTTGCTTTTATTGTTGAAGAAAGCGAGGTCGACGCTGGCTGTTTTACTAGCGTCTTTAGCCGTGTTTTCATTATCTTTTGCACAAATTTCGTTATAATACTGCACCTGATTTAGCGCTTCAGATAGCACTTTTTCGTTAATTATGTAGCTTGAAGGCATAAACATTGTGTATGTGCCGTGAGCGTAAGAAATTGCTTTAGAAAGCATATCTTTAATACTTGCGGTATCTTCATGCGACTGAATTGTAAAACGCTTATCTTTGCTAGTAAACTTTTGGGCAATTGCAAGCGTACTGTCGTTTGAATGCGAGTCAACAATAATAAATTCGCAAGGAATACTGCTTATTGAGCTGCAAGCTTTAAGCGAATCAACAATCCAAGAATGAGCATTATGCGTAAATATTACGAGCGAAAGCTTAGGATTTGCCTCTGCTTTTTGTGGCTTAACTTCGTATGACGAGCCGAGGAAATCCATGTAATAATCCATAAATTCTGGCTTAAGGCGTGATGCCATAAGGAAAACTTCTTTTGAATCCATGGAACTAAAAACTTCATAAATAAGTTTGCGGATTTCCGGATTCTTATCGTCAAAACCAAACTCTGTAATCAAGGAGTTTACGTAATCAAATTCGCGAGAATAAAAAGCGTGCAAAATTTCGCGAGAAATATTCTGCTTACTAAGAAACTCGCGCATATCTCGCAAACGGTCGAAAGGAAGATGGAAATCCTTCAATAAGCTAGATGCGCCCGGATTAGTTTGACGATAATAGTAGTACTTTCCAGGATTCCAGCAGATTTTATTTGCTAAAACCATAGTTTGCGCAAAGAAAGGATTATCGGTCCAACCTGCTCCAGGAATTGGCTTAAAACGTATGATTTCGTGATTGCGGTTATCTCCGTTAAGAAAATCTTTGCGGTAAATAGCCGACCAAATAGAAGGATGATGGTAGAAAGGCTCAGCAAATTCGCTAAGATTAAAAATAGTGCGATGCTCGGGCATGAAATAGCACAAGTTTGGCGTTTCTACAGCCGACTTATAACCATCTTTGCCGTCGTAAAAAAGCCAGTATCCGCCTTTGATAACATCTAGGGTTGCGCCAGTTTCGCCGACTTTGCCAGAATTTTTTCCAGCAATCTCAACATTGCTTAGCAAGCGCTCATACATATGCGGATCAATAAAATCATCAGGCTCAATAATGCTAATCCACTCGCCTTTAGCGCGTTCCAAACCGCGATTGCAAGTAGCTCCGTAGCCCTCGTTTTCTTTTTCAATTACCACAAAGCGACTATCTTTTTTTGCAAAAGACTTCATAATATCGATGGAACCATCTTTGCTTCCATCCGAAAACATCAAACATTCCCAATCTTTAAAAGTTTGATTTTGAATAGACTCTAAACATTCTGGTAAAAAGGCTTCAACGTTATAAATTGGAACAATAATCGATACTTTCGGCATACGTACGATGTTAGCATAAGTGGTTTATGAATGTTGATTTAGAGTATTCAAATGCAGCGCTCAATTGTTATTGCTAAAGCCTATTTTCAACTATAAGCTCGTTTTAGCAATAAGCTCATTTAGGCTAAAGTATCATTTCAATTAAAACATTCAATTACAACATAACTGATATTATTAAGAGCGTGAAAAATCTCATGGCTCGTTGTCGTAAAAAGTACGCGTATGCAAATATCGTGCTTCGCGGTTTAGTAAAAACCGATTTTAAGCTGCGTTACCAAGGCTCTTTCTTGGGTGTGGCGTGGTCGGCGTTGAAGCCGTTGATGATGTTTTGCGTTATGTATCTTATTTTTGGCAAGTTTTTGCGAATGACAGACGGCACGCCAACATACCCTGTGGTTCTTTTGATGGGAATTAGCGCGTGGCAGTTTGTGCAAGAATCAACTTCGATTGGATTGCGCTCGCTTGTTGATCGCGGCGATTTGCTGCGCAAAATCCATTTTCCAAACTACATTGTGGTGGTTTCGGCAACGGTTGGATCTTTAATAAGCTTCTTAATCAACTTAGTAGTTGTGCTTATTTTTGCGATTATTGGCGGAGTGCATTTTACATGGAGAGTTATTCTGCTTCCAATAAGTTTGATTCAGCTTTATGCAATTGCAATCGGAATGGCACTAATAATGTCTACTATGTACGTGTTCTTCCGCGATATTTTGCATATTTGGGAAGTAGCTCAGCAGCTACTGTTTTACGGAATGCCAATTATTTATCCGCTTAGTTACGTGATTAATAAGGGCGGTATTTTTGCAGTTCTTGCAAAGCTTGAGCTGCTTAATCCTATAGCGCAATGTATTCAAGATATGCGACACAATATGTTGGCTCCAGAAACGCAGCCAACTGTGTGGAGTGAATTTGGATTCTCGTGGATGTCTTGCGTGCCGCTTTTGCTTACCGTGCTAATAGTGTGGCTTGGAGTGTATATATTCCGAAAAAATAGTCGCACTTTCGTAGAAATTATGTAGCGTGCTAAATTTACGAAAAATTTTACGATATTTATGAAAGTTACGATGGGGAAGTGGAATTTATGAGTAAGTTGCAGGAAGAAGCGGCGGAAGCGAAAGAAGCGGCGCAAGATGCTGTGCGCGAAGACGATATTGTTTTATCGGTCAATCACGTAGGAAAATATTTTAAGCTACCAACCGAGCAAGCAACAGGCTTAAAGCAAGCGTTTATAAATCTTACTAAAGGTATTAAAGGCTACAAAATCCAAAACGTGCTTAAAGACATAAGCTTTAACGTGCATCGCGGCGAATTCTTTGGCATAGTCGGACGAAACGGCGGCGGCAAATCAACCCTCTTAAAAATTATTTCGCAAATCTACTATCCAAATACTGGAAGCGTAAAAGTAAAAGGCAAGCTCGTGCCGTTTATTGAGCTTGGAGTGGGCTTTAACCCGGAGCTTACTGGCCGCGAAAACGTGTATCTTAACGGAGCGCTGCTAGGATTTACTCGCGCAGAAATTGACGCAATGTACGACGATATTGTGGAATTTGCCGAGCTTGAAGACTTTATGGATCAAAAATTAAAGAATTACTCTTCTGGAATGCAAGTTCGCTTGGCGTTTTCTGTGGCAATTAAAGCGCAGGGAGATATTTTAGTTCTTGACGAAGTTTTGGCCGTTGGCGACGAAGCTTTCCAGCGCAAGTGCGATGCGTTCTTTACAGATATTCGCAAAGATCCAACTAAAACCGTTATTCTTGTTACGCACGATATGAATGCTGTGAAGCGATATTGCACGCGCGCAATGATGATTAGCGATGGGGAAGTTGCGGCGATTGGAAACACTGAGTCCGTGGCAGATCAGTACACTTTGGCAAATATTGAGGCAGAGCGCGAAAAGCAGAATAAGCTTGGCGAGAAGCTAGGTAAGGGGCAGTATGCGCAGGGCTTGAATGCAAAGTGCCCGCTGCTTAGAACCTATGCTTTAGAAGACAAGATTTACAAGAGCAGCGATACTTTCCGTTTTGCTGTGGAATATCAGTACGATGAGCCGGGTGATTTTTACTTGGCGATTGCTTTGCACGATATTCGTCGCGGCGGAATTACTTACGATACCGGCTCTAAAGTGCTGAAAATGCAGAAGCGCGGGCATCAAATAGTGAATTTTGAAATGCCCTTAAATTTGTTTAACAATGGCGAATTTACGCTTTTTACTTCCTTGCGTACGCCTAGCCCAACTGAGGATGATTACACAGATTTGCTTGCTGTGGCAGTGGATGCTAACGCTTGTACGTTTGTGATTAGAGATAGTCGAAATCGCGACTATGCTTTGCTAAGCGATCGCGCGATGACGATTAAGCAGGTTTCGTGAAACATTTGCCGTGTATTTTTCCGGCGTTTGTGGTCGTTTTGGCTGTGTTTGACCACATTTGCCGTGTATTTTTCCGGCGTTTGTGGTCGTTTTGGCTGCATTTGACCACATTTGCCGGAAAATTACCGGCAAATGTTTCCGATGTCACTGTTACTTATTAGCGGCTCGGAAGATTCGCTCCCAACTTTCAACGCTCGCCATATCGTAGCTGCGATACTCTCTCGAAAGCTTCTTCCACTTACGCAACATTTTTAACGCCAAAAATACGTCCGCGCGCAACATTTTACGGAATAACTTGCTATCTCGCTGGAAAAGATTCAGCGTAGTGCCATCTGGAGCCGTAACAATTGCAGTATTCACGCCAACAAACGAAGGCCAAGAAACGTCTTGCGCTGGAATCGCAACTTCCGGACGAGGATTCTTCGCATGCTTTTCGTGCGCAAACAAAGCCTTAATCGTAGCGCGCTTCTGCGCCTTACGCAAAGCCTTAGCGTCGTGCGCAGTAAACGGACTTACGTGCTCGCGCAAAACCTCACTAATAAGCGTTTCGTCACTTACAGGCTGCGTATCGCTAAAGGCCTGGCGCGCTTTACGAACCTCGCCAAGCTTTTGCGGCATCGAATCAACAATATATTGAGGACCTAGCAAAATATCCTGCAATCCCATATGATGCAATTGCATAGCAGAATACGCAAGTTTTAAGCCGGAAGCCAAGTCGCTTCTAAGCATTTCAATCGCAAAACGCAAGCTTGGCTGAGTGCAATGAAGCAATCCACAAATCCAACGATTGCGCTGGAAGAAGTACTCTTCCCAAGTGCGCGAAGGATCTTTATCGTGCCAAGCCTGATGCCAAACCGCCACTCCCGGCAGGCAAATCGTGTGATACCCGTGCTCAAGCGCTCTAATCGAATATTCAGTGTCGTCAAACTTAATAAACACAGGCAATGAAAGCCCAATTTCCTTCATAATCGCAGTAGGAATAAGACTCATCCACCAACCGTTGTAATCCGTGTCAATTCGCTGGTGACGCTCCGGGCAATCCTGCAAAGTAATCGCAGCAAAATCATGATTGTAATCAAGATTCTGCGAAGGCTTCATCCACACATTGTTGCGTGTAAAACGCTCGCCTTGAGTGTAAAGCACCGTGCGATTGTCCAAGTGAAGCATTCCGCCGCCAATAATAGCTGGCTTAATTGTGTAGTCAGCAAACTGAAGCGCGCGAAGAATGCACTCGGTTTCGCTGATTGCATCGTCGTCAAGAAGCATAGTGTAGCTGCTTTTGCCGGCTTTAAGCGTTTCAAACATGCCGCGCGAGAATCCGCCGGAACCGCCTAAATTAGCCTGCTGAATGTAGGTAAGCTGACTGCCAAGATTTTCGCTTGTTTCGTCAAATCCAGGCTGATTTTTAACTAAATCCGTGCCCTGATCTGTGCAATAAATTGTGTCAAGTCGCGAGCGAAGTGCTTTGTTTTCTGCTATTGCCTTCAGCTGATTGTGGCAGTATGAAGGGCGATTAAACGTAGTAATAGCAATAGAAAAAGTGCTATTTGATTGCGGCTTTTTGCCTGATTGCACTTTATTTGCGCACGGCACGCTCCACTCAGCATTGCTAACAGTAAAGCGGCTAGAATCGCCTGCTTTCGCATCAAACCAAAAATATCCGCCGTCTGCAAGACCTGTCATAGGAATTTCGTAGCTAATAATTTGAGCAGATTGCGCTGGATGATTGTCTTGCGTTTGCTGCTTAGCTGAATCAAACTCAAACTTTTGAACCGGATACGTAAGTCCGCGACCGGTCGAGCGCATAAGCTGCAACTCGCCTTCGCCTTCAACAAGAGCAGTAAATTTAACAGTTTTTACGCGCGTCCAATGCTGCCAATAGCTTGCAGGAAAAGCGTTAAAGAAAGTGCAAAGAGACACGTGTTTTCCGGCATCAACGCAAAGTGAGTTGCGCGAAAGAACAGTGCAAACGCCTTGAGTTTCAACGTTTGGCAGGTGACTGCTAGTGTCTGCAAGAAGCTTTTTAAAATCAGTGAGATTTAGATTATTTATATCGATTGCGCGCGTGTTCATGCGAGGATCGAGCACAGTGCGCTGCAAGTAGGAGCAATGCCACGGAATTACGTAAAGAGGCATAGTAATTTCCGCGTCTTTTACCGGGTAAACAACGCGATTTACAACTTCCCAGCCCTCGTTGCTGCTATTTGCGCTGCTAACATTTTGCATTTCTTGCATTTCTTTAGTTTCTGCACTCGTTGCCTTAGTCATATTAGACATTATATATACGTATATATACGCTTAAGCCTATTCTTAAAGTGTATTGTGCGCAAAAACTGAAAGTACGAAAGGTAAATAATATGACGCAAGCAGCAACCTCTCAAAATACAACTTACCCAGATTTAGTAGTTGTTGGAGCGGGCTTGTTTGGCTTAACTGTAGCTCAGCAAGCAGTGGAGCATACGGGTGCTCGCGTTGAAATTATTGACGTTCGAAATCACATCGGTGGAAATGCTTACTCGTATTTTGACGAGCGCACAGGAATCGAAATTCACAAGTACGGAGCGCATCTTTTCCACACAAGCAACAAGCGCGTGTGGGATTATGTGAACCGTTTTACGTCGTTTACTAACTACGTGCATCGCGTGTACGCAACGCACGACGGCGAAGTGTATCCGCTGCCAATCAACTTGGGTACGATTAACCAGTTCTTCCACGCGCACTACACGCCAGAGGAAGCAAAGGCTTTGATTGCAAGCCAAGCGGGGGAGTTGGCTGGTAAAGATCCGCAAAATTTGAACGATAAGGGCATTAGCTTAATTGGTCGTCCGCTTTATGAAGCGTTTATTAAAAACTACACGGCAAAGCAGTGGCAGACGGATCCTTCCGAGCTGCCAGCTGGAATTATTAAGCGCTTGCCTGTGAGATTTAACTATAATAATCGCTACTTTAAAGACACTTGGGAAGGTTTGCCAACGGACGGCTACACGGCTTGGATGCAGCGTATGATTGACGATCCTCGAATCCACGTTTCGCTTGGTGTAGACTTCTTCGACGAATCTCAGCCGTTTAATAAGCGCGCGCTGGCGGAAGCTGGAGTGCCGGTAGTTTATACAGGTCCGGTTGATAGGTATTTTGACTACGCTCTTGGCGAGTTGAAGTGGAGGACTGTGGACTTTAAGGAAGTGCGTTACGAGGAGAGTGACCACTTTGGCTGCCCAGTTATGAACTATTCGGATGCTGACGTGCCGTTTACGCGCGCGATTGAGTTTAAGAACTTTAATCCGGAGCGTGAGGAAGTTGGCGGTGAGGCTGGCGAGGCTGGCGAGGCTGATTTTGTGCCTGGAAAGAGTGTGAAAGCTGGAGAAACTGTGGTTTGGCAGGAGTATTCTCGAGCTGCTAGTCGAGAAGATGAGCCGTACTATCCTGTGAATACTGAGGCAGACAAAGCCTTGTACGCGCGCTATGCGGAGCTTGCGGCTGCAGAGCCTAACACTGTTTTCGGTGGTCGCTTGGGAACTTACAGCTATTACGACATGCACAACGTAATCGACATGGCTTTGCGCGCTTACGAAACGCAAGTAGCGCCGCTGCTTAAGTAATCTCAACTTTCACCGCCGCAAACATTTGCCGTGTAATTTTCCGGCGTTTGTTGTCGTTTTAGCTGCGTCTGACCACATTTGCCGGAGATTTTTCCTGGCGTTTGTTGTCGTTTTGGCCTAAGCTGACCACATTTGCCGGGAAATTTTCCGGCGTTTGTTTCCGCTGTTTCGGCGTGTCAACGCGCGTATTAATTTGCAATATCCGCGATTTGTGGTATTCTGTTTAAGTTGTTTGCTTAGCAAGCAGTTTGATTGCTAAGTTAGCAGTTTGGAGAATTCGCCTAGTGGTCTATGGCGCACGCTTGGAAAGCGTGTTGGTGTAACAGCCTCACGAGTTCGAATCTCGTATTCTCCGCGCTTGAGCTTCCGGCGCTGATTTAGCGTCGGGAGCTTTTTGTTTTCCAAGTTATGCTGCTTGCACCGTTTGCGCGCGTGCAATATTAGTTGAGCGCGCGTGCAATAATTGCTGCATAATCGCTTGTTTTGGGGATGCGAGGTGAATCTGATATGTCAAAGCTTACGTTGCAAACTGGCTCTAAAACTTTCGACACTTCAAAATCCGCTGCAAAAGCAATAGCGAGCACTCCGGATCGCCCTAATCCTGCATTCAACCATTCAACGAACGCAATACTTATTGGCATTCTGCTCACTCTTTTAGGCGGCGCATTTTGGGGCGCAAACGCAACAGTGTCAAAAATCCTTATGTCAACGTATCACGTATCTCCGCTGCAAATTGCGTGCGTTCGCCAAATTGCGGCAGGAATATTGTTTAGCATCACTGCAGCAGCTTGCACTCCGAAAAAGCTTACTGGAGCAATTAAATCCGGTCGCACGTGGATTTCGATGGCGGTTACAGGCGTAGTTTGCGTGCTTCTTACGCAAGTTTCGTACTTGTGCACAATTGACTGGACTAATTCCGGCACTGCAACTGTGCTTCAGAGCCTTAATCTTCTGTTCGTGCTGGTTTACGCATGTTTGCATACGCGCCGCGTTCCAACTATCCGAGAAACAATTGGTGTTGTACTCGCTTTTGCAGGAACTGCTTTAATGGCAACCGGCGGCAATCTTTCTTCGCTATCTTTGCCGATTATGGGTTTGTTTTGGGGCTTAGCAGATGCTGCAAGTACGGCGGCGCTTGCGATTATGCCGGTGAAGTTGATTGCAAAATGGGGAAATCTTACTGTAAACGGCATTACTTTTATTATTTCGGGGCTGATTATGCTTCCGTTTGTGCGTCCGTGGGAAACTATGCCGCCGCTTGATTGGCGCGCGCTTTTGCTGTTTACTTTTACGGTTGTTGCCGGCACTTTTGGAGCTTACTGGCTGTTTCTTGAAGGTATTATGCGCGTAGGCTCTGTGCGAGGAACTCTTCTTGGTGCGAGCGAGCCGGTTACTGCTGCGATTACGGCGGTGCTTTTTACAGGCGCTGTTTTTTCGTGGGCAGATTTTGTGGGCTTCGGTCTTATTTTCATTATGATGATTCTGCTGTGCAAACGTACTGACTGACTTATATATAAATAAAACACGTGTAGCCGGTCGTTCGCTGTAAACATTCGCGCTACTGCACACGTCACGCCAAGAATAATCTCCCAACCACGCACCCACCCGCAGCAAAATTTACGTGACTTTAGTTGCACTTAGTAAACCACGCACTTTTCGTAACAAACTTAACGAGTCTATGAGTTTTGTGTTGACGGTTAGCGTGTTGAGAGGCTGGAAAAATTGTGTTCAGTGCTAAAAGAGGACTGAGGAAGCAACATTGTTAAACGATAGGCGAACACAATAGAATGCTTTAACAGTTAAAGCGACGAAGGACGGGACGCACGCAAACACAAATTTTCTAGCCTCGTCAAAACCGAAAAACAATAACATCAGCCAAAACTCATAGACAATACTCGGGAATATCGTAAAGAAAATTGCGAGGAAAGAAATCCCCCAAAACTCGCGCCACATTGAGGAAACGCGCACAATGCCAAACATAAAATGTAAAATAAAAATCAAACAAAGAAAGGAATTTTGATGCGCTACCACGATACTTTAAACTCGCTGGATGTATTAGAAAATGTGAAGGCTGCCGATTGCGCCAAGTCTGCAATTGCGGTGGTCGGCTCAATGAACGCCGACTACACGATTGTTGCCGACCGTCTTCCAAAACCAGGCGAAACTGTAAACGGTGGCGAATTGAAGGTTCTTCCTGGAGGAAAGTCTGGAAATCAGGCTGTTTCGGCTGCAAAAATTGGTGCGCACGTTCGCATGTTTGGCGCTGTTGGTAGCGATAAAAACGCCGACTTTTTGCTTAATTCTTTGAATAATGCCGGCGTCGATACCACTCATATTTTGCACGTTGACAACACTCCTAGCGGTGCAACAGTTATTACAGTTGATGCTCAGGGCGGCGAAAATACGATTGTTTACGCGCCTGGCTCTAATGCGCACGTTACGGTTGAGTATATTGAGTCTGTTAAAAGTGCTTTGACTAGTGCGCGTGTGCTTGGCCTTTGCTTGGAAAGCCCGATGGAAACTGTTACTGCTGCTGCGAAAATTGCGCATGATGCTGGCGTAAAAGTTTTGCTTAACAATTCTCCTTTTGTTGACACTTTGCCGAAGGATTTGATTGATGCTGCTGACATTTTGCTTGTGAATGAGCATGAGATGGCGCAGTTGCTTAAGATTGACGAGCCAGAAGATGGCAATTGGGATGGTTTTGATTGGAATCATGCTGCTGAAGTTATGCACAACTTTGGTTTTGATGAGGCTGTTGTGACTTTAGGTGGCGATGGTTCTGTTGTTTTGCAGTATGCTGAGGAAGATCCTGTTTGCCGTATTGCTGCTCAGCGTGTTAATGCTCAAGACACTACCGGTTGCGGAGATGCGTTTATGGGTACAATTTTGGCTGGTTTGGCTGCTTCAATGTCATTGCCAGACGCGGCAGCTTTAGCATCCTATGTTTCTGCGTATGCTGCAACTCGCTTTGGCGCTCAGGCTTCTTACGGAACTGCAGACGAAATTCGCGCGTATTTTGCTAAGTAATTTAAGTAATTATTAAGTAATTATTAAATAATTATTTGCGTAATTTATGCGTAAATCACCGGCTGTGTCTAATCCGGCGCGTTACCTGCTAAAATAAAAAGCGACTCTGTCACTGTACATGCAAGTTTGCAAACGGGAAGGCAATCATGTCAACAATTCTTGAAGGCAATCCAAAAAAGCAGATGATGCTTGTTACCGGTCGTGCGTATCCGGAACTTGCTGCGGAAACTGCAAAATATCTTGGTATTGATGTGCTTGAGACTACTGCCTACGATTTTGCGAATGGCGAAATGTACGTGCGTTTTACTCAGCCAGTTCGTGGATCGGATGTGTTTGTGCTTCAAGCGCATACGAATCCTATTAACAATTGGATTATGGAACAGCTGCTTATGGTTGATTCCTTGCGTCGCGCTTCTGCTCGCAGTATTAACGTGGTTGCGCCGTTCTTTGGATATTCGCGTCAGGATAAAAAGCATCAGGGTCGTGAGCCTATTACAGCGCGTCTTATGTTTGATTTATTCCGTGCTGCCGGTGCGACTCGTATTTTGACGGTTGACATGCATGCAACTCAGGAGCAGGGTTTCTTTGACGGTCCGGTTGATCATTTAACTGCTATGCCTGTGCTTATTGATTATGTGCGTAATTCTATGAAGCTCGACAACGCAACTATTGTTTCTCCTGATGCTGGGCGAATTAAAGTTTCTGAACAGTGGGCTGCAAAACTTGGCAATTTGCCTCTTGCTTTTATTCATAAAACGCGCGATATTACTCGTCCAAATCATGCTGAAGCTCATGGAATTATCGGTGATATTCAGGGGCGTGACTGCATTGTTGTTGACGACATGATTGATACTGCTGGCACGATTTGTGAAGCTGTGCGCACTTTGCGCGAGGCGGGCGCTAAGTCTGTGACGTTGGTTGCAACTCATGCTTTGCTTTCCGGTCCTGCTGTTGAGCGTTTGAAAGATGCTGGTGTTCGCGAAATTATTGTGACGGATACTGTTCCTGTGCCGGAAGAAAAGCGTCTTAAGAATATGACTGTTCTTTCGATTGCTCCTCTTCTTGCTGCTGGTATTCGTTCTGTGTTCCGTTCCGGATCGCTTGTGTCGCTTCGAAATGCGCTGCCGGAAGATATGAAGCAGCATAATATTTATGCATAAAAATAATTAGTGAAAAGCTAATGCAAAATTAACACAGTAATAAATTAACACAGCAATAAATACACACAGCAATACAGCAGGAGGCAAATATGGTCGCCAATACTACAATTGCACAAAATCAGGAATCGCTTTCTAAAGGCGACGCTTCTAAGGCGATTATTACAGTTGTTGGCTGCGATACCGTTGGTATTATTGCAAAAGTAACTTCGCATGCAGCTAATCATAACGTCAATATTTTGAATATTTCTCAAACTATTGTTGACGGATTCTTCAATATGATGATGATTGTTGATGTGGCGACTATGGACTGTGAATTTGGTGAGTTTGCGGACGGATTGGAAGCGCTCGGTAACGAAATCGGCGTGCGTATTCGCTGCCAGCGTAGCAATATTTTCACCGCAATGCACAGAATCTAAAATTCGTAGCAAACTCGTAGCAATATCGTAGCAATCTAAGTAAATGTAAGGAAGTACGCCATGCTCAACCTGATGGAAGTAAGCGAAACTAATTCGATGATTGAGCAAGAACAGCTCGACGTTCGTACAATCACAATGGGAATTAACTTGCTTGATTGCGCTTGCGAAAATTTGCAAGATGTGTGCCGCAATGTTGAAGAAAAAATCACGCGTCTTGCAAAAGATCTCGTCAAAACTGGCAACGATATTTCGCACGATTACGGCATTCCAATAGTAAATAAGCGCATTACCGTGACTCCGATTTCGCTTGTTGGCGCGTCGTCTTGTAAAAAGCCTGAAGATTTTGTGCAAATTGCTCACGCTTTAGACAGGGCAGCGCACACTGTTGGAGTTGATTTAATCGGCGGATATTCCGCTCTTCCTGCTAAGTCAATGACAGAAGCTGACCGCATGCTTATTGAGTCGCTTCCGCAAGCCTTAAGCGAGACGGAAATTGTGTGTTCGTCTGTGAATGTTGGCTCAACTCGCACTGGAATCGACATGGATTGCGTAGAGTTGCTTGGTCGCACGATTAAAAAGATTGCCGAGGCGACTGCTAGCAAAGATTCTTACGGCTGTGTTAAATTTGTGGCTTTTTGCAACGCTCCTGACGATAATCCGTTTATGGCAGGCGGCTTCCACGGTGTTACTGAAGGTGATGCTGTGATTAACGTTGGTGTTTCCGGGCCGGGTGTAGTGTCGAGCGCGCTTGACGCGGCTCGTGGCAAAGACTTTGCTTTCCTGTGCGAAACTATTAAGCGTACAGCATTTAAGATTACGCGAGTGGGGCAGTTGGTTGCACAAGAGGCTTCTCGTAGGCTTGGAGTGCCGTTTGGAATTATTGATTTGTCTCTTGCACCAACGCCTGCAGTTGGAGATTCAGTTGGTGAAGTGCTTGAAAAGATTGGTTTAGATCAGGTTGGAGCTCCTGGAACAACTGCTGCGCTTGCAATGCTGAACGATCAGGTTAAGAAGGGCGGAATTATGGCCAGCAGCTATGTTGGCGGTCTTTCCGGAGCGTTCATACCTGTTTCTGAAGATGCGAACATGATTGCTGCAGCAAAGTCTGGTTGTTTGACGATTGAAAAGCTTGAGGCAATGACTTGCGTGTGCTCGGTTGGTCTTGACATGATTGCTATTCCGGGAGAAACGTCCGCAGCTACTATTTCTGGAATGATTGCTGACGAATCCGCAATCGGAATGATTAATCAGAAAACTACTGCAGTACGCATTATTCCTGTGATTGGCAAGGGCGTTGGGCAGATGGCTAACTTCGGCGGTTTAATGGGATATGCGCCTATTATTCCGGTGAATCAGACCAGTTGCGAAGCTTTCGTAACGCGAGGCGGGCGTATTCCGGCCCCAGTGCACAGCTTTAAGAATTAGTGATTACTCAGTAATCACTGAGTAATCACTAAGTAATTATTTAGTAATCACGCTTTTAAGCTCGCGCGCGACTTTGCCAGCGTCCTCAGCGCACATAAGTGCCGATACAGTGCAAACTCCGTCAAGCTCAAGATCGCGAATAGGGAATACCGTATTCTCATGGATTCCGCCAATTGCCAATGTTTTTACGCCCATAGAGTGCGCAACTTTCGCAACTTCGTTCACGCCTTCAACTCCAAGCGGAGGCACGTCGTGAGCCTTGGTATGCGTCTCGAAAGCGGCACCTATGCCAATCACATCCGGCAGTGGAACGTCGTTTTCTTTGCACTCTAGGTAAGCTTTCTCCATCAAATCAGGCCGCGCGCAAGAAAGACCAACCATCCACTCAGCCGGCATCGCCTTTCGCGCCTCAACAAACGGAGTATCTTTTTGCCCAACGTGCAAGTTGAAACCAAGCTTAGCCGCGCAATCAACATGATCGTCTATGAACACAGGCACGTCGCCGTGGCCGGAATCAATAAGCGCATGACGCAACTTCTTCGCCTTTGCTGAAATCTCATCATCGTCGGAATACTTATCGCGCAATTGCACAACCGTAACTCCGCCTTCAACCGACTCCACAGCCACTTCTTCTTCCGGACGGTTCCCCATGCGTGGATCCGTTACCAAATACAGTGTCCAATCCACAGGCTCAACAGTGAACTCAATATTTGTCAAACTAAACATGTCGTTTACGCTAAGAGTTGAAAGCGCGTCCATCCACAGCGTTCGGAAAGTTCCGGGAGCTGTGGTTTGGCGAGCTGCCCAAGTTCCAGCGGCGGCTGCATGCACGTGCGCTGCAACAGTTGCTGCGAGCGGACGTTCTGGGTTTGCACCAACGTATGCTGCAACTATCGCGCCCAAAGCGCAACCGGTTCCAACTACTTTGGTCATAGCTTTGTGACCGCCTGTTACGCGAGCTAAACATCCGTGGCCGTAAATCGCATCTTTTTCGCCGGAAATAGCCACTACTGATCCATACTTTTTTGCTAGTTCGCGCGCGGCTTGAAGAGCATCGTTTACGTTATCGTGAGAATCTACGCCTTTTCCGTTGCTTTCTTTGCCGGCAAGAGCCATGATTTCGGAAGCGTTTGCGCGAATTACAGTAGGGTGGTGCTTAATAATTTCGTGTATAAAGCGAGTGCGTGGAGCAAGTGCCGGCACGCCAATTCCAACCGGGTCAAGAACCCATGGGGTATCTGCTTTTTCGCAACCTTCAACGGCTGCGCGCATGTACTCGGAAGTTTCAGGCTGATGGAACGTGCCTACGTTTATTAGCACGCCGGAGGCAATTTGTGCGAGTGCGTGCGCTTCTTCCGGATCTGTGACCATAATTGGCGAGGCGCCTGCTGCAAGCAGTGCGTTTGCGGTTATGTCTTGTACGATTACGTTCGTTATGCAGTGTGTAAGAGGCTGCTGTGCGCGTACGCGTTCGATGCATTGGCGAACGTCGTTAAGGAACATTCGACGTCGCGCACGCACGGAAAATAGTGTGTCTACTTTTGTTGCTGTTGCAGCTGACTCAGTAGTAGATGCGTAAGTTTTTTGCGAGCTGTTGTTTGCTTCTGCAGCGTTATCTATTGTCATAATGTTTCCCTTCGCTAGCACTATCTAGATCAGGTCCTACGGATGTAATCTCAGCGCCGCCCGCGATTTTGCGGCGATTGCGCACTCCGAACCATCCTTCGACTATATCTTTTGTTCGTGACTTACTTGCTTTTGCTGGTTACGTGCGTGCTAGGTTCTAAGCTCGTGATCCAAACGTGCGCGACTTTTCGCGTGTTTGGAGAGTTTGGCCTGGCGTTTTGCTCCAAATGTGGGGAACTTTTCTCGCGTTTGGAGAGTTTGGCGTGGCGTTTTGCTCCAAATGTGGGGAACTTTTCTCGCGTTTGGAGCGTCGCCGCGCGCTTTGCACGTATCTACAAAAATCTCGCCGTATTTTTGCAACTTCTTCTACAGATTTTCGCTTTACGGTAGTGTAAACATAAATATGGTAAGTAAGTAGGCTATAAATTACCTAATCGACATACGTTACGAAAGCGAGTCAACATGGCAAACAACTCCATTCTAGAGCAACAAACCACAGCTGCTGCCAATCCTCTCGATGTGCGTGAATACGCCACGCGCACTGCAATTCGAGCAATCGCAATAATCGCGTCCGTTTACGGAATGGCAGCTTCGTGGCAAGGTCTTATGACTTTTACTTACTTTACAAATCTTTCTAATCTTATGATTTGTGTAGCTTTGGCTGGTTCTCTTGTGCTAGACACTACCTCTTTTATGCGCGCTCGCAATTCTGTAGATTCAGCTGCGCAGCCAGATTCTGCAGAATCTTTCGCATGGTTCGACTCAAAATCCAACGCTTGGTACATTTTTAAATTCATGATGACAATCGCCATTGCAGTAACATTTACGCTTTATCTTTGCTTCTTAGCTCCTACGAATAAGCTAGGTTTTGTTGGTGCGTATATGAGCAACGGTTGTAGTAGTCTTTGCGTTCACGCAATCGCACCGCTTCTTGCAATCGTAGATTTTATACTTTTTGACTATCGCTTCCGTTCAACCAGCGCACACATTTATTTTGCTACTATTCCGCCTTTAGCTTATGTTGCTTATGCTGCAATGCTTAGCGAGTTTGCGGGTGTTCGTTGGGGTGTTCACGCAATGCGTGCGCCTTACAATTTCCTTAATTATGGTGCTCCTGCAGGCTGGTTTGGTTTTGCTCCTCAGACTTTTAACGCCACTACTTTAGGCGTTGGAGTTGCTTATTTGCTTGTTGTGTTTACGCTTATTTTTATTGGTGTTGGCCGCGTATTTCTTGCGTTGAAGGATGCGCGCGCTCGAGCTGTTTTGCAAAATTAGTCAAAACTTGAGCGCCACTATTGCCCAATTGGTAGAATTGAGCGTATGTGTGAGGATTCTGCATTACAAGCGCTATTTGATGGCACGTTACGCAATTGTGCTGGGAATTTGACCAGTACGCTGCTAGTTTATGGCGCTCCAAATACTGGAAAAACGCAGTTTGCTGTGCGTGCAACAATTGCGGGATACCAGCGCTGGCCTCATAGCATAACAGCAATGGCAGTGCAAAACAGAAATTTGGCTGCAAGCATTGACAATATTATTATTCGTTCTATTGGAGTAAGTGAGCAGTCGCGTCCGGTTGGAACGTTGGAATCGCTTGCTTTTCGTATTATTTCAGCCAATTGTAAGTTGCAGCATAAGCCTAATCCTAAGCTTCTTAATGGCGCTGAGCAGGATGCTCTTCTTCGCAAAGTTGTTCGCGAGCATATTGAGCATGTTTTTAGGGGAGATAATGGTGATTGCGATGTTTGCCAGCTTTTTCAGGATTATTTTGGGACTCCGCTTTGGGTTTCGCCTTTAACTGGCGTTGGAAATGATTCTGATTCTTCGCTAAATTCTAAAGACTCAGGCGGCAACGTTGAAACCAGAAACATTGAAACCAGCAACGTTGAAACCGGCAACGACGAAGATAGTAATGTTGAAACTAGCAACGCATTTATGCATCAGCTCAGAGATATGCTTGCACGTTTGGATGAGCTTGGAATTAACGATTCTTCCGACGAACAGTCTGTTTTAGATTCTCTTGATTTTGCAAAATCTACCGCAGAATCTGAAAATATTTTGCCAACTTCTCTTCTGACTGACCGTCGCAGCACGCAGTGGCGTCTTGTTTTTGCGCTTAGATCTGAGTATCGCAAAATGCTTGCAGACACTTATAAAGGGTCGTTCCGTTTGGATGCTTCTGAGCTTTTGGTTGAAGGTTCAAAAGCTGCTCGCTTGCTTGGTGAAGCGTCTAACGTAAATTCTTCAGAAATCCCAGCTCTTCTTGTTGTTGACGATTATCAGGATATTACTCTTGCCGGCTTGAGTTTTGTGGAAACTTTGCTGAATCTTGGGACGCGTTTGGTTTTGATTGCCAACCCGGACGAGTCCGTTCAAACATTTAGGGGAGCGTACCCGGATTATGCAATTTCGGTTGCTTTGCGTGTGTTTAATGCAGCTGAGCAAACTCTGGAATATGCGATTTCTTCCGATTCTTCTGTTTCTTCCGCGCTAACTTCCGATTCTTCTTCAAATCAGATTTCAGCGCCTTCAATGCGTGATTTGCTTGCTGCTCGCGTCTCTCTTTCCTTGACTTCGCAGTTAAGTACTGCGGTTGCGCTTCCAAATCGACCTTGGAAAATGCCGGCTTTTGTTGGTGCTTTTCCATTGCAGCCGTTGAATCAGCTTACTGATCAGCTTACAGATCAGCCTCAAGCGCAGAATCAAGAGAATACTCAAAATCAACCTCAAAATCTTCAGAATTCTCAAAATGCGCAAAAATATTTACGGTTAGATGAAGATGGAACAGTAAATACTGCACTTTATCGTTCACAGCGTGAAGAATTAGATTCTGTTATTTGGCAAATGAAGCACGCTCATGTAAAAAATCATCGCAAGTGGAGCGATATGGCGCTTATTGCGCACGATAATTCCACCGTTCGTCTTTTTGGTGAGCAGCTTCGCGCGGACGGTGTTCCAGTGCGTTATTCACTAGTAACTCGACCGTTAAAGGACGAGCCGTTCGTGCAAGGATTGTTTGCGCTTATTGAGCTTGCTCAGTTTGCTCAACATTGCATTTCTGGGAATCTTGTATCTTGCATTTCGTATAAAATTCAGCGCGGCAAAAGTTTAAAAAATATAGCATTTTGGCTGCAATCTCGCGTTAAGTGCATTATGGAAAGTCCTCTTGCGTCAATAGTTCGTAGCTCTCGCGACTATGTCACTCGCGACTATAACAATCATTCTTATGGTGATTGCGAGTTTGAAACTCCTTCGCAGCTTAAAAATGTTGAGTCGCTTATGCGATCTTTGGCTTCTCTGTCTGCGGTTTTAGATGAGCAAAAAGACGAAAATAATTCGCTTAGCAATCAAAATATTCCTTTAAGAAAGCTTAAGGATTCGTGGGATGAATTTAGGAGTAATCTGAATAACGCCTCTAATAACAGCTCTAATGGTGATTCTAATGTTAATTTAGTTATCAATTTAGATGACGATATTAACGAAGATATGAGTGCTCTTTCGCTAGAGGCATGCTATCTTCTTTGTTTTGCAGATGTAGCACATTGCAATACTGATTCCCAGCAGTCTGATTCAACAGTGCTAAGTATTTTGCAAAATATGGCTCCTCGAAATCCTAATGTTGCAGCCTTTGTAAAAATCTGGAAAAATGTGCAAACTTTGGCTTTGAAATTTGCCTCTCGCCCAGATTTACGCAACGCTAAATATGCTCTTGGTGAAGCGTGGAATGTTTGCAATGTTGCTGAACGTTGGCAGCGCACGGCTTTGCAGCACAATCGTGAAGGCTATAGGGCAAACGATCGCCTAGATGCTGCAATGCGTCTTTTTGACTACGTTTCTTCGTACAGCGATGAGAAAAGTTACGGTTTTGAAGCAGATTTGCAAAATAGCAGCGTTTCATTAGATTTTGACGACGAAAATTCTGCACTTCCAGCTGATATTAGCGATTTTATAGCGCAGGTTCGTGGCATGGAAATTGAGGCAGATTCTTTAGCTCGAGTCGCTCCTGTGCCAGATGCTGTAACGCTTACAACTCCTGCAGGTGCTGCAGGAAAGCATTGGCCGCTTGTTTGGATGCCAACTTTGCAGCAGCGTGTGTGGCCAAATCTTGCTTCTCGCAGCACAATGTTCGGCGCGGAAAGTTTGGCAAGTATTATGTTGGATTCCAAGCAGCGAGCTATGAGTCAGCAGTTTAATGCGAATGCTACTAATAAATTATCTAAATCGCCTCTATTTATATCTGCAAATCTTCTTGCAGCAAACGATAAATCCTCTGTTTTTGCTGGCGAGCAGCGTAGCTTTTTGCTATCTATTACTCGTGCTACTGAAAGTTTGTATATTAGCGCGCAGTACAGCGATAGTGCTGTTCCAAGCGATTTTCTTTACTATTATTTGCCTGAACGCTACTACAATAACGAAAATTCACGCACGCCTTTTACCGATTTTAAAATTCCTTTCGCAGGCTTAGATATGGATGTTCGCGGATTGGTTTGTGCCGCGCGTGCAAAACTTGTGCGAGATGCTGCCAGTAAGAATAATTGTGATAATGCGAATGAAAATAGCGGAGTTTTAGACGCTGCTAAAGCATTGCGATTATTGCGAGACTCTGGAGTTGATTGCGCTGATTGCAGTCAATGGGATTTTATGAGCGAAATTACAGAAAATTCTTCTGTAGAAAATTCTTCTGTAGAAAATATTTCTACTAAAGCTAACAGCACTGTGGTGAGCTTGTCTCCTTCTGCTGTAGACAGTTTATGGGCTTGCCCGGTGTGTGGATTACTGAATCGTCAACTTGCAGGTCCTCAGCCAGGAAGTGCTGCAACGTATTTTGGTACGTTAATTCACGAAACTGCAAGGTGGGCTAGTGAAAATAAGCACTACGATTTTATGGACACTGTGCTTGAAGAATCGCCTGTTAAGGAAGTTGAATCTAAAGAAGTTTCTGTAGATGATTCCCAGTATTCCCAGTATTCTGCGCAAGTGAGCCGCATAAACGAAATTGCAAATCGCATGGAAGAGTATTACGAAAGTATTGCTCCCGAACTTGCCGATATTCGAGATGCAAAAGAGCGATATTCTGCGCTTTCTAGGCAATCTAATATAAGTCGTGCTCTTCATACGATTGCACAATATTTCGTTACATCTTTTAGTCAGGAAACTTATAATTTTGACGCAAAAAAGTCAGATGATGGCGTTGTTGAATCTCTTACGCCAAGCGAAAAATCTTTAGACAGTAGCATTGGAAGTCTTTTAGAAGCCTGCTGTGAGATGCCAACAAGCGCTCATTTTGGTTTTGATGACATTGCGCGCGTGCTGAACAATACTTTTAAGGCTTCAAATCTGCAAACCGTTTCTGTTCGCGACTGTTACGAGTTGATGGGAGCATTGGTAGGCGGTTGGCCGGATGGTGCGTGCGAAGATTTGCAATTGCATATTCACGGCAGAATTGATCGACTTGAAAAGCGAAAAAATGCGGACGGTTCAGAAAATATTCGCTTACTTGACTATAAAACCGGAAAAGTTCCTCCTTCAACAGGAGTTTTTAATGATTTGCAGTTAGTTTGCTACCAGCTTGCTTTGCTTTTTGCAGACGAAAATCCACTTATTTCCGACTCTAATGCGCCAACAATTGCAAGAAGTGTGCTATTTCACGTAGTTGACAACGATTACCCGGCTCAAGACCACAGCGTTGCAGAAAACTTGTATCAACCGCCTCTTTGCATTGCTGACGCTTTGAACAATAAGCCGCTTGAAAGTCGAGCTGGATTCAAAAATATGGCAAGATTGCTGGATTGCCCGCAGTTGGAAGAAATTATGAAAACATGCCCGAAAGGTGTAACTGAGCAAGCCTGGCAGTCATTCCGGTGTTTAAGTGAAACTGCAAAATGGTCTCTTACTATGATTTCGCGCGTTTTCTACGCGGCTGCTGCAGTTCGATCTAAGCAAATTATTGCGCATCCAACTTCGCAGCATTTGAAATATTGCCGTGCAAAACAAGTCTGCCCAGCTTGCGCAGGTCGCATAGATACCGTATACGAGGTGCGTCAATCATGATTGATGAAATGAATAACAAATCTTTGCACGAAAAAGATTTTCGCGAAGATGCCATTCGCGCAAAATCTCCTCGCAAAAACACGGATAGTGCAGAACAGTCTGCAGCAATTACAGCGCCCGCAAACAAGAATATGATTATTGTTGCTGGAGCTGGCAGCGGAAAAACCTATACTATGACACGTCGTGTTATTGATCTTATTGACCGTGGTGTTGCTCCAGAAAGCATTTTAGGACTTACGTTTACGAATAAAGCTGCGTCGGAATTGTTGGCAAGAGTTGCGCAAGCTGTAAGTCAACATGCGAACGTAGGTAAACAAAGCAGCGTGAATGCGTCATATTCAAACGCATTTTTGAAGCCAGAAGTAATGACTTATGACGCATTCTTTCAGTCAATTGTGCGCCAATATGGTTTGCTAGTTGGTTTTGATCACAATACGCAGCCTCTTAGCGATGCTGGCGCGCGCGAACTAATTAAGCCTCTAGTAAACGAGTATGTTGATAAGCATCCGGAAATTGTGAAATTGTACAAATTTGATGCTCTTGTTGATGACGTTCTTGCGCTCGCCGCAGATATTTCCTGCTCGATGATTGGTCTAAATAGTAGGGGTGAGTCTTTAGACAGCACTTCTTCAGCTGTTTTAGAAATTCAAAATTGGAATAACGCGTGGATTGAACATTTGCAAAAAGCGCTGAGTTCAGCTGAAACTACTAAGATTGTTGCCAAAAAGCCGAGCGCTGTTAAATTGCGTCGCGCAAAAACAGAATCAGACGAAAAATATTTCAAAAAATGCGAAAATTACGGAAAAGAATACGCTGAATACTTAAATATTACGCTAAAAAATACGTGTTATGATTCTTGCAATAAATTATTTGAAGCCGCTAAAAAGCGTGCTGCTTTGCTCGACTTAGTTCTATCTTTTGATTCTGCAAAACGTAGCGCAAATATGGCTCAATTTAGCGATTTTACGATTGCTGCATACCGTTTGGTAACGCATTTTCCGTCTATTGCGGCGCAATATCGAAGACAGTACAGTCAAGTTTTGTTGGACGAGTATCAGGATACTTCCACAACGCAGGCAATGCTGATTGCAACGCTGTTCCATAACTCAAGCGTAGCAATCGGTAAGAGTAGTGAGAGTAATGATAGTTGCGAGAATACTTCAGTTGGAGATTCTTTCGTTAATCAGCAAACACATATTGCTGCAGTTGGAGATCCTTTCCAAGCAATTTACTCATTTAGAGGAGCAAGCTCGGGTGCTTTTAGAAAACTTCAGCAAGCGCTTAATATTGACCAATCAAGCGAGTTTTCTCTTACTCAAACGCGCCGCAATTCTAAGCTTATTTTGCAGGCGGCAAATGCTATTACAAAACCATTGCGTGTGCCGTCTCTTCGCAAAAGTAGTTCGTTGACTTCGGAAGTAGAAGTCAAAAATCTTCAATATCTTGAAAATGCTCCGCAAGGCAGCGTTAGCGTGCTAAATATGCCTACGCAATATCAAGAAATTGAAGCAGTTGTGCGCTTCGTAAAATATGTAAAACAAAATGCTTTAGCGCAAAACGACAATATTCGCTCTTCTGATTTACAAGCGAGAGTTGCTGTGCTATTTCGCAGCAAAACCAATATTGCAATATATGAAGAAGCCTTGCAAAAAGCAGGTTTGCGCACTTTAACTGTTGGTTATTGCGCTCTTCTTGAAAAACCAGAAGTAAAAGACGTTCTTGCGCTTCTTTCTGCTGTTGCAGATCACACGAATACTTCCGCGCTAATGCGACTTCTTGCAACGCCTCGATTTGCGCTCAGTACTGACGATTTAGAGGCTTTAGCTAATGCTGCAACCGATGAAAACGTTGAGTATGTTTTCAACGCTTTGGCTCAAGCAGGTTTAGTGGATTCTAAAGCTCCGCGCGCATCTTGGGCGAAGCTTGTGCGCGAACAGCAGTCTAAAGGCGCTCAAACTAATAGTGTTCACGGTGGAGTGTTTATTGCGGATGTTCTTCTTGAAGCCTTTAATTCTACTGTATTTGCAAAAAATTCTACGAAAGACACGCTTAATCATCTTAAAAATAAGCTGAGTAGTAAAGCAAATGCAGCAATTCTTCGCGCAGGCAAAGTTCTTGACGCTGTGGAGCGTGCTCAATCTGGAAGCTTGCATGATGTTGTTCGTACTGCTGTTGAAGCGTTAAATATTGATATTGATGTGGCTGTTTCGCGTGCGCTTATGAATGAAAATTCAAGTAATTCAACGCTTCTTAACGATATGCACAGCACGCTTGACGCAATTTCTTCGCTTGCTGACGCGTATTTGCAAGAAATGAGTGATTTTACGCAGCCTACTTTGCGCGGATTTATTGCTTGGATTCAAAATATTGACAAAATTGACGATCAGCCTGCTTCAGTTGACGAGCCTGCAGACGTGGTTTTGATGACGATTCACCAGTCGAAGGGTTTGGAATGGCCTGCTGTTGCAATAGTGGGGCTTAACGAAGGTGCTTTCCCAAGTAGTCAGGGAGATGGTTTGCGCGTAAAGCAAACCAAGCAGGATGGCGTGTATTTTGAAAGCGCGTACGCAACTCTTGAAATCGCATCAAAAGTGCCTGTGCCAATTAGAGTCGATGCGGATATTTTGCCGCGATTTCCTCACAATGCAGATTTGAGTGTTAGTATGAATCCGCAAGAATCCTTGAAAAATATGGGAACAGTTGAAAAAATCGATGCGGAAATCTACGGTTCTCGCGCGCAAGCAATGCTTGATTTAGCCGAAAAATTCTATGAGCGTGAAGATGTTCCAGAAGGAGCAATTCCTGTAGAAGCGCGTCAAATTTACGATGCTGCAATGAAAACCGGAACTCTTCCTCTTTCGCAAGTAGAGGAGCGTGGACGAGCTTTGCACGTTGATGAGAGGCATCTTATGTATGTGGCGTTGACGCGAGCGAAATTTGCGGCTTTGCTTACGTGCAGTCAGTCTAGTGCTATGACGGCGGATGTTAATGGGGAAGGTAGTGAAGATGGTGCAGCAAACGCTGCTGGTGCTGCTGGTTCTGCTGCTGGTTCTGCTTCCAATACTTCATCTTCGCGCTCAAAAAAGCCTTCTGTTTTTTGGAATGAAGTATTTAAAGAAATGCAAGAATCTTGCGGATCTGTTTCCGAAGTAAAAGTTGATTTAGATGAAGTTGGTTATGCGGCTGGCGACTCTGCTTCTAAGTTTGCTGAATTATTTAGCGAGCCTAGCGAAATTCCTAGCGAAAGCAACAAGCAGCCATTAGCTTGGCCGAGTGCGTCGAGTGAATATGTGCGAGATGCGCTTAATAAGTCTGCTGAATATTCTGAAATTGCTGAGATTGGTGCAGTTGACAAGTCTTGCGAAGTTGACAAGTCTTGCGAAAGTGACAAGCTTGACGAAAATTCGCTACTTTCTAGGGCAGAAGCTTTGCTGCAGGATGCAGATTTGATGCCGAAAATTGATTGGTATCACAATACGGTTGCGCTTAAAAAGAGGGCGGATCAGCTTTCAAAAGTTGAAAATGTAAATGTTACGGCTGTGCAGCGCAGGGCAGTATTTAATCAAAATGCTGACGAAAATAACAACTCTTTCGAAGCGAAAGAAGCTAATCGTTTGCGAAGTGAGTGGATGGCAATTATTCGTCCTATTCCGCGGACTGCTTCTCCTGCATCTGATTTGGGTACGAGATTCCATGCTTGGGCGGAGCAGTTTGTAAATGCGGGTTGCTTGAATAAAAATTCTACTCAAGATGATGTTGTTGAAAATATTTCTGAAAAACTTGCGCAAATCGAAAAAACTGCGCAAGCCGAAAAAACTACGCAAGCCGAAAAATCAGACGAATACAAATTATTAATTTGGGAAAAACGTTTAGCTACTTCAAAATGGGCTTATCGTCGACCTATAGCAGCAGAACAGCCGATTGTTGCGCACGTGCCAGAATTAGGTGATCAAATTATTAATGGCAAAATTGACGCAATATTTGCAGGTGGTTTAGACCCGGAAGATTCAAGTAAATTGTATACAGTAGTTGATTGGAAAACTGGTCGTAAGCCAACTGATCCGCAAGATATTGCGTTAAAACTCGGTCAGCTCGACTGGTATCGTCTTCTTCTTTCGCTTATGACGAACGCTCCACTCGAGGCTATCGACGCCACCCTTTACTATGTAAATATAGCGGATGAATGTGAACGTGAAATTCATGCCGAAGCAAAAACAAAAGATGAAATCCTTGCCGAGTTACACTCTGGCACGTTAATTTCCCTCGATGATGATGACGCATAAATGTTGCTATTGCAATCATTTTGCCGCAACTTATTTGCTGCAATTTTTGTTTGCTGTGCCAGATTTTGCGCCGCGATTGAAACGCATCGTGCATCACTTCGAAAACGTGCAGATTCCTCGTGCAGTGTGTGTGGGCGGGCATACGCACAACATCGATTTGAGTATGAAGTAAGGAAGAATCAGAATTATGAACGTAGAGTTCCGTCCTGTAAAACTTAGCGATATTGACGCAATCGTAAAAGAATACGAACGTACCTGGGGTATTTCTAAAGAAGTTGGGAAAGATGCCTCATTAAGCCTTTCTCGCCGCTGCGTATTGCACTATTTGAAGCCTTCAACTCACGGTACTATTGCACAACTCGACGGAAAGTTTATGGGTCTGCTTTTGGCACGCGTTTTCGACGCTCCAGTTTTGTTCCCAGAAGTAAGTCAAATGCTTTTAGAGCAGGATTCTTTTATGAAAGCGAAGACAGACAAAAATTACGCTCGCGCTTTAGAAGAAGCTCATGGCATGCGCGCTTTGGAAACAAAACTTGAAGCCAAATCGCATATTAATAATTTAACTCAAGCAGAATTGGAGCTTTTCCTTGTATCTCCAGATGCTCGCGGTCACGGTGTTGGCGGAGGATTGTGGAAGCATACAATGCATTTGCTTAGAAATAACGGCGTAAATCGCTACTATTTGCACACAGATTCGGCATGTGATGTAAGTTTTTATGATTATCACGGTCTTAGAAAAGATGCTTCTTGGAAGCGCGAGGATCATATGCTAGAGGCGAAGAATATGAGATCTTTGGTAGATGACTTGTACATTTACTCTGGTGAGCCAATGATTCGTTCAAAGCGTGCAAAGATGGCGACCGCTAGATCTCAAACTAGAGCGTAAACGTAACTTCGAGAAGCTTATTCGTAAGTTTATTCTTAAGTTTATTTGCGAATTTATTTGTGAATGTAAAAGTAACAGTTGGGTAATTAAATAAGGAGTAATAAAATTTATGTCGTTTAAAGCGGCAGCAAAGTCTAAAGAAGAAGCAAAGTCTAAAGAAGACATGGGGAAATCCTCAATAATTTCTAAATATTCTAGACTTTTTTCATTGAGCGGCGCTAAAGCGTTTTGCATTTCGGGGGCAATTGCGCGCTTACCAATGTCAATGATTGGTTTGGGAATTGTTTTGGCATTAAACCATTTGTATAACAATTGGACTGTAGCTGGAGCAATGGCCGCATCCTACGTTCTTGCGCAGGCTGCAGTAACGCCAGTTTATGCAAAACTTTTTGACAGATTTGGTCAGCGAAAAGTTGGTGTTATTGCGCTTAGTGCACAGGTTATTGCAATGATTTCGTTTGCGTTTGCGGCCTTGTTTAGAGTTCCGCTCGCGCTGCTTTTTGTTCTTGCGATTGCGATGGGAGTTACGCAATTTGCTTTTGGAGCGTTAGTTCGTACGCGTTGGGCCTACACTTTGCGCGCGGAAGATGACGATTCTCTATTAAATGTTGCGTATGCGCTTGAGTCTGGAATTGATGAAATTGTGTTTATTCTAGGCCCTATTTTGGCCGCATGGCTGGCTACTTCTGTGCACCCAGTTTCGCAGTTATTTGTGCCAGTTTTAGCGAGCGGACTGGGTGGAGCCTGGTTCTTTTCGTTAAAAAATACTCAGCCTGCAGTGCTTAAAATCGTGGAAGTGCCAACGGCTGCAGCCGAAGATGTAGACGTTATGATTGCATCTCAAAAAGAAAGCGAAATCTCTGCAGCCGAATCAGAATCGCAAAAACAAAATTCTAAGCGCAAGTTTATTGACAAATTCAGTCTTAAACAATTGCATAATCATCATGCTAAAAAGCGCGGTAAAAACGTGCTTTTATACCGTGGAATTATTCCTCTTGTGCTCATGTTTGTTGTATTCAACATGAGCTTTAGCGCGTTTGACGTGTCTGTGACGGCTGCAATGAAATCGCAAGGTCTTGATCATTTTATTGGTATGCAGTTGGCACTTTTTGCGTGCGGATCTCTTGTGGGCGCAATAATTTTCGGATCGCACAAATTCCGCGGATCTAACTGGTCGCATCTTATTGTATTTTTGACGGTGCTGACTATTGGTTATGTGCTTATGAGCTTGAATATTGACAGGCTTATGCTTATGAGCGTTTTTGAGGTGCTTTCTGGACTTTGCGTATCGCCAATTTTCGCAACTGGAAATCTTATTGTGAAGGCAACTGTACCTGAAGAATCGCTTACGGAAGGGCTTTCGTGGCTGCCGACCGCCTCTGCAGTAGGAGCATCTCTTGGCTCGATGGCGGCAGGTACTGCAATTGATGCATGGGATTCGCACGGCGGAATGATGGTTCCGTGGATGTCTACGCTGGTTGCAATTCCTATAGCCGCGTTTGGTTGGTTTATTGTGGTTGTGCTTAAACGACCTAAAACTGCGCAAGTGTGAGTAGTTTATGTCGGTTTAGAAGCAAAAGCTGAGTTGAGTCCTAACGGTACACTAGGAAGAAGTGCGCAATAGCGCAAGATGTAGTGAGATGAATATGACAACTGAATTAAAAAAGAATACAGAAACCCGCAAAGAAAAGGGTAATTCCTCGCGTCGCAATGCAAATGCGCTGCCTCCTGTAGTGAACGATCAGCGTGAAGGAGCGCTTATTGCTCCACCAAAATATCGCAAAGGTTCAATGCGAATCGTTCCGCTCGGCGGTTTGGGTGAAATCGGCCGAAATATGAACGTAATTGAATACAACGGTCACATACTTCTTATTGATTGTGGAGTGCTGTTTCCGGAAGAAGAGCAGCCTGGCGTTGATTTGATTTTGCCTGATTTTCACTATATTCAAGATCGACTTGATAAGGTTGAAGCTTTAGTTTTGACGCACGGTCACGAAGATCATATTGGTGGCGTGCCGTATCTTCTTAAGATGCGACCGGATATTCCGCTGATTGGCTCTAAGCTTACTTTGGCTTTTGTTGAAGCAAAGTGCCAGGAGCATCATATTGAGCCGAAACTTACTCGCGTTGAAGGCCGCGATAAGATGAAAGTAGGTCCGTTTAATCTTGAGTTTATTACGGTGACTCACTCCATTCCGGATGCTCTTGCTGTTTGTGTTAAAACGCCTGCTGGAACTTTGATTGATACTGGCGATATTAAGCTCGATCAGCTTCCTCTTGACCATCGTATTACTGATTTAGTTGAGTTTGGTCGATTAGGCGAGCAGGGCATAGATTTACTTATGGCTGATTCCACAAACGCTGAAGTTCCGGGATTTGTGAAGCCTGAAACTTCGATTGGTCCGGCTTTGGATCGCGCTTTTGCTGAAGCTACGCGCAAGATTATTGTTGCTAGTTTCTCAAGCCACGTGCATCGCGTGCAGCAAGTTGTTGACGCAGCTCACAAGTTTGGCAGAAAAGTTGTGTTCGTTGGCCGTTCGATGGTTCGCAATATGTCTATTGCTGCGGATTTAGGTTACTTGCATATTCCTGAAAACACGGTTGTGGATTTAAAGCAGGCCAAGGATGTTCAAGACGACAAGCTTGTTTACATGTGCACCGGTTCTCAAGGAGAGCCAATGGCAGCTCTTGGGCGTATTGCGGATGGCAATCACCGAGATATTACTGTTAATGAGTTTGACACTGTTATTCTTGCAAGCTCGCTTATTCCAGGAAACGAGCACGAAGTTTATAAGGTTATTAACAAGCTTGTGCAGTTGGGTGCTCGCGTAATCAACAAAGATAACGCTGCAATTCACGTGTCTGGTCACTGCAACGAAGGCGAGTTGCTGTACTTGTACAACATTGTGAAACCAAAGTGCGCTATGCCAATTCACGGCGAGCATCGTCACTTGGTTGCAAACGGATTGATTGCTGTAAAAACTGGTGTTGATCCAAAGAATGTTGTTTTGGCAGAAGATGGTGACGTGGTTGATTTGTACCACGGAAACGCTGCAGTCGTTGGTTCTGTGCCTTGCGGATACGTTTATGTTGATGGCGATTCTGTGGGCGAGCTTACAGACGAAGAGCTTGAAAAGCGCAGGATTTTGGGCACAGAAGGCTTTGTGTCAAGCTTTGTTGTGGTTGATACCGCCAATGCGAATGTGGTTTCTGGCCCGAAGATTTTCTTGAACGCTGTTGCTGAAGACGAGGCTGATTTTGAGAAGGTTCGTCACCAGATTGTTGAGCAGTTGCAGGATGCGATGATGCGCGGTGAGCACGATACTTATAAGTTGCAGCAGATTATGCGACGCACTTTGGGTAGTTGGGTTGCTCGCGCTTTGCGCAGGAAGCCAATGCTTGTGCCGGTAGTTGCGGATATTGCAGAAAATAATCAAATATAATCAAAAATATCAAAAATAAAGAAAATATTCGCAATTATTCGTAAATAGCTGAAAATAATCGTAAATATAATCAAAAATAAGAAAAATATAAGGAAGGTATATATGCCAGGAGCAAATCTGACTCGTGTAGAAGCTAAAGAGCGTTTCGACGCTATCAAAATGCCAATTCATTACGATGTTGCGCTTGATTTAGGAAAGGGCGGCAGCGATTTTACTTCGCGCACGAAGATTGAGTTCGACGCTAAAGCTGGAGATCTAAGCTTCCTCGATTTGATTGCAAACAGCGTAGAATCCGTGGTGTTAAACGGCACTGCTCTTGACGTTTCTAAGGTTTTTGCAGATAGCAGAATCGCGCTCGCAAATTTGCTTGAGCATAATACTGTAGAAGTTGTAGCAAACTGCCAGTATTCCAACACGGGTGAAGGTTTGCACAGAAGCGTGGATCCTTCCGACGGAAACGTTTATTTGTATACTCAGTTCGAAGTTCCGGATGCTCGCCGCGTTTATGCTGTGTTTGATCAGCCAGATTTAAAGGCTGTTTTTGACTTTACGGTGGACGCTCCAGAGAGCTGGATTGTGACTTCCAACATGCCGGTAGCTAGCGAAACCGCGCTGGAAGGTCGCAAAACTGAGGCCGGCACTTTGGAAAATGGCGCTGTAGAAGGCATGAAGCGTTGGGTATTCGAGTCAACTCCAAAGATGAGCTCCTACTTAACTGCTATCTGCGCAGGCCCTTACGCCGAATGGCACACGTCTTACAACAATGAGGATGGCCGCGTAGTGCCAATGGCAATGTACTGCCGTCAGGCACTTAAAGACGCTTTTGCAAAAGACGTTGATTACTTGTTCGATATTACGAAGAAAGGCTTTGCTTTCTACGCTAAGACTTGGGGAGTGCCGTATCCGTACGCAAAGTACGATCAGATTTACGTGCCAGAATACAACGCTGGAGCTATGGAAAACATTGGTATGGTTACTATTCGAGACCAATACGTGTTTGAATCCAAAGTTACGGACGCTTATGCTGAGCGCCGCGTTGTAACCGTTTTGCACGAGCTTGCACACATGTGGTTTGGCGACTACGTAACTATGAAGTGGTGGAACGATCTTTGGCTTAACGAATCCTTCGCAGAATTCACTTCTACTCTTGCGACTGCTGAAGCAACCGAATGGCACGACGCTTGGAGCACTTTCAATTCCGGCGAAAAAAGCTGGGCGCTTAATCAAGATCAGCTTCCAACAACTCACCCAATCGTGGCTCCAATCAACGATTTGAACGACACTTCCGTCAACTTCGACGGCATCACCTACGCAAAGGGCGCTTCCGTATTGAAGCAACTTGTGGCGTATGTTGGTCGCGAAAAGTTCTTTGAAGGAATTCACAACTACTTGAGCAAGCACGCTTATAGCAACGCAACCTTGGCTGATTTGTTGCACGAGTTAGAACTTACAAGCGGACGTGATCTTAAGTCTTGGAGTGCGCAATGGCTTGAAAAGGCTGGAATTAACACGATTTCTACTGAAGTCGAAGAAGCTGACGGTACTATTGCTTCCTTGCGTTTGTGTCAGAGCGCTCCAGCTGAGCATCCTGTTCTTCGTGCACACCGTTTGGCTGTTGGATTCTACAATGTGGACGAAGCAACTGGCGAAATTAAGCGCACAAAGCGAATCGAACTTGACGTTGACGGCGAAGTGACGGAAGTTGTTGAGGCTCGCGGCGAAAAGATGCCAGCGCTTATTCTTGTAAACGACGACGATTTAACTTACACGAAGCTACGTTTCGACGAAAAGTCGCTTGAATTTGCTGCCGAAAACTTGTATCGTTTCAAGGATTCTTTGACTCGCTCGCTTATTTGGCTCGCATTGTGGGATATGACTCGCGACGCAGAATTCCCAGCAGAACGCTTTGTGGAATTAAGCCTTAAAGCTTTGGCAACTGAGCGCGAATCAACTACTTTCCGCTATGCTCTTGGCCAAGTAAAAGTAACTGCAAGCCACTACGTAGTTCCAGAGCGTCAAGCAGAAGTCGCAAAGCATGTTGCTCACGAATTGTGGCAGTTGGCTTTAGCGGCTAACGCAGGCTCGGATGAACAGTTCCAGTTGCTCAAGGCTTATCTTGGATACGGCGAAGTTGGAGATGCTGAGTTTGTGCGCGTAGCTAAAGGATTGCTCGACGGTTCCGTGAGTTTGGAGGGCTTGGAAATCGACAACGACTTGCGTTGGAGTATTCTTATTGCGCTCGCAGGCGTAAACGCTTTGGACGAAGCTGGAATTGACGCTGAACTTCAAAAGCGAGACACGACTGAGAATCGTGAGTATGCATATCAGGCTCGTGCAGCTCGCTCAACTGCAGAAGCTAAGGATTGGGCTTTTGAACAGGCTTTGCGCAATCTCGATTTGACTAATATGCAAATGGGCGCTGTGGTTGCTGGATTTGCAAGCACAGCTAAAGGCGATTTGGTTAAGCCTTATGTTGAGCGCTACTTTGCGGAAGTTGAGTGGATTTGGAAGAACCGCACATTCCATATGGCTGAGGCTCTGATTGAGGGCTTGTATCCTGTGTATGCACCGGTTGAGGAACTGGTTGAGCGCGGTGAAAAGTGGCTTGAGGAGCATAAGGATGCGGATCAGGCTTTGCGACGTATGGTGCTCGGTGGTCTCGATTCTTCTCGCCGCACGCTTAAAGTGCAGCGCTACAACGCTTCCTTGCGCTAGCGCGTCATGTAATGCTACGAGTAAGATTGCAAGCAGTGTGTGACGCGCTAGTATGCAATGTTGTTTGCTTGCGCGCAGGATGAAGTGATTTTTGCGAAAGAGGCTTTATTATGCCAAGGATGTTTGGTACGGATGGCGTGCGTGGATTAGCAAATCGCGATTTAACAGCGCAACTTGCGTTAGATTTAGGTGACGCTGCAGTTCGAGTTTTGGGAGATAAGCATGCGCCGGTTTCGTCTAGTGCTACTGAAAGCGATACTTCATCTCACGCTCGTCGCCGCGCTCTTATTGGCAGAGATACGCGCGTTTCCGGAGATTTTCTAGCTTCTGCTCTTGCTGCTGGCATGAGCGCTGGCGGTTTTGATGTTATTGATGCCGGAATTATTCCAACTCCTGGCGTTGCATTCTTAACTTCCGTGCTAAACGTTGAAATGGGTGCGGTTATTTCCGCCTCGCATAATCCGATGCCAGATAACGGCATTAAATTCTTTGCGCGCGGAGGTTTTAAGCTTCCAGATAGCAAGGAAGATGAGATTGAGGCTGTTCTTGGTCAAGATTGGGAGCGCCCAACAGGCGCTGGTGTTGGTCGAGTCAGCCACGATACTACTACCGCAACAAACCTTTATATTGATCACTTGGTTTCTGCTGTTGCGCCTTTAAGCAATGGTTCTACTACGCGTACAAAGCCTCTTGCAGGTTTGCGTGTTGTGGCAGATTGTGCCAATGGCGCTACTTCCGTTGTAGCTCCTGAAGCTCTTCGCAGAGCAGGCGCGGAAGTAATCGTAATTAACGCTTCTCCTGACGGATACAATATTAACGATCACGCAGGTTCGACTCATCCCGAGCAGTTGCAAGCCATGGTTAAAGCTTCTAAGGCTGATTTAGGTGTTGCGTTTGACGGTGACGCCGACCGTTGCTTAGCTGTTGACGAGAACGGCAATATGGTTAATGGTGATCAGATTATGGGCATTCTTGCGCGCGCAAAGCAGGCTGAAGGTAAGCTGAATCACGATACGCTTGTTGTAACAGTAATGAGCAATCTCGGCTTAAAGCTTGCTCTTAAAGATATGGGTATTGCAACCGTTCAAACAAACGTCGGCGATCGCTACGTTTTGGAAGAAATGCTTAAGCATGATTATTCACTCGGTGGCGAGCAGTCTGGTCACGTTATTAATCGCGAATTTGCAACCACCGGCGATGGTACTCTTACTGCTTTGACTTTGTGCCGTGAAGTTGTGCGTTCAGGCAAGAAACTTTCGCAAATGGCTGCAGACTTCCCGCAGCTTCCGCAGGCTCTTGTAAACGTTCCAAATGTAGACAAAATGGCTTCCAAAACTAACGCCGCTGTTCTTGCGGCGGTGGAGAAAGAGTCGAAACTTCTTGGAGATACAGGTCGCGTTCTTCTTCGTCCTAGTGGTACCGAGCCGCTTGTGCGCGTTATGTGCGAGGCTGCAACTCAGACTCAGGCAGATGAGGTTTGTGCTCGTCTTGCCCAAGTTGTGGTTGATAATCTGAAGTTATAAGTTTGCTTATTTTTTTGCGTTTGCTATTTGCTCACATTCCACTCGGCTCTAGCAGTGCGCAAATAATTTTGATACACTTATATCTTTAGTGCTGCTTTCAAATTCTGCTCGCGGCATGTAAATTTTGTAGATTTTCGCGTTACTGTGCGCGTTATTTAAAACGGTGAAAAGGAGTCCTATGTTTACGCATCACGCAAGTGTCGATACTAAGCTCAGTCGCGCTGTTGAGCGCTTGCTTGATTCCGCTACAGAGGACGGTATTTTGCCGATTGTGCAAGCTGGTGAGCCAGTTCTTCGTCAGCGCACTGTTGCTTATGACGGCCAGCTTACACGTGCAACTCTTACTAAGCTAATTTCATTAATGCACAGCACAATGTTGGAAGCTCCGGGAGTTGGTTTGGCTGCTCCGCAGATTGGTTTAGGTCTTGCGATTGCCGTTATTGAAGATCATGTTCGTGACGATGAAGACGATCCTCGAGACATTGCAGAGCTTCCGTTTAGAGCGATTATTAATCCGCATTATGAGCCTATTGGTACTCAAACTCGCAGTTTTTACGAAGGCTGCTTGAGTGTTTCCGGCTATCAGGCTGTTCGTCAGCGTTGGCTTGACGTTCAGGCAACTTGGCAGGATGAGGACGGCAAACAACATTCCGAGCGTTTGCACGGTTGGCCTGCGCGTATTTTCCAGCACGAAACTGATCATCTTCGCGGCGAACTTTATATTGATCGTGCAGAAATGCGTTCGCTTTCTACCGACGAGAACCTTGAAGATTATTGGGCAGATGAAGCAGTTCCAGTAGCTGCCGCTCGCACGCTCGGTTTTGCAATCTGAATATTTTTTATTCTTTTATTCTTTTGTAATAGTCGTAGCTAGAATATCGTTTTTTATATTTTAGAAAATTATTTGCGATATTAAGTTTGTTCATTGCAATAGTGTAATAGAATATTTGTATGCGTTTTTACTTTTTAAGGTATGCGCGCGTGATTGTTACGTTATTAAAGAAGGATTGAAGAGTGAAAGTATGTAATAAATGCGGTACTCAAAATATTGATGCTGCAAAATTCTGCAAAGGATGCGGTAATAAATTAGAGGCATCGCAAGGTGCTCCAGCTCAGCAAGGTGCAGGCATGCAGATGCCACAAGGTGCACAGATGCCTCAAGGTGCACAGATGCCTCAAGGTATGCGTCCAACTAATCAGCGAATGCGCGCACCTATGAATATGCCAAATAATATGCCGATGCAAGCTAATATGAATGCGCAAATGCAGGCTCCTAATCAGCATCCTAATCAGGCTCCAATGCAGCAGCCAGCTCATGCTCCTATTAATGCTCCTATGCAAGCTCAAGAGCAGTATACTACGCAGTTCCCAGTGCAACGTCCGATGCATGCTCCGACTCAGCCTAATCCAATGAGTGTTGATCAGGCTCAGAAGTTTAATCAACCTAATAGTGAGTCTGCTTCTAACTTGCAAAATTTGGTTGCAGAATCGGAAAATAAGCTTGATGAGCCGGTTGAAGAAACTAAGACTTTTGAGGAGGTTAAGCCGGTTGAAACTAAGCCGGTTGAGGAGGTTAAGCCGGTTGAAACTAAGCCGGTTGAAGATGCAAAACCAGAAGTTTCTGCTAAGCCGGAAGATTCTTCTAAGCCAAATGAGTCTGCTAAGGCGGATGTTAAACCAACGAACGAACAGCAAATTCATCAGCCTATGCCGGGTCAGCCTATGAATGGTAAGCCTGCACCTGAAAATCCTATGCATGGCAATCCTATGCCAGCAAATCCTATGCAGGGCCGACCAGCCCAGATGCCTGGCCAGCCTATGGGAAGACCGGGTCAGCCAATGCAAGCTCGTCCAGGTAACCCTATGCAGGGTCGTCCAATGCCTGGCCAACCTATGCCTGGCCATCCTATGCAAGGCCATCCTATGCAAGGCCATCCTATGCAAGCAAATCCTATGCCGGGCCGTCCAGGCCAACCAATGCAGGGCCGTCCTGGTCAGCCTATGCAAGGACTCCCAGGTAATCCTATGCAGGGTCGTCCAACGCCTGGCCAGCCAATGCCTGGCCAGCCTATGCAAGGCCATCCTATGCCACAACCTATGCCAGGGCATCCAATGCCGGGCCAATTTGGTTTCCCTGCAAATCAGCCGCATCAAGGACAAGAAATTAACTTCTTCGTTTGGGTTATGAATGTTTTAAAGAATCCTTCTCGCCAATACAATGTGTCTATAGTATATGCCGGTTGTGTTTTTGCTGTAAGCGCATTGTTATCTGGAATTCAGTCCTATTTAACAGCGCACTATGGTGTGACTGCATTAAGTTCTTTGATTAACTCAGGTGGCAATTTTGGAACTTCGTTTGCGCAGTCAACAAGTTTTTCAAGCGGAATGCCTCCTATTTCCGTCTTCTTTGCGCAGCTTGTGTCCTCAATTCTTTTCACATACATAACTTTCGCTGTGGCGATTATGGGTGCAAAAATGTTTGGAGACGAAATTCCTATTCCTATTTTGCATATGCAGTTTGCACACAAGATGATTCCTATAGTTGCAATTCAGATTTGCGCAGTGCTTCTAAGCGTTGTTACATTAGCAGTTCCTTCTATTTTTGTGCAGAGCTTTGCTTCAATTTTGTTGCTTCTGCTGCCGTTCTCGTTTGTAAGCCATTCGAGATACACGCGCAAGATGGACCGCGGATGGATGTGGATTATCTTCGTATTTACTGTGGTTGTTATTTTCGTTATTTTGTACGTAATGACTGCAGGAATAGTAGGAAGTATGATGTCTTAACGCTTTAGCTTAAGTAAAAAGCCGACCCCACAAAATCGTAGGGCCGGCTTTTTGCATATAGAAGTTATAAGTGTGCATATGTTATACTGGCATACTGTATGTTTTCATACTATATACAATTATTTTTTCAATGAGGAAAGGTAGTCGATGACGTTTATCTCTCGTGCAATACGCTACATTCTGAGGAAACGAATAAAAACATTAATAGTTTTCATTATTCTATTTCTTATTTCAACATTATTATTTGCAATTTCTGCCGTTTCGAGTGCTGCTAATAAAGAGGGGCAAAAAGTTGAAGCTCAAGCGGAATCTAGTTTCGTACTTGCAAATAATCCGCAAGTAAATCCTGGAACTCCTAGAGGAGCTGGAACTGTAAAACCTAAAGATGTGCAAGCAATCGCAAAGTTGCAGGGAGTTTCCTCGTACGTAGTTCGCCAAAATGTAACAGCGGATTTAGTTAATGCTAAAGCTGCAAGAATCCCAGGCGTTCAGGATTATGATCAAAAGCGAGAGCAGCAGTTTGGAAATGCAGTTAACATTGAGGGCACTAATAATTCTAATGCTCTTAATGCGTTTAAAACAAAAGCAATAACTGTGTCTAAAGGTAAGCATTTAATCACTAGTAATATTCATGCATCTCTTATTCATGAAGATCTCGCTAAAGCTAATGGATTGAATGTAGGAGATACTCTTACGCTTCGCGCTAACCCTTACGATGCCGACAATATTAACCAATCGACCGCAACTGTAAAAACTCGTATTGTTGGAATTTATTCTGGAGCTAATAAGCGTCAAGTTGCAACTAGGGCGGAACTTACTGCCAATACTGTATATACAGATTTGCAGACTACGCGCGAATTGTATAAATATAAGCCAGGAAAAGAAATATATCAGGATGCAAGTTTTAAGGTAAAGCGCGGTGAGGATGCAGATAATATTATTGCGCAGGCTGCTAAATTGCCTATTGATTTGCAAAATTATCAGCTAACTCGTGACGATCAGTTCGTTGCTGGCTTATTGAGAGTCGCCAAAGGCGTTCATTTAATGATGACTATTACGACGATTGCTGTAATATCTTTCGCTATTATTGTGCTTGGATTGGTGCTTTTGTTGTGGATGAATGAGCGGCGTCGTGAGATTGGTGTATTTACGGCGATTGGCAAAAGCAAGTTGTCTATAGCTGGTCAGTATGTTACTGAGATTTTGCTTATTGCAATACCTGCGCTAGTTGTTGGATACCTTTTTGCAAAAATCATAGCTCCATGGATGGGTACTGCTGCGCTCGGATCCGTAAAATCTGCAGCTGCTAATGATTTGAGCACTATGGGTCAAGCTGGTGGGAATCTTGAATCAACGTTGGCAACCAGAACTTTGGACAAACTTATTGTGCAAGTAGACTTGCAATGCTTTGTTGGAGTTTCGGCAATAGTATGCGCGGTAGTTGTTGTTTCGGTAGTGCTGTCTTATTTGCCAATGATGTGCAAATCTCCTCGAGAACTGCTTGGATTGCAGAAGTAAAACTATTGCGTATTTTTTAGCAAGTTTTAGCAAAGTTTATAAAAGTTTATTTGGAGTGATTATGAGTGTTGATGTAATTTCTCTATGCTCTAGAGCATGGCTTGCAATATCTCGCAAGCCTCGGCGCAACGCAATAATTGTGCTGATTATGACTCTTGTTTTAAGCGCGCTAGTTTCACAATCTGGTATTAGTGCTTCTGTTGATGATGCTAGAAATCGTCTTCAATCCAGTATTGCTTTAGGTTTTACTGTACGAGCAAAAACTCGAGGTGAAACTCTTCCAGAGAAAAGTAATGCAAATTCTAATTCTGCTACTACGTCTAATTCTCCAATTCCGCAAGATTTGGGTGCGAATGAAGGAATTGACTCTAGTCAAATTCGTAAATTTGCTGCGATTCCGGGCGTAAAAACTGTAGTGGAAGAGCGCGATGTTTTAGCTACGCCTGTTGGAAAGCAAATTGTGCTTCCATTGCAAGGTCCAAGACTAGACGATGATGTTTTGGCTCATGCTGCTGGAATTACTGGCACAACAGATTCTCGATTATCTCAGGGTTTTCAAGAAGGATTGTACCGTTTAGTGCAGGGTGAGCATATTACTAATCGTTCTGCGGGTAGTGCAATAGTGCATCGCGATTTTGCTAAAAAGAATAATCTTAAGATTGGCTCTACTATAACTCTTAAGCAGGGGTTTAATGTAAAAGTTCGTGTTGTTGGCATTTTTGCCGGTAAGTTACAAACTAAGGGAGCTCTTCCTTCGGATACTTCAGAAAATCGCATATTTACTGACTTAAGTTCGGCGTTGTCTTTGGCTGGCTCTGCTAAGCGAAGTGTTTTGCGCTGTGCTGTTGAGCGTTCTGATTCGTTAGCTAGCGCAATACGCGATGCTAAAAGTATTGCCGGCAAGTGGGCGGATGTAGAGCAGAATGCTTCGCAATTGTCTGGTGTAATAACTTCAGTTAATTCTGTGCAACAACTTGTGCGAATGATTTTTGTTGCGCTAAGTTTTGTTGGAATTTTAGTGCTTGGGCTTGTATTAGTGTTTTGGGTTAGGGCGCGTATGCACGAGATTGGCGTACTTATGTCTATTGGATTGTCGAAAGCAGTAATAGTTAGCCAATTGCTTGTTGAAATAGTGATACTCAATATTGTGTCATTCGTTATTTCGCTGGGCTTGGGTGCTGCTTTTTCTGGCGTTATTGGTTCTGCGATTTTGCATAGTGTAAATTCGTCATTTATTGCGGATGGTGTTCCAGTATTGCCATTGACTCAAACATTTACTGCTTTTGTTATTGGTTTGTTTATTTCAATAGTGGCGTTAATTATTTCTGTAATACCTATGTTTATAAAGAAGCCTCGGCAAATACTAAGTGCTATGAGTTAGCAGAAATGTAGTTGCGTATGCGAATTTTCTACTAAAAGCGCAATCGCATAAATGAAACAAATCGTATAAATCATATTTAAATTATGTAAGAATAAGGAGCTTATTATGTCGGATTTATTGCAATTAAAAAATGTGAAGTACACTTACGGACCTGCAAATATTGCTGTACTAAATGACGTTAATGCGGAGTTCGAAACTGGCAAAATGTACAGCATTATGGGAGCTTCTGGAGCTGGAAAGTCTACTATTCTTTCGCTTTTAGCTGGATTAGATACTCCGTATAGTGGAGAAGTGCTTTTTAACGGTGAAAATATTGCAAAAACAGGGTATTGTGAGCATCGCAAAAAGCATATCTCGCTTGTTTTTCAAAATTTTAATCTTATTGACTATTTGACACCATTAGAAAATTTGCGATTAGTAAATTCGCGTGCGGACGCTCAAGTACTAGTAGATCTTGGGTTGACTGAGGAAGAAATAAATCGCAATATTACGCAACTTTCCGGCGGTCAGCAGCAGCGCGTTGCAATTGGGCGAGCTTTGGTATCTTCTGCGCCGGTAATTTTGGCGGATGAGCCTACGGGAAGTCTTGACCCTGCCACGACTAAAGAAGTTATTTCAATACTAAAGAATCTTGCTATCAAGCATGGCAAATGTGTGATTGTAGTTACTCATGATTCGAAAGTTGCGTCTGAAGCTGATGTGAAATACGTGCTAGAAAATAAGAAGCTGACGCGACAATCTGCTTGAGCGCAAAGCCGGCGTAGCGCGACTTTCGTGCAGCTGAGTTTTTAACAGTGTTTGGGTGATTACCGTTACTTTCTCAGATACTTGACTGAGTTTTTAACAGTGTTTGGGTGATTACCGTTATTTCCTCAGATAGCTAACTGAGTTAGTAACAGTGTTGAGTCTGTGGCTTATATACCAGAATATTCACCAGCTTAGCTTTACACACTTTTTATAACCAAAAAGCCGACCCCGAGAAATCGTAGGGCCGGCTTTTCGTTAGAGTAGCTTAGCTTATCTTAACTTAGCTGCAAATCAGATGTGGAAGTAAAGCTCATACTCCAAAGGCGTTGGAGCCAAGCGAGCCATATCCATTTCGCCATGCTTCAAATCAAGCCAAGTATCAATCAAATCGCTAGTAAACACATCGCCTTGCATAAGGAAGTCGTGATCTTCTTCCAAAGCCTGCAAAGCCTCACCAAGCGAAGAAGGAACTTGCTTAATTCCATCGTGCTCTTCTGGAGGAAGCTCGTACAAATCCTTATCAACAGGGGCAGGAGGCTCAATGTGGTTCATAATGCCATCCAAGCCTGCCATCAGCTGAGCAGAGAATGCCAAGAATGGGTTGCAAGAAGGATCCGGAGCGCGGAACTCAATGCGCTTAGCAGCAGGAGCATCTCCAGCAAGAGGAATACGAATAGCTGCAGAACGGTTACGAGCAGAGTAAACCAAGTTGACTGGAGCTTCGTAGCCTGGAACCAGGCGATGGTAAGAGTTAAGCGAAGGATTCGTAAATGCAAGTACGGAAGAAGCGTGCTTAATCAAGCCGCCAATGTACCAGCGCGCAATATCGGAAAGCTGAGCATAACCAGTTTCCGCATAGAACAATGGCTTGCCGTCTTTCCAAAGCGACTGATGGCAGTGCATGCCGGTGCCGTTGTCTCCAGCAATTGGCTTAGGCATAAAGGTTGCAGCCTTGCCTGCCAAAGCAGCGGTTTCGTGAACCACATACTTGTACTTCATCAAATCGTCGCCAGCGTGAACAAGCGTATTGTAACGGTAGTTGATTTCCTGCTGACCTGCACCGCCAACTTCGTGGTGGGAGCGCTCAAGAATCAAACCAACCTTTTGAAGATTGTAAACCATGTCGTCGCGCAAATCTTGGTTGTGATCAACAGGAGGAACAGGGAAGTAGCCGTGCTTTACGCGATTCTTAAAACCAATGTTGTTGCTGCCATCGTCTTCGGTATCAATTCCCGAATTCCAAGGAGCTTCGTTGGAGTCCACCTCGTAGAAGGAACGCTGCATGTCGTTTGCAAAACGAACCTTGTCGAAAATAAAGAACTCGGCTTCCGGTGCAAAGCTTGCGGTATCTGCAATTCCGGTAGCCTTCAAATAAGCTTCAGCTTTAATAGCAACCTGACGAGGATCCCTAGAATAAGGCTCGTCTGTTACAGGGTCCACAATCGAAAAAGCAACGTTCAAAGTCTTATGCTTGCGGAATGGATCAATATAAGCGGTATCAACATCCGGAATAAGCTTCATATCGGATTCGTTAATAGCCTGGAAGCCCTGCATTGAGGAGCCGTCAAAAGCCATTCCGTCAGTAAATGCGCTGTGCAAGAACTCGTCGGCTGGAACGGTAAAATGCTGCTGCACGCCAATCAAATCAGTAAATCGCACAGAAACATACTCGATGCCTTCCTTTTCAATAAGGGCTGCGGCATCTTCTTTCGTTTGCAAAGTGTTCATGGAAACACATTCCTTTCTTAAAACTCATTAACGAGTTTAGAACTTTAGATTTATTTTTGGATTTCAGCGACTCGACTATCTCGTTACGTTTGTGTTACATGCTGTTGTTTTTATGTACGCGCCGTTACATGCCGTAAATACTGTTCATCAGTTCGCACAAGTACAATAGTGCGTATGACGTATCAAGAGCCGCAATCGCAGTCGCAATCGCAGTCGCTGTCGCCGCGTGAGCATGCAATGCATAATCCAAGTGAGCATGGCGGGAATAAGTTAGATTTAGCTTCGCTTTTCCCTGCAAAAGGTGACGATAGGCGTCCGCCGGACTGGCTTGGCCGCGCGCTTATTTACGTTGCAATTGTTGCTTTTGTGTCTATTTTCTTATGGTTTGCATGGGGAAGCATTTCCTTCATTGTTTTCGACGTTATTATTTCGATTTTTATAGCGCTCGCAATGGAGCCTCTTGTAATCAAATTAGTTAGGCATGGTTGGCGTCGTGGTGTTGCTTCCGGTTTTACGCTAACAGGTCTTCTTGCTATTATTGGCTTACTTTTGGGCTTGTTTGGTAATTTGTTTGCTCAGCAGGCTGTTTCTATGGCTTTGGGTTTGCCAGATTTATACAATCAGTTTGCTGGATTTGTGCTTCATTCCACTGGTTTTAGAATGCCGAATATTGAGCAGCTTGGTATGGAAATTTTGAAGCATGTGCAGACTTCTTGGGTTGTTGATTTTGCTGGTCAAGCTTTGAATACCACTTGGGGTGTGCTTACCTTCTTGCTTGATTTGCTCACAATTCTTATGGTGACTTATTACATTTCTGCAGCCGGCCCTAAAATGCGCAGAAGCATGTGCCGCTGGATGAATCCTCAGTCTCAGCGCAGATTCCTATTTATTTGGTCGGTTGTGCAGGAGCAGATTTCCAGCTTCCTGTTTTCGCGAATTATTTTAGCCGCAATCAACGCAGCTGGAACCGCAATTTTCCTCGTAATAATGGGCGTTCCTTACTGGTTGCCTTTGTCTTTGTTCTGCGGAATTGTTTCGCAATTTGTACCAACTGTTGGTACTTATCTTGGTGGTGCTTTGCCGATTCTTTTTGCCTGGGGTTCTAAAGGTTTTGGTGCAGCTCTTGCAACGTTAATTTTTATTACGATTTATCAGCAGATTGAAAATATGGTGATTTCTCCTAAGATTTCCGAAAAAACTATGGATTTGAATCCTGCTGTTGCGTTTCTTTCTGTTCTTATATTGGGCGCTGTTTTTGGTGCTCTTGGAGCGTTCTTGGCTTTGCCGGTTACTGCAAGTTTGCAGGCGATTTTTAAGGTTTGCACGAAGCAGTATCATTTGGTTTCTTCGCCTCTTATGGACGATCCAAAGCCTGAGCATAAGTCGATTATGGTAAAGTGCTTTGAATCTATTAGACGCAACTTCATGAAGCCTGTAAGCGATAGTGTTCAGCGCGTTATGAAGGGCACAAGTTCGCGCGTTTCTATGAATGAAGATATTTTGTACTGGTACAAGCAAGCGTATGTTGCTGATTCGGAAGATGCGAATGACGATAACGCAACTTCTTCTGATTCGGATCAGCTTGATGCGTTAGAAACGATGCCGATTTCGCGCGAAATATTAGATCAAGTAAATAAAGATGTTGCTTTGAATAGTAGGAAGCGCGTGAATCACAAGAAACGAGCTGGTAGCCAGCAGCGAGCTAGTGGTCAGCAGCGTGCTAGTAGCGAAAAAAATACTAAAAACGTAAAAAATAACGTAAAAAATAATCCACGGAGCGGTTGGAAGCAATGATTTTTCTATCAATATTTGACGTATTAGTAATAATTATCGGCATAAGCAGCGTTGTTTACCAGGGTGTGTGCGCTGTGGCGTCGCTATTTGCTAAGCCTATTGTTTTTCCAGACGCTCCAATGGATAAGCATTACGCAGTTCTTATTTCTGCCCGAAATGAGGAAGCTGTAATAGGAAATCTTATTCACTGTATTCAAACGCAAACCTACCCGCATAATCTAATTGATATTTGGCTTGTGGCCGACAATTGCACAGACGAAACCGCTAAAGTTGGGCGAGATGCCGGCTGCAATGTAATCGAGCGCTTCGATAAGGAGCATATTGGCAAGGGTTTTGCTCTCAGCTATTTGCTTGACCACATTATGAAAATTGGTGCGGATAAGGTTTATGACGCGTATTTTGTTTTTGACGCGGACAATAAGCTAGATCCTCACTATTTTGAGGAGATGAACAAGGGATTCCACTCTGGCTACCAGATTTTAACCAGCTACCGAAATTCCGTAAATCTTTCCGACAATTGGGTTTCTTCCGGATCTGCGCTTTGGTTTATTCGAGAGTCGCGCTTTACTAACAATTCGCGCATGCTTTTTGGATCAAGCTGTCACGCAGGCGGCACCGGCTTCATGTTCTCGCGTGAAATTATGCACAGAAATCGCGGATGGAAATTCCATCTTCTTACCGAAGATCTTGAGTTTACAATGGATTCAATTCTTCACGGAGACAAGGTTGGCTACTGCGGTTCTGCTGTGCTTTACGACGAGCAGCCAGTGTCGTTTAGGCAAAGTTGGAGACAGCGCCTTCGCTGGAGTAAAGGCTTTTTGCAAGTCTTCCGCTACTATGGAGCAGCTCTTATTCGCCACGGTATTCGAGAACGCGATTTTTCGTCCGTTGACTTTACTCTTATGCTTTGCCCGTTTATGGTGTTGGCGATTGTGCGATTAATTTTGGGATTCGTGTTTGCTGCCTTCGGCTTCGTAACGTGGACGAGTCAAATAGAGTCTTCGTTAAACCTCATAACCACTACTGTTACAAGCGTTTTTGGAATGATGGTGTTCGTGTCTCTTACGATTTTAGTTGAGCACGATAAGCTTGGGGCCACGAATAAGGAGCTGTTTGCGTACGCTCTTAGCTTCCCGATTTTTATGCTTTCGTACGTGCCGATTGCGTTCCAAGCTATTTTCTCCAAGAGCGAGTGGAAGCCGATTCAGCACACCGGTCACTGAGCGCTCGTGTTTAGTGTGGCGCGAGTTTCTTGCTTGCTGTGGCGCGATTGCGCAAAAATTGCGAGTGTGAGATAATAGAAGTCCTGGTGTAAACGTGCGATTGTGCAATTAATGTGGCGCAATGCGTGCGTTTATCTGTATCTTGCGAGGTTTCTATGGTAGATTCTGTTCCTTATGCAAATCCTGATGGCAGTGCTTCAGAAAGTGCTTCTGCTGGTAGCATTCCAGTTTTTGGCGCAAACACTTATTCGAGCGATGCGAGTGATAGTAGTGAAGAAGTTCCAGCGGTTTCTATTCGCGGATTTGTTAAGACTTTTGGCAAGAAAGTTGCTGTAGATAATCTTTCGTTGAGCATTCCAGCAGGATCCTTCTACGGATTAGTAGGCCCTAACGGTGCCGGCAAAACCACTACGATTAAGATGCTTACAGGCTTGCTTATGCCAGATGCTGGCTCGGCTTCGATTTTTGGCAACGATGTTTGGAGCGATGTAAATAGCGCTAAGCGCGCAATCGGTTTAATGCCTCAAGCAGACGAGATTTTTAAGACGATTACTGGCCTTCAGCTTTTAACTTACGCTGGCATGCTTCGCGATATGAGTCGCGCAGAATCCGTAAAGCGTGCAAACGACTTGCTTTCTGCTTTCGACTTAACAGAAGCTGCAAACACTATGGTTTCTGACTATTCAACTGGTATGACTAAGAAGATTTGCCTTGCAACAGCTATGATTCACAGTCCTCGTGTGCTTGTGCTCGATGAGCCTTTTGAGGCAGTGGACCCTGTTTCTAGCGCAAATTTGAAGGATATTCTAGCCGAGTATGTTTCTACTGGTGGAACGGTGATTATTTCTTCGCACGTTATGGAATTAGTCGAAAAAATGTGCTCGCACGTGGCAATTATTAACGAAGGTCATGTTGCAGCTGCTGGAACTCTTGAAGAGGTGGCTCAAGGCAAGAATCTTGAAGATCGCTTTATGGAGCTTGTTGGCGGACGTCACGCTGCTGCGCGCATTGACTGGCTTAACGGCGGCAATAGCGCAACACCAATCGCAAGTAATTACAACGCGTGAGCGAAAGGCGGTAAGTAATCATGTCTATGATTTTTACAATGGTTCGCCTTCGCTGGGCGCTTACTTTTTCTGTTATGCGAAAGTCGATTTGGCAAAAAATCGGCTTTGGCATAGCAATTGTTTTTGGACTTGCGCTTATATGCGCTCTTGGCTTTGCTGGCTGGGAAGCAGGAAAGTATCTTGATCCAGGCATGCTTCCAGATACTAAAAATTGGCAGGAATTCCAAGCTCTTCCAATAATGGTTGCGTCTATTGTGTCAATTTTTACGCTTTTTATAAACCTGTTTATGTTTGGAAGTGACACAACACTAAAGTCGCGTAGTTTTGCGCTTTACGGTATTCCTTACGTAAAGCAGCAAGCTGGTATGCTTCTTGGCTCTCTTTTTGGAGCGCTTTCTATAAGCAGCACAATCGCGCTTGTTTTGTGGTCTTTAGCGTACCGAAGCTTTGGAATTGTGCCAGTTTTAGTAAGCGTAATCGCGGCTCCGCTTTACGTTGCAACAATCGTGTCTTTAAGCAAAATGCTTATTGAACTTTTAGACACTATTTTAATAAACAAGCATTCAAGAAACATTTTTTACTTTGCTATTTTTATAGCGTACATGATTTTTGTTGCATCAGTGAACGGGCATGGTAGTTCACCAAATAAAATTTTGATCAGCTCAAGTTTGTGCTCTGTATCTGCTTTTACGCCATTAAGTGCAGCTATGGCTTTGCCGCTCGATGCTATTAATGGAAATTGGCTTGCCCTTGCTACTCGCTTCCTTATTTGCGTTGTAACCATTGCTGTTTGCTTTGCAATCTCTGTATTTTGTGCAAAATTAGAACCTAAGCTACTGCGCAGTGAACAAAAAACAGTTGTTAAAACTAAGGGAATTGGCTTATTTGCAGCAGTTCCAGACAACATAGTTGGTGCGATTATTGCGCGAATTATTAGCGTTATGAGAAGAGATATGCGCCAGCTATTTTTACTTCTGATGCCTCTTTTTATGCTGATAGTTCCAACTGCAAGTCTTACTGGTTCCATAGGCTTTAAGGGTTTGGCAGATGGTTTAGGCGTATCTGGCTGGCTTATGTATGCTGCTTTGATGATTGGCATGGTTGTTGGAAACAATATTGCTTACGATGGCACAGCTTTTACTATGCACGCGATTATTGGCGTAAAAGGCGTGAACGATCGATTAGCGCATTCAATAGTTTGGTCCGTGATTTGTGTTGTGTATTTTGTTCTTCTTGGAGTAGGATTTTACGTTTTCCTCTTCTTTGTAGCAAATATTCAACAAAGTGTAAATGCGTTTATGTTCCAGATTCTTTCACCAATCGGAGTAGCTTTTGCTTCCATAGGTATTGGCTCAGTTTCTTCGTGCATTGCAATGTACCCTGTGGCATCAATTGAAAAGCCATTTTCTAGGCCGCAAGGTTCTGCAGGCGCTAGATCCTTTGCGCCAATAGGTTTTACGCTTCTTGCTGCAGTATGCATGATTCCATCTATTGCTGCAGCTATGGCGTTTTTGGCTATTAACCCGAATCTTTTGTGGATTGCAAGCATTATGTTCATAGTGAACGGCGCAATTGTGCTGGTTGTTGGCGTAATTCTTGGTGGCAAAGTAATGGATAAGCGCATAATTCGCATTGTAGAAAACTTGCGCAGATTCGCCTCGATTACTGCGTAATTTACGCACGCTTTGTTGCAAGCGCAATGTATAGTTAAGCGCGGTATTTGCAATCGATTTAAAGGTGTGCTCGCATGGAAAGTAGTAAAGGCTCAAACGATGCCTTAAATACTCTTAATGCGAGTGCACCAAAATCGAGTGATTCTTTAGAACAAATCGATTCTAAAAAACCAAGCAAATACGCTGCTATGGTTTTAAGAAGCTGGTATCCATCTCGTTGGCGTTTTCTTATTGCAAGTTTGTCTGCAATACTTAGCCTTGTGATTATGGTTACTTATGTTTCGCTTGACGTATGCGATATTTTGCCAGGTCCGTTAACTTTGCGCTTGCAACACAAATCAACTGTTGTGTCTTCTCCGCGCGCTTTGCTTAGTGTTCCTTCTTTAGCAAAAGGTGCAACTTACGGAAAGCCTATTAATCGCGAGCAATCTCAGAAGCTTATTGACGCTTTAATTGCTGATCCTTCAATAAGTAATAATACTTCTGTAGTAATAATGGATGCTAATGGAAGTGTGATTGCTTCTCACGAAGCGAATACTCCTCGAGAACCTGCGTCAACTCTTAAAACCCTAACTGCAGCCGTTGCTTCAAGAACTTTGGATATGGGTTCAACTCTTGATACTCAAGTATTTTTGCTGCCTAAATCAGCTAAAGATTCTGAGCAATCTTCCGGCTCAAAGTCAGTCTCAAAGTCAGGCTCAAACTTACGTAAAATTGTGCTTCGCGGCAATGGTGATATGCTTCTTGGGGTTGGTGAAAACGACTGGTCTCACGTAAACGGTAGGGCTGGTTTAACAACTTTAGCTAAAAGAACTGCAGCCGCCTTAAAGCTCGATAATATTCACGAAGTTTCTCTTTCGCTTGATGATTCGCTTTTTGGCGCAAAGCGCGCTCCTGCTCTCGTTTACGAAACGGATACTGAGCGCCGTTTTTATGCCGAAACTTCGTCTATGGCTATTGACGATGCGCGTCAGCGTGATCTTCAAATTCTTGGTATTGATGCCGATGCAATAACAGATTTTCCGCTTTCGGATCCTCATCCTGCTTTAAGCGTAGGTCAAGTTTTTGCAAGGTTGCTTATTAAGCAAGGAATTGAAGTACGAAATTATTCAGATAAAACAGATAAAAAAGCGGAAAATTCTACTGAAAATTCCTCGAATAGTAGCAAAAATTCCGAAGATGAAAATAAGTCGGAAGATTCTCAAAATCCTGAAATTGAAGTAAGTGAAACACGCCCGCTAATATCCGAAAATTCGCGTCTTCTTGCGCAAGTTTCTTCAGCGCCTCTTAATGAAGTTATGTCTTATATGCTTCGACTTTCAGATAACACGTTGGCGGAAGAATTTGGCCGTTTAACTGCTATTGCGGCTCATAAAAGCAATTCTCCGAAAGGTGCGGTTCAAGCGGTAGAAGAAGGCTTGCGTAAGCTTAAAATCAGCACGCGCGGATTGAATATGTCTGATTGTTCGGGATTATCTCCAAAATCTCATGTTCTTGTTACAACTTTGGCAAAAGTTCAGGTGCTAAATATTAATGCAGATTCTGGGGGAGCTGCTTCTTCTGAAGGATTGTCCTTGCCGGGCTTAGTTGGCACTTCTCGAAAGCGTTTGGCGGATGAGTCCGCTGCAGGACTTTTGCGCGTAAAAACCGGTTCTTTAAGCGAAGTAAGTTCCATGTCTGGAAACGTATCTCGAAAAAGCGGTGGCGTTTTAACTTTCGCTGTTGTTGCAAATCAACCTTACGATTTTTGGGGAGCTTTTGTTGCGATTAACAAGTTCATGGCTCAGCTTCCAAACCTCTAATATTTAATATTTTTCTTGGTGATTTTCTGCTACTAATCGCGCTACACTAGACGATATGGTTTACTCGTCTTGTATGCGCGCAGGAATCGGCGCAATAAATCGTTGCTTCGACAAGCTTTCGCTTCAGAGCCAAGATTCGTGTTTTAATGAGCACGGCACGCATGAGACTGCACTCGATGCTCCTTTAGTTCTTGTTGCTTGCTCCGGAGGTAGGGATTCGCTTGCTCTTACAGCGCTTAGTTCTATTGTTTGCGCGTCTCGAGGGCTTCGTTGTGGCGTAGTAATTGTTGACCACCATATTCAGCCTAATTCAACACAAGTTGCCGGCGAGGCTGCTAAACGCTGTATTCAGGCTGGAATAAACGAAAAATACGTTTTTATTAAGTCTGTTCAAGTAAAAGATTCTGGCGAAGGTGAAGAATCTGCAGCAAGGTTTGCGCGCTACGAAGCTATTATTGAAGTCGCAAAAATTCATAAAGCAGCCGTAGTTCTACTAGCTCACACTGCTAACGATCAAGCAGAAACAGTGCTTATTGGATTAAAAGATTCTGCAGGATTAGAAGCAGTTGCTGGTATGAAAGCTGTAACTTTGCGCCAAAACGTGCGTTTTGCGCGTCCGCTTATTGAGCTTACTCGCAATCAAACTACTGGAATTTGCGAAGATTTGGGAATTTCTTGGTGGGATGATCCTACTAATGGAGACACGTCTGCACAAAATCTTGAACTTTGCGAAAATTACCCTTTGCGCTCTAGGATTAGACACACTCTTATGCCTTATATTTCTCGCTTTTTACAAGCAGATATGGTGACTATACTTTCCCGAGGCGCCGATTTTGCTCAAGATGATCTTGACTACATAAATTCTAAAGTCGACGAAGCTTATGAAACTATTTTGCAAGCTAACGAAAAATCTCAAGAAATAGTTTTGGATGCAAAAAAATTATCACAGTATCATCCTTCAATTCGCCGTCGTGTTATAGCAAGAGCTTTAACAGCGCTTTTACTGCGTTTTTCTTCAAGTCACATAAAAGCAATCGACGAACTTAGTGTAAATTGGCACGGACAAAAGCCTATTTCGTTACCTAATCATTATGAAGCGTTGCGGCACGCTCGTAATATCGTCATTCGTTTATGCCAAGATAGTGAACATGCAAGTTGCAGATATACGAGATGACATTGACTATGAATTAATCAGCCACGAAGACCTTATGAAGCGTATTCGTGAGGTTGCAAAGCAAGTGAGCGAAGATTACAAAAATCGTAATATTTTGCTCGTAGCAGTGCTTAAAGGCGCTGTTAATACGCTTGCTGTTTTTTCTCAAGAGCTGAGCGTTAATGCGCCAATGGACTTTATGAGTTTGTCAAGCTACGGCAGTGGTACTCAAACTAGCGGGCAGATTAAGGTTCGTGAAGATTTAAGTACGGATGTTCGCGGCAAAGATATTCTTATTGTTGAAGATATTGTTGATTCCGGTCGAACTCTTGATTGGTTGGTAAACGAGTTGAAGGGTCGCGGAGCTAACAGCGTTAAAGTTTTTGCGCTGCTAAGCAAACCAGCTCGCCGCGAAGTTGACGTTAAAATCGACTACACGGGATTTGAAATTCCGGATGCTTTCGTCGTCGGCTTTGGCATGGATTACGACGAACGTTACCGCAATCTCAATAGTATTGCAGTATTAAAGCCATCTGTTTATGGCAATTAAGCTTTGTGTATAGAGCTTACTTTATTCTTTATTCAAAATTCTTACCTGAATTTTTATAGAAATTAGGGAGTTTGAAAGGAGCCTTATTACATGGGCGCTTCTCCTATGACACCGCAAGGCCCAATGGGTGGTCCTGGGCGCGGAAATAACGGAAATAATCCGTTCTTAACCCCGCTAAATCCTAGGAATTCTCGAAATAACGGCCAGCGTAACAACAATAAAGGCAATAATGACGGCAATGACGGCAATGATGGCAACAATAAGTCTCGTCGCCCAATCTGGCAGTCTCCATGGACGTGGATTGTTCTGCTAGTACTTCTTGCTGTAGTCGGGTTCCAAATGTTTGCAAAAACAGGTTCGCAAACTATTGATACCCAAGACGGTATTGAATTATTGCGCTCGCATAAAGCAAACTATGCCGAAATTATTGATAACAAGCAGCTTGTGAAGCTTACTCTCGACAAAAAGTTTAGTAAGTATAATAAGCGAGATAAGCAGAAGCATGATTACGGCAAGGATGTGCAATTCTACTACACTATTGCTCAAGGTAAGTCGATTATTCAGGAAGTTGAAAAAGCTAAGCCGTCTAATGGTTGGACTGCAAACTTGCAATCTTCTGGAATTTTCTCCTATCTTGTTACTTCGCTTGTGCCTATTCTTTTCTTCCTTGGCATGATTTGGTTCATGTTTAGTCGCATTGGTGGTGCCGGCGGCGGAATGCTTGGAATGGGCGGCGGTCGCGGCCGCGGAAAGCTTGTTGAAGGTCAAACTCCTAAGACTAAGTTTGCAGATGTTGCTGGCGAGCAGGCTGCTGTTGAAGAGGTTGAGGAGATTAAGGACTTCTTAAAGGATCCTTCGCGCTACAAGGCTTTGGGTGCGCGTATTCCTCGAGGCGTTCTTCTTTACGGCCCTCCAGGAACTGGTAAAACATTGCTTGCGCGCGCTATTGCAGGCGAAGCTGGAGTGCCGTTCTACGCAATGGCAGGTTCTGACTTCGTGGAAATGTTCGTAGGCTTGGGTGCGTCTCGTGTTCGTGAGCTTTTTGACGAGGCTAAGAAGAATGCTCCTGCAATCATCTTTATTGATGAGATTGATGCTGTTGGTCGTCGTCGCGGAAGCGGCATGACTGGCGGCCACGATGAGCGTGAGCAGACACTTAATCAGCTGCTTGTGGAAATGGATGGCTTTGACAACGACACTAATTTGATTATTATTGCCGCAACTAACCGTCCGGATGTGCTCGATTCTGCACTTCTTCGCCCTGGCCGCTTTGACCGTCAGGTTGCTGTTGAAGCTCCTGATTTGGAAGGCCGCGAAGCAATTTTGAAGGTTCACGCAAAGGGTAAGCCTTTCGTTCCAGACGTTGATCTTCATATGGTTGCTGTGCGCACTCCTGGTTTTACAGGTGCAGATTTGGCTAACGTTCTTAACGAAGCTGCTTTGCTTTGTGCTCGCTCTGGCGCGCAATACATTGATAATCGCGCTATTGATGAGGCAATTGATCGCGTTCAGGCTGGCCCTCGCAGGAAGTCTAAGGGCATGGCTTTGGACGAGTTGCGTAATACCGCTTACCACGAGGGTGGTCACGCTTTGGTTGCTGCGGCTTTGCATAATACGGATCCTGTTACAAAGGTGACTATTTTGCCACGAGGCCACGCACTTGGCTACACGGCTGTTATGCCAACTACGGATCGTTATTCCCAGTCGCGAAACGAGCTTCTTGATCAAATGGCTTACGCTATGGGCGGTCGTACGGCTGAGGAAGTTGTGTTCCACGATCCAACAACCGGAGCTTCTAACGATATTGAAAAAGCTACGGCTATTGCTCGCAAGATGGTTGTGGAGTTTGGTTTCTCTGCAAAGCTTGGAGCAGTTAAGTGGATGGACGCGGACGATGACGCTTCCGGATCTCTTGACTCTTTGCAGCCACGCAAGTTCTCGAACCGCACGGCTGAAGTTATTGATGAGGAAGTTCATAAGCTTATTGAAACTGCTCATACTGAAGCGTGGGAGATTATTAACAATAATCGCGACGTTTTAGACGAGCTGGTTCGTCAGCTTCTTGAAAAAGAAACGCTTAACGAGAAGGAGCTTAAGGAAATCTTTAGTAAGATTCGCAAGGCTCCGGAGCGTACTCTTTGGCTTTCTAACGACCAGCGTCCGGATTCAGATATTCCGCCTGTGGAAATTCCGGAAAGTTTAAGACGAAATGTAGAAGGAAAATCTGAGTAAAATTAGGTATTTTCTTTTTGCATCTAGTAGAATGTAACAAAACGCTGGTTTGCGCAAACAAATTCGCAAACAAATTCGAAAACAAATTCGAAAACAAATTCGAAAACAAATTCGAAAACAAAAGCGCAAATCAAAAGTAAAACCAAAAAGTAAAAATCGAATATTAAAACTGAGAAAGCAGCACAACAGCAAGCGTAAATATTGCTATTGTGCGCTTTCTCGTATAGGCGGGGAGAAAAGCAGTGGAAGAAAATAGTTATAGCCTTATACGGCTTAACGGCGTGAGGCCTAATGTTAACGACATTGTTATTGGCTTGTATACGAACATTCGCATTGATGCTGTTCTAAAAGTTGATTTGAGCAGGGCGTTGGCTGGTAACGATACTCATGCAATTGATATTCCTCAATTGACAGATCGTCTTGCTTTTTCGTTAAGGCAGTGCGAGCACGATGATGAAATTGAAGATCATCCGTCAATCGCCTTGGAGCTTATGACTAATAAGGTTGCGGATTCTGTTATGCGCACATGGCAGGTTGTTGAAGCAGATGTTACTGTTCGCGCTTCTGTTCGCAGCAACTACTACGGTTTGCAAAGCGAAGTTGACGACGTTTCTGTTACTGTGCATCGTGTTGCTAAAAGAAAGTACGACATGTCTAACAGAGCAGTTCCCGAAAGTATTGCGCATGTTGCTGTTAGAAGCGGAAAAGTTGATATTGATGATTTAGAAGATAGTCCGAATGCAGACTACTTCCGTACGCTTATAGAACAGAACGAAGAAGAAAATAAGCGTATTGAAGATGCAGAAGCTGCTGCAGCGGCTCAAGCAGCTATAGATATTGCGAATGCTGCAGCTGAAGATTATATGGATAATTCTGCAGAAGATGACGCTTCTAATAAGTCTTGCAATGCTGAAGGCGAGGCTGTAAACGCTGACAACTCTTGTGAAAATACTTGTGACAATACTGGCGAAAATCTTGGCGAAAACCAATTAAATAATCCAGGAAACGAAATGGCTACGGACGAAGAAAGACACCGATTTTTCGACGTAGACCCGCTTCAAATGCGCACAACTTTGGTAATCTCAATGAGGGGTGTCGCCAATCATGCTACGCGTTCTGCTATGCTGAAAATAGTTGCACTTCTTGAGCAAGATGGAAAAACTCGCGTAGACGGCATATCTGCATTATATGTTGCGAATGCGCTTGATGCTGACTACTACACCTGCGTTTTCCTTCTTTCCTCAACTAGAGACGAGTATGAAATGTTGCGCTTAGTTCGTATTGTTTCTTGTTCAGATAAAGACAAAATAACTCTTCGCGTTCTAGGCTCTCGTTCATACGGAGCACCTGCTACGGAAACTGAATCAATAAATCCGGAAGGGCTGCCGCAAGAAATTGCGCAAATGGTAACAGTGGATCCTAAATCACCTGAACTTATGCCATGGATGCAAATTGAGTCGGACGCTGCTTTGGATCACAACCCGCTTTCGTATTCTTTAGCTCTTGCTTTAGATACTCAAACTGTTGGTATATACTCAGATCAATGGCTTTTAGGGGATGATTATTAATGAAAGCGTATCGCACACCTTGGTGGTATCTGGTATTAGGTCTGCTGTTTGGCTTTGTACTAGGCGCATTCCTTGTGTCGTCAACAGAGTCTAGTGCTATGTCTCTTGCCGGAGCTCCGTGGGTTGTTATATCAATTATGGTAGTTGCCGGTGTTGCAACATTTGTTATGGCTTTGCAAACTCACTTAAGTGTTAGTGAAAAAGCTAAGAAAAACAATAAGCATACAAGCCCGCAGTTTGCTGTTGCCGCTTTGATGTTGTCGAAGTCATTGGGAATGGCTGGATCTATTTTGGCTGGCTGGTATATAGGCCAGTTGCTAATGAGTTTGCCGCACAGTGAAATGGTATTTTATAATTCTGTTGTTGTGCGCGAGTGTTCTATTGCAGGATTCGTTTGCTTTGTAGATATGCTTGTTGGCATTTTGGGCGAATTTCTTTGTCAGTTGCCGCCGGAAGATGGTGCAGAGTCTACAAAAAAGTCTGACCGCACTCCGGCAACATGCTAGTTTTACGTGATGCTATTTAGTTTTACGTAATGCTGTTTAGTTTCGCTCAATAACTTATTGCTTTGCATAAAGCAGTAAACGCTGGAATTTCAACGTTTATAAGGATGGTATATTACTTTGGCTGAATTTATCTATCAGATGATTAAAGCGCGTAAGTCTTATGGAGATCGCGTAATTCTCGACGACGTTACTTTAAGCTTCCTTCCGGGCGCAAAAATTGGTGTTGTTGGCCCGAACGGCATGGGTAAGTCTACGCTGCTGAAAATTATGGCCGGCTTGGAAAATGTTACAAACGGCGAAGCTTCTTTGACTCCGGGCTATACGGTAGGTATTTTGCAGCAGGAGCCGCCGCTGGACGATACTAAGACAGTTGGCGAAAATATTAAGATGGCGTTTGGTGAGATTGCGCAAAAAGTAGCGCGCTTTAACCAAATCGGCGAAGAAATGGCCAATCCAGACGCTGATTTTGATGCGTTAATGGAAGAAATGGGCAAGTTGCAGACTGAAATTGATGCTGCAAACGGCTGGGATTTGGATTCGCAGCTTGAGCAGGCAATGGATGCTTTGCAATGCCCGGATCCGGATTCTCCTGTTTCTGTGTGCTCTGGTGGTGAGCGCAGGCGAGTGGCATTGTGCAAGCTTTTGCTTGAAGCTCCAGACTTGCTGCTTTTGGACGAGCCTACTAACCATTTGGATGCGGAATCTATTTTGTGGCTTGAACAGTTCTTGCACAAGTACGAGGGTGCTGTTATTGCTGTTACGCACGATCGCTACTTTATGGACAATGTTGCAGAGTGGATTTGCGAAGTTGACCGCGGCCAGCTTTACCCATACAAGGGCAACTATTCCACGTACTTGGAAACCAAAGCCAAGCGTATGGAAATTCAGGGCGCTAAGGATGCCAAGCTTGCTAAGCGTTTGAAGAACGAACTTGACTGGGTGCGTAGTTCGCCGAAGGCTCGCCAAGCAAAGAACAAGGCTCGTTTGGAACGCTACGATCAAATGGAGCAGGAAGCACGCAATTCTAAGAAGCTTGACTTTTCCGAAATTCAGATTCCAGCAGGCCCACGCTTGGGTTCTCAAGTTTTGGAAGCGAAGCATATTCACAAGGCTTTTGGCGACCGCGTACTAATCGACGACTTGTCGTTTACCTTACCGCGTAACGGTATTGTTGGCGTGATTGGTCCGAACGGTGTTGGTAAGTCTACGCTGTTTAAGACGATTGTGGGCTTGGAGCCGCTTTCCGGCGGCGAGCTTATTGTTGGCGATACGGTGAAGATTTCTTACGTTGACCAGAATCGCGCTGGCTTGGATCCAAACAAGAACTTGTGGGAAGCTGTTTCGGGAGGCCTTGATTATATTGAGGTTGCAGGAGTTGAAATTCCTACGCGCGCGTACGTTGCAAGCTTTGGTTTTAAGGGTTCGGATCAGCAGAAGCTTACGGGAGTGCTTTCCGGCGGTGAGCGTAACCGTTTGAACTTGGCTTTAACTCTTAAGCAGGGTGGAAACTTGCTTCTTCTCGATGAGCCTACTAACGATTTGGACGTTGAGACTTTGGAAAGCTTGGAAAATGCTCTGATTGAGTTCCCAGGCTGTGCTGTTGTGGTTTCGCACGATCGCTGGTTCCTTGACCGAGTTGCTACGCATATTCTTGCGTGGGAAGGCGACGACGAGAATCCTGCAAAATGGTACTGGTTCGAAGGTAACTTCCAAGCGTACGAAGAGAACAAGATTGCGCGCTTGGGTGAGGAAGCTGCTCGTCCGCATCGTTTGCACAGGAAGCTTACGCGCTAGTTATAGGTAGTTTAGTTTTGCGCGCTTGCTTGCTTTTGCGAGCTTGCGCGCTGATTTGTTGATTTGCTGATTTGTTGATTTGCGCATAAAGTGACGAAAGTCACAAAATTGTAATACTTGAAATGTATAAAATTTTGAGTATTATACACACTGTACTATTTTCAACCGCAGTATTAAGTCATTTGGCTTATATCAAAAGTTATAAACCATGTTATAACTGTTATAGCCAAAGCATTTATGCTGCGGTTGAAGACTATTGTTATAAACGCTAATTTTTCTATTGCTGCCGAAATACGCATTAAGCAGCGATAGTCGAATAAACGGAGTGAAGAAAAAATGAAGAAGATTAATGAAGCAAATAATTTTTCTGCTTTAGTAAAGTCTGCTCAAAATGCTAAGTATGCACCTATTTCTAAGAGCGTGTGCGCAGCTATGCTTGCAGGTGCTATGGTGCTCGGGGGGGGGGTATTCGTTTCTACTCCTGCATACGCTGACGGTTATGTAGACGGCACTGGAAACAACATTTATTACGGTTATAAAACAGACGCAAGCTATAGCGAAGCTCGTTTCCACATTGAGGTGGATTATTACGATACTCTTCAGCATGCCAAGGATGGCAAGGATACTGGTAAGGACCCGCTTGGCAAGTTTGTTCGAGTTCATTATCTTTCTAATTGCAACCAAAAAGATGGCACAGCTGACGACTGGCGATTCCGCCCAATGTGGTGGTATGGCGTTCCAAAGGGCTTGCAGAACGTTCAGGATATTACTTATACGCGCGTTGAAAAACTGACAAAAGAGGGGGAAAAGCAACCGTTTACTCCAGTTGGTTCTTCGCAGTTTAAGTTTACAAATAATAAAGGATACGGCCAGGTTTCGCAGAAGACCTACAATAAGCCGGAAGACTGGAATAATATTTCCAACTTCTACTTTAAGGATAGTAAAGTGCTCGCCAGCAAGGGCTGGAAGCAGCTGCTTGGCCTTGATGATAAGGGGAACAAGGGGTACGACAAAGTCGGTAATACTGAAAAGCAGTGGGACGCTTATAAGAATGACACCGCTGGATTGCAAGGCATTTTTGTAGACTGGGAGTCTGCAGGTACGCGTTATTATGACATGACTTACGTCGCCGAAATGACGGATGATGCGTGGGAAAAGCGCGATGAGCATCCGCTTCGTTTTGTGGCTGGCGTTTATCGTTTTGCTGGTAACTGGCATTATGCGGCTGGTCAAAAGCACAATACGCCAAAGATTGCGGATCATTTGACGCTTAAGTATCCTGCTGTGACACTTGTTAAGAATCTTAAGAAGCTTAACGATGGCGAAAAGGGTAAAGTTAAGCAGGCTATTGAGGATGCAAACCGCGGTGAAGCTGGTGCTCAAACTCTGTTTGATAAATTAATTAAAGACGATCAAGATGGTATTGTTATAAATGATAACGGTTCTGCCACTATTACCTTTAAGGACAAGACGACTCGCACGATTCCTGCAAGCATTCTTGTTGCAAAAGGTGAATCCGATAGCGATAAGTACAAGCCAAAGATGCCTGATCGCATACCAGTGGTGAAGCCGAGTGCGTTGACAAAAGATGACAAAGAAGCAGTTCTTAAGGCGTTCAAGAAAGCTAACGAAAATAATACAGATTTTAACAGTCATCTTGCTGATTCCGATGGAATTAAGTTTGATGATAAGGGCGAAAACCTTGTTGTGACTTACAAAGATGGCTCTAAGGCTACTATTCCTGCCTCTGAACTCGTGTATCAGGGAGCAACTATCGCCGATTGGGCGCCATATGTTGTGCCGGACACCATTGAGGTTGATGACCTTAAGAAGCTTAAGCAAGACGAAATAAACAATATTATCAAGGCTTTTGATGATGCCAACAAGGGCATTACTCCTTATGATGAGTCAAAGGAAAAGAACAGCAACCAAGCACCTGTAACGGTTTCTGAGACTGGCGACGTAACTATCACCTGGAAAGATGGCTCTACAACAGTTATTGACGCATGGCAGTTCCTTAAGGAAAAGAAGAATCAAACTCAAGAACCTCCTGCTCAAGAGGCCGAAAAAGAGTTCATTGTTGAAGCTAAATCTACGAATACACCTGTTAGTTTTGATCCTTTCAAGACAAGTATGAGCGAGATTCAGCAGCAAAACAATGCAAATAAACTTAACGCATTAAAGAGTCAATTGAAGAGTTATGTTAAGGACTCTAAGACTAAAAATAAAATAAATGCAGATGATATAACTATTGAATATAGTGTTGATAATAGTGGTGTTGGTCAAGTTACTTTTAGTGTAAAAGGGTACACATCTAAGAAAACTTATCCAATGGGCATGTTCTTTGTAAAACAGCCAAATCAGCATCCAAATCAGCAAACTACTACAGTTGGTCCAGATTCCGCTGGACACGTATTTATTATAAAAAAGTATCCAATAGCTGGCGAAACACCAACCGATGCCGAAAAGAAGGGTGCGCTTAAGCAATTTATTGAAACAAACTGGAGTAATGCTACCGTTGACGGAAACTCCGATAGCTACACAGGTGGTGGAAATTGGATTCCAAAGCAGGGTACAAGCGGTATTGGTACTGCAGCAAAAGATGGCTCTGGAATTACTACAATCAGCGTAAATGCTAGCGGTGATATTGTTGTTAAGAACAATAGAGGTAAAGAGTATTCAATCAATCATGACAGTCTGTATGACAAGAATTCTGTTTCAAAAGATACGACAATTGCTGATTTGAAGAAGCAGGCTTTGGCTTTGTGGAATCAAAAGATTAGTGATGGATTGAAGAACAGAGACTTCAAGAAGGCTGGTATTGAGAATCCAACTAAGTACCCTGGTGAAATCAATAATATAAATGAGAATGAGACTGATGTTTCTCAACGTGAAACAATAATTAAGAATCTTCGTGGTATCATACAAAAGCTTATTGATTCAAAAAAGTTAAATCACGTCTTCAATACGCCTTCTGTAGAGGTTGATAATCCAGACAGCCTGACTAATGATAACCTCAAAGCTGCAATAAAGGCATTCCTTGAGGCAAATTACGATAACGCAAGCGATGTGAATGTAACTTCAACATCTGATTTCGCTTTGCCTACAAACCTTACGCCAAAGCAAGGCACTGTGTACATGGAGGTTGGCGCTGACGGCGTCACCAAGATTAAGAGCGCAAGCAAGGATGGAATCGTTGTAGTTGACGGCGATGGCACTACCACGTTTACGGTTAAGCCTACTTACACGAAGAAAGCCGCGCCAGAGCCTGCTCCAAAGCCAGGCGAGAAGAGCAAGCTGGATAAGATGAAGGAAAAGGCGAAGGAAGCGATTGAGCGCAATCCAAACCTTACGCCTGCGGATAAAGAGAAGTTCAAGAAGCAAGTTGACGATGCTCATGATGCAAACGGCGTCAACACGGCTTTGAATAACGCCAATGAGCAGGCCAAGAAGAATAAGAACAACACTTCTGATCCTGCTATTCAGCGACAAATTAACAACAACAAGCAAGGCACTACTGCTCAGCAGCAAGCTGATGACGATAAAAAGAAAAAGGATAAGGAAGAGCGCGACAAGAAGCAAAAACAACAGCTTCAAACTGACAAGACCAACGCTGAGAATACCATCAATAACATGCCTAACCTCTCTGAGGAAGATAAGAGTAAGCTAAAGGCTGAGCTTAACGGTGATAGTACACAAGCACATCCAGAAGGTGCTAAAACTCCTGAAGCTGTAAAGAAGATTCTCGAGAAGGCCAAGGCTATTAATGATGCCAAGGGTGCATTGCAAAATGACATCACCAAGGGCGCGCTTCCATTCCTTGATCACGGTAAGGGTGGAGATGCTGATAAAACAGATCCAGACCATGCCGATGATGCTGCTCTTAACGAGTTACTCGGCACAAAGTCAGGTAAGGATGCAACTCTCACTGCTTTGGATAACGCGTTGAAGGCAGACAATGCTACAGCTGATAGTATCAACACGGCTCTTAACGCAGCCAAGCGCCAGAACGAAATCAATGAGGCTAACGCCAAGGCTGCAGCTAATGCCAAGCTTGATGCGCTTTTGCAGAAGCTCACAGATGCTGAAAATGGCTTGACTGCAGAGCAGAAGAATGCTGTTAAAGATAAGGTTGAAGCGGCCAAGAATGCAATCACCACAGCTCAAGGAACAGTCAAGGGTGCTAAGAAGCCATCCGAAATCAAGTCTGCTCTTGATGGTGTGAAGATTGATGATGCGCTTAAAGACATCAACACTCAAGTGAGCAACGCGCAGAAGAATAATGTTAAGGATCCAAGTCAAACACAAAATGGACAACTTGACGAGGAAAAGAAAAAGCAGATTGAACGCATCAACAAAAGTGATCTTCCAGAAGCCGAAAAGCAGAAGGCTATTAAGGACATCAAGGCTGCAACTAAGTCTGGCGACCCGACTGCTATCGCTAATCGTTATTTGAAAGCCAAGAAGATTGAAGATGCTCTAAAGAAGATTGATGAATTTAAGCATTTAAACAAGGCTCAAAAGGATGCTTTCAAGGCGATCATCAATGGCACTGATGCTGGTAATCACACCAATGATGACGGTACAACTTCTGACGACATCGACGACGCGCTTGCCAATGCTACTGCAACCGATACCGCAATGGCTCGCCTTGAGAAGCTGAAAAAGACAGCTGATGATTTCGCTAAGGGCGACAAGTATAAGGGTCTGCAAGACGGCGATGACAAAAAGAAAGCGTTTAATACCGCCTCCACAGCCGCTGGTGCCGTGCTTGCTAAGGAAACTGGCGATGCCAAGACGGCAGATCAGGTTAATGAGCTGTACAAGGATCTTCTTAATGCAATGCAGGCGATTGATACGAACGCGAAGGGCGCTGGTGTTAATACCGATGCTCTTAAGAATGAGATTGACTCCGACAATAAGTTGAAGCCAAATACAACTTCTGATCCTAAGACTCCAGGCGATTCGCTTTATACCACCGCTTCTCAGGATAAGAAGGCTGCGTTTGATACGGCGTTGACTGAGGCTCAAACTGCCTTTAACAATGCCAAGAATGCTGACGTGTCTACTGCTGATAAGGAAGCAGAAGCGCAGAAGAAGATTGACGAAGCTCTTGACAAGCTTATTAGGGCTCGCCTTGCTTTGGATGGTGTTAACACCAAGCCGTTGCAAGATGAGATTGGTAAGGAAAACGATGTTAAGAGCAATGTGAAGTACACCAATGCTGATACTGATAAGAAGCAGGCGTACGATAAGGCTCTTAAGGATGCTCAGGATCTTATTAAGAATTTGACTACTACTACCGCTGGCGGTGCTGCGCCTCAGTACGGTAATATCACATTGGATTCTAAGGAGAATAAGCAGAAGGCTTTGGATGAGGCTTTGAAGGCTTTGCAGAAGGCTTATAACGAGCTAAACGGCGTAGCTCCAGCCCCAACCCCAGCCCCAACTCCTGCTGCTGTTGATAAGACTGCTTTGGCTGCTGAGATTGCTTTGGATAGTAATATTGGCCGTCGCATGTCTTACATTGTTTCGCCTTCGGATAAGCAGCTCGCGTATGATAGGGCGCTTTCTAAGGCTCGCGCAGTGTATGCTGACCCGTCTGCCACGCAGGATGATGTTAATGCTGCTCTTGAGGCTTTGCGTGCTGCGGCTCGAGCTTTGAGTGGTTATGGTTCTGTTGATAATGATGTGAACCCGCTTCCAACTCCAAGCCCAGTCCCTGGTGGCTCTGGCTTTGGTGTGAACGATAACGCGCCTACTACTGTGGATAAAGGCGAGTTGAACATTCAGATTGATAGTGCTGAAGCTGATTCTCAGCCTGGTAATGCTGGCAACGGTAACGCTGGTGCTGGTAACGCAAACGCTGGTGCTGGTGCAAACTCTGGTAATGCTTCCAACGCCAATAATGCTAATGCTGCCAATTCTGCTGCTGTGAACGCTGCGGTTGAAAATTCGCCGGCTGTGAAGCAGGCTGATGCTCAAGTTTCTAAGGCTCAGGCGGCTTTGGATGCTGCTTTGGCTGAGGCTAAGAAGGTTGCGGCTGATCCTAATGCAACTCAGGCTCAGGTTGATGCTGCGGCTCAGAAGCTTTCTGCTGCTCGTAAGGCTTTGGCATCTGCTAAGGCTCATGCGGCTGAGGTTCGTGCTTCTGTGCGTGCTCAGGTGTTGAAGAGTGGTGTTTCTAAGCTGAGTAAAACTGGTAGCAACGTGTCTGTGATTGGCTTGCTTGCTACGGTTGCTGCTGCTGGTGCTGCGTTCTTCGTGAGGAAGCGTCGTGGTACTTCTCGTCGTAGCAACAACTAGGCGAGAGGCTGTAAAGCCTGCAAAGCTTTAGAAAGCTTACGAAAATCGCGCGAATTTCGTAAGCTGACGTGAGTTTAGCAAGCTTACTTAATCGCATAAGTAAAAATAAAGCCCCGCCTGTGATTCTTCACGGTGGGGCTTTTTGCTGCTTACCCTTTTTTGAAACATTTGCCGTGATTGTGCGGCGCGTGTGCTAGGCTCAGTTAGTTCACGGTTTGAAATTTATTTGAATCACATTTTTTACGAAAGGCTATTGTGCCGCATACTCATAATGCTGCGTCTCGTCAAAAGCGAGGCGCGAAGAATAATCATCACGAATTTAATGCGCGTAGAGAGCGCAATCGTAAGGCAGAAAAGGCTCGTGAAAAGGCGCGCCAGAAAGCTTTGCGCTACGAGGAGACTGCAATTCGCGAGGCTGAGCAGGATTTCGCTAATAAAGAAAATAGTAAAAAAGATTTTGCTAAAAAAGGTTTCGCTAAGAAAGATTTCACTAAAAAAGAAAATAATAAAAAAGATTTCGCTAAAAACAATAAATCTTCTCAAAATTCAGTAATTATTCCGGATTCCGCAATCGAATCGCGCGAAAATTACAGCGACGACGTAACTTTTACGCAGCTTGGCGTGCCAGATCCTCTTGTAGAAGTCTTGCGCGCAGATGGCAAAACCACAGCCTTCCCAATCCAGCAGGCCACGCTTCCGGATTCTTTGCAAGGCGCGAATATTCTAGGCCGCGGTCGCACAGGAAGCGGCAAAACCTTAGCATTTTCGATTCCGTTGGTTTCGCGATTGGCAGAAAATTTCGTTGATTTAATCAACCACGGAAAAAATAGTCGTAAAAACGAAAGTGGCGATATTCCAGCTCCTCGCGCAATGATTTTGGCGCCAACGCGCGAACTTGTGCATCAAATTGACGATGTAATCGCTCCTCTTGCAGCGGCTTACGGCATGCGCACAGTGACAGTGTATGGCGGAGTTAGATACCAGCGTCAGGTATCGCAGCTTAAGAAGGGCGCGCAAATCGTGCTCGCTTGCCCGGGTCGTTTGGAAGATTTGATTCGGCAGGGCGCGTTGACTCTTGAAAAAGTGATGGTTAGCGTGCTTGACGAGGCTGATGAAATGGCTGATATGGGCTTTTTGCCGGCTGTTACGCGACTTCTTGAGCAGGTGGATCCTAACGGTCAGCGCATGCTGTTTTCTGCCACGCTAGACAAGCAAGTTTCAACTCTTGTAAATCGATTCCTTCCTAACGCTGTAATTCATGCAGTTGACGATGCTGATTCGCAAGTTGACACTATGACTCACCACATTTTTGCTGTGTCTTCGGGAGATAAGTACGAGGTTTTGCGCAAGCTTGCTTCCGGATGCAAGCGTTCCATATTCTTTACGCGCACGAAGTATCAGGCGAAGAATATGGCGAAAAAGTTCGTGCAGCAGGGCATTCCTGCGGTTGATTTGCAAGGTAATTTGTCGCAAAATCAGCGAGATAGGCATTTGGCTGTATTCTCGGAAGGCTTAGTGCGTGTGCTGGTTGCGACGGACGTTGCGGCGCGAGGCATTGATATTAGTGACGTTGCGTTGGTTGTGCAAACTGAACCGCCGGAAGACCCGAAGTCGTTCTTGCATCGTTCGGGCCGTACCGCTCGTGCAGGCGAGGAAGGCGATGTTGTTACTCTTGTGCTGCCTAATCAGAAGCGCGCGGCGCACACTATGCTTCGTCGAGCCGGAATTAACGCTAAGGCTGAAGACGTAAATCCTGCATCGCCTGTTTTAGATGAGATTGTGGGAGATGCGGCTGAGCTTCAGGAAGGCTGGAGCATGCCGGAGCCTGAGCAGCAGAAGCGCAAAGGTCGCGGGCGAGGGCGCGGACACGGTGGAAGAGGTCGAGATCGTGGCAATCGCGGCGAGCGCGGCAATCGTGAAGGAAGAGATCGCGGGCACGGAAATCGTGAAGGAAGAGAACGGGCGGCGAGGAAGTAGCTACATTTGCCGGTAATTTTCCGGCAAATGTTTCATAAAAGCATGAAAGTGACAATTACTTTATGTGCTTGTATAAAAAATAACGCAATCTCGCCAAATATCGACAATTGCCCTACGTGAGTGTAAAGAAACTGTCGTCGCTTTACTTGCCGACTGTAGACTGCTTACTGCTTGCTTACTTGCTTTGACCTTTGCCGAAGGCGCGCAACTGAATTCCGTTCCAATCTGCGCTTACAGTTAAAGGCGTTGCGGCGTTCATTCCTGCCGTCTTTGCTGCAGATTGCACGGTGCTAGAACTTGGGGAACCTTCGCGACCAGGCTTAGGTGTTAGAACCCACATAGGAGCGTCGTCGTCAAGCATATTTGTGGCATCCATAATGGTGTCCGCAAGCTCGTCTTCATCGTCGCCGTCACGCCACCAAATAATTACGCCATCAACAGCAGCATCGTAATCTTCGTCTACCAATTCTTCGCCGGTAAGCTGTTCGATACTTTCGCAAATTGTTTCGTCAACATCGTCGTCCCAAAGCCATTGTTGCACAATGTCTCCTGGTTGGAATCCGAATTCCTGTGCATGCTGAAAAGCTATCTGTTCCACGTGACTCAATATATCAAAGCGTCACGAAGTGCGCGCCCATAACGGCGTGTATTATATTTGTGCCTATTTTTGTTAATTAGAGAACACTAGCATTCATGCTGCCGCACACACCACACCAGGCACTCATACCTACGCACCCACTCACAGCTTAATTGCGATACTTTAGTGTATGAATATTCGTGTGGTGAGATTTGAGATTTTTCGCACTGAGAAAACGATAAAGTAGTTAGCTGCACCAACCCGCAGCTTAATTATACTAATTTAGTTGCACTTAGTAAACCACGCACTTTCGTAACAAACTTAACGAGTCTATGAGTTTTGTGTTTACGGTTAGTGTGTTGAGAGGCTGGAAAAATTGTGTTCAGCAATAAAAGAGGACTGAGGAAGCAACATTGTTAAAAGATAGGCGAACGCAGCAAAATACTTTAACAGTTAAAGCGACGAAGGACGGGGCTTGCGCAAACACAAATTTTCCAGCCTCGTCAAAACCAAAAAACTAAATCAGTTACAAAACTCATAGACGATACTAAAGAATATCGAAAAGAAAATCGCGAGGAGAGAAATCCTCCAAAACTCGCGCAATGTCAAGCAGGGACGCACTCAAACACAAATTTTCTAGCCTCATCAAAACCAAAAAACTAAATCAGTTACAAAACTCATAGACGATACTCAAGAACGTCTAAAACAAAAAATCAACACTAAATAAACTTAACACGCCAGCAATCAAGCCTACCTCATCCTCGACACGCCTCAAAAATCGCGAATGTGAAATAAATCACTATATATAGTTTGTTATCTTTGCGTTTTTCCCTAGATATTGGGCATGAGTTGAGTTATAGTAGAGCAAGTCGTTGCGAAAATAATGCTTTTCGCAACGAGAGAACAGTTAGAAGAACAGTGTTATGAGAAAGGTCTGTACCGATGCAGGTTTTGGAAGAAACTGACGCCAAGAGCGCAGCAATTAGCATGGATGATGACTTAGCTGCAGCTCCAGTTTCCCGCGTGCAGGTCGAAAAGCGCGATGGTCGCGTAGTTGATTTCGATTCGATGAATATCATTATGGCTGTTAAGGCTGCTTTTAAGGACTTAGGTAAGGAAGTCGGTCCTCAGGAAGAGCAGATGATTCGCGGTATTTCGGATCGTATTGAGGCTGAAATTCAAGATCGTTACAATGGTCCAGCAAAAATTGAGGATATTCAGACCTTGGTTGAGCACGGACTTATTGAAAATCATCTTTACGAGGTTGCGCGCTGCTACACGAGCTACCGTTTGAACCGAGATATTGATCGTGCAAAGGCTACAGATATTAACGAAGCTGTTAATCGCCTTGTAAATCGTGACGAAACGCTTGTGCGCGAAAATGCAAATAAGGATTCCAACGTTTACGCCACTCAGCGTGATCTTCTTGCAGGCGCTGTTTCTAAGGCTTCTGCCTTCTCTATGCTTCCTCACGCGGTTTCTAACGCGCATATGAAGGGTGATATTCACTTCCACGACGCTGATTATTCGCCATTTACTTGCATGAGCAACTGCTCGCTTCCTGATTTTGGCGATATGCTTGCTAAGGGATTTGCGCTTGGTAACGCAATGATGGATAGTCCAAAGTCTATTGGCACTGCTGCAACTCAGGTTACGCAGATTATTAAGGATATTGCTGGCGCGCAATACGGTGGTCAGACTGTTAATCGCGCTGACGAAATGCTTGAGCCTTACGCTAAGTGCGATTATGAGAAGAACTTGGCAATGGCCCACGCTATGATTCCAGATTCTACGCCGATTGAAGTTGCGAAGGATATGATTGACGGTTTGAAGGCTCAGGAGCCTAAGAATCTTCACTGCTCAGACAGAGATCCGCTTCCTGCTGACACTCCTTTTGATGAGAAATTGAGTGAGCTTGATCAGCTTCGCGAAGTTTATGCAAAGATTATGACGCGTAAAGCTATTTACGACGCTATGCAAACTATGGAATATCAAATTAATTCCAACCGCGTTTCTAACGGTCAGACTCCGTTCGTAACTGTTGGCTTTGGCTTGGGTACTTCTTGGTTTGCTCGCGAAATTCAGCGCGCTATTTTGCTGAATCGTATTCGCGGCCTCGGCAAGGATCGTCATACTGCTATCTTCCCTAAGCTTGTGTTTACTATTAAGCACGGTGTAAACGCCGACGCAGGTGACCCGAACTACGATTTGAAGCAGCTGGCTCTTGAGTGCTCTACTAAGCGCATGTATCCAGATGTTGTGTTCTACGAGAACATTGTTAAGATTACCGGCTCCTTCAAGGCTCCTATGGGTTGCCGCTCCTTCCTTCAGGGCTGGATTGATCCAAAGACTGGTAAGGATGTTGAAGACGGCCGCATGAATCTTGGCGTTGTAACGGTTAACATGCCGCGTATTGCTCTTGAATCTCACGGCGATGTGACTCGCTTCTGGAAGCTTTTTGACGAGCGTATGGAAGTTGCTCACCAGGCTTTGCGATTCCGCATTATGCGTTGCAAGCAGGCAACTCCTGTGAACGCTCCAACTCTGTTCCGCTACGGTGCTTTTGGTCGTTTGGAAGCTAACGAGAGTGTTGATCAGCTGTTCCGTAATGAGCGTGCTACGGTTTCGCTTGGTTACATTGGCTTGTATGAGACTACGGCAGTGTTCTTCGGCAAGGATTGGATGAAGGATCACAGCTGGAATGAGGATGGCAAGCAGTTTGCGCTTTCTTTGGTTCGCCGCATGAATAAGCTTTGCCAGCAGTGGTCGAAGGCGGAAGGCTACCACTATTCCGTTTACTCAACTCCTGCAGAGTCTTTGACTGACCGCTTTAACCGCATGGATCGTCAGAAGTTCGGCCGCATTGAAGGCGTTACCGATCACGACTTCTACACTAATTCCTTCCATTATCCGGTTTGGTTGCAGCCAACTCCTATGGAGAAGCTTAGCTACGAGGTTGACTTCCCGTATCTTGCTTCCGGCGGCTTTATTAACTACTGCGAGTTCCCATGCTTGCAAGCAAATCCTAAGGCTTTGGAAGCTGTTTGGGATTACGCTTATAAGATTGGCATTGGCTACTTGGGTACGAATACGCCTATTGATCACTGCTTCGTTTGCGGATTCCAGGGCGATTTTGAGCCAACGAAGGAAGGCTTCCGCTGCCCAGAGTGCGGCAATAGTGACCCAGATAAGTGCAATGTTACTAAGCGTACTTGCGGCTACTTGGGCAATCCTGTTCAGCGCCCAATGGTTCATGGTCGTCACGAGGAGATTGCGCACCGCGTAAAGCACATGTCTGGCGAAACTGGTCACGTGACGCTGGATAATGGCGAATCTCGTGAATGGTACGAGGAGACTAAGTAGCGCGTAAAGTCGCGTAAAGTCGCATCAAGTCGCGTAAAATATAATAAAATATCATAAAATAAAGTAAAAGCTAGTCTAAATTAAAGGTTGGAACCATGGCTCGCATAAGTTTGCACGATTTTTCCCCTGCAGACGTTAACCGCGGGCCTTGGATTCCAACCTCTCTTTCTAATAATCCTCGCGCTGGCCAATGGTCTAGCGAACGCATGAGTCAGGGCATGGTTGCCGATTACAAGCGTTTTTTGATGACCGACGGCGAGGGTATTCGCTGCTCGCTTTACGTTTCCGGCTGCCCGTTCCATTGCGTTGAATGCTATAACGAGTCGATTTGGGATTTTCGCGCAGGCCACCCTTATACTCAAAAGCTTGAAGATCAAATTATGGAAGATTTGGCGCAGCCTTATGTGCAAGGTTTGACTTTGCTGGGTGGTGAGCCGCTGCTTAATACTGGTATTTTGCTGCCTCTTTGCAAGCGTATTAGAAGCGAATTTGGTCATACTAAAGATATTTGGAGTTGGACTGGATACACGTGGGAAGAGCTTATGCGTCCAGGGGAGACGCCTGATAAGCTTGAGCTTCTGCAATATATTGATATTCTTGTTGACGGACGTTATATTAAAGATTTGCACGATTCGCTGCTGCAATTCCGCGGCTCTAGTAATCAACGTATTATCGACGTGCCGAAATCTTTGGAAAATCCGCACGATCCTCCTGTAATTTGGGAAAAGCTTCACGATCAGGAGCGTTTTATTCCGTCGATTTACGGAAAAGATCGCGTGCAAGGCGAAGGCGATGCTTCATAAATCCCTAAATTTAACCACAAATGTGAGCAAAGTTTCTCGTGTTTGGAGTGTTGTTGTGTGTTGAACGCTCCAAACGCGGGGAATTTACCAGGCTTTTTTTGCTGCTTGGTTCACTTAACCCCTGCCTGCCTTATATTCAAAAGTGATATCATTAAAGAATAAGTATTTAATTTAGAGTAGGGGAAGAATGGCAGAGAAGTCTGAGAAGCCAAGTAAGTTTGATGAATCAAAAAAAGATTCTCATAAAAAAGATTATGCCCCTCGAGCACTTCGAACGATACTAGGTTCTTTAAAAAGGTATCGTTTTCTTGGCGTTTTAACAGCTGTTACTATTCTCGTTGAAGCTGCTATGCAAATTGAGATCCCTACAGTAATGTCAAATCTTATTGATTTTGGTATTATGTCACGTTCTCAAGAATCTGTGCAATATTATGGTTTGCAATTGCTTATTTTTGCTGCAATCGCAATGATTGCAGGCGTTATTTCTGGTATTTGTTGCGCTCATTCTAGTGCTGGTTTTGGTAAAAATTTGCGCCACAACATGTTTTCACGCTTGCAAAGTTTAAGTTTTTCTGATTTAGATAAGTTTTCTAGCGGTACTGTTGTTACGCGTATGACTAGCGATGTGTCAAATGTGCAATTTGCTTACCAAATGATTATTCGCTCTGGTATTCGCAGCGTTATGATTATCATCACTGCTTGGTGGTTTACTTTTTCAATTAGCCCTGCCATCTCGTGGGTTTTTCTTTCATTTGTGCCTATTATTGGTGCAATTGGCGCTGTTGGAGCTAGTATAGTTGCTCCAGCATTTTCTCGAATTTATCGAATGATTGACGAGATGAATAATAGAGTTGGTGAGAATTTGCATAATATTCGCGTCGTAAAGTCTTATGTGCGTTCTGATTATGAAATAAGTCGTTTTACGCGTATTTCACATAAAATCTATGATTATTTTATTAAAGCTGAGTATGTGTTAAATTGTAGTATTCCTTTATTTAACTTATGTTTTTATTCTGGCATGCTGCTTATTGCATGGTTGGCTTCGCACGAAATTGTGGCTTCAGGAAATAATCCTGCTTTTGGTTTAACAACGGGAAATCTTGCTGCATTAGTAGTGTATGCTTTGCAAATTTTGTTTGCTTTAGCGAATTTAGTTGCAGTTTTTGTAATGTCGTTAACAGCTCGAGCTTCGATGCATCGTATTTCACATGTTTTGCAATCTCGAAATACTGAAGTTGTTTCCAAGCATCCACTTACAAAGCTTTCTGACGCTTCTGTGCGTTTTGAAAATGTTTCGTTACGCTATCCTCAATCAGATAATACAGATGAATCCACTCCAGCAGAACAGGAAATTTTACATGATATAAATATATCTATTCCTTCTGGAGCAACTGTTGGTATTGTTGGTGCAACGGGATCTGGAAAATCGAGTTTAGTGCAATTAATTGCAAGACTTTATGACGTAACTTCTGGCGCTCTTTTTGTAGGCGGAAAAGATATTCGCGATTATGATTCTTCTAGTTTGCGTGAAGAAGTTGGTGTTGTTCTACAAAAAAATATTTTGTTTAGTGGCACAATTGCAGAAAATCTTCGCTGGGGTAGGGCGGAAGCAAGCGATAATGATTTGCGTCAAGCTTGCGAAATTGCTTGTGCTGATGAGTTTATTAAAGATTTACCAGACGGCTACAATACGCATATTGACCAGGGTGGTAAGAATGTTTCCGGTGGCCAGCGACAGCGTTTGTGCATTGCGCGCGCACTTTTGAGGAAGCCGAAAATTTTAATCCTCGACGACTCGATGAGTGCGGTTGATATGAAAACGGATAGTAAAATTCGCGATGGCTTGAAAAAGTTTATGCCTGATTCTACGCAAATTATCGTTGCTCAGCGCATATCTTCAATCGAACATGCGGATATTATTGTTGTTCTTAAAGATGGTCGTGTTGTTGCTAACGGTTCGCATGATGAATTATTTAAATCTTGTGAAATTTACAGAAATATGGCGGTTTCTCAAGAAAAAAGTCGAATAACTAGCGCAACTAAAGAAGAAGGAGCTAAATAACAATGGCTAATAATAAAACGGCTCACTCTTCTAAAAATGATTCAGCTATTAGTTGGAAAACTCTTAGCAGACTTGCCTCTTATGTGCTTGTGTATCGAGTTAAAATTTGCGTAATTATTGCATCAATAATAGTTAGCGCAATCGTGCAAGCTGTAAGTGCAGTGTTTTTGCAATCTCTTGTTGACTCGTATATTCTTCCGCTTGTCGGTAAGCATAATCAGGATTGGACGCCTCTTGTTCGCATGATTATTCTGATGGCAAGTGTTTACGCTGTTGGTGTGTTTTGTTCTTGGCTTTGGAGCAGGCTTGTTGCGAATATATCTGAAAGTGTTATGCGTGATTTGCGAGATTCTATGTTTAAGCATCAGCAGAAGCTTTCATTGCGTTACTTAGATTCTCAAGGTTACGGCGATATTATGAGCCGTTACACAAACGATACTGAGGTTCTTCGTGAGGCAATTTCGTGGGCTTTTCCGGACTCTTTTTCTGCATTAATGTCGATTTTGGCAGCGTTTATATCTATTATGTGCTTATCGCTTCCGGTTGCAGTTTTTGTAGCTATATTTACTGCAATGTTGCTTTATTTAGTGCGTTTTATGCTAAAGAAATCTGGCAGTTTATTTGAACAATTCCAGAACGCATTAGGCGAGTTAAATGAGTTTGTTGAAGAATCTGCAACAGGCAGCAAAGTGATTAAAATTTTTAATCATGAGACAGATTCTATTGAAAAATTAGATAATTGCATAGAAAAAGTGCAAAAAATTTCTGCAAGTGCGAATTCTTATGCAAATAACGTAATGCCTGTTATTAGTAATGCAAGCTATTTGCTTTATGTATTAATTGCTTTACTTGGTGCGTGGGCTGCTTCAGCTGGTTTGCCAACGCTGGGATTATCTGGATCTAGTACTCTTACATTGGGTACGCTTATATCTTTGCTGGCACTTTCGCGCGCATTTATTAACCCTATTGGCGAAATTACAATGCAAGCTAACGCACTTATGATGGCTCTTGCAGGAGCTTCTCGTATTTTTGAGTTACTTGATGAAAAGCCAGAACTTGATTCTGGCAGTGTGCAATTAGTTAAAGTGCGTGTACTTCAGTCTGCTGAAGATCTTGGAGAAAAATCAGCATTTGATGTGCTTGAAGAAGTAGACGAACAATCTGAAGGAAGCAATATTTATTGGGCTTGGAAAAGGTCAAAGCAAGATAATGGCACTAAAGCTAAAAAGCGCGCTCAAAACTTAAGTGAAATGGCTCAAGAGATTGTGTGCCATGCAAAGCGAGATGCTCGCACTTCTAAGGATGGCCGCTATACTTTGCTTCGAGGCGACGTGCGCTTTACAGATGTTGTGTTTGGCTACGATTCCAAAAAACCTGTTTTGCATGATATTACTTGGTTTGCAAAGCCGGGGCAAAAAGTTGCTTTAGTTGGTGCTACGGGTGCTGGCAAAACTACTATTGCTAATTTGCTTACGCGTTTTTACGATATTGACGACGGTCAGATTTTGTACGACGGAATTGACGTGCGAGATATTCTAAAAACGGATTTGCGTTACGCTATTGGCACAGTTCTTCAGGACGTGAACTTATTTACAGGCACAATAATGGATAATATTCGCTACGGAAACCTAGAGGCTAGCGATGAAGATTGTGTTAATGCTGCAAAATTAGCTCATGCTGATGCTTTTATTTCTAAACTTAAAGATGGTTATAATACGGAGCTTACTGGCGGAGGAGAAGATCTTTCGCAAGGTCAAAAGCAGCTTATTGCGATTGCTCGCGCGGCTGTTGCAAATCCGCCGGTGCTTATTTTGGATGAGGCAACTTCTTCAATCGATACTCATACTGAGGCCTTAGTGCAGCACGGCATGGATTCGCTTATGGAAGGGCGCACTGTGTTTGTAATTGCGCACAGGCTTTCTACGGTCCGCAATGCGGATGTGATTATGGTTTTGAATCATGGCCAAATTATTGAGCGTGGTTCTCACGAGGAGTTGTTAGCTAAGCGCGGTGAGTATTATCAGCTTTGCACTGGCGCGATTGAGCTTGAGTAGCGTTTTATTTGTGGGCAACACGCCGAAAGAGCTGAGCACTTGCTTTTTGGCGAGGATTCTGTAAGATAGTGACTCGGCTGTTCGAGAGAATAAGCCACGGCCCCGTAGCTCAGTTGGTTAGAGCGCCGCCCTGTCACGGCGGAGGTCACCGGTTCAAGTCCGGCCGGGGTCGCGATTAGTAAAGGCCCGGTTCGCCGGGTTTTTTATTCATCATGGCTCTGTAGCTCAGTTGGTAGAGCGAGCGACTGAAAATCGCTAGGTCAGCGGATCGATCCCGCTCGGAGCCACAAACAAAAAACGCGCGGCAGTTTTGTCGCGCGTTTTGCTTTATCTAGTCAGTCTACTAGTCAATCTGCTTCCACGATTCAACATCAACATGATGTTCAGGATTTGCTTGCCAAGCTGCCCAAGCAGATTCCACAATATCCTTAACGTCGTAGCGAGCATACCAGCCCATTTCCTCATTAATGCGCTTCGGGCTGCCAATAAGCTGAGGAGGGTCTCCTGCTCGGCGATCCAGCACAGTTTCCTTAAATGGAAGGCCTGTAACTTTTCGCACTTCTTCAACAATTTCTCGAACGGAAGTGCCTTTACCAGTTCCAACATTAAAAGCGTCGTACTTGCGATTGTCCAAATCCAAATACTTAAGCGCTTCAAGGTGAGCGTCTGCCAAATCCGAAACGTGAATGTAGTCACGAATGCAAGTGCCATCGGCAGTAGGGTAGTCGTCGCCAAAAATAGCAGGAGCTTTACCGCGTTGCAAACGTTCAAAAAGCATAGGAATCAGGTTCAAAATTGCAGGATCTTCTAATTCAACAGGACCGCAGCCTGCAACATTGAAGTAACGCAGTGCGCAGAAGCGAATGCCGTATGTGTGCTCGCAAGCGCGCGCCATCCACTCGCCAAAAAGCTTAGTTTGTCCGTAAGGGTTGATTGGAAGCATAGGAACAACGTCTTCTGGCACAACATCAACAGGTGGAACGCCGTAAGTTGCTGCAGAAGACGAGAATACGAGCTTCTTTACTCCGCTATCTTTCATGCCTTCAAGAACATTAAGCATGCCGTTAATATTCTGCTGGTAATACCAAAGCGGCTTTTCAACGGACTCGCCAACCTGCTTTCTGGCAGCAAAATGAATTACGGAATCAACATTCTCGTCCTTCATAATTTGCGCAAGACGTGCCCCGGCATCTGGAGATGCAATATCCATGCCATAAAGTCGGGCGCCTTCGATTCTAGTAGGCTTTCCGTAGCTTAAATCGTCTACTACAACAACATTCTGATTTATTTTATGTAAGGCGTGAACTACGTGTGCTCCAATGTAACCGCATCCGCCTGTAACAAGAACAGTCATTATTGACCTTTCTTCTTAATTTTGTATCTTTGTGTAATCGTTGTAATTATATCTCGCCAAACTGAACTATAAATTTGTGTGCTGTTTAATACGCAGTTTTTTATAAAATCGGCGTTTTGCGCATAAATTTTCGCATTATTTGCCCTAATTTTCTGCGTACGTGATAGCATCGAATAGATATATATCAATGAGATGCGTCCCAAAAGCGAGGTGTAAAGCATATGACTCTGTTGACGCCTAAGGACATTCGAGAGCATACCTTCCAGATTGTACGTTTCAAGGGAGGATATGACGTTGACGAGGTTGACGAATTTCTCGATCAAGTTACAGAAACAATAGAAGCGCTTGGTCAGCAGGCAGTGCAGGGACTTGGTGCTTCCACACAATCCCTCGGCCGCGATGTTGCGGGCTTGAATACCAAGATTGCTGAGTTGACTTCTAAAGTTGAGTCCTTAACTCAAGAAAATGAAACGTTGCGTAACGCTGCTAAGCAGCAGGGCGGATCTAATGAATCTGCTGAAAAGCTTGAGGCGACTGAAACTAAGTTGCGTGAAGCTGAAGAAAGCAACCGTGCTCTTACCGCTCAAAACCAACAGCTTAAGGAGCAGTTGGATGGCTTGGGTGCTCAGGTTGATCAGCTTACTGCTCAAACCGCTAAAGCGGATAACGCGGATCAGGTTCAGAAGGAACTTGAAGCTGTTACTCGCGAGCGCGATGACTTCCGTGCAAATAGCGAAAACTTGGGTCGTGAGCTTGAAACTGTTCGTCAGCAGCTTGTTGTTACCCAGCAGGAAAACGCTAAGGTTCAGGAGCTTTCTAAGCAGCTTGAAGAATCTCGTCAGCGTGAAGAGCAGCTTCGTCAACAAGTTTCTAAGATGGAGCCAAATACTGAAACTGGTAGCTTGCAGAAGATTGCTGGCGCTGGTGCTGATGCCCAGGGTTCTGAGCCAGAGCGCGCAACTGCTATGTTGACTCTTGCAATGCAATTGCACGATCAGTACGTTGATAAGGGCAAGGCTAAGGCTCAGCAGATTGTTGAAGAGAGCCAGGCTCGTTATAACGAAACAGTTGCTAAAGCTGATGAGTATTCTGAGCGTACTCGTTCTGAGGCAGATGAGTACAATAAGCAGACTCGTGGCGATGCTGATGATTATTCTGCACGTGCTCACAATGAGGCTGATGCTTACTCTGGTAAGGTTCGTCAGGCTGCTGACGATTATGCTAAGCAGACTCACGATCAGGCTGATCAGTACGAGTCCGAAGTACAGCACCGCGCTGCAGACTATGATTCTACAACACGCACCGCTGCCGACGCTTATGCTCGTCAGGTGCGCGAGAATCTTGAGAAGCAGACTCAGGTTATTGAAGGCAATATTCAGAGCCTCAAGCAGTTTGAGACTGAGTATCGCACTCGCTTGACTGACTTCCTTGGTCAGTTGGTTGCTCAGGTTTCTGACGAAAACGCGTATGCTGCTCTTGGTCAGAAGCAAGCTTCCAATGAGGATAAGCAAGAGTAGTTTTCTTCTTAAAGCGCGTAACTTTTAAATGGCGTAACTTTTAAATGTTTGCGCGCTTTAAGCCGATGCTATTTTTATTTACAGATCGGATAAAAATTGACGCATAGAGATGTGCGTGTGAAACGGCTACGTACTCGCGTAGCCGTTTTTGCACTTATTGTTATTGTTGGGCTTGTTGTAGATCGCCTTAGCAAACTGTGGGCTCTTAGCGCTTTACAGTACGGAAAGCAGATTGTTTGTATTCCTAATTCCTTAATGCTTTCGCTTGTGCGAAATGGCGGTGCTTCGTTTGGTCTAGGCTCTGGATTAACTAGTTTTATTAGCATAGTGGCGATTTTGGCTTGTGTAGCTATGCTTGCTGCAGTTCGTCGCACAAAATCGTTGCAGTGGACGATTGTGCTGTCTTTAGCATTTTCCGGCGCTTTTGGCAATTTGATTGATCGCGCAATTTATGCCGAACATTTTTTGGACGGCAAAGTTGTTGACTTTATTAACTACGGTTGGTCAGTTGGTAACGTTGCGGATATTATTCTTGCTATTGCAGGCATTTGGTTTGTTGGCTTGATTTTGTTTGAAACTCCGTTTAAGCCTGGCGAAAGTGATGACGAAAGCGCTGATGAAGGCGCTGACGAAAGCGCTGCCGAAAATACTTCCGAAAACGATGCCGAAAACGCTGCCGAAGGCACTGCCAAAAATACTGACGAAAGCAACAATTAATTATGCAAAGCAGTATGCCGGTTCCTGAAGATTTAGTTGGTTGCCGTTTTGACGTTGCAGTTTCAAAATTGCGCAATATTTCGCGTTCAAAAGCAAGCGATCTTGTTTCTAACGGAACCGTGCGTATTGCTAATCGTAAAGCAAATAAATCTGCACTTTTGCTTAGTAGTGACGAAATAATATTCGATGATTTAGTTGGCGAAGATTTTGCTGAAAATAGTTGCGAAAATGATGTGCTTCAAGACGAAAGTCATCAAAATAATCAAATAGAACTACAGCTACAAAATCAAGCAATCGAAGAAAGCATGACAATCGCTTATAAAGACGAAGATATTGTAGTTGTAGATAAGCCGGTTGGAATGGCCGCTCACCAAGCTCAAGGCTGGTGTGGCCCAACAGTGGGAGAGACTTTAGAAAAGCGCGGAATTAGTATTTCTGCTACTGCTGGAGACGAAAATCGTCGTGGTATTGTAAGTCGTCTTGATGCTGGCACAAGCGGCCTAATGCTTGTTTGCAGAACAGATTTAGCGTATGAAGAAATGAAAAAGCAGTTTGCAAATCACACTGTTAAAAAAACGTATCATGCGCTTGTTCAAGGCGACTTAACGCAAAATAAAGCAACAATCGAAGCTCCAATTGGTCGCGCAAAAGTTTCGGATTTTCGTTTCACAATCACGCCAAGTGGAAAACCTGCTGTTACGCATTGGGATGTTCTTGAACGCTTTGGTCAAGCAACTTTAGCAAGTGTTAATTTGGAAACGGGCCGCACTCATCAAATACGCGTGCATTTTACGTCGATTGGTCACCCTTTGGTTGGCGACTCAATGTATGGAGCGAACCCGGTTTTGGCTAAAAAGCTTGGTTTAACAAGGCAGTGGCTTCATTCTATTGAGCTTATTTTTACGCATCCTAGAACGGGAAAATTGATTAAAGTAAAGTCGAATTATCCTTCTGATTTGCAACACGCTTTAGAAGCTATGCGAGAATTATCAAAGTAGCGTTTTTGCATTTTTCGGTCAGCTTTCGCTTATAGAATATCATTTATGACTCAGCCGGAAACCAACTTCGTACATTTGCACAATCATACGCACTATTCGCTTCTTGATGGTGCGTCGAAAATCCCTGATTTAGTTAATCGTGCTAAAGAGTTGGGCATGCCGGCTGTTGCTATTACAGATCACGGAAACATGCACGGTGCGTACGAAATGTGGAGTACGGCCGTAAAAGCTGGAATTAAGCCGATTATTGGTATTGAAGCGTATGTTACTCCTGAAACTGCAAGGCAAGATAAAAGCCGCGTGCACTGGGGTACGGAAGATCAGCGTGCAGACGATGTTTCCGGCGGCGGCTTAATTACTCACATGACTTTGTGGGCGCAAAACGATGAAGGCTTAACAAATCTTCTTAAAGCTTCGTCCGTGGCGAATCTTGAAGGTAGAGTTATGCGCTACCCGCGTATGGATAAAGACGTGCTTTCAACCTACTCAAAAGGCGTAATCGCCTCTTCTGGATGCCCTTCTGGAATTATTCAAACGCGTCTTCGCTTAGGTCAGTTTAAAGAAGCTTTGCGTGCGGCCGGAGAGTTTCAAGATATTTTTGGGCGTGACAATTTCTTTATTGAGCTTATGAATCATGGGCTTTCAATCGAAACTCGCGTAACAAAAGACTTGCTTGAGATTGCTAAAAAGCTTAATGCTCCTCTTCTTGCAACGAACGATTTGCATTACGTTCACGAAGAAGATCGCGAAGCTCAAGATGCTATGCTTTGCATTAATTCAGGCTCTAGGCTTGATGATCCTGACCGTTTTAAGTTTGACGGTTCCGGATACTATTTGAAGTCCGCTGAGCAAATGCGCGATCTTTTTAAAGAGTTTCCTGAAGCTTGTGACAATACGCTTGAGATTGCTCGACGCTGCAATGTTATGTTTGACGACGGTGAAGATGGCGCTTTTATGCCGCAATTTGACTGCCCGGAAGGTTGGGATGAGACTTCGCTATTCCTTAAAAAAGTTGAGGAAGGCTTGGAGCGTCGCTACAACAACAACATTCCAATGGAAGTGTTAAAGCAGGCTGATTACGAGTGCGGTGTGATTTGCCAAATGCAGTTCTGCGGCTACTTTTTGGTTGTTGCAGACTATATTAACTGGGCTAAAGCGCATGGAGTGATGGTTGGCCCTGGTCGTGGTTCTGCTGCAGGCGCTATGGTTGCGTACGCAATGGGCATTACTGAGCTTGATCCTATGAAGCACGGCCTTATTTTTGAACGCTTCTTAAACCCGGAGCGCGTATCTTTGCCAGATATTGACGTCGATTTTGACCCGGATGGCAGGGCCAAAGTTCTTGAATACGTGGGCGAAAAATACGGAAGAGATAAGGTCGCTCAGTGCGTTATTTACGGAACTATTAAAACGAAGCAGGCTCTTAAAGATTCCGCGCGTATTATGGGATATGAGTTTTCAGTAGGCGAAAAAATTACGAAAGTTCTTCCGCCTGCTAAAAACGGCAAAGATATGAGCTTGCACGATATTTTCGACGAAAAAAACAAGCGTTACGCTGAAGCGCGCGAGTTTCGCGAAATGTACGATACGGATCCAGATACGCATCGTATTACGGAAGAAGCAAAAGGTATTGAAGGTTTGATTCGTCAAACCGGTGTTCATGCTTGCGCAACAATCATGGGCTCGGAGCCAATCACAAACACTTCTCCGCTTCTTGAGCGCACTGATGGCACGATTACAACAACTTTCGAGTATCACACTTGTGAAACGCTCGGTCTTGTAAAAATGGACTTTTTGGGTCTTTCCAACTTGACTGTTATTCGCGACACGTTGCGAAATATTAAAAATAATGGAAAAGAGCCGATTGACTATACGAAAATTCCATTGGACGATAAGCCAACGTATCAGCTTCTTTCTAGGGGAGATACTTTAGGCGTATTCCAGCTTGATTCCGACGGCATGCGCGCGCTTCTGCGTACTTTAAAACCAGATAATTTCAACGATATTTCGGCTTTGATTGCGCTTTATAGGCCTGGTCCTATGGATATGGATTCGCATACGAATTACGCTAAGCGCAAGAACGGTTTGCAAGATATTATTCCAATTCATCCGGAAGTTGAAAAGCCTCTTAAGGAAGTTTTGGACGAAACTTACGGTTTGATTGTTTACCAGGAGCAGGTGCAGTCTGCTGCGCGTATTTTGGCAGGATACAGTCTTGGTAAGGCAGATGTTTTGCGTCGAGCAATGGGTAAGAAGAAGCCGGAAGTGCTGGCAAAAGAGCAGGTTCCGTTCTTTGAAGGTATGAAAGCGCACGGATATTCTGAAGAAGCTGCACAAGCTGTGTGGGATGTTTTGGTTCCGTTCTCCGGCTACGCGTTTAACAAAGCTCACTCTGCAGCTTACGGATTAATTTCTTACTGGACGGCATACTTAAAAACGCATTATCCTGTGGAATTTATGGCAGCTTTGCTACAAAACGAGCGCACGAATAAAGACAAAACTGCACTGTATTTGGGCGAGGCAAGGCGCATGGGTATTCAAGTTTTGCAGCCGGATGTTAACGAGTCCGTTCTTGAATATTCTGCAGTTGGAGATGTTGTGCGCTTTGGCTTGGGTGCTATTCGTAACGTTGGAGACAAGGCTGTAAACGACATTATTTCCGAGCGTGAAGCTGGACGCGGCAGATTCGTAAACTTTATGGACTTTGTAAAGCGCGTGCCAATTAGTGCGCTGAATCGTCGCTTAGTGGAATCTCTTATTAAAGCTGGAGCTTTTGATTCGATTGATCCAAATCGTCGTGCTCTATTGCAAATTTGCGACCCTGCAATAGACTCTGTGATTGCGCTTAAACGCAAGCAGGCAGAAGGTCAGTTTGACTTATTTGCAGACGTAGACTCGTCTTCTGATTCATCTGACGACGCTGGTTTGGGAGATATGCAAATCACTGTGCCGGATGTTGAAGAGTGGGATAAAAAAACGAAGCTTAATTTTGAGCGCGAAATGTTAGGATTGTACGTTTCTGATCATCCACTAAGCGGATTGTCTGCAGTTTTGGCAGATTTGCGAGAAATGTCAATCGCTCAACTAATTGACCGCGCAAGAACTATGAGCGACGGTCAGCAAGTAACTATTGCGGGTCTTGTTACAAGCGTAGATAGGCGAGTGTCTCGAAAAGGTAACGCTTGGGCGATTGTCACAGTTGAAGACATGGAAAGCTCAATACAATGCATGTTCTTTGGCAAAGTTTACGAAGCTTCGGCTCAGGAGCTTGCAATTGACCAGGTTGTGCGTATTCGCGGTCAGGTTGAGGTGCGTGATGAAACTGTGTCTATGCGCGCAACCGAGTTTGAAGTGCCAACATTGGAGTCGGTTGATGAGCGTCCGTTAACAATTGTGCTTCCGCGCAAAGCTTTAGATAAAGGTCATGTGGCTGAGTTGAGCAATATTTTAAGTCGTCACCCTGGGTGCTGCCAAGTGCGTTTGGCTTTACTTGACGATTCTGGACGTGCGCAAGTTCTTACTTTTGGCGACCGTTTCCGCGTTAAGCGTGACACTTCGCTGTTCGCAGAAATGAAAATCGTATTTGGCTCAAATTGCTTGCCGAGCGCGTAAAAATATGCAGTATTAACTTGGTAAAATATAAAACTAGATATGCTTTAAGAAGTTACATTGAAAGGGGAGGAAACAACGAATATGTCAAACAATGGTGATGAGCGCAATAATAACGAGCGCAATAATAACGAAGCTAAAAATGATGATTCAGTACGCGCTTCTTTTACTGATGCCGAATTAGATAACGCGCTTGCAGGCTTTGAAAAAGAATTTCAAGAAAACGAAAATCAAAGTAATTCAAATACTGAAGATTTATTAGACGATTCCAATAGAAATAATCAAGAAAATAATTCTATTGAAGAAGCAATGCGCGGAATTGAAGAAGCAAATTTTGAAGAAGATTTACAAGGTTTGCTTGGCAACAAAGCAAAAGTTGCAATGATAATCGCATACGTTGAGCCAGCGAAATTACTTGCGGCCTTCTGCAAAATGGCAAACGTTAGCGCCCGATGCTTTTCGGAAGAACAAGGTTCTGTTGCAGTGCTGAAAAATCTGGAAGGAAACGGCCCAGAAGACGACGTGAAAAAATTTGTGGAGTTCTTCTTCGGCATGGACGTAATGCTTATTACAAATCGCGCGGATAAAATAACTGCAAAAATCTACCAGGCTGCAAAAGATCCTCAAGAAATCGTGGCTCCAATGGCACTAGCTGTTTGGTCAAGAGATGTTGAAGATCTTGCTATTTGCATGGAAAACGCCGATAGTCTTGAAAAACGTGGATTAGAAATGTTCAACAGTGACGATTTAAGTGACTTAGAAGCATACAAAATATTCCAAAAATACGGCAAAATAAACTAGCTAATAAATATAAGCATATAGTTTGCAATTCATTACGATTAAGTAAATTCATTGCTCATAGCTAAAATTCATGCAGAATATTTTGCAAGAATACACTACAATATACATAACGAGCTTATTGATTTTATTGAGCTTATAAATATTACTGCGCAAATTGGCTTAAGCCAACATTAGTGCGGTAAATGCTACCCAAGGGGCTGATTTATGGATAGACAACAAGAGTTTGCTCTACGTACTGTTGAAGAGCGAGACGTGCGTTTTATTCGACTCTGGTTTACGGATGTTCTTGGCACGCTTAAATCCGTTGCTATTGCCCCTGCTGAATTAGAGGCAGCTTTTGAAGAGGGTATTGGCTTCGACGGCTCGGCAATAGAAGGCATGACGCGCGTTTTGGAAGACGACATGATTGTTAAGCCGGATCCATCAACCTTCCAGATTCTTCCATGGCATGGAGGTCCGGAAGGAACAGCGCGCATGTTCTGCGATGTTTTAACTCCTGATGGCGAGCCTTCGCTGGGAGACCCTCGTCACGTGCTTAAAACTGCGCTCGCAAAAGCGAAGGAAAAGGGCTTTACTTTTTACGTGCATCCTGAAATTGAGTTTTATTTGTTCGAAGCTCAAGATGATTGGTCTAAAGCTCCTGTGCCGATTGACGAAGGTGGCTACTTTGATCACGTTCCTAGAAGTTCGGCAATGGACTTTCGTAGGAATGCTGTAAGTATGCTGGAGCAGATGGGTATTTCTGTTGAATACTCGCATCACGAAGGCGGACCTGGTCAAAACGAAATCGATTTGCGTTACGCAGATGCGCTTACTACAGCGGACAATATTATGACTTTCCGCACTGTAGTCAAGGAAATTTCGCTTGAGCGCGGAATGTACGCAAGCTTTATGCCAAAGCCGCTAACGGATCAGCCTGGATCTGGCATGCACACGCATTTGAGCTTGTTCGAAGGAGATACGAACGCTTTCTATGAGGCTGGTCAAGAGTTTAATATGTCGCTTATTGCGCGTCAGTTTGCGGCTGGCATTTTGCATCACGCTTCGGAAATCTGCGCTGTAACTGATCAGTATGTGAACTCTTATAAGCGCTTGTGGGGTGGTGCGGAAGCTCCTAGCTACGTGTGCTGGGGTCATAGCAACCGTTCCGCGCTTCTTCGCGTGCCGCAGTACAAGCCTGGAAAGGGCAATTCTTGCAGGATGGAATTCCGCGCTTTGGATCCTGTGGCAAATCCGTATCTTGCTTACTCTGTGCTTTTGGCTGCAGGTTTGGATGGTATTGAAAAGCAGATGACTTTGTGCGATCCAACTAGTGACGACGTGTGGGAGCTTACTGATGCTGAGCGTCAGGCTATGGGAATTCAGCCGTTGCCAGAATCTTTGGACGAAGCTTTGAAGATTATGGAGCGCTCGGACTTTGTGGCAAGCGTATTAGGCGAGCATGCTTTTGAGTATTTCTTGCGTAATAAGCACCAGGAGTGGGAAGAATACCGCCGCCAGGTTACGCCTTTTGAGCTGGAGAAGTATTTGCCGCGCTTGTAGCGCGAGCGACTTTGACGCTTTTATGAAACATTTGCCGGAGTTTTTTCTCCGGCATTTGTAGTTGTTAAGACCCTCATGCAGAAATGTACTGCGTGAGGGTCTTTTATTTGCTGTTTTAAGGCCCTCATGCAGTTTGCGTTCTGCGTGAGGGTCTCATTTCGCTTGTTTTGGGACACTGCTGCAGATTGCGTTCTGCATTATGGTCTCATTTTTATTTCCGGTGGTGCTTTTTTGAAAAAAAATCAAAAATTTTGCAAAAAAGTGGGGATTTTTGGGGAGGAATGGGGTAAAATGGTGACTAACGTGCAAATGGCATAGTGTGCGTTGAGTTAGGAGGTGGAGTATGGCACGTCGTGCTGCTAATAAGCAACCGCGGAATAAAGCCAATTCTGCCTCTAGGAATTCCGTAAATCAGGCTGGTTTCTCCACTGAATCTGATATGTCTCAGCAAACGCAGATGCCACTGCAAGCTGAAGCCCCGCAGATTCTTACGTCATATGTTCAGCCTGTTCAACCTCAGCATTCGCAGCACGCTCAGGACTCTTACGGAGTGCCTTCAACTTCTATGCCAGCTGTTCAGCAAGCAATTCAGGCGCCGACATTCACCTCCACTCCATCCGGCGCTTATAATTCAGCTACTCAAGCTGCAGCTATGCCAATTGCACCGTCCTCTAATGTTCAGCAGCCAGTTCAGCCAATACAGCAGCCAATACAGCAGCCAATGCAGCAGCCTGTTCAGTATGCGCAAAATCCTGCGGCCTCGCCATTAGCTCCTATTTTGCTTGGAACTTACACGCCGAAAATCGACGATAAAGGTCGCGTGGCTCTTCCTGCAAAATTCCGCGCTCAACTTGGAAGCGGTTTTGTTATGGCTCGTGGCCAAGAGCGTTGCGTTTACGTGCTTCCAATGACTGAGTTTCAGCGCATGACCACGCAAATTCAGCGCACTTCTATGAGCAATAAGTCTGCTCGTGATTATTTGCGTGTCTTTCTTTCTGGCGCTGTTGACGAAGAGCCAGATAAGCAAGGTCGTATTGTTGTGCCGCCAATGCTTAGGGATTACGCCAGTTTAGGCAACGAAATCGTTGTTATTGGTGTTGGTACGCGTGCTGAAATTTGGAATAAGTCGGCTTGGGAAGCTTATCTTGCTGATCGTGAGCAAGGTTATGCCGATATTGCTGACGACGTACTTCCGGCGGTGATGTGATGCAAGATATTACAGCCATACACGCTCCGGTTTTATTGCAAGATTGCGTCGATTTAGTAACTCCTGCTTTGCAGCATAAAGACGCGATTGTAGTAGATTGCACACTAGGTCTTGCCGGCCATGCCACCGCATTTCTTAAAGCAGCACCTTTTGCAACTCTTATTGGAATTGATCGAGATTCTGAGGCGCTGTCTTTAGCTACAGAGCGCATGCGTAACGAAGGTTTGGGAAATCGTTTTATTCCAGCTCACGCAGCTTTTGACGAAATTGACTCAGTCTTAAGCGCGCATAATATTGACAAAATTGACGCAGCTTTTATGGATTTGGGTCTTTCTAGCCTGCAAATTGACGAAGCGGATCGCGGCTTCTCCTACTCTCACGACACCGCTCTTGATATGCGCATGGATACTACGCAATCAACTACTGCTGCAACGATTTTAGCAACATATGATGCTCGCGAATTAACTAAAATTTTCCGCGAGTATGGCGAAGAACGTTTTGCGTCTCTTATTGCGCGTCGAATTGTTGAAACTCGCGAAGATAAGCCTCTTTTAACTTCTGGACAGCTTGTTCGTTTAGTTGACGATGCGATTCCTAAGGCTCACCGTGCTGCCGGAAATCCAGCTAAGCGCGTGTTCCAAGCTTTGCGTATTGAAGTAAATGGTGAGTTAGATAAGCTTCAGCGTACGCTTCCAAAGATTGCTTTGCATCTTCGTGAACATGGTCGTCTTGTAGTTGAGTCTTACCATTCTTTGGAAGACACAACTGTTAAGCGCTTTATGAATAAGGGTTTAACAGTTGACGTTCCAGCGAATATGCCTGTTATTCCTGAAGATGCTCAGCCTTTCTTTAAGTCTCTTACAAGAGGCGCAATGAAAGCATCTAAAGAGGAGATTGAGCATAATACTCGCTCTTCTTCAGTTCGTTTGCGCGCTGTTGAATTGTGCCGTCCTATTCCTGAGCGTTGGCTCAACAGGCTTGAAGATGAAGCTTATGGCTTAGAGCCTCGTAAAGGAGGCCGATAAAAATGGTATTGAATACTAAAAATCGCGTATTGCGTTCGGCTTCTTCTACTTCCGCTCCTGCAGGTCGTGTTAAAGATGCGTCAACTCGTAAAGATTATTCGCGGAATTCTTCCACAGCAGTATTTGGTGCTGCTAAGCGTCAAACTTCCGTTGTTCTTAATCGCTTGCAGAAAGTTATGAACTGGAGTAATACGCGCAAAGTTCCAATCATAAATTTCATGATTATTGTGATTTTCATGGTTGTGACTTTGTCTACTTCGCTTATGCTTCGTACGCAAATGGCTGAGCTTTCTTTTGAGCAGACTGCTACGCAATCTCGTATTTCACGCTTGCGTCAAGATGTTGAAGCTAAGCAAGCAAAGCTCGATACTTTGGATGCTGAGCTTCCTTCGAAAGCGCAACGCATGGGGATGATTCCGCAGCAAGGTTCTATTGCGATTGATTTAAGTGATTACGCGGCTAAACGAAAGCATAATCACAAGAACAAAAAAGAAGTTCCAAAAAATAATAAGCCGCAAGCTAAGCCGCAAGATAAAGCTAAAAACAATCCGCAAGACAAGCCTAAAAATAAACCTAAAAACAAAACTAAAGAACAGCAACAAAAACAACAGTCACAACAAACAAAACAGGAGAAACATTGATGCGCCACATTTTTAAACAACGTTTCGCCAAAGAACAAAACTTTGTTCGTAAATGCACTGTTATTGCTATAGTTTTCGCTTTCATAGGCATTTGTGCCGTTGCAAAACTTAGCTATATTCAGCTAATTAACGCACGTTCTACTGCGCAGGCAGCTCAAGCAGAACGCAGCAGAGTGCGACCAATTCTTGCTCGTCGTGGCAAAATTTTGGATGCCAATGGTGCTGTTCTTGCACAAAGCGTTGAGCGATTCAATATTATTGGAGACCCTCTTAACGCTCAGGCTTTTAAGCCTACGCCATGCACTAAGCAGACTGAAGATAATTGCCATATGCTAAATGGTAAGCCGGTAGAGGGTACGGGCGCTGTGGCGGTTGCTCGTTTGCTTGCTCCGATTCTTCACATGAGTTCTGTAGAGCTTGGAGGAAAATTAGCTGGCGTTGGTCGTTACGTTTTGTTGAAGCGTAACGTAACTCCAGCAGTTAAGCGCGCTATTGACAAGCTTAATCTTTCCGGATGCATTTACGCAGAAAATAGCAGCGAGCGCATGTATTCTAGTGGCCCAATTCTTGGTTCTGTAATTGGTGCAGTTTCGAATGCGGATGAAGTTAATCGTAAAGATTTAAAGGATCGCAAGGGAGAAGTTGGTGTTTCTGGACTTGAGCTAACTCATGACTCCACCTTAAACGGTGTAGACGGTTACCAGCGTTACCAAGGAAATAACGTTGGAAATGAGAAGATTCCAGGAACTGTAACAGAATCTAAGCCTGCTGTAAACGGCAGCGATATTAAGCTTACGATTGATAGCGATGTTGATTGGTATGTTAAGAAGGTTCTTCTTGACGGAAAGAAACAATATCGTGCAGCATGGGGTGTTGCAGTAGTTCAGGATGTTCGAACTGGCGAAATTCTAGCTTTGGAAGATACTGACGATATTAAAGCCGGTAGCACGCAATCCAAAGTAAACGTGTCTCGCGCAGTAAGCCAAACATTTGAACCTGGTTCTATTGGTAAGGCTTTTGCAATGTCTGGTATGTTGCAAACCGGCGCTCACAAGCTTAGCGATCAGTTTGCTGTTCCTAACAGCATTAATAAGAATGGCCAAACATATCACGATGCTGTTGATCATGGTGTTGAACATTGGACTTTGGCTGGTATTCTTGCTGAATCTTCAAACGTTGGTATGGTTATGGCCGGCGAAAAGTATCCATTAGATAAGCGTTACGAATACCTTTATAAGTTTGGTCTCGGTCAGTATACCGGATTGAATTTGCAGGGTGAATCTCGCGGTTTGCTTCCTAGCATGCAATCTTGGGATGGTCGTAAGAAAGATACTGTTCTATTCGGCCAAGGTTATGCTGTGAACGCTTTGCAGCTTACTAACGCTATGGCAACTATTGCGAATAAAGGCGTGAAGTTGCGTCAAACTTTGATTAAGTCTGTTATTGATTCTAACGGTCATGTGACTAAAGCTGGGCGTGCTCAAGGAACGCGAGTTATTGATGAGAATGTTGCAGCTCAAATGATGAACGCTCTTGAAAACTCAGGCGAGCATTATCACCGTTTCGCAGGTGTTGATGGCTACCGTGTTGCTGCAAAGAGTGGTACTGCAGAAGTTGCGGGACCTGATGGCCGTCTTAGCTCTACAATTAGCGACTGGTCTGGCGCTATTCCGGCGGATAATCCTCGCTTCATCGTAACCGTTGTACTAAAAGATCCACAAGGCGTTTACGGTGGTATGACTGCAGGCCCATTGTTCAAAACAATTGGTGAATTCCTTATGCAAAAGTACGATGTTCCAACTTCTGCTGCACGCACGAACCCTGTTGCGGTAAATTGGTAATGAGCGCATTACAATGTTGTTTAATACTAAGTAGGGTGTGCAATGAATGTGGTTGATGAATATTCAAGAGTAAGAGTTACTTTAGGTTTCGCTGCAAAAAACTACGGTTTTGAAGTTGTGCCAGCGTTTGCATCTGAAGTAACTGTTACTTCTATTGCTCATGACGTGCGACAAGTGCATCCTGGCTGCCTGTTTGTGCCGCTCGGCCACGTTGATCGCCGTCAACTTGAAGCTGCTAGAGATGCTGGAGCGTACGCTGCACTAGTTCCACCAGAGTTTCGTAATGAAGCTGTAGATTTAGGAATACCGCTACTCGTATCTTCTGCTAATCCTGTTGCTCTTGGAAAACTTGCTTGCGATATTAATTGCGATCCTTCTTCTTGCGTTGCAACTTTTGCTGTTGCAGGCGACGACGATGACGAAATTCATGCTAATGTTTTGCGATTGGCAGACTTTTTACACATGCTTGGTAATCCTGTTGGTGTGATTAGTGACGCCGGTTCGTCTTCTTTGCAGCGCGAACTTTCGCTGGAATATCCGTTAAATATAGCTGATGTTCAGCATACGCTGTCAGTTTGTGCAGAAGATGGTGCTGCTGCAGTAGTTATTGCACTTAATAGCGTGACTTTGTCGAAAAATGCGTTACAGTCGGTAAATATTGACGTTTTGGGTGCAGAGAAATCTCATGTAGACGACGACTCTAAATCAACTGACAATGCCACTACTAATGCAACTAACAATGCCACTACAACTGCAACTACCAATATAAGTTTTTATTCTTTGCGACAACGCTACGGTTTTAGTAGCAGAGATCACTCGTATTGCGTTACAAGATCTACTGAATCGGACGAATTAGCGCAATTAGCAGACGAAATTGGCGGACAAAATATTAAGCGTCATCTTTCACTGGCAATTGCAATGGTGTTGGCTGCTGGAGTGCGTCGTGGAACTATTAAAAGCGCATTGCGTGTTTCTCACGAATTGCGTTAAATAGGTAATTTGCGCGTGTGTTTTAGCTGTGCAAACTACTTTAAGCAAATGTTTTAGACTTGGATTTTGGACTTTGGATTTGGGCTTTGAGTGTTTTAAGCATGCGGAGCATTTAGGAGGATTTTATGAGTTGTAATCAAAACCATGAGGCAATTAGTGAAGCGAAGACTCAAAATAGCATGATGCCTATGAGTGTTTTTGAAATTGCTTCTGTAGTAAATGGCACTGTGCATGTTAGTAATCAAAATAATTCCTCTAATACAAAGCAAGAAAACATTACTGCTACATCCGTTTTTACTGATTCTCGTGAAGTTCGTGAAGGATCCGTTTTTGTTGCAATCGCTGGTGAACATGTTGACGGTCACGACTATGTAGAAAACGCTGAAAAATCTGGGGCCGTATTAGCAATTGTTGAGCATTTTGTAAAAGATGTTTATATTACTCAGATTGTTGTTAAAAATTCCGTTGAAGCTTTAGGATTGCTTGCTAAACATAATTTGCAGTGTCGACGCGAATTACAGCAGCCGTTTACAATTGTTGGGATTACTGGTTCTGTTGGAAAAACAACAACTAAAGATATGCTTAAGTCATTGCTTAGCACTTTGGGCGAAACTGTTGCTCCTGTTGGATCTTTTAATAACGAAATCGGATTGCCTTTAACCTCTTTAAAAGTTGGTCCATCTACTAGATTCTTAGTAGCAGAAATGGGTGCTAACCATGTTGGCGAAATTGCGAATTTAACAAAAATTGCTCCGCCAGATATTGCGGTTGTGCTTAAAGTTGGTGTTGCTCACTTAGGAGAGTTTGGTTCAGTTGAGCGCATTGCTCAGGCAAAAAGTGAGATTGTGCAAGGGCTTGTGCCGCATGGTATTGCAGTGTTAAACGCGGACGATTCTAGGGTTTTTGCAATGAGCAATCTTGCAGATAAAAATCATGTTCGCTACTTTGGCAGAAATCTTAAAAATGGTTTGCTTGAATCAGCTCCTAAAAGCGAGTATCAACTTTGCGCTAGTTGCGTAGAACTTGATTCTTTTGGAAAGCCAACTTTTACGCTTAGCGAATACGAAAAATCTTCTGAAGATTCTTCTGAAATAACGAATAAAACGCAAGTTCATCTTGCTATACAAGGAGAGCATAATGTTATGAATGCTCTTGCTGCAGCAAATGTTGCTCGCTATTTTGGTATGCCTTTAGAAAATATTGCGGATGTGCTTGGCAAAGTTTCGCATATTAGCCCGCATCGCATGCAGCTTAGTACCGTTTCTTATGAGGGCAAAGAGTTTACGCTTATTGACGATTCTTTTAACGCTAACCCTGATTCTATGAAAGCTGGACTTGACGGCTTATGCGCTTACGAAAGTAAAGACAATGCAAATAAGTCTAATGTTTTTAGAATTGCTGTTTTAGGTTCAATGCTTGAACTTGGCAAAAATGAGTGCGAATTGCACGAAAATATTGGCTCGTATGCAGCTAAGTCAAATGTTGATGCTGTTATAGCTGTTGGCTCAAAAACGGATTCTGATTTAGACAATTTAGCCCAGTGTATTGCGCATGGCGCTCGCAATTCTTGGGAAAATAAAAAGCTTTCAGCCAATGACGCAGTACATTTAGCACATAGCTCTTATGAGGCTAATGAACTTGTTTGGAAGATTGTGGCCGACCATCCGAGTAGTGTTGTGTTATTGAAAGGTTCGCATGCGTCAGGTTTAAGTGTGTTGGCTGAACGTTGGGCCAGTATTAATAAGTAGTGCAAACGGAATATAAAACGGAGGTTAAGCGGTGATTGCGCTTATTATCGGAATTGTTGTGTCGCTAGTTGTGACGATTATAGGCACGCCTCTGCTTATTCGTTTGGTGCACCGCTTGCATTATGGGCAGTACATTCGTCAGGATGGTCCGCAATCTCATTTAGTAAAGCGCGGAACTCCAACTATGGGCGGTGTTGTTATTAATCTTGCAGTTGTTGCAGGTTGGGCTGCTTCCGCACTTTACCGCTACATGTCTGTTGGAAGAGCACCTTCCTGGTCTGCTGTTTTAGTGCTTTTTGCCATGCTTTCTATGGGTTTGCTTGGCTTTATTGACGATTTTGCTAAGGTGAGAAAAAAGCAGAATCTTGGTCTTTCTGTGCACGCTAAATTCATTGGGCAGATTGTTTTTGCAAGCATTTACGCTCTTCTTGCGCTGCTTCTTCCAACGCAATCTGGTATTGCTAGTGCTCAGCCTGGAATGAGTTTTATTGAGCGACCATTCTTTGATTTTTCAATACTAGGTAAGGGTGTTGGAATTGTTGTGTTTATTATTTGGGTGAATTTCCTAATTGCTGCATGGTCTAATGCTGTAAATTTGACCGATGGTCTTGACGGCTTAGCTTCTGGCTCTTCTATGATTGCTTTTGCAGGTTACGCTTTGATTGCTTTTTGGGAAAGCTACCATGTGCGCGGCGGCGGTCATTTTGGCTTCTCTTACGCTGTTTCTGATCCTCTTGATTTAACTATTATTTCCGTTTGCGCGGCTGTTGCCTGCTTCGGTTTCTTGTGGTTTAATTCCAACCCTGCTCAAGTATTTATGGGAGACACTGGTTCTCTTGCGTTGGGTGGCTTGTTTGCTGCTATTTCTATTGCTACGCACACAGAGTTTTTGGCAGTAATTTTGGGCGGACTCTTTGTAATGGAAGCTGCAAGTGACGTTATTCAGGTTGGCTTCTTTAAAGCAACGCATAAACGCGTTTTCAAAATGGCTCCTATTCATCATCATTTTGAATTGCTCGGCTGGACGGAAACAAAGGTTGTTGTGCGTTTTTGGATGATTGAGCTTATGTTTGTTCTTTCTGCGCTTATGATGTTCTACGCGGATTGGGCAGGCCGTTCTGGATTGCTTATTTAATATAAAAGTTGGAAGGCTTCAATATGAGTACTCTTAAGAGTTCTGATTCGTCTGTTTCGCTACCATCATGCGAGTGCAGTAGCACATTCCCGTTCAAAAATGTTCTTGTTGCAGGACTTGGTGTTTCTGGACGTGGAGCTGCTGAAGTTTTGCGCGCTGTTGGATCTAATCCTATAACTGCAGACGAAAAAAAGCCTGAAGCCGATATTCATAATTTTGAAGAAATTAACTGGTCTAAAATCGACGCTGTAGTTACTTCTCCTGTTTTTAATCCTCGCACACCATTTTTGCAAGAAGCTCAATCGCATAATATTCCAGTAATGAGCGAAGTTGAATTAGCGTGGCGTTTGCGCGTTCCATCTAAGCACACAAATAAACCTGCTTATTGGATTGGTATTACCGGAACTAACGGCAAAACTTCCACTACAGAAATGACTTCAGCAATGCTTAACTCTTGCGGATTAGATGCTCCAGCTGTGGGAAATATTGGAAAATCTGTTTCTCATGCGGCTTTGGAAGCAGATCACGACGCTTTATGCGTTGAATTAAGCTCCTTCCAGCTGCATTTTACTGATTCTTTAGCTCTTGATTGTGCTGCTATTACGAATATTGCTGCCGACCATTTAGATTGGCATGGTGGCATGGAAGCTTATGCTCACGACAAGTCAAAAGTTTTTAATAATGTTCGCAAAGCTTTAGTTTACAATGCTCAAGATGAAAGAGTTAAAGCATTAGCTCAAACTGCAAAAGTGGCTTCGGGTTGCAAACGTATTGGATTTACTTTAACTGAGCCTTCTTTAGGCGAAATTGGTGTTAAAGACGGTTGGATTGTTGATAACAGCGGTGTTGCTGGGGGAGATCCTGGAGTATTGAAGCGTATTGTTGCTTTGCGTGATTTGCGTCATTTATGCGAGCCAGATGGCACAGTTTACCCACATTTGTTGGCTGACGCTCTTACAGCATTGGCTTTGGCTCTTGGCTTAACTGGAAACGTTGATGCTGCAGTTCGTGCTTTATGCGAGTTTGCTCCAGGCGGTCATCGAATTCAAACTGTTGCAACTTTGCCGGCTCAAGATTGCAATCCTTCGCATTCTATTCGATTCGTTGATGATTCTAAAGCAACTAATGCTCACGCTGCAGCCGCGTCTTTAGCAAGTTTTGCTAATAATTCGGTAGTTTGGATTGCTGGCGGCTTGGCAAAAGGCGGTTGTTTTGAAGATTTAGTAGCAAATCAGCTTCATGTGATTAAAGCTGTTGTTGTTATTGGCGTAGACCAGCGTCCGATTGTTGAAGCTATTCATAATTCTGCTCCAAATATTCCTGTAACTATTGTTGCTCCAGACGGTTCTAGTGCTGAATCGTATAATGGTATTGACGATGCGGTTTGCGAGCGAATTGAGCATAATTCACTTATAAATGCTGATTCTTCATTCGGTGAAGCTGTTATGCAAAAAACTGTAGAAGCTGCAGGGCTTTACGCTAAGCCTGGTGATGTTGTGCTTCTTGCTCCAGCATGTGCTTCTATGGATCAATTCGTTTCGTATGCTGATCGTGGAAATCGCTTTGCTGAAGAATCTCAACGATGGGTACACAATCATGGTATTAAACAACAATAAGCCGATTAAGTGGTTGCGCTCATTAGTGCACAAAAAAAGTGGTGAAGATCAAGGCCAAGATTTAGCGCTTAAGCATTATCTTGGATGGAAAAGTTTAACAAATCCTCTGTGGTGCTTATACGGAATGAGAATATCGGTAATTATTTTATCGATATTTGGCTTATTTATGGTATTTTCTAGCTCCTCGGTAACAATGATTACTTACGGAGTTGCACCTTGGGGGCAGGGTATAAACCAAACTCTTTACTGCATTTTGGGCATGATTGGCTATATTTTTGCTTCTCGCGTGCCTGTTTCGTACTACAGAAAATATGTTGCGATTATTTATGCTGTTGCGGCCGTAGCTCAGTTTTTAACCTTTGTGCCAGGTTTGCGCCGAGAGGTTAATGGTAACGCGGGCTGGATTGCTTTTGGTCCTATTACTTTGCAGCCTGCAGAAATCACGAAACTATCTTTGTGTATTTGGCTTCCAATCGCACTTCTTGCAGCAAAAGAAGCGTATAAGCGCGTTCAAATGCGAGCCTATATTCCCGCTGCATCCGGATTAGGTGTATCTTTGCTGCTAGTTATTGCTGGTAAGGATCTTGGTACTGCTTTAATTATTATTCTTATTGCTCTTATAGCTTTCTATTTAGGTGGATTCCCAACAAAATGGCTTGTTGGAAGCATATTTATTGCTTGCATAATGGTTGCTCTTTTGGTTTTAACAAGTCAAAATCGTATGCGAAGAATTCTCGCAACATTGCACGGCTGCGACGCTAAAGCAGCTAAAGGCGTGTGCTTCCAAGCAATTCACGCACAATACGCAATGGCTTCCGGAGGACTTTTAGGCGTTGGTATTGGTAATTCGCGCGAAAAATGGAATTATTTACCTTACGCTCATAACGATTTTATTTTCGCAATTATTGGCGAAGAAATGGGATTTTTGGTTGCGGCTGCAGTAGTTATTTTGTACATAATAATCGGCTGGTGCATGCTTTCTTCCGCACTTCAAGCAAAATCTAAGTTTATTTCAATAACTTTAATGTGCATAGCAACCTGGATTGTAGGCCAAGGCTTAGTTAATATTCTTGTAGTGGTGCAACTGTTGCCGGTTATGGGAGTTCCTATGCCGTTTGTGTCTGCAGGCGGATCTTCGCTTGTTATGTGTTTGGTTGCAGTAGGAGTCGCTGACGGTCTTATGCGAGCAAACCCACAGCTTAAAATGGAAAAAATAGTAGCGTAATTGAAGAATCGGGGAAATAATGAATCAGACTAATGCTAATCAGAAAGAAGTGCATATTGTGCTTGCAGGCGGGGGCACTGCAGGTCATGTTAATCCACTACTTTCTGTTGCAGACGCATTAAAACGTATTGAGCCAAACGCTCATATTAGCGTAATTGGTACGGCTGTTGGATTGGAAAAAGATCTTGTTCCAGAAGCAGGCTATGAACTTGACACTATAGAAAAAGTGCCTTTTCCTAGAAAACCAAATCTTGACGCACTAAAATTCCCTTTGCGTTGGATTAAAGAAACGCGCAAAGTTCAAAATATTTTATTAAAACGAAAGGCAGATATTGTAGTTGGCTTCGGCGGCTACGCTTCTGCTCCAGTTTATTTTAAAGCTCATTCTAAGCATATTCCTATTGTGATTCACGAGCAGAATGCTAAAGCCGGAATGGCAAATAAATTAGGTGCTAAATGGGCTGAAGAAATAGGAACTGTGTACAATACCACTGGTTTGCGCGCAAAAAACGGTGTTGAAGCAAAAAGAGTAGGATTGCCGCTTCGCCCTGCTATTTCTACATTGTGCAAAAAACTAGAAGAAGATAGAGGATCGGCTGCAGTTGAAGGCGCTTGCAAGCTTGGATTAGATCCAAAGCGACCAATTATTTTGGTAACTGGAGGCTCTTTAGGAGCAAAAAGCATCAATCTGGCTGTGGCTCAAGCTTCTAAAGAAATTTTGCCGCATGCGCAAGTTATACATTTAACTGGTCGCGCAAAAGCGGAAGAAGTGCGAAGCATAGTTGCAAAGCAAGTAGGTGAATCGCAAATAAACGATATTAATCCAAATCATGCTGGATTAGGTGATTATCATATTGCGGAATATTTAGAGCGTATTGACTGGGCTTTTGCTTGTGCAGACTTGGTTATTTGCAGGGCTGGAGCTGGAACTGTTGCCGAAATTTCCGCTTTAGGATTGCCTGCAGTTTATGTGCCGCTTCCTATTGGTAACGGTGAGCAGCGTTTTAATGCTGAGCCGGTTGTAAAAGCTGGCGGTGCGGTTATGGTAAACGATTGCGATTTTAGCGCTCAATGGTTAAATCTTGAAGGAATAGCTTTATTAGAAGATAGTAAGCGTTTGCAAAATATGCGAAAAGAATCATGGAATTATGGTATTCGTAACGCGGCAGACGTTATGGCAAAGCGTATTCTTGAAATCGCAAAAGGAAGCAGAAAATAATGTCGAATGTTAATAATAATGCGGATTTAGCTCACAAAAATGCGGATTTGCTATGCTCTAAAATCACTCTAAATCCCATAAAAGCTGCATTTGAAGATTCTAAAAACGCATCCACTCTTGGAAGAGTGCATTTTATTGGCATTGGTGGAGCAGGAATGAGTGTTCTTGCGGAAATGCTTCACGAAGAAGGCGTAAGTGTTAGCGGATGCGACCGCGAAGAAAACGATCACACAAAGCGCTTGGAAGAATTAGGTATTTCGGTAGAAATTGGGCAAGACGCTTTTCATGTTGAGAGTGCAGATGTGCTTGTGTATTCAAGCGCAATTAAGCCGAATAATCCAGAAATTGTGGCAGCTTATGCCAATGGTGTAAAACTCGTGCATAGAAGCGATATTCTTGCGCTACTTCTTGCCTCAAAAACTGGTGTTACTGTTGCAGGAGCTCACGGTAAAACAACTACAAGCTCGCTTCTTTCTCACATACTAAGCGTTGCTGGAACTGGAGAACTTGCAGACCCAAGCTACGCGATTGGCGGATCAATACAGGCTGCAGATGGCACTGTTATTGATGGCGGCCACGCGGGTAAGGGAAGCGTTATGGTTGCTGAAGCTGACGAATCCGACGGAAGCTTTGAAAAATATCGCCCGAGTATTGCAATCGTAACAAATGCTGAAGCAGATCACTTAGATCATTACGGTTCTAGCGAACGCTACCGTGAAGCTTTTGTTGAGCACGTAAGTCACGCTATTGATCACGTAATAATTTGCGCTGATGACGAAGGTGCTAGAAAAGTTCTTGAAAAAATGTCGGACGAGACTTTGCGCGCAACAATTGCCTACGGTGCTTACGATTCGTGGGCTTCAACTAGCGCTCGCGTGCAAAATTTGGCGCAGTTTGCTGGTATTAAGCATGAAAGCGAGCAGGCTGTAAGTGGGCGAGAAGTATTTACGCTTGTTTTGCCTGGGAATATTGCTGGTAATGCTGGTAATGCTGGCAATGCTGGTAAAATAGAAGATTCACTAAGCTTAGAAGTTAGTTTGCTGATTCCAGGATTGCACAATGCACGTAACGCTTCGGCTGCTATTATTGCTGCAGTATTGCTTGGAATGAAGCCGGAAGATGCGGCTCGTGGTGCTCAAAGTTTTAGGGGAGCATCTAGAAGATTTGATATTCGAGGATGCGTTAACGGTGTTACTGTTGTTGACGATTATGCGCATCATCCAACGGAAATTGAAGCTTTACTTCGTGCTGCTAGAAGGCGCTATACTTCAGCGGAATTGCGTGTGCTGTTCCAGCCGCATTTGTTCTCTAGAACGCGCGCTTTTGCTAGTGAGTTTGCTAAGGCTTTGGCTTTGGCTGACGATGTGATTGTTACTGGCATTTTTCCAGCTCGCGAAAAGCAGGAAGATTTTCCTAATATTCACGCAGAAACTATTGTTGAGGCTGCAAAAACGCAGAATCTCAATGTGCAAATTGAGGCTGTGGAAGATATGCGTGAGGCTGCGTTGAAACTTACTGCGCGCGCAAAATCCGGAGATGTTCTTCTTACTGTTGGTGCTGGAAGTATTACTGATATGACGTCTGTTATGCTAGAAGCGTTGTAAAAATATTCACAAAGTAGTAAGAAATATCTGCTATTCTTTAGGAAACTTAAGCTTCACGAGGAAAGGAGCGGTATGGGTCGCGTGATTGTTAGTAAATCAAATGATTCTTCTGAAAATAAGCCGCATCCTCGCACTGTTAAAAGCCTTAATTTAGCAGATGCGAATCCTAATCGCGAAGAAAAGCATCAGGGTAAATTTGTTGATGCAAGGCGCTTGCCAGGTCTTGACTTCATAAAGAAAACGCTAAGTCAAACTTCTGGATCTTTTGGAATGATGACTCGTCCTAGAATCGTCAATTTCAAAGAGCGCCTAAAAGAACGTAAATCCGCTTATTTGAAGTTTACACTTAAACGTGTTTTAGCTGTGATAGCTGTTATTGCAGTTCTTGTAGCGCTTTTATGGCTTCTGTTCTTCTCACCGGCATTTCGTCTTCAGCTAGACGATATTACTATTTCTGGTTCTAACGAATGGGTGAGTGAGCAGAAAATCGAATCGATAGCGTCTACTCAAGTAGACAAATCGCTGTTTTTGGTATCTTCGCAAGAAGTAATTGGTCAGCTTAAAGATATTCCTGGCGTAACTGAAGCAAAAGTTACTAAAAATTTCCCGCATAGTTTACAAATTACGGTTAGAGCTCAGCGTCCTGCAGCAATGCTTAAAACTCGCGAAAGCAGTAAGCTCACAGCTGTGGATGCAAAGGGTAGAGTTTTAAATGCTGTAGCGCAGGCGTCTATTAAAGGTATTCCGGTAATCGAAGTAGGGGATATTCAACGAAGCCTAAACAATAGAGCCGTTCTTGAAGCTGTGAAAATCGTAAGCTCGCTGCCGGAATCAATGCGCGCTAGAGTTACGAAAGTTAGTGCAAAAACGCAGGATTCTGTTGAAACGGAACTTGGTGACGTAAAGCGAACTATTGTTTGGGGCGATTCTTCGCAAATCGAATTAAAAAAGGCTATTGTTGCTAAAATTATTGACGATCCTAGCAAAATAGGAGATAAGCATAGGCTCGATGTTTCCGCTCCTGTGCGACCAATTCTTAAGTAGATTTTGGTTTTAATTGAGTTTGAGCTTGGCTTGAGTTGGGCTTGAGCTTGGTTTGATTTTGCTTTTGTGATTTAGTTAGAAGCATTGTCAAACTTTGGTGTATAATAGTAATTTGTGTGTGCCAACGGCGTGCCTTATGTGATAGGCGTGCAGGTTGGGATATCCCAAGTGCCAAAGATAGCGCGCAGTAATGCGTGACTGGAGGCGCAAGGGCCATCGGGCCGGTGGACTGTGGCTTTTACTCTTTTAACCGATTCAGGTTTAAGGTGTGCTGCAGTGTGGCGGTTTTCACCAAACAGAACATATCAATGAATCGGAGAACTTAAGTTGCCTACGATTGAACAACTCGTCCGTAAGGGACGTCAGGCCAAGCCTAAGAAGTCAAAGACTTTGGCCTTGAAAGGTAGCCCGTTGCGTCGTGGCGTGTGCACCCGTGTGTACACCACCACTCCTAAGAAGCCAAATTCCGCGCTTCGTAAGGTTGCTCGTGTGCGCCTCAGCTCGGGTATTGAAGTAACCGCCTATATTCCAGGCGAAGGTCATAACTTGCAGGAGCACTCCATTGTGCTTGTGCGCGGTGGCCGTGTGAAGGATCTCCCAGGTGTGCGTTACCACATCGTGCGTGGCGCGCTCGATACCCAGGGTGTCAAGGACCGCAAGCAGGGTCGTTCCCTGTATGGAGCAAAGAAGGCGAAGTAAAACATGTCACGTAAAGGACCTGCAAAAAAGCATCAGTTGCTTCCTGATCCAATCTACGGCTCGACCGTCGTGGCTCAGTTGATTAACAAAATCCTTCTCGATGGTAAGAAGTCCATCGCAGAAAACATCGTCTACACCGCTCTTGAGCAGGTGAAGGCAAAGACCGAGCAGGAGCCAGTTTCTGTTTTGAAGCGCGCTCTCGATAACATTCGTCCAAGCCTCGAGGTTCGTTCCCGCCGCGTCGGTGGCGCAACCTACCAGGTTCCAGTCGAAGTTAAGCCTGCTCGTGCAAACACATTGTCCCTTCGCTGGCTTACTGACTTCTCCCGCGTTCGTCGTGAGAAGACAATGGCTGAGCGTTTGGCCAACGAAATTCTCGATGCCTCCAATGGCTTGGGTGCTTCCGTGAAGCGCCGCGAGGATACCCACAAGATGGCAGAAGCAAACAAGGCTTTTGCTCACTATCGCTGGTAATCCACAAGATAATCGGTATCTTAAAGAGCTAAGGATAAGAATATGGCACAAGATGTGCTTAACGACCTGAATATGGTTCGTAACATCGGCATCATGGCGCACATCGATGCTGGTAAGACTACTACAACCGAACGTATTCTTTACTACACTGGTAAGAATTACAAGATCGGTGAAACTCATGATGGTGCTTCTACCATGGACTTCATGGCTCAGGAGCAGGAACGCGGTATTACTATTCAGTCTGCTGCAACCACCTGCTTCTGGAAGCGTCAGACTCACGACGTTGATGACCGCTATCAGATCAACATCATCGATACCCCAGGCCACGTGGACTTCACCGCTGAGGTGGAACGTTCCCTTCGTGTTCTCGACGGTGCTGTTGCAGTCTTCGATGGTAAGGAAGGCGTGGAGCCTCAGTCTGAAACCGTGTGGCGTCAGGCAGATAAGTACAGCGTTCCACGTATTTGCTTCATCAACAAGATGGATAAGCTTGGCGCTGATTTCTACTACTCCGTCAAGACCATCAAGGAGAAGCTCGGCGCAACTCCACTCGTTATTCAGCTTCCAATCGGCGCTGAAAACGACTTCACTGGCGTTGTTGACTTGATTCGTATGAAGGCTTACGTCTGGAATGACGTTAAGGACGATATGGGTGCTCACTACGACACCGTTGACATTCCTGCAGATTTGCAGGATCGTGCAGAAGAGTATCGTGCTGAACTCATGGATCAGGTTGCTGAAGCTGACGACGAATTGGTTGAGAAGTATCTCGAAACTGGCGAACTTACTGAAGAAGAAATGCGCGCTGGTATTCGTAAGCTTACAATCGAACGCAAGGCCTTCCCTGTAACCTGCGGTTCTGCATTCAAGGATAAGGGTGTTCAGCCAATGCTGGATGCTGTTGTTGACTTCCTTCCAAGCCCAGAGGATGTTCCATCCATTAAGGGCTTCAAGCCAGGCGACGAATCCGTTGAAATTGACCGCAAGCCAGTGAACACCGATCCATTCGCAGCTTTGGTCTTCAAGATTTCCACCCATCCGTTCTACGGCAAGCTCGTGTTCGTGCGCGTTTACTCTGGCGAAGTTAAGCCAGGCGATTCTGTGTACGATTCCACGAAGTCCAAGAAGGAACGCGTTGGTAAGATCTTCCAGATGCACGCTGATAAGGAAAATCCTGTAGATTCCGCAGAAGCTGGTAACATCTACACCTTCGTTGGTTTGAAGAACGTCAGCACTGGTGATACCTTGTGCGACGAAAAGAACCCAATCTCCTTGGAATCCATGACCTTCCCAGATCCTGTTATCGAGGTGGCTGTGGAGCCAAAGACGAAGGCTGATCAGGAAAAGATGAGCTTGGCTTTGGCTAAGCTTTCTGACGAGGATCCTACCTTCCAGGTTAAGACCGATGAGGAATCCGGCCAGACTTTGATTTCCGGTATGGGCGAGCTTCAGCTTGACATTATCGTTGATCGTATGCGCCGCGAGTTCAAGGTCGAAGCGAATGTTGGTAAGCCACAGGTTGCTTACCGTGAAACCATTCGTAAGGCTGTTATGAACCAGGAATACACTCACAAGAAGCAGACCGGTGGTTCTGGTCAGTTCGCTAAGGTTTTGATGAACTTCGAGCCTCTCGACACAGAATCTGGCGAAACTTACCAGTTCGTCAACGAAGTTACCGGCGGCCACATTACCAAGGAATTCATTCCTTCCATCGACGCAGGTGTGCAGGAAGCTATGGAGTCCGGCGTGTTGGCTGGCTTCCCAGTTGTGGGCGTAAAGGCAACCGTCACCGACGGTCAGACTCACGATGTTGATTCTTCGGAAATGGCCTTCAAGATTGCAGGTTCCATGTGCTTCAAGGAAGCTGCACCAAAAGCTAATCCGGTAATTCTCGAACCAATTATGGCAGTCGAAGTCCGTACTCCAGAAGAGTACATGGGCGATGTCATGGGCGATTTGAACTCTCGCCGCGGTAACATCCAGTCTATGACTGATGCAACCGGCGTTAAGGTTATTGACGCAAAGGTGCCGCTGAGCGAAATGTTCGGCTACATCGGCGATCTTCGTTCCAAGACTCAGGGCCGCGCAATGTTCACCATGCAGATGGACTCCTACGCAGAGGTCCCGAAGGCTGTTTCGGACGAGATTATTAAGGCTCAGCGCGGCGAATAAAGCGCACGCTACTTCGGTGTTTTCTGTCCCCGGTCAACGCTAGAATTTCTACGTTGACTGGGTTCTGGCACCGAAGTGGCACCTAACCCAGAAACCCAGTAAATATGTAGCGAAAGACTTTACACATTCGTGTAAAGCAAACTACGAGACGTCCAGGAGGACAAACACATGGCAAAGGAAAAGTACGAGCGTACTAAGCCGCATGTCAACATTGGTACCATTGGTCACGTTGATCACGGCAAGACTACTCTGACCGCGGCTATCTCCAAGGTGCTGCACAGCGAATATCCTGATTTGAACCCTCAGTATGACTTCGATCAGATTGATGCCGCTCCAGAAGAGAAGGAACGCGGTATTACCATCAACATCGCACACATCGAGTATCAGACCGCTGAGCGTCACTACGCTCACGTGGACGCTCCAGGCCACGCTGATTACGTTAAGAACATGATCACCGGTGCTGCTCAGATGGATGGCGCAATCCTCGTGGTTGCTGCTACCGATGGTCCTATGGCTCAGACCCGTGAGCACGTTTTGCTCGCAAAGCAGGTCGGTGTCCCGAAGATCCTCGTTGCTTTGAACAAGTGCGATATGGTTGATGACCCAGAGCTTATTGACCTCGTTGAAGAAGAGGTCCGTGACCTCCTCGAAGAAAACGGCTTCGATCGCGACTGCCCAGTCATCCGCACCTCTGCTTACGGTGCTTTGCACGATGACGCTCCAGATCACGACAAGTGGGTAGAGACCGTCAAGGAACTTATGAAGGCTGTTGACGAGTACATCCCAACCCCAACTCACGATCTTGACAAGCCATTCTTGATGCCAATCGAAGATGTGTTCACCATCTCCGGTCGTGGTACCGTGGTTACCGGTCGTGTTGAGCGTGGTAAGCTCCCAATCAACACCCCAGTGGAGATTGTTGGCTTGCGTCCAACCCAGACCACCACCGTTACCTCCATCGAGACCTTCCACAAGCAGATGGATGAGGCAGAAGCTGGCGATAACACTGGTCTTCTTCTCCGTGGTATCAACCGTACCGACGTTGAGCGTGGCCAGGTTGTGGCTGCTCCAGGTTCTGTGACCCCACACACCAAGTTCGAAGGCGAAGTTTACGTCTTGACCAAGGACGAAGGTGGCCGTCACTCGCCGTTCTTCTCCAACTACCGTCCACAGTTCTACTTCCGCACCACCGACGTCACCGGCGTTATCACCTTGCCAGACGGCGTTGAGATGGTTCAGCCAGGCGATCACGCAACATTCACTGTTGAGTTGATCCAGGCCATCGCAATGGAAGAGGGCTTGACCTTCGCAGTTCGTGAAGGTGGCCGTACCGTTGGTTCCGGTCGTGTGACCAAGATTCTTGCCTAGTATTTTCTTAACTGAAAGTATTAGCTAAGGCTTAATAAAGACCCCGCGAGGAAACTCGTGGGGTCTTTTTGTTGTTTCGCGCGACGACCTGCTTGAGCGATGCATTGCGAGCGATGACCTGTTTTCTGCGCGAGTGTCTCATTTTGCCCATTTTTGGACACTGGTGCAGATGGGTTACTGCGTTAGGTTCTCTGATTGTAGATTATTGGACATTAGTGCAGATTGCGTACTGCGTTAGGGTCTCTGGTTGTCTGTTTGGGAAACATTTGCCGGTAAATTCTCTGGCATTTGTTGTCGTTTTTGCCTTGGCTGACCACATTTGCCGTGTATTTTTCCGGCTTTTGGAGGGTTTGGTGGGTATGGCGCTCCAAACGTGGGTAATTCATCGCGCTTTTGGAGGGTTTGGGGTTGTTTGGCGCTCCAAATGTGGGGAAACGCTCGCGCTATAAGCGCTCGCTTACGAAACTCGCGTTGGAAGTCCACTGGACTTCCAATCTGAGCGAGTTTCCGCTACGAGTTGCCTTCGCGCGCTACGCTTTAAGCGCTTCGGCAGGTCGTCGCGCCCATGTTTGGAGAGTAGAACACATAAATAAAAACCCTGCCGACGAATCAGCAGGGTTTTGTGTTTAGAAAATCAGAACTACTAATCTCTGTTGTTTCCAAGCAGCTGCAGCAAGTAAATGAACATGTTAATAAAGTCCAAATAAAGCTGGAAAGCGCAGAAAATCGACAGCTTCTTAACCATTTCTGGCTGATTTGCGTACTGCTCAAGAAGCGAGCGCGTGGCTTGCGCATCGTAAGCGGTTAGGCCAGCAAAAATCAGTATTCCAATAGCTGCAACAATTCGCAATACGCCTGCACCAGGAGCGACGAACATCAAAATAACTTGCGTAATAATTAACGCAATAAGCGCAACCATAAGAATTGGCCCAGCTTTAAGTAGATTCATCTTCGTAGTGAGCGCAAGCATAGTCAAGCAAAGGAAGAATCCTGCAGTTAACGCAAAGACTAGTGCAATTGAGCCTATACTAAATACCATAAAAATAGTGCTGAGCGTAAAACCGGTTAGAGCCGAATACGCATAAAACAGAACGCGCGCTGTAGTAGTGCTCATTTTCATGATGCGAGTGCCCATAAAAACGGATATAATAATTTGCGCGCCAATTAGAAGAATCCAACCCCAGCCGCGAGTTGCAAGCATAAATTGCAAGAATAAATTACTGGTTTGTGTAAACATTGCAACTAGTGCAGTTACAGCAAGACCAATCGTCATTTCGCCGTAAGTGCGACCTACAGAAATTCTTTTTGCTTTTTCAAAAGCGTAAGTAGCATTAGTGTCGATTACTTCAGGAGCGCTCGCTCCGTAATAATCTTGCGTAAAGTTTGTCATAATTTCTCCTTAACAGCTGTGAAATAAAACGCTGTCAAGACAACGTTCTCATAATATTTTAGCTGATGCATCTTAAAAAATGCTAAAAATGTAACGTAATTTAGTACTTTTGCACAAATAGACTATAGATTAACCTACAGTTTAGCAGTTTCTCGAGTATTATAGAAAGACGTGATACTTGATCGTCATAATCGCGTAAACGCAGCAGAATTGTACGCCCGCCTTCATAGCAACGAAGCAATTAGTGAGCAGGGCGTTGAAAATAACACTAATACAAATACGCACGAGCAGCACGAACACGAGCACGCTTCGCATAATTGCCCAAACTGCGGCAAATCAAACTCCCCAATGCTGCCGGAAGATCAAATTGACGAATTCGTAAACATGATGCAAGTTTACGAAGGCGCAATGTACGAAATCAGCACAAAGCTTGAGATTCTCGACAGCGAATTCCAGGTGCGCTTCTCACACGACCCAATTCACCACATGGAGCGCCGCCTTAAGTCAGTTCACTCTATTTTTGAAAAGCTGCAGCGCCGCAATCTGGAAATTTCCACGCGCTCTATACGCGACAATCTTTTCGACGTTGCCGGCATTCGCGTCATCTGCAATTATTGCGACGACGTGTACTCCGTAGCTCAGTACCTTTCTAAACAAACAGACATTCAGGTGCTGCGAGTCAAGGATTATATTAAAAATCCTAAGCAGAACGGATACCGCAGTTTGCACGTGATTTACGCAGTGCCTGTGTTCTTGTCGTCGGGCGCGCATTATACGCCGGTTGAAGTGCAGTTCCGCACAATTGCAATGGATTATTGGGCTAGTTTGGAACACGCTTTGCGCTATAAAGCCGGTTTGCCGGATGCAAAGTTGGCCGAGCACTCGCAGACTTTGCTTGATTGCGCGCGCAACTTGCAGAATATTGAGGCGCAGATGCAGGGCATTCACCGCGATATTAACGGCGCTCCTCGAGCTGAAGAAGCCCCAAATAGCAGGGCGTGAGAATCGTTTCAGCAGCCTCGGGATTATAATATTTAAGATAAATCTGATTTGTATGCGCGTAAGTTGAGGAGCGTGACGTGGCGGAAAATAAGCAAAATCACGTGCCGAAAGTGATTTCAATCGTAGGCCCTACAGCTTCCGGCAAAACAGGTCTTGGTATTGCGCTGGCAAAAAAACTAGCTGAACGCGGCGTGCGCGCTGAAATCATCAATGCAGATGCGTATCAAATGTACCGTTACATGGATATTGGTACGGCGAAGGCGAGCGCTCAGGAGCAGGCGGAAGTGCCGCATCATTTGCTGGATATTATCGATCCAGAGGAAACTATGACAGTTGCGCGCTTTCAAGATCTTGCACGACAGTGCATTCGTGAGCTGCAGTCGCGCGGTGTGAGGCCGATTTTAGTTGGCGGTTCGGGATTGTATGCGCGTGCTGCAGTGGATGATATTACATTCCCTGGTACGGATGCGTCTATTCGCGCGGCTTTGGAAGAGCGCGAGCGCAAAGAGGGTGCGGGTGCTCTGTTTGATGAGTTGCAAAAGAAGGATCCTGTTGCCGCGGCCCATATGGATGCGCGAAATCCGCGACGTACTATCCGTGCGCTTGAAGTGATTGAGCTTACCGGAAAGCCTTATTCTGCAACGCTTCCGCGCTATAAATACGTGATTGATTGCCTACAAATTGGTTTAGATTTAAAACGCGAGGATTTAGACAAGCGCGTGGATTTGCGTACACAGCTGATGCGAGAACATGGGTTTGTGAATGAAGTGCGCGCAATTCGCGGTAGATTAGGTGTGACTGCAGCTCGTGCTCTCGGCTACCAGCAGATTATGGATTATTTGGATGGCGTGTGGAGCGAGGATGAGGCTTTTGAGGATATTGCGCAGAAGACTCGTAGGCTTGCGCGAAAGCAGATGGGCTGGTTTGGGCGAGATGCGCGCATTCACTGGTTGGATGCTCTGCGTCCGGATCTTGCGGACGCTGCGCTCGCGCTAGTTGATGCTGCAGATGCGGGGGAGTTTGATAACGAAGAAGCTGGTGCGACTCAGCATCATCTTGGATTTGTGCAGTAAATGCTGTGCTTAAAACGAAAGTCGACATAAACAGCGCAACGCTGAGTCGTTTATGTTGCTTTTACGGCAGATTCCGGCCAAAACGACCCAACCGTGAGTAGTTTTGGTAGCCTGCGCGCTATTTAGTTGCGCGCTATTTAGTATTGATGATGCGTGTGATCGTGCATAACATCGTGGTGCTCTGTTGCGTGAGGAATATGCATTACGCGCATTCGATTGATCGCCCTGCGCGCAAGATTATGAGCCGATCCTGCTCCTTCACCTTTAACACCAAAAATGACCAGTAGTGCCATAACAGCGGTAATAATCGCGCTAATGCGTAGCGTCCACTGCACGCCAAAAATGTTGGCAGCAACATCTGCTGCGTGACCGCTTCCAGTAACAGTACGATGCCACGTTGTTAGAACCGTCATTGTAACTACCAGCACAGGAGCGCCAATCGCACCCCAAAGCTGACGCATAGTATTAGTTACAGCCGATCCATCACCAAGCTCTTCGGGTTTCAAGCAATTAAGCGACCAGGTTGTTATTGGCATAAGCAAGAATCCCATACCAATTTGGCGCGTGAATTGCCAAATAGAAATCCACCAAATCCACGTATTCATGTCAATAAGACTCATCATTACAGTGCCAAAAAGCAGAATAATAGATCCTGCCATTGCAACTGGTCTAACGCCAAAACGATCCAGCATGTGTCCGCCAAAATATTGCGAAATCGCCATTCCAAAAGCACCTGGAAGTAGAATTAGGCCGCTCATAGTGGCAGAAAAACCGCGGTCAGACTGAATATAAAGCGGAATAAGCACCATAATCGAGCTAAAAGCGAAGAAAGTTAAGCATGCGCAAATTGTGCCGATCATAAAGTAGCGGTTTTTGAGTACGCTAAGTCCAAGAAGGGGAGTGTGACCGCGCTTTTGCGCTCGCAACTGTCTTATAACAAACCACGCAATTCCCAAAGCTCCAACAACCATAGGAACCCAAGAAAGTGGGTGTGTAATTCCACATCCTTCAATATTAGTGAAGCCGAACATAAGTCCGCCAAAACCAATAATCGAAAGACCAACCGAGAAGAAGTCGGCGTGAGCGTTAGGGTCGTGTTCGCCAAAATTATGCAGGAAAAGAACCGATAAAATCACTGAAATTACGCCGATAATTGTAAGAGAGCAAAAGATTGATCGCCATCCGTTAATATCAGTTTGCAATCCGCCAATAGTAGGGCCGATTGCTGGAGCAATGCTCATTGCCATACCGACACTACCCATAGCCATGCCGCGTCTAGTAACAGGGAATACGGAGAAAACGGTTATTTGCAAAACAGGCCACATTACGCCCGTGCCAATCGCTTCTAGGGTTCGGCCAATAAGTGCCATCATAAAATCGTTACTTAGCCACGCAAGAACTGAGCCGATTGTAAAAAGAAGCATGGAAGTAATAACAATTTGACGCGTTGAAAATCGGCGAGTTAAGAACGCTGTAAGCGGCACCATAATTGCCATAATCAGCTGGAAAATAGAGGTTAGCCACTGGCCTGTTGTAACACTTATGCCAAATTCTTGCACGATTGTTGGAAGAGCTGCCGTAAGTTGCAGTTGCGCAAAATTGCCTATGAAGGTAATAAACGTAAGAATTGCAAGGGAAATTAGTGCAGGTTTAGTAAGACGATTATTGCGGTATGCTTCTTCTCCTGCCAAAGCATGGCTGAGATTACGGCTTTCAAAAGATAGCCAATTTGCTATTGCCACAATAAAATCCTTTTCTTTTCTAAAAGCTAAAAGCGTGTAAAACCAATGTGTAAAATCAGCGCGCTAAACAAGCGTGCGCAGTCAGCGTGCGTAGTCAGCGTAATGAACCGACTTGCTGCACCTACTTGCGAAACTTACGCGTTTTGGCACAAATTATATTTAAAAATTAAAATTGCCTAAATCAGTAGCTGCGGTAGGAAAGCCAGTGCTGATAAGCTCCCTGAATAGAACCGTAGCGGCCGTTGCAGTAATTCCAGAACCAGCGGAGCTGAGTCTGATAATTCGTGGCCCAGTCAGCGCCCGCAGAAGCCATCTTTCCACCCGGCAAAGCTTGAGGCAAACCGTAAGCGCCAGAAGGATTCATAGCATTTACTCTCCAGCCTGATTCATGAGAAATAATGAACACTGTAGCTGTAAAGTCTGCTTCGCTATAACCGTTGGAAATAAGCCAGTCGTGAGCCCATTGCTGCATTTCGCCAGCTGGAACTGTAGTTCCAATAGAAGCAGCTAATCCAAGATTTGCCGAAGCGCCGCCAGTTCCAATAAGAATAACCTTGTCTTTTGGAGCTTTCTTTACGTAGGAGGAGAAAATGTTGGAAGAAACAACTTTACCTTTTGCGCGCGTAACTATTTTTGCTGTTTCCATAACGCCGTCAGCGCCCTGGCTTTGCACTTTTTCAGTACCTTTTGGAAGAGCTGCTGTTTCTTTTTTCACAACGTTAAAAGCAATCGGATCGTCGGAAGTTTCGAGCTTTGCTCCGGCGCGATTAATTGTAATAACGGTTGATTCGTCAACTTTTGTGTTAAGTGAAGGCGTTACAACATCGTGCGGTTCAAGAGTAATATCGCCAGCGTCCAAAACTGATTTTACGTCGGTAAAATTAGTGCCTAAAATCGTGCGATGATGTCCGTTGATAACAACGTTTATATATGAAGTTGCGCCTTTAGTGAAAACATCTCGAGCAGCGCCACGAGAAACTTGCGTGGAATCAGTTGCAGAATACGAAGTTACAGGTGCTGCATGCTCTTTAGATGAAGTGTAAAAGCCGCGGGAAGTAAAGCCTAGTGTCACCAAAGCTACGGAGCTCACAATAATCGCACCAAACTTAGCCCACTGACGTAAACTGAGCGAACTAAGCGTAACAGTATGATTTCGGTGACTGGTGGCCATAAATCTCCCTTTGTTGAGTAAACGCAATCAAAGCAAATAACACAATCGAGTGCCTGAATGCGAATAACCAAGTTGGCAAATAACCAAAGTTATTAATATTCTAGTAGCACGTAAAGAGAAGGGCGTTATTTCAACGTTTATGAATTTTAGTCTTCGGAATCGTCGTCCGTCACAAGTTCTTTTGCTTTTGAAACTACCAACTCTAAATCGTTAGCAGTTATAGCACCTTGGTGATTCCAAACCAATCCGCCATTTTTTATGACCTGAATAGTTGGAATAGAATGAATTTCTGCTTCTTCGGCTATTTGCTGATTTTCGTCAATGTCGATTTTAACAAAAGCAATATCTGGATGATTATTGCTTACGGATTCAAAAATTGGACCAAACGAACGGCACGGACCGCACCATGTTGCCCAAAAGTCAACGAAAACAATTTCGTTAGACTCAACAATAGACATGAAATCTTCCTGGCTTGCGTGAATAACTGCCATTTTTTCTCCTATCTTTAGTCCGTTTGTATAAGTATACCCCATATATTTATCTGCATATTTGTTTGCATATTTATGTGTATATTTATGTGCATACTTATCTATATATTTATCTGTCGCCTTGCGGCACTAGGCTAGGTTGCATGCTTGATATTCAATTTATTCGTGAACATGCCGACGTAGTTAAGGAATCGCAGCGCAAGCGTGGCGAGTCTGTTGAACTAGTCGATGAAGTGTTGCGCAATGACGATTTGCGCCGTGATGCTCTTAAGGCTTTTGAAGCTGCTCGCGCTGAGCAGAAGGCGATTGGTAAGAAGGTTGCGTCTGCTCCTGCGGAAGAAAAAGCCGCGCTTATTGCCGAAACTAAGGAATTGGCTCAAAAGGTGGCTGAATACAAGGCTGAATCCGAAAAAGCTACTGCCGACTACACAACCGCAATGTGGAAGCTTTCCAACATCGTTGAAGATGAGGCTCCAGAAGGTGGCGAAGACGACTACGTGGTCGTTAATAAGGTTGGAACGCCTCGCGATTTTGCAGCTGAAGGCTTTGAGCCAAAGGATCATTTAACTCTTGGTACAGGCGTTGCTGGCATTGATATGCGTCGTGGCGTAAAGGTCGCAGGTTCTCGCTTCTACTTCTTGCGCGGTGCTGTGGCTCGTTTGCAAATCGCAATGCTTACTATGGCTGTAGATCAAGCAGAGGAGCACGGCTTTACGCTTGCAATTACGCCAACTTTGGTGCGCCCAGAAGTTATGCGCGGAACTGGCTTCTTGAATTCTCACGCGGATGAGATTTACCGTTTGCGCGAGCCAGATGATCAGTATTTGGTTGGTACTTCCGAAGTTGCTTTGGCTGGTATGCATGAGGATGAGATTCTTGACTTAAGCAATGGTGCTTTGCGTTATTGCGGATGGTCGAGCTGCTACCGTCGTGAAGCTGGCGCTGCTGGAAAGGATACTTCCGGAATTATTCGCGTGCATCAGTTCGACAAGGTTGAAATGTTCGTCTACTGCAAGCAGGAAGATTCTCGCGCCGAGCATCAAAAGTTGCTTGGTATGGAGCAGGAAATGCTCGCTAAGGTGGAAGTGCCTTACCGCATTATCGATACTGCTGCAGGCGATCTTGGTTCTTCTGCGGCTCGCAAGTTTGATTGCGAAGCTTGGGTTCCAACGCAGGGTCGCTACCGTGAGCTTACCTCTACTTCTAACTGCACCGAGTATCAGGCTCGTCGCTTGAATGTGCGCGAACGCATGGAAGATGGCGGAACTCGTCCAGTAAGCACTTTGAACGGCACTTTGGCTACTACGCGCTGGCTTGTGGCTATTTTGGAAAATCATCAGCATGAAGATGGTTCGATTGATATTCCAAAGGCAATGCAGGCTTATATGGGCGGTAAGGAAGTTATTGAACCTACGAAGTGGGAAGCGTGAGAGTCGCGTTCCACGCGTAATGATATGCTTAACCCCTGTGCGTTAAGAGCGTATTAGTTGCGTTTGCGCACAGATTGGATGGGTGTCCGAGCGGTCTAAGGAGACGGTCTTGAAAACCGTTGTAGGGAAACCTACCGCGAGTTCGAATCTCGCCTCATCCGCGAACGGGGCTTCTAGCAAATCGCTAGAGGCCCTTTTTTCATGCCGCTTTTGTACTGTTCAGAAATCTTATTGCAATAAAGCGTCGGCCTGCTATACTTGTTTATGGTCATTTGTTTACTTGTATAAACAAATGTTATGCGATTTTAGTGTCGCACTTAAAAATGTATGTGACTTATAGCATTGCACTTAAAAATGAATCAGCTTACAAAGGAGTAATAATGACTTCCATAATCCTGGATTGCGATCCTGGTCATGATGATGCCATGGCTATTTTGTTAGCACTTGGCAATCCGAATATCGATTTGATTGGCGTAACAACTGTTGGCGGAAACCAAAGTCTCGAAAAAGTCACGTATAATGCGCGCGCAACGCTGGAAATGGCACATGCTACGAATATTCCTGTGCACGCAGGCTGCGATCGTCCTATGATTCGTCCGCTGGAAGTTGCGGCTGCAGTCCACGGCGAAACTGGCTTGGACGGCGTAACTCTTCCGGAACCGACGCGCCCATTGGACGAAGGTCACGCTGTAAATTGGATCGTTGACACGATTATGAGCCACGAGCCAGGCACAATTACTCTCGTTCCAACCGGCCCGCTTACGAATATTGCTATGGCTGTGCGCATGGAGCCTAGAATTGTTAGCCGCGTTAAGGAAGTCGTGCTTATGGGCGGCGGCTACCACGTTGGAAATTGGAGCGCGGTTGCGGAGTTTAATATTAAGACTGATCCGGAAGCTGCACACGTTGTGTTTAATGAGGCATGGCCTATTACAATGGTTGGCCTTGATTTAACTCATCAGGCTCTTTGCACGCCGGAAGCTCAAGCAAAGATTGACGCAGTCGGCACGCCTCTTGCCGCGTTTGCCAGCGGTTTGATGGACTTCTTCCGCAAGGCATACCAGAATAATCAGGACTTTATTGATCCGCCTGTGCACGATCCTTGCACTATTGCGTATTTGATTGACCACAGTGTTGTTCAAACTCGTCGCTGCCCGCTTGACGTTGAAATTAAGGGTGATTTGACGCTTGGTATGACAGTTGCGGATTTGCGCGGACCTGAGCCTTCGGCTGACGAGTGCCATACTCAGGTTGCTACGAAACTTGATTTCAATAAATTCTGGGATTTGATTGTAGACGCGCTTAAGCGTATTGGCTAATTGTACTAGAATTATTGCGGATATTTTCCAAGTATTATCAAATTTTGATACGAGGTTATTATGACTGAGGTTTCATCTCCAGCGCCTTCCATGTTAGATAAAGGCGGCCGCTCAATCATAGCGCTAATGACTGCGCTTCTTGTGGCAATTTTTGCATTCCAACTCAACGCTTCAATGCTGTCTCCAGCATTGGCAACGATGACAAAAGAGCTTCACACAACCGATACGCAAATCGGCTTAACTCAAACTGTATTCTTCACTGCAGCAGCTTTGTTCTCTCTGTTTTTGCCGCGATTAGCTGATTTAGTTGGTCGTAAAAAGGTGCTTATTGGCATTTTAATTTCTACGATTTTAGGCTGCGTTGTTTCAGCTCTTGCTCCAGACGTTAACATTTTGATGATTGGCCGTATTTTGCAAGGTGCGTCTGGCCCTGTGGTTCCAATGTGCTTGATTATGCTGCGCGTTCGCGTTGCTGAAGAAAAACGTTACGCAAGATTGATGGCAATCTTAACTTCCGTAAACGGCGGTATTGCAGGCGTTGACGCCCTTCTTGGCGGATGGCTTGCTGGCAATTATGGATTCCGTTCCGTATTCTGGACCATGGCAGGTATTGCTGTTGTTGCAGTTGTTATGGTTGTGCTTGCAGCGGATGAATCTCACGCTGAAGAAACGCCGCGAATGGACTGGCTGGGCGTTATAACTCTTGGTATTGCGTTCTTGGCAGCATATCTTGCAATTAATGAGATTGATAAGCTTGCTTCCGCAAACTTGACTATGATTGCAGGACTTGTGGTTGTGGCTGTTGTGTTCTTCGTTGTGTTCTGGAAGATTGAGGGCAATAGCGCAGCTCCGCTTGTTTCTACGCATTACATGAAGCAGCGTCGTACGTGGGGCTTGCTTCTTTCCACGCTTTTGACGATGACTGGCGTATTCGCTTTGATGAACGGCGTTGTGCCGCAGCTTGCGCAGGATGCGAAGGCTGGTGCGCATTTGGGTGCTGATGTTGTGAGCTTTGCAACTCTTACACCTTACGCAATTATTGGATTCCTGTTTGGACCTATTGCCGGTATTTTGGCCGCAAAGTTTGGATACCGTTTGGTGCTTCGCGTGGGAATTTTGTTGAGCATGGTTGGTGTGCTTTTTGGCATTTATGTTGCTGGAGTTCCTTCTGTGTGGGCTCTTGTGGTGCTTTCGCTCGCTATGGGCGTAAGCTACGCTGGTATTGCCAACATTATGCTTAACGGACTTGGTATTGTGCTTTCTCCAAAAGATAATCCAGGCTACTTGCCAGGCATGAATGCTGGTGCGTTTAACTTGGGTGCAGGCTTGAGTTTTGCAATTCTTTACGCTGTGATGACGAATGTTGCAGGAACTAATGGTGCAACAGGCGGATACATGGCTTCTATGGTTGCGGGCATTGTGTTGCTTGCACTTGCGTTTGCTTGCTCCTTCTTAATCCCGAATCCTGAAGAAGTAAATAAGTAAGTTAAGTAGTGTTGTTTTTGACTGCAAACGCCGGGGAATTTTCTCCGGCGTTTGTTGTTGCGTGACGACTTTCTGAGCGATTAGACTGTGGCGCGAGTTTTATTTTCGATATTCTTTAGTATCGTCTATGAGTTTTGTAACTGATTTTGTTCTCTGGTTTTGACGAGGCTAGAAAATTTGTGTTTGCGTGCGTCCCGTCCTTCGTCGCTTTAACTGTTAAAGCATTCTATTGTGTTCGCCTATCGTTTAACAATGTTGCTTCCTCAGTCCTCTTTTAGCACTGAACACAATTTTTCCAGCCTCTCAACACGCTAACCGTCAACACAAAACTCATAGACTCGTGCAGAAAGTTACGAAAAGTGCGTGGTTTACTAAGTGCAACTAAAGTCGAAAAATTAAGCTGCGGGTGGGTGCAACTAGTTGCTTTAATATTTTCTCAGTGCGAAAAATCTTAAATCTCTACCACACTGGTATTCGTACACTAAAGTCGCAAAACAAACTGTGGGTTGGTGTGTGGTATGTGTGCCTGGTGTGATGCGTGCAGTAGCAATGATGCTAGTGTTCTTTAAGCAATAAATACTCAACGTAAGCAGAGCAATACTGCAAAGCTACAGGAACATTTGCAGGAAAATGCGCGGCATTTGTTTGCGTTTGAGGTTACAGCTAAGCTAGAAGTATGCATATTATTGCGGGACGTTTCAAATCTTTGCCACTTACTTCGGCGCAATCTTGCACACGGCCGACCACAGATCGCACGAAAGAAGCCATATTTTCCAGGCTTGATTCGTGGGATGTTATGCACAATGCTCGCGTTCTTGATTTATTCGCCGGCACAGGTGCGTTAGGAGTTGAGGCACTATCTAGAGGCGCGCGCGAGCTGATTTCGGTTGAAGCGAACGCTCAGGCTGCATCTCTTATACTTCGTACGGCGAAGACCTTGCAGAGTTCAAAATCTTGGGATTCTGCGCTTTCTATGAGGGTGATTCGAAAGCGCGCGGAGCAGTTCGTTGCAGATTATAGTGGGGAAGCGTTCGAGCTGATTTTTATTGATCCGCCTTATGCTTACGAAACTTCGGATTGTGAAAGTTTATTGGCTTCGATGATTTCTAGCGGCGTTGCTAGTGTTGCGGCAGACACGCTTATTGTGCTTGAGCGCAGTGCGCGTAGCGTCGCTCCCACGGTTCCTGAGGGTTGGGAGCTGTTTGACACGCGCAATTACGGCGAAACTGCTGTTTTGTTTATTCAGCCTTCTCGCGACTAATCTTATTTTTCATAAGGTTTTGCGAGGGTGCTCTCCGGAAACTTCCCATCCGAGAGCCATCAGCGTTTTTCGATCCGCTTTATCTAGCGCGCGGCAGTCAAGTCGCTCAATTAAATCCGGACGGATCTCGCTAGTACGCGAAATCGCTTCGTCTCGGCGGAATCTGTCTACCTTCGCATGATTGCCGGAAGTCAATACTTCCGGAACGCTTATACCGCGCCAAGTAGTCGGCCGCGTGTACTGATGATGCTCCAACAGCGCGTCCGAACCAGTATAAGACTCTTCAACAATCGACTCAGGATTTCCCATAAATCCAGGGATTAAGCGCGTAATCGCCTCAAGCATAACGCTTACTGCCACTTCGCCGCCGTTAAGCACGTAGTCACCAATCGAATATTCGCGCACGTCGATGCCTTTTGCGCGGTAATATTCCGGAATTCTAGCGTCGTAGCCTTCGTAGCGGCCGCATCCAAATAGCAAATGATTAGCGTGACTTAATTCCGTTGCATCTTTTTGCGTAAATAGTGGGGCAGAAGGGTTTGGGAAAATAAGAATTGGTAAATCTTGTGTATCTTGTGCTTGTGTATCTTGCGCTTGCGCACTTTGCACATTTTGCAAATTTAGCAGCTCGTCTAAGCATTCAGCCCAAACTTCCGGCTTCATAACCATCCCGGCGCCGCCGCCAACAGGAGTATCGTCAACTGACTGATGCACATCGTGAGTCCACTTTCGCAAATTGTGTGCGCGAATCTGCAGAAGGCCGTTATTTTGCGCCTTGCCAAGCAGACTTAAATCGAGCATTTGAAAATACTCGGGAAATACGGAAACAATATCGATGTCCATCATAATGCACTCTACTACGAAAACTACGAAAGCCCTGGAATTAAGCCGCCTGGAGGGTCAATAGTCAAATACCCTTCATCAACGTCAACCTCCGGCACAAGCGCCTCAACAAATGGCACAAGCGCAGTCTTATTATCGTTGTCAACCGGATTATTTAAGCGGATTTTTAGCAAAGATTGCGCACCGTCGAGCACATCCACAACTTTTCCAATAGTGCAAGCCTGCATCCCCAGCTGATTTTCCTCGCAAAGCCGCGCTTGTAAACCGACCAAATCCTTAATATACCAAGCATTTTCGGCAGCAAGTTCTTGCGAATCTTCTGCAGGCGCATACAATTCCAAGCCATTAAGAGCTTCAGCGTCGTTGCGATTTTGTGATTCTTCAAACAGCAGAATCCAGCGGTTTTTAAAAGTTCGTGCGCGCTCAATAACAAACTCGTGCTCGCCGTCGGCAGTGCATAACATGTTTCCAGGCTCGAAACGTTCGTAAGGTTCGTCGGTAAAGACTTGTACAGTTACTTCGCCTTTTAAACCTTGGGCTTTGCCGATACGACAAACCCTCAGCAGGTCATTACGACTTTGCTGAGGGTTGTCAAAAGATTGTTGGTCTAAGGCCACGTTCATCTCACTTACGTACGTCCATAATGTCTACGCGCACATTGTGATTGCTTAAGGCTTGCACAACAATGCGAATAGCATTAGCAGTACGACCGTTTCGGCCGATTACACGGCCAATGTCTTCAGGATTCACGCGCACGCGCAGCAGTTCGCCGCGAGCGTTTTCGTGAGAACGCACCGACACATCATCTGGAAAATCCACGATGTTTTTAATGAGATGTTCCACAGCTTGAGCCAGCATGATTACTCAGCCTTTTCCTCGGCTTCGGCAGCTTCAGCGGCCTCTGCTGGTGCTTCAGCCGGAGCTTCTTCAGCTTCGTTTGCAGCAGCTTCTGCTGCAGCCTTTGCCTTTGCAGCGGCTTCAGACTTAGCGGCCTTCAACTTCTGAGCTTCAGCTTCAACAGCCTCAACGCGAGCCTGTGCATCTGGGCCAGCTTCGGAAGTCTTCAAAGTACCTTCAGCGCCGTCAAGACCCTTGAACTTCTGCCAGTCACCGGTGATCTTTAAGAGCTTCAACACTGGTTCGGTTGGCTGTGCGCCAACGCCAAGCCAGTACTGTGCGCGCTCAGAATCGATCTGAATCATAGATGGCTGCTTGTTTGGATCGTAAACGCCGATCTCTTCAATGGACTTGCCGTTGCGCTTGTTGCGCGAATCAGAAATGACTACGCGGTAGAAGGCATAGAACTTCTTGCCGAGTCGCTTAAGACGAATCTTGGTTGCCAAAATGGCTCTCCTTATAACTAGAGTCGTGGAATTTCGTTCGGGTGTGGGGCACTCCTTGCGAGCTTCCACATGTTCCTCACGTGGTCGGGAAGAGGGCGCCGATTCACGCGAATAACTTATCCATTATGCCTGCGCGCTTGGACGTTTTCATTCCAGCGAATATAGGGCGATTGATGCGATGTATGCAAGGTGATCAGTGCCGTCTATTACGGCGTTTTTTTGCCACACGGCTTTGGCGTGCAAGTTTTTTGCGCAAAATAGAACGTGATCAAGAGTAAGATTTGGCCATTTAAGCCAGGTAGGCCAAGTTTTTAGGCGTTTTCCAAGGCAAATAGAAGCGTCTAAAAATCCGGATTTTAAAAGAGAACGAAAACTTGGGTGGTCGATTGAGGAATTAAGATCGCCTGTAAGAATTGTGAGGGTAGATAATTCGCAAGTTTCCGCAGTTTCTGTAGTTTCTGCAGCATTACCAACTTTTGCCAGCGCGCGGATTCCCTCACTCCAAGCAGAACATCCTCGCATTGGCGACTTTGGATGCGCGGAAGCAAACTTAACGCAAACGTTTTCTGCATCTCCAAAATCTAAGTAAGTTGTAGCGCTAGGAACGCTTGCAGCTTCAATTTTTACAGCATTATTGCAAGTAGAAATCGCGGAATATTGTGTAAAAATCGCGTTGAATCCACCGTTATTGTGCTCGCTTTTGCTACCTACGCAAGAAGTTGGAAAAATTTCGTAAATACCTAGTTTTTCAAGATTTTTTACTAAAGATTCGCTTAATTCCTGCAAAAGTAACGTATTTATGTGATATTTTTTTGCGGTTTCGATTATTTGAGCAGCATTCGCTTTTCCGTATCTGCAGTTAAGAGTCATTACGCGGATTTCTTGATGCTGCTTTTCCCGGCGTTTGTTGTCGTTTTGGCCTAATCTGACCACATTTGCCGTGTAATTTTCCGGAGTTTGTTTCCGTGCGCTTCTAAATCTTCTAAACCTTCCAAACCAGTACGGCGTATACGACTTAAGTGAAATCAAAAATAGTACCGCGTAAGCAATGCATAAATATGTGTAAGCTTGAGCGAAATTATACGATTGCGGATTTTTAGATGCGTACAGCACTTGCCATTCTGTAGCGAAAATACTGAAGAAAAGCAGCGCCACTACAACATAAGTCGAAAGCGGAAGAAGCGCAATAATATACGGAAGTGGGTTATATTTATCCGCGCCAGCAGGCAGCCACCGAAGCAGCTGCCAGCAAAGAAGCGCCGCAAATATAACCCACAGAATCGCTAATACAAAACTCATCTTCCGAATAGTCGCTTATTTTTACGAGTAATCGCTTATTTTCCAAATAATCCGGCTAATCCTCCGCCGAAGTTAGGTGGAAGTTGATTATCTTGATTCGAATTTTCAGAATTCATAAGCTCTTGTAAGCCTTCAGGAAGATTCTGCGGATTTGGCTGCTGCTTTGCGAAAGCGGAGCCAGCAACGTCGTTACTGCCGCTTCCAGAAGATTCTCCCGAAAGCCTCTCGCGCAACGCGCGCTCTTCGGCCTCGCGACGCATTGGATTACCGGACTTTCCGCCCTTCTTCTTCGACTTCTTATCTTTGCGCTTCGACTTTCCTCCAGGTCCGCCAAATCCAGGAATACCGCCCATTCCAGGCATTCCAGCGCCGCCACTCATACGCTTCATCATCTTGGCAGCCTGCTCAAAGCGCTGCAAAAGCGCGTTAACCTTAGAAACGCTTACGCCAGCACCAGCCGCAATTCGCGCGCGGCGAGATCCATCAATAATCTTCGTATCTCTACGCTCTTGAGGAGTCATAGAGCGAATAATTGCTTCAGTGCGGTCAATTTCCTTATCGTCAAACTGTTCAAGCTCCTGGCGGTGAGCGGCCATTCCTGGCATCATTCCCAAAAGCTTCTTCATTGAACCAAGCTTACGAACTTGCTGAAGCTGCTCCAAAAAGTCGTCTAAACCAAAGCTTCCTTCAGCAATCTTTTCGGCAGCCTTACGTGATTCTTCCTCGTCGAACTGCTTCTGAGCGTGCTCAATAAGCGTTAAAATATCGCCCATATCGAGTATGCGTGAAGCCATTCGATCCGGATGGAAAATCTCAAAATCCTTCAAACCTTCGCCTGTAGAAGCGAATAAAATCGGCTTGCCGGTAACGCTTGCAACCGAAAGTGCAGCACCGCCTCGAGCGTCGCCATCGAGCTTAGAGAGCACAACGCCGGTAAAGTTTACGCCGTCGTTAAAAGCCTGAGCCGTGCGAACAGCGTCCTGACCAATCATTGCGTCAATAACAAACAGCACTTCTTGAGGATTTACAGCGTCGCGAATATTGCGAGCCTGCTTCATCAAATCCTCATCCACGCCCAAACGACCTGCGGTATCAATAATCACCGTGTCGTACATTTTTTCGCGTGCATAATCAATAGAATCGCGTGCAACTTTAACAGGGTCGCCTTTAGTAAACCATGGCAAAGAAATTGCGTTTCCGCCATTTTGCACGCCCTTTTCCGGCGCAAAAACAGGAACTCCAGCGCGCTCGCCAACAACCTGCAGCTGCGTAACAGCGTTAGGACGTTGCAAATCCGCAGCCACAAGCAAAGGAGTGTGGCCGGAATCTTTAAGCCAGTAGCCAAGTTTTCCGGCAAGAGTAGTCTTACCAGCGCCTTGCAAACCTGCAAGCATAATCACAGTAGGCGGGTATTTCGCAAAATTAAGTGGCCTATCAACTCCAGAGCCAAGCACTTTAGTCAACTCGTCGTTAACAATTTTCACAACTTGCTGAGCAGGGTTAAGCGCTTTAGACACTTCTTCGCCAAGAGCGCGCTCGCGAATCTGCGCTGTAAAGGAGCGTACAACTTCGAGAGCAACGTCGGCGTCAAGAAGCGCACGGCGAATCTCGCGGATTGTGCCGTCAATATCCGATTCTGAAAGCTTGCCTTTACTACGCAAATGCTTGAAAGCACTAGAAAGGCGGTCTGTTAACGAACTAAATGCTGCCATAATTTTCCTATTCTACCCGCTGTTACTAACGTTGTGTAGCTGTGTGGTTGCTTTCTTACTGCAAATGCCACGAAGATCCTTTAGCGCCGTCTTCAATTACGATTCCGGCGTTATTCAGCGCATCTCTAATTGCGTCTGCTGTAGAAAAATCTTTTGCCTTTCTAGCATCTGCTCTAGCCTGAAGCTGCAAAGCGATTAAAGCGTCCAAAGCTGCGCATTCCTTACTGCTTTCTCCGTTTGCTCCGGTTGCAGAAGATTTATTTGCGTTAGAAGTCCAAGGATCTGCATAAGGATCCAATCCAAGCGCGTCTAGCATAGCGCGCACTTGTAAAACGGCTGTATATAGCAGTTTTTGCGTGCTACTGTTTTGTGCTTGTGCGCAGTCGTCAAGAATTGCGTTACCTTGACGGATTGCTGTGAAGATTGCCGCGTTTGCGCCAGAGACGTTAATATCGTCGTTCATTGCGCGCGTAAAATCTTCCGGAAGCAAGTCTGCATCTACAGATTGCACTTCTTCTCGCGTCGGCGTATTTTCAAGCAATCTGCCAGCTCGCTCAAGGAAGTTTGTAATGCGATCGTAAGCAGATTTTGCTTCTACTAAAGCCTGGTCAGACCATTCCAACATTGCGCGGTATTGCACGGCTCCAAGTGCGTAACGCACAACCCAAGCTGAATTATTCGCTAAAACAACTGGTACGGAGAGGCCATTTCCTAAAGATTTAGACATTTTTTCACCCTTGGCTGTAACCCACGCGGAATGCATCCACACATTTGCGCTTTTCCAGCCTGCAGCACGCGTTTGTGCCATCTCGTTTTCGTGATGTGGGAATCGCAAATCTAATCCGCCGCCGTGAATATCAAAATCGTCGCCAAGATAGCGGTGGCTCATAGCTGAGCATTCAATATGCCAACCTGGGCGTCCTTCGCCAAAAGGTGTTTTCCAGCGCGCATCCGGCTGGTCGAAATCGCAAGGTGCTTTCCAAAGCGCAAAATCTCTAGGATCGTGCTTGTCTGGGGATGCGTCGGCAGGGTCGGTTGGGTTGTAAATATCGTTTCCTGCTGAGTCAACACTTGGGCCTTTTTCGTCTGCAATTGCGGAAGCTTCGTCACCATCAATTTCATTACGATTTTGATTTTGGTGCGTAAGCTCGCCGTAATGCTCCCAGCTTGGCACGTCAAAATAGACGTTTCCAGTAGGATTTCCGGCGCTGTCATTAATAACATATGCGTGACCGCGCTCAATTAAGCGCTCAATCAGCTCAACCATATCCGTAATATGGCCGGTAGCGCGCGGCTCAACAGTTGGCGGCAAAACTCCCAAAGTGTTGTAAGCTTCAGTAAATTCGCGCTCATAAATGTATGCGCGCTCCCACCAAGTTTGTCCGGCTTCGCTAGCTTTTTTCATGATTTTGTCGTCAATATCTGTGACGTTTCTAACGAACGTAACTTTGTATCCTAAGCGCAGCATCCATCGGCGTACTACGTCAAAAGCAATTGCCGCGCGAATATGACCAATATGCGGCGAGCTTTGCACTGTAGCGCCGCAAACATACATGCCAACTTGCCCAGGTTTTGCAGGCTTAAACGCGCTTGTTTTGTGTGAAGCAGTGTTGTATAAGCGCAAGTTTTCCGCGGCTTTACTAAGTTTTGTTGTCTCTTCGTTCAAAGTCTTATTAAGCATAATTGCTATTATAAATGCTTCTTTATACTCAGAGTGACTTTGAGAAGTTGCATTTCGTGCGTCGGCTCTTTAGTTAGCGATACAATTATTGCGATTTGGTTTTAGATTTAGCTTTAGTAATCCAATTAGATTCATATCTACTATTATCTATTACCTAGCTGTTTTTATTTTGTTCGTTACGAAAGGAATATCATGGCTGAGATTTCATCTGCTCTTATGACGGACATGTATGAATACACTATGCTTGACGCTGCTCTTAAGGACGGCACTGCAAATCGCAAGTGCGTTTTTGAAATTTTTACGCGCCACTTGCCTCAGGGTCGTCGCTACGGCGTTGTTGCCGGAACGGGTCGCATTTTGGAAGAGCTGCAAAAATTCCATCTTTCGGAAGATGATTTGCGTTTCTTAAGTGATCGTAAAATTGTTAGTGCCGAAACTATTAAATGGCTGGAAAATTTCCGATTCCACGGTAAAATTTCCGGTTATCGCGAAGGGGAGATGTTCTTCCCGAATTCGCCAATTTTGCAGGTAGAAGGCACTTTTGGTGAGTGCACTTTGCTTGAAACTGTGCTTCTTTCTGTGCTTAATTACGATTGCGCGGTCGCTTCTGCCGCAGCACGTATGGTTTCAGCCTCCGCAGGTCGTCCTTGCATGGATATGGGCGGCCGTCGCACGAACGAATATTCTGCAGTTGCTGCATCTAGAGCCGCGGTTATTGGTGGTTTTAAGGGAACTGCAAACCTGCTTGCTGCAAAACTTTACGGATTGAAGGCAATTGGAACCGCAGCTCACTGCTTTACTCTTGTTCACGACACTGAGCGCGACGCTTTTACTTCTCAAATTGCCGCTCTTGGCAAGGGCACTACGCTTCTTGTTGACACATACAATATTGAGGAAGCTGTAAAGACAGCTGTGGAAGTTGCGGGCCCTGATCTTGGTGGAATTCGTATTGATTCTGGAGATTTGTGCGCTTTGGCTCGTCGCGTAAGAAATCAGCTCGACGAGTTGGGTGCTAAAAACACGAAGATTACAGTTACTAACGATTTGGACGAGTATGCTTTGGCTTCCTTGCAAACCGCTCCTGTGGATTCTTACGGAATTGGCACAATGCTTGTAACAGGCTCCGGCGCTCCAACTTGCGCAATGGTTTATAAGCTTACTGAGCGCGAGGGTGCTGATGGCGTTATGCAGCCTGTTGCTAAGAGGTCTAAGAATAAGGCGACTGTGCCTGGGCGAAAGTTGGCGTATCGTTCATACGATTACAGCAGCGATTCTTGCGGTGTGGCAGATTGCGAACGCGTGATTTCCGGTTCGGAAGTTGCGCTCGCTCAGTTTAAGCCTGAGGATTCGTGGGAGAATCTGCTGGTTGATTACATGGTTGACGGTGAAGCTGACGAACAATTTATGGGTCATGATGCGATTATGCGCGCTCAAGATTATTGCGCTTCTGCTTTGAGACGATTGCCGTTGGCTGCGCAAAGTTTGATGCGTGGAGACCCTGCAATCCCAACTGAAGTACGCGTTTTATAAATTGCGCATTGGCAAAAAGCAGCTTAGTGGCAGCGTTTACTAGTAGCGCTTACTAGAAACTTAGTAGCGTTTACTAGTAGCGCTGCTTGTTAGAAATTGAGCTTGCCCATTTCGTCATAAATGCGCTTGCATTCAGGGCATACCGGATAGTCGTTTGCTTCGTGGCGAGGAATCCACACTTTTCCGCATAACGCGACTACCGGTCGCCCTGTTAAGCGCGACTCTTCAACGCGATCTTTAGAAACGTAGTGTGCAAATCGGTCTGCATTTCCACCGTCGTCTAAACGAGCATCTTCATCTACTTCCGGACGCTCAAGTACAGAAGTAGATGTACCTGAACCGGAATCTGGATTAGAGGATTGCGAATCGGCTTCCATAATTGCATTAAGTGTGCTATCTGCTAATAACGTTGAAAGCATTGCGCATCCCTTTCTATAATCATGCCTGACTAAATCTAATCTAATTTAATCAAACGTCGGTATTAACTAGCATAAAGCATTATTGCAACAAACGCACGAAAACTTTCGCACTCTATTGTGCCATGCGTTTCACTATGAGCTATGTGGGTGATAATCTAAAAGCATGACTATAGCTGTGTGCCCCGGCTCGTATGATCCAGTCACTGCCGGCCATTTAGACGTAATACAACGCTGTACGCATCTATTTGATGAAGTACACGTGCTTGTTGCGGTGAACGCTGCAAAAACGCCGTTGTTTTCAGAGTCTGAGCGTGTGCAGATTATTCGCGAAGCTGTGAAAAATTTGCGTAATACGCATAGTAATTGCGCTGATACTAGCGCTGATACTTGTTCCTGCAGTAACGCAGGAAAAATAGTTGTCTCCTCAACAACAGGCTTAATTACCGACTATTGCAAAAAAGTAGGCGCAACGGCAATCGTCAAAGGCTTGCGTCAAAACGGCGACTATGAAGCCGAACTTGGAATGGCTCTAGTAAATCGCAAATTAGCTGGAATTGAAACGCTTTTCTTGCCGGCAGATCCAATACTTGAACATGTTTCAAGCTCCGTAGTTAAAGACGTTGCGCGTCACGGAGGAAATGTTACTGGCATGGTTCCAGATAACGTAATACCCTTATTACAAAAGCTTTTTGCTGAACAAGCTTCAGATCAAAGCAATAATTCAGTTACGCTGAACAATTGAGACAGGAGAGTAGAAATGACAAATAAAGATGAACTTAACAGTGAAACCTCTGGATTAGCAAGCATCGCAAGCGAGCAAGCAGAGGAAAATCACGCTGAAAATAATGCAAAACTGCCGCTTCATCCTATTCTTGCCGACGAAGAAGATGCACAAGATGAGGTTATAAACACAACAGCATCTGAAGAGCAGAATCTTCCTAAAGGTGATTTATTAGTTGATTTAGATGCAGACAACACAGAAACTTCATCTGTTGCAGCAGTTGGAAATGTTTCTGATGCGAATGAAGTTCGTGACATTACAGCAGATAAAGCAAGTCAAAAAGACAAAAGTAGCAAAAAAGCTTCTGCAGCATCTGCATTTTCTGCTTTCCCTCTACCGGATTTGCGAGAGCGCGAAGACGGCGGTGCAATAGATTTTGAAGAAGATGAAGCTCCTTTAGCTGCGCAAACAACTAAAGTAAGTGACGAAGTGCGTTCAAAGAGTCGTGCAGAATTTACTACTGTTTACGACATTATTGACGCCATGGAAACAACGCTTTCGGAAGCAAAAAACGTGCTATTTGCTGCTGGAATGGTAAAAATTGATCGCGACGAATTTGTTGATCAGTTAGCTCGTTTGAAAGATATGCTTCCAGTTCAGTTGGAACGCGCCTCTGCATTAATGCGTGAAGCGGAACGACGCTTACGCACGGCGCAGGCTCAAGCAAATTCCATTGTTTCTTCTGCTCAGTCTCAGTCTGCAGAAATTATTGAAGAAGCTCAGGAGCGTGCGCAATTCTTGGCAGGTCAAGAAAACGTTACAGCTTTGGCAAAGCAGAAAGCTCGCGATATTCTCGATACTGCTCAAGCTAAGTCAGACAAGCTCACTCAGGGTGCAGATCAGTATTGCGCGAATGTTATGGAAGGCTTAAAGACTCAGCTCGATAAGTTGGAACAAGACGTGCAAGCTGGTCGCAGAGTGCTAGAAGAGCGACGTAGGGCTGCAAAGAGAGCACAAGACGAGATTAAAGAATCTTTATACGATAATAATGACGAAGAAGAAAGGAATGATTAAATGACTTCGCATCCTTCCCAATCACCATGGGCGATTCCAGTAGCGCAAATGGCTGCGCGCGCTGGTAGCAGCATGGCTGTGCACCGCGTATTTCCAGCTCCGGAAGGTATTGGAGATTATGTTATTGGTGTAAAGCCAGGCAGTGATGTGCATGTTGATGGTGACTTTGATGCTGTTGTTGACGGCCTAATGTTCCAGGGAAGTATTACAGCTCCAGTGCACGCCGAGTGCACGCGCTGCTTGATGCCGCTTCGTCGTGATTGGAAAGTAGATGTGTGCGTTTTCTTCCCTTATGTAGATGAGCGCTCGCAACATGCGGATAATCGCAAGAACCGCAAAGATGTTGACGAAGACGAATCTCAAATTTGGGAAGATAATGACGAGTCAGGAAACGTGTATCCGCTGGTCGGCGGCGGCGATTTTGCTGATATTGAGGCGCTTATTCGCGACACGATGGTAAGCGAGCTGCCTTTGCAGCCGTTGTGCGAGCCAGATTGCCGCGGACTTTGCCCGCAGTGTGGCGAAAATCTTAACGAGCATCCGGAGCATCACCACGATGTTATGGATATTCGATTCGCAGCTTTGGAAGGATTAAAAGCGCAGCTTGAGGAGGCTGAAAAACGGCATTAATTTTACGCGCGTGAGTAGTTTATGTCGCGCTAGATTGCGAGCAAATTACGCAATTGTACGGTGCGTGCTGTAATATACAGAACGCTTAAGCTCAATCGTTTGAACGAAATAGAGGAAAAACTATGGCACTGCCTAAATACAAGACCTCGCGTGCTAATACGCATTCGCGTCGCGCTAATTGGAAGGCGTCTGCCGTGCAGACTGTGACTTGCCCGAACTGCGGTTCTGAGGCATTCCCACACATGGCTTGCCCATCCTGCGGAACCTTCCGCGGTCGTGTGTACCGCGAAGCTATTCGCTCGGCGCACAACAACTAGGTTGTACTGAAAAACCCTGCCATCGACGGGTGGCAGGGTTTTTCTTTTTCTTGCGTATTGTGGCTGTGAGGGGTGGGTGTTGCTTATCTCGCAGCGCTCCAAACGCTAGACAGATTCCCCGCATTTGGAGGGTTTGGTCTGGTGTGGCGCTCCAAACGTGGGAATTTTATCTCGTGTTTGGAGGGTTTGGTCTGGTGTGGCGCTCCAAACGTGAGGAAAGTTTCTCGCATTTGGAGGGTTTATTGTTGCTCTGTGCTCCATTTGTGAGAGCATCACCTCGTGTTTGGAGCATTCACTCGTTAGTGGAATTCGCGCGCGCGTCGAGCGCGTGCCAAGCGACTTCAGCAGCAGCAAGTTGCGCTTTACGTTTGCTAGATCCGCTTCCAACTCCAAGAACTTCGTCGCCGTCCTTGTGTGCAAGAACTGCTCGCGCCTCAAAAACTGGAGCATATTCAGGCCCAGAAACAGCCATACGATACTCCGGATCTTCCAATCCCATATCGTGCGCCTTAACCGTAAGTGAAGTCTTCCAATCAAGTGCTGGACCTTCGGTCAAAACTTCCGCCAAAGTGTCATCAATCAAACGATGCACCACAGCGCGCGCTTCATCAATACCGTGTTCAACAAAAGTTGCGCCAATAAGCGCCTCAACAATATCGCAAAGAATCGAATCCTTATTATTTCCGCCCTGCTCCATTTCGCCGCGACCGAGTAAAATATACGGCCCAACATGCAGCTTTTCGCGCGCAACAGCAGAAAGCGCCCATTCAGACACAGCTTTCGCTCGCATCTTCGCAAGTTGACCTTCAGTCATATCTGGATGTGCAGAAAATAGCGTTTCTGTAGACACGAGCTCTAAAACAGCATCTCCTAAAAACTCAAGTCGCTCATAATTTCTAGTACCTGGATGCTCGTGCGAAAACGAGCGGTGCGTAAGCGCTTCTACCAAAAGATCCGGAGAAATAGTTGTGCCTAAAGCGTCTAAAAGCTCCTGAGTTGGATCCCCAGCGCGGGCCTCGCCGTCGTCTAATCTTAAAACTCCACTTGCTTTATGCGCACTCTTCGTATCGTGCTGATTTTCTTGATTATTTTGAGTCTTCATAACAGCACTAGTATAGTCCACATTGCCAACACGCACGCTTCTAGATCAAGTTAGATTAAATCTGTTCGTAGAAGTCTGCAGCTATATTTGTGCATTATGCCTACGTATGATTTGGGATTAGAACGAGTTTCGCTAGAGTTTGCTACAAAAACGATTTTTACTGATGTAACTCAAGGTGTTTTTGAAGGCGACAGAATCGGTATTGTTGGTAAAAATGGTGACGGAAAGTCGACGCTTCTTCGTCTGCTTTCTGGGCATATTAAGCCTGATTCCGGTCGCGTAACTAAGCGTGGAGGGCTTACTTTTGGCATGCTAGACCAGCGCGATCCTTTAGATGACAACGCAACTGTGCGTAAGGCTGCTTTGGAAAATCGCGAGGATTACGAGTGGGCTGCAGACCCGCGCTCGCGCGAAATCGTAGAAGCTCTTCTTGGCGGAATCAATTTGGAAGCAAAAGTTGGTACGCTTTCCGGCGGTCAGCGTAGGCGCGCGGATTTGGCAAGATTGCTTCTTCACGACTGGGATATTTTGGCTTTAGACGAGCCTACGAACCATTTGGACGTTGTAACAATTCACTGGCTTGCAGAGCATCTTCTTCACCGCTGGCAGGACGGCCAGGGCGCGCTTTTGATTGTTACTCACGATCGCTGGTTTTTAGATGAAGTTTGCACATCTATGTGGGAAGTTCACGACGGCGTAATAGATCCGTTTGAAGGCGGCTACAGTGCGTACATGCTTCAGCGAGTTGAGCGCGAGCGTCAGGCGGATGTGCGCGAGGAGCGTCGCAGAAATTTGGCAAGAAAAGAGTTGGCGTGGCTTTCTAGGGGTGCTCGTGCGCGTTCAACTAAGCAGAAGTTCCATGTAAAGCAGGCTCGCGAGCTTATTGCAGACGTGCCTCCAATGCGTGATACTTTGGAATTGAAGAAAATGGCAACTTCTCGTCTTGGCAAGCAAGTTGTTGATTTGATTGATGTTACGCAAATTTTTGACGATGCTAATCAGCTAAAAAATATTGATCCGGATATTGCAGAAAGTGCTGCTACTTCAGAAAAATCAAATAAAGTTGACATTGTAGAATCTGCTTTTGCGCAACCAACTCACGTAGGAAGCGTTACGATTGCAGTCGACGAAAATCAAGAAAATCTTTCTGAAGAAAATCCGGAAACTGCTGCAGCAGAACGAAAAACTATTACCGGCCGCATGATTCTCGACGATGCAACATGGCTAATCGGCCCTGGAGATCGTTTTGGAATTGTTGGCGCAAACGGTGCCGGAAAATCAACGCTATTAAGCATTATTGACGGCTCGCTAAAACCTACGATTGGACGCGTAAACATTGGCAAAACTGTAAAATTTGCTGTGCTTTCGCAGCGCCTTGAAGAGCTTGAAAAGCTTGGAAAATATAAGGTTAAGGAAGTTTTAAGCCGCTATAAACCGAGCTACATTATTGACGGGAAAGAAGTTACTCCCGGTCAGCTTATGGAGCGTCTTGGTTTTAAGCCTGAGCAGCTTATGACGCCGATTGCGGATCTTTCGGGCGGTCAAAAGCGACGCATGCAACTGCTTTTGATTCTTCTAAACGAGCCAAATGTGCTGATTATGGACGAGCCTGGTAATGATTTAGATACCGACATGCTGGCTGTTATGGAAGATTTGCTTGACACGTGGCCTGGCACGCTTATTGTAGTTTCGCACGATCGCTACTTGCTTGAGCGCGTAACCGATCAGCAGTTTGCGCTTATTGACGGCAAAATTCGTCATCTTCCTGGCGGTGTAGACGAGTATTTGCAGATTGTAGAAAAATTGCAACGCGAGCACGAAAATAATATTAATTCTACAAAAGTGCAAAATGGTAACGGAAGTAGCGGAATAAATTCAGCAAGTGCGAAAAGTGCTGAAAGTGCTGCTAGTGCTGCAGAAAGTACAGTAAGTGCGTCTTCAGTAAGTGCGCCGAAACTTACTGGTAAAGCCTACCATGATGCCACAAGACGCGTGGCAGCAATTGAGCGAAAACTTGCAAAACTTGAAGATCAAAAATCCAATATTGAATCTCAAATGGCTTCTCACGATCCGAGCGACTTCGTTGGTCTTCAAGCTCTTAACGAAGAATTGCAGCAGAATGCGCAAGAAACTAGCGATCTTGAAGAAGAGTGGATGGAACTTTCTGAGCAGCTGCAGTGATTAGAAGATAACAGCCACGTGCTAAATTTGTGAGTTATGGCTCAAATCAAGGATATGCTGGAATCTGTAAAACCAATTCGCGTAGACGGTCGTGAAGTTGACGAGCTTCGCCCTGTGCGAATTACGCGTAAATTTACTGACGTTCCTGAAGGCTCTGTGCTTATTGAGTGCGGAAATACGCGCGTTATGTGCACTGCAACTTTTACTGTTGGTGTTCCTCGTTGGCGCAGGGATTCCGGCTTAGGCTGGGTAACTGCCGAATATTCTATGCTTCCTCGAGCTACTGCTGAGCGTACCGACCGCGAATCTGTGCGCGGAAAAATTGGCGGTCGCACGCATGAAATTAGCCGTCTTATTGGTCGCTGCTTGCGCGGAGTTGTCGATATGAAAGCAATGGGCGAGTGCCAGATTCAAATCGACTGCGATGTTTTACAGGCAGATGGCGGAACTCGCACAGCTTCCGTAACTGGAGCTTACGTAGCATTGGTAGATGCGCTTAATTGGGCGGAAAAGAATGGTCATATTCGTTCCGCTGCAAGCGTTCTTAAAGATGCTGTTTCGGCAGTTTCGGTTGGCGTTATTAATGGCACGCCTATGCTTGATTTGCCTTATGTTGAAGACAGTCAGGCTATGACAGATATGAACGTTGCTATGACTGGTTCTGGCACGTTTATTGAAATTCAGGGAACTGCTGAGCATCGTCCGTTTAATCGCGACGAATTAAATACTTTGCTTGATTTAGCAACAAAAGGTAATCGTGAGCTGCAGAAAGCGCAAAAAGCTGCTTTAGCCAAATAGTAAACAGATTGAAGGAGAGCGGGCGTGAAACTTGTTGTGGCAACACATAATGAGGGAAAACTCGTTGAAATTAAGCGTATTTTAGCTGAACAGTTAGCTCAACTAGCAGATAGGTTTGAACTGATTACTGCTGGTTCTCTTGGTTTGCCCGATCCTGTGGAAACCGGAGTTACTTTTGAGCAGAATGCGTTGCTTAAAGCTAGAGATGTTGCTTCAAGAACTGGCTTGCCTGCTATTGCGGATGATTCCGGTATTATTGTTGATATTTTGGGCGGCGCTCCTGGAATTTTGTCTGCTCGTTGGAGCGGAGTTCATGGTGACGATAAAGCTAATAATGCTCTTCTTCTTAAGCAGCTTTCGGATATTCCGGATCGATTCTTAACAGCGCGTTTTCGTTGTGCTGCTGCTCTTGCTATTCCAGATGCTTGTAGCGAAGTTCCTGAAGGCAGTGTTATGCTGCACACTCACGGTTTTGAAACGGTTAGAATGGGGGAGATGATTGGTCATCTTCTTCGCGAAGAGCGTGGAAACAACGGTTTTGGTTACGATCCTATTTTTGTTCCAGACGAGCAGCCTATTCGTAACGGCGTTCAAATGGAAGGTTTAACTAGCGCTGAGCTTACTCAGGAAGAGAAGAATAGTATTTCTCACCGCGGCCACGCTTTGCGAGCTTTGTTGCCTGAATTACAAGCTTTGTTTATTACAGAATAAATAGCTTTGTTTAAGATTCCTCTGCGCGTAGCGTGCCTTGACACAGGTTTAATCGTTATTTATAATTAGCACGGCGTTAAGGAGGTGATTTGCCGTGAAACATGACAGTAACAGTCATAATTCTAGTACTCGCACTACGAGTGAAGGTTCTGACACTATTGGCAGTAGTAGTTCGGACGTTCCTCCTGAATATATGAAGCCGGCAATCACCGCATTTAGGTTGCAAAGATTGCAAAAATAAAACTTACGAAATCTGCAAAACTTACTTGGAAACTTGCAAAAATAAAAAGTAAGCTGCAATTTTTTGAGCCTAAAAAGCAATCAATGGTGATACGGCTACATAAATCAATCTGAAAATAGATCTAAGAATAGATCTGCAACTAAATCTGAAAAAGATTTAAGAAAATATAAGTAAAGGCAAATAAACCTTTAGCTCCTATCAGAGGACTTTATTATGACCGTATTCACAACTTCGCGCAAGGAAGGCGCAGGCGCACAGGTTGACGAGAACACTCGCTTCTGGTCCGATATTATTGTGTGCGTAGGCATTATTGCTGTTTTTGGCGTAACTGCTTTCCTTATTCAGCGCATAAATCAGCCGATTGGCCCAAGCGGTATTCCTTCTAAAGTGTCTACCGACTTAATTAATCTTCCTTACTACACTTTGCGCTCAGTATTTCGTATGCTTCTTGCGCTAGTGGCATCTCTTATTTTTACTATTGTTTATGGCTCTCTTGCAGCTCGAAGTCGAAGACTCGGCAAGGTGCTTATTCCGCTTTTGGATATTTTGCAGTCTGTGCCAATTCTGGGCTTCCTTTCGGCGACTGTTACCATTTGGTTGGTGATTTTCCCTGGATCGATGCTCGGCGTTGAAGCGGCTTCGATTTTCGCTATTTTTACAAGCCAAGCATGGAATATGACTTTTTCCTTCCACCGTTCGTTGCTCAGCGAGCCGAAGGAGTTGGACGAGGCGGTTCGTAGCCTGCAACTTACGCATTGGCAGCGCTTCTGGGTGTTAGATATGCCAAACGCAATGATTCCGCTGCTTTGGAATTGCATGATGTCTGTTGGTGGCGGATGGTTCTTCCTTACCGCTTCGGAAATGATTTCCGTAAATAACCACACTTACGCTCTTCCTGGTATCGGTAGCTTTGTTGCGCAATCTGCTGCAGATAATAAGCTCGGGAATATTTGGTGGGCTATTGCTTCTATGGTTGTGGTTGTTTTGGCGCTTGACTTCTTCTTGTGGAAGCCGCTTACTGCATGGGCTGAGCGTTTCCGCATTACGCAGAGCGCTTCGGACAATGAGCGTCACAGCGCTATTTTGACGCTTATTCGTCATTCTCACGCCGATGAGGTTATTAGCAAGCTTTTCTTGCCAATTAGAGAGTGGTTAGAAAAGATTACTCGTCCGCTTGGTCGCACAGGAGCTAAGTGGCCTCATAGAGCTTCGCAGCGCAAGTTTGGTGACTGGGCGTTTAACGTTTTAATGTTCCTTATTGTTGCAGCAGGTGTGGTGCACATGCTTTACTTTGTGCATACAACTGCAGGATTGCAAGAGTTTATTACAGCAGGCATGCTTGGTGGAATTACTTTTGTGCGAGTTGCTGTTTTGATTTTTGTTAGCTCGCTTATTTGGGTTCCAGTTGGTGTTTTAATTGGCATGAATCCAAAGATTTCTAGAATTATGCAGCCTATTGTGCAAATTCTTGCAAGCTTCCCAGCGAACTTTATATTCCCATTTGCAATGGCTTTGTTTATGGCTTGGCATATTGACTTGGGTTGGGGAAGTATTATTTTGATGGCTCTTGGCACGCAATGGTACATTCTTTTCAATGTTATTGCTGGCGCTAGTGCTATTCCAGATGATTTGCGTGAAATGACGCGCAGCTTTAGGCTGGCTCGCGTTTTGCGTTGGAAGACGCTTATTTTGCCGTCTATTTTTGGTTCTTGGTGCACCGGTGGTATTACAGCTGCAGGCGGCGCTTGGAACGCTTCGATTGTTTCGGAAATTGTTGAATACGGTAAGCATCGTATGTCTACTGCAGGCTTGGGTGCTTATATTACCAACGCAACTACTATGGGAGATACTGCCCGCACTTTAGTTGGCGTAACTGTTATGAGCTTAATTGTTGTTTTAAGTAATCGACTATTCTGGTCGCCTCTGCAACGTATTTCCGAAAAACGCTACGTATTGAACTAGCTGAATTAAGCAAACTAATTAAATCAACTAATTGAATCAGCTAAAATAACAAATTTTATAAAACAGATTGGCAAAATTATGAATACTTTGAAAAGCAATGCAAAAACAGCGCAATCCTCAATTACAAGCGATATTATCGACGCAAAGCACATCAGTCAAAGCTTCACTTCCGACAGCGGCACAACTCAGCATGTTTTGCACGATATTTCTTTCACTCTTCGCGAAGGTGAAATCGTAGCAATTTTGGGACGTTCTGGTGCTGGAAAATCAACCTTCCTTCGCACAATGGCAGGCCTTGTGCAGCCTACGGAAGGAACAGTAACGTATCGTGGCCGAGAGCTTACTGGCCCAAACCCGGGGGTTGCAATCGTATTTCAAACCTTCGCTCTTATGCCGTGGCTTACCGTGCAAGACAATGTGGAACTTGGTTTGCGAGCTAGAGGTGTTAGCAAAGAAAAGCGCACTGAGCTTGCGCTCGCTGCAATTGACGCAATCGGTTTGGACGGCTTTGAAACCGCTTACCCAAAGGAGCTTTCCGGCGGCATGCGTCAGCGCGTAGGTATTGCGCGTGCGTTGGTTTTGCGACCGGATGCTCTTTTTATGGATGAGCCGTTCTCTGCACTCGATGTTCTTACTGCAGAAAACTTGCGTCAGGAAGTTCTTAAGCTTTGGTCTAGCGAGGAGCGCGATATTAAGTCTGTGCTTATTGTTACGCACAATATTGAAGAAGCTGTGCAAATGGCTGACCGCGTGGTTGTTTTAGGCTCGCATCCGGGTCATTTAATTGCAGATGTTCAGGTTGATTTGCCTCGTCCTCGAGATAAGCACAGTGCTGAATTTGAGGCTATGGTCGATAATCTATACGCTATTTTGACCGGTTCTGCTCCAGAAAGTGCTTCTGAGCAGGAGAGTTCACAGTCTAATGATTTGCAGAACCAAACTCAATCTGCAGATACTGAGGATGCTGAAGATGATGAAGCTGCAGCAATTGCAGATATGCTTATTCAGCGTCATCATGACGATGAAGACGAAGACAAGCAAAGCGAAGATGAAGCTGAGTCTGGAGAAGTAAAGGCAGAGCCTGTGTCTGTTCGTTTGCTTCCAAACGCAACCCCAGGCGGTATGGCAGGTTTGCTTGATGTTATTTCAGAAAATCCAGACGGAATTGATTTGGCTGATTTGGCAGCAGACTTGTCGTTTGAAATCGACGATTTGTTCCCGCTTGTTGATGCTGGCACAATGCTTAATCTTCTCACAGCAGAAAACGGCCATATTACTATTACTTCTGCTGGAGAAGAATGGCATAACGCCGACATTTTGCACAGTAAGCAAGTGTTTGCGCGACTAGCTATTGAGCATGCTCCTCTTGTTCACGCAATTGATCAGGCTTTGAGTCGTAACCGCAACGGTAAGCTTCGCGGCGAGTTGATTTTGGATTTGCTGCGCAGTAAGCATACGGATGCGCTTGCTCGTCAACAGTTTGATATTGCGATTAGCTGGGGTCGTTACGGCGAGTTGTTTGATTACGATGCCGACGATGACGAGTTGACTCGTACTGTTGAAACTGCTCCTTTGGACGGTGTTGCACGCTGAAATAGCTTGAAATAGTGTGCAATACTGCTCATTAATAATGTCCATTATTGTGCATAAATTTGATACTTGTATGCTTTCGATAAAAGGATGCCGCATAGTTCTTTTATCTTTAGGTCTAGTCGCTTCTTATTTAAGATTGCGCGGATCGAAAGCCCCCTAAAAAGCGAACTTTTTGGGGAAAATTGCGTAGCGCATTTGCTGCTAACGCTTACTATGCGTCGGTATGCGGCGGCGATGGAGGAATATTATGGTAAATGCTGTAGAAGCATTTGATGCTAAGCATCTTAAGGCAGCTGAGGAAATCCCAGCTTTCCGTCCTGGCGATACTGTTGACGTTAACGTTAAGATTCAGGAAGGTAACAACACTCGTATTCAGACCTTCACCGGCGTGGTGATTGCTCGTAAGGGTGCTGGCGTGCGTGAAACTTTCGTTGTGCGTAAGGTGAGCTTCGGCACTGGTGTTGAGCGTCGTTTCCCACTTCATTCCCCAGCTATCGATTCGATTAAGCTGGTTCGTAGCGGTCGCGTTCGTCGCGCTAAGCTTTACTACTTGCGCGCTTTGCGTGGTAAGGCTGCTCGTATTGCCGAGCGTCGTGATAACAGCGCTGCTAAGTAAATCAACCTTAAAGTGAAGGATTAAATTATGTCTGATGGCACGCAAATTAGCGATACTCATATCGTCGCGGTAGCGGGTCATGGCGTAGATCCTTCACCGGTTCCACCTGAGCCGGAAGGTTATGAGCCTTCCGGCTTTGGTGGTTTTTGGAAAAATAGAAAAAACAAAAAAAATAGTAAAGAGAGCCGAAATATCAAGCGTTTTGCTCATGCTCGCAATCAAAAAAACGGCGATCATTTTTCTCTTAAAGACGCTTTAGTTTGGTTTGGTATTCCAGTTTTTGTAGTGTTAATTATTCGCCTGTTTTTGCTTGGCGCGTATACTATTCCTTCTGGCTCTATGCTCGACACTATTCACATTGGTGATTATGTTGTTACGTCAAAGCTAACTCCTAGCGTATTTCCTTTGCATCGAGGAGATATTGTAGTTTTTGAAGATCCTGCTCATTGGTTAAGTGGAGAGTCTTCTAACGGTCTAGTTGGCAAGGATTTGATTAAGCGTCTTATTGGTTTGCCTGGCGATACTGTTGAATGTAAGGGAGCGGGGGAGCCTGTTACTGTTAACGGTGTTCCTGTTCACGAATCTGCTTATATTCGTCCTGGTGTAGATCCAAGTGCTTTTCCTTTTAAGGTAAAGGTTAAAGCTGGGCATGTTTTTGTTCTTGGAGATAATCGCGCTAATTCTGCAGATTCCCGCTACCATCGTAACGATGGCGACGATGGTTTGGTGCCGATTTCTAAAATCGAGGGCGTTGCAGTGTTCCGCACGTGGCCTTTGGATCGAGTTGGTTTTTTGGATGAGCATCACGATGCTTTTGACGATGTGCCAAGCAGATCTGCTAATTAAACTTATAAATTAAACTTATGCAAGTAAAGTCTTAATTATGCCGAAAGAATCTTCTAAAATACCTCTTATACCATCTCTTAATAATGAAAAAAGTTTGCTTTGCGAAGGATACGATTGGGTTATTGGCCTAGATGAAGTTGGCCGCGGATCTCTTGCAGGTCCGGTAATGGTTGGAGCTGCCGCTATTTGTAAAAATCAAATCGAAGCGCAAACAATTCCTGAAGGTTTAGCCGATTCTAAATTACTTACTGAGCGTCGTCGAGAAGACTTATTTAATCCTCTTCAAAAATGGTGTACTTCTTGGGCTGTTGGATCTTGTACTAATAAAGAAATAGATGAGTGGGGTATTAGTTATGCGCTTGGCGTTGCGGCTTTGAAAGCAATCGCAAAAGTCGAGGAAGATATTCAAATAAGTAAAAAAGAAGACACTCGTATTGCAGCAATATTGGATGGTCCATGCGACTACATTGATAAAGTTGCCAACACTTTTGACGCACCATTTGTGCCGCTTCCTGTAAAAGTGCATACGCTTGTGAAGGCAGACCGCCAGTGTGCAAGTGTTGCGGCTGCTGCAGTTTTGGCAAAAGTTACAAGAGATAATCTTATGGTGACGTTATCTAAAAAACCGCAATACGAAGCCTACGATTGGGCGCATAATAAAGGCTACGGTTCTCTAGCTCATCGAAACGCAATTAAAGAAGTAGGTCCTAGCGATTTGCACAGACTGTCTTGGAATTTGTAAACAAGTGAATTTATAAACAAGTGAATTTATAAACAAGTTTTAATAAGTGTCGATTGTTCTTGCCAAATCTATGCAAATGTTAAACGCTTTCTTTTTGAGCGATTTTCAAAGCCTCAAAATGGCTTAAAATCAACATAATTTAGCGCTAGTCGGCGTGTTGATGGTGTGTGTAAAGCGTAATCTTAAAAGCGGTGGGGGAACTTGTTTTGGGAAAAATTTGCAATGAGTATTCGTAATGAAGAAAAGGATCAGGAGATGATAAATCGCTGTTTTGCGTTCGTTCCAGGCATTAAGCATTTAGTTGCTTTAAGGTCGGCGTGCCTCGCGATTTCTTATCTTATGAATATTGCATTTGCTTACATTTGTGTTGGAATGCTTTCTCCGGTTCTTCGCCCAGTTCGTTCAGTTGGAACTTCTTTAATGAGTTCTGTTGAATTTACTTCGTATACTATTGCTTTAGTTGCTATTATTCTTATAAAATACGCGGCTTTTCACTGGTCTTCGACTATGCAAACAGATATTGAGTCGCGTGTTGCAATGCGTTTGCGCCCAAAAATGCTTCACGCAATGCTATCTTTAAGATCCGCAAATATTGAAGAAACTGGAGATTTTGTAAATTTTTCAGTAAATGACGATATTTCTGCAATCCAGCGTTTTATTGCCGTTCTTGTGCCTCAAATCGTTGCAGCTATTCCTATTCCAGTAGTTATTTCTGCTGTGCTATGCACGGTAAATCCTGCTATTGCTGGCATTTGCGCTATATCTGCAATGTTTAATATTGCGTCTCTTGTGCTAGTTTTGCTTATGCGTTCTGCATATTGGCGTTGCGTTAGTGCGTTGTGCTCTTACGTTATTGCCTCAATAGCGATTGTTGCTACAGTTTGGTTATCTAGCGTAAAAGGCGTGGGTCTTGCTGCAGCGCTGCTAACAATGCCTTTGTTAATGCTTAGTGTTCAGCCGTTTAGAGCTGTTAGCAAGTATATGCATGTTATTCGTGACGCTGTGCTTGGAATGAAGCACGTTGAATCTTTATTGCGCACTGTAACAGATTCTAACGCTCCAATATCTTTTAGTGACGACGGTTCAACATTATCTTTGCCAGATGGTTCCACGAATATTGCTCTGCGCATGCGCTGCGATATTAAATGCAATGGTAGTAACAATAACGAGTTTGAGTGTTTATCTATAGTTGCGCGCTCTGGTGAGCTTCAAGTAGTTCCAAGCAAATATCAGTCTGCTATGCACGCATACATGCTTTCTGGAACTGGGTTTAACAAAAACGCTGACGTATTGCTGTCTTATAGCGATCGTTACGAAGTTCAGGAAGATGATAATTCTCCGTTTGTTTCGCTTGATACTTTTGGGGAAGGCGGCAATTCTTCGTATCTTTCTTTAAACGATGCTACTTACGGCGCTCTTGCAGATATTGTTACTGTTGTTAGCGAAAAAAGTCACCTGTTTTCCATGACTTTGCGCGAAAACTTACTTCTTGCTGCTCCAAATGCCACAACTACTGCTATGTGGGATGCTTTGCGAGCTGCTAGAGTAGACGGCGTTGTTTATGCAGATTATGACGGATTAGATATTCCTATTGATCGTTTGCTAAATAATCCTGATTCAGCATACAATCCGGAAGATATTATTCGTCGAATTATTCTTGCACGCGCTTTACTTCGTCACACTCCTGTTTATATTTTCGACTATTGTGCGCAAGATATTAGCGAGTCAGAAGCCGAAAAAATTATTAAGATTTTGCGTAGAGTTGCGCGCTCTGCAACCGTAATAGTTTTAATGCCTAACGATGCGGGACTAACTTCTGCGGATACTAAAGTTACCGTGGAAGTTTATAAGCATATTTTGGATAATAAGTCAGGCGAAATTCAAAAATCGCAAGCAAGCTCTCAAGCAAGTGCGCAGGCAGGTGTGCAAGCAGGTGCACAAATAAAAAATATCGCACCTATTTCTGCTATTATTTCCGAATCAAGCAAGCGCAACATTTCCAAGTTTAAGCGCGCTATTTTTGCTATTCTTTCCACGTTTATTACAGCACTTAATCTTGCGGCAACAGTGTGTATTCCTGTAACTATTGTTTCTGCAATGTTTGCTGTTGCTGGCAGGCCAATCTTTGGTTTTGTAATGCAACAATGTGTTATGGTTGCTGTTTTATGCATGGCTATTAGAGCTTTTACTCTTGTGATTTCTTTTGCAGGTTTAGACATGCATAACGAGCGTTGGCATAAGGCTCATATAAGTATGAATGTTGGAATGGTTTGCGCTGTTATTCCACTAATTGTTGTGCTTTACTATTTCAATAAAAACTTATCTTATATTGCGATTGCAGCATGCGTGATTATTGTGTTCGTGCTGCCTAGATACTTGCTTATTCGCTCAAAGCATGTTGTAAATAAGCTTCGTTATGAAAAGAATGATGTTGAGTGCGAAGTGAACGATATTGAGCTTGGTATTGATGAGATTCTTGCTTTCCGTCAAGGTGAGCATTGTGTGAATCGAATGATTGCTTCAATGAAAAAAGTTTCGCAACAAGACATGCGTTTAGCGCGTAAAATAGCAGGTATTTCGTCGTTTATACTAGCTTTGGCGTTAGCAAGTATTGCTGCTGCAGCGTTGGTTGTGGCAAATACTGTTCATCCTGTTCCAACGAATCTTCCAGCATGGAGCACTGTATATGCTGTTATGGCAATGGTGTTGCTTGTGATTATGATTCAGCAAGTTATTGACGTTGTTTTGCAGCGTATACCTGCGATGGTAAGAACAAGTGGTAAAGCTGGTAAAGTGGCTGGCAAAGCGGCTGGTAGGGCGGCTGCAGCGGCTGGAGCATCTGGTAAATAGTATGTATATGCGCAAGCGGCGTAAACTTTCAAAAAGACAGTTAGCTGCAATTATTTGGATGATTATACTTGCTGTGCTAATTGGCGTTGCTGTCGGCTTGCTTTTGCCAAAGATTAGTAACAATGTAGGCAAGATTACTGGTGAATACGAGGCGAGTGGAGATGCTGCTAAAGCGCTTAAAAAGCTTCGTGTAGCGAAACCGTATCACAAAGGCTACGAGCGTCAAGTATTTGGGTATCGCACTACGGATGAAGATGGCAACGGTTGCGATGTTAGAGAAGATGTTTTAGCTCGCGATTTGCGAAATGTAAAATACAAGTACGCTGGTTCGTGCAAAGTGCGCTCCGGGCTTCTTCACGATCCGTACACAGGATTGGATATTAATTTCGTGCGTGGCCGCAAAACCAGCGCCTTGGTGCAAATAGATCACGTTGTTGCTTTGCAAAACGCTTGGGAATCTGGGGCTTGGAATTGGAATGCTTCAAAAAGGTTGAAATTTGGCAACGATATGCTTAATTTACTTGCTGTGCAAGGCGCGGCAAATCAAGAAAAAGGATCTGCTTCTGCAGCGTACTGGCTTCCTTCTAACAAATCATTTAGATGCGAATATGTGGCTCGCCAAATTGCTGTCAAATATAAGTATGGGCTTACTGTAACGCGTGATGAAAAGCAAAACATGCTGGCTGTATTACACAATTGCGGTGCGCAAGATCTGCCAAGGTGAATGCACTCAATATAGTCTTATCTTGTGTTTTTATGGTAATATTAACGAGATATTCTGTAGAGTATATTTTACTTGTACATGCGTAATAAGTTTTTTGAAAGGAGATTAAATATGAAAGCTTTAGATATAGCATCAATTTTTATTGATCGATACGGAAAAAAGCTAGCATTAACCAATCTCACTTTGAATAAGCTGGTATATTTTGCGCAAGTAGAATCGTTACGTAATAATCCTGAGCATCCGTTATTTACGGATGAGATTCAAGCTTGGGAATATGGTCCTGTAGAACCTAGTGTTTATAACGAGTTTAAGCAGTTTGGGCGAAATCGTATTTTCAATGCGCCTAATCACGAAACCAGCCAGTATGCTGATTGCATTGTAGATACTGTTGTTAAAAAATATGCTTGGATGAATTCGTTTGATTTAGTAAATTATGCTCATCGTGCTGGAGGTGCATGGCACAATGTGTATGACGCTTCGCACAATAAGCCGATTCTTATACAGAATATTCTGCAATCGTCAGATGTTACTTCGTATCCTGCTAAGAAAAATACGTTTATTAGTGCTGTAGATGCTGTAAAAAAACAGTATCCGAATACTTTGCGTATTCTTGGTGACGCATGAGACAGTATGATGCTCTTGTTTGGAATGAGGAACAGATTATTGCCTTCGCAGAAATAGTGTGTTCTATTCAACGAGAGATTGTTGATACAAGCCAAGGACTTGCTACTGTTAAGCAAGAAGTTCAGGGCAGTGTTGAAAATGTTTTGTATTCTTCATTTGCGATTATTTTTGATGAGTATCCAGCTGATCGAAATAATTATACGGATATTTTTGACCAAATTGCTGACTTTGCTACGCATCTTGCCAAAGACCATATTTTCCCTGATGCCAATAAGCGTACGACAGTATTAACGTGTGTAGCTTTACTTCGCAATAATGGGATTATTCTTGATATCGAAGATAGTGCAAATCCTTTTGACAATGCTTTATATAAATGGATTCAGAATATTGTTGAAGGTAAGATTGAGCGCGCGAGCTTAGCAGAACAGTTACGTTCACACGCTCATTTATTATCGAATGAAGTTAATTATTAGATAGAGTTCCGAACAATCGAGGTGTCCGGGACTCGCTGTCCATTATACTGCAGGTTCATTATGAAATTAGATGCAATAGTATCAGCTATGTTCTCACTCGTTATTATCGCTGGAGTATGGTGCCATTTTTCACCTTGGCTCATAACTGGTTGTGCTGTAATCAGTGCCGTATGTGCGTTAGATGCTGGGAGAAAGCACAAATGACTGATATTTGGCTTCTTTCTGAAGCTCTTGGCGTTACTTGCGATGTTATCCAGGATTATCGCTCTTTCCTTTCCATTCCCGTTCTTGTGTGATGTCTTACCTATCGTATAAATTTTTTTACACAGGCATTTATTGCGCTGTATACGTGGGTAGCTGAATTAACGTTTAAGCGGCGTATTCCGTCGCCAGCCCCACGGTTAGGAAGGCCGCGTTTAGCGGCTTTTCCTATAGTTAGAGGATTATTATATGAATATTTTTGTGTATGCGGATGAATCTGGAGTGTTCGATTATAAGCACAATGACGTGTTTGTTTTTGGCGGTCTTATATTTTTGGATAAAGATGAAAAAGATTCTGCACAGCGTTTGTATATTGCAGCTGAGAAAGTTCAGCGCGATAATGGTGCTGCTAGCGGGCATTCAGAGATGAAGGCAATTTATCTTAAAAATAAGCAAAAGTATTCCATGTTTCGCTCTATGAATCATTATCATCGTTTTGGCGTTGTTGTCGAGCAAGAATATGTTAATAAGAAGATTTTTGATAACAAGAAAACTAAACAACGATATTTAGATTATGCTTTTAAGATTGCCGTTAAATCTGAGTTGCAGAAAATGCTTGACAATAATGAAATATGCAAAAATTCTATAGAAAACATATACGTTTTTATGGACGAACATACTACAGCAACAAACGGTAGATATGAATTACGTGAAGCATTAGAGAATGAATTTAAGAATGGAACGTATAACAGGACTTGGGAAAAATATTTCCCACCATTGTTCCCTGGTATGAAGTCCGTTGATTTGAAATTAAAAGATTCAAAGCAAGATGCGCTTATTAGAGCAGCTGATATTGTAGCTAATAGATTATATTGGGCTGCGTCAAATAAGGATTATGATAAAGTAAAAAATTCTATTGATTTTATTTTTCTCCCAAATAAACATGAATGCTAAAGATGTCTAACAATAGCAACCAAAGGCGTTGAAAATTGCGATTTTGCATTTTCAGTGCCTTTTTTGCGTATTTTTAGCCTAAAGTAGCCGTGAAAGTAGCTGAATTTGATTTTCTGGGGGCATTTGACTGATTATTGTGGCTTGCCTCGTTTTGTCTATTGCTTTGAGCGTTGTCACTTGCTGATCTAGCGTTAGTGCTGATAGTACTGCTATGAGTGGGTCTTTTTCTTGATTTTGTGTAGGTCCTACATTATTTTGTGTAGGCCCTACAGTTTTTTGCATTTCTACGTTTTGTGATTTTATGCCGAGTTGTTCTTCTTTTGCTTGTTCATTAAGTCTAGCTGATGTACGCTTGCGTTGCGCTTGGCTGATTTGCTGGTATACGGATACAGTTTTAATGTCGCTATGACCTGCAACTTCCATGAGTTCTGCAAGGCTTGCGCCTGCTTCTCCGTAGTGTGTGAGTGCTGTGTGTCGAAGGTCGTGGAAGTGCATGTCTTTTAATGATGGCATGTGTGCTATTGCGCGGTTGAAGCTTTCTCTAAGGCTTGCTGGGGCAACGAACGCTCTAGGTGTGCGAGTATGTAGAATCAGCTCATCTGGTTTGCCGCTTGGCATTTGTTGCCGCATGTGCGTTTCAAAATATTCGCGCGTCCATTCTGGTATTGGTACTTTTCTTATGCTGCTTGCTGTTTTTGGCTTGCCTACTTCAAGGCGTCGTTTTTGCCCTAAGTGGTTTATGCTTTTTAGGCTTTTGTTGACGCTGATAGTCATTGCGTCAAGGTCTACGTCGCTTCTGGTGAGTGCGCAACATTCGCCTTCGCGTAATCCGCACGCTCCAGCTAGCATGACTCCGATGCGTAAATGTGGCGCCATCATGCTGTATATATCAACGAGTTGCGCGATGCTGATGGCGATGCTTTCGTGCCTTGTGCGTGGTTTTTTGAGTTTGAGTGTGCAAGGGTTGCGCTGTAATAGTGTTTCTCCAGCTGCGTTTACTTCTTTTGCACAAGCGTAGTTGAATATGCTTCTAAGTAGTGTGTAGCAGTGTGATCGTGCTACTGTATTTCTTCCTGTAAGTTCGTCGCAGTCGAATGCGTCATACCAGTTTTGTATGTCTTTGCTTGTGATTGTTTTGATGCGTCTTTCTCCAAATGCTGGTAGAAGATAATTGCGCAATCGTCCTTCTTTGTGTGATTGTGTAGTTTCTTCCAACCTGCTCCCGTCTGGTTTGCGCTGATTTTGCATATAGTCGTCTGCTAACTGCGCGAATGTGATTGAGCTTTTATCTATTTCGTGGCGGTTGATTTTGGCTGGGGGAGTCCATGTGCCTAATGCTATTTCTTTTTCTGCTTGAGCAAGCCATGCTTCTAGCTCTACGCGGTAGGCGGCTGGCAAGGTGCGCGTGAATTCTTTTGGCAGTGACGGGTTTTCCGCTAGTGCTGCTGGAGGCGTTGGATAGCGCGCTTCTAGTGCTTGCCCGTATGATCGTGTTACTTTTCTGATTTTCCCGAATTTGCGCCGTGCCATTAACGTTCCCCTTATTTAACCGTTTTATACCGTTAGGACGGTGAGAGGCGTCAACTATTGCATCTTGATTTTTTGACGCCTTCCGCAACGCCTTTCATAATGTATTATATTGTATCAAAATGTGTTATTTTGCACAATTCAATATTAAAAGTTCTTGAGTCTAAGGCATTGGAAACATTGGCTTTTGCTACAAAAAACGCCACTGTTTAAGCGGTGGCGTTATTGCGTTTGTGGAGTCGCGGGGAATTGAACCCCGGTCCGGTGACCGTACCCTCGGTCTTCTACGTGCGTAGTCTGCTGGCCGTGCGGCAGTTTTTCTGCCCCCATGTTATCGCAGACAATTCATGGCGAGCATATCTACAGTAAAAGTCCCTGAATTGCCCTGCAGCTCGGCAATTCAAGCAAGTCTTCTAATGACGTTCAGCACCACCCCGAAGACGTGAGTGGGTGAACGGAGCGGCTGCTCACTGGTTAATCCTGGCGCGAAGCTCAGGCAGCGAGAGCGAACTCAGTGCGATTAGATTTAGCACTTATTCTTTTGCGAAAGGACGTTTACGAGTGGACTTTCGCATTCTCGGCACGCTTCCCCGCGGCGAACAGATCGCCGTCGAAACCGATCGACCCCTTTTGAATTTTCAAATAATTGCTGCATTAAAGCAGACTTTATTATAGTACAACATATTCTGCGCGGTTGCTATGTGTGAGTTGCTGTGTGTGAGTTGTTGTGCGTGAGTTGTTGTGCGTGAGTTGTTGTGCGTGAGTTGCTGTGCGCAACTTACAATGCGCAAATTGCTGTGCGCAAGCTGCTATATATAAATGATTCGTATTGCATAAAAGTACAATTATAAAAAGTTTGATGGGGGGGGGGTATAATGCTAATACATGTAGTTATAATATGACGTTTGGAAGATTCAAGGAATTGTGCGGATTTGCTTATTTATGACTTTTAAGCACGTTAAACAATTGTTTATTTTGTGAATGCATACTCTACAGGTGTATAGTGTATACGTTATAATTTATATGAGATTTGGGCGTAATATTCTACAAATTTATATTGGTTGGATTAAGGAGAAGTAATGGCTGTTAGCAAGGATTTGCGTGGTGGTTCGGTTAAAAGAGCACTTCATAAAGCTGAGAAGGCTAATAAAAATCCTAATGCTAAAAAAGCTGTGAACGCCAAAAAGACTACGTCGCTAAAGGCTACGGCAGTAAAACCTGCTCGTTTTAATCGCGGTGTTGCTGGCGTTGCTGTTGCTTCTACTTTAGCCATGATGCTTCCGTCCGCGGCGGCTTCTGCATTGCAGATTAACCAGCAAAATATTGTTGATAGTGCAAATGTTGTTAGTAAAGCTGGCAAGGGTAACTCGCGATCGCAAGAGCTTAACATGCTTCGCTGGGGGGTAGGAGCTAGAAGAGAAAGCAGGCAGACTAAGGCTTTTGTGGAAATTGCGCGGCGTGAGATTGAAGCGCAAAAGCAGCGTGAAAATGTTGAGAACGTTCAGAATACGCAGACTGCAATTTCTTCTGAGGATTTTAACGGCGATAAGTCTGCTACGCCTACAAAGACGTCTGAAATTAAAAATACAGCTTCAGGCTCAAAGGCAAATGTTACTTCTTCAGAAAATACAGCAAGTGCTACTGAATCGGCTAATCCACCAGCTAGTGCTCAGTCCTCTGAGTCTGCGAAAGTTAAGCAGTCAGAAGTAAAGCCAGTTGATACTCCTGCAGTGAATCAACCTGTGCAACCGACTACAAAGCCAGAATCAGCGCCAACTGCAAAACAAGATGAAAAGAATCCAGCAGAAGTAAAGCAACCGGAAGTAAATGCTGGTGAAGTTAATACGTCTGAAAATAAGCAGCCTGCAGCTGAGCAGTCTGTAAATGCTGAAAGCTCGAAGCCTGCAACTGAGCAGAATACAAATGCACAACCTGCAAGCACTCACGCAGAAAATGCGAATACAGCAAGCGATGCAAGCACGCCCAAAGTGCGTAAGCCTAGGTCTGCTGATGGCGGTGATAGTGCTGCCGATGGGAGTAGTGTACCTTCTGCGGCAAGCGTGACTGCATCTTCTGCTGCGACTCCTGCAAATAATGCGCCTACATCTACGACTGCGGCTCCTGCAGCTAATACACCTGCACAGTCTGCTCCTGTAACTCCTACAAGTACAGGTTCTGGAACTGCAGCTAAGCCAAGTGCAGCTACAACTGCACAAGGAAGTGCAGAAAGCTCTGCTCAAGGTTCGCAAACCAATACACACGGTGCAACTACAGGCGCCACAGGCGAAGATAAAAGCGCTACGCCTTCAACTCCTGGCTCAACACCTGCTCCAGAGCCTCGGTCTACTTCGAACAATCAGCCAACGACTTTACCTTCTTCTACACCGGCCGCTGGCACACAGAACGCTGGCACAACTAACGCAGCAACTGATCCAAATAGCCAGGTAATTAAGCCGAATGAGCAGAATCCAACGGCCGGTGACCAGCAAACTGCCAACGATCAGGTGCAAACTGACAAAAAGCCAAAAGCTACATACAATTTGCAAATTCGCTATACGATTGGCGGTGCTGCGAATAAGCAGCTTGTGCAGCCGTACGAGCTTACGATTGACGAAGGTAAGCTAAACAATCTTGATAAAGATTACGAATACATTGAGCTTCCAAAGGCTGCTGGATACCGCCCATCCGTATATCATTCTGGTGATTACCAGTACTACGTTAAAAAAGGTGAGGGAGATAACAGCAAGTTCGTTATTGACGACGGTACGAATGCGGATGCTATTCGCTACTTGCGTTTGAATAAGAAGCTGATTACTGATTATGCTGTGAAGAAAAGGCAGGCTGTTGAAAGCAACAACAGTGCGCAAACTTCGCAGAATACATCGTCTACGCAGTCGGGTTCAGATGACGGCATTCAGTACTACGGCGAGTTGAACATCAACTACGCTCCTAAAACAGCTAAGTACTATGTGCGTCATTTGGTGCAGGATCTCGATCATAAGGATGAGTTCCACGATGCTCCGAATTTGGGTATAGGTAAAGTAATTACTGTAAAGCATAAGGATGGCACTTCTGAGAATATTCACGTTACGGAGATTACTGGCACGGTTGGTTCAGATGTTAGTGCTGTTTCAACGTATATTCCAGGCTATGAACCGGAGCATAATCTTATTAGCTCGCCGCTTTCGGATTCTGCGGATGAAAAAGACAAGTTGGTTTTGAACCTTCGCTACTACCGTAAAGCGTATGAAGTTACTTATGATTCTGTTGGCGGCACGGATGTTACTGCTCAAAAAGTGTATTACCAGCAACCTGTGCCAAAAGTTGCAACGCCAACTAGGCGTGGCTACACATTTAAGGGTTGGTCTGTAGTAGATCCTAGCAAAAAGATTGATCCGCTTTATGCTAGGAATGATATTGTTTCTCTTGATGACTACAAGATGCCGGATCACAATGTGCAATTCCTCGCTAATTGGGAAGCGAACAATACTACTAGCTACCGCGTGAACGTGTGGGTGCAAAAGGCGGATTTGGTTGATAAAGAGCATCCAGAGTCGCTTGCAAACTACGACTTTGTTGGTCTTGTTGAGCGCAAGAATGTGCAAACTGATAGTGACGTTGCGCTTGATAATATGGATGATGCTGGCGTTGCTAATGATACTAGTAAGCTTAATGGCGAAAGCGTAGATGATTATGTAGAAAACCCGGAACTCGGCTTAACGAAAGAAGAGCTGCAGGGTACAAAAGCGAATAAATACAAAGACGGCTTAATTGAAAAGTTCAACTGGATGAACGATACGCATGTAACAGACTTAGATGGGTACGATACTGAGAATCCTGATGATCCAAAAAATTATACTGTAAATGCTAAGGGCGAAAGAGTTTATAAAGATAACTTCACGCGCTACTTCCACGTGAATAAGGAGCTTACTAAAAAGCTTAACACTGAGGAACATTATCTTGTGCCGGGCCGCTCAGATTTAGGCAAACGCAGTAAATCGAAGCTTTGCGCGGACGACTTAAACAACACTCTTAACTTAGTTTACGACCGCAAGACTTACGAGCTTATTTTTGCTAAGCCTGCTGGAGTAGTTAATGGTAACAATGCTGCTATAAAAAGAAAAGACGAGCATGGAAACACAACTATTTATTGCTATGCTGGCGGCGGCAATTGCTCAGATAAGTATGATAAAAGAGACAAAGATGATGATGACAATACAATTAACCATAAAGGTTACCGCGTAAATGTTCGTTACGGTCAAAAGCTTACTGATATTTGGCCTGATGTAAATGAATTAGATTTTAATGAAACTGCAGGCTCTCTTGGGTGGCAGATTGGATATGCAGGGGAAGTAAAGTATCGTGACACTCCTCCGTATCGTTTTACTAAAGAAGAATTTGCTGACCCTCGTTGGCGTGTAGTGGGTGATAAGAAAGCGCCTAAAATTAGCGATAATCCTGATAGTGATCCAGATAGTACATACGAGCTAAAAGATAATCAGCGTCTGCTTACAGCTGATTCCAATAAGAGCCAGGTTATTCCTATTCAGGTAATCATTGAAAAGCAAAGTATTTCCTCTGCTAAAAAAGGCAATGTTCCAGGCGATGATGATTATGTGCTTTCAACAGATTCGTATAGAAAAGATGATACTGAAAGCACGGAATACCTTCATAAGTCTTCATCCATAGCTGGTTTTAACTCTGTTAAAAAAGAGGGTCGTATAGATCTATATGATAATGGTGATTTTGATTATGATAAATTACCAGAACTATATGAACTTTCTATTGAATATAAAAAAGATGCTGAAAAAACAGAATGGGATGATTTAGATGATGATGTGAAAGAAGCTTTTAAGGAAAAGTATCATGTAGGCTTCCGTGATCACTTAGCTGGTGTAGGCGAAGACTCAGAAGAAAAAGAGCAAAACGGCTACCTTGTATTTAAATACAACCGCCAGTCGTACGCTGTGCAGTTTTATAATGCGGACGGCAATGCTATAACAAAAGACAATGTCGCTGCTACAGAAAAACTGCCGTTTGAGTATAGCTTGACTAAGCGCGGCAATGCTAAATTGACGGGCGAAGATGCAGACTTGTACTACGACGGTGGCAACGTTAAGTCTTACGATGCTTCTGTAACTAAAGACGATGCTAACGATATTTCTAAGCAGTTCGATGGCAAGTACACTTTCAAGCTTAACGGCAAAACTTACTCCATCGTTCGCCCTGCTAATTTGCCAAAAGACTACGTGTTTAAAGGCTGGGCTGTTGATCAAGCCGGCACTCGGTTTATAAATGGCGAAGACAAAGATATTACAGTGCCAGTCAACGGCATTAAGCTTTATGCTGCGTGGGGTAAGCCAGAAGGTATTAAGCACACTGTAACGCTTGACTATGATATGCCTGAAACTGACAAAAACGGCAAAGAAGTAGTAAATTCTGACGTAGTTAAAAAGTTGGAGTTCAATCACTACCATGTTATTGACGAAAAGGAGGATATAAAGGTTCCAACTCGCAAGGGCTACGACTTCTACGGTTGGGAAATTACTAAGAACGGCACAACTTTGCCGTACGCTTTTGGCAACAAGGTAGTAGAAGATATAACGCTTAAAGCCGTGTGGATTAAGGATACTCGCTACAATGGCACTTTTAATCACATATTCTTAAAGCCTGGGTATACGTTTGCTGACTATAAGAATGCTGATGAATCAGCCAAAGCCGCGATGGTGGACCACGTTTCTACTCAAACGGTTTCCGGCTTGCGCGATCATTTGCGCTACAATGCGGAAGCAGTCTACAGTGACGAAACGCACTTCCCAGATAAGCATTTCACAAGCTTTGAAGCCTCGAGTAACGAGAGCCAGAATACTGGCGAGTTTGTTTATCAAACGTACAATACTCGCAAGTACACAATTAAGTATGTAGATCAAAATGGCAAAACGTTACTTCCAGATAAAACAGTAAGTTCTGTAAACCAAAAGCACGACGTGGCGTTCTACACGCCAATTCCTGGCTTTATGCCAAAAAATACGCAGCAGAATATTACTTATACTACTGATAGCGACGGCAAGCAGACTTATGGTATCCCTGAAATCATCTTCAAATACGATGACGTTCGTGTGCTTAAGCGCAAGGACGATACTCAAGTTCGTCCAACCAACTACACGCGCTACGTGTTCAAAGTGGATGATAAGCAAGGCTCTATGGGTAGCGTTGTTGACTGGCAGAACAACAATGTAGCTGACGGCTCTGCTCTTGTGTACGATGCGATTAAGGGCACGAAGGCATATCAGATGCCGCTTCCAACAGTTAAAGCGAAGCCTGGATTTGAGTTTGCTGGTTGGACTTCGCAAATCGGTTCGTATGCCCCTGGCTCTGCGAAGCTTGATTATGCTACCGGCTTAACGCGTTTGCCGAAACGCTCCGAAGAGCAGAACAGCCCTGAAGTAATTTACACCGCTAACTTCAAGCTAAAAGCTCCCGTTGCTACAGCTCCGCAAGTGCTTACGCCAACTGAGAATATTAGTACTACAAGTAGTGATGCTAAGAAGCTTATAACGAATGCTGATGAGTATCCGAATGATGCTACTTTCAGCTTTGCTGGCGGCGCAACATTCGATAAAACTCCAGGTTTGCACAAGATTAAAGTGCAAGTGCATCTTGATGGAAATACTGCTGAAGCTGAAGTGCTGTACCGTGTGCTGCCGGATTTGGTGTACGCAAGCGATTGGGAGAAGTTTAGCCAAAGCGATTACGGTAAAGATCATATTAACGACTACGCGCCTATCACCTTTACTGGCAAGAACGATGAAGGCACTATTATTGGTCACGATACGACTGGCACTACTCCTTCTACTGTCGGAACAACTACGCTAACTGCTTACGTTTACAAAGGTAAGGATGTTAGAATCCGCGTGCCGCAAGCATTCGGTAAGGATCACAGCAGAGATAATTACCACTATGTGTTTAAGGGTTGGGCAACTAAGGTTGTAGAACCGACTACTGAGAATCCGAAGCCAAAACAGAAGTACGATATCGATTCTGAAGGTCGTTATAAAGATGTTAATGTTAAGGTTGACGATAATTCCGGCAAAACTTACCACGCTGTTTACAAGAAGATTGAATACTTCTCGAGTTCGTCCGACGGCGGTGAAGTTCCTAAGGATGCTGTAGTTGCAATCTTCAAGCCTGCGCCAGGACGAAAGTGGAATGATGACACAAGTGGTCCTAAAGTGTTCTACGTAAAGAAGGGTACTGATCTTGAAAAGATTACAAAAAACGGAAGTAAAGCATTAGACTGGCTTAATAGTCAGCTAACTGGTGCTACTGGTAAGTGGTCTAGAAGCAGTATGCGTAACGATGGTATTAAGGTTGACACCATTCCAAATGTTGCTGAGTCTGAAGGCAAGTGGATTGTCAATGAATCATTCCAAGAGTTCGTGGCAGATCAGGAGCCTTTAGCTACTCCAGATGCTAGAAATGATACTTTGCTTGCAATTCGTGGAGATAAAAGTACTCTTCCAGAGCCAAAAGATTACATTGCTAATTATGCTGTTTTTGACGGCGATAATAAGAATCCAAATGTTAAGAAAATTGATGTAAAGTATGCATCTACTGCTCCAACTATTGATAAAGCTGGCGTTTACACTGTTCCGTTAATAGTTAGTGTGACTTATAGTGACGCGGACACCGTTGACTATAAGACTGTTGGCAAGCTTAAAGTAATGCACGACTTGATTTACGGTGAAAATGTAAATGATCTTGGCACTAGTCCAACTGAAGATGATAAAAATGAGCATGACAAAATAGCTAGTGAGTATAAGAAGGTTAACTTCATTACGAATAATAGTTATGGAACTATGGCTAAAGGTTCTCGCACTTTGTTCTACGCACATACGAACAAGACTTCTGGTGTGCGTGCACCGCAGGCTATTGGCAAGGATTATGACGCTGATGGATACCATTACGAGTTCGTTGGTTGGAAGAAGCTTGCTAGCTTTACAAAAGATAACAGTAGTGCTGAGACTCTTACTACTGATAACGTTAAGTCAGACGAAATTTTGCAAAGCTCAAGCATATTGAAAAGTGCGTATGAAGCTGACACTACGTATCAAGCGGTTTATAAGCGCGTAGAGAACGTAATTGACGCTTCCCAGCAAGACGAGATTCCAGACGGTTACGTTGCGACCATATTCCTTCCAGGATTTGGCAGAACGTGGGCTGACGGTTCGTATAAGCCAAAGCTGCTGTATATTCGTCACGGAAAAGATAAAGAAGATAATATTAAGTTTGCTAAGAAGGTTGCAAGCGACACTGCTGCAACGCTTTCCGGTTTTACAAAGTGGCAAATGTATGATGCAAAGAGTCGTAAGTCAAACATACTCTTACATGACAATTGGGATATTAGCAAGCCGCACATCTTCGTTGCTGAGCAAAATGGCGTTGACGATGTGAAGATTCCAGAAACAGTTATTGGCGTTGGTGAGGGTATTCCAAACATTAATAAGCTCGTACATAACACTGACCCTAGAGTGAGTGTATCTGTAGATGATAGCTCTACGGTTGATCTTTCAAAGCCTGGAATTTCAACAATTATGGTGAATGTCACTAAGCCTATTGATGAAACTGATTCTGGCGGTAAACAAAAAACTGTTACAACTAAGTTGCCTGTGCGCGTGTACGTTTTGCCAAAAGTTATTGCAAATAACGATTTGCCAGCTGAAGGCACTGCTGCAGCTAAGTTCATAGAAAAGAACTACACGAAGGTGACGTACGTAGCCGGCAAGGGCGGAAGTTTGCAAAAATCGCCTCTTGAAAATGCTGGAGGCGAGCCAGTTTCAGTATATTGGGTGCGAAACGACGCTACTGATTTGCTTATGCAGGTTCCAGATGTGCTTGCAGATAATGGTTACGTGTTCAAGGATTGGACTGTTAATGAGATTGATGTTACAGACAATCATTATGCTACGGCAGAAGAGCGCGAAGCTTTGGCTCGTTTGGCTAAGATTGACGGAATGCACTATGTTGCAAAGCTGATTAGTGATTCGCATAACTCTACGCTTGCTGCTTTGCAAAATCTGCTGAACGAAGCGCGAAAGAGTCGCGCGGAGCAAGTCTACAATGCTAAGCGTGAAGAATTAGCTAGGATTGCAGAAAGTAAGGGTAATACTGATTTAGCTTCTGTAATTCGTAAGTCTAACGGTTCATTGCAAAATATTAAGAATATGCTTACAGAAAAAGGCATTGATGTTGATGAAATCGTTGAGAATGCTCGTGAAAAAGCTTTGCTTGTAAAACTTGCTAAAGAAGCTGGAAATGAAAAACTTGCCGGCGAAATTAGTAAGTCTAATGATTCCTTAACCGATTTGCGTAATAAGTTAAAGGATAATGGAATAGACTTAGCTGAATATGACAAGCTTACTTTTGATAAGAAGAAAGAAGCGTTAGCGCAGTTTGCGGATATTAACGGCTTACATTACGTAGCTAGTATTATTCGCGCTAGCCACAAATCTTCCTTGGAAGCTTTCAAGAGTCTTATAAAATCTGCTAAGGAAGATGTTAAGATTCCAGACTTTACGGTCAACGAAGAAGATTACGCTTCGGAAGAACAGCGCGAGCTTCTTATGCAAGTCGCAGAAGAAAAGGAAAGGCCTGATATTGCAGCTAAAATTAGGCTTTTGCGTAGCTCGACTTTGCAAGATTTGAAGAAGCTCTTTGACGATGCTGGTGTGGATTTGTATGCTATTCCTGCAGCTAAGCCAAAGAAAGAAATCACTATTACTGCAAATTTCGAGCTTATGAAGCCTATGATGTTTGAGTTTAGAAGTTCTGCGGTTTCGGGTATTCCTGCAACGTTTACGCTTACAAACTTAACGGAGAATTCGAGTGGGAATACGACTGTTAGTGTAGATGGTATTAATAGTCCTATTAATGCGTTGACTCCTAATAGTCTTCCCGGCTCTAATGGCCTTCTTCCTTCTTGCACAGGCGCTACTTGCAAGATTTCTGGTACGCCTAAGATTGTGGATGGCAAGCCTAAAGTGGAAGTTAAGTTTACAACTGTTGACCAGTATGGGCGTCGTGCGGAGATTGTTGTGTATATTGACGTAGTGGATTCGGCAAAGCCGTCTCCGGCGCCTGTACCAACTCCGCCAACTCCAGAGCCTGAGCCGCAGCCAGCTCCGCAGCCGCCAGTTGTTATTCCTTCTGCTCCTAGCGCTCCTGTTTTGCCTTTTGAGGTTTGTGAGTGTAACGACTCTGAGTCTTGCGCTGCACAAAAGCCGGAGACTAAAGAGCATTCTGAGCCTGCACCTGCTAAGCCTGCGCTCGCTAAAACTGGTAGTAATGTTGCGCAATCTGCAATAATTGCCAGCCTGTTAGCGTCTGTTGGTTTAGTTGGATTCGTTGGAAAGCATCATCGTAAGCGTGAAGATAAAGAATAACTAAATGCGTCGAGGGTGGTGACTAGAATAACGAAGGTTCCGGTTCACGCTTAGCTATTGGGGCTTTGCGACCCGGGTCGCCCGAATTCCATAGGAGACATTATGAAGCAGGGTATTCATCCCGATTATCACGCAGTGCAGGTTACCTGCTCTTGCGGAGACACTTTCGTAACTCGTTCCACCGCTGATGGCGATCACATGACGGTTGACGTGTGCTCAAAGTGCCACCCATTCTATACCGGCAAGCAGAAGATTCTCGACACCGGCGGTCGTGTGGCTCGCTTCGAGAAGCGCTACGGTAAGAAGACTAAGTAGCTTTTATGACGCCAGCCCTGCTTTCGTGTAACTCGCGGAATCGGGGCTGGCGTTTTATGTGCTAAATTAAATATTTTTAACTTAAGGAATATGATGGCTGAGTCAGTAGATGAACAATTCCCGGCAGCAGTTACCGCGTTAGAAGAGTATCGCGATATTGAAAGTCGTATGGGAAGCCCGGAAGTTGCGTCAAACCCGGATGCTATTCGAAAACTCGGCCGTAGGCACGCAGAACTCGGCTCAATCGTAAACGCTTACCTAAATTACAAACAGCTTTGCGACGACTTTGAAGCCGCAAACGAAATGGCAAGCGACGACCCAGATTTTGCAGAAGAAGCTAAGCGCTTAGAAGAGCAGCTTCCAGCAGCAAAAGAAAAGCTACGCACGGCGCTAATTCCTAGGGATCCGGATGATGCGCGCGATATGATTATGGAAATTAAAGCTGGCACAGGCGGCGAAGAAGCGGCTTTGTTTGCTGGCGATTTATTGCGTATGTACATGCGTTACGCGGAAAAGCGCGGCTGGACTACCGTAATTCAAAGCGAAAATTCAACGGAACTTGGCGGCGTAAAAGACGTGCAGCTTGCGATTCGCGCAAAAGGCACGCCTGCTCCAGAAGATGGCGTGTGGGCAAGTATGAAGTATGAGGGCGGAGTGCATCGCGTGCAGCGAATCCCAGTTACGGAATCGCAGGGGCGCATACAGACTTCCGCAGCAGGCGTAATCGTGTTCCCAGAAGCAGACGAAGATGACGACGAAATCGAAATCGATCCAAAAGATCTGAAAATCGACATTTTCATGAGCTCCGGCCCTGGCGGACAGTCCGTGAACACTACTTATTCCGCGGTTCGCATGACGCATATTCCAACTGGAATTGTTGTTAGCATGCAGGATGAAAAGTCGCAGATTCAAAACCGTGCGGCAGCTTTACGCGTGTTAAAGTCGCGCTTGCTTGCCATGAAGCACGAGCAGGAAGCGGCGGAAGCGGCGGATATGCGCCATTCGCAGGTGCGCTCGCTCGACCGTTCCGAGAGAATCCGCACGTACAATTTCCCAGAAAATCGTATTGTGGATCATCGTACGAATTACAAAGCTTATAATCTTGACCAGGTTCTTGACGGCGACTTGCAGCCGGTTATTGACAGCGATATTCAGGCGGATGAAGCTGACCGCTTAGCGCAAGCCAAGTAAGTAGCCGATTAAGTTAAGTAAGTTAAGTCAGTACGTTAAGTAAGTAACTTAAGTAAACTAAGTAAAATTTCTAAACGGTTCTTAAAATGCGCGAACTTTTGCAAAATGCTATTGCGCGTCTTCGTGAAGCAGGCGTGGAGTCTGCAGAATATGACGCGCGTTTGCTGCTGGCTAAAGCTTGCGGCGTAAGCTTAGCTGAGCTGAACAAGGCGCTAATACTTGGCGATTTAACCGATTTTTCGCCCGATTATGCTAGTAAATATAGCGATTTTGTTTATAGGCGTACTTCGCGCGAGCCGCTGCAGCATATTATTGGTCGCGCGCCTTTTCGCTACTTGGATTTGCAAGTTGGCAAAGGCGTTTTTGTGCCGCGGCCGGAAACGGAAATTGTTGTTGAAGCTGGATTGGATTGGCTTAGAGAGTCTGGTATTAGCAAGCCTACGGTAGTCGATTTATGCGCAGGATCGGGCGCAATAGGATTGTCAATTGCAACAGAAGTTGCAGACGCGCAAGTATGGGCTGTAGAAAAATCTCCTGAAGCTTTCCAATATTTGCGAAAAAATTTTGAAGAAACTGCAAAAAAGTGGGAAAATATTCAGATTTTCAGTCGCTATCATGCTGTGCTTGCAGACGCAACCAAAGCGCATATTTCGGATTGTACGCCGGAACTTCACGCGCTTTGTGGCAAAGTAGATTTAGTAATAACGAATCCGCCTTACGTACCGGAAAGTCAAGTGCCAGAACAGGTTGAAGTGCGAGAGTATGATCCGCCGGTTGCGCTTTATGGCGGCTCTGCGGACGGCTTGCTTATTCCGGAGCAGATTATGCGTGTGGCTTTTGCGCTTCTTAAGCCCGGGGGAGCGATGGTTATGGAGCACGATATTTCGCAAGGAGATGCGCTTAAAAAGTATGCGGAAAGCGTAGGCTTTTCGCGTGAGCGCGTTGGAAACGACTTAACTGGCAGACCGCGGTACACTTTTGCGGAAAAGTAAAATTTTAATCAAAAATAAAACTTGACTCAAACAGAATAAAATAAGCAAAATAAGCAAAATAAAAAAAGCAATAAAAGAGGCAAAAATGAGCAAAATTTGCAATATCAACGAAGAATCCCTGCAAATGGCAGCGCAAATTATTAACGAAGGCGGTGTAATCGTAGTGCCAACAGACACCGTGTATGGCGTTGCATGCGATCCGTTCAATGAAGCCGCTGTTGCCAAAATTTACGAGCTTAAGCGCAGGCCGCGCACGAAGGCGCTGCAAATTTTAATGAGCGGAGTGGAAGATTTAGAAAAACTTGGCCTGTATTTGCCGTTTCCACTGGATATTTTAGGCAAAAAGTTCCTTCCGGGCGGATATTCTCCGATTGCGCGCGCGAAGAAAGGCTCGGTTGCTTCAAATCTTGCAACGCTGTGCAAAACGAATGAGAGCAGTGAGCAAAACAAAATCCAAGCTGAAGCAACTCAAGGCGTGCGAGTGCCGGATTGCCCGGAATTAATGCAAATTTTGCGAGTTACCGGCCCTTTGGCTGCTTCTAGTGCGAATCGCAGTGGTAACGAAAGTGCAGACAGTGTGGAAGAAGCGTTTGCGGCTTTCGGTAACGAAATTCCGCTGTATTTGAACGCAGGTCCAACTCGCTCGCATGTGGCAAGCACAGTAGTTGGCGCGGATTCAAACGACGAAGACGGTATTGCGATTTTGCGCGAAGGTGTGATTTCGGAGCGCGAAATTCGTAATGCGTTAAGTGAGTAAGTTTATTAACTTATTTCTGGTACTAAATTTCTGGTACTAACAAATCGCTACAATCAAAATAAGCAAGCGAAAATTTAGCAAACGCTGCTAAAACCAACGAAGTAATCGCATAGCAAAGGACGCATTCATGAGGGTATACCTGTTTATTGCAGCAATTGCAGGCGGTGCTACGTGGCTGATTACGCCGCTTGTTCGTCACCTTGCGATCCGTATGGGTGCTGTTGGCAAAGTTCGCGCGCGCGACGTGCACACGATTCCGACTCCTCGCATGGGCGGGGTGGGTATGCTTTTTGGTTTCGCAGTCGCCATGGCATTCGCAAGCTCCATGCCGTTTATTTCCGGGCTTTTTGCTGGAACTCACCAGCCGTGGGTGGTGCTTGCCGGAGCAGTCATGATATGCCTGCTTGGGGTATGCGACGACATTTGGGATTTAGACTGGATGCTTAAACTTGCCGGTCAGCTGCTTATAGCCGTGTTCGTTGCGTGGGGAGGGTTGCAAATTGTAACCTTGCCGCTAGGCTCCCTAGTAACGGCATCGCCAAGCGTATCAATCGCAATAACTGCCATACTTATTGTGGCCTCAATTAACGCAGTAAATTTTGTAGACGGATTAGACGGCTTGGCTTCCGGAATCGTCGCAATCGGCGGAATTGCCTTCGCAACATACTCATACATTCTTGCGCGCACGTCGCCATCCTACGCATCAATGGCAACTCTTATCGACGTTGCAATGGTGGGAATGTGTATCGGCTTTATTTTGCACAACTGGCATCCTGCGAAACTTTTTATGGGCGATTCCGGCTCCATGCTAATCGGCTACTTAATTACTTGCGCGTCAATTATTATGACCGGACATTTGGATCCTTCTGCCGTTCACACGAGTATTTATTTGCCTGTATTTATGCCGATTTTGCTGCCTATTTTAGTGCTGTTCCTGCCGGTTCTCGACATGTGTTTGGCGATTACGCGGCGTGTTGCTAAAGGTCAGTCGCCAATGCATCCGGATCGCATGCACTTGCATCATCGCATGTTGCGCATCGGGCATTCTGTGCAAGGTGCTGTGCTGATTTTGTGGGGATGGGCGGCGCTGATTGCGTTTGGCTCTATTATGATTCTGTTCTTTAAAGCTGTGTATGTGCTTGTTGGAATGATTCTTGCTGCTGCGTTGCTTACTGTGCTCACAATGATGCCGTACTTGCGTCGCCGCCTGCCCGAGCTTCGCAATTCGTAGCGTTTTGTGGTGCGTTTCGACAAACGTCATAGCAAAAACGTATAGTAAGCCTATGGCTACAACTGATATTAACACGGAATCCGTGTATTCTCCTGTTCCACCAATTTTCGAGAAGCTCGGTCTCGCTTATGACGACGTCCTTTTGCTTCCAAACGAAACTGATGTTATTCCGTCCGAAGTGGACACTTCCACTCGTCTGACTCGCGAAATTACCATGAAAGTACCGACTATTTCGGCAGCTATGGATACTGTTACCGAGTCTGATATGGCTATTGCTATGGCGCGTAATGGTGGCATTGGCGTACTTCACCGCAATCTTTCTATTGATGATCAGGCTGCGCAAGTTGATATTGTTAAGCGCAGCGAGTCGGGTATGATTACCGATCCGCTTACTGTTCACCCAGATGCTACGCTCGCCGATTTAGATAAATTGTGCGGGCGTTTCCATATTTCAGGCTTGCCGGTAGTAGATAGCGAAAATCGTTTAGTTGGTATTATTACCAACCGCGATATGCGTTTTATTGCTTCCGAAGACTACGATCGCTTGAAAGTGAAGGACGTTATGACGCGTGAAAATCTCGTCACTGGTCCTTCTGATATTTCTAAGGATGATGCTCACCGCTTGCTTGCGGATAACAAGATTGAAAAGTTGCCTTTGGTTGATTCTGAAGGCAAGCTTACAGGCTTGATTACTGTTAAGGACTTTGTTAAGACCGAGCAGTATCCGGATGCTACTAAGGATGATCAGGGCCGCTTGCGCGTTGCTGCTGGAATTGGTTTCCTTGGGGATGCTTGGCAGCGTGCGTGCGCGCTTATGGAAGCTGGAGTTGACGTTCTTGTGGTTGATACCGCAAACGGCGAAGCTCGCTTGGCTCTTGACATGATTCGCCGCATTAAGGCAGATAAGGCTTTTGATGGTGTGCAGATTATTGGCGGAAATATTGCAACTCGCCAGGGTGCACAAGCTATGATTGACGCTGGCGTTGACGCTGTAAAGGTTGGCGTTGGTCCAGGCTCTATTTGCACTACGCGCGTTGTTGCAGGCGTTGGCGTGCCTCAGCTTACCGCAGTTTACGACGCTGCTCAGGCTTGCAAGGCTGCTGGAATTCCATGCATTGCAGACGGTGGTATTCACTATTCCGGCGATATTGCTAAGGCTTTGGTTGCAGGTGCGGACACCGTTATGCTCGGTGGCACTTTGGCCGGCTGCGAGGAAGCTCCAGGCGAAAAGGTTCTTCTTCACGGCAAGCAGTACAAGCTTTACCGCGGCATGGGCTCGCTTGGCGCAATGGCTCCTCGTGGTAAGAAGTCTTATTCGAAGGATCGCTACTTCCAGGCAGACGTTACCAGCTCCGACAAGGTGGTTCCAGAAGGCGTTGAAGGCGAAGTTCCATATCGCGGTCCACTTAACGCTGTGCTTTACCAGCTTCTCGGCGGTTTGCACCAGTCCATGTTCTACGTTGGTGCGCACAATATTAAGGAAATGCAGGAGCGCGGCCGCTTTATTCGCATTACTGATGCTGGTCTTCGCGAATCGCATCCTCACGATATTGTGATGACTGCAGAAGCGCCAAACTACAGCGGTTTCCACAACTAAATCGCAAGTTGCGCAAGTTACGCGTATAAATCGCGTATAAATCGCAAGATTTTTGCATTAAACGGCGAAAAGTTAAGCAAGTTATCTACAACTTGCCTGCTTTTCGTCGTTTTTTGTTTTGACAAAATGGATAAAATTATTGTATAGTTAGTGGGATATCCCACTAAAAATGAGGTGATTTTGTGGAAGTAGTGAAAGATTATGACGTTCGTCTTGATAGTAAAAAGCGTGTAACTTTGCGCGGTGCTAAATACCCTTATTACAATGTTAAAGAATGCGATAATGGTTGTATTTTATTGGAGCCACGTGAGCTTACTGTTCCAAAAAGTATATCTTCCCTAACTCTTAAAAGTATGGATGAAGCAATTCGCAATTTTAAAATTGACAAAGTCTCTGAACCGGTTGATCTTTCTGGCTTTTAGGAGTAAGAAATGAACTTCAATATTAGAATGGGTATTCCAGAAATGTCTAATATGTGGGGAAGACTGCAGAAAGAGTTTCGAGAAGGAAATATAAGTAAAAAGGATCTTTCTCTTTATAAGAAATTGGGAAAGTCTCTGAAACTCTTATCTGAAAATCCAAGGCATCCAGGATTGCATACTCATGATATTGAAGAATTGACAAATAGATATGGTGTTAGAGTCTGGCAATCCTACTTGGAGAATAAAACAAGTGGTGCAATGAGAATGTATTGGGTTTATGGTCCAGATCATATGTCAATAACTATTATCGGTTTAGAGCCGCACCCTGAAGATAAGAAAAATGGAGCATATTCTAGAATTTCACTTTCTGATATGCCAGAGATGTGATTTTAGGGTCTAGTAGTCTTTATGAAGATGTAGGCTGATGGGTTCGAAAAAATATTAGGAAAGGAACGAAAATGGCTGAAGCTAAGGAAGATCTTACGTTTACGCCGGAAGAGTCGCGCTTAATTTGGATTGATTGCGAGATGACTGGACTCGATATTTTCCATGACGAATTATGCGAAGTATCTGTAGTTCCAACTGATTTTAATTTGAAAGTTCTCGACGACGGAATTGATTTAGTGATTAAGCCAAGCGACGCTGCTGTGGCTCATATGAACGATTTTGTGCGCAATATGCACACTTCTTCTGGACTTGTTGACGAGTGGAATAAAAACGGTTTGCCGCTAGAAGAAGCTCAAAAGCAGGTAGTTGAGTACGTAAAGCGCTTCCTTCCAGAGCGCGGAAAAGCTCATCTTGCTGGAAACTCAGTCGGATCCGACAAAAAGTTCCTCGATCGCTACATGCCGGATTTAATGGCAAATCTGCACTATCGCGTAATCGACGTAAGTACGTTGAAAGAGATTTCGCGCAGACTTTACCCGGACGTTTACCGCAATAAGCCGGCAAAACACGGCGGTCACCGCGCGCTCGCGGATATTATTGAGTCGATTGACGAGCTTCGTTACTACCGCGACATGATGTTCGTTCCAGCTCCAGGCCCAAACGAATCCCAAGCAAAAGCCGGCGCGCAGCATATTGAAAGCACGAGCTTGCTTCGTGCCTACGAACGCCGCGGAGAAGCGCTAGAAGACGTAAATTCCGCAGAAAAGCGTGACTATTAAATAAAGCGTGACTAAACACAGAGTGAATATTAAATAAAGCGCGATTACTAAATACAACGCGACTACTAAACGTATTAAACGCAATAAAAGGTACTGCCAATGAAGCAATCCGAAGCCTTAACCATAATCGACGCTGGCGCGAGCGCGTTCATTACCGGCGCTCCGGGTGCAGGTAAAACCTACGTATTGAACGAAGCTATTCGCGAAATGCGAAAGAACGGTTTAAGTGTTGCTGTGACTGCTTCTACTGGCATTGCGGCAACGCATTTAAACGGTCAAACAATTCACTCTTGGAGTGGTGTTGGAGTTTCAAACGCGCTTACAGATGCGCTTCTTAAAACCATTAGATCTAGGCGCGGAAAGCGTATAAAGGCCACGGACGTGCTCGTGCTGGACGAAGTTTCTATGATTCACGCGTGGCTTTTTGACATGGTTGATGAAGTATGCCGTAAAGTGCGCAAAAATCCCGCTCCTTTCGGCGGTCTCCAAGTAGTTATTTCGGGTGACTTTTTTCAGCTTCCGCCTGTAAGCACTTCTATGCGAAATCGCGACGTGTTCGAACCTAGCCCGGAGTTTATTTCTTCGCGCGAAAAGTATGCTGCAGCAGGCAAAAATCCGGAAGGCTATATTACAGAATCTTTCGCATGGGACGCTTTAAAACCTGTTGTGTGCTACTTAACTGAGCAGCATCGTCAGGATGACGGCAAGTTACTTGACGTTTTAACAGATATTCGTAGCGGTCTAGTAAGTGATGACGATAAGCAAGTGCTTTCCAGCCGTCTTGGCGAATATCCTCAAGACGACGAAGTTGCAGTGCATCTTTTCCCAACGAACTCGCAAGCAGATGGCTTAAATAATGCTAAACTTGCGCAAATTGATGCTGATACTCACGAGTTTGTGGCAACGGAAGCTGGGCCTAAAAATCTTGTTGATCGCTTAAAAAAGAATATGCTTGCTCCGGAGCGTTTAGTTTTAAAGGCTGGGGCTGCTGTGATGGCGTTGCGAAACGATCAGGAAAAGCAGTATGTAAACGGCTCGGTTGGGCGAGTGTTGCGTTTTGCGCCTGAATCTAAAGGCGGATGGCCGATTGTTGAGTTTGAAAATGGAAATATTGTGACTCTTAAGCCTGCCGCGTGGGAAATGACGGACGGCGAAACGGTTCTTGCCAGCGTAAATCAAGTGCCTCTTAGATGCGCGTGGGGAATTACGATTCATAAGTCGCAAGGTATGACGCTTGATGCTGCGGTAATGGATTTGCGTAGAACTTTCGCTCCTGGAATGGGTTACGTAGCGCTTTCGCGTGTGGAAAATCTGCAAGGTCTTTACTTAGAGGGTATTAACGAGCGCGCGTTTAGCGTTTCGGCGGATGCTGTACTTCTTGACGGATCTTTGCGCGATGCTTCAAGACGCGCGAGTGAGCTGCTTTCTAGCGAGAGTGCTTCCGCGTTTGTTGCTAAAAAATCAGATGGTGATTTTGCGGATCAGCAGGAGTTAGATCTTTTTGAAAATGCCGGCGATGGCGTTACGGACGAATTTTCTTTCGACGACGAGTTTTAGTGCGATTTTTTGTGGAACATTTGCCGGGGAATTTGCCGGTGTTTGTTGCTGTTTTGGCCGTTTTGTGGAACATTTGCCGGGAATATACACGGCGTTTGTTGTCGTTTTTGCGTATTTGGGAAACATTTGCCGGAGTTTTAACTGGGTTTTTGTTGCTGCTTTGGCTTGTTTGTTGATGTGCGTAAACAAGTGTTTATGTCCTCATGCGCAAATAGATTGGAACGCATGAATTCCAATGTACTTCGTATGTCTCAGCTGTTCCTTCGTACGCTGCGCGAGGATCCTGCAGACGCGGACGTGACTTCCGCAAAACTTATGCAGCGCGCAGGCTATATTCGTAAATCTGCTCCAGGCGTGTGGACTTGGCTTCCGCTAGGACTTAAGGTTTTAAATAAGGTTCAAGCGATTATTCGCGACGAAATCAACGGTATTGGTGCGCAGGAAGTTCACTTCCCAGCGCTTCTTCCGCGTGAGCCTTATGAGGCTACAAACCGTTGGGAAGAATACGGCGACAACATCTTCCGTCTTAAGGATCGTCATGAGGCTGACTATCTTCTTGCTCCAACGCACGAAGAAGTTTTCACGCTTCTCGTTAAGGATATGTATTCTTCTTACAAGGATTTGCCTGTTACTTTGTACCAGATTCAAACGAAGTATCGCGACGAATTCCGCCCGCGCGCTGGCCTTATTCGCGGCCGCGAGTTTATTATGCAGGATGGTTATTCGTTCTCGATTGACGAAGATGGTTTGAAGTCTGCTTACGTTGAGGAGCGTGCCGCTTACGCTCGTATTTTCGACCGTTTAGGTATTAAATACGTGATTGTTCACGCTGTTTCCGGCCCAATGGGTGGCTCTGATTCCGAAGAGTTCTTGGCTCCAATGCCAATTGGCGAAGATACTTTTGCGCTCGCACCTTCCGGAAAAGCTTGGAATGTTGAGGCTCTTACCACTCCAGAAATGCAAGATGTTGATTACTCAGCAACTCCTGCAGCAGAAGCTCTCGAAACTCCAGACGCTAAGACGATTGAAGCTTTGGTTAAAGTTTCTAACGATTTGCATCCTCGCGAAGATGGCCGCGATTGGCAAGCAAGCGATACTTTGAAGAACCTTATTATTGCTGTTAAGCATCCGGCAGACGCTGAAGGCGGAGAGCATGAGGAGCCATGGCGCGAAATCGTTGCTATTGGTATTCCAGGTGATCGCCAGGTAGATATGAAGCGTCTCGAGGCTCAGTTTGCTCCTGCGGAAATAGAAGAAGCAACTGAGGATGATTTGAAGTCTCATCCTGAGTTTGTTAAGGGCTACATTGGCTTTAGCGTATTAGGTCCTCAAGCTCGCAAAGAGGGTAGGGGTATTGCAAATCCTGTTCGCTACTTGATGGATGCTCACGTTGCAAAGGGAAGCGCCTGGATTACAGGAGCTGACGAAGACGGAAAGCACGTTTACAACGCTGTTTACGGCCGCGATTTTGAGGCGGACGGTGTTGTTGAAGCAGCCCAGGTTCGCGATGGCGATATGAGCCCAGATGGTTCCGGTCCGTTGAGCTTCGAACGCGGTGTGGAAATCGGCCAGGTGTTCCAGCTTGGCTTAAAGTATTCTAAGGCTTTGGGCTTAAGCGTTCTTAACGAAAACGGTAAGGCTGTGCCGGTTTGGATGGGCTGCTACGGCATTGGCGTTAGCCGCGTAATTGCATGCTTGGCAGAAACGCATCACGATGACGCTGGTCTTGCATGGCCTATGGCAATTGCTCCAGCTCAAGTTCATGTTGTTGCAACAGGCAAGGATCAGGTTGCTTTCGACGCTGCTGAAAAGGTTGTTGAAGAGCTTAGCAAGCAGGGCATCGAAGTAATCTTTGACGACCGTCCAAAGGTTTCTCCAGGCGTAAAGTTCAAGGATGCTGAGCTTGTTGGTGTGCCGCTGATTGCTGTTGCTGGTCGCGATACAGTGAACAATGGCACTATTGAAATCCGCAATCGCGATGGCTCAGACGTTGAGGCAGTTCCAGTTGACGAAGCTGCTGCTCGAATCGTATCTCGCGTAAACGATTTGCTTAAGTAACGACCTGTTTTACAATTTGCCGCCAGGAATACTACTATTCTTGCGCGCGACGACCTGCCGAAGCGCTTAAAGCGTAGCGCGCGAAGGCAATTCGGAGCGGAAACTCGCTTAAGTTGGAAGTCCGGGGGACTTCCAACGCGAGTTTCGTAGCGAGCGCGTTATTTGCGCGAGCGCCCCGCGCTCAGTGCGAAAAATCTCAAATCTCCACCACGCTAAGAGCAAAATATTTGTACGTTTTTCTTAGATATCAGCATCACCTCCATATTCGTCGTCCGTGCTGTCTGAGTGAGAGTCAGTACGTTCTATTTTTTCGCTTTGTGACTGATTGCTGTCTTTCGTCTGTCCGTTTTTGGCAGTATCAGCGTTTCTTTTTGTAAATTGCGTAGTTCCGCGATTTAAATCGTGTCCAATAGCAGAAGCTTCCAAAATTACGCGATTATAATCGTTTCCATCTTTTGTCCAGCTTTCTGTACTCAAGTTGCCGTATACAACGATTGCATCGCCTTTATGAACGCTTTTTAGCACGTTTGAAGCCAAAGTCCTATACGCTTTCACAGTCATCCAAGTAGTTGGACGCTCATGCCATTGCTGCTCGTCGTTACGGTAATATGATTGCGTGCTCGCGATTCGTAGCGAACAAGCCGGAGAATTTTCACTTCGCCCAAAGCTTACAGGCTCAGCACCTACGTATCCACTAATAGTCACGGTTGACTGTTGTTGTGCCATATTTCATAGTCCTTTCACAAATTGGACTGCAGCCATTTCAGCCCCGAAATACAGAGCCATCATTGCCTCTGAGCTTCGCAGCCACGAGGAAATGCCGCAGTAATAACAACTATGAACTTTGCGCAACAACTTTGCCAGCAAACTTTTCTATTGTGGTTAAAACCTAGGTTTTATCCACAATGTAATTGATCTCTTGACTACAGCAAAATACGTATTAAACGCTCAACAATTAACTGTGCATACGTAATAATTCCTCATTGCAGGGTAGTATTGAGCAAACGTATTGAAAATATTGAATGCAGTGAAGAAGATATTTATGGTGGAAAATAATCAGCAATATGCAAAGCATAAATCTAATATGCGCATAAGTTGGGTTAGTATCCTTGTTATTTCTGCTGTATGCCTAGCTGCATGTGGAATATCGCAAAATTTTGCTGATTTTACTTTAGAAAATTCTAAGGCATATCATCATGCGTATCATCAAAATCCAATAATTCAAACAACTAATTCTGCTTCTTCTGCAGCTTTTATTCAGTCAAGTAATGTAGCGCGTTACGTTCTTTCTTCTATTCGAAACGCAAGATCTAGGCTTTACGATGATCGCAGCACGTATTTTAATGGCGTTCCTTTGCAAGATTACGTGAGTCGCTACGGTCTTACTAAAGAAGCGTATGTTAATAATATTCAGTACGATTCTGCAAATGAAGAGGATGCTTTCCGTCGCGCGCAAGAAACCGCTCAGCATGGGCAGTTTGGCCATTTTGGCCCAGATGGTGTGAGCGAGCCTGATTACACTGGCCGAAAGGCGTGGGGTGAAAATTTAAGTTGGGGTGTGGATCTTGCTGGTTCTATGCAATTGTGGATTCAAGATGAAGAGTCGGCTTTGCGTGCAACCGGCGGAAGTTTTAACGAAGATAATGGCCATTTGTATCAGATTTTGAATCCTAGCAATATTTCTTTCGGTTACGGAGAGGCTTCGGGCGGCCCTTATGGTGTTGTTGGAGCGTTGACACTGTCGGAATATAACGGTGATATTGATTATCCGGATGGCAAGATTGGTCCAGAATCTCCCGAAGAGCAAAAAAAGCGTGCTGAAGAGGAGCGAAAGAAGAAGGAAGAGCAGAAGCGTAAAGACGAGGAAGCTAAGAAGAAAAAAGCTTTGGCTAAAAAGAAGCATTTGAAGCATAAGCATCATAAAAAGTTAGCGAAAGCTATGAAGAAAAATGCTTCAACGTATAAATTTATTGTGATTATTTCTGTGATTTTAAGCGTGCTTGTTTTGTGCGCAATTGCAGCGGTAGCTTGGATTTTCTTAAGACGAAGGCTAATTTCTAAAAATAGTAAATAATAAGCCTGCAAACGTTTAAATAAAACGCGTGCAGGCTTATTTATATGCAGTTATTATGCTTTACCAAATGTGTACGCGCTCAGCAGGGTCGAGCCACATTTCGTCGCCTTCTTTAACGCTGAAAGCATCGTAGAACAAGTCTACGTTTCGAGCAATGCCGTTAGTTCGGCATTCGGCTGGGGAGTGCGGGTCGATTTGAAGCAGCTGTTCCGCAATCTCGTTACGAGCTTTGGAACGCCAAACCAACGCGTAGCTTAAGAAGAATCGTTGCAAAGCAGTGAAGCCATCAATTTTAGGAGCGTTCAGCAAAGTTTCGCGAATCGCATCTTCACTTCCGTCGATTTCTTGTCCCTTGCTCTTTTGCAAAGCAAAAGCGTATGCTTTAAGCGCAATAGTCACGCCGCTTAAATCGCCAATATTTTCGCCGATTGTTAAAGCGCCATTTACGTGAGGCATCGCATTGCGCTCTTCTTTGCTCTTCAAGTGAGAGTATTTAACAATCAGCTGCGTTGGTGTGAAAGCATTGTATTGCTCAATAAGCTTTTTAGTGCGTTCAGTGAAGTTGGTTTTGTCTTCTTCAGTCCACCAATTGTTGAGTACGCCGTCGCCGTCGTATTCGCAACCTTGATCGTCAAAACCGTGACCGATTTCGTGACCAATTACAGCACCAATAGCGCCGTAATTTGCTGCGTCTGGAGCGCTTGGGTTAAAGAATGGTGGTTGCAAAATTGCAGCTGGGAACACGATTACGTTCAGAAGAGGATCGTAGTAAGCGTTCACAGTTTGCGGAGTCATCTGCCATTCTTCGCGATCCACAGGATTTCCAGCTTTTGCAGTATTCCTACCAAAACCAAATCGAGAAACTTCGCGCATGTTATCAACTAAACCAGCGTTTTCCTTAATGTTTAACGCAGAATAGTCAACCCAATGATTCGTGTAACCAATATTTGGCTCAAACTTGCTAAGCTTTTCCAAAGCCTTCGCCTTAGTCTCCTCGCCAAGCCAACTGCTGTGCGAAATCGACTCGCGGTAAGCGTTAATAAGATTGTTAACTAATTCTTGCATATACTTTTTAGAAGACTCAGGGAAGTGCAAGCGCACATATTCGCGGCCAACTTCCTCACCGCAAGAATCGTCAACAACTCCAACTGCTCGCTTCCAGCGGTCGCGCTGCTTTGTTGCTCCCGAAAGCACCTTGCCGTAGAAGTCGAATCGCGCTTCTGCAAAATCTTCACTTAGCAAGCTTGCCCAGCACAAAATTACGTGCACGCGCGCCCAAAGCTTCAAATCTTCTAATTCTGCTTCCTGCCAAATCTTATTCAATCCTTCTATAAAGCTTGGCTCGTGAACTACTACTTTGCTAAAAGCTTCACGAAGGTTGATTGGTTGATGTTCTGCTTCTTCGCAAGTGTCGTACGATTTTTGTGCAGCATCTAAGAAGGCATCGAGATTAAGTGCTTCAAGCTTTTTTGCCAAATCTGCATAATTGCAAGGATTATAAGTTTTTTGAGAATCGCGAGTTGCTACGTTATCCCAATGCTTGCTTGCAATCTGCGTTTCAACATTCAAAAAACGCTCGGCTTGCGCTTGGGTAGTAGCGCTATCTCCGTAACCTGCCAAGCGCAGCAGCGAAGCTACCATTTTTACGTATTCAGCGCGAATTGGAGCATAATTGTCTTCGCGATAGTATGCTTCGTCTGGCAGGCCCAATCCCGACTGCTCAATATGCATAATATTCGTCTTAGGATCTTTAGGATCTCCGTAAACGCCAAAATAGAACATTGCATCAGGCCCGCCGTATGGGTTAAGCGCGCCAATAGTGCGAACCAAATCTTCCTTACTGTTAGCCGCATCAACAGCGTCTAAATCGCTTTTAATTGGCGTAATTCCAGCTTTTTCAATAGCTGCAGTATCCAAATAGTTATGGTATAAAGCTTGAGATTTTTTAGCTGAGCAATCTTCGCTTTCTAAAATATCTCGAATTTGCGTCTCTGCATCTTCTGCAAGCTTGTGGAAAGCACCGTACATTGGTTTGTCTTCTGGAAGAGTGTAAGTGTCAATCCAAGGACCGTTTATGTAACGGAACAAGTCGTCTTGTGGACGAATAACCGACGAGAAGGAGGCTGGGTCAAAATCTACAGCAGAAATTTCCTTCTGTGATTCTTTATTATTTTCATTGTTATTAAGCATGAATTTAGCTTACAAGTATTAAGCGACACTATTAGCTAGTATTTTCGCAATATTTTCGCCATATTTTGCGCTATTTTCGTGCCTGCGCGTTAGTCTTGAAGCATGATTGAACTGAAAACTCCATCTGAAATTGAAGCGATGAAACCTGCAGGTCGCTTCGTTGGTAATATTCTTAAAGACTTAAAAGCAATGACAAAAGTTGGCACGAATCTTCTTGAAATTGATGACTTTGTTCGCCAACGCATTATGAGCCGCAAAGGTGCGTCTTCTTGCTATGTTGATTACGCTCCTGATTTTGGAACTGGTCCTTTTGCGCACTATATTTGCACGTCTGTAAACGATGCCGTTCTTCACGGAGTTCCATACGATTACAACCTTAAAGATGGTGATTTATTAACTCTTGACTTGGCAATTAACGTAGACGGCTGGGTTGGAGATTCCGCTATTAGTTTCGTGGTTGGAAAGCATGCAGATCCTGAGGATTTGCGCTTGATTAAGTGCACTGAGGAAGCTTTGGAGGCTGGCATTAACATGGCTCAGCCTGGCAACCGTCTTGGCGATATTTCTGCAGCTGTTGGTTGCGTTGCTCACGAGTACGGCTACAGCGTAAATCTTGAGTTTGGCGGTCACGGAGTCGGTCATATTATGCATGGCGATCCGCACGTTCCTAACGATGGCACTGCTCACCACGGTTACAAGCTTCGCCCAGGTTTAGTTATTGCAATTGAGCCATGGTTCTTAAAGACTACTGACGAAATTTACCAGGATCCTAAGGACGGTTGGACTCTTCGCTCTGCTGATGGTTCTCGCGGTGCTCACAGCGAGCACACGATTGCAATTACGGAGAATGGTCCTGAAATTTTGACCGTACGCTAAACTTATCAATGGTTGATTTTGTAAGTATTTTGCGAGTAGTAATTGCGTAAAACAAGTATATAAAGAGGTACTTTAAGTAAATGGCGGAATTTGATTTTGCACAGGCGCTACGCGATGTTGAATCAAAGTATGCTTCGATTGAGAAGGCTTTAGACGTCGATTCGTTGAAGGCTACGATTGCTGATTTAGAAAAGCAGGCTGCTGAGCCTGGGCTTTGGGATGATTCTGAGCATGCTCAGCAGGTTACGAGTAAGCTTTCCGCGGCTCAATCTCAGTTGAAGCGTTTGCAAGCTGTAGATCAGCGCATTGATGATACTAAGACTTTAATTGAGCTTGGCCAAGAAGAAGGCGATGCTGATTCTATGAGCGAGGCTCAAGAAGAGCTTGGAAATATTGCTCACGAGTTGGACGATATGGAAGTTCAGACTCTTCTTGACGGCGAGTACGACGCTCGTTCTGCAGTTGTTACGATTCGCTCTGGTGCTGGCGGCGTGGATGCTGCTGATTTTGCTCAAATGCTTCTTCGTATGTACTTGCGTTGGGCTGAGCGAAACGGCTACAAAACTAAGATGATGGACACATCTTATGCGGAAGAAGCTGGTATTAAATCCGCAACTTTCCAAGTGGATGCCCCGTACGCGTATGGTCGTCTTTCTGTAGAAGGTGGCACTCACAGAATGGTTCGTATTTCGCCATTCGACAATCAAGGCCGTCGCCAAACTGGCTTTAGCGCAGTGGAAGTAATTCCTTTGGTTGAAGCTACGGATCATATTGATATTCCAGATTCGGATATTCGCGTGGATACTTTCCAGGCTTCAGGGCCAGGAGGTCAGGGCGTGAACACTACGTATTCTGCTGTTCGTATTACGCATTTGCCAACCGGCTTAGTTGTTTCTATGCAAGATGAGCGAAGCCAGATTCAAAACCGCGCAGCTGCAATGGCTGTTTTGCAATCGCGTTTGCTTGTGCTTAAGCACGCTGAGGAAGCTGCAAAAAAGAAGGAACTTGCTGGAGATATTAAGGCAAGTTGGGGAGACCAAATGCGCTCCTACGTGCTTCATCCATACCAGATGGTGAAGGATTTGCGCACTGGTTACGAAACTTCGCAAACTCAGGCTGTTTTTGACGGCGATATTGACGGTTTTATTGAAGCTGGCATTCGTTGGCGTCACGAGCAGCGAGTTGAGGCTCAAAAAGAAGCTGAAAAAGAAGCAGAAAAATAATCCTAAACTAAAGCTAAATCTAGAACTAAAAACCAATAATTACACATAATCTTCGGAAGGATTGAAACAATGTCGCTAATTTCATTAGATCATGTGTCAAAAATATATCCGAGAGGTACGCGCCCTGCATTAGACAATGTGTCTTTGCATGTTGATCGCGGAGATTTTGTGTTTCTTGTTGGTGCTTCTGGCTCTGGCAAAACCACATTGCTTAGTTTGCTGCTTCGCGAAGAAGAAGCAAATGGTGGAGAAATTCACGTTGCTGGTAACGATTTGCGCAGACTTTCTAACCGTCAGGTTCCACAGTATCGCAGATCTCTTGGATTTATTTTCCAGGATTATAAGCTGCTTAATAATAAAACAGTTTATCAAAATGTTGCTTTTGCTTTGGAAGTAATCGGCACTAGTAGGGCGACTATTCGCTCGCTTGTGCCTCGCGTGCTAGAAACTGTTGGATTAACCGGTAAGGAAAATAATTATCCGCATGAGCTTTCTGGTGGTGAGGCTCAGCGTGTGGCTATTGCTCGCGCGTATGTAAATCATCCTCAAATTATTCTTGCAGATGAGCCTACTGGTAATTTGGATCCAACTACTTCTCTTGGAATTATGGAAGTTTTGGATGCTATTAACAGAACTGGCACAACAATTGTTATGGCTACGCATAATGAGGAGATTGTGAACTCAATGCGTAAGCGCGTTGTGGAACTTCACGAGGGTAAGATTGTTCGAGATGAGCGCGAAGGTTCTTACGATTCTGCTCTTTACTTCCCGGATTCAGATGTTGAACAAAAGTCTAAAGCTCAGCAGTCTGTTGAAAAAAATAGTGAAGAGGCTGAAATTTCAGCTTCAAGCAATCAGCCTGAAAATACTGAACGTCATAAGCGACTTTCTAAAAAAGCTCAACGTGCGCAGCAGGCTCGCGAAACTGTTGATATTGTTACGCAATCTCTTCAAAGTGACACGGCAGAAAATGATGGTATTGCGCGCCTTGCTCAGTCTGTTCATTCTGGAAGAACTGGACGCTACGGCGAAGTGTTCCAGTCTTTGGAAACAACAATGACTTGGGGAAGAGGATTGGTTACTACAAACGATAAAGACGTTGAAGAGGATGTTTCAGAAGTTGATATTTCGGAAGATAATAAAGAATCCGCTGAAGCTGCAGAAACTGTTGAATCCACTGAATCTCATGAAACTCATGAATCTACTGAAAGTTCTGAAGTGAGTGAAAAATCGCAATCTGAAACTAGCGAGGAGTCGCAATCTGTAGCAGAAAATCATTCACAATCTGATTCTGAATCTGATAGTAAGTCTCAGCTCCCTCCTATGCCTCCAGCTCCACCTAAGCCATCTGTTGCGGCTGCAAATACTAATAATGAGAACATTAGTGTTGACGATAGCAATAATGACACTAATAAAACTGAAGGAGCAGAGTAATGCGTTTAAGATTCATTTTTTCCGAAACATGCATTAGTTTACGCCGTAACGTTTCAATGATTCTTTCCGTTATGCTCGTAACTTTTATTTCCTTCCTTTTTATTGGTGCTTCTGTGTTAATGCAGGCTCAAATTACCAAAGCTAAGGGCGACTGGTACGACAAGGTTGAGGTTGTTGCATGGCTTTGCCCGGATGGAACTAGCCAATCTCCTTCCTGTGCTTCTGGAAAAGCTCCAACAAACGCTGAAATAGTAAAGCTTGAGCATGTTATTCACCAAGAATTAGGCGATGACGTTTCAAATATCACTTACGTAAGTCGTAACGAATTTTATAAAAATACCTTCCTAAAGCAGTATCCTAACGGAATGTATCAGGGTAGAACTCTTACAGCCGCAGATATGCAGGATTCACTTCGCTTAAAACTTACTAATCCTATGAAATACCAGGTTGTTTCGGAAGTTCTTTCTGGGCGAGATGGCGTGGAAGAGGTTGTTGATCAACGACAAATTTTCGACCCTGTTTTCAGCGTTCTTAATAGAGCTACAGTAGTTACGATTGTTCTTGCTGCAGTTATGGTTGTTGTGGCCATTATGCTTACAGGCACTACGATTCGTATGTCTGCAGCTAGTCGCCGTCAAGAAACTGAGATTATGCGTTTAGTTGGCGCTTCTAACTGGACTATTCGCATGCCGTTTATTCTTGAGGGTGCTTTCGCTTCCTTCGCTGGATCTTTGCTTGCGGGCGCGGCATTAAGCTTGGTTGTAGAAGTGTTTGTAACTGATTGGCTTGCGCAAAATGTTCGTTGGATGCCATTTATAACGCAGTCTACTGTGTGGTTGTGTGTTCCAATGCTTGTTGCTGGAGCTGTTGTGCTTTCTGTAGTAGCTTCTGCTATTGCTTTAAGACGATACTTAAAGGCGTAAGTTAAATTATTTGCGTAAAAAATTCAAAAAAACTAAAAAATTTAGAAAAACTCGCGTGATTCCTTACTTAACGCTATAATTCGCATTAGTAACGTGGAAAGGGAAGTAATATGAGCGTAACTCGACGTAGCATGTGCAATAGGCACAATCGTATAATAGTTAGCTTGGTTGTTTCCGTTGCTATGCTGCTTAGTGGCATTGTTGGCTCGTTATTAACTGCTGATACTGCTAGCGCTGTTAATATGAACGAATACAGGCGTAAAGTGCAGAGGAACGAGAATCTAAAGCGTCAGCTTTCTGGTGTTAATAAGCAGCTGGCAAAGAAGATTCTTGAGCTTAATGATTTGAATGAGCGTCAAATTCCAGGCCAGGTTCGTGCGGCTCAGCAGGCTGAAGAGCAGGCTGCTCAAGCGCGTAGTCTTGCAGAATCTACTCAGCAAAGATTAGAGTCTGCTCAAAAAGATAAGCGCGATTTGGAAGAAAAAATTAAGAAAACTGGCGCCGATTTTGACGATGCAAAAGCTGCTGTAGCTCAACTTGCTCGTAAGAGTTTCCACGGTTCTCAAGCCTCCGATGTTATGAATATCGTTACGAAGTCAACAACTACTGAGCAGTTTGTTGGCAAACTTCAGTCTGAAGCTGCAGTTGCTCGTAGCGAGGCAAACGCTGCAAACGATGCTGCAGTTAAATTAAATACTTCTATGAATCGTCGTCAGCGTTTGGCTGCTATTGAAACGGAAATCGCAAAACTTAAGCAGCAGGCCGATACTCAGGCTCAAAGCGCGCAGATTGCTGCTAAAGCTGCTAACGATCGCAGAAAGTCGTTGCAAGATTTGCGAGATCAGGGCGAAAATATTCGTAAGCAGCTTGAAAGTCAAAAAAGTAGTTTAACTACACAGTCTGCTCGTGAAGCTGCAGAAATTGTGGCAATGAAGTCTGCTATTGACGCTCAGGCTCGCGCTCTTGCAAACAAGTCATTTGCTCGCGCTGATCCTAATGCTGGAAATCGTCAGCAGGTTAGGGGAGCTGGAACTAATGCTTCTTTGCCACCAATGCAGCTTTCCGATGGTGCTGCTAACGGCATGAATTACACTGTTCCTGGCAATTGCCCTGAAGGAGCTAAGTTCTGCTACGGTCATAATACTGGCAATTCTGTTGGCGGTTCTGCTTATCCTGCTCGTCAGTGCACATTGTGGGCTTATTTGCGTAGGTCTCAGCTTGGTTTGCCAGTTGGATCGTATATGGGTAATGGTGCCGAGTGGGCGAATACTGGTCGTCGATTAGGGTATTTAGTTAATCGTACTCCACACGTTGGTGCTGTTATGGTGTTTGCTCGCGGCCAGCGCGTTGGTAACTGGACTGCAGACTGGCAGTATGGTCACGTTGCTGTTGTTGAGCGTGTTAATGCGGATGGTTCAGTGCTTATTTCTGAAGGCGGCACCGGATTCTCAACATTCCCAGCGTACGAAACTATTTACAATCCAGGCGACTACGAGTACGTGCATTATTAAAGTTCATAAGACGCGTACAAGTAGTTTGTGCGTGTCTTAAAAAATAAGCTTGAAGACTCAAGTGCGCTTGCCATAAGATAGAAGTCTTATGGCAAGTTTTGTTTGTGGTCTTAGTATTGGAGGGGAGTTATGGCAAATAAACCTGCTCAAGATGGTACGGTTACTGTAGCTCAAAATCGTAAGGCTCATCATGACTACGCTATTGAAGATTGCTACGAAGCTGGTCTTGCTCTTACCGGAACGGAAGTTAAGTCCTTGCGCGAAGGTCGAGCTTCTTTAGCGGAATCTTTTGTAAATATTGATCGTCGCGGTGAAATGTGGCTTGAGGGGGCTAATATTCCTGAGTATTTGAACGGTACTTGGAATAATCATGCGCCAAAGCGTAAACGCAAGCTGCTTCTTCATGCGGCTCAAATAGCTAAACTTTCTAGGCAGACTGAAGCAAAAGGATATACTGTAGTTCCGTTGCGTCTGTATTTTAAGGGAAGCTATGTGAAAGTTGAGATTGCTTTGGCGCGCGGTAAGAAGGAATTTGATAAGCGCGAGGCTTTGCGTGAGGAGCAAGATAAGCGCGAGGCTTTGCGTGCTATGCGTTACCGTAATTTGCGCGCTCGTGAGTAGTTTTGGTCGCAAGTAATTTGCGCGCTCAATAATCATCTCAACGCGACACGCCACATATTATACATTATTGCGAATAATATGCGTCATATTTTTTCGGAAAGTCAACTATTTTGCTAATAAGCAGTATGTTTATTTCAGTATATACACTATTTTGCATAAACAGTTGTGAAAATAGTAGGGTTATCGTGTATAGTTATACGCATCACTGAAAATTATTAGATTTACGGAGAAGAAAAATGTTCAAATCAATTAAACCTATTGCTGCCGTTGCTTCTTTAGTTTTGATTGGCACTATTGCCGCCTGCGGTCCTGCTGATTCCAAGCAGAATGCAGATCCAGATGTTGCCAGAAGCTACGACGTAAGCAATGTTCAAAAAGATGATGCAGTAGCAGCTTTGGTACCAAAAGCAGTAGCTAAAACAGGCGAGCTTGTTGTTGGTGTAAACGTTAGCTATGCTCCTGCAGAATTCTTCGCTGCTGACGGCAAAACACCAGTCGGTTACGAAATTGATTTTTCTAAAGCTTTGGCAAAGGTTATGGGCTTGAATGCTAAGATTGTTCACGCTCAATTTGACTCCATTATTCCTGCAATCGGCAGCAAATATAACGTCGGTATTTCCGGTTTTACTGTTAATGCTGAACGTATGAAGTCCGTTGACTTTGTTACTTACGCAAACGCTGGCTTGTCTTTCGAAGTACGTAAGGGAAATCCTACTAAGGTAGACACAAAGAATCTTTGCGGCAAAAAAGTAACTTTGGAAACTGGCACAGTTGGCGAGCCTATTATGGAAGAAGCTAAAAAGAAGTGCGCTGCGAATAACGATAAGCCTCTTGAAATCATGAGCTTTAAAGAGCAGACTGACGCAACTACCGCTCTTCTTTCTGGTCGTGCAGACGTTATGTATGCAGATACTCCAGTAGCTGGTTACGCTGCTATTAAGAACGCTGGAAAGCTTGAAATTCTTGAAAACAGCAAGGATGCAGAGCCAATGGGCGCTGCTGTTAAGAAGGGCGATGCTGCAATGCTTAAGGCTGTTAAGGCTGGCATTGATAAGCTTATGAAGTCCGGGATTTACAAGGATATTTTGAAGAAGTGGGGCGTTGAAAACGTTGCTATTAAGGAAGCTGTAGTTAATCCTAAGCTTTAATAAGCTTTAATAAGCTTTAGTAGCATCTTAATCTCACTTATTTCTATGCAAATTTACCGTTTATAACATTAAATGGTAAATTTGCATTACTTTATATAATTTATAAATATTCATATAAACGAAAACTATGGAGAATATGTTGAACTCTTTAACCGCGAACTCTTCTGACGCTAATTTTTCTGACTCAAGCTCTAGCACAGTTCAAGCTGAACGTATTTTGCCTGTTAAAAAGCCGGGTCCTATTATTGCCGGCATAATCGTAGCAGTAATTGCATGCTCGCTACTATACGGAATTGTTACAAATCCTCGCTTCGAGTGGGATGTTGTAGGCATATATTTGATTAGCAATAACGTTTTTTATGGCATTGGTTGGACTCTTCTTTTGACTTTGCTTGCTATGGTTATTGCGATTGTGTTGGCTGTTGGTTTGGCTATGATGCGTAAGAGTGTTAACCCGGTTTTGCGTGGGTGTGCTTGGTTCTTTATTTGGTTTTTCCGTGGTACGCCTGTTTATACGCAGCTTGTTTTTTGGGGTATGTTTGCGGTTCTTGTTCCTAAGTTGAGTTTGGGTATTCCGTTTACTTCTGTGGAGTTTTTCTCTATTGATTCTAATGTTGTTATGACTTCTCTTACGGCTGCGGTTGTTGGTTTGTCTTTGAATGAGGCTGCGTATTTGTCTGAGATTGTTCGTGCTGGTTTGGAGGCTGTTGATGCTGGTCAGGTTGAGGCTTCTAAGGCTTTGGGTATGTCTCGTTCTTTGATGATGCGTCGTGTGATTCTTCCTCAGGCTATGCGTATTATTGTTCCGCCTTTGGGTAATGAGACTATTGGTATGCTTAAGACTACTTCTTTGGTTTTGGCTGTGCCTTTTACTCTTGAGCTTCAGTTTGCTACGAATGCTATTGCGAATCGTATTTATAAGCCGATTCCGCTTCTTCTTGTTGCTAGTATTTGGTATTTGGTTATTACTTCTGTGTTGATGGTGTTGCAGTCTATGTTAGAAAAGCATTTCGGCAAAGGCTTCGAAGCGCGAGATATTGTAAAACATGCGCAATTAGACACAGATGCGGATCAGCGCGGCGACAAATCTTTGCACGCTAAGCAGAAAAATGTTAAAGGGCGTAACGACGCGGCTATGTTGGGCTTTAACGCCTAGTGGTAGCATTGCTTCATATACGAAATTTTGGTGAATAACATGAGTAATACTTTAGAAAATTACAATGAGGGAGCGAATATGACTATTAAAAATAACGAAAGCAATCTTCCCGCAGTAATCTTAAGCAACGTACAGAAATCATTCGGTAGTCTTAGCGTATTAAAAAATATTAATATAACCGTTAATCCTGGCACGGTAACTGTTATTTTAGGACCTTCAGGATCTGGTAAATCAACCTTATTGCGCTTAATCAATCAGCTTGAAACTCTTAGTGCTGGAAGTATTAGCATTTATGGCGAGCGCATTGGTGTAAAAAAAGTAACGCATAAAGGAGAGGAATGTCTTCAAGCTCTTAGCGATAAAGAGATTTCTAAGCAGCGTTCGAAGCTTGGAATGGTTTTCCAGCGTTTTAACTTATTCCCTCATATGACGGCATTGGAAAATGTTATGGAGGCTCCTGTTCACGTGTTGGGAATGAGTAAGCAGGAAGCTCACGATTTAGCAATTGAAGAGCTTAAACGAGTCGGCATGGCTGAGCGAATGAATCATTATCCTGCTGAGCTTTCTGGCGGCCAGCAGCAGCGTGTTGCAATTGCGCGCGCTCTTGCTATGAAGCCGGCAATTATGTTATTTGATGAGCCGACTTCTGCTCTTGACCCTGAGCTTGTTGGTGAAGTTTTGAATGTTATGCGAAATCTTGCAAAAGATGGTATGACAATGATTGTTGTAACGCACGAAATTGGTTTTGCGCGTGAAGTTGCAGATCAAGTAGTATTTATGGATGATGGAATGGTTGTAGAGTGCGGAACTGCTGATATTATTGACAATCCGCAAACTAATCGTTTCAAAGATTTCTTGCATCACGTGCTTTAAAACTTTTACGAAGCTTTTACGAAGCTCCTAAAAGCCGCAGTAAAGTTGCAGTAAAGCCGCAGTAAAGTTGCAGTAAAGCCGCAGTAAAGCCGCAGTAAAGACGCAGTAAAGACGCAGTAAATCTTTTATAAAATGCAAAAGAATAGCACCGTATTGCTTTATGATTAGTGGTACAGTTGTGCATGTTCAAGTAGATATAGTTGTTAAGGGATTCTATGATTCAAGCGAATTGCGATGTTAAAAAACTTGATGTGCATCGTAAGAATAAGTGGACATTCTTAGGATCTTCTAGGTGGATGCGCTCTATTGCGGCTTTTGTTTCTGCGACTTTAATAGGATTTTCTGGAGCTTGTGGAACAACCGATGCTGTTGGCCGTGACCCTCTTCTTGACCGCTGCTACAACATTAATAGCATTAAAAAAGATGAAAAAATCGCCTCTCTTCTTCCTAAAAAACTGTTGGAAAAAGGCGAGCTTGTTATGGGAACAAACATTGGTTATGCTCCTGCAGGATTTTATGCCAGAGATGGTAGAACTGTAATCGGTTACGAAATTGATCTTAATAAAGCTTTAGCAAAATTAATGGGCTTAAAACTTACTATTGTGAATGCTCCTTTTGATGCTATCTTGCCTTCTGTTGGCAGCAAATTCGATATAGGTGTTTCTGGTTTTACAGTAAGTAAGGAAAGAGAAAAAGCCGTCGATTTTGTAACGTACGCAAATGCTGGATTGCTGTTTGTTGTTCGTAAAGGAAACCCAACAAAGGTAAGTCTTAATAATTTGTGTGGCAGAAAAGTTTCTGTACAAGTAGGTACTACCAGCGAATCGCAAATGTATAGTGCTAGAGACTTTTGTAAAGCGAGTAAAAATAGTCCTTTAGATGTTCTTGCTTTTAAAGAGCAAACAGATGCAACTACTGCTGTTGTGGCTGGTAGAGCGGATATTATGTACGCAGACACTCCTGTTTCTAGTTTTGCTATTGAGCAAACCGATAATCAGCTTGAGGCCTTGGGAACAAGCAAAGACAAGGCGCTTATGGGCATTATTATGCAAAAAGGGGATAAGCAGCTTGCTCAGGCTGTTAAAGCTGGTATTGAAAAACTTATACAAACTGGAGATTATGAAAAAATCATGAAGTCTTGGGGTGTGGAAGATATTATGGTTAAGCATCCTGAATTAAATCCGAATGTGTGATTTTCTGGTGTCTTCTGATTTTGATTGAGTTTAGAGTAGTATTGTGAATATGTTTTCTAAAAAGAACAACGATGAGCGTATTCTTCCAGTTAAAAAGCCGGGTCCTATTATTGCGGGGGTAATTGTTGCTCTAGTGGCCTGCTCTTTACTGTATTCTATAGCGACTAATCGTAGATTTGAGTGGAATATAGTAGCGAAATATATTATTGACGAAAATGTTCTTACTGGTATTGGCTGGACTTTGTGGCTGACTTTGCTTGCTATGGTTATTGCGATTGTGTTGGCCGTTGGTTTGGCTATGATGCGTAAGAGTGTTAACCCGGTTTTGCGTGGGTGTGCTTGGTTCTTTATTTGGTTTTTTAGGGGTACGCCTGTTTATACGCAGCTTGTTTTTTGGGGTATGTTTGCGGTTCTTGTTCCTAAGTTGAGTTTGGGTATTCCGTTTACTTCTGTGGAGTTTTTCTCTATTGATTCTAATGTTGTTATGACTTCTCTTACGGCTGCGGTTGTTGGTTTGTCTTTGAATGAGGCTGCGTATTTGTCTGAGATTGTTCGTGCTGGTTTGGAGGCTGTTGATGCTGGTCAGGTTGAGGCTTCTAAGGCTTTGGGTATGTCTCGTTCTTTGATGATGCGTCGTGTGATTCTTCCTCAGGCTATGCGTATTATTGTTCCGCCTTTGGGTAATGAGACTATTGGTATGCTTAAGACTACTTCTTTGGTTTTGGCTGTGCCTTTTACTCTTGAGCTTCAGTTTGCTACGAATGCTATTGCTAATCGTATTTATAAGCCGATTCCGCTTCTTCTTGTTGCTAGTATTTGGTATTTGGTTATTACTTCTGTGTTGATGGTTTTGCAGTCTATGTTAGAAAAGCATTTCGGCAAAGGCTTCGAAGCGCGAGATTTGACGCGAAGAAAGTACTGCACAAGCCTTGAGGTTGACGTATAATAGAAGATTATGTGTGGAATTGTGGGATATGCGGGTTTTGGCAAGGTTTGCGCAAAACCTTTGGAAGTTTGTTTAGGTGGATTAGAGCGTTTAGAGTATCGCGGATATGACTCTTCAGGAGTGGCACTGGTGGCACCCGGAATGAGCAAGGTTGCCGTGCGCAAAAAAGCAGGACGCCTAGCTGTGTTACGAGATGATATTAGTGTGAATCCTATGCCGGAAGCGAGTGCTGCAATAGGTCATACTCGTTGGGCTACGAACGGTGCTCCTTGCGATGCAAACGCGCATCCTCACACAAGTGTTGACGGAAAAATCGCCCTTATTCATAACGGAATTATTGAAAACGCTGTTGTTCTAAAAGAACAGCTTCACGAAGAAGGATACGAATTTTCTTCCCAAACAGACACGGAAGTTGCGGCAAAACTGCTTGGTAAAATCGCAAACGAAATTGTGGAAGAAACCGGTAAAGCAGACTTATTTACGGCTCTTCGCCGCACTGCAAAAATGCTTAAGGGTGCTTTTACTCTTCTAGCAGTGGACGTTCGTCAGCCTGGTATTGTTGCAGCTGTTCGTCACGATTCTCCGCTTGTTGTGGGTCTTGGTGACGGCGAGTATTTCTTAGGTTCTGATGTTGCGGCTTTTGTGGCTTATACGGATCGTGTTTTAGAAGTTGGCCAAGATGAAGCTGTTTGCATTGGAAATATTGACGAAAGCGGCAAAGCTGGTTTGCTTCTTACTGATTTTGACGGCAAAGTTGTTGAAAATCCTACGTGTTTTACGGTTGACTGGGATGCGTCTGCTGTAGAAAAAGGCGGCTGGGATTCCTTTATGGATAAGGAAATTCATGAAGATCCACACGCTGTTGCAGACACTTTGCGCGGGCGTTTTGACGCTCAGGGAAATATTGTTCTTGACGAAGTGCATATTGGCCAAGACGTGTTGCGCGCGATTGACAAAATTATTGTTGTTGCTTGCGGCACGGCAAGTTACGCAGGTTTGGTTGCAAAATATGCGATTGAGCACTGGGTGCGTGTGCCGGTTGAAGTGGAGCTTGCTCACGAGTTTCGCTACAGAGACCCTATTTTGACGCATCGAACATTGGTGGTTGCAATATCGCAGTCTGGCGAAACAATGGATACGCTTATGGCTTTGCGTCACGCGCGCGAGCAGGGAAGTCGTGTGCTTGCAATATGCAATACTCAAGGTTCTAGCATTCCGCGCGAATCTGACGCAGTTCTCTACACTCACGCTGGTCCAGAAATCGCTGTTGCTTCTACTAAAGCTTTTGTTGCACAAATCGTGGCAGCATACATGCTCGGTCTTTATTTGGCACAAGTAAAAGGCACAATGTATCGCGACGAGATCCAGCAAATTGTTGCGCAATTAAAAGCTATGCCAAGTAAAATTCAGAATGTTCTCAACACTCAGTCAGATTCCATTATGAAAGCTGCAGAGCATACGCTTGAAGCTAAGTCTTTCCTATTCTTAGGTCGTCATGTTGGATACCCTGTTGCGTTAGAAGGAGCGCTTAAGCTTAAGGAAATCGCATATACTTTCACAGAAGGTTTTGCAGCCGGTGAGCTTAAACACGGTCCAATCGCGCTTGTTGACGAGGGGGAGCCTGTTGTAGTAATTGTGCCTTCTTCTCGCGGACGCGACATTTTGCACTCAAAAGTAATTTCTGGAATTGAGGAAGTTAAAGCGCGCGGAGCGTTTACTATTGCGGTTGCTGAAGAAGGGGATCCGGATGCTGCAAGATACGCGGATATTGTTTTCTGGCGTCCTGAATGCCCGACTCTTTTAAGCCCGCTTGTTGACGTTGTTGCATTGCAGTTATTTGCAATGGATATGGCAAAATTAAAGGGTTACGATGTTGATAAGCCTAGAAATCTTGCCAAATCCGTAACTGTAGAATAAAACTTATGGTAGCAAAATAGTAGTAGGCGGCAACTCATGCTTACATTCGCAAAAATATTGCAATCGCGCAATAGTTTGAAGCAATTAGTGCTTTCAATATTGTGTGTTTTGTCTTTATTGCTATCTTCCGGATGTGGAAATGCGGATGCTAGAACACGAATCACTGTGTGGTCGTGGGAGCCAAGCATGAAGCGTATTGCAAAAGAGTTTGAGCGTCTTAATCCGGATCTTCGTGTTGTTGTAAAAGACACTAGCGGCTACAGCAATCTAAACAGCGCTATTCAAGACGGTTACGGAATACCGGATGTTGCTCAGCTGGAATATTTCGCACTACCGCAATACGCTGTAAGCGAGCAGCTGCTGGATATTACTGATCGAGTGCAGGGGACTAGAACTTTCTACACTCCAGGTACTTGGTCTTCTGTGCAACTAGGTGGGCGAATCTATGGCCTTCCAATGGATTCAGGACCTATGGCTTGGTTTTATAACGATGACGTATTTAAGCAAGCTGGTGTTGACGCAACTAAAATACGCACTTGGGAAGATTACCGTCACGCTGCTAGAAAACTGAAGGATATTGGCGTTTATATTGCTGCAGATTCGGGAGATGCCAGCTTTTATAACGCTATGATTTGGCTTGCAGGTGGACGTCCTTTTATTACTTCGCACGATGGAAAAACAGTTACTGTGCGTTTGGGTTACGATAAGGGCACACAAAAGTTTACTAAGTTTTGGCAGTCTATGATTGACGAAGGCTTAATTGACACACGGACTACAACCTGGACGCAACGCTGGAAAAATGGTATTGGAGCCGGCAAAATTGCTTCTGTTTTTGCTGGAGCTTGGATGCCTTCTATGCTTCTTGAGAATGTGCCAGGTACAGCTGGATTATGGAAGGTTGCACATGTGCCAACTCTTCACGGCGAAAAACGCAATGCAGAAATGGGCGGATCTGCGCTATCTGTGTTGAAATTAAGTAGAAAGCCGGAAGCTGCTATGCGTTTTGTGAATTTTGTTTGTCACGAAATGCAAGGTATTAGAATGCGCGTTAACGGTGGAGCGTTTCCTGCGGATGTTGTAACTCTTGCTGACCCGAATTTTCTAAATCGAACAACAATACGTGATTCTCGCGGAATCGACATACCTTATTTTGGTGGTCAGAAATTTAACCGCGTATTTGCTGATGCTGCAAATCAAGTCGATACCAGATACCAGTATTTGCCGTTTGAAGTGTATTCCAGAAATGATTTTCGTACAACTGTTGGGCAGGCTTATGACTGGAGTAGAAAGTCGCGTACTCGCTTGAATGTGCAGTCTATGATTGACGCTGGAATTACTCAAGATGATGGCAGTCAGCTGTGGCTTCCAGACGATCCAGGTCCTCGTATTTCTATAAAAGATGGTTTAGATTTGTGGCAAAAAGACTTAAAAGAATACGGGTATAATCAAGGTTTTGTTGTTAGATAGAAAACTAACGCAAGTTTTAAAACTAGCGTAAGTTTCTTCTATAAATTTCTGACATGCCTTTGAAAATCAAATTAGGATCGTAATAGTCGATTGATTTAACATCCTGCTCAAACAAACTACCCAATCCGCCTGTGGCAATCACCTTAAATGGCTCATTTATTTCGCTCTTAAACTGTTCAATAGTGCGCTCAATGCCACCTAAGAAACTGTAGTATAAGCCAGCTTGCATGGCAGTAAGAGTTGATTTTGCAAGAACGGACTTTGGTCTAGAAATCTCAACTTCTGGAAGCTGAGCTGTATTATCCCACAAAGCTGCGGCTGCAGTTCTAATACCAGTACAAATAAGACCGCACGTAATAGCGCCACTTTTATCAACGTAGTTGTATGTTGTAGCAGTTCCGAAGTCAATAACAAGAACAGGCCCACCGTACTCGTTGAACGCGCCAACGCAATCAGCCAAGCAATCTGCACCAAGCGATTTAGGTTCGTCAATGCGAATATTCATGCCAGTTTTAACACCAGGGCCCACAATCATTGGGTCAATATTAAAGAATTTTATTATGCTAGAACGAAATGAGTGCATAACTTTTGGAACAACAGAAGCAATTATTATATCGTCAACATCGCTTGCTTTGAAGCCGCTTAAATGCAGGAATTGCATAAGTATAATGCCGTATTCGTCACAAGTACGGTTGGATTTTGTAGTCATGCGATACGTGTCGACGATTTTGTTATTTTTTAAAAAGCCAAGCACTATGTTCGTGTTGCCAATGTCTACTGCTACTAACATTTATACGCGCTTCCTGATGTTGATATTTATGGTTGATACTACTTATTGATATTACTTGTTGATATTAACGAAAGTTTGTGAATTGTAGATTTAAGATTTAACGTGCGCGAGATGGGACTTGAACCCACACGTCGTAAGACACAGGAACCTAAATCCTGCGCGTCTACCATTCCGCCACTCGCGCATAACTCATACAAATAATCGAGCGTGGAAAACACAAGTCGTAACACGAATCGTAAGTATTAACACGCTCGAATGAGTCGAGAGCCGCTTGACAGAATCGAACTGTCGACCTTCTCATTACGAGGGAGACGCTCTACCGACTGAGCTAAAGCGGCATGTTGCCCGAGACGCATTCGCGACTCGCGCACAAGAAAAGTATTTTATCGTATTTTTTTAGATTTGTCTAATTTGGCGCGCCGTGCAACAGATAACCCTCCAAATGTGAGGTAGTTTTCCCGCGTTTGGAGTGCTGAGTTGCGGATAACCCTCCAAATGTGGGGTAGGTTTCTCGCGTTTGGAGCGCCTAGCCCTTCGAAACGCTCCAAATGCGGGGTAGGTTTCTCGCGTTTGGAGTTCTTAACCCTCCGCAACCCTCCAAATGTGAGGTAGTTTTCCCGCGTTTGGAGCGTCTAGCCCTTCGAAACCCTCCAAATGTGAGGTAGGTTGCGCGCGTTTGGAGTACTGAGCTGCGTGTAACCCTCCAAATGTGAGGTAGGTTGTGAGCATTATCAGTGTTATTGTGTTCATTTTTGTGTTAAGCTTCGCGTGTTTCTGTCTGCTTTTGTGAGTATCTTGTGAAGTGGATGATAGTGACAATTGCTGTCGCATCAGTTAAAGAAATGAAAGGACCTAGAAATGGCCATCAATCCGCCAGTTGACGCCGTAAAAACCCCAGAGTGGGCTGCATTGCAGAAGCATTACGACGAGTTGCAGTCAGAAGGCGTCTGCCTGAAGAAGTGGTTTGCAGAGGATGCAAATCGTGTGGATAAGTTGAGCTTCGAAGCTGGAGATCTCCACTTCGATCTTTCTAAGAATTTAATTAAGCCTGAAACTCTTAAGCTTTTTGCCGACCTTGCAAAGGCAGTTAAGCTTGACGAGCGCACTAAGGCAATGTACACCGGCGTGCACATTAACAATACTGAAGATCGTGCAGTTTTGCATACTGCTTTGCGTCGTCCTGCAGAGGATGCTGGCAAGTTCATTGTTGACGGTCAGGATACCGTTGCAGATGTTCGTGAAGTTTTGGGTCGCATTTACGATTTCGCTAACGAAGTTCGCTCCGGCGCTTGGAAGGGCGTTACCGGCAAGAACATCAAGACTGTTGTAAACATTGGTATCGGCGGTTCCGACTTGGGTCCGGTCATGGTTTACGAAGCTTTGAAGCCATATGCTGACGCTGGTATTAGCGCTCGCTACGTTTCTAACATTGATCCAAACGACATGGCCGAAAAGACCAAGGATTTGGATCCAGAAACCACTTTGTTCATCATTGTTTCCAAGACTTTCACCACTTTGGAGACTTTGACCAACGCTCGTACCGCTCGTACCTGGTTGCTTAATAAGCTTCAGGAGTGCGGCGCTATTGACGGCAGCGACGCAAAGAAGGCTGAAGCTGTTGCTAAGCACTTCGTAGCTGTTTCCACCAACCTTGAAAAGGTTGCAGAGTTCGGCATCAACCCAACCAACGCCTTTGGCTTCTGGAACTGGGTTGGCGGTCGTTACTCCGTGGACTCCGCTGTTGGTACTTCTTTGGCCGTTGTTCTTGGCCCAGAGCGCTTTGAGGAGTTCTTGAAGGGCTTCCACGCAATCGATACTTACTTTGCTGAAACCCCATTCGAGAAGAATGTTGTGGTTCTTCTTGGTATGCTCAACGTTTGGTACCGCAACTTCTACAAGGTTGCTTCCCACGCTGTGCTTCCATACGATCAGTATTTGCACCGCTTCCCAGCTTATTTGCAGCAGCTCACTATGGAATCCAACGGTAAGTCTGTGCGCTGGGATGGTACTCCTGTAACAAGCGAAACCGGCGAAATCTTCTGGGGCGAGCCAGGCACCAACGGTCAGCACGCTTTCTACCAGTTGATTCACCAGGGCACTCAGCTTATTCCAGCTGATTTCATTGCATTTGTGAACACGCCAAATCCTACTAAGGATGGCGATCAGGACGTTCACGAGCTCTTCTTGGGTAACTATCTTGCACAGACCAAGGCTCTTGCATTCGGTAAGACTGCTGACGAAGTTCGCGCAGAAGGCACTCCAGAAGAGATCGTTCCAGCTCGCGTATTCAGCGGCAACCGTCCAACCACTTCCATCTTCGGCGAAGCTTTGACCCCATTCGCTTTGGGTGAATTGATTGCTCTCTACGAGCACATCACCTTCGTTGAAGGCACTGTTTGGGGCTTGGATTCTTACGATCAGTGGGGCGTGGAGCTTGGCAAGCAGCTTGCAAAGCAGATTACTCCTGCAATTTCTCAGGATGATGACGCTTTGGCAGCTCAGGATGCTTCTACGCAGAGCTTGATTCGCTTCTACCGCGCGCATCGCAAGTAGTTTGCAAGCAGATTAAACAAGGCTTGTCTATTTGCCTATAATTTTAAAACCTCTTGGTGAGTGTTAGTCATTCATCAAGAGGTTTTTGTTTAGATAAATAAATACATATTCAACTACAGCTTCAACTACAGATTCAAGAAAAGCTGGTGAATTCGCGTATCGCTGTCAAGCTCCGGGTGGAAGGACGTTCCAATTTGATTCCCTTGGCGCGCTGCTACCACGTGGCCGTCTACAGTTGCAAGAGTTTCGGCGTTAGATCCAACTTCCGCAATATAAGGCGCGCGAATAAACGTCATCGGCACATTGCCTAGCTCACCAAACTCAGCCTCACAATGGAAGCTTCCAAGCTGGCGCCCATAAGCGTTTCGCTTAACTGTTACGTCTAGCGTGCCAAAACCGTTTACTTCGTTACCTTCTACGTTCTTAGCAAGCAAAATCAAGCCTGCGCAAGTGCCAAGAACGGGCATTCCGCCTGCAATCCTCTCGCGCAAAGGCTCAAGCATATTTTGCTCGCGAAGAAGCTTAGCTTGCACAGTGCTTTCGCCTCCCGGCAACACTAATCTGTCGAAAGACTGCTCCAAGTCGCGCGCCTGCCTAAGCTCTATTACGCGCGCGCCTAATTTTTCAAGCATTAAGCGATGCTCAAGAAAAGCTCCCTGAACTGCTAAAACTGCTACAGTATGAGCGGAGTTATCAGTATTGATAGGTGAGTTTGACAAAATTACTCGCCTCGCTCAGCCATCAAGAGCTTAATTTCCTGCTCGTTAATGCCAACCATAGCTTCGCCCAAGTTTTCGGAGAGCTTAGCAATCATCTTAGCGTCTTTGTAATTAGTCACAGCCTTAACAATTGCTGCAGCGCGCTTTGCTGGGTCGCCCGACTTAAAGATGCCGGAGCCAACGAACACGCCTTCAGCGCCAAGCTGCATCATCAAAGCAGCGTCTGCAGGGGTAGCAACACCGCCTGCAGCAAAGTTAACAACAGGAAGCTTTCCGTTTTGTGCAACATACTTTACGAGTTCAAATGGCACGCGCAAATTCTTAGCTTCCTCAAAAAGCTCATCCTCGCGCATGCTGGTTAGCTTGCGAATAGCGGAATTCATCATGCGCATGTGACGCACAGCCTGAATCACGTCGCCAGTTCCTGGCTCACCCTTAGTGCGAATCATGGAAGCGCCTTCGTTGATTCGGCGCAAAGCTTCACCCAAATCTTTTGCGCCGCAAACAAAAGGCACGGCAAAATCGCGCTTATTAATGTGGTACACGTCGTCAGCTGGGGAAAGCACTTCGCTTTCGTCAATGTAGTCAATTTCAATAGCTTCAAGCACTTGTGCTTCAACAAAGTGGCCAATACGGCATTTTGCCATAACAGGAATAGACACAGCTTCCTGAATGCCGTGAATCATAGCCGGGTCGCTCATTCGAGAAACACCGCCGGCTGCGCGAATATCAGCAGGAATGCGCTCCAAAGCCATAACTGCGCACGCGCCAGAATCCTGAGCAATCTTTGCCTGCTCTGGGGTGGTGACGTCCATAATTACGCCGCCTTTAAGCATTTGAGCTAGCTGGCGGTTCAATGCTGTACGGTCTTCACCACTTTGGTTTTGCGGATCCGAGGATTCGTTCACAGTTACCGTAGTATTCAAGTTCTCAGTCATCATTCCTCGCTTTGTATTAAATGTGTTTGCGCACGTTTGCAAGTTTACGTTCTGTTGGAATTTAACCACATTCGTAGGATATATGCCTATAAATAGTACAACCTTGTGCGTTCTTAAAATCGTATTTATACAAATTTTTCGCGAGTTTTTTGGATGATTGCACGGTGAGCCTGCTTTTAGCTTGCGCTACGATTGATACTGCCGGCGACTTGGGGTTGATTTATTTAATTTGCAATCAAGCGTCGAGCGTAAAACAATTAAAAATAAATAACAACTAAATATAAATAACAACTAAATAACTTAGTACCATTTAGAAAGGTTTATGGTATGGGTAACGCAAAACCTGAGGAAGGCGTGCACGAAGAAAACGGCGCGACCGAAACATTCTCTGGTGAATCTTACGCAAGTAATTCTTACGATAATGCTTCTGCAGATAACGCGTCTAAATCAAGTACAGACGACTCGCTTAATGCAGCTGCAAAATCAAACACTTCATCAAAAAATCGCAAGCTAAGCAAGCCTTGGCTATTTACAATAGTAATTGTTGCGATTGTTGTAATAAGCGCGATTTTTGCAACGGTAACTGACCCAAGCTTATTCAAGTCGCAAAACGCTGCGTCTACAATGTCGCACAAAACCATCACAATCGGCTTAAAACTAGCTCCTACTAATCTCGATATTAGAAACCAGTCCGGTTCTTCGCTAGATCAGCTTCTTATTGGTAACGTTTACGAGGGTTTGGTTGCGAGAAATGAAAAGAACCAGGTTTCGCCTTCTTTGGCAAAAAGCTGGGAAGTAAGCAAAGACGGCTTACGCTACACTTTCCATTTGCGCAAGGATTCCGTATTTTCTAACGGCCACAAGCTTACGGCAAAAGATGCTGCATGGTCGTTTAATGAGCTTGTTTCTAAGCAGTATCGCGGCTCGAATATGGTTGGAAAAGTTGAGTCTGCAAAAGCGAAGGACGATTACACGTTTGAGATTACGCTTAAAGAGCCAAATGCGAAGCTTTTGTGGGCCTTGTGCTCTCGCGCGGGCTTAGTGTTTGATAAAACAGCTAAATACGATGCTAAAACGCAGGCGGTTGGCTCCGGACCGTACTTAATTGAAAAGTTCGTGCCTTCAGATCGCGTTGTGTTAAAAGCAAATCCGCGATATAAGGGCATTCATCCTGCTAAAACCGAAAAAGTTGTTGTTCGCTACTTTGTTGATGACAATGCTGCTGTAGATGCGCTTTCTTCTGGCGCTGTTAAAGCTCTTGCTCCTATTTCCGGTCAGCTTGCTAAGCCGTTTAAGGATGATTCTAAGCGTTATGTTGTTCGAGCTGGAAACGGCACAGACAAGTTCGTGCTTGCTATGAACATGAATGGCGAGCGTACGAAGGATGCTCGTGTGCGAAAGGCTATTCGTTACGCGATTGATCATAAGCAGATTATTGCGTCTCGAGGCGGTACAGATTTGGCGCTTGGTGGCCCAATCCCATCTCTTGACCCAGGTTATGAGGATCTAACTAAGCTTTATCCTCATAATATTGATCGCGCGAAGTCTCTTATGAAAGATGCAGGTTTCGATAAGTCGCATCCTCTTAAACTTTCGCTTACTTACCCGAATATTTACGGCACTCAACTTGGTGACCAATTGCGATCGCAGCTTGAAGCTGTTGGTATTGATTTGCGCGTGAATGTTGTTGAGTTTACTACTTGGCTTCAGGACGTGTACAAGAATAAGCAGTACGATTTGTCGATGGTTGACCACAACGAAAGCCACGATTTTGGCCAGTGGGCGGATCCTACCTACTACTACGGTTACGATAGTAAGCAGGTTCAAGACTTGTATGCGAAGGCAATGCTTTGTGCGAATGAGCATGAGTCTGCTAAATTGCTTGCTAAAGCTGCGCGAATTATTAGCAAGGATGCGCCTGCAGATTGGCTGTTTAACTACCGCGTTGTAACTGCGAAGGTGAAGAATCTTGAAGGAATGCCTTTTGACATGAATCAAGAAATTTTGCCACTTTACAATTTGCGTTTAACTAAGTAACTAAAAATCTACGCAAAAGTTAAACAAGTAATTAAGTAATTAAAAATTGGTGAAAAAGGGGAGTTATTAATGTTTCGCATGATATGCCAACGTTTGCTGCTTTTTATTGCGGCTCTGTTTTGCATTTCTGCGGCTGTTTTTCTTGCGCTTCGTGTGCTTCCGGGCGACGTTGCGCAAGTTATGGCAGGTCTTAACTCCCCTCACGGCAAAGTTGAGCAGCTGCGGGCTGAGCTTGGCTTAAATAAGCCGCTTTTTACTCAATATGCCGATTGGCTTCTGGGTGTTATGCGTGGAGATTTCGGCGTTTCTGTTCTAACGGGCAGGCCCGTGGTTTCAATGATTTTAGGCCGTGCTACTATAACTTTTCCGCTGATTTTTTTGGGACTTGCTATTGCGCTCGCAATTGGTATTCCGCTTGGCTGTTTTAAGGTAACTCATGAAGGGAAGCTAGCTCAAGTAGTTTCTCGATTTACTGCTATTTCTGCAGGATCTGTGCCAGCTCTTTGGGGTGGAATGCTTCTTATTTTGCTATTTGGCAAAGGTGTTGGCGTAGTGGGTCTTCTTCCTACTCAGGGTTTTCCAACTGACGGCTGGAGTGATTTTTCCGAAGCGTTTTTGTCTCTGCTTTTGCCGGCGATTACGGTTGGAATTATTGTTGGCTCTAGTTTTATGCGCTACACTGCAGCAATTCTTGAAAATATTGCTAATAGTGAAATTGCTGCTGAAGCAATGGCTTGCGGAATGACTCGTAAGCAGGTTGTTTGGCGAGTTGGTTTGCGTTTGGCTCTTGCTCAGTTAGTTTCTGTTATTGGCTTGACTTTCGCTCACATGGTTATGGGTGTGATGGTTATTGAAAACCTGTTTTCTTTACCTGGAATGGGTATGGGTTTGGTTCGAGATGTTGGTTTGCGCGATTTAATTGCCGTGCAGGGTGAACTTTTTATGCTTGCGGCTCTTTTTCTGCTAATTGGTTTTGCGGTTGATATTGCTCACAGGCTGCTAGACCCTAGGTTGTCAAGGTGATTTTGTGAAAAAGATGCAATTTACTATTCTAAAACGTATATGGCGTGCTTCATTTGGTAAATTCGTATGCGTAACGCTTTTTCTTTGGCTTGCTATTGCTGCAATCTCACTGTTTTGGACTCCTTATTCTCTTCTAAAAACAAACGGCTACGAAGTGTGGCAGAAGCCGTCTTTTGCGCATTTACTTGGTACTGATGGAACTGGCGCCGACATGCTTAGCTGGCTTATGGCAGGTTCTCGAGTGGAGCTTGTTATAGTCGTTTGCACAGTTATGATTTCTGCTTTAATTGGCACGGTTTTGCTTAGCATTATGATTTCGCAGTATAAAATTATTCGTGCAACAAGCGTTATGGCTGTTGACGCTCTTATTTCTGTTCCAACTGTTCTGATTGCTCTTATGCTTGCGGTTCCGTTTGGCGCAAACGTTTTGGTGATTGTGATTGCTTGTGGATTTGGATACGGTTTTAATCTGGCTCGTATTGTGCGTCCAAGCGCAAAGCTTGTTTTGCAATCAGATTACGTAAATTCAGCTATTTCTCAAGGCGCTTCAAGAAGATATGTGCTACTTCGTCATGTGCTCCCTAATATTACGCCTGTAGCGCTTGTGCAGCTTTCTCTTTCTGCAGGTACGGTGATTTTGGCAGAAAGTGGATTAACTTACTTGGGTGTAGGTGTGCCGTCGGGAGTTCCTAGCTGGGGGCGTGTTTTGGCAACTTCCGTAACGCTTATTCACGTCAATCCTTTGGCTGTTCTATGGCCGGGATTAATCGTAACAATAGTTGTTGTTGCTCTTAATCTGCTAGGTGACGTGTTGCGTAAAGTATTGGATCCTTGTGCAAAAAGTATGAATAAAGTAGGCGCAAAATGAGCTTAAATATTCAAAATCTTACGTTAAATCTTGGTAAAAAAACTATTCTTAACAACGTTTCGCTGCAAATTTCAGATGGTGAGCGTGTTGGCTTAGTTGGGGCTTCTGGCTCTGGAAAATCTATGCTTCTTCGCGCTGCAACCGGCTTGCTTCCGTCTGAAACTAAAATTTCTGGATCTTGCATGCTTGGGGGAGTTCAAACTGTTGGCGCTAGTGATGAGAATCTTGCTCGCCTTCGAGGAAAATACGTGGGCGTGGTATTTCAGCAGGCTAATCGCGCGCTTAATCCAATGCTAAGTGTTGAGGAACAGATTTCGCTTCCTTTGCGCATTCACTACCAACTTGATGCCGATGACGTTCATAATAGAGTTTGCGTAATGCTTGAAAAGGTTGGTTTGCCGCAGAATATTATTTCTAAACGCACTTTTGAACTTTCTGGCGGACAGCTGCAGCGAGTTGGTATTGCAACAGCTTTAATTACTTCTCCGCGGCTTATTTTGGCTGACGAACCTACTACTGCTCTCGATAGTGTAACTCAAAAAGAAGTTGTTAACATGTTGACTTCGCTTGTTGACAACATGGGCGCTTCTATGCTTTTTGTAACTCACGATTTTTCTGTGCTTTCAAAAGCTGCTAAGCGTTGTTATGTTCTTGATTCTGGGCGATTGGTTGACAGTGCAGAAGTCCAAGATTTGCTTGAAAATCCGCGCGTTACTTCAACTAAGCAATTGGTTGATGCTGCTAAAAAGTTGACTTTAAGAGCGCAAAAAATAGATTCTCAAAATGTAAGTCGCGAAAGTGCAAGTCGCGAAAGTGCGACTACAGAAAGTGTAAGTCGCGAAAATTCTGCTCTTTTAACTGCAAAAAACATTCACGTTACTTTGGGTCGTGCCTTAGCTCGCGCAGAAGTTTTGAAGGGTGTTAATCTAGAGCTTTTCAAAGGAGAATCGCTTGCTATTATTGGCGGTTCTGGCTCTGGTAAAACAACTCTTATTCGCGCAATGTTAGGTCTTCAAAAAATTTCAGATGGAATTGTTACTTATGATTCACAAATAGTGAATTCTTCTACAAATCACAAAAAAATTTCCTATTATAGTGCGCTTCGTAAAGAAACTTCTCTTGTTTTTCAGCATCCATTTGCGGCTTTAGACCCGCGCTGGACTGTTCTAAAAAGCGTTGCCGAGCCGCTTAATATTTGGCGAAAATCGCTTAAATTAGACGATGCAACTATTGAGCAGCGTGTTTGTGAAATGCTGAAATTAGTAGGATTAAATCCTAAAGATTTTTTGGAACGTTATCCTCATGAGCTTTCTGGCGGTCAGGCTCAGTGTGTTGCTATTGCGCGCGCACTGATTAATAATCCTCGAGTTTTGGTTGCAGACGAGCCAATGAGTGCAATTGACGTTGCTGAGCGCACTCGTATTCTCGACGCTTTTGCGGCAATTCGAAAAGAGCGCCCAACAATGTCGTGTGTTTTCGTAAGCCACGATTTAGGTATGATTCAGCATTTAGCAACACGAGTTATTGTTCTTAACGATGGGGAAATTGTGGAATCTGGAAGAGTAAGCGATGTTCTAAATAATCCGCAAAATGACTACACTCGTGCTCTTGTAAACGCAGCAATCATGTAAATAAATCTTTCAACTAATAAATCTTTCAACTAATTAGGCAACTACCGTCTACTATAGAAGTACTTAGTACGTAAAGAGTACGTTGTTTATTGTGTAGTTAAGCGAAGGGAATACTTATGAATAAGCAGGATGCGTCTAGACCTAGACCAGAAAGTTTTGAACTAGATCATACTAAAGTAAAAGCACCTTATGTGCGCTATATCAATACGCAAAAAGGTCCTAATGGGGATGTTATTTCCAACTATGATATTCGTTTAACGCAGCCTAATGAGGAAGCAATTCCTACTGCAGCTTTGCACACAATTGAGCATATGATTGCAGTGTTACTTCGCGAGCGTATTGATGGCTATATTGATTGCTCGCCTTTTGGTTGCAGAACTGGTTTTCATCTGCTAACTTGGGGCGAACACAGCACAGAAGATGTGGCGCGCGCTTTAAAGGAATCTCTTGAGTTTATTGCGTTTAAGGCGACTTGGGATGATGTTCCTGCAACAACTATTGAATCTTGCGGTAACTATAGAGATCACAGTTTATTTGGTGCTAGTCAATGGTGTAAAGATATTCTAGCGAAGGGAATTAGTTCGGATCCTTTTGAGCGCAAACTTGTGTAAGTAATAATTAGCTAATTTTGCGTAGTTTTATTTGCTTTCTTTTAGAGGCTGACATGGAAGATATAACATTGAGAAAAGCAACTCTTGGTGACTTGCGAAATATTGAGCATATTTATGAAAATGCTCGCAAATTTATGCGTGTTACAGGCAATCCTCATCAGTGGGGGAATAGTTTTCCACTTGTTTCAAGTGTTATTGAGGATATTCGTTTAAAACGTTTCTATTTGATTGTTGACGAGGACCCAGAATCATGTAACGAGCGTATTCTAGCGCAATTCGCATTATGCGAAGGTGTTGATGAAGTGTATGCCAGTATTGACGGTGCGTGGCTTGATGATATTTCCTCCTATGTAACAATTCACCGCTTAGCATCTTCGGGAATAAAACCAAAAATGGCAACAGCGTGCTTGCATTGGGTGCAGCAAAACTATAATAATGTACGAATTGACACGCATCCAGATAACGTAATTATGCAAAAAGTAATTACGCGTGCAGGGTTTAGTCGTTGTGGATTGGTCGTTATTCCAGATCGTGTACACAGTGCAGTACGTATTGCATATCAATGGATGCAAACACTTAATCATGTCATATGAAATGCGCATGTGTTCTTAAAAGCTTATGGAGAGTATACAAAAGAGCATGTAGCATTAAAAGCATACTAAATCAGTTAGGTGAGTTATGAGTACAGATTTAAGTAATGCAGCAAGTAATAGTGCACGTAATTCGGCAATGTTAGAAGCAAACTATGCTCGCGCTTTAAGTACATACCCGGGTCAGGTAATCGTCGATTTGAAGGCACTTCGAGACAATATGCGCACTTTGGTTGCGCGAGTTGGTCAAAATTTGCAGCCTGGTCAAAATGCGCCGGAAGTTATGGGGGTAGTGAAAGCAGACGGTTACGGACATGGCTTAATTCCTAGCGCTCTTGCTTCTTTAGCTGGTGGAGCTACTTGGCTTGGCACAGCTCAACCATACGAAGCGTTACGTTTGCGTGCAGCTGGTATTGATTCAAGCCGCTGCCATATTCTTACTTGGCTTACTAGTGCTCCAACTACGAGATTTGCGGATTTAATTTCAGAAGATATTGATATTTCTGTTGGATCTATTGATTCTCTCGACGCTGTGGCTTTTGCTGCACGAAAGTTAGGTAAGCCTGCGCGCGTGCACGTAAAAGTCGATACAGGTTTTGGTAGAAATGGTTTTACTCCAGCCGGTTTTAGTGACGCTCTTAAAAGATTGCAGCAATACTCTAGCGAAGGCGCGATTGAAGTTATTGGCCAATGGAGTCACTTAGCTGTGGCAGATTCTCCAGACGTTCCAGAATTTGTAGACGCAACAGACCGCCAAATCCAACAATTCCACGAGTTTACAAATCGCATGAAAGAAGCTGGTTTAGCCCCTAAAATCCGTCATTTAGCAAATACTGCTGCAACGCTTAACCGCCCAGAAATTCGTTTTGAGCTTGTGCGCCCGGGAATCGGTTTGTACGGCTACGAGCCGGATCCTGCAATGGGAACTTCTCAAACTTACGGATTGCAGCCGGCTATGACTCTTCAAGCTCAGCTTGGCACTGTAAAAACTGTAGAAGAAGGACATGGAATTTCATACGGACGCACGTATTTAACTCCAAATAATACGAGCACTGCTATTGTTCCTCTTGGATACGCTGACGGCATTTTGCGTTCTGCTTCCGGATTCGATATGCAAGGTGCACGTCATGTTAATAAGCCAGGCGGTCCGGTTAGAGTAGAAACAAATAATGGTGCTCGAATTGTGAACGTTTCTGGGCGAGTTTGCATGGACCAGTTCATAGTTGATTTAAAAGGCGATGCTGCAGAGTTAGGCGTTCGAGAAGGCGATACTGTAACGCTTTTTGGACCTGGAAGAGGCTTGGAATTTGCTGAGCCTACTGCAGACGATTGGGCAAAAGCTGCAGGAACAATCAGCTACGAAATTATGACTGGAATCGGCGCTCGCGTGCCGCGGCTTTACCGCAACGCTTACGAAGTGCTATCTTCTAGCGATATTTCAAAACTGGACGCAAAAAGTCTTATATAACTTGTTACTGCTTGTTTTAAGACAGTTAATAAAATAGTCTTAATTGCAAATAAAAAGAGGTGCTAGATGTGCGACGAAGTAATTGCATCAGATAATGAGGTCGTTGGTGAATACGATTTGCATGACACTGAGCGCTGGGCGAGTGAGCCTCATCACACTCGCGCTAGAACGCCTTTTGAAAGAGATCGCGCGCGAATCATACACTCGTCTGCTCTTCGTAGATTGGGTGCAAAAAGCCAGGTTTTAGTTGCAGGATCGGATGATTTTGCCAGAACTCGCTTAACGCATACTCTTGAAGTTGCGCAAATTGGTAGACAGATTGCAGCAATGCTTGGCTGTGATCCGGATGTTGTTGATTGCGCTTGCTTGTCTCACGACTTAGGTCACCCGCCTTTTGGTCACAACGGTGAGCGTGCGCTCGCAGAGTTGGCGAAAAATATTGGTGGTTTTGAAGGAAACGCGCAAACTCTTCGCTTACTTACACGCTTAGAACCGAAAGTTTTGCGGCAAAACGGCAGGAGTGCAGGAGTAAATCTTACGCGCGCAGCATTAGATGCTGCAGTGAAGTATCCGTGGGGATTAGAAGAAGCTAAGGCGCACGACAAAGGTGAGCGCGATCTTAAATTCTGCGTGTATCCGGATGATCGTGATGTGTTTGAATGGCTGAAAATTGGAGCGCCGCACGAAACCAAGCCGATGGAATGTCAAATAATGGATCTTTCGGACGATATTGCTTACAGTGTGCACGATATTGAGGATGCTATTGTAACAGGCGCTTTTAATCCTGCTTTAGTTGCGGATACAAAAGTCGTAGATAAAGTTGTTGAAGAAACCCATGCCTGGTATGGAAATCGTTGGGATGTAGATAAACTTTTGGCGGCTTTGCAGCGTTTAAGGAAGCGCGCAATGTTCCCGGATTCTTTCGACGGTTCACGCCGAGCGTTAGCGCAGTTGAAAAATATTACTAGCGCTCTTATTGGCCGTTTCGCAAGTTCTGTTGAGCACGCTACGCGTGAGCGTTATGGCAACGGTCCTCTTGTTCGTTACCGCGCAAACCTTGTAATTCCGGAAGATACTTCCTACGAGATTGTAATACTTAAAAGTTTGGCAGTGCACTTTATAATCGCTCCTCGCGAGCGTGAAGTTTATAAGCGCGAACAGAAGATTTTGACGGATTTGGTGGAAGTCTTTATGAGCAAGTCGCCGCGTTCGCACGATGCTATGGAAGCCGTGTTTGTGGGAGATTGGAACGAGTGCACGAATGATGATGAGCGTCTTCGTGTTGCAATCGACCAGGTGGCAAGCTTAACAGACGGTTCCGCCGCAACTCTTCACGCGGCCTTGTGCTAAACGAATCCACTAGTAGTTTCCAACACTGGTGAAGGAAATTTACCACTCGCCGCAGGTTTGCGATAAGCTAGATACCATGGTTGGAATGATCGCAAAAGAAGATATTGAGCGCGTGCGCGCTGTGGCAGATTTGTATGATATTGTGTCTGCAACTGTTACGCTTAAGCCTTCGGGAACTGGCACTTTTGTAGGTCTTTGCCCATTCCACGATGAAAAAACGCCTAGTTTTAGCGTGCGCCCAAGTTTGGGCGTGTGGCACTGCTTCGGATGCGGTGCAGGCGGCGACGTTTTTAAGTATGTTGAGCAGAAAGAAAACATTGATTTTCGCGAAGCTGTTGAGTTTTTGGCAGATCATTATCACATTGAAATGCACTACCAGCAGGCAGAAAAAGGCGACTCTCAATCGCACGGTTCTAAGCGAGCCAGGCTTTTAGAAGCAAATGAAGAAGCTCAAAAGTTTTTCGCTTCAAATCTTAATACTGAGGAAGCTGCTGCCGCGCGTGAATTACTTGCCGGGCGAAACTTTACTCCTCAGCAAAGTGCGCGTTTTTCTTGTGGCTACGCTCCTAAAGGCTGGGATAATTTAGTCAGATACTTAGCGAATAAAGGTTTTACACGTCAAGAGCTTCTCGACGCGGGTCTTGCTAGACTCGGTCAGCGAGGAATATACGACTACTTCCGCGGTCGCTTAACTTGGCCTATTCGCGACTCGACTGGTAGAACTCTTGGCTTTGGTGCAAGAAAGCTTTACGACGACGATTCTATTAGCGCAAAATATATTAACACTCCCGACACTGCACTGTATCGAAAAACGCAAGTTTTGTACGGAATCGACTTAGCGAAAGCAAATATTGTTAAAAAGCGTCAAGTTGTAATTGTTGAAGGCTACACGGACGTTATGGCATGCCATTTAGCTGGTGTTGATACTGCCGTTGCTACTTGCGGAACTGCTTTCGGCGTTGAACATGCGAAGATTGTGCGACGTCTTATTGCTGATGATTCTTTGGGTGCAATTCAGCTTGTTGGCCCTCTAAAGGTGGATGGTCAGTCTGTAAGCTCGCGAATTGTTTTTACTTTTGACGGTGATGCTGCAGGTCAAAAGGCTGCGCTTCACGCTTTTGGCTTAGATTCCGCATTTTTGACGCAAACTTTTGTTGCTGTAGCCGACAATAATCTTGATCCTTGCGATTTGCGTATTCAGCGCGGTGACGATGCTGTGCGCTCGCTGGTTTCGCACGCAAGTCCGCTTTATGACTTTGTTATCAATACTGTTATCAATCGTTTTGATACTTCGTTTACGACTGGTCAAATGGGTGCGGTGAAAGCCGTTGCGCCTCTTATTGCGCAAATTCGCGACCGTTCGCTTCTTGACTTGTATGCTCGCAAAGCTGTGCGCGCAATTGGTGTTGATTTAGCTGCTATGCGTAGGGAAGTTGAGGCTTCTCGCCGCCGTTTGCAAGTTCGTGACGACGATGCTTACGCATCTAGGTATAACGTTACTCCTGCTGGCTTGCCGCAGGCTGTTGCTGAGCGTGATGCAGATTCTAAAGCTTCTAGGATGGCTATTGTTCGAAGTGCTGCGCAAAATCAGCGTTATTATCGCGTTGATGATGCTGTATTCATGTGCGAGCAGCAGTTTATGGCTTTGTTGCTGCAAGTTCCGCTTGCGTTTAATGAACAATTATTTGCGCAGCTTACTTTGAATAATTTTATTACTCCAGTTTTTAGAACGCTTTTCCAGGCGTTTGTTGCTGCTGGAGGATTGCCGACTGGCAACGTTACGCAAGGATTGTGGTTGCATATGATGACTAAAGCGGCTGGACCTTTGCTGGAGTCTGTTATTACGGAGCTTTCGGTAATGCCATTGCCGCTTCCTGCAGCTTCAGACTCGTTAGAAGATGCCGGCAATCGGCAGAATCAGCAATCTTCAAACGGATCTCCTTCGGATTTCTTGCGAAAAGCTACTGTTGCAGAAAGCAAGTATGCGAACGAGCTACTTATTCGACTTTTAGACGTTGGTTTTATGCGTAGAATTGGTGCAGCTCGAGCGCGTATGGCGAAACTTAAGGATGGCCAGGAAAAGCTTGAGCTTCTAGGGAAAATCACCTCAATGGAATCTGCCCGCAAAAACTTGCAGTCGCAAATTCTATAAGAGTGTAAATATTGTAATCACATCTGAAACTACAGTTTCTATTAGTTGATGGGATATTTAGAATTTATGGAAAATCAAGGAATTTATTCTAAAAAGAAAATAATAATAGATACAGATTGTGGTTCGGATGATGCTATGGCAATTGCCATGGCTTTGAATGATCCTAGATATGAGATATTAATGTTTTGCACTGTATCAGGGAACGTGTGCATGGAACAAGCGACTATCAATACGCTTACCACTATCGAGCATGCTGGTTCATATGAGCCACCTGTATATAAAGGAAGCAGAAGCATGCTGTTGCGCGATTTGGCTTATGCTCATGAAACTCATGGTAGAGATGGAATGGGTGATATTGGTCTAGTGCCTCATCGTTTGAAAGAAAGTAATGGTAATGCTGTTTTGAAAATGATTGAAACTTTGAGAAACAGTGAAGATGGTGAAATAGACATTATTGCATTAGGGCCATTAACTAATATTGCTCTAGCTATTAAGGTTGATTATGAAGCGATGAAAAAAGTTGGTCGCATAGTCGTTATGGGATCTGCTGGTTTAGGCCGTGGAAATGTTTCTCCTGTAGCAGAATTTAATATTTGGCAAGATGCAGAAGCTGCAAAGATATTAGTTGATTCTGGTCTTAAAAATATTATGTTTGTTGGATGGGATGCATGCTTGGGAGAATGTATGCTGAATCCGCAAGAAATTGCTAATATTCGCAAAAGTGGAGAACTCGGTAAGTTCGCTATTGATTGTAATAGGGAATTAATGGAAATGAATGTTAGCCGTTTTGGGGATGCTTATTTAGATATGGCTGATCCATCTGCAGTTGCCGCTGCGTTATATCCTGAATGTATAAGCGAGTGCACAAAATATTATTGCCAAGTTGATGCAACTCCTGGACCAAGTTATGGCTCAGTTCTTGTTGATGCTAATTTCTTCTCTGGTAAAACTCCTAATGTTGAAATATGTAGTAGGCTTAATCCAGAAAAATATAAAAATTACATTTATCGTACTTTGCATGTTGTAGATTAGCAAAATTTGTTTTTACCAGCATGCTTTCTATATAAATATACTTTAGTAGCTGACGCTACGCTCCAAATGCGAGATAGATTTCCCGCGTTTGGAGGGATTAGCTAAATGAAACGCTCCAAACGCGATACAAGTTGCGCACGTTTGGAGCAGCGCGTCAGTTACTAAAATCAATATCGCCGAGTTTTTCAATAAGCTTCATATTCTCACTGTAATCAACTGGGCAAGAAATCACGTCCACTCCGCTTTCCTGCTCCAAAGCCGCGCGAAGCATATTGTACAAATCTTCCGGCTTTTTAACAGCGTGACCGCGCGCGCCAAAACTTTCCGCCAGTTTTGGCACGTCCGGATTATGGAAATCAACGTACTCGTGCTCGCCTGCGTGAAGCTCCATCTTCCACTTAATTAAGCCGTACGCGTTATCTTCCCAAACAAGAACAACCATGCGGCTTCCAACGCGCACAGCTGTTTCAATTTCTTGCACGTTCATCATAAAGCTTCCGTCGCCCATTACGGCCAAAACTGGTTTTGCGTTCATTTTGCCGGAGTTATCTCGAATAAACGAAGCTCCAACAGCGCCCGGAAGCGTCCAAGCCATAGTAGAAAGACTGTTGTCTATTATGCAAGTATTCGGGTGCATAGTTGGGTACAAGCGTGCCATCCACATTTTCAAAGCGCCTGTATCTACAAGCACCTTCGTGCCTTCAGGAACAGCGCGGCGAATATCGTAAACTACGCGCTGCGGTTTCATTGGCATGCTTTCGTCGTTTTCGCAAGAATGTAATTCTTCCGTAAGTAGTTGTCTAATACGAGGGTGGCTTACGTCGAAAGTTACGTTGCGCGTCTTTAATACTTCTGTAAGAGTTTTAAGCGTCTGCCCAATATTTGCCATAATGTTCAGCGCAGTAGGGTAGTGCGCGTCGGTATCTTCCACAAAAGTATTGATGTGAATAATGGTTTTATCAATATTCGGGTTGATTTTCTTAGGATCAAACTGCTGAATTGAAAAACCTACGGCAATAATCAAATCAGCCGTGTCAAAAGCGAAGTTTTCGTAGTCGCGATGCATAAATCCAACGACGCCAAGCGCATTCGGATGATTATCCGGGAAAACGCCCTTACCTTCAAAAGTAGTTGCAACTGGCACGTTAAGCTGCTCTGCAAAAGCAAGAAGATGATCCTCAGCATGAGAGCGCGCAACACCGTTTCCAGCCAAAATAATAGGCTGTTTTGCTTTACTAATAATTTTCGCAGCTTCTTCAATAGTGTCCGGAGCTGGCATAATATGCAGCGGATGTGGAAGTGGAAGAGGCTTAGCGTCTTCAGGCGCTTGCATTTCGCTAATATCTTCCGGAATAACAAGGCATGTGGCTCCCGGACGGTTTCGGCCGGCAATAGAGAAAGCTTTTCGAACCATTTCCGGCGCAGACTCTGGAGCAAGCATCATAGAAGACCATTGCGTAATCGGCTGGAAGAGTGCAACCAAATCAATAATCTGATGAGATTCCTTATAAAGCCTAGAAACATTACCTTGTGCGCAAATAGCAACAAGCGGCGTAGTGCTTGCGTTTGCTTGAGCTACAGGAAGAGTAAGATTTAGTGCGCCAGGGCCTAAAGTTGCCAAGCATACGCCCGGTTTTCCAGTAATATGAGCGTATGTTGCTGCCATAAAACCAGCGCCCTGCTCGTGGCGAGTAAGCACAAAACGAATGCGACCGTCTCGCTCAATCGCCTCAAGAAGCGGAATATTTTCCTCACCTGGAATGCCGAAAACTACTTCAACGCCTTCATTTACTAAGCATTCAACAATTAAATCTGCAGTGTTGCGCTTATGGTTTTCACGAAGATGCTTTTGGCGTGCGAGCGTTTGTTCAATCTTTTTACTTTCAGTTTCTTTTATTTCTGCCATATTCCGCTTCTTATGTAGTTATGTAGTTGTGTAGTTGTTTAGTCAACAAATTCTTTTCTACATAATATACGTATTCCTGTCTTTTGCGACATGCTTTGCTGATGCGCGTGTCACAAAAAAGGGCGGAATTTTGTGTTAGCTATTTTAGGCTAAATCATGCTATTAGTAGTTGCTAATTTATTGCTATTTCAACGATTTTGTCGGGAGTTTAACCTGTTTTTGGGATTGGGTTTCTAGTATAATAGGAGCATTGTGTTTGCTGCCTTACGGAGGAATGATGAAGCGCTGGCTGTTGAATCTGGTCAAGTGTGAAACCATTCTTATTGTTGCGGCAATTTTGGCAATTATTTCATGTTTTTTCGTGCCTCCTGATTGGCAATATCTTGGTTATATTCACGTGAACACAATTTCTCAGCTTGTTTGCCTAATGATGGTTGTGTGTGGATTCCAACGCATTGGTGTATTTCGTGCGATTGGCGCGCGTCTTTTAAGGCACGTTAGAACTGAGCGCGGGCTTGTGATTGTGCTTATGTCGCTAACGTTCTTTTCGTCAATGCTTATTACGAATGACGTTGCGCTTGTGACTTTTGTGCCGTTTGCGCTTTCCGTGCTTGTTATGGCAAATGCTGAAAAACGTTCGATTCTTGTAATCACGCTTATGACTATTGGCGCGAATGTTGGCAGCATGCTTACGCCTATTGGCAATGCGCATAACTTGTACTTAAAAGCGCTAACGCATATGTCTACTAAAGACTTTTTGACGATTATGGCACCGTATACGGTTACTGCTGCGGTGCTTATGATTGTGTTTGCTTTTGTGTTCTTTAAGTCTCGCAAAGTTGATCAGTTTGCAGGTTTGCATGGTGACGATATTGAGCAGAGCGTGCTTGCGCCTTCGCATGGACATCCGCAGCCGGACGAGATTCGCGTTATGGGCTACGGTATGAGCTTTACTCGTTGGCGCGTTATTGTTTACAGCCTGCTTTTTGTGGTTTGCTTGTGCGGTGTTAGCGGTTGGATTCCGGATTGGATTATGGTTGTGATTATGGTGGTGGCTTTCCTTCTTTGCGACCGTCATGTTTTCCGCGTGCTTGATTGGGCGCTGCCGCTTACCTTTATTATGTTCTTTATTTTTATTGGTAATATGCGCAGAGTTCCGGGCTTTAGTGATCTTGCACAAATGTGGGTTGGGTCGCATCCTATGGAAGTTTCTGTGGCTTCAAGCCAGTTTATTAGCAATGTGCCGACGACGATTTTGCTTTCGGGATTCTGTGATCAGTGGAAGATGCTGATTATTGGTACGAATCTTGGCGGAATGGGTACGCTTATTGCTTCTATGGCTTCGCTTATTTCTTACAAGGGAATTACGCATCAATATCCTGAGCATAGGGGACGTTATTTGCTTACGTACACGATTGTGAACGTGTTCTTCCTTGCTGTGTTAATGTCGCTTGCGTGGATTATTGAGTAGTGTTTGCTTAATTTTTGCAGTGACGTTTTGTAAATAGGATTTTTGCAAGTTTTATATGTGACTTTTATGTGTGACTTTTATAGGCGACTTTTTAGGTGACTTTTATAGGCTATTTCTGTTATTTTCTGTTTTTAAGGCGCGTTGATAGTGCCGTTTTGATATAATAGCCATTTGTTTGCCTCTGTAGCTCAAAGGATAGAGCAACGGCCTTCTAATCCGTTGGTTGCGCGTTCGAGTCGCGTCGGGGGCACGATTAAATCTTGAAACGGTGTTTGGGCTGTGGCATAGTCGCAATCCAAACACCGTTACTAATTCAGTCAACCAACTGAGAAAATAACGGTAATCACCCAAATACTGTTAAAAACTCAGTCAACGAACTGAGAAAATAACGCTGATAAGCCTAACACTGTTAAAAACTCAGTCAGTTAACTGATGCATTAACGCTCACAACATCGTTAGAACACCACGGCTTCCAGCCAACAATCTAATATTGCATGGATATGGTGTTAGGAGAATGGATATCTTGCCTAAAATCAAGCTATTAAGCCGATCTTAAACTTTTTAACGATAGCTTTTTAATAATCATTAACATAAAATAATGATAGTTACTAGGAATAGTTATTCAAGTAGTGCGTCAATATTTCGTTTTGAATATAGAAGTCTGCGCACTTCCATAGTGTCGCCCAAGACAACGTAAAAAACAGAAAAGTTGCGTACGCTAATCCTGTAGTAGGGGTGTTCTCGTGTTAATTAATCCTTCTCCTTGCGCTATCAAAGACGTCGTCTTTAGAAAGACGTGTAGAAGTGTTTGCGGCAAAAGCGTCTGCTTCATCGAGTTTTCTTTCAATGTCGTCAGTGAGAGTGGAGTATTGTTTGATGCTCATTAGAACCATAGTTCCATAACCGTTTTTTGTAAGGAATACTGGTGTATTTGAATTTATAACTGTTTCTTCTACTTCTGGAAATTTATTTCTTAAATCGGAAACTGGACGAATATTAATCATAGTATCAACCTCCTTTTATCAAAAAAGTATCATAATATTATCAAGATTACAATTATATTAGTGGCTTAGCGCTAAAAAAGTGTAGCTATACTCGTAAGTTTCCTAAATCTCACGTTTAGAACGTTTGCTTGATGTCACGGGATGTGTATTAAAAGCATACAAATCGCAGACGTTTGAATAAAGATGCTTTATTTTTTTTTTAATTATAAATCTCAAAGGTGAATTTTTAATTTGTTTCGTTTATAACAGAAACAAGTGTAAGAAACGATAAATTTATCGACTATAATCGAAAGCTATAACCGAGAGTGTAATTGAATCTATATTGAGCTTTTGTCTCGTGGTTTTCAGGTTCAAGTTGGTCGTATTAACAATCAAGAAATCGAATTCATTGCTACTATGTTTCGCTATGGCTATTATTAAAGGGTTTAATAAGCAAGCGTAAGTGCGATGTTTAATAGTTTTCCTTGCGAATTAGCGGGTTTCTGTTCCGACGTTTGTTTGGATTTTGTTCCGATGTTTGGCGGCGTTAGTGAATATGATTGGAAAATGCGGTGCGATTTATTAGTGGTTTAATTGATTTAAATTTCTAAAAAGTATTGGTGTGAGTTGAAAAATTTGGATTATGAGCCAAAAATTTCCTGGGGGGGGGGGTATAGTATTTAAGGCTCGGTATGCAGGGAGGAGATGCGTTGATGAGTGATTTACATCGCAATAGCCGTTTCCTTCGATTCTTGCGCTCAATTTGCGCTAAAACAGCGTGCGCTCGCCGTGTGATTGTGGCGCTTTTTGTTGCTGTTGCTACGATTCTTGCCACTTTTATGATTATGCCATCCGCCTCTATGGGTGCTAGCTCGCAAGGCGGGTCTAATCAGGTGCAAGCTCAGTCGCAAACTAAGAGCGAAAGTGCTGAGTCTAATACTGCATCAAGTACTGAAGTAGATGCAAAAAACGAGTCTTCTGCAAGCGGCAAAAATGGCGTAAAAAATGATGCTAAAGATTCACAAACTTCTTCCACACCAGAGAGTTCGAGTGCAAGCAGCGCACAAAACGTTGACCCAACAAAGCAGCAGCAAAACAATGCTGCAGAAGGTGCAAACAAAGCCGCTGACAAAGACGTTGCAGACGCTGCTAAAGACGCTGAAAAATCCAAATCTGTAAAGAGATCTAAGCGCCAAAAGCGTTCTGCAAAAGAAGATGATCGCGCCGCCGCTGGCAACGTTGAGCTTCCAGAAGCGTGCAAGAATAATGAAAAATATAATACTTTTGCAAAATGCTACACTATTAGTTATAGAACATATGGAATAGAGAATCATGCTGTGGGGTCGGGAGAGTCTCGTAAATACATTTATTACGATGAATATCCTCAGGTTAGTAAGCCAGAAATAAAGATTGCAGGAGAAGAGCCTAAGAATCTACCAGAAGGTGTTTGGCTTGAGCTAACTAATGGAAAAGTCCCGAAAAAGAGGAAAAAAGGGACCATTAAAACCTATGAAACCGCGTACGAATGGGCTTTCTTTAAAAACTCAGATGGAAATTATATTTCTAAGTTTACAGAAAAATCTAATAGCGATGGTTTTATACGGTTTTATCCAAGTAAGTGGCCTAACAAAGATGTAAGTGATTATAGGACTATTGTTAAAGTTCATTATCCAGATAATTCGGTTACAGAGATTATCGTGAAGGCGTCAATTAGCTACAATAATCTTATAAGACCACAAGCGAATGATTTAACCTTTAATATTTATAATCATGAAGCTAAAGATGGCCAAAAAGAAGTAGATGATAGCAATAACAGTATCACTATAGATTCAACATCAACTGACCCTTCCGCTGATGATACGTATAATCCCATAACTCCGCTTTTTATTCACTCGTCACTAAAGCAAGGTATCGGTACTATTAATCATCGCATGGTTTGCAATAAATCTGGTACTCAAGATTATTCTCTAGACGGTATTAATGGTTTGACTCTTAGCGGTAGCAGCAGTGGAACATCTACCAATAAGTGGGTGCAGTCTACGCACAACGAGTTGAAGAAGCGTCCAAACGGTTCGGCTAAAAATAGTGGAGATCAGCTTTATGAAGATGACGATTATCGTGAGCAATCCAGAAGCTGGATTACTGGAACTCCACAGAAGCCTGGGACGTATGTTTGCAAGGTGTTTGCTTTGAAAGATGCGCGCTTACTTTTCAATAAAGTTAACGGTGACAGCTATGTAAATCTATTTAATTCAATCATTAGAGATAAGAGTAAACTACAGTCTGTCTTCGAAGATCCAATGAATGCTTTTTATAAAGGTGCAAGTGAAATCGTAAGTAAAATAGGAGACGGACACGAATATGTAAATGATGGACAATTCAAAGGTTCGCTTTCTGATAAGAAAAACATCGACTGGGACGTTAAGACCATTAAGATTGTTGTTAAGTCGAAGAAAAAGCCAAATCTTGTGGTTGGGGATAATGATCTTACGCTGAAAGTGTATCCGTTTAAGAACAATGATGCTGGGTCTGGTAAACCTGGAGCGTCTGCTTCTTCGGCGTTGGCTGATGGCGGCACTGTTTCTGCGATGCTCGGTATGGAGCTTAAGCCGTCTATTGAAGCCACGTCTGAGGCGGATTCTCGAAAAACAATTACTCTTAAAATGTTGTGCTCGAAGGGCGAGAAGCCGCAAAAAACTAACTCGGGTGACGCAGGTGGCACAAGTAATTCAGATGGCACAAGTAACGGAGTTGCTGCAGGCGGTTCTGGCACTACAGGCAACACAGATAACAAAGGTCTTGTGTATACAAAATGGGAAGAGCCAAGCAAACTTGGATTTACTTTCCCAGATGAAAATGCTCAAAAACCATGTACTTCAAAAAAAGACAAGCAGACTTGCTCACTTGAAGGATCGACTAAAAACTTTGCTGCTACTACTAATGTCAGCGCTACGTTTAAGTCAGCGGAAGCTGGCGATTACCAGTGCGTTGTGTATGCTCTTAAGCCAGATGCGCTTACTAAGTTCAACGAGGAAGCAGCTAAAACAGGCGTAACACCAGAGAAAATATCCACTGCCTTTGCGGGCGCGAAGCTAACAGCCAACAAAAATCTTGCAAAGTTGACTATTAACATTCACGTTCCAGAAAAATTTACTTTGCCGCACACAGGCGAGTGGAATTGGAACTTGCAGCTTGGCGCTATAGCTGCCGTAATGGTGAGCGTGCTTGCCGCAGGATTTGTGGCAAGTCAAAGTGACTCATACAGAAAACTATTTTACGAAAGGCGGCGATGCTAATGTGAAAGCTGCCTACGTAATCGAAGAACAGAACAAAACATAAAATAAACGCACAAACAAGTGCCGAATGGGTACACAAACAAGTGCTTAGCAAGCACAAACAAGGCTCAATCGGTACGCAAACACACAGTAACAAAAACACAGTAACAAAACATAAAACACAAAAACAAAACAACTTATTCAAACTGCTCTTAGGAGCATCGATTAAAGGAGAAAAGATGAATAAACTAACAAGAAAGTGCGTGGCGGCGATTGCGTCGCTCGCGATGGCTGGCACGCTGTGCGTCGCCGGCGCCGTCACCATGTCCAGCGTTGCGTGGGGTGTGCCTCGTCCTCCAATTCACCAAGGCACTGTTACAGCTAAGGCTCCGTGGGATAAGGAGAATAAGTCACAAACTGGTAGCATTACTATTTTCAAGTGCGATGCTGCTGAAAGCGATTATACGCCAACTGACTCTAATTCCCCTTCTTGCCCTGCTAACCACAAGCCTCTTAAAGCAACATTTAAGGTAACAAAGGTTGAAAAAGTTAACAATGAGACTCTTAACTACGCTTCTGAGAAAGATTGGGCCAAGTTAGCTGATGTTGTTAATGATTTGAATCGTAACGACGAGACCAAGATCAAGCTTGCAAATGGCCAAGATGATGTGAAGACTCAAGACACTGATGAATCCACTGGTAAAACAGAATTCACAGGACTTTCTCTTGGCTTGTACAAAGTTGAAGAAACTAAGGCTCCAGCTGGCTACGGCGCAAATGATATGAGCGTGTTCTATATTACTTTGCCTTTGATTAAGCAGGAGGATGGCAAGACTAAGTACGATTACAATCCAGTTGTGCATCCAAAGAATAAGAATCTTACAAGCACTCTTAAGAAGGTTTTAAGCACTGACAAGGGTGATAACTTTGTTGACGTTAAGGACGACATTGTTTACGAGATTAGTGCTGGTGTGAATCATCCTTCTGATGTTACTTTGAATGCAGACAGTATTAAGGATTTTGCCGTTTTCGATGACGCTCCAAATGATACGTTTGACACTATTACGGAAGACGCTGTTAAATCTGTGACTGTTGATGGAGTTACTGATGTTCTTTCAAAGACGACGGATTACACCGTTAGCGTTAATGCGAATACTGATACTACAAATGCTGTTACAACAGACGGTGATACCAAGGGCCTTGCGGCCAAGCATACTCGTATTTTGGTTAAGTTCACTCCTGCTGGCTTAGGCAAGATTGCCGATGCATTGAACAAGGCTAAAGGTGGCAACGAGCCTCAGGTTCACGTAAAGTTCAAGTTCAAGCTAAACAGTACCTATCAGGGCGGTCAGGCTCCAACTACTGACGATGTGCAGGAAAAAGACGGACATAACAAGATTGTGAATAAGTCTGGTTTCTTCAAGGCTCATGCTGGTAACGCTGATAAGGATCCAGATCCTATCATTTCTGGTAAGGATGATGATGGTACTAGAACTAACACGTTTGGTTACCTTCAAGTAAACAAGCATGACAAGAAGACTGGCGCTGGACTTGTTGATGCTGAGTTTAAGCTGTTTAACTCTAAAGATAAGGCAGATGCTTGCAATGCGTCTTTGTTGAAGAAAGAAACAGAGCAAAAAGCTGCAGGTGCACAGCCTGCAAGTGGTGCAAGTGATACTTCTGCTGATCCTTGCACAGATGGCGCATCCACGAATTTCAATGGTAAAACTATTACTGGCGGTAAATTCGAAAACCCTTACAAGGCTCTCGCTGGTCAAGAAATCTACCTTGTTGAGATGAAGGCTCCGAAGGATTACATGCGTTATCCTGGTGCTGTGGCTGTAAAACTTGAGGAAGGTAAGACTAAAACTGTTGATTTCCCTAACACTAAGGTTGAGAATACAGGAATCAACACTCCATGGTTCAACCTTCCTGCAACTGGTGCTGCTGGCGTGATTATTTTCGCTGTTGCTGGCATGGGCTTGATTGCGGCTAGCGTGTTCCTCTATATGCGTAATCGCAAGGAAGAAGAACAGCAGCAGAATGCCTGATCTGCTTTCTAAAGCTGGTCTTGTAGTCTAATGGCAAGTGTGAGTCTAGGGTTTACTTAACTAAATCCTAGACTCATATTTGTGTGGTGAGATTTGAGATTTTTCGCACAGAGCAAGTGTCTCTAAGCCATTAGAATTTGCGCTCAAGCAGATTGTCAGCGCATATGACACTAGCGGTTTTACTAGTAGTGCGAGATAGGAATTGCTTGTCGAGCAATATAAAAGCGGAGCGATAGTAATATCTTTTTGATAAATAACTATTTTTGAAAGAAAGTAAGTAAAAAACTAAACTTAACTATGCAACCTTTAGGTCCAAATAAGGTATAGGAGCGGAGCGCTGCGAGACAAGTAATTCCTATCTCGAACATCCACTTCAAAACCTAAATCTACGCATCCACCCGCAGCTTAATTGCGCGGCTTTAGTTGCACTTAGTAAACCACGCATCTTACGTAACTCTCTGCACGAGTCTATGAGTTTTGTGTTGGTGGATAGTGTGTTGAGAGGCTGGAAAAATTGTGTTCAGTGCTAAAAGAGGAGCGTAGCGACGGGACGCACGCAAACACAAATTTTCCAGCCTCGTCAAAACCGAAGAACAAGAACATTAGTCAAAACTCATAGACGATACTCAAAAATCAGTAAATCAAAGATAAGAAAAACACAGAAATGGAGGAAGCATGAAATTAAACAGCGCTGTTACGAAAGTATATGCTTTCTTCAAGCACCCCACATCACAACAATCACAACAACAATCACAACAACAATCACCACAACAATCACCACAACCCGCACCAAAAAAGCCTAAGTCGCATCTTCGCCGCATTTTAGAGCCAATCGCTCTGGCAGTCGCCGCAATCCTATGTTTCACTTACCCGGTGGCGTCTACGCTCTGGAACAATAACGCTTCTAAGCAGCTTTCTGCCGCGTATGACAAGTTGAGCCGCGAGCAGCCTAAGGATGCGCGTGCAATTAGCTTAGATAAGGCGCGCGAGTATAACGCTCATCGTAGCGCGATTTTTACGGCGGATCCATATAACGGCACGGAAGATTTTAAGAAAACGCCTGAGTATAAGGATTATGAAAAGCAGCTTGATGAGCCTATGGGGATTATGGGTATTGTAAAAATCCCGAAGATTGGCGTAAAGCTGCCTATTTATCACGGCAGTTCGCAGGATGTTTTAGCGTATGGCGCGGGGCATTTGTATGGCACGGATTTGCCGGTTGGCGGCAAAAACAGGCATGCTGTTATTACGGCTCATACTGGTTTGCCGCATGCAACTATGTTTGACGACTTAATCTACCTTAAAAAAGGCGATTTTTTCTATTTTGATGTGCAAGGTAAAACCTTAAGATACAGGGTGTTTCGCATTAGCGTGGTTGACCCGAATGATATTAGGCTGATTCAGCGCGAGAAGGGGCGCGATTTGGCTACGCTTCTTACCTGTACTCCGTATGGCGTAAATACTCAGAGGCTTCTGGTGACTGGCTACCGCGTGCTGCCGGATCCTGTGAAGCCGCCTGACGATCATTTGCAGTGGCCGCTTTGGATGACGCTGTTTGTTATTGCGCTTGTTGGTTGCGCTGTGATTTTAACCACTATGATTGTTGCGACGATTTCCTCGCGTAAGAATAAGAGGAATATTCGCGGAAGGCATTTGCCTAATGCGTCTAATACGGAGCGTTTGTTAGCGCGCTACTTGTCTTCATTGCGGCAGTTTTCGCACAAGCCAAAAACTTCCAGCGTGTGATCAACAACCGTGTATCCGTGGGATTCGGCTACGTTATGAATCCACCCTTCGTCGTCTGGTGGCTCAATATCAACGGTTTTTCCGCAGCGTTCGCACACTAAATGATGGTGGTGCGTGTTTTCGTCGCAAATACGGAATAATTGCTGTCCGTTAAAGCGCACAGTGTCTACTTCGCCGCTTTGAGTTAATGCGTTAAGCTGACGATACACTGTTGCTAATCCGATTATTTCTCCGTCTTTGGCGAGTATTCGGTGCAAGTCTTGTGCAGAAACAAAATTGCGAGATTCGCGCAAATAGGAGAGTACGATTTCTTTTTGCCGAGTGTGACGACGTACAGGTTCGCTGGTCATCTCGAATCCTTTCGTTGTTCATCACAGTATTCAAGTTCGTCATCCCAGCAGCCGGTTGAATCTAATGCTGCCGCGGCTTCAACTGGGTCGTCGCTTAGCACTGTAATATGACCCATTTTGCGGTTCTTTCTAACTTCTGCTTTGCCGTAGTCGTGCACATGCCATTCTGGGTGCTCTAAAATAAGCGAGCGCACAGGAGCTACATGCTGTCCGAGCACGTTTACCATAACGGCAGGGGAAAGCAGCTTAGGCTTTTTTAAAGGCCATCCAACAATTCCGCGAATATGAGCTTCGAACTGATCCATATCGCAAGCTTCAATCGTATAATGCCCGGAATTGTGTGGGCGTGGAGCAAGCTCGTTTACTACTACTTGATTATCTTTAGTAATAAAAAGCTCAATTCCTAACGTTCCTGCAAGCTCAAATCCGCGGGCTAATCTTAAAGCTAATTCGTGCGCTGCACGCTCAACTTGTGAATCAACTACTGCCGGTGCCAAAGTCATGTGCAAAATACTATTGTGATGCACGTTTTTTACAAGCGGATACGTTACAAAGTCTTTGCCGTTTCCGGAAACAAGAATAGAAGCTTCAAAAGCAAAATCAACGAAACCTTCCAGAATTGAAGGTGGGAATTTGCCGCCGCGGTCTGCGCGATGGTGAATATTTGCAACGTCTTCTTCTGTGCGCAAAACATCCTGACCGTGACCGTCGTAGCCGCCTCGACGAGTTTTCAAAATCGCCGGCAATCCTATTTCGTCAATAGCGGTATCTAAATCGTCAAGATTATTTACTTCGCGCCACGGTGCAGTTTTTGTGCCGTGCTTGTTAATAAATTCTTTTTCAAATACGCGATCTTGGGTTATGCGAAGTAAGTCAGTTCCTTGCGGAATTGCGGTTAAATGGCGGACTTTATCTAGTGCGTCTGCGCTAACGTTTTCAAACTCGTATGTTAGTACGTCGCAACGTTCGGCAAGTTCGCGCAAGCCTTCTGGGTCGTCGTAATTAGCTTCAACCTGCAAATCTGCTACTTGGAACACTGGGCAGTCAAGAGTTGGGTCAAGAACGCCAATTCTAAAGCCCATGTGGCGGGCTGCAATAGCCATCATGCGTCCTAACTGGCCGCCGCCAATAATTCCAATCGTGGCTCCTGGCATTAAGCGTTCAACAGCGCCGTTAGTTACTTCAGATAAGGTTGGCATTTGATTCCTCAACTTTCGCTTTGAGTTCTTCGCGATATGTTGCGAGTTCTTCTGCAAGACGCTCGTCTGTTGTGCTTAGAATACTTACGGCAAGCAAGCCTGCGTTTGTTGCTCCAGAATTTCCAACTGCTGTTGTTGCAACAGGAATACCTCCTGGCATTTGCACAATAGAAAGCAAAGAATCCCAGCCCGAAAGTGCGTGAGACTTTACTGGCACGCCTATAACAGGAAGCGTGGTTTGTGCTGCAATCATTCCAGGCAAGTGAGCTGCTCCACCTGCTCCGGCAATAATAATATGGAATCCTTCTTTACGAGCATTGTGCGCAAAGTCTGCCATAAGTTCTGGCGTACGATGTGCGGAAATAACTCTTTTCATGTAAGGAACTTGGAATTTATCTAGGATTTCACAAGCGTTACGCATAGTTTCCCAATCGCTTGAGGATCCCATGACGACAGCAACGGTTGGCTTTATTTCTAACACGATGAACCTCCCTGACGTGCAATTGCTACTTTACGCAACACTAGGGAGAACTCGCCGAAGTTTTATGCAAAACTTAACAAATTATTTGTTAAGTTCACTTGTTTTTGGCCGTAATGATTTAGCCATTTCCAAGATTTGTTTTGCACTAGCTTCAGGTAAGTAAGCGTGTGTTACAGCCAAAGATATTTGTGCAAGTTTTGCAGAATCCAAATAGCATACGTAAACTGAGCTAGCTTCCGGCTGGAACTTCTTTTTGAAGAAGTAAAGCGATTTGAATCCGTAAGCAGGTTCCAAAATATCGGACATCATTGCCAGAGCATGGTTAATAACATTTGAAGATTGTTGAGAATCTGCTATTGTTGCGTTTTCGCTTTCTGCGTTTTCGCTTTCTGCGTTTTCGCTTTCTGCGTTTTCGCTTTCTGCATTTTTACTGTCTGTGTTTTTACTGTCTACGTTTTCGCCGATTCCTGCCAAAGGTGCTGCAGATAAGCTCATAAATTCAACAGCAGATTCAGGATTTTCTAATCCCTCATCGCGCAAGCGTTCTGCCATTCTTGCAATCAGCAATTCCATAATTCCGTTTGGACTATCTGTGCGATGTCGCATAAAATCAAGCGTCCAGCCAATAATTTTATGATTTCTATAAGTAGGCATCCAGCTTGTTACGCCCAGTACGCGTTCATTTTCGTCGATTGCGTACAGTATTTTTACGCGATCATCTTGAAGCTCATCCAAGCCACCCAAAGTAAATTTCATTTCCGGAAGGGATTTAAGCTCAGCCCACTCTTCCGAAATTTCAACAATCTGCTGCTGAACGTCAAAAGAAGCTTGTTTATATGTTGTTAAAATATCGCTTATTCCATCTCGTTTTGCTTTATTGATAGCGGTACGAATATCTTGCCATTTTTTGCCGCGAGTCTGCCACTTACTTGGGTCTACAAGCATATCTGTTCCAACTTTAATAGACGTAAAACCAAGCTTTTCTAACTCTTGACGCACATTCTCATGAACTGCGTAAAATGCTGGAGACCACGAGTTTTTTTCGCATAAGTTAATAAATCCACGAAGATCTTGCTTGTATTCTTTAGAATCTCCAAAAGGTCCTGTAAGAGTAAGTGCAATATCGTAGCTTAAGCGGTAGGCTATTGCGGATTTTCCGCTTGGGGAGAACCAATAATGGTTATTTGGCCAAGTTGTCATAAAGCTCATAGTGTTTCCGCCAAGTTCCACAAGTGAGCTTGCTTTTTCTCTATCTTTTTCGTTGGTTGAAATTTTGCTCCTAAACCATGTAAAGCAAACTATAAAAAGAACAGCCCAAAATATTACGCCAACAGATTGCGCTAATGTTGAAGATAGCGGTGTTTCCGTGCGAAGCATTGCGTTAGAACGATTTCCAAAGCCCATAGGCATCCATCGTCCAGGTAAATCTCGCAAAAGATGATGAATGTTTGCAATAGGCTTAAAGTTGTCTGCTATCATAAGGCCAAAAGTTACGTAGCCTACAGCTGTAATCCACAGTGTTACAATAATTGCGACTAATCCTACGCGAACTTGAAAACGGCTTGTAGTAATCGAAAAATGCTTAAGATTAATAGCAAGAAGAATAGTCATAAGCAGAGGTGGAAGAGCAGTAAGCATAAACGCAACAGCTACTGCATTATGTTGGTGTATTGAAATATGCTGATTTGTTGCAATAAGCGGCAAAATTGTAAAGTACATTCCAGCATAAAGCACAGTAATTGCGTTAATAATAATGGAAGTCCACGCTGCAAGCTTACGCCCGCGTAACATTCCCCATGCAATAATCAGCATAGTTACAATCGGAAGAAGAATACGAATCCACACTCCGCCAATAGCCGCGTGATGCAATCCAGAATGAAGTAAGCAACTATTTGCACTGTAATTACTAATGCAACGAGTAACCCACGGTTTTGAACCCATTTGTGGAGACATAAACAGTCCAAGAGTGGTAAGAATGCCGGCGTGTGAGCGCGAAGATAATGCTAATAATGGTCCGAGAGCAATGATTCCTTGAGCGTATGCAAAAAGCTTTCGAATCTCGTAATCTGTGCCTTTCCACCAGCTTGCGCTATGCTTTATTCCTTTTGGCTTGCACACAATATTGCCAATAATATGGCCTGTAAGAGCAGCAATAATAGTGCAATAGTCTCCAGGATTTCCACTATAAAGCATCATTGCAGAAGTAACAGCGTAGCCGATTACAAGCATTCGCCTATGCCACAAAATCGATTCGTTGGCAGAAGATGCCATAAACGCGCCAATAAACAGCGTAAATGGTGACAATCTTATAGGGATTCTAGTAATCCAATGCATGTTGCTAATAAGTATAGAAAGATTGCCAATAATCGTCAGACCAACAACTATTCCAATTAGCGTACTAGATACAGCAATAGAAACAATATGAAGTCTGCTTATGCGAGTTTCCGCAACACCTATGAGAATAATAACGAGGAAACAGTTGACTAAAAGTGAAGGCATGCTGTTTACGAAAACAAGCGAGTGGCAGATTTTTAGCAGCAGCTCCGACATGTTTGCGTGGCCGAAGAGGAAGCTAGATCCTTTCGAGGGATGGTGTCGCATAAAAAGTTGCGCAAGAGTTGCGTTTGTGCCGTAAGTATATATGTGCATTAATGTTCTTGTAAACCAATGTGCGAAATTTATAACAATAAAAATGCATGTGATTGTAAGAGCAAAAACGCGCTGGCGAAGCCAGGAAATAAAGTCGTGCAGAAAAACTCTAATATGGCTAGATGTTTGATTGCTGCTACGGTCTAGGCTTTTTTGTTGACCATCTTCCTGGCTTATGAGCTTATGCTTATTGAAAAAAGACAGTGCCATATTAGTCTCGATTCACTTTTTTATGAACAAGAATTTTTACATTCGGATACGTGTTTAGATTTGGAACAGTTTTTGAAATGCCTGTTTGCTTGCAGAAAAGATCAAGAACTACTTTCAATCCTGCTTTTACGGTATGCCAATCGTGTCCAGAATTTTTAGCGAGCATTGTTAAAACGTTAATACCTGCGCTGTGTGCGCTTAAAGCAATAGTTGCCTGATTTGCTTGAGATTTAGGATCCCAATAGCCGGCAATAGCATAATAGTTTTGTTTTAGCGGAGCGTTTTTTCGCATTATTTTACTAGGAACGTGACGCTCGTATGCTGAAGTATTTCCGTTAAAGTAGCGTTTAATTGTTTCTTGACGGTTTTGATACGTTGGTTCTAGTTCGCCGCCGGCAGAATACATGCTTCTAAAAATATTCGGATGCGCTGGAACTAATTGAGTAGCGCAAGTTCCGCCTTGAGAAAAGCCTCCCATAAGCCACATGCTTGGGTCTTTGCTTACTGGAAGATTTTTGCGAATCCAGTTAGGCACGTCGCGAATTAAATACGTTTCTGCTTTGCCGTAAACTCCAGTATCTGCACAAAGTGAGTTATGTGTCGCTTCACCGTTTTGATCTGGGGCTACAACAATAGGGGCTAAGCCTTTATGAGATTTTGCGTAATCGTCTAAAGTTTCAGCAATGTCGCTGGCTGCAAAGAAGTGATTTGGGCTACCGGGCTGTCCTGCTAGCATAACCATAACTGGAAGCTTTGGTGGATGCTTTACAAGCGCTGCAGGAGGCAAATAAACGTTTGCTGTGCGAGCTTTGAACTTTGAGTATGTGTTAGGAATGTGTGCTGAGCGAAGAATACCTTTTTTAGGCATTTTTGTAAGCTTATTTTGTTTTGCTAAACTGTACCATTCTTCAATACTTGCAGTAGCAGATTTTTCCTTATTAACCTCAAGCTTTGGGAAATTACCCATTCCAAAAATTGATCCAAGTGTTGTATATTCGCCGTAAACCATATCAACTCTTAAAGCTGTGCTAATAAGAGTTAAAACAATAGCAATAACAGCAACTAGTCGTTTCCAACCTTTAGTGAACACGAATGCTGTGCCAGCAAAGCCAACAAGAGCAAATCCTATTGCAACACAAATAATAACAAGCCAACCAAGGCTTACTCCAAACACAAGGAATACGTCTGAAATTAGCCAAGCAATTAATCCGCCAACTATGAAGAATATGCTTGCAACACCTAGCTGTATAAGCAAGTTCACTATGCTAAATAAGTGTTTTGAACGTTTTGATTTAGTGAAAATCAGCACGAATAAAGTTAAGCCGGTTAAACTAAATAAGCTTGTTGGTAACCAGCCTTGCAAAAGACTTATTTTTGCCAATTGCAGCATGCTTGAATCCTACACTTTCTTGCTTAACTAGGTGCAAACTACTTTTAAAGTGAACGATACTCGCAATATTTCACCCAACCGAAATATAGTTTATGTATCTTAATTTTTTCTTAATATTTGCTTTAGTTTTTTATAGTTTTTACTGTTCTAATCGTAGTTGCCGAAACATATATTGTAATCCACCGGAAGTATGAAAAATATCAGCATGTCGAACTACTGGTACTAATAAATATGCAAGTATGACGATAGCAATAACTACAATGGTCAATTATTGTGCATATATAAGGGTTCGTTTAGCTAGGAACGGTTGGAATTATTATGGATGAAATTGCGCTTGAGCCTTCAAAAAGCGAGAAGGAAGAGGGTGACTATAAGGGGGAAGACCCTAAAGAGCAGAGTAATTCCAAAAATTTCTTTTCATCTTTGCTAAAGACATTAAATAAGCATCAAATATCTATTCCGCGCTGGCTTTATATAGTATTTTTTGTTCTAAATAGCGTTGGAATGATGGTTATTTTCCAGATGGGCGTGCAAACAGGCTCTCGCAGCCAGGTTTTGAATGGTCTGATTGACAATATTACGCGAATGTTCTGCAACATTTGGGAAAATTTAAACTTCGTATTTGTGCTTAATTTGCTTATTTTTGCGGTTATTTATGGATTAATTATTATTCTTACTAACCGTTTTTGGCTTACCTCAATGGTTTTGCTGTCTCTTTGCATAATTATTTCGATTATTGAGTACATGAAGATTTTTGTGCGGAATGAGGCAATTCTTCCTGCTGACCTGAATTTTTTGCAAAGCGATACCGGCAATATTTCAACATTTTTGCCGCCTAATGCTGCTCGCGTTACTTTATACGCAATAATTTGCGTGATTATTTTCGTTGTAGTTTTTATGACGATTCATTTATTAGATAAGAATCGTGGAAAAGTAGTTTGGTTTGAAGACAAGCGTTTGCGCTACGGTGTGCGAGCTGGAATTTTTGTGCTGATTTTCGCATCCTTCTCGTGGTATGTTGCTTCTGTTGGCACTGTTGGTTCTGTTGCTAATTCTTTTAACCAATTTATGGGCGACCGTCCTGCAATGTGGGATTCTGCTTACGATGCGCAACTTAACGGACCAATAGTTGCGTTTACTAGGCAGGTTAATCCAAAAATCATGTCAAAGCCTGAAAACTATAGCGAAGAAACCATGAAACAAGTGGTAGCTCGCTACGAGAAAGCAGCTAACAAACTTAACGCTTCTCGTAAGAATAAAATAAATAACAGTACTCTTATTGTTATTCTTTCTGAATCTTTTGCAGATCCTTCACGCGTTCCTGGAATTTCTTTTAATAAGACGATTATTCCTTTTATTGACAGTGTGAAAAAGAATACGGATAGCGGTCTTATGCTTTCTTCCGGCTACGGCGGGGGAACGGCAAATCTTGAATACATGACTATGACCGGTTTAAGCATGGTTAATTTTGATCCTTCGCTTACGAGCCCGTACCAGCAGTTAGTTCCTAAAAAATCGTGGATTCCAACAATCAACCGTTATTGGAATGATGGTAAGAACTCTTTGGCTTTCCACCCATTTGAGCCTTCTATGTATTTGCGCGCTAAGAATTATAAGAAGTTCGGTTTTACTAAGTTCTATTCTTTGCGAAAGCCGGATGTTATTAAGTATCAGAAGCGTATTGATTTAGCGCCGTACGTGTCGGATGATTCCGCATATTCCAGCGTTTTGGAATCTATTTCGCGCAAGTCTTCTCCTGATTTTATTCAGCTTGTTACAATGCAAAATCATATGCCTTATAACGATTGGTATAAGAATAATGATTTTAAGGTGTCTTCTACTGATTCCAGCAAGCCTTTGGGTGAGGAAGAGTCTTCTATTATTCAAACGTATGCTAAAGGCGCAAATTATACGGATAAAGCAACTTCTAAGTTCCTTAATAATTTGAATAAACTCAATAAGCCTGTAACAGTGTTGTTCTACGGTGATCATCTTCCTGGAGCATACTCTACAGCTAGTGCGGATAAGAATAATTCTCTTATTTTGCATTTAACAGATTACTTTATTTGGTCAAATAAGGCTGCTAAAGAAAATCTTAAATCTTCTAAGAAGATTCACGCAAAAACAGAAGCTTATTCTTCTCCAAACTTCTTTATTTCCCAGGTTGCGCGTCATATGAACGCTAAGGTTTCGCCGTATGTTGCTTTCCTCACAAAGCTTCATACGCATATTAGTGCAATGGAGCCGCCTGTTGTTAACACAATTCAAGGATGGGATAGAATCCCTGAGGGTCAACCAATTTACCTTGATCACGACGGCAGGCCAATGGTTTACTCAGCAATGGATGAGCAAACTAAGCAGCTTTTGGACGACTATAAGCTTATACAGTACGATGTTACAGCTGGAAAGAACTACACTCGCAACACTAACTTCTTTAAGATGCCTTAGATAAGCGCTTTTGAAGCTATGTCGTGCCTAAAGAACATGTGTGTAAGATTAAGATTGTCCAATATTGCGTAGACCTTCTTTTGCGCATCTTCTACGTCTTCTCCGTGCACTTGTACAAGCGCTACGCGTCCGGAAGAAGTTACAAGATTGCCGGTTTCTTCCTGGCTTTTAACTCCTGCAAAATACACGTGCTGACCTTGATTTTCGTCAACAGGAATTTGCGGAAGTGGAGTTCCGGTAACTAAAGTGCCAGGGTAGCCTTCGCTTGCAATTATTACGCCGAGCGTAACACCGCTATTTTTCCAAGTAAAAGTTGGTGTTTTATGCTGCAAAATATTCCATATAGCTGCACCGAAATCTGAAGTAAGGCGAGGAAGCACAACTTCTGTTTCTGGGTCTCCAAATCGAGCGTTAAACTCAATAACTTTAGGGCCCGAAGCTGTATCAATCAAACCTGCATAAAGTATGCCTGTAAAAGGTGTTCCTTCTTTAGCTAAGCCTTCAACAGTTGGTCGCACAATCTCGTCAATAGCGCGCTGAACTGTTTCGCTACTGATTTGTGGCACAGGGCTATAAGCTCCCATTCCGCCTGTGTTTGGTCCTTTATCACCATCGTAGGCGCGCTTATGATCTTGAGAAATTGGCATAACCCAAAAGTCTGTTCCGCTCACAAAGCTCATAAGCGAAAACTCTTGTCCTTGCAAAAATTCTTCAATAACAACTTTTGCTCCGGCTTGACCAAAACGGTGGTCGACGAAAATATCTTCCAAAGCTTCAATTGCTGTTTGCTCGTCCATTGCAACAGTAACGCCTTTTCCTGCTGCTAAACCGTCGGCTTTAATAACAATTGGAGCACCATGTTCAAGCACGTAGTTTTTAGCTGGCTCTAAAGATTCAAAAGTTTTGTAGGCTGCTGTTGGAATGTTGTGGCGATGCATAAGCTTTTTTGCAAAATCTTTAGAGCCTTCGATTTGAGCCGCCGCCTTGTTTGGGCCAAAAGCTGCAATGCCGTTAGCTTCAAAATCGTCTACAATTCCGTTCATAAGCGGCACTTCTGGGCCAATAAACGCAAAGTCGTAGTTGTTATCTTTAACGAAGCTAATAAGAGCTTCGTGATCCGACTGACTAATGTTTACGGTTTTAATTCCGTCTGCTGCAATACCCGGGTTTCCAGGCGCAACTGTTACTTCTTCAACGCTTTCGCCTTTAAGAAGTGCGTGTGCAATAGCGTGCTCTCTAGCGCCAGAACCAACAACTAAAACTTTCATTTTTTGTCCTTTATAGTTTTATTGCAACTCAACTGCAGCGTTTTTGCGTTCGATCATTTCGCCAATAACATAAGCTGTTTCGTTATTTTCGCTTAGTGTGCTAAGCGCTTCTTCGGCCTTGTTTTTATCAACCGCCAAAACCATGCCGATTCCCATGTTAAAAACGTTGAACATTTCGTCATGAGCAACTTTGCCAGCTTTTTCAATAACGTCAAAAATAGGCGGAACATTCCAGCTTGACGTATCGATTTTTGCGGCCAAATCATCCGAGTACATGCGTGGAATATTCTCAATAAATCCGCCGCCTGTAATGTGAGCCACTCCCTTAATAAGATGCTTTGCAAAAAGCGGTTTCAAAGCTTTTACATAAATTCGCGTAGGTTCGAGCAGAACTTCGCCAATAGTTTTTCCATCTAGCTCTTCAAGTTTGGTGTTTACGTCGTAGCCTGCTTCTTCAAACAAAGCTTTACGCACAAGCGAGAAACCGTTCGAGTGAACTCCAGAAGAAGGCAAACCAATGAGAACGTCGCCAGAAGTAATAGTGGAGCCGTCAACAATATTCGTTTTTTCTGCAACGCCAACTGCAAAACCTGCAAGATCGTACTCGTCCTCGGCATACATTCCAGGCATTTCAGCGGTTTCTCCGCCAATTAAGCCTGCTTCTGCTTGAACGCAACCGTCTGCAACTCCTGCAACAACCTGCTCAAGTAGTGCAGGATTATTTTTTCCGCAAGCAATATAGTCAAGGAAGAAAAGCGGTTCTGCGCCTTGAGCTGCAATGTCGTTTACGCACATAGCAACGCAATCAATGCCAATCGTATTGTGCTTATTCATCATTTTTGCAACCATAAGCTTGGTTCCAACGCCGTCTGTTCCAGAAATCAGAACAGGCTCTTTGTAACCGAGGGAGGCCAAGTCGAATAATCCGCCGAATCCGCCGATGCCACCCATAACGCCTGGACGCTTCGTGCGATTCACATGCGATTTGATACGACGAACTACTTCGTATCCTGCTTCTACGCTTACGCCAGCTTCATCATATGCGTGCGGCATGTTGATTCCTTTCCTAAAATGTTATAAGTATTTTCTTAAATTTTATTAATAAATTGCCGTAAATAAGTAAAATATTAAGTTATATAAGGTTTTCGTGTGAATATTTACTGCGTTTTCTAACTTCTTGTAAATACTCGCGCTCGTTTTGAGGAAGCGAAGTCAAAAATTCTTCGCCGTAATCATCCAGTGCGGTAGGGTAGTCGCCATTAAAGTATGCAACGCACAATCCGCCGTAAGGAGCCGGCTTATTTAACCCAATTGACTCAACAAGTCCGTCCAAAGACAGGAACGCAAGAGAATCAGCATCAATATACTCGCGAATCTCTTCAACTGAATGTTTTGCGGCAATAAGCTCTTTAGTTGTTTGAATATCAATGCCGTAGAAGCAAGGATATTTAAGAGGTGGGGAAGAAATACGCATATGCACTTCTTTAGCGCCCGCTTCTCTAAGTAGTTGCACAATGCGCTTAGAAGTTGTGCCGCGCACGATTGAATCGTCAAGAACAATAACACGTTTTCCTTCAACAACACTGCGCACAGCAGAAAGTTTCATACGCACACCCTGCTCGCGCAATTCTTGAGTTGGCTGAATAAAAGTGCGAGCTACATACTGGTTTTTAATCAATCCCATTTCGTTAGGAAGACCACTTGCTTCCGCGTATCCTGCGGCTGCAGAAAGAGAAGAGTTAGGAACTCCAATAACCATGTCTGCTTCAACAGGGGATTCTTGAGCTAAACGAGATCCCATACGCTTTCTTGCAGCATGAACGTTAATTCCGTAAATATTAGAATCTGGGCGAGCAAAGTAAATAAACTCCATTGAGCACACTGCCTGCTGCACGTTATTCGTGTAGCGCTCAATCTTGTAGCCTTCGTCGTTAATAACGATTATTTCTCCAGGCTCAATATCTCGAATAAATTCGGCGCGAACAATATCAAAAGCGCAAGTTTCAGAAGAAAGAACGTAGGCGCCGTTTTGCATGCGACCAAGAGCAAGCGGACGGAAGCCGTTTGGATCCGTAGCGCCAATTAAAGAATCTTCTGTAAGAAGCAGGTAAGCAAATCCGCCGTGAACAGTTAGTAACGCTTCTTTAAGACGTTCCATAAAAGTTGGTTTATTAGATCGTCTAATTAAGTGCATTAGTATTTCAGTGTCGGAATTTGAGTGGATAATAGCGCCATTGTCTTCTAAAGAATTGCGTAAGCTTGTACAATTCGTCAAATTTCCGTTATGAGCTAAAGCTACATCTCCATCGTGGAAGTGGAATAAGAAAGGTTGAATGTTATCAACACTTCCAGATCCTGCAGTAGCGTAACGCACATGGCCAATAGCACGATTTCCTGTTAAACGTTCCATAACCTGCTCGTTGCTAAAAACTTGCGTAAGTAGGCCTAGTCCGCGATGTCCGTGAAGAGTGCCGTTATCGTTAGATACTATTCCAGCTCCCTCTTGGCCGCGATGCTGAAGCGCATGCAAACCAAAATAAGTGAGCCTAGAAGCATCTTTGTGACCCCAAACACCAAACACTCCGCACTCTTCGTGAATGTCCTCAAGCTCTGCAGACATCTTTAACCCCCTTGTAATCGCTTACTTTAATTCGCGAAACTATACTCATTGTTGCACATGCTTCTAATAAGCTAATGTTACGTTTCATGCCGCTCATACTCACGCCGTGAAGTACTGAACTCCAGCATCAAACAGTGGCTGTTCGTGGAAATCAGGAATGTTCACGTACAAGCCTTCGCCTGCTCGTTCGCAATGACCCATCTTTCCAAAAACTCGACCATCTGGGCTGGTAATTCCTTCAACGGACATAATTGATCCGTTTGGATTCACATTCAAACTCATGCTTGGAACGCCATTACTATCAACGTATTGCGTAGCTACTTGGCCGTTGTTAATAAGCTTTTCCATAACTTCTGGCGTTGCAATAAAACGACCTTCACCATGAGAAATAGCAACAGTGTGAATATCGCCAACTTCAGTATTTTTAAGCCATGGAGACATGTTTGAAGCGACTCGCGTACGTACAATTCTGCTTTGATGCCTGCCAATCGTGTTATAAGTAAGCGTTGGGCAGTTAGAATCAATAGGAACAATATCGCCAAAAGGCACTAAACCAAGCTTAATAAGTGCTTGGAAACCGTTGCAAATGCCCAGCATAAGTCCGTCTCGATTCTTAAGCAGATCGCGCACAGCGTCAGTCACTTCCGGATTTCTAAAGAAGGATGCAATAAACTTTGCTGAACCGTCCGGCTCGTCGCCGCCGGAGAAGCCGCCAGGAATCATAACAATCTGGCTCTTATTAATCTCCTCAACAAGTTTCTTTGCAGACTCGGCAATATCTTTAGCGCTCAAGTTGTTAATAATAAGCGTATGAGCGTCGGCACCTGCACGCTCAAAAGCAGCTTGAGTATCGTACTCGCAATTATTTCCAGGGAAGACTGGAATAATAACGCGCGGGTGAGAAAGCGGCTTTAGCTTTCCTGTGTGCGCGTGGTTTGTAGTAGAAGCATTATTTTCGTTACTAATAGTTTCTACAATCTCACCAGGCTTTTTATATGGGAAGATTGAGGAAAGTTCACTTTCCCAAATCTTTTGCAAATCGCTTAAATCAACTTCTTCGCCATTTGCGGAAATAATTGCGTAATTCTCAGTCGTTTCGCCAATAATCTCAACGTCAACCAAGCTTGTATTAGCTAAAGATTGGACTTCAGTGTTTTCTTTAAGCTCAACGTAGAAGCTTCCGTATGCTGGCTTAAATAAATCATCGTTGCTTAAATTATTGAATAATTTAAGACCAATATGATTTCCAAGCGTCATCTTGAATAAGATTTCCGCGCTCGCACCGTAGCCAGGAGTTGCAACAGCAAGAGCTTGCTTGTTCTTCGTAATATTTTCGATTAATTCTAGAGTTTTAAGGAAACTTTCCTTTTCTGGAGTAATTCCGTCGGATTTATATTGTGGAGCAATTCGCAAAACCTTATGATTTACGCCCTTAAATTCTGGCGAAACAGTTAAACGCGCATCTCCAGTAGAAACAGCAAAGGAAATTAAAGTTGGTGGAACATCCAAATTCTCAAAACTGCCGCTCATAGAATCTTTGCCGCCAATAGCGCCAACACCAAAATCAAGTTGCGCGATTAAAGCGCCAAGAACTGCTGCAGTTGGCTTTCCCCAACGTTCTGGAACATCGTGAGGCTTGCCAAAATATTCTTGCAAACTCAAGTAAGCACGTTCGCGCGTGAAACCGCTTGCTGCTAGCTTTGCCAAAGACTCAACAACAGCAACATAAGCTCCAGTAAACTGATTCTTTTCCATCAAATACGGATTAAAGCCCCAAGCCATTGCGGAAGCAGTGTTTGTTTCGCCAAATACTGGGAATTTAGCAACCATAGCTTGAGCTGGAGTAAGCTGACGACGACCGCCAAAAGGCATAAGCACAGTTGCTGCACCAATTGTAGAATCGAAGCGTTCAGCCAAACCCTTGTTTGAAGCAATATTAATGTTGGAAACAAGAGAACGCATACGTTCAGTGAGAGTCAAATTAGACTGATCCTGCCATGGGTTCGTATAAGATTTTCCACTTTCAATATGAAGAACCTGCTGTTTTGCAGCACCGTTAGAAGCCAAGAATGCGCGGCTTAAGTCCACAATGGTTTTTCCGCGCCAAGTCATGCGCATACGGGCTTCTTTGGTAACAGTCGCAATGATTTCTGCTTCCAAATTTTCTTCACGAGCATACTTCAAAAATGCTTCAGCATCATTGGCAGCAACATCAACAGCCATGCGTTCCTGGGATTCAGAAATAGCAAGCTCAGTGCCGTCAAGACCCTCATACTTTTTAGAAACCTTGTCTAGATTAATAGTTAAACCGTCGGCAATTTCGCCGGTAGCAACAGAAACGCCGCCCGCACCAAAATCATTACAACGCTTAATAAGCTGGCAAGCATCCTTGCGGCGGAAAAGTCGCTGCAACTTGCGTTCAATAGGAGCGTTACCTTTTTGAACTTCAGCTCCACATTCTTCAATACTTTCAACATCCTGTGCTTTAGAAGCGCCGGTAGCTCCGCCAATTCCGTCGCGACCAGTACGACCGCCAAGAAGAATAATCACATCTCCAGGAGCAGGAGTTTCTCTGCGCACATGGTCGGCTGGTGTAGCGGCAACAACCGCACCAACTTCCATACGCTTAGCAACATAGCCCGGGTGGTATAACTCGTGCACTTCGCCGGTAGCTAAACCAATCTGATTTCCATAAGAAGAGTAGCCTGCTGCAGCAGAAGTTACAATCTTTCGCTGTGGAAGCTTACCGTTTAAAGTTTCACTAATAGGAGTACGCGGATCTGCAGCGCCGGTTACGCGCATAGCTTGGTAAACGTAGGAACGTCCAGAAAGAGGGTCTCGAATGCAGCCACCAATGCAAGTTGCAGCGCCACCAAAAGGCTCAATTTCAGTAGGATGATTATGCGTTTCGTTCTTAAACAGGAACAGCCAATCCTCATCGTGGCCGTTTACATCAACCTTAACTTTTACAGTGCAAGCGTTAATTTCTTCCGACTCATCCAAATTTTTAAGCTCGCCAGTATGCTTCAAATATTTAGCACCAATAGTTGCCATATCCATTAAGCAAACAGGCTTATTTTCACGATTTAACTTTTTTCGCAAATCAAGATAACGATTAAACGCTTCTTGAACTGTGCTATCGTCAATCGTAATATTTGTAAGCTCAGTGCCAAAAGTAGTATGACGGCAGTGGTCGGACCAGTACGTATCAATAACGCGAATCTCGGTAATAGTAGGATTGCGATTTTCTTCCCTAAAGTATTGCTGGCAGAACTTTGCGTCAGCCAAATCCATAGCCAAACCGCGATCCTCAATAAACTTCTGCAATCCAGCTTCATCTAAACTGTTAAAAGTATCAATTACTTCAACGTCTGCAGGAACTACTGTTTCTCGCTGCAAACTCTTTACTTCGTCAAGTGATGCTTCACGCGCCTCAACAGGGTTAATAACGTAATGCTTAATAGAATCCATGGCTTCTTCGTCAAGATTGCCTTTTAACGCAATTACTTTAGCAGTGCGCACAGTTGGGCGCTCGCCTTGACTAATAAGCTGAATGCACTCGCTTGCGGATTGTGCGCGCTGGTCGAACTGACCAGGCAAAAATTCAACAGCAAACACGTGCTCGCTTGTTTCAATAGGCAAATAGTCGTAGGTTTTATCAACCGGTGGCTCGCTTAATACAGTTCGAACAGCAGTATTGAACAAATCTTCGTCAATACCTTCTAAATCGTATCTGTTGATAATTCGTGCGGAAGTAATCGCGCTTATGCCAAGAATTTCCTTAAGCTCATGTAAAAGTTGCTGAGCTTGAACGTCAAAACCATTGCGTTTTTCCACATATACGCGAAATACCACGAGAAACCTACCTTGTTGAAAGTGCGGTATGAGCAGTGTTTGTTATGGGCTTTTAAGTTATAAATTGTGGGTTAAGTTATGTGTTAAGTTGTGGCTTAAATTATTGGTTAAATTATTGGTTAAATTATGTAAGAATGTGTGTGGCCCGCACCCCTAAAGGCACGAGCCACAACAAAATCTTATCGGTTCACACAATCATCTGGTTTGCGCACGCAAAAGTCTAAACCTTCGCTTTTTGCTAAGTTTTCCAGCCTGCTGTGAATCTCTTCATAAGCCGGGATTATGTCTCCCAAATCACGTCGGAATAAGTCTTTATCCAAATGGCTTACGCCGTTTTCACCAGCATTGCCGCCAGCATTGCGCTTATCCCAAAGTCTGCAAGTATCAGGCGTAATTTCGTCCGCAAGAAGAATATTTCCTTGCGCGTCCACACCCTCTTCAATCTTGAAGTCAACAAGCTGAACATCAATCTTGGAGAAAATATCAAGCAAAGCATTGTTTACAGCGTGAGCTTGGCGAGTAATTTCCGCCATCTCTTCGTCTGTGGCTAAACCTAAAGCCACAACACCTTCGGGGTTAATAAATGGATCGCCAAGTTCGTCGGACTTTACGCAGAACTCCAACAATGGCTTCTTTAATGGGGTTCCTTCTTTAACGTTGTAACGTTTTGCGAAAGAACCAGCAGCAGTATTGCGCATAATAATTTCCAGTGGGAACATGCGCATACGCTTTACGAGTTGTTCAGTATCGGAAATACGTCCGAGGAAGTGGCTTTTTACGCCGCGCGCCTCAAGTAAATGGAATAGTAAAGAAGTAATCCGGTTGTTTAAACTGCCTTTACCGGCGATCTGAGCTTTCTTCAGACCGTTACCAGCGGTTGCCTGGTTCATATATTCAACCCAGAGCACATTGGTGTCATCGGTAGCGTACAGTTTTTTGGCTTTGCCTTCATACAACTTGTTAAGTTTTTCCATGATATGCCCTCTCTTACGTGCATTCATAGTTGTAGGCGCAAACCAACAGTATTTGTAGGTTTACCTGACCTTGGCCAGCACGATTAGCGTAACAATTGTTACCTACAAAATTTCCGGCAAATATTGCTGAAGTGCAATATAAATTATTGTTTAATACCTTTATTTTCAAAGTATTTCAGCATTTGAACTATCCGTATGCAATGCTTTTATAATGCGTGTCGCATTTTTTCTTGCTTCCTCTTGACCAGATCCTGTAGCAAGAGCTACGGCCATACGTCTGTGGCCGTGAACTGCAGGCTTAGCAAAAATACGCAAGCCGCTTCTATAATTTTCGTCCGAGCTTAAAGCCTTGGAAATATTAGTAAATCCAACTTCTCCTTCGCCCTCAACAACAATCGCATGACTTGCTGCAACCTCGTTATCTTTTAACGAAACAGAAGTGTAGTTTGCTGTAACAGGCACGCCTAAAACAGCGAGCACATGAAGCGCAAACTCGCTGTAATGCTGCGAAATCATAGTTACCATGCCAGTATCGTGTGGACGAGGTGAAAGCTCATTAAATAACAGTGAGCCATCTTTTAATACAAATAACTCGACTCCATAAACGCCCCAACCAGTTTCGTTAGAATCGTGAGCAATATTTGTTAAACCTTCTACGGCGCGCTTTGCTATATTTTTCGCATTATTTCGTATGTTTTCCGGAATATTTGCAGGCTGCCAAGATTCTCTATAATCGCCATCTTGCTGACGCTGAGCAATTGGTTCGCAAGTAGTAATTCCTGCGCAAGAGCTTATTGTAAGAACTGTAAGCTCGTAGTCAAGCGGAGCTAAAGCCTCAACAATAACGCGAGAACACTCGTTTTCGTGGCCGGCTGCCGCGCGTCTTCCATGCTGAGCCTCGTCCCACGCAGCTTTAAGCGCTTCTGGGTTTTTAACTATAGACTGGCCGTGCCCGGAAGAACTCATAACAGGCTTAACAACGCAAGGGTAGCCAACGATTTTTGCGCCGTCGTCTAATTCCTCATAAGAGGACGCAAAACGGTATGGGGTGGTAGGCAGGCATAAATCTTCGTGCGCAATTTTGCGCAAGCGCTCGCGATCCATTGCAATTGCTGCAATATCTGCACTAGGAACAACCTGGATTTGATTATTCGCTGCATTCTTTAAAACTTTAGTTGCGATTGCTTCAACTTCCGGAATAATAATGTCAGGTTTTACATTTGAAATAAGTTCTTGCAATTCTTGCGGATTTGACATATCTAACACTCTGTATTCGTGAGCTATTTGCATAGCAGGAGCGTTTTTATAACTGTCTGCCGCGCAAACGCGCACGCCTAATCGCATAAGCTCAATCGCAATTTCCTTGCCAAGTTCGCCTGAACCGAGAAGAAGTGCTGTCAGATTGCTACTGTTTTCAGGTACGCCAAATATGCGCTGATTTTGCTCAGAAAAACTCATACGTCTATTGTTGCATTTGCTATTGTCTAGCTGGGGATTAGTTTTAATATGCGACGCGCCGAAGTGTGTTGCTCTGGCGGAAATCTAGAAAATCGTGTATAGTATTCCTCTGTTGTGTGATTCGATTCGTTTATTCGTTTATTCGTTTCGTTCGTTTCACGCGCATGGTGGCTATAGCTCAGTCGGTAGAGCATCTGATTGTGGTTCAGAAGGTCGCGCGTTCAAGCCGCGTTAGCCACCCCACTTAAACGGCTGGTATGTACCTGCCGTTTTTTGTTTTAGACGCACTTTTTGCCTATAACCACGATTACCCCCAAACACTGTTAAAAACTCAGTCAACGAACTGAGAAAATAACGGTAATTGGCGAAACACCGTTACTAACTCAGTCATCCGACTGAGAAAATAACGGTAATCGCCTAAACACTGTTACTTTCTCAGTTAACGAACTGAGAAAGTAACATTCATATGTTACTGGTGCAGTACGTAGACTGCGTTAGCAACGAATAAGTGGGGTGAGCGGCAACAGCTTCATTTCAATAACCTCAGCCTATGGAGTAAACTGGTATGGTTACACATATATGTTGTTGTTGATGACGACTTTCGTACTAATAGCACATGGTGCAGAAGGAGTATTGTATGGCTGGTAAGGCAGCGCCTAAGGAACCATGGTGGCAGACAATGCTTCTGTTTGTGCCAAGACTTTTAGGCAAAGCAGTTCGCTCACTTTTTGGGGTAGGTGAATACGATGAAGCTTACCGCAGAGACGGCTTATGCTTTGTTATGCTAATTCTTGCCGTACTATTCTGCGCTTCTGAATGGTTTCATGTAAGCGGTTTTATTGGCGTTGGCTTGCATATTTTAGCTTCGGGTGCTCTTGGCGTTATGAGCGTCGTGCTACCTGTGTGGCTAAGTATTATTGCTTTTCGCTTAATGCGAAATAGTGGAGCAAAATCCGGGAATCATCGAGTTGTTTTTGGTTTTATTATTCTTCTGTGCTCAATATGCTCTATTCTCGATATTTCGCTTGCGTCTAAAAGTCACGCGTTTGATTTTGAATCAGTTAGAAAAGCGGGAGGATTGCTAGGTTTTGCTTTAGGTTCTCCACTGTCTTGGGGTTTTTCTCGCGTATTTGCTCTCATAATTTTCGTAATCATCTCTATTTTTGCAGTTTTAATGATTGCTCGTCTTCATGTAAGCGATATTGCAAACTGTGTTGCGTCAATCTTCTCAAAGAAAAACAAGAAAAACGCGCAGGATGAGGATTCTTTAGACGAGTCAGACGAATCAGACGAATCAGACGATGCGAATGAATCAATTAAATCAGGTAAAACTAAGGATTCGTATGAAGATGAGCCTTTGGAATTTGCCGAAGGTGTGCCAACGCACGACGGAAAATCTTCTAAAAAAGAAAGCGCTAATTTAGGCGCAGCTTACTTGCTGAAATTGTGGAAATCGCTATTTAATCGCAAAAATAAAGAAAAAGACAATACTTTGCTCGACGAATATGCTGGAGATGACGCATTTTCACATGCTGCAGCCGTTAATGCAGAAACAAGTGAAAATCTTGAGCGTGTTAAACCTCAACGCGTTAGAACAGTAAGCAATGTTGAAGGCTACAGTGAGAATTATATTCCTGTAAATACTAAAGATTCTTCGCAATCAAATAATGATGAATCAAGCAATAATCCTAGAAGTGCTTCTTCTTCGCCAATACTAACTTCTGCAGAAACCTTGCCTAAAGCTCCTATGAGCGGTTCTGTTGATTCTGCTAAAGATCCATGGTCTAGTATTCCGGCGGAGCAAATGGATCAATATAGAAAAGATCAAGAAAACGAGGATAATTTAGCTGAGGAAAGTGCTAAAAATAATCTAAACTCTTCGGAAGATTCTGCTTTGCAACCGTACAGGCTTCCTGATTTGAACATTCTTGCTTATGGAAAACCTCATGCTGCTAGAACTCAAGCAAACGATAACGTTATTCGTGCGCTAACTTCAACTTTTGAACAGTTTGACGTCGATGCTCGAGTAATCGGTTTTCTTAGAGGCCCATCTGTTACGCAGTACGAGGTTGAGCTTGGGCCTGGTGTAAAAGTTGAAAAAGTTACGAATTTGCAAAAAAATATTGCATACGCTGTAGCTAGTACGGATGTGCGTATTTTGTCTCCAATTCCAGGAAAATCTGCTATTGGTATTGAAATTCCAAACGTAGACCGCGAAATTGTGCATTTGGGGGATGTTCTGCGCTCGCAAAAAGCTCTTAACGATCCTAATCCTATGCTTACAGGCGTCGGAAAAGATGTTGAGGGTCATTTCGTAACGGCTGCTCTTGATAAAATGCCGCATTTGCTTGTTGCTGGCGCTACTGGTTCTGGTAAGTCTAGTTTTATTAACTCAATGCTTACTTCGATTATTATGCGTGCAACTCCTGAGCAGGTTCGAATGATTATGGTTGATCCTAAGCGCGTGGAGCTTTCTGCGTACGCTGGTATTCCGCATTTGCTTACGCCGATTATTACGGATCCTAAGAAGGCGGCTCAAGCTCTTGAGTGGGTTGTTAAAGAGATGGATGCTCGCTACGATGATTTGCAATTCTTTGGTTTCCGCCATGTTAAAGATTTCAACAAGGCTGTTCGTGAAGGCAAAGTTCATGCTCCGGCTGGCTCTGAGCGAAAAGTTGCCCCATACCCGTATTTGCTTGTGGTTGTGGACGAGATGGCTGATTTGATGATGGTTGCTAAGAACGATGTGGAAAGTTCTATTCAGCGCATTACTCAGCTTGCTCGAGCTGCAGGCGTGCATTTGGTTCTTGCTACTCAGCGTCCGTCTGTTGACGTTGTAACCGGCTTGATTAAGGCAAATATTCCTTCCCGCTTGGCTTTTGCTACTTCGTCTGCAACAGATTCCAGAGTTATTCTCGATACTGTTGGTGCAGAAACCTTGATTGGTCAAGGCGACGCCTTGTTCCTTCCTATGGGTGCTGCAAAACCTCAGCGTGTGCAGGGCTCGTGGGTGAGTGAGTCGGAGATTCGTAAAGCTGTGGAATACGTGCGCACTCAGCGTAAGCCAAAGTATCGTGAAGATATTGAGCAGATGGCTCAAAAAGCAGATGCTCAAGCTCAAAGCAAGCTTAAAACTAGCGATATTGGTGACGATATGGACGAGTTGCTTCAGGCTGCTGAGCTTGTTGTTGGCTCGCAGTTCGGTTCTACTTCAATGCTTCAGCGTAAGTTGCGCGTTGGTTTTGCAAAGGCAGGTCGATTGATGGATTTGCTGGAATCTCGCGGCGTTGTTGGGCCTTCTGAGGGTTCTAAAGCTCGCGAAGTTTTGGTTCAGCCGGAAGATTTGCCAAAAGTTTTGGCATTTATTCGTGGCGAGTCTGACTCGTTGTAAAATAGTGTTATTGTGTTGCACAACTATGTTGGGTGGCGCGCTAGAAGTTTTTAGTTTGCGATAAGATAAAGGTATGCGTATGAAGAAGAATGCTAAGTCTTCGTTTTTTGAAGGCTGGAATTGTGCTCCAAATATCGTAACTTATGTGCGTATTGCGTTGGCAATTGTTTTTATTGTTTTATATTTGCTTGCAGGCGAGTGGGGTCATAACTCCGTACCAATGCGTTGGGCGGCGTTTGCTGTGTTCCTTATTGCGGCGGTTACAGATAAGCTTGATGGTTGGTTAGCTCGTAAATATAATCAAGTTACTAAATTAGGTAAGTTGCTTGATCCAATTGCAGACAAAGTGTTAATTTTGGCAGCTCTTGTGATTGCTTCTATTTTTGAAGAAGTTATTTGGTGGATTACAATCTTGTTCTTAATCCGTGAAATCAGCATAACAATTGTTCGTTTCTGCGTTATTGGCCGAAATGGTAGGGTTATTGCCGCTTCTTCTGCAGGAAAGTACAAGACTTTAACTCAGGTTATTGGTCTTGCAATGATTATTGCTCCTATGGCTGTTATTTTTAATACTCAAGTTACGCCTCCATGGTGGCTTACGCTTTACTATTCTGTAGCTTTTGCTTTGCTCGGTATTTCTTTGGGCTTTGCTTTCTACTCTGCAGTGCTGTACGTGTACAGTGCTTTCTTTGAGAAGGATTCTGTTGATGATTCTCAAGCAGATAAGCAAGTTAATGAAGCTCCATTGCCGCCGTTGCAATGAATAATTCTTCTCCTGTGTCTCTCAAAAACCTAGCTGCGCGCATATTATCTAATAGCGTTCAGCTAGGTTTTCATATTGCTGCTGCCGAATCTTTAACAGGCGGTTTACTAGCAGACGCTTTTGTTTGCGTTCCTGGAGCTTCTCGCGTATTTTGTGGCTCTGCTGTTACTTACGATATTCACGCTAAAGCTAAAATTTTAGGTGTCGACGCTCATCTTTTACAGACCGAAGGTGCGGTTTTTAGGGATGTTGCTATGCAGATGGCAGTGGGGGCGTCTTTTATATATCGCGGTAGTGGCTGGAAGTATGAAGAGGATTCTTCAAAAGATTCTTTGGAAGATTCTGCAGAAAATTCTTCAGAAGAATCTAACTTCCCAATAATTGGGCTTTCAACAACAGGAGTTGCAGGGCCTGGCCCGGACGGAAGTAAACCTGCTGGATTGGTTTATGTTGGCGTTTTGCTTCCTGAATCTTTTAATTTGCGCGATTTGATTTTGCAAAAATCTAATGAGCTTCTTGATTTGGATTGTGTTAGCAATATGTGGGATTACACTTCTAAAAAAGATGTTGTTCTTGTTTTTGAACTTAATTTAGAAGGTAGTCGTGAGCAAGTGCGTAAATCTACGGTACATAATTTGCTTAAAATCTTAGATTATTTACTTTCTGTATTCGAGTAATATTTGAACTTTTGGCTGATTTACAAGCAAGACACGCAGTATCGAACAAATGTTCGTATTTGTAGTATACTTGAGATTGTTGAGATGATTGCAGCGCGCTCAAGCGTCATGGTGAATATTTAGCTTTAGCTTTTATCCACATTGCTCAAAAGCGCTTGCAGTGGCATCGCGTGTCGAACTAATGTCGTTCGATACATAACGGCATGCGAAAGGAGTAGCAAACATGGCGCAAACAGCAAAAGGTAAAAGCACTGTTGATCGTCTTATTGATGCAGATAAGGCAGATCCTCGTCGTCAAGCCGCGCTGGAAACTGCATTAGCTAATGTTGAAAGGCAATACGGAAAAGGTTCTGCAATGCGCTTGGGCGACAGGCCTATGCAAGATGTAGAAGTGATTCCTACAGGTTCAATCGCTTTGGATACCGCTTTGGGTATTGGCGGTGTTCCTCGTGGACGTATTGTTGAAGTTTACGGTCCAGAATCCTCTGGTAAAACAACTCTTGCATTGCATATTGTTGCTAATGCTCAAAAAAACGGTGGCGTAGCAGCGTTTATTGATGCAGAGCACGCTTTGGATCCTGTGTACGCTAGAAAACTCGGTGTCGATACTGATGCGCTTATTGTTTCTCAGCCAGACAACGGTGAGCAGGCGTTGGAAATTGCGGATATGCTTATTCGTTCTGGCGCTTTGGATGTGATTGTTGTTGATTCTGTGGCAGCTTTAGTTCCTAAGGCTGAAATTGATGGAGATATGGGAGATAGTCACGTTGGTTTGCAAGCTCGCTTAATGAGTCAGGCTCTTCGTAAAATGACTGGTGCTCTTTCTCAAGCTGGAACTACCGCTATTTTTATTAATCAGCTTCGTGAAAAAATTGGCGTATTCTTCGGTAACCCTGAAACAACGACTGGTGGTAAAGCTTTGAAATTCTACGCGTCTGTGCGTATGGATATTCGTAGAGTTTCCACTATTAAAGAGGGCGAAGAAGCTATTGGTAATCGCACCAAAGTTAAGATTGTTAAAAATAAGATGGCTCCGCCATTTAAAACTGCTGAGTTTGATGTTTTATACGGTGAAGGTATTTCCACAGAAGGTTCTGTTATTGACATGGGCTTGCAGGCTGATGTTATTAAGAAATCCGGTTCGTGGTTTACTTACGAAGGTGAGCAACTCGGTCAGGGTCGCGAAAACGTTCGTAAATTCCTGAAAGATAATCCAGCTATTACTGAAGAAATTAGCGAAAAGATTAAAGCAGCATTAGGTTTAATGCATCCAGACGATCAATTTGCTGAGGATCCAGAATTGGATCGTGCAGATGAAGCTTCTGATGCTAAAAGTTCTACTGCAAAATCTTCAGCAAAAAAGTAATAGAAGATTAGCGTATAAAGCGAATTGATATGGTGATTAGTGTAGCGAGTTTTCTTCGCAATCATCCTGTAACGCTTACTAAAGAAGGTGATGAAAGTAATGACGTCAATCTTAATACTCGTAAGCGCACATCGCGTAAATCATCACGTTTAAGCGCAAAAACTAATACAAACAACATGCCGTATGTAAAAGGCGCTAACAAGTGTGATTTAAACGATAAATCTTTCGCAAGTGACGAGCTTCGCGCGAGTAACAAGCCTTGTGAAGGTGATGAAGATGATTGTAGGGAAGCAGCTTTAAGACTTTTAGATTATGCTCCTCGCTCTGTAATAGATATGCGTCAGCGTCTTAAAGAAAAAGGCTACTGTGAAGTTGTTGTTGATTCGGTTATTGATCGTTTAATTGAATTGCATCTTCTTGATGACAATCAATACGCTCAAATGGTAATTCGCTCTTGCGTAGCACGGCTTCTTGGTGCTAGAGCTACACGCATGGAATTGCATCGTAAGAATGTTGATCCTGATGCTATTTCGAAATGCGTGGAGTTAGCTCAAAATTCGGGAGTATTTACTGAAGCAGCTTGGGAGCTTGGCCGAAAAACTGCTCAGCGTACGAAAAATCTTGAGCCTTTAGTTAGGAGGCGCAGATTTTTTGCAGCTGCCGCTAGAAAAGGGCATGATTTAAGCGTTATTAACGAAGTATATGCCGCTTTGTTTATAAGTGATAACGAGTAATAAAAGAGGCTGGTTTCTAATAAGCCAGCCTCTTTTTATTGTTTTTACTCTTTTTACTCTTTACTGTTTTATTTTTTCTTTGCCTAAATCACGTTCATTTAGCGAAATTATTCGCCTGCGTTTGAACATAGCTAGGCATTTGTGAAATATCAATAACATCAGTAAAACGTGGCGTCTTATTTTCAAGTTCTCTAAGCATGCTTGGAGCTTTCGTTTCTGTTGCTTCGCTAAGAGCATCCATGCATTGGAAATCATCCATATTTTGCACATTCTTAAGCCCTAAAGCTTCAGCCACTACGCGCGGGAACTTATAAGGGCTTGCAGTGCTTAAAAGCACGCGCGGCACGCTTTCGTCATGCGGAATATGCTGCATAACAAAGTATCCGCAAGCAGTATGCGGGTCAATAACATACTTGTACTTGTTCCAGCAGTCAGAAATAGCTTCGCGAATCTGATCCTCATTGGCCCAGCCGCAGCCAAAAATAGCTCGTATTTTTGCAAGCACGTTTTCTGGAATCTCAAAAGCGCCCCACTGAGCTAAATCATTCATAAGCATTTGTATTAAACGCGTGTCTTTATTGCACATGTAATAAAGAATGCGTTCCAAATTAGAAGAAACCAAAATATCCATAGAAGGAGCAACAGTGTGATGGAATGGGCGCTGACGGTTATAAGTTCCGCTTACCAAAAAATCGAATAAAACATTATTGCTATTGCTTGCAACAATAAGATGTTTTACAGGAAGACCAAGCATTTTTGCGTAATATCCAGCAAGAATATCGCCAAAATTGCCGGTTGGTACGCAAAACTCAACTTCGTCTCCAAGTTTTATAACTTCTCGCTCAACAAGTTGCTTATAAGCCGCAAAATAGTACACGACTTGCGGCACGAGTCGTCCAACATTTATTGAATTAGCAGAAGACAATTCAATATTCGCATCTTCTTCAATATTTTTATTAAGCTCACTATTGGTGAAAATCTGTTTTACGCCAGTTTGAGCATCGTCAAAATTGCCTCGGACTGCGCAAACTTGCACGTTTTTACCAGCTTGAGTTGTCATTTGTAATTCTTGAACACGGCTAACTTTTCCTTCTGGGTAAAAAGTAACCATAGAAGTGCCTGGAACATCGGCAAAACCAGCCAAAGCTGCTTTTCCAGTATCTCCAGAAGTTGCGGTCAAAATCATAACATTCTGATTATTGTTTGATTCAGATTTTTCGGTTTTGTTTTGGCTGCGGCTCATAAGCTGTGGAAGCATTTGTAAAGCCACGTCCTTAAAAGCGCAAGTAGGACCGTGGAAAAGTTCCATAACAAAATCGCGAGTATTTCCAAGCTGACGAATTGGAGTAATGTCAGAGTTAGACCATTGGTCTGCGTATGCAAGTTTTACGCAATCAGAAAGCTCTTCTTGAGAGTAATCAGGAAGCAAGATTTGCAAAATATCTTTAGCTATTTCCTGGTAGGATTTTCCTTGCAATTTAGAAATATCGTAACGTGTGCTGCCAAGAGTGTCGGCTACAAATAATCCGCCGTCTTCGGCAATACCTTGACGAATTGCCTGTTTAGCAGTGCAAGTTGGAGTAGTTGCGCGCGTGCTATGAAAAATAGCTGTATCTTCTGCCATAATGTCTCCGTAACCGAATAATCATATGGAATATTTGTGCAAATTATGCATCGTCTTATAAAAATATGCTACCCGAAGCGCTGGGCGAACGGGCGTGTGCTAATCTCATATTTATGACAACTCTTGATTCTAAACAGGAAAATAAAGCCAATAATCTACAAGGGGGAACGTTGAGCGTTGACGATTTAGTTAATGGGCGTGCGGATTTAGCAAGGCTTGCCTGGCGAGATTTTTCCAAAACGGATACTAGAACAAAAAATGAGCTTCTTGAAAAAATGGCGGACGCTTTGGATTTAGCAGCTTTAGATATTGCCGCCGCTAATGAAAAAGATCTTAAAGAAGCCGAAGCTAAAGGAATGGATGCTGGAAAGCTCGATAGGCTTAAATTTGACGAAAAGCGTGTGAAAAATTCTGCTCAAAGCGTAAGAAAAATTGCGCAATTGCAAGATCCTGTAGGAGAAGTTGTTCGCGGATACACTCTTCCTAATGGTATTAAACTTTCGCAAGTTCGCGTGCCAATTGGCGTTATGGGAATGATTTATGAGGCTCGCCCAAACGTCACTATTGATGTTGCAGCTTTGTGCTTAAAGTCTGGTAATGCTGCAATTTTGCGAGGCGGAAGTGCGGCTCAAAATACGAATCAAAAAAGCATTGAGATTATTGGAAGTGTGCTTAAAAAGGCCGGTTTTAGTGCAGATTTAATTCAGTCTGTTGACGATTTAGGTAGGTCGGGGGCCACGGCCATGATGCACGCGCACGGTCATATTGATGTTCTAGTTCCGCGCGGTAGTGCGAATCTTATTGCTACGGTTGTTAAAGAGTCTACAGTGCCGGTTATTGAAACTGGTGCTGGAAACGTGCATATTTATGTAGATAAAAGCGCTGATATTAAAAAAGCTATACCGATTGTTATTAACGCAAAAACTCAGCGCGTAGGTGTGTGTAATGCGGCAGAAAAATTATTGGTAAATCGCAATATTGCGCAGGAATTTTTACCGCAAGTTGGCGCTGCTTTAGCTGAGCATAATGTTATTTTGCATGCTGACGATAAATCTTACGAAATTTTGCAATCTGCTAATATTGCAGGTTTACAGCTTGAACATGCAACTTGCGATGATTGGAAACGCGAGTATTTGTCTCTAAATATGGGCGTAAAAATTGTGGACGATGCTTTTGATGCTGCAAATCATATAGCGAAGTATTCTACTGGGCATACGGAAACAATTATTGCTGAAGATTACGAAACGATTCAAAGTTTTATTGCGAATGTTGATTCTGCAGTGGTGATGGTGAATGCTTCAACGCGCTTTACAGATGGTGGAGAGTTTGGTTTTGGTGCTGAGCTTGGAATATCGACGCAAAAATTGCATGCAAGAGGCCCTATGGGATTGCGTGAGATGACAACAACCAAGTGGATTGGCTACGGCAGCGGTCAGATACGCGAGTAGTACTGGTTTTGATAGTTACGTGGCGGTAAGGTAAGAGTATGCCTAATGATATGCCTAAGAATGATGTGAATATGACTCCGGCTGAAGCGCTTAATATTGCGGCTGAGCGTTTGTCGATTGTGCGCTATGTGTTTTTGGTGCAAATTGAGGATGGTATTGCCTCCGCGCAACAGCGTTCCTCGCTTGAATATGCGGATGCTGTGCTTATGGGATGGCCGGATGCTGACGCAAATGACGTAACGCTTCCTGAAGATGATGCGTTTTCTAGCGTTCTTGAGCAAATGGGTCGAATGGAAAAGAATATTCGTGAATTTAGTGCTTTAGAGCGCAATAATGATGTTGATGCAATGACATCAATGCTTGTTAAAATCACTGAATCTGTGGCAAAAATTCGCGGCACGTATCAGCCTGATTTCCCTCTTCCAACTTTTGCTGAAATTCAGCGCGTTGTTAAGGACGAGTGGGATGAGGAGATGGGGAATATTAACCCAGATAGTGCGAATGATGCTTCTGGGGTAGTTAGTGAAACTGAAGCTGAAGATAAGGAATCTGAAGCGAATGAGTCCTGAAAATAACACGGATGCGCAGCGGCGAATGTCTGACCTGTTTCAAGGTTCGTTTACCGGAAAAGAAGCGGCTCCTCCTGCGGTAGCAACTTCTATGCGAAAGCGCACTTCTGCACGCGGTAACGTTCATGAGCGTCAGCGTATTGGCATTATGGGTGGAACTTTTGATCCTATTCATAACGGCCACTTGGTTGCGGCTTCTGAAGTTGCGTGGGTTTATGATTTGGACGAGGTTATTTTCGTGCCAACTGGTAGGCCTGTTTTTAAGCTTGATAAAAAAGTTACGAATGCTGAGGACCGTTATTTAATGACGGTTATTGCAACGGCTTCTAATCCTAAGTTTACTGTTTCTAGGGTTGATATTGACCGTCCAGGAGTTACTTACACTATTGATACTTTGCAAGATATTCACGCGCAGCATCCGGATGCGGAGCTTTTCTTCATTACTGGAGCGGATGCTGTGGCGGAAATTATGCAGTGGAAGAATGCGCGCGAAATGTGGAATTTGGCGCGATTTGTAGCAGTAACTCGCCCGGGGTATTCTAGGCCGGAAAAGTTGGAGTCTAATTTGCCTTTTATTACTAGGCAGCTGAATGTGAACAGTGCTGGAAATGTTGCAAATTATGACGATATTGTTCACTGTGATTCTGAACATTTGCCGGTTGATATTTTGGAGATTCCAGCATTGTCGATTTCTTCTACGGATGTTCGCCGTCGCGCTGAGCATGGTGAACCAGTATGGTATTTAGTTCCAGATGGAGTGGTGCAGTACATTGTTAAGCACGGCTTATACAGGTCGTGACTATTTACTTTTTCGGCTTGTCGCCGCAAGTCTGCGCAAAAAGTTAGTATTGAATATGTTCATTTCGCGAACTAAAGCGAACTAACGTTTGGAGATATGGTGAGCATCGTCCTTGAAGGAAAGCCAGATAAAAACCTTGTTCTCGTTACTGGTCGCGCCCATCCGAAACTTGCTCGTGATGTAGCAGACCAGCTTGGCATTGATGTATTGGAAACAACGGCATACGATTTTGCTAATGGCGAAATGTATGTTCGTTACACGCAGTCGGTGCGCGGTACGGATGTGTTCGTATTGCAGAGTCACAGCGACCCTGTCAACAAGTCCATTATGGAACAGTTGATTATGATTGACGCTTTGAAGCGCGCTTCTGCTCGTTCGATTACTGCAGTTTGCCCACTTCTTGGCTATTCTCGTCAGGATAAGAAGCATCGCGGTCGTGAGCCTATTTCTTGCCGCTTGATGTTTGATTTGCTTAAAACTGCTGGCGCTGACCGCATTATGAGCGTCGATTTGCACGCGGCTCAGTCTCAGGGATTCTTCGACGGTCCTGTTGACCACTTGATTGCTATGCCTGTTTTGGTTGATTATGTGCGTGATCGTTTCCGTGAAGATCTTGCAAACGTAACTGTTGTGTCTCCGGATGCTGGCCGTATTCGCGTGGCTGAACAGTGGGCGCAGCGTTTAGGCGGCGGTCCTTTGGCTTTTGTGCATAAGACTCGCGATATTACATGCCCGAATAAGGCTGTTGCAAACCGCGTTGTTGGTGACGTTGCTGGTCGCGATTGCGTTATGGTTGACGATTTGATTGATACTGCTGGCACTATTGCTGGCGCTTGCAACGTGTTGAAGGAAGCTGGAGCTAAGTCTGTTACAGTTGTTGCAACTCACGGCGTGCTTTCTGGCCCTGCGGTTGAACGTTTGAAGGCTTGTGGCGCTCGCGAAGTTGTGTTGACGGATACTGTGCCTATTCCGGAAGAAAAACGTTGGGATGGTTTGACTGTTCTTTCTATTGCTCCTCTTCTTGCAAGCGCAATTAAAGCAGTATTTGAAGATGGTTCGGTTGCGAAGCTTTTCGACACTTACCCGGAACATCACGGTCAAGGCTTCCTATTTGCGTAAACGCTGATTTTATTTTGCGCCACGCCAAATTTGACGAAGTCAATTCGTGTGGCATAATAGTGACTTGGCGGTTTTTCCGCCGTTCCCTCATGGTGTAATGGCAGCACACGGGTCTTTGGAACCCTTTGTCTTGGTTCGAATCCAGGTGAGGGAGCTTATACAGGCGCTACTTGTTTTGCAAGTAGCGTTTTTGTTTTGGATAGGCGTTAAGACGTAATAGAATTAAATAAGTAAGAATATTATTTAATACAACATAAGGAGCATGCGTGAAAAAGCATGATGTTGCCGCGGCAATTATTTTAGCGGCGGGTGAAGGTACGCGTATGCGTTCAGCAACTCCGAAAGTACTTCATAACTTTGCTGGAAAAACATTCCTAAATCGTGTTATGAGCGCAATTGCTGGCGTAAATCCAAATAAGATGGCTGTAGTTGTGCATGCTCAGGCTGAACGCGTAACCGCTGCAGCTGTTAGCTATAACGAAAATGTGCATATTGTAAATCAGGACGAAACTCCTGGAACTGGCCGCGCAGTTCAGTGCGCTATTAAAGATCTTAACGAAATCGCTAAAAAAGAAACTGGCGAAACGTTAAAAGGCGCTGTGCTAATCGCAGCAAGCGATATGCCTCTTTTGGACACTAAAACTCTTCAATCTTTAGTAGATTTTCACAATAATCATGGCAATGTTGCAACTGTTCTTACAGCAGTATTAGACGATGCTACTGGCTACGGCCGTATTGTCCGCGAAGCAAACGGCGATGTTTTGCGAATCGTAGAGCATAAGGATGCGAATGCTGGAGAGCTTGAAATTAAAGAAGTGAACACTTCCGTATACGTATTTGATGCAGATGTGCTAAGTGATGCGATTGCAAATCTTAATTCTCAGAATGCTCAAGGCGAGTTTTATTTGACGGATGCTTTGGAACATGCTCGAAAGTTTGGTCATGTGGGAGCAATGTCTGCTCCTGACCCTCTTAGTGTAGAGGGCGTTAATACTCGCGTGCAGTTGTCGGCGCTCGCAAAAGCTTATAATAAGCGTGTTTGTGAGCATTGGATGCTTGAAGGCGTAACTATTCTTGATCCGGATACTACTTGGATTGAAGATGACGTGACTCTTGCTCAAGATGTTACGGTTCTTCCTGGCTGCTTCCTTCAAGGTCATACTACTGTTTTAAGCGGCGCTGTTGTTGGCCCTTACACAACTCTTATTGACGCGCAAGTTGACGAGGATGCTGTAGTTGAGCGTTCGCGCGTGCAAGAATCGCATATTTGCAGGGCTGCTAACATTGGTCCGTGGACGTATTTGCGCGCGGGAAATGTGCTTGGTGAAGAAAGTAAGGCCGGCGCTTTCGTGGAAATGAAGAAGGCGCATATTGGTAACGGCACTAAGGTTCCGCATTTAAGCTATATTGGCGATGCTAACTTGGGTGAGCATACGAATATTGGTGGTGGCACTATTACTGCAAACTATGATGGCGTGCATAAGAATCATACGAGTATTGGTTCTGGCGTTCACGTTGGTGCAGGTAATCTTTTTGTGGCTCCAGTTAATGTGGCTGATGGCGTGACTACGGGTGCTGGTTCTGTTGTGCGTCACGATGTTCCGGCTGATTCTATGGTGTATTCGGAAAATACGCAGCACGTAATTGAAGGCTGGAAGCCTGCTTGGGAGCGCTAAATAATTTATAAAACGGCTTTAAAAGGCGGTAGGTTATGGTTGATTTTGTTGAAAACGCAACTAAGTCTCACAATGTGAATGTAAATAGTAATCATGAAGGACTTGCGCGCTCTGTTATGCTTGTTCGTCACGGCCAGACGCCTTATAATGCGCAATTCCGTCTTCAAGGCATGATTGATATTGCTTTGGACGAGTCGGGAATGGATCAGGTGACTCGCTCTGGCAAGGCTTTGCGCGTGCTTTTTGGCGCTTCTGATTTGGAAGATCCAAAAGATCCGAATAGTCAGGAGCATGTGCGCATTACTCCAGAAGAAGCAGACGCGAGTTTTGTGGCGATTGTTTCGCCGCTTATTCGCGCGCAGCAAACAGCTCACGCTTTTGCGGATAAGCTTGGTCTTCATGTGCACGTTGAAAATGGCGTGCGCGAGCGCTTCTTTGGCGAGTGGGAGGGCTTGAACCGCCAGCAGATTAGCGAAAAATGGCCGGAAGATTTTAACGCTTGGGTAAAAGGCGAAGGCGGCGAGCTTCGCCACGGTGCAGAAACTAAGCAGGAAGTTGGCGAGCGCGCTGCTGCAACTGTTGAACAGTGGGCGCGCAAAACCGGTTCCGACCGCGATTTGCTAGTGTTTTCGCACGGCTCTTGCCTTTCTCAAACTGTTCATAAGCTTCTTGGATTAGACAAGGTAGATCCTTCTTATAAGACGATTGGTGGAATGGGAAACGGCCGCTGGGCGCGTTTAATTCCAAGTCTTAACGCGGATGGTTCGATTCGTTGGCGTTTGGATGCTTACGATCAAGGTCCTGCAGCTGACCCTACGAGCCAGCGCCTTATTCGCATTTGGGGAGCAGCTTAATCGGCATAATCTCTTCTTTTTACCGCTTATATTTCGAAAACTACCGTTTAGCGATTTTGTAAAGACAGACTATTTACAGTGACGTATAGTCAAAATTACAAAACAAAAAGCTAGAAATGCTAAGAAAAGTTAGAAAAATCTAGCAAACGCTAACGGTAGTATACGGAAGGGAGGCTTTATGAAAGTAACAATTGCTATTGTGCCGCCAGAAGAAGAGCAGCAAGCTCAATTGTCAGTTCACAATATTGACGATAATCTTAAACGCATTATAGACAATTTGCAAAGCGTTGATTCTAAAAATGCAGAAGCAAGCAACGCCGAAAATAATACTGATAATGCCGAAAATAATACTGCGAATGCGGCAAATAGCAACAATAATTCATTCATATATGGTTATATTAACGATTCGATTATTGTTATGCACGAGCCGGATGTGATTATGATTTGCGTAGAAAATTCGCGCGTAATCATTCACAGTGATAAAGGCGAATGCGTGTCTTACAAGCGCCTAATGGATTTCGACAATCCGCAATTCGCGTCGTTTGTGCGCATATCTAAATCTGCAATCGTGAACTTGAATCGCATTGTTCGAGTCGATCCAGGATTCGGCGGAAGTATGAGCGTAAAAATGGACGACGGAAGCGTTGAGTGGATTAGTCGCCGCTGCTTAGCTGGGTTCAAAAAGCGCTTGGGAATGTAGTTTTAAGCGTATTTTTTAATACTAATTTTTAATACTTAAAAAGGAAACGATTATTATGGAAAAGCAAGTTACAACTTTTGGCAAAACAATGGTAAAAAACATTGTTAATGGCATTGGCATAGCGTGCACTATTTTTACTGCAATCAGTTTTGTGTCTAGCTTGTTAGCGCATAGCGCGGTTGGAAACAGAATTGCATCTTATGCTGTGGCGTCGTTTGTTATTGGCATAGGCTATGGAGTATTCGCTATTTTCTGGTCGAATGAGCGTATGTCAAATCTCGCAAAGTTTGTTTTTGCACTAGTTCCACCAATTGCTATTCAATTTATTGTGTCTGTGATTGTTGGATGGATTTCATTCAAAGACGAGCCAGCTGTGATTTGCGGATGGATTGCGTTCACTGTTATTTTCCCGATTGCAATTGCCGCAGTAATTTATTACTTCGAGAAGAAGAAAGCGGAAGAAATGAACGTTAGGTTGCAAGCATTGCGTAAAGAAAGCAAGTAAATTAGTTGCAACTAAATAATCAAATAAAAATAATCAAATAAAAAATTGAGTGGTGTTCATCTTCGCCTTTGAGGACGAACGCCACTCGATATTGTATGCCGCTTGCTTGAAACGTACTAATTCGGCGTTTTGCGCGACGACCTGCTTTCGCGCTCAGAGCGTAGCGCGAAAGCAACTCGGAGCGTGAGCTTGCTCAGACGGAAAGTCCAGTGGACTTTCCGTGCAAGCTCAGCAGCGAGCGCTTATAGTGCGAGCGTCCTTCGTTCAGTGCGAAAAATCTCAAATCTCACCACACGAATATCCACACGACTGAATTACGCGCATTAATCTTTTGCGATTGTTTTGCCGGCAGTAGCGCCAGAAGTCAAATCCTGAATTTCAGTGATTTCCATAACTGGAACTGCAGCCGGCTTCTTTGTGCCTTTTTCTTCGGCCACGCGAACTTGCTCTTCGTAAATCGCGTCGTCAGTGTGAAGAGTTACGGTTCCGCGGAAGCGATAACCCTTCTTTTCTGCCAAATTAGCAAAAGCAACTACTAGCTGGCTGCCGTCTTGCAAGTTCTTAAAATGCTGGCCTGCAGTGCGCTCGTGGTAGGCCAAGTGATTGTCGTCAAGCACGAACATAGACATTTTTGGTCCTAAATCAAGCTCGCCATCTTTGCTTACAGTTGCAATCCAAGCCAAATTATTCGCAATAAATTCCTTCATATCGGCGTTAAGAGTTGCCATAATATTTCCTTTCGTTATTGGTAAAATTGCGCGCGTCTGTGGTGTGCAATTAAACAAGTCATTACTTTTACATTACGCTGTTTTAGAAGAGTATACGAGTGTGTGCTGCAAAAAATTACGCAGTTGTGATATAAATCACCGAATTTTATAAAAGTTACTTAAGCGAAAGATATAAAGCAAAATAGTTAAGTATGCCGGTTTTATGAAGTGCATATCGGAAATTTTCCGAAAGAACGCCGAAAAGTTGTACTTTTCACGATTTTATGGCTAATCTGTGTATTTTATAAACTAAATTCACTAAATAAAAGAAAATTTTAAGGAAGCGACTTTTATTAGTGGATCAACTTTTATAGTTGAAGGGGAGGCGTTATGAAAGCTAATGGTGAAGCAGCTAAAACAATAGTTGATAAATCTGGCATGCCTAAAGGGAAGAGTGTTCATATTTCTCAACTAATGTTGTTGGTTTGCGCTGCTATTTGGGGTGGCAGCTATGTTTCTTCAAAGTATGCTCTTGAAGTTTTTCCGGTTCAATGGCTTATGGGAGTGCGCATGGTTGGTGCGTGCGCGATTATGTTTGTAATTTTTTTCGGCACTCTTCGTAAAACTTTTACAAAAAAATTGATTATTCCTTCGCTAATAACTGGCGTTACGTATTACGCGACTTTAGTTTTGCAAACTGAAGGATTGCAAACAATTGATCCGGGTCGTAGCGCTTTTCTTACTGCAGCCTACTGCGTGATTACACCATTTTCAGCTTGGCTAATTGTTAAGAAAAAGCCTACGATACTAGGTTTGATTGCTGCGGTAGTTTGCGTTGCTGGCGTTGGTTTTGTGGCTTTAAAGCCAGGAATGTTCGCTCTTACGCTTTCTTATGGTGATATTCTGACTCTTGTATGCGCTGCAGTTTTCGCTTTTAATCTTACGTTCCTTGCGTATTATTCAAGAAAATATAATCCTGTAACTTTAACTTTTGGACAATTTGTTGTTTCAGGAGTGCTGTTCTTAGCTGGAGCGTTAATTTATGAGCCTTTGCCTAATTTCAACGGCGCGGATAATCTTTCTATTTTTGCAAACATGTTCTACTTAATTGTTGTGGTGACTGTTGCTGCGCAAATTATGCAAAACTATAGTTTGGTTAATCTTTCTACAGCAAACGCATCGGTTATTATGTGCACTGAAAGCTTATTTACTCTACTATTTTCTACGCTGCTTTACCATGAGTATGTGTCAAATATGGCATTTGTGGGATTTGCTTTAATATTTGCAGCCATTATTATTGCAAGCTTGGGCGAACATTATGGAAGCAAAGAAAGAACTAAGTAGATTCCTAAAATAGCTATCCAACTCATGCCTTGAGTGATACCATCGTTGTGAGTGGTAATTTGTAATTTGTAGTAAGTTTATACATATTGCATTTATGTTTCGCAATACATTGTTAGGTAGTTAAGGTAAACACGTGAAGAATTTCTTCAAAGGCATATCATTTACGCAGGTTTTAGCGGGTTCGCTGGCAGCAGTGACCTCGTTTTTGCTCGCTTCTAAAATTGGTATTGCCGGTTCGGTTATTGGTGTGGCTATTGGTTCGATTGTGTCGGCTGTGGCTTCTCAGCTGTATCAGAATGTTATTCACGCTTCTTCCCGTAAGTTAGCTGAAGCAAATCCTAAGAATCTTAATAATTCTGATTCTGCTGGTACTTCTGACGCTGCTGGTTATGCTAATGATTCGAAGCAATATAAAGATAATGTTCAAACTCTTAACATGCATCCTGTCTACAATGTTGAAGTAAGAAATGCTGGATATAAAGTCGCGGGAGATGATGCTCGTATGGCGTATTCTAGGCAAAATGGTGAAGTTAATTCTGGGCGAACTATAAGCTCTGAAGCTAAAGATCCAGAATTAGAAAATACGCGACTTTTAGAGCTTTCTGCTTTACGCGAGCAGCGCGAAGAAGATATGGAATTGTCGGAAGGCGATTTGAGCCAGCCTGTGCCGTTATCTAAAGCTATTCGCGATTCTAAGTATGCTAACGCAAGTAATTTAGATCGACGTAAGAATAGTTATGCTGCAACTATTGCTATAGCTGTAATAAGCGCTTTAGTTGCTGTTGTTGCCACTGCAGGAATTGTTTTGCTTTTTACGCAAGGCAAGGGAACGGACAATATTCAGCCTCAGCAGATTCAGCAGAAGCCTAAAGATCAGGTAAATCCTCAACAAAATAGCAATAATGGCGTTGAGCATAAGAAGCCGTCTGATAGTGATTCAGAAAATCAGGATTCAGAAAAAGAGGATGAAAACAACGGTTTACATTCCCGCGATGACTCAGATTCTAATTTAGGAAATTCTACAGATGGTGAGCCTGGTGGTGATAATTCTTCAACAAGTGGTGGATCGCATTCTGGAGAATCAACTTCGGGAAGTAACTTAAGCGGGGAGTCCTCCTCGTCGTCAACTGCTCCTGGTGGTGCTTCAGGTAGCTCTTCTAACGGTGGTTCAGGATCTTCTTCAGGGGGAGCTTCAGGCGGAGCGTCTACTTCTGGAAATGCAGAAAATTCCGGTAGTTCAAACGGTAATTAAGTAGCAATATTTTTAGTAATATTTAAGCTGATTCGACACGCCGCATTTGGATAGAGCGCTAATTTGTTGTATTCTATCAAAGGTTCGCTTGAACAGCATAACTAAAAACGGGGCTATGGCGCAGCTGGTAGCGCATCTCCATGGCATGGAGGGGGTCGGGGGTTCGAATCCCCCTAGCTCCACGATTTATCTCGGCAGGTTACATAATTTGCCGAGATTTTTTTATTCTCTTTTCGCCACGCCGCAATTCTGTATGTTTGTCGCTAAGTAGTACTAATAATGAACACCATCGACCAGAGGTTGCGCTCAACAAGAGTAGTAAGTATGAGCTCGGAAAAGCGTTGATTACTTACAAAAGGGGAGAGCGCCGAAGTTTACTGCTGATTTCCAAAGGTAGTGAGCTGGGACTTGGTTTAATAAACCAAGTACTGTCGCAGCGATTTCGGCATTCGCTGCGGAGCGCTATCGACACGCACGCTGTTGCTTGTTTTGCCTCTGAGACGACATAAAAGGAGGAAAAATGAGTAATAGTTCATTACCATCTACTGCTGAACAAACTTCTCAGCAGAATCACGATGTTCATCGTGCTTTGAAAACACGTCATATTTCCATGATTGCTTTAGGCGGCAGTATTGGTACCGGCTTATTTGTTGCCAGTGGTGCAACAATTCACATGGCTGGTCCTGGCGGCGCTTTGTTCGCTTACGGCGCAATAGGCATAATGGTTTACTTCCTTATGACTTCTCTTGGCGAAATGGCAACGTTTATGCCAATTAGTGGCTCGTTTGCTTCGTACTCCGGACGCTTTGTTGATCCTGCTTTAGGTTTTGCAATGGGCTGGAACTATTGGTTTAACTGGGCTATTACGGTGGCTGTGGACGTTAGTACTGCAGCAATTGTTTTGCAATACTGGTTCCCGAAAGTGCCAATATGGATTTTCTCGCTTTCGGTTCTTATGCTTATTTTGCTGATTAACGTTCTTACAGTTAAGTGCTTCGGCGAAACAGAATACTGGCTTTCTATTGTGAAAGTTGTTGCGGTTATTGTGTTCCTAGTTGTTGGCATGCTTACAATTGTTGGCATTATTGGTGGAAAAGCTCCATTCTTGCAAAACTTTACGCATAAGGATGCTCCATTTGCCGGTGGCGTTCCTGCAGTGTTGTGTGCGTTTGCTATTGCTGGATTCTCGTTCCAAGGAACTGAGCTTATTGGTATTACTGCAGGCGAGTCTGCAACTCCAGAAAAGAGCATTCCAAAGGCTGTAAAGCAAGTGTTCTGGCGTATTCTTCTTTTCTACATCCTCGCAATTTTCGTTATTGCATGCATTATTCCTTACACCGACAAGAATTTGCTTGGATCCGAAGTAACTGATATTGCTATAAGCCCATTCACACTCGTGTTCCAGCGTGCAGGTCTTGCAGCCGCTGCAGCAGTTATGAATGCTGTTATTTTAACTTCTGTTATTTCTGCAGCAAATTCTGGAATGTACGCTTCTACTAGAATGCTTTATGCTCTTGCAAAAGACGGTAATGCTCCGAAAGTTTTCGGCAAAGTAAGCTTCCGTGGTATTCCAGTTCCAGCTTTGATTGCAACATTTGTGGTGGCTTTGTTCACGTTCTTCATGAGTATTTTTGGTTCGCAAATATACATGTTCTTGGTTGCTGCAAGTGGTTTAACAGGCTTTATTGCTTGGGCGGGTATTGCTTTAGCGCATTACCGCTTCCGAAAAGCGTATGTTGCTCAAGGACATTCTTTGGACGATTTAGTGTACCGAGCAAAGTGGTATCCTTTTGGTCCGATTGTTGCGTTCCTTCTGTGTGTTCTTGTTATTATTGGCCAGGATTTGCATTCATTTGCAACTCTTAACTGGCAGGCCATTGGCATTACGTACATGTCTGTGCCACTGTTCTTAATTTTGTACGTTGGATACAAGATTAAGAATCATACTAAGGTTATTCCGCTTGAAGAAGTTGATTTAGCCGGTATTAAAGCTGCTAATCAGGCAAGAGCTTAAAAACTATTTAAGGCACAAATAAAGCTCCCAACGAATCCGTTGGGAGCTTTATTTTATGTTAATTCTATTTTATTAATGTGTTGTGGTTGAAGCCGGTGGAGTTGGTGGAGTTGGTGGAGTTGGTGGAGTTGGTGGAGTTGGTGGAGTTGGAGGGGTTGGTGGATCAGTTTTCTTGCAGACATTGCCCTCACACTTGCAGTTTTTGTCGCCTTCTTTGCATTCTGGCTTTACTATCTTGCAGACATTGCCTTCGCACTTGCAGTTTTTGTCGCCTTCTTTGCATTCTGGCTTTACTATCTTGCAGACATTGCCTTCGCACTCGCAGTCTTTATCGCCTTTTTTGCATTCTGGCTTTTTAGGGTCCTTTTTAGGGTCCTTCTTAGGGTCCTTCTTAGGGTCCTTCTTAGTGTCCTTCTTAGGCGCTGGCTTCGTCTTTTGAGGAATAACGTTCGCACGCCTAATCACATTGCTGGTTGTTCGCTGTATTTCCTTCTTCTCTTCCTTCTTTTCTTCCTTCTTATCTTTGTCGTCAGATTTTGTGTCAACGCTATTTAGTAATTCAACAGCTAAAGATCTAATTTCTTTTGCTTTAACTGCATACCATTCAGAAGCTGCCAAAGCCTCAGCGCTTTGGCTTCCAAGCTCTTCTGGAGAGTTTGCTGTGCAGCTTACAGCGTCAGGAGTTTTCTCTTTTATTATTTTTGCAAGCTTTTTGCCATTTTCAGACTTATCTTCTGAAAGCTTAATAAGAATCCTGTTTTCAACTAAAGTGTCCCACGTCTTCTTAGCTTTCATAACTTGGGCAACTTTAACTTCGCACTGTTTACGTGCAGCCTTTGTGCGCTCACTTTGCTTTACGTACCAAAATGCGCCAAGTGCGCTAAGAGCTAATGCAAGTACAACAATACCTACAATAAGGATGATTAGCTTCTTCTGTTTGCCTTTATCGGCACTTTCGGAGGTGTGTTGAATCATTTTTTTCCTCTGTTTGTTAATGATTGCCCAATGAGTATCTTTTGATGCCACATTTCTATCTATTTTACGACAAAGCTTTTAAGTTAGCCACTTTGTTAGCTACATATTGTGTTGATATTTGATGGTTTTGACTTAAGCCTAATTAGCAAGCAGCGAGGTATGCTCGTGTTTTAAAAAACAAAAAAGCCACTGGATTTCCAGTGGCTTAATGGCTCCTGCGGCTGGGCTTGAACCAGCGACCATTCGATTAACAGTCGAACGCTCTGCCAACTGAGCTACGCAGGAATATTTTGTGCAGGCTTACTGCCGCGCACAAGACATTTATATTACACGGAATTTTTGAAGATGCAAATATGGCGTGTTTTGGCGTGTCGAAATAGTGATTATAAGCATATGTTTTATCCACAATGCTTTAAAAGCTTATGATTTTGGCAAATTAGCTGCAAAACTTTTATAAAAGCCGCTTTATAAATATTTATGGGGGATATATGTGTATTCGCAAAAATTATGAATTATATTGCCGAATAGCTGCCTGCTTGGGAATTTTTATAATCTCAGTTATTCTATTAGATGCGCTGTTTTCGCAATACGAAATGCAGCAAAATAATCCTGCTAAATACTACGCTTCTAGATCTTTAGGCGTATGCTGTAAAAGCTGCGCTCTTGCTAAAAGTTCTTATAGTGAAGAAACGTGCAAATCTGCTATGAAGTGGCCTGTAAAGCCTCCTCGTATTGTAAAAGCTTTTAATCCGCCGCCTAAGCCTTGGATGGCTGGGCATCGCGGTGTGGATTTAGCAGCCTCAAAAGGAACTCCTCTTTATGCTCCTGCAGATGGTGTTATTAGTTTTGTTGGTAAAGTTGCTAGAAAGTCTGTTGTAACAATTAGGCATGGTGAGCTTACTTCTACTTTTGAGCCTGCGGTAACAAATCTCACTGTTGGAGTGTTTGTAAAGCAGGGGCAAAAATTTGCTCATGTTGAAGGTGGATCGGATCATTGCGCAAATCGCTGCGTGCAATGGGGGCTAAAACGAAAGAATCGCACTTACGTAAATCCTGCAAGTATGACTGCTCGCAAAAAAATCGTTCTTAAACCAGTCGCCTAAATAGCATAATAAATATTCATATTTGTAGAAAACTGAACAAAATCTGCATCAATATTGTAGATATTGCCATAGTTTGAGGGTGTGAACAGCGTATAGTAAAGATTAACATCGATTATGCAACACAGGAGCGCATATGCAAGAATATTCTCGTCCACTTGATGAAGCTATTGATACAGATGTTAATATTTTTTCTCTGCTAGAAGATCGAGTTTCTCGCTGCGCTAATGATTCGTTAATTGAGTATGTTGATTCTTTAGGCTCGTGGAAGTCTTATTCTGCTAAAGAATTTCGAGATATGGTAGTTGCTGTTGCTAAAGGTTTTATTGCTCGCGGAGTTATGCCGGGGGATTCTATTTCGATTATTGCGCATACTTCATGGCAGTGGACTGTTCTTGACATGGCTATTATGTCTATTGGCGCTTTAACTGTGCCAATTTACGAAACTAGCTCATCTATTCAAATACAGCATATTGTTGAGGATTCTAAAGTTTGCTCAATATTCGTTGAGTCTGCCGATATGCTTCCAAAAATAGAAGCTGTTAAGGATGATTGCCCTACTCTTCACGACGTTTATGTTATAAACCGTGGAGCGCTTGATGCTTTTATTGAGTACGGTAAAACTATAACCGATTCGGAGTTTTACGAGCGAGTCCATGCTGTTTGCGGAAGTGATTTAGCAACAATTGTTTACACTTCCGGTTCAACAGGCGAGCCTAAAGGCATTGAGCTTACGCATAGTAATTTTGCTTTTATTGCAAAGTCAGGCGTTATTTCTATGCCAGATATTGCTTTAAAAGGTAATCCTCGCTTAATGCTGTTTTTGCCTCTTGCTCACGTGTTTGCAAGATTTATGCAATTCTTCTGCTTTGCTGGAAACGTTACGCTTGGTTTAACTAGCAATTTGAAAACAGTTTTGAGTGATTTTCAAACGTTTAAGCCGACTTTTATTCTTGGCGTTCCTCGTATTTTTGAAAAAATCTATAACGCTGCTTCGCAAAAAGCTGGCAGGGGAGTTAAAGGTTTTATTTTTGCTTATGCGGCAAAAGTTGCGCGTCAATGGTCTTATTCTCAGCAGTCTAACGCAATGGTTCCGCCAATGCTCGCTCTTAGTCGCGCTATTTGCAAAAAATTAGTATACGATCCTCTTTTGCAAGTTTTCGGCGGTTCTGTTTCGTACGCTATTTCTGGCGGCGCTCCTTTAGATATGTCGATTGCGCACTTCTTTAACGGCATCGGTTTGCCTTTGCTTGAAGGCTACGGAATGACTGAAACTTGTGCTCCGGCTATGGTGAATCCTACAACCGGATACCGTATTGGAACTGTTGGTTTGCCGGTAAAAGGCGTGTCTGTTGCAATTGCGGACGATGGCGAGCTGTGTATTAAAAGTCCAGCAGTATGCAAGGGGTATCATAATAATCCGGAACTTACTCGTCAGCAGATTGTAAACGGCTGGTTGCATACGGGTGACTTTGGTTCTTTAGATGATGACGGTTTTGTGCATATTACCGGCAGAAAGAAAGATCTTATTATTACAGCAGGCGGAAAGAATTTATCTCCAAACGCGTTAGAAGCTTCGTTAATGTCTTCTCCAATTGTTTCTCAAGCTGTTGTTATTGGAGATAGAAAGCCATTCGTTGCGGCGATTATTGCGCTTGATTTGGCGGAAGTAAATTCTTGGCTTGCGTCCAGAGGAGCGTGCAAAGTGCGCTCGCTTAAAGAAGCGTCCGTAAACGGAATTGTGCGTGCAGAAGTTGAGCGCGCTGTTACTAAAGCTAATTTGCTTGTTTCTAGAGCGGAGTCTATTCGCAAGTTTGAAATAGTGCCGGATGCTTTTACGCAAGATAACGGCCTGCTTACGCCAAGCTTAAAAGCTAAACGTCAGGCAGTTGTTGAGCGCTACCACGATCTTATTGAGCGCGTTATTTACGCTCCTCGAAAGCGCTAGGCAACTTTTACAATCCTGCATCAGCTAGAGAAATGTAACCCGGGTCTATTAGGCGAGCTTTCAAATTCGTTGCACTAACTGCTAACAGTTGTTCGTAAACGGTTGGAACAGTAATTCCAGGCTCAATTGTCGATTGTTTTGTTGCAATCTTTGTAGAAAGATTTCCGGTGCTATTTAACGAATCGCACATTTCTGTAATATCTTTACTAATCTGTGCCTGATGCTCAATAGTTGTCATCCACTGCTTGCCGCTTACAATATTTGGCATAATATTCTTGTATGCTCCGTAGCCGGTTATTGCAGGCCATTTTTTTGCGTTAGCAGCATCGTTAGCATCTTCGGACTGTTCCTTGCTAATTTGCGCGTCTTTTGCGTTCTTATTGGAGCTGTTTTTAGGAGAAGGAACAGGGCGCTTAATAAGATTTCTTTTACCAATGAAGTTTCCAATAACATTCGGCAAAGTAAACGAAGGATTTATGTCTGCAGCGCTTCCTTCGTAACCTAAATCGCTTAAAGTTTGCGAAGCTTGCAAAGCAACTTGATCGTCAAGAGCAATAATGCCGTCAACATGCATTGGTGAAGGAGTTAGAAGATTATCGTTTTTAGTAATACGATTCTTCAACTCAGTTTTTACAGCATCCGAATTATCTGCGTCAAAAGCAACGTTAATCCAGTCTTTTTCGCTACTATTTGCATGCAATTTTCCGGAAGTGCTAAGCAGAGTGCCAGAAGCAAAATATGGTCTAAGGACTTTCCACATTCCTGCAAAAGCTTCTTTTGCAAACTCGTCTTCTAACTGTGTTGAGGAGCTGGTATCTGCATTATCTTTTGAACTATTTTCGCCACTATTTTGAGATTCTTGATTATTATTTGAGGAAGAATTTTGGTTTTCACTGTTAGAATCTGCATTATTTGAGTCAGAATCGTTTGAACCGTTTGAATCGTTTGAGTTTTGATCGTTTGTGCCACTATTAGTTTTTGCGTGCAAATTTATATTTTTCTGATTGTGGCATGGCAAAAGAACTTCAATATAGCGCGGATTTTCGCGAGTAGCACGGTCGAGAGCAAGTTTTTGAACTAATGTTTCTGCTTGAGTTTCGCCAATGCTACTAGCGTCAGAAAGGTGGAAAAGAACATCTGGCTTAAATCCTGGAATTGAACGCGAAAGCATAACTACGTGCATTCCAGATTTTTGAGCAAGTCGAAGAGATGAGGCTAAACGCTTTTGAGAAAGAAGAATATTTTTGTCTGTGTCTTCAGAATCGTTTTTACCCGCTAAAAGACCCTGCTTATTTTTTGTGTCTTCTGTTTTGTTTGACGTAGGTAAAGTTGCGTAATCCCCATAATTATTATTGCCGTTCTTATTAGTCCATGGAGCAATAACAATAGTGGTTTTACTCAGCTTCTTCTTAATTTTTTCGTTTGAATTGCCAGTATTTTGCTTATTTTTGTTATGATTTTCTAAATGCAATGGTGTTAGCAAATTCACAACATAATCCTGCACGTCTTGACTCTGCTGCGAAAGACTAGAAGAAGTTTTTGTAGTAATAGAATCATCGTTAAAACCCTTATTTTTTAAGTCTTTAACGATTTCTGGAACAAGATGATCCCATGTGCTTAGTGGCTTGTGTCTTGTTAAAGCTAAACCATCTGAAGGGGTGAAAATAACAACATTTCCGCGATACGTTTGCTGCACGTTTTTAGGACTGGAAGAAGTTTTAGAAGTAGTGCCGCATGCACTAACAACAAATAGTGTTGAAACTAGTGCTGTTAGCACAACTATAATTCTTTTCCAAGTGCTTACACGCAAACGAATCATACTAATGGCCTTTCGTAATTTTTACGATTAAGTCTTTAAATGTTTTATTTGTTTACTGCTGAAAATCAGCTATTTAATAATCTTCTGCACATTTCTCGATACTCGCTTACGTATCCGCCGCCAAAGAATACGCAGTGGCCTGCAATAGGGTAGAGCTGCCAAATAATCATGCGCTGCTCAAAACCTGCCTTAAGTGGATGTACAGACTGGTATCCGTCCAAAATCTGCTTAAAATAGCTGATTCCAAACAGGTGAAGCATAGCTAAATCTTCTTCGCGATGCCCGCCGTGGGCTGCAGGATCAATCAGCACAGCCTCCGTATGCTCTCCATCCTCGCTTTTAGTCCACAAAACGTTTCCGCTCCACAAGTCGCCGTGAACGCGCGCAGGCTTATCTTCCGCAGTCTTTCCTAATAAGTCGTAAAGCGCATCAATAACTTCGTTCGTAAGAGCCAAATCGCTTTTAGTAAGCTCTCCGCGAGCAATCCCAAGCTCAACCATAGGGCGCAAACGCCCATCCGCAAGATAGTCAATAACGTTATTCCACTCGCCAGTTGGCATATTAACAGGGTCGCTTAAAGGCCCAAAATAGCATGTTCCATCATAATCTGCAGGAGCTTGACCAAAATATTTCGCACCATAGTCGTGCATGTGTGCAAGAGCTGCACCGAACTCAAAAGCAGCTAAAGGAGTTGGGGAAGCAGTGTCAATTCGCTCAATATTAAGGTAGTCGTTTCCCCAATCAAACACTTTTGCAACTCTAGGGCCGCCAAACTTATGGGCTTCTTGCAACCATTGCAAACCCTTGCCTTCGCATTCAAAAAAACGCTCAGGTGCGTATAATCTGCTTTTTTTATACACATTATTGTCCATAGCAGCCTTCTTAACGTACTAGCATATACAGCTTATGCATATACGGCTTATCGTTACACACTTAATAAATATTTTACGAATAAACTAAATTATTCCCAATCTCACTATTTTACTGAAGTATTAGCACAATCAGACAAGCTGTGTTTAAATGCAGGGCAGAATGTTTTTGCAAACTGATAGCCAAAAAGCAATCCTGCTAAAAATAGTGCAGAACCCAAACCGGTGTAAAACACTGCAATAAACTGTTCGGGAGCTATGTTGGTTGCGCGCAAAACAATTCCAAAAGTCATCATAAAAGCCATGATTATAAAAGATTTAACGTCAAAGAATTTGAGGAAAAATTGTTTTTCTTTGTATGCGATGATTCTTTGAGTATGTTTTTTAACGAGTTTTCCAAAAATCAGGAATTGGAATATTGCAAAAACAACTAGAGACAAAGCGTAATTCAGCGGTTGCAAATAATTCTGGTAAGCCAACAAGCCAATCTTAAGAATATTAAAACCAGCAGCGCCCCAAACTAAGCAAGCAATAAGTAGTAACGTATTTTTTTGTACTTTCAATTCACAACCTCTTTAATATTTATAGTTTTATTGAATTTTACCTAATTTTCTAATCTTTATTCGCTTAAAAAGTTTATTTACTATTGTAATGATTTATTTTGCAAAATAAGCATAAAATCTTAATTTTGTGCGCGTATTAGGAAAACTTACGTTAAAACTACATATTTTCTCAATAAAATATCAATAAAACTTGTAAAAAGTGTTGCATAATGACTGCATAAGACGCTATAGTCCTAGGGTATGAACGACAACGATCAACAGTATGCAACAGCTGACAATAAAGCTACTATTGCTGAGCCAGCTTTTCGTTACAACGCGCAGCTCGCACAAGATATTGAGCAGCGCTGGCAAAAAACCTGGGACGAGCAGGGCACGTTCTGGGCTGCTAATGTTAAGGGCAATTTGAAGGATGGCGAAGGCAGGAATGCTGACGGTCGTCCTTCTTTCTTTGCAATGGACATGTTCCCGTATCCTTCCGGTAAAGGCTTGCACGTTGGGCATCCTCTTGGATACTTGGCAACGGATGTTGTAAGCCGCTACCACCGCATGAAGGGTGAGAATGTTCTTCACGCAATGGGTTACGACGCTTTTGGTTTGCCGGCTGAACAGTATGCTGTGCAAACTGGTCAGCATCCGCGCATTACTACCGAGGCAAATATTGCCAATATGCGCAGGCAGCTGCATCGCATGGGCTTGAGCTTTGATGATCGTAGGTCTTTTGCAACGATTGACACGAATTATGTGCGTTGGACGCAATGGATTTTCTCCAAGCTTTATGACGCTTGGTATGACACTGATTTTGTTCGCAAAGACGGCGGAAAGGGTTCTGCTCGACCAATTTGCGAACTTGTTGACGAGTTTAAGAGCGGTAAGCGTGAAATCCCAGGATTTGCAGGCAAAAAGTGGGAAGAGCTTAACAAGGTAGAGCAAGCGGATGTGTTGAACGACTTCCGTATTGCTTATATTTCTAGATCTCCTGTAAATTGGTGCCCAGGTTTGGGAACTGTGCTTGCAAACGAGGAAGTTACTGCAGAAGGTAAGTCTGAGCGCGGAAACTTCCCAGTATTCCAGCGCAACCTTCGTCAATGGTCCATGCGAATTACAGCTTACGGACACCGTTTGGTTGAAGATTTGAACACTATTGATTGGCCTGAAAAAGTTAAGCTTATGCAGCGAAACTGGATAGGCGAATCTCACGGTGCATCCGTGCACTTTGAAGTGCCATGTGCAGACGGCGAAACGCGCGATTTGGAAGTGTACACTACTCGTCCAGACACACTTTTTGGCACAACATTTGCGGTTGTTTCCGTAGATCACCCAATTCTTGAGCATGTTCCAGAAGAGTGGGAGGCTAGCGTTCCAGAAAGCTGGAAGGGCGGCTACGCAAGTCTTAAAGAAGGCTTGGCAGAGTATCAAGCTCAAGCTCGCGCAAAAACTGCAAAAGATCGCACGGAAGATGCGGGCGCTAAAACCGGCCTGTTCACTGGTCTTTACGCAATCAATCCTGTAACTGGAGCAAAACTTCCGCTCTTTACTGCAGACTACGTGCTTATGGATTACGGCACGGGAGCAATTATGGCAGTTCCTGGCGGCGACCAGCGAGACTACGATTTTGCAAAAGCCTTCGGTTTGCCAGTAATCTACACTGTTGAGCCTTTGCCTGATTCCGAAGAAAAGTTAGCTGATTACGAAGGTAAAGCTCCATTCGTTTCACACGATGGAATTGTTATCAACTCTTCTGTAGAGCATACGCACAAGCTTGGTGACGCTTTGTCTATTAACGGTTTGCGCGTGGATGAAGCTATTAAAAAGGTGACGACGTGGCTTGAAGCTGCAGGCGTAGGAAAAGGTAGGGTTTCTTACCGACTTCGCGACTGGCTGTTCTCTCGCCAGCGCTACTGGGGTGAGCCATTCCCAATCGTTTACGACGAGGATGGTGTAGCTCACCTAGTGCCAGATAGTGAGCTTCCGATTGCATTGCCGGACGTTCCAGACTATCAGCCAAAAACTTACGCTCCAGACGACGCAAATTCGGAGCCTGAAGCACCTTTGAGCCGAAACGATGATTGGGTAAAAGTTCAGCTCGACCTTGGCGACGGCGTAAAAACCTACTATCGTGACACCAACACTATGCCAAACTGGGCTGGTTCTTGCTGGTACTACATGCGCTACTTGGATCCAAACGACGCTGAGCACATGGTTGACAGCGACGAATACGACTACTGGATGGGAACGAACCGTCCGGGCAAAGAGCATGTTTCTGGCGGCGTTGACCTTTACGTTGGTGGCGTAGAGCACGCAGTTTTGCACTTGCTTTACTCCAGGTTCTGGCATAAAGCGCTTTACGACTTGGGTTATGTGGATTCTGCTGAGCCATTCCACCGCCTGTTTAACCAGGGTATGATTCAAGCTTACGCATACACGGATGAGCGCGGACAGTACGTTCCTGCCGACGAGGTTGAAGAAGGCGCTTCAAACGGCGCTGGTGAACCAACGTTTACATGGCACGGCGAAAGTGTGAACCGTGAGTTCGGTAAAATGGGCAAGAGCTTGAAGAATATTGTGACCCCGGACTACATGTACGAAAACTACGGTGCAGATACGTTCCGCTTGTACGAAATGAGCATGGGTCCGCTTTCTGAGTCTCGCCCTTGGAACACGCGTAACGTTGTTGGCGGTATGCGCTTCCTTCAGCGTTTGTGGCGTAACGTAGTAAACGAAGAAACCGGTGCTTGTGTTGTAACAGACGACGCTTTGGACGATAAAACGCTGAAGCTTCTTAACAATACAATTGCAGAAGTGACTGTGGAAATGGAAGCAATGCGTCCAAATACTGCAATCGCTAAGCTGATTGTGTTGAACAACCACTTGACTTCGCTTCCTCACGTGCCACGAGCAGCTGTTGAGCCACTAATTCTTATGCTGGCTCCAATTGCGCCGCATATTTGCGAAGAAATGTGGAGCAAGCTTGGGCATAACAAGTCTATTGCTCACGCAGATTGGCCTGTTGCGGATTCTCGCTACGTTGGTGAGGATACTGTTACTGCCGTTGTGCAAATCAAGGGCAAGGTTCGAGCAAAGCTTGAAGTTGATCCAAATATTGACGCTTCTGAGCTTGAAAAGCTCGCTTTGGAAGCTGTAGCTGATCGCTTGGGTGGTAAGGCTCCGCGCAAGGTGATTGTTAAGGCTCCGAAGATTGTGTCTATTGTGCCTGACGAGAGGTAAGATTCGGCTTAATTAATGCTGTATTGCGCGACGGCCTGCTTTCGCGCTTTACAGCATTTTTTTTTCGGTGTTAAAGGTTTTAACCACAGGCGCGTATTTTTCTTGCGCATACTTGCTATTTGTTCAATAGTATTAGCAAGAATTGCGTTAATTGGGGGATGCCATGGAATACTACGAGCCGGGGAGCAAGGTTCCTGAGCCTAAAACTTACTTGCCGCATAGGCGAATCGCTTCGTCTTTGTCTGAATTTTCTAACGACGCTTTTAGCGAAAATAATATCGAAAATAATATTAAAAATAACTTTAATTCTTTTAACTCCGCGCTAAAAAGCAACAAATCTTCCGCAAGCTTTCATATGAAACCTGTTCATACTTTGGCAATTATGTTCGTGCTGGTCGTTGCATTGTGTGCGAGTCTTACCATGCTTATTTCGCAGTCGTTAACGTATCAGCGCGTGCAAAATAGTAAGTCTGAATCATTGCAAAAAATAGAAGACAATGCGGATTATTCAAAGCGTTCTTTTGACGATTTAGAAGATAGTAATTCTAAGAAAAATAACAAAAATGGTGAATCTGACTACGGTATCGAAAGTAGTGAAAGTGACGAAAGTAGTGAAAGTATAGAAAGTAGCGAAAGATCTGAAAACGGTCGAAACAGTCAAAGCGGAAAAAGTAGGAAAAGTAGAAAAAGCAAATCTGCTTCTAATAAGAGTGATACTTTTCGCATAAATATTAACACTGCAACAGTGGATCAACTGCAAAGCTTAAAAGGAATCGGCCCAAAAACAGCTGCGCGCATTATTGCTCATAGAAAACGAGTTGGCGGTTTTAACAGTTTGGAAGATTTGCTGCAAATAAAGGGCATTGGTCCTAAAACTTTGAATAAATTCCGCGGAAATGTTGAAGTTAAATAGGTGAATTATGCGAGAAAAAGTAGAAAACGTTTCTGGAAGTCGAGATTTTAGAATGATTCCTGTTGCTACAGCTTACTGGGCTGGATGCCTAATAGGAAAATGGTTGAGCCAAATGCGAGTAATCCACGCAGGAATAGTTGCAATAATAGGATTTTCCTTCGCTTTTCTAGTAGCATTTTTTCTGCGTCGTAAATGCAATGATTGGAGCAGAACTATTCAAACAGTAGCGTACGTTTCTTTAGCGGCATGCATGATTTCATACTTTGGTCAATGTGTGCTTTCAAAAGACGTTATTATGCAAGAAATACGTGCAGAAAACCTTACTAAAATTCATTATTCTAACTATAAATCTACTTTGAATACTCGTATTGCAGAGGCGGAAGTTAGAGTGTTGACTCCTTTTAGAGCGTCGAAAAGTTTTAATGGAGATTGTCAAGCTAATGTGCGCGTCTACAAATTTGCAAACACTCAAAGTTACGTTAATGCTAGGCTCTACGCATACAATCCAGTTTGTAGGAATATTAGTTACGGTATGCGTATTAGAGTGCCTGTTAGCTTAAAATCTTCGCGTTTTGACAATAAGCCTGAATTGCATGTGCAAAAAACGCAGCAAAACGTGCAGATTATACAAGGCTCAAACTTTTGGCAAAACTCTGCTAGTAGCTTGTGGAAATCATTTTATGAAGTAACAAATAACCTTGATACTCAAGGAAGAATGTTGGTTCCGGGAGTAACTATTGGAATGTTGGGGCAAGAGTATGTGCCAACGGAAGCAACAAATTCGCTAAATCCAATAGACGCAACTTATTCAACTATGACACGTCAGCATTTTCAGCATGCTGGAATTATGCACGTTATGGCTGTTTCAGGAGGCCACTTTTTGCTACTTAGCATGATTATTTACAGATGCTGCTCATATTTACTACTTCCGCGTTGGGCTACTTCTTCAATACAAATTGCGTTGCAGATTTCTTTAGCCGCAATAGTTTACCCTTCAGCATCTGTACTTAGGGCGCTGATTATGGGAATAATATCCGCGGTTGCGTGGTGCTGCAAGCGACCATACCAGTCGGCAAGCGCGCTAAGTTGGACTGTTATTGGAGTGTTACTAGTAAACCCTTCGTACGCTTGGGACTATGCTTTTGCGCTTTCTTCTGCAGCAACTTTGGGAATTGTTGTTATGGGAGTGCCAATGTCTAAAACATTTTCGCAATATGTGCCGCATTTTATCGCTTCGGCGCTCGCAATAACTTTGGCTGCACAATTGTGGACGATGCCAGTGCAAATTCTTATGCAGCCGGAAGTTTCTTTTATGTCTGTGCCAGCAAATCTAATAATTGCGCCTTTTATGGATTGGGCAACAGTATTCGGCTTAATTTCGCTTGCTTGCGCGAGTTTTAATGCTGGGGCATCGCTTGTTTTTGCGAGAGTTTCATCAATTGGAACAAGTTTTATGGAAAAGTGTGCGTATTGGTGTGATGAAGTATCTTTTGGCGTGTTTCCTTGGATGAAGGGTGCTGCTGGAGCGTGGATGATGGCATGTGCAGAAGTTGCGATATTTGCTGTTTTTATGCTTGTTTTTCGCAGTTTTAACAATCGTTATTGCGTTCAGCGCATAAGCATAATCGGACAATTATGGGCATCTTCTGTAAAGCGAACCATAAGTGAAGCCGCGCAAATCTTCGAGTAGCGCTAAATACGCGCGCATATTCGAGAGGAATATTATGATGGTTAAAGTTAGTTTGTTTAAGGAGCATTATGGCAGCAAGTAATAATCGCGCACAACGTATTATGCCGGTGACTCTTGTAGTTGGCGGGGATGATTACTTAAACAATCTTAATGCTAGAACTTTGCGAGAAAAAATACAGAAGAATGCTCCGGATGCTGAAATTATTGAGCTTGATGCTTCATCCGCAGATAAGTACGCGTTTGACGAAGCTGTTGGTCCTTCGCTTTTTGGCGACGGAACAATAGTTATTATTAACGATTTGCAAAGTGCGGATGAGTCTTTAGTAGAAGCGATTGAAAAATTCTGCCAACAAGCGCAAAATAACGAAAATAATTTTGACGAATCTTCTTTAAGCTGGGTTATTGCTCGCCATGAAGGTGGTCTTAAAGGAAAATCTATTGTTACGCGTCTTACAAAAGCTGGTGCTCAAACAATCACAGTGCCGGATCTTAAAAAAGACGATGCAAAACTCAACTTTGTTATGAGCATATTTGATCGTCACAATCGAAGCGTTGAACCGCAAGCTGCGCAACGACTTGTGGCGGTTTTGGGTGGAAAAACAGGCGAGCTTGCAGCATTGTGCTCGCAATTATGCTTCGACTATGACGATAATCCAATAACTCTTAATATTGTTGACCGCTATCTTATTGCAGATCCGCAAGTTACCGGCTTTTTTGTGGCAGACAAGGCTGTTACAGGTCACTTAGGCTCTGCGGTGCTTTCTGCAAGAACTGCAGTTGCGCAAGGAGTTGACCCTATAGCGTTAATCGGCGCTTTGGCTTCAAAAGTTCGTTTAATTGCGCTTGCAATGGCAGTTCGTAACGGCACGATTTCTAGTGCGGAAGCGAAAGCAAATCCGTGGGCGCTTAAAATGGCAATGCGTCAGCTTGCAGGCTGGAGTAGTGCTGGAGTTTCTAAAAGTTTACAAGCTTTAGCCTGGGCGGATGAGCAGTGCAAAGGCGGATCTAGCGATGCTAATTATGCGCTTGAAAAGTGCATTATGATAATTTCGTCTAAAGGAAATTAAAAAGCGTAAATTAAAAAGCGTAAATTAGAAATCTTAAATTAAAAATCGTAAATTAAAAATATTGTGTGAAAGATTGTGTTAAGTATGAAAGAAGAAACGGTGTTAGAACAGCAAAAAGTTCGTACTGTGCCTACGGATACTAATATGCGCGAACTTGGTAAATCTGTGGCAAAACTGGTTAAAGAAGGAGACGTTTTGCTTCTTTCTGGTCCTCTTGGGGCTGGTAAAACAACGTTCGCTCAAGGTTTTGGCGCGGGTCTTTCAATTAGTGAGCCGATTGTGTCTCCAACTTTTACGATTGCGCGCGAATTGCACGGCACTTTTGCGGATGGTAAGCCGGCGACGCTAATTCACGTTGACGCTTACCGTTTGGGTGGTGAGAATTTCGCTCCGGGTCAAGATACTGTTTCGCGTTTGCTTGACGAGCTTGAATCTTTGGGTCTTGATGAAGCTTTGGAAGAGCCGGGAGATGGCACTGTTGTGCTTATGGAGTGGGGTGAGCAAATGGCTGGAGTGCTGGCAAGTGAGCGCTTAGAAGTTCATATTGCAAGGCCTATTGATTCTTCACAAGTTGACGACTTTACTAGCGATGGTGAGCGAATCGTAACTTTAAAAGCTGTTGGCAAGGATTGGCTTAATCGACTTGCAAAATTGTAATTAAGAAATACGCGGAAAATATAGCAGAAAATATTACAGTAAATATCGCAATAAATAAAGCAAGTTGTGGTAAGCGAGTAAGCTAGTCAGGTACATGACTTAGAGGAATAAACATGAGTAATACGCTGATTATTGACACATCATTTGGTTCTACTGTTGGAATTGTGGGAAATGAGCCGATTGTTGAAACCGACTCTCGCACTCACGTGGAGCGTTTGCAAGTAAATATTGCGAAAGTTGTGGAAAATGCGGGGATTAAGGCTTCGGATATTGATCGTGTGGTTGTGGGAGTAGGTCCTGCTCCTTTTACTGGTCTTCGCGCAGGATTAGTTGCTGCGAAAGCAATCGCGTTCGCCAATAATGCTGAAATTTTGGGGTGTGATAGTCTTCTTCCTCAAAGTTTGATGATGCGCTCTGGAGCGTTTGAAGAAGCTCGCAAAAATGGCAGCATAGAAAATGATTTGCTACTAAATATGGCTGATTCTTGCGATTCTTGCAATTCTAATATTCGCCACTTCGTACTTTCGCTAAACGATGCTCGTCGTCGTCAAGTGTACATGTCTTTGTATGACGATGAAGGAAATGCTTTAATCAATATGGATATTGACTATCCGCAAAATGTTGTGTCTCGTGTAAACGAGTATTTAGCAAGCGAAACTAACGAAAATTATTGCGTTGATGTGCTCGGGCATGGTGCTAAAAAATACGTTGAAGATTGGCGAAATATTGCGCATGTTGGCGTTATTGCAGAAGTTTGCGCGCTTGATTTGGGTGTGCAAGGCTTGCAAATTTTCGAGCAGTGTTCTTTGGAATGTGTAAATAAAGACGAGCACGTAAAAGCTGTTGAACCGCTTTATTTGCGCCGTCCGGACGTGTCTGTGCCAAATCCGCTTAAGCATGTGCTGGGATCTGGCGAAGCGAATAAGGCAAAAGAAAAATAGAAGCGTTTTAACGATTTGAGTAATTATGATTGTCGATATAACGCATTCTAAATTTCCAGCAGTAGCCGAAGGTTGCAATATAGTGTCGAAATGCGATTTTACGTGCGATGAGTTAGCGCAAAAAATAGCGCCAATTGAAGCCGACTTGTTCGGCAAAGGCTCGTGGAACGAGAGCATGATTTCGCAGGAATTGCAAGCTCCTATGCGCGCGTATTATGCAGAAATTGACGAAAATACGCATACGTTATGTGGGTATGCTGGCTACTGGTTTGACGGCGATGATGCGCAAATAATGACAATTGGCGTTGCGAAAAAATATCAACGAAAAGGCGTAGCCTCTAAGCTTTTATTAACCATGATTAAAACAGCAAAACAAATTGGTGCTAAACGAATGCTGCTGGAAGTGCGAGTTGACAATGTTCCTGCGCTCGCGCTGTATAATCGCTTTGGTTTTACGAAAATGGGTTTGCGAAAAAGATACTATCAGCCGGAAGGCGTGGATGCGTACACAATGTGCGCTGATTTAAGCGAAAATAACAAACTTTCTACAAAAAATAATGTAACAGAGGAATAAAATGAGCGAAGCAATCGTATTAGGAATTGAATCAACTTGCGACGAAACAGCCGCAGCTATTGTGCGCGGACGCACGCTGGTGTCAAATGTGGTGGCATCTTCAATGCAAGAGCATGCGCGCTACGGTGGCGTAATTCCAGAAATTGCTTCTCGCGCTCACGCTGAAGCTTTCGTGCCGGTTGTTTCTAAAGCTTTAGCAGACGCAAACATGAATTTAAGCGATGTTGACGCGATTGCAGTAAGCGCAGGCCCTGGTTTAGCTGGCTGCTTAGCTGTGGGAGTTTCTGGAGCTAAAGCCTTGGCTTGGGCTGCAAATAAGCCAATTTATGGTATTAACCACGTAATCGGGCATATTGCAGTAACGCAGTTGCAATTTGGTGATGTGCCGGAAGATGTGCTTGCTTTAATTGTTTCCGGCGGTCACACTTCGCTTCTTCACGTGAACGATATTGCTAGAAGCATTGATGTTGTTGGCACAACTTTGGACGATGCTGCAGGCGAGTGCTTCGACAAAGTTGCGCGCCTTCTTGGATTCCCATACCCGGGTGGTCCTCATATTGATAGGCATGGAAGGCTTGGCAATCCGGATACTTTGAAAGTGCCGCAAGGCTTAACGCAAGGTCGTTCTGGCAAGGAGCATCCGTACGATTTCAGCTTCTCGGGCGTAAAAACTGCTGTTGCGCGCTGGGTGGAGGCACGTGAGGCTCAAGGGCTTGAAATTCCAGTTGATGACGTGTGTGCTTCTTTGGCTAATTCTGTGGCGGAAGTTCTTTCACGCAAAGCTATGATGGGTTGCGAGCAGTACGGTTCTAAAACGCTTATGATTGGCGGCGGATTCTCCGCTAACTCGCAGCTTCGCGAGCATTTGCTGGCTTGCGGCAAGGAGCATGGAATTGAAGTGCGTTTGCCGGAATTGAAGCTTTGTACGGATAACGGTGCGATGGTTGCAATGCTTGGAGTGAATTTGGTGGAAGCAGGGGTTCGTCCTTCTGCGCCTGACTTTGCAATCGATTCTGCTATGCCGCTTACAACGGTGAGCTTATAATAGTAGAAATAATAAAAGTTGCGCTAAAAAGTTGCTATAAAAAGTCGCTCTAAAATAAGTGAGGTGTTTTGTGCAGTCAGTTAATTCGCGTAGTGGAGTGTTGCGAGTAGGTGAAAAGATTCAATTCACCGATCGTAAAGGTAAGCGAATTACTGCACAACTTGTTTCAGGCGGTGTTACGCAAACTGAGCACGGTCTTATTTGTCACGATGACGTGATTGGTCAAAGCGAAGGCGTTGTAATTACTACTGTTAGTGCGAAGCGTGAAGCTCAGCAAACTATTGTTGATCCTTCTAAATCGTCCAACAAACCTTGGAAAGCCGCGCGCGCTATTGGCGGCTGGGATTATGTTGCTATGCGACCGCGCATGGTTGACTACGTGCTTTCTATGCCTAGAGGCGCGCAAATTATGTATCCTAAAGATATTGCGCAAGTGATTGCTTTAGGAGATATTCGCTCCGGAATGCGCGTTTTGGAGTCGGGCGCTGGCTCTGGAGCTATGAGCTTAAGCCTTTTGGACGCAGTTGGGGAGTGCGGAAAGCTTACTACTATTGAGCTTCGCCCAGATTTTGCGCGCATTGCCGAGTCCAACGCAACTTTGTACTACGGTAAGCGCCCAGAATGGTGGAATTTGCTTACTGGCGATTTTGATTCGGTTGCAAAAACTTTAGACGCGCACAGTGTGGATCGCATTATGCTAGACATGCTTGATCCTTGGAATCGCCTCGAGCAAGCTCATCGCGTTATTGTGCCGGGAGGCGTGCTTATTGCGTACGTTACGACTACGACGCAAATGTCTCGAATGGCTGAAGCTTTGCGAGAAAGCGGCGTGTGGACCGAGCCGGAAATTCAGGAAACCTTGGAGCGCACTTGGAAAGCGCAAGGTTTGGCGGTTCGTCCGGATCACGCGATGATTGGTCACACGGGATTTTTGATTGTTTCTCGCGCAATGGCTGAAGGTTTTAGTGCTTTGAAGAAGCGCGAGCACGGTACTAAAGATACTGTGAGCGATATTGACGATATGACAGCAGAAGAGCGCGCGGAGCAGTTGGAAGACTTGTCTTTGCGCGATATTTCGGATCGTAAATTGCGTAAAGTTTTGCGCGATTTAGACGTGCAGCTTGCGCAATTGCCGCAAGATTCGCAAGCTTTACAATCTCAAGTAACTGTGCAATCGCAAGAAATAGAGCATAGTCAAGCTAAGTAGGAGATCATTATGGCATCATCAATGAAAAAGCTTATGAAAAAAGCACATCATAGTAAGTACGTTTTGTTGCTGATGCGTCATGCGAAGGCTGAGGCGCCTCAAATGGGCGATGATTGGGGTCGTGGACTTACAGATAAGGGCTTGAAGCAGGCAAAAATTATGGCGAAGGGCTTGCAGTCTTTGAAGCTTGTGCCGGATTATATTGTGTGCTCTAGCGCGAACCGCACTGAGCAAACTTTGAAGCGAATGTTGAAGCGTTTTGGTGATGCGCCTGTGGTTGAGTCGCGCAAAAGTCTTTACGATGGCGGCATGCAATCGGTTATGAACGAGTTGCAAGCTATTCGAGGCGATGTTCATACGACGATGATTGTGGGCCATGAGCCAACGATGTCGATGGCTGCGCAATGGCTTTCTTCGCCGGATTCGGATCCGGATGTGCTTGGGGCGATGCGTTTGGGGCTTGCTAATGCGTCGGTTGTGGTGCTTGTGTCTGATCGTCCATTCGCAACTTGCGGCTTGCGCGGCGCCACGGCCCTCGCAATCCTCACGCCCAAATCCTTCGAGTAGCTTTGCGCCAGTGCTCTGCAGACGCTGATTCCTGTTGTTCAAGGAACACTAGCATCAGTGCTGCCGCACGCAATTAAGCATATAAATTAAGCTTATAACGACACCCCAAGTTCTTTAATGACCACAATCGCTCATTTCTTTGCTAGGCTAAAGCGAGTCGAAAGAAATAAATGTAAATGTGAGTCGAAAAGAAATTTTTTGGAGGATGTATGTCTACGGTTTTTACTTCGGTGTCTGGTTTTCCGCGAATTGGCGCTGATCGTGAATTGAAGAAGATTATTGAACGTTATTGGAAGCATGATGCTTCTTTGGATGAAGTGCGTGAGGTTGCTCAGTCTTTGCGCGCTAAGCATTGGCGTTTGCAGGCGGAAGCTGGAATTGATTTAATCCCAAGTAACGATTTTAGCTACTATGATCAAATGCTTGATACGGCTATTTTGCTTGGCGCTGTGCCGGAGCGTTATCGTAAATTGAATTTTGAGCATGCTGAGGATACGCTTTTTGCTATTGCGCGCGGCTACCAGGGTGAGCGCGGCGATGTGACGGCGTTGCCAATGAAGAAGTGGTTTACTACAAACTACCATTATATTGTGCCGGAAGTTGAGAATCCGGAAGGCTTGCATTTGGCTGGAACTAAGCCTTTTGACGAGTTTTTGGAGGCTCGCGCGCAGGGTTTGGAAACGAAGCCTGTGTTGATTGGCCCGTACACATTCTTGAAGTTGGCTCGTACTCCTGAAGCTCAGGAGTTGGAAGTAACTGAGTCTGTGATTTCGGCTCTGGCTAACGCTTATGCGAGTATTGTTAAGCGTTTTGGCGAGCTTCACGCAACTTGGCTGCAGTTTGATGAGCCTTATTTGGCGCTTGATAAAGAAGATGGCGATTTGGAGCTTTTTGAAGCTTTGTATAAGCCTTTGCTTGAGGCTAGGAGCGCGGAAGTTAAGATTCTTCTTAACACGTATTTTGGCAATATTGCTGATGCTTACGAAACTGTGAATAATCTTGGTTTTGACGGTGTTGGTGTTGATTTGGTGGAAGGCAAGGATGAGAATCTTGCGGCCATTGAGCGTTATGGTGTGGATGATAATACTACGCTTTTTGCAGGCGTTGTAAACGGCCGTAATATTTGGCGTAACGATTATGCTGTGAGCCTTGGGCTTATTGATGCTTTGCGTGAGAATGTTACGGATCGCGTGGCTGTTTCTTCTGCTTGCTCGCTTCTTCACGTGCCTTTTAGCACTGTTGGTGAGGATGCTTTGGGCGCGGATGTTTTGCAGCATTTTGCTTTTGCTGTTGAAAAGTTGCAGGAGATTCGCGATATTGCAAATCTTGCTGCAGAAAGTGACGAAAGCCGCAAATCAAGTAACGTTTTGGCTAAAAATCAGGCTTTGTTCGACGGTTCGCGCGTGAAGGCGGATGCTGCTGTTGCTAATCGTCTTTCGAATCTTAAAGATTCTGATTTTGTGCGACTGCCGGAAAGGGCTGAGCGCCAGCGTTTGCAAAAGGAAGCTCTTGGCTTGCCGGATTTGCCAACTACTACTATTGGATCCTTCCCGCAAACTAAGGATATTCGTAACGCTCGTGCCGCTCTTCGTAAGGGTGAGATTTCGCGCGAAGCTTACGACGAGTTTATGCGCGATCGCATTGCCAAGTGCATTGAGCATCAGGAGCAGATTGGCTTGGATGTGCTTGTTCACGGCGAGTTTGAGCGCAACGACATGGTTGAATATTTCGGCCAGCATTTGCGCGGCTTTAAGTTTACGAAGAACGCTTGGGTGCAGTCTTATGGTACGCGCTGCGTGAAGCCTCCAATCGTGTGGTCGGATGTTTCTCGCGAGTCTGCTATTACTGTTGAATGGAGCGCTTACGCTCAAAGCTGCACGAATCGCGTTGTTAAGGGCATGCTTACTGGCCCTGTGACGATTCTTAACTGGTCTTGGCCTCGCGAGGATATTACTCACGAGCAGCAGACTCAGCAGTTGGCTCTTGCTATTCGCGATGAAGTGTTGGATTTGGAGCGCGCTGGTATTCGTGTGATTCAGATTGATGAGGCTGCTTTGCGTGAAAAGTTGCCGCTTCGCCGCTCTGATTGGCATAAGAAGTATTTGGATTGGGCGATTGCTGCTTTCCGCTTGGTTCATTCTGCAGTTGCTGCGACTACGCAAATTCACACGCATATGTGCTATTCGGAGTTTAATGACATTATTCGCGACATTGATGCTATGGATGCGGATGTGATTTCTTTCGAGGCTTCTCGCGGCGACTTGGTTGTGCTTGACGCTATTCACGACGCGCATTTTGAGACTGAGGCTGGCCCTGGCGTTTACGACATTCATTCTCCGCGTGTTCCTGGTAAGGCTGAGCTTGTGGAGCGTATTCACGAGATTTTGCGCAAGATGCCTGCTGAGAAGCTTTGGATTAACCCGGATTGCGGTCTTAAAACGCGTGGCGACGCTGAAACTTGGCCAAGCTTGGAGAATCTTGTTGCTGCAGCTAAAGAGGTTAGGGAAGAGTTGCAAGATAACAAGCTAATCGATCAGCCGAGCAGGGGGTGAGTTGTGGCTTATAAACCGAAGTTTTCGCTGGAAGTTTTTCCACCTAAGCGCACATCTCCTATCGGTACGATTTACGATACTTTGTATGGCTTGAAGGGTCTTGACCCGGATTTTATTTCGGTTACTTACGGCACTGGAAAGCTGCAGGATCGTACTGCTACTGCGCGTATTGCGAATACTATTCGCTCCGAATACGGTATTGACGCGGTTGCGCATTTAACAGCTCGCTACCTTGATTATGATGCTGTTGATGAAGCTTTGGAAATGTTTGATAATGCTGGCGTTTCCGGAGTCTTGGCTTTGCGTGGAGACGTGATTGCAGGCCAGGAAGCGGCAGGCGTTTTTGAGCACGCTAGTGACTTGGTTTCCTACATTCGTTCAAAGCGCCCAGATTTGCCGATTTTGGGCGCTTGCTACCCGGAGAAGCATCCGGAGGCGGAAAGTTTGCAGGCGGATATTGATAATCTGAAGCGCAAGGTTGATGCTGGTGTTACGCATTTAATTTCGCAACTTTTTTACGATAACGAGGATTTTTTGCGCTTCCGTGATTTAGCTCGTGCGGCTGGCATTAACGTGCCAATTGAGGCTGGAGTTATGCCTGTGGCGAACGCTTCGCAAGTTAAGCGCATGACGAGCTTGTGTGCTTCTCGTATTACTTCGCAAGTTTCCGCAATGATGAATCGTTGGGGGAGTAATGCTGATTGCTTGCGCGATGCTGGCAGTATTTTTGCATCCCAGCAGATTAACGATTTAATTGCAGAAGGCGTGGATGGTATTCACTTGTATACAATGAATCATCCGGGTATTGCGCGCAGGATTTGGTCGAATGTGAAGCCGCTTTTTACGAAGATTGGGTAGGTGGCGCGACGACCTGCCTGAGCGCTTAAAGCGTAGCGTGCGAAGGCAACTCGGAGCGGAAACTCGCTTAAGTTGGAAGTCCAGTGGACTTCCAACGCGAGTTTCGTAGCAAGCGCGTTACTCGCGCGAGCGTCCCTCGCTCAGTGCGAAAAATCTCAAATCTCTACCTCACTGATATCCGCATGACTGAGTGGTAGTGAGTATTGAAATTAACATAGAGTGTGCAATGTATACAAATGCGCAAAAATGTATAAATGTATAAAATAATCGCGTTTTATACTAAACATTTGTTTAGAATCGCCATTAGAAATGTAATCTAGCTTACATTCACTATATTAATTTTGACCGTAAAAACCTGCCAAAAACGTTGGAATAAAGCCTCGCGGGGGGGGGGGGTCTAGTAGGCTATACATCATAACAAATACGTTGCAAAAAATATGTATATTCGGTATTATTGAATATAAATCTCAACAAAAGAGATAGCGCTTTTGAGGGCTGAGCAGAAGTTTTACATGTATTTGACCGTAGTTCAATCAGCGTTTTGATTACTGCATCAAGCTCTTCGCTAATAAATTCACAAAGACTTGTTCAGAGAGAATTTGGTATTCAAGGAGATACACAATGACTAAGTCAAATTCTAGAAAGCACGCACGCAAGGTAACTTTGGATGCTGCAGTAAATAACGCAATTGAAAAGGCTGTTGACGCTCGTAAGGTGGCGGCGTTTACGGTTGGAGCCGCAGGCGTATTAGCCGGTGCGGCGTTCGCTTTTGGAGCAACTCCTGCGATGGCCGCGGATGCTACTTCTGCGGCTGAGCCTACTAAAGCTCCTGTGACTGCTGATGAGAGGGCTGGGGCTGGCAAGAAGGATGAAGCTGGCAAGAAGGATGATGGTAAGGCTGAAGCTAAGGAAACTGTAGATAAGGAAACTGCTAAGCAGGAGCAGACTGGCGATAAGGATCAGACTGATGCTAATAAAGAGGCTGGGGATACCAATAAGCAGGCTGAGAAGAAAGATGAGTCTGTCAAGAAGGAAGACGCTAATAAGCTTGAAGAAAATAAGCAGACTGAGCAGCCTGTAGCAAAGTCTGAAGATAAGAAGTCTAATGAAGAAAATCAGAAGCAGGAAACTAATACTACTGTTGGTCAAGATCGCGATGCCTCTACAGCATCAGAGCCGAAGCCACAAGCTAACAGCACAATCGAACTTTCTAAAGATAAAAAAGACACGCTCCCAAACATGTACGCATGGGGCAAGTCTAATAACGTTTATATTGAAGACGGTCAGAATAAATCCGTTACAATTAACTTTGCAAAGCCTGATGACGGCAGCACAATTACCAATGTAGCTATTTTCCCATCTGATGGTAATACCGTTGATAACAAGAAGTCTAGAGGATTCCTTGAGTATTATTCAGATCCAAACGCTAAAGATGAGCATAAACCATATTCCGGTATATATGACTTTAAGGTAAATCCAGATAGTACAGCCACGCTTACTATGAGTAAGCTGTACAGAGATGGCAATCTTAAGAGTGGAGAAAGCTACTCTGCAAACCGTTGCATTTATGTGTACGGTACAGATAAAAACGGTAAAACAGTAGTGCTGTACAAGACGAATATTGTGCGTGCAGCAACGCTTATTCCGCCTAAAAATGCTGGTTCTATTGTTTTAGAGTATGATCAGCCGCTTACTGATGAACAAATTCGTACAAGGCTTAAAGAAGCTCTTGACGCCCCTACCGAAGCAACTGGTAATAAATCAATTCGCGAGCAAATTAAAACTGCAAGTACATCTAATGGCGTGGGTGTGCGCAATGAAGCAGCCAAAACGTTTACCAATACGCCAGATGACCCTGATAAAAAGATTGTTATTACAGATAATCAGGCGTATCTACCTACTGAGCTTGCTAGAATCAACAAGGTAACGTCACAGCAGGGTCAGCCAACAACATATGTTACGGGAGTGAACAACCTCAAGACGTACCTTATTTCCGACTTAGGCTACAAGTCCGAGCCGCTCGCTCTTACAGTTGCGCGCTACGATACGCGTATCGACAAGCCAATTGTGGACGATGTGGATATCAATAAGCTCAAACCAGAGCAGAAGACAGAGATTATTAGGAAGCTTGCTCACCTTAATCATGTGCCACAAGACAAGGTTACATTCAACGAAAATGGCGAAGCTGTAATCAACTTCGACGGCGTTGATTCAAAGGACGCTCCTAAGATTGCTCTCAAAGACCTCGTCCTCAAGAATCTCAAAGCTGGCGAGTTTGCTGTTCCAAGCGACGACGCAGATTCGAAGGTAAAGCCAGTTATTATTTCCAATCCTTTGGGCTTCACAGCAGCAGAAGAAACTGCAATTAAGAAAGCTATTTACGACGCTAATAAAGAAAATCCTGCACTTGGTTTAAGCCCTACTGACTACGAAAAGCAGATTACGCTTGACTGGAATAGAGGCAACCTGCAAGCATCTGGTGGCGCTAACCAGGGTATTTCTAATGGTGATAGTGAAAACACTATTCATGTAACCATTAAAACCGACAAAGCGATTGCAAAGTTCGATTCGGACGTAAAGCATAACAAGCTCACGCGTTTGGTGAATTTGCGCACAGATTACACGCTTAGCTGGGATGCTAACAAGAACAAGATTGATGGTCGTAACACAGATGAAGGTCTTGCTTGGATGGAAGATGGCAAGACGCTTGTTTACCGTTATGATTCAGATAGCGGCACTGCGTTTAACACCGAAGACGTCTTAGGCCTGTTGAAGGCTACCATCAAAGACGACCTGAAGCAAAGCAATCCGCAGATGCGTGCTGAGCTTCTTGGCACTGAGTACAAAACTGTTGCGCACGAAGGTCAAAAAGGCAATACTACGCGCTCGCACACCGGGTATGCGGTCGATGCTCAAGGCAACCCTATTGGCGTGCTTAACTTAAGTAAACTTAATGGCAGTAGCTATGGCGGCTTTACGCAACCTGTTAGTAATTCCGATAAGAAAATGGGTAATGAGCAGGCAAGCGTAAGTGACTTTACGTTTGATGCCGAGAGCCAAAAAGTGCAGATTGCTGGTAAAAAAGACAAGTATATGCTCGGCCGCTTGTTTATTGAGCCATATTCGCAGTACCACTACAACAACATTTACGGCGAAGGCAAGTATAATCTGCGCAACAACCCTAAGGGCATCAATATAGTGTTTATGCCTCAAACGAAGCATAAGACTAAGGACCTTTCTAAGTCGATCGGCGAGCACAAGACCGAAACTGTTGAAGGCAAGGAAGTTTCAACGCAGCCAGCCTATTACAACGCGTCTAAGGATAAGAAAGATGCGTATGACGAGGCGTTGAAGGAAGCTAATGCTGCTCTTGAGGCTGCTGGTAATACAGAAGATTCCAAGCTGTCTGAAGCGCTTAAGGCGCGCATCGATAACGCTACGATTACGCTTAATAAGGCACGCGCCGAACTTGATGGCCCTGATACCAACAAGGACGGGCTTAAAACATCGATTGAAGCCGATGGTAAGGCACCTGAAGGCGCTAATCCTGCATCTGGTACGCAAGCAACGAATCAGTTTAAGAACGTGAGCGACCCTGACTTCAAGAAGGCCGACGGTTCTGATGATACTGAAAGGAACAATGCTGCTAGGGAAGCCAAGAAAGCCTACGACAAGGCTCTCGAAGACGCTAAGGCGTTAAAGGATGACGAAAACGCTACGCAAAAGGCTGTTGACGAAGCCAAGGCAAAGCTCGACGCTGCACGCGAAAAGCTTAACGAATTTACCACTAACAAGGATGAGTTAAGCGCCGCGATAGCTAAGGACGGCAAGGTAAACACGGGTAGGGATGCTCAAGGCACTCAAACGCTGGCAAAAGCCGACCCAACCTACCAAAACTCTACTACTGAGCAGCAAAAAGCATACGACGACGCTGTAGCACAGGCAGACAAGGTCTCCAAGGATTCAAACGCTTCGCAGAAGGAAGTAAACAAGGCTATTGAGGATCTTAAGAAAGCTAAAGCGGCTCTTGACGCTAACGCAACCGACAAGTCTCCTCTTGACGCTGCTGTGAAAAAGAGCTTCGATAATCCTGATTCAACCAAACCTGAGAAGCAAAGCGTGTTCTACAAGAACGCAAAGGCCATGGCTGATGCTAATGATAGAGGTGCATTGATTGCAATTAACAATTACGATCAGGCACTAGCAAAGGCTAAGCAAGTTCTTGCGGATAACAACGCTACCAAGAAAGACGTTGCGGACGCTAAAAAGGCGCTCGAAGATGCTGAAACAGCACTTCATGCCGATACGTATGCCACCGACAATAAGAGCCTTGGCGAAGCGCTTGCCGACAACTTCAGCGGTTATCTTATGCCTGCATACTTCAACGCGTTTGATAAGGCTCAAAAGGATGGCGCAAATTCTCAAGCTGCTAAGGACTTTAAGGCGTATAACGACGCGTACCACGCTGCAAAAGAATTGATGGAAAAGACCAAGCAGCAGCCGAGTACCGTAACGCAAGACGAGGTTGACAAGGTTAAAGACCAGCTTCTCAAAGCCCGTCGGATTATCGACACGTACGCAACCGATATGTCTAAACTTTCGGCGGCTGCATTTAATGACATTGCTATAAAGCTCAGCCCTGCGTACCAGAATTTGAAGGCGCTTGCTGAAAAACAAAACCCAAGTGAAGCCGAAAAAGACGAGGTAGAAGCTGCTAAGAAAGCTAAGGATGCGTATGACAAGGCAGCAGAAAAGCTGCACAAGGCGCTCACGAACCATCTTCCTAAGGATCAAAAAAACGGTCAGGATATTCCTGATACAAATATTCCTGCTAAGGGTGGCGACCTTAACGACAGCAAATATCTGGACAATATCCAGGCACACAAGAACGGTGAGCCGTTGGATAGGGATGTTACCAAAATCCTTCAGGAAATGAATGATGCGGCGAAGGCGCTGGATAAGTTTGCGACTAAGACCGATGAGCTGATTAAGTCGATTAACAAGGATTCGGATACGCATCCAAGCCCTGCCTTTAAGAACGCCTCTCAGCCAAGCTACAAAAACGATGATGGTTCTGACAATACCGACAAGAACAATGCTGCTAAGAAAGCTGCCAGTGATTATGGTAAAGCTCTTAATGAAGCAAAGGACTTGCTGAAAGATCCAAACGCTACGCAGAAGGACATCAACGACGCTAAGGATAAGCTTGACAAAGCACGCAAGGCACTTGACGCCTACAACACCGACGTCGCCAAGCTCGAAAAGAGCGTTGGCGAACATGGTAAAGACGCAGAGGGTACAAATCCTGCTGTTGAAGGTACTAAGGATTCCGACGCATACCGCAACGCCTCCGACCCTCACTTTGTGGATGAAAGCGGTAAGCCTGACGAAGAGAAGAACAAGCAAGCAAGAGAAGCTAAGACCGCCTACGACAAGGCGCTCGCTGAGGCCCAGGCCTTGCTTGAAAAGCATAACGACGCTAATACGCCGCAAGATGCAAAGCCAATGCAAGCCGAGATTGATGCTGCGTTAGCAAAGCTCGATGATGCTCGCAAGACGCTGGTTGGTGACGACTCTGCTCTAGATAAGCCAGGTTTCGGCACAAAGACTACTGATTTGGACGTGGAGATAGCTAAGTCTTCAGCTGCTGATGCAACCACTCCAACCCCTGGCACCGTTGAAGATACCACCGCATACAAGAACGCGTTAGCTAAGAAGGGCGAAAAAGGTGAAGAGAATCCTGATATAACAAGATATAAGGAAGCTCTTAAGAAAGCGCGCGAGCTTGCTAAAAAGCAAGAGTCTAATAAAGCCAGCGAGCGTCCGTTGCAAAAGGATGTTGACGAAGCATACCGTGCGCTTTTGGATGCCAAGAAGATTATTGCTGATGGCTACAAGACCGATGCAACAGCTCTTCAAGACGAAGCAGCGCTTGGTGCAGTTGACGGTAACTTTACCAAGAGCCCAGAGTACAAAAATGCTGATGCGAAGAAAGCCGATGACGACACTGACAATAATGAGCTTAAGGCATACAAGGCTGCTCTTACTGAAGTTACGACCATGCTCAACAACTTTGGTAAAGACGGCAAGCCGAGTGCGGGAGTAGACGACAAAGACCTACCAACGCAAGCTCAAGTTGACGCGGCGCTTAAGAAGCTCAGTGACGCTCGCAAGGCAGTGGAAGCAAAGTACAATACTAAGGCCGACAAGCTTGAGAACGAAGTAGGCGATAAGGACGCCCAGGGCCAGGATGTAACTCCTCCGTTTGAGGCGTCGGTCGCGTACAAGAACGCGCTTGAAAAGGCGAAGACTGAGGAATCTACAACAACGGATCCTAACTCCGCTACTGCAAAGCTCAAGGCCTACGCCGATAAGCTGAAGGAAGCGAATGACCTTATTGAAAAGGTCAAGAATCCTGATCCAAACGCAAAGCCAGAAAATCGTCCAACTCAGAAGCAGGTTGATGATGCTCTTGATGCCTTGAAGAAGGCCAAGAAGGACATCGACGACAACTTCAAGACCAAAGTTGAAAAGCTCCAAAATGAAGTTGATGATAAAAACGAGGATGGCAGCGCGCGCACTCCAGAGTTTGAAAAATCAACCGAGTTTGCCAACCTCAAGGCAAAGACTGTAGATGGCAAGAAGCCTGATGACCTTGTAGCGTATGAGCAGGCTTTGGCTAAGGCTAAGGAACTCATCGACAAGAACGATGGCAAGGTCAAGAATGCTGATGGTCAAGAAGTTGACGTTCCAAAGGATCAGCTCCCAACTCAGCAAGAAGTTGACGAGGCTCAGAAGGCTCTTAAGGAAATCAAAGACAAGATTCTTGCTAACTACAAGACCAGCCCTGTTGATCTTCAAAAAGAAGTTGACTTGTCTAAGGACGGTGACGACGACAAGCGCGATGGCTTGTTCGAGGATTCTCCAGCGTACAAGAACGCCGATGCTGTGAAGGGTGAGGACGGCAAGGATAATACCGATATGGCGGCCTACAAGAAGGCTCTTGCCGAGGCCAAGGCTCTGCTTGAGAAGTTCGATCGCGCAACTGGAAAGCCAAAGGATGGTGCAACTGACGTCCCAACGCAAGCCAAACTCGACGAAGTTCTAAAGGCCTTGCAAGACGCTAAGAAGAAGATTGAAGACGACTACAGCACGGTCAAGTATGATTTGCGCCAAGAGGCTGGTGATGACTTCACTAAGTCTCCTGAGTATCAGAATGCTCAAGCTAAGGGTGATGACGAGTCTAAGCAGGCTCTTGACGAGTACAAGAACGCGCTCGACGAAGCTAATTCTGTGCTTGCAGATCCTAACGCAACTCAGTCTGAGGTTGATGCGGCTTTGAAGCGTCTTCAGGATGCTAAGGCTAAGCTTAAGGCTGGAAATAGCACGGATAAGTCTAAGCTTCAGTCCGAGGCTGACGGCGACGCTGACTTCCGTAAGTCGCCGTACTTCATTATTGGCAATAAGGCTGATATTGAAGCGTATGAGGATGCTTTGGCTGAGGCTCGTCGCGTGCTTAACGATCCTAACGCAACTCAGGCTCAGGTTGATGCGGCTTTGAAGAAGCTTGAAGATGCTAAGAAGCGTATTCTTGACTTCTTGAGTCACTTCGGCGGCTCTGGCAATGGCACTGGAGATTGGAATGGCCACGGTTTTGTAAACGGCCATGAGTCTTATGGTGCTTTGGTAGATAAGTCTGCTTTGCAAATCGAAGTTAACAATGCTGTGGACGCTAATGCTAATACTGCTGAGGCTGTGGCTTACAGGCAGGCTTTGGCTGAGGCTAAGAGCGTGCTTAACGATCCTAATGCTACGCAGGCTCAGGTTGATGCGGCTTTGAGGAAGCTTCAGGCGGCTAAGGCTGCGTTGCTTAATAGTTTGAGTGGCGCATCTGGTCATAAGATTGCTAAGACTGGTGCTGCAACTGGCTTGTTTGCAGGATTTGCTGTAATCTTCGCTGGTCTTGGTGCTGCAGGCGTGGCTTCTCGCCGTCGCAAGCACTCTAAAGAGTAACTTATAGCGCGCTCCAAACGTGAGGTAATTTCCCCGCGTTTGGAGCGAAATTTATCTTCGAACGCTCCAAATGTGAGTTATGTTTCTCGCGTTTGGAGCGAAACTTATCTTCAAACCCTCCAAACGTGAGGTAGGTTACTCGCGCAACGGTATGAGCGCGAAAGCAGGTAGTTTCTCAGCCTTGTACATCACCACAGTGTAAAGTTGCGGTATGGAAAGCGCTAATAAAACAGATATTGCAACTGCTGAAACCAACTGCAACGAAAGCAGCACAACCTCTTGCGCACTCACTTCCAGAAGTCTTATTAGAGCCGGCTTTGCTCGCCCGGATTTTGCGCGCGAAGCTATTGTAAATATTTGCGAAAATTGCATGAACCATGCTGTTAGTCCGCAGCAATTTCTTGAATACGTGAGCCGCCCTGCAGACCCGGATGCTTCTTTAGTTGCGCTTCAAAATATTATTCAGGCGCAGCCGCAAACCATTGCTGATATTGCTTCAATGTCTACAATATCGTCTATGAATTGTCCGCTTGCTTCGCTTATGCAAGTGCTTGGTGCTTCTAGCGCTATGGGAATGTTTATGCGCACGCATCCGAATCTTATTATGGCTGCGGCAAGTGACCCGGATCATCTTTTTTCTATGACGCGTGATGAGCGTTGTGCTGATTTGCTTTGCGCAATTCAAGCTTACAAGGCTACGGTGGTTTCTTCCGAAAATAACGCTTCTAACACGATTTACTTGACTTCTCTTGGCTTTGCTCAAGCTGTTTCTGCTCTTCGTGCGCGCTACCGTGAGCATGTTGCTGCAATTATGGCGGCTGATTTAGCGAGCGCTGACCCTGTTGAAGTGCAGCCGGATATTAGCCGTAAGCTTTCCGATGCGGCGGATGCTGTTTTGGAGGCTGCTTTAGCGGTTGCTCGCGGTCAGGTTACTGGTTCTTCCGCTTGCAGGTTTGCGATTATTGCTATGGGTAAGCTTGGTGCGCAAGAAATTAACTATGTTTCCGATATTGATTTGATTTATGTTGTTGAGCCTGCGGATTCTGGAAATAAGCAGAATCAGGATGCTGCTTTGCGCGTTGGTGCGTCTATTGCAATGGTTTTGCAAAAAGTGTGTCAGTCAACGGTTGTTGGTTCTTTGGAGCCGCCTCTTTGGCAGATTGATACTGCGCTTCGCCCGGAAGGTAAGGATGGGCCTCTTGTTCGAAGCCTTGAATCTCACCGCGAATACTATGAGAAGTGGGCGAGTAGCTGGGAGTTTCAGGCGCTTTTGAAGTCGCGTCCTGCTGCGGGGGATGCGGATCTTGGAAAAGCTTATCGTGCTATGGTTGAGCCGCTTATTTGGAAGGCTTCTGGCCGTGAGCATTTTGTGGCGGACTGTCAGCATATGCGTCAGCGAGTGGAGTCGCTTATTCCGGCTTCGCAGCGCGATTTAGACATGAAGCTTGGCCGCGGTGGTTTGCGTGACGTTGAGTTTACTGTGCAAATGCTGCAGCTTGTGCATGGAAGTGAGGATGAGTCGCTTCGAGTAAGGGATACTATTTCTGCTTTGCAGGCGTTGGCTCAAGGCGGCTATGTTTCTAGGTCTCAGGCGGCGCTTTTGGCGGAACACTACCGTTTTGAGCGTGTTCTTGAGCATCGTCAGCAAATGTGGAACATGCATCGCACGCATTTGTTCCCTGATTTGGGTGCGCAGGGAAACGGCGGTTTGGATCGTGCGCGCACAATTTCTACTGAGCAGCTTAATAATAATGATCAGATTCGTCGTCTTGCGCGTGCTGTGCGGCTGCGCCCGGAAGAGTTGGTTGAGCGTTTTGATAAAGCTCGTCGCGAGATTCGCAATTTGCATAAGGATATTTACTACCGTCCTATGCTTCCAATTAATGCTCAAACGGATGCGGATCCTATTGTGCTTTCGCCGGAGGCTGCTCGCGCGCGTTTTGCTTCTATTGGTTTTGCGGATGCTGCCGCCGCGCAGTTGCATGTCGAAGCGCTTACGGAGGGGCTTTCTAGGGCTGCTAAAATTCACAGGATTCTTCTTCCAGCTGTGTTGAAGTGGCTTGGTGACGGCCAGAATCCGGATATGGGTTTGCTTGCGTGGCGGCGTCTTGCGGAGCGTTTTGGCGGTAAGAATACGTATCTTGGTTTTTTGCGTGATTCTCCTTCCGCGGCTCAGCGTCTTTGTCACGTTTTGGCTGATTCGCGCTACTTGGGCGACGCTATGATGCAGTCGATGCAGTCTATTACTTGGCTTGGTGACGATGAGGCGCTATCTGCGCGAGATAGAGCAAGTCTCGATATGCAAACTAGCGCAATGGTTGCTCGTTATGCTAGTAATATTGCGGATTTTGCGCAGTCTTTGCGCGCGCTTCGCCGGCAGGAAATTGAGCGAGTTGCTTTAGCTTGGATGTGTGGTCTTATTGACGACGATACTTCTATGCGCGCTATGAGTGACGTTTTTGACGCTGTTTTAGACGCGGCTTTGTGCTGGTCTATGCGCGAGGCTGTTTTGCGAATGAATTTTAGTAACCCTCAAGCCGAAATTGCGATTATTGCGCTCGGCCGCTACGGCGGTAGGGAAGTAAACTTCTGCTCGGACGCGGACATTATGGTAGTTTATAAGCCGGTTGGTGAAGATTGCGATTTGGATGCAGCTCACCGTTTTGCTCAAACAACTGTAGATATTTTGCGCAATATTTTGCAAGGGTCTCTTACTCTTGAGCCAAAAATTATGGTTGATTTGGATCTGCGTCCGGAAGGGAAAGACGGCCCTCTTGTGCGCTCGCTGGAGTCTTGTGAAAAGTATTATCGTCAATGGGCTAGTACTTGGGAGCATCAAGCTTTGCTTCGAGCGCGTTTTGCTGCAGGTTCTAAAGAGTTGGCGGATACGCTACTTGATGGCGTTGTGAACGATTTGCGTTATGCTGCAAATCCTCTTAGTGAATCGCAACTTGCTGAAATTCGTAAGCTTAAAGCGCGTATGGAAGCAGAGCGTTTGCCTAGGGGAGTGAGTCGAGATAGGCATTTGAAGCTTGGCCGCGGCGGTTTAAGTGATGTTGAGTGGACTGTTCAGCTTTTGCAATTGCAATACGCTGGCACTTACGAGTCTTTGCGAGTGGTTGGTACGATGCAAGCTTTGAAAGCGTTGCAATCTGAGCATTTGATTGAGGATGAGGATGCTCAAATTTTGGAGCGCTGCTGGCATATGTGTTCCGCTGTTCGCAATGCGAACTTTTTGTGGTCTGGTTCAATGTCTCGCGCGGATGTGATTCCAACTGACTCGTATTCTTTGGGCGGAATCGCAACTTATCTTGGCTACGAGCCTAACCAGGGTCGCGTTTTTGAAAACGATCTTCTAGCAACTATGCGTCAGTGCCGCGAAATCATGTCTCGTCTTTTCTACGCTCGCTAGGCGTTATTGCGTAATTGCGTCATCTTAGTACGATTTGCGTTTATTGTTGCATTCTCTGCTTTAGGTTATAATTACAGGATGGGAGGTGATTTTTAATGAAAAATGCAGTAATAAGTAATGATGTAAAAGAAAGAGCTAATTCTTCAGTTTTTTATGCTGATGTTTCTGCACCTATAAAACAAGCAGTCAGTGGTGAAAATTTAGAAGAAAATGACGAATTATTATCTACTGATTTTGCTGCAAAACTTATGCATAGTTATAAGCAGTCAGTTTCTGGTTTAGCACGCCCATATGCGGATGTTTTTGCTGAGTTAGAAAAGGGCTTGTAATGAGTTCTTTTAATATTCTTGTTACTCAAGATGCAGAAAATGATTTAAAAAATATAAGAGACTATATTGCATCTAATATCTCTAAGAAAACTTCCGTAAGAATTATTCATCTTATTAAATCTAGTATTGAAAGACTGTCTCTTTTTCCTCAGTTCGCACCTGCAGTCAAGTATGAACCCTGGAATTCACTTGGCGTGCGTCGTATAGTTGTAAAGAATTTTCTTGTTTATTACAGAGTTGTTTTAGAAGAAAATACAGTTTATATTTTGAAGGTTACTTATGGTAAACGTAATCAACAAACTGTATTGGAACAAATAGATTTATTGGATTAAATACTTATTAAATGTTTCATAATAAGTTATAGTTCTTCGCCACTCCGCATATAGATTCGTCAACGCTAATCAGTAAAATCATGTAGGTCGCGTGTGATTGCGGCCGTCTTGCCAACTGACGAAAGGTAAGCGATATTTATGACGAACGCAATGAACGCTTCTAGTTCTTCTAATTCATCTAGTTCTTCTAATTCTTTGCATCAGACTTTTTCTCGCAGCACAATTGCAAATTCTCTAACAGGCAAAAGTGTTGTTACATTAGATGATATTTCAACTGCGCAAATACGAATGCTTTTAGACAAAGCGCGATACATTGATTCGCACCGTAAAGAAGTGGCTCACACTTGCGATGGCAGAGTGTTGGCCACTCTTTTTTATGAGCCGAGCACGCGCACTCGCTTAAGCTTCGAAACAGCAATGCTGCGTCTGGGCGGAAAAGTAATCGGTTTTGCAGGCGCGCAACTTTCTAGCGCAAGCAAGGGTGAAACTGTAAACGATACTTTGAAAGTCGTGTCGAATTATGTTGATGTTGTTGCAATGCGTCACCCAAAGGAGGGTGCTGCTTTTGTTGCAACGCAAGCTGTGAGCACGCCTATTATTAACGCTGGCGACGGCGGTCACATGCATCCTACGCAAACTCTTGCAGACTTGGCTACTATTCTTGCGCGATTCGGTAGACTTAATAATCTCACTGTCGGCTTGTGCGGCGACTTAACGTATGGTCGCACAGTTCACTCGCTTATTGAAACTTTGTGCCGCTTTGGAAACGTTCATTTTGTGCTGATTAGCCCGGATGAGCTTAAAACTCCGCAGTACGTAATCGACCGCATTAACGACACTCCTTCTTGCACTTACGAAGAAACTCGCGACTTGATGGAAGTTATTGGCAACTTGGATGTGCTTTACATGACTCGCGTGCAAGAAGAGCGTTTTACGGATCGTGAGCAATATTTGCGACTTCGCGACACGTATATTTTGACGGAAGAAAAGTTGCAGAAAGCAAAGTCGCATATGCCTGTGCTGCATCCGCTTCCGCGAATTAATGAGATTGCTGTTGATGTTGACGACGATCCGCGCGCAGCATACTTTGAGCAGGTTAAAAACGGTATGCTTATGCGCATGGCTTTGGAAAGTTCTGTTCTTGGCGACGAGCTTTGCGGCTACGAGCCAACTGATTTTGTGAACGTTCCAGAAGACGAGCTGCAATCGGTTGACGCGCACGGAATTTCCTTGGCGGATCCTCGCGTGCATGTAACAGACGTGAATGCGCCTGAAAATCTTACTTGCCCGAATCCGCGCTGCATAACAAACAGTGAACTAACTCTTAAACGCAAGTTCTACAAGGCTGATTCCGTAAGACACGAGTATCGTTGCATGTATTGTGACGAAGAGGCAGAAAGTAAGTAAAATTTTAAGCAAAACTTACGCAAAACTTACGCAATAAATTTACGCAATAAATTTACGCAAAACGGGAGTGATATGAACGAAGCTGGCACCTTAACTTTGCGCAATATCTCCGTGTGGGATACTGGCGAGCGAATTGATCTTATTGTTGATGGCGTTCGTCAGGATGCGCTTATAGAAGGCAATGCGCGTATTTCTGGCGATATTGATGCAAGCGACTTGGTTGTTGCTCCTGGTTTTGCCGATCCGCACGTGCATTTTAGGGATCCGGGTCAAACTGAAAAAGAAACCATGATGACCGGTGCAGATTCTGCGGCGGCAGGCGGCTATACGCAAGTTTTGATTATGCCGAATACGATTCCTGCTCTTGACGGCGAACCTTGGGAAGATGCTCCATTTGATGTAGAAAACGTAGTTGACTATTTGCAGCGTTACGGCTGCATTTACGGCGTAAAATTGCCGGTTCGCTACGATTTAAGCGTATGTGCATCATTGGGGCGCGAGGGCTTAAAACCAAGCAATATTGAGCTTTGGAAAAAGTATGTTGCAGGAATTGCGGACGCCGAAAAAACTTCTCCTATGAAAAAGCATCCAATTACCGCCATAAGCGACGACGGTGCTGCAGTTCCTGAGCCGATTTTGCGAGATGTTTTAGCTATGGCGAAGAAAACTGGTTTGCCTTTTGTTGAGCATTGCGAGCATCATACTACGGGAGCAGTAAACGATGGGCCGGTTGCAAAAATGCTTGGCGTTGGCGGAATCCCAGCTTCAACTGAGCTTGCAATCGTTCAGCGAGATATTGACGCTGCTAAAGAAACTGGGGTGCACGTGCATTTTCAGCATGTGAGCACGGCGGCAGCTTTTGAAGCGATTCGTAAAGCGAAAAAAGCGGGCTTGCCAATTACTTGCGAAACGGCTCCTCACTACTTGGCTTTGTGTGACGAGGACGTGCTGAAGTACGGTTCGATGGCAAAAATGAATCCGCCGCTTCGTTCTAAAGCGGATCGTCAGGCGACGCTTGCCGCTATTGCAGACGGCACAATTGACATGATTGCAACAGATCACGCGCCTCACACTGCGGAAGAAAAATCTGGCGATTTTGCAAAAACTCCTAACGGAATTATTGGGCTTGAGTGCGCGTACGGCGTGTGCCGCAAAGTTTTGGTTGATGCAGGATACACGGATGACAAGCATTTAATCGAATTAATGGCAGTAAATCCAATGCAATTGATGAGCAGAAGACCTACGGATATTGCGGCTTTGCTTAACGTTTCTTCGCGCTGCGCAAACAAGCGTACGTTGCGCTTAAATGTTACTGAGCATCCTGAAAACGTTGATTTAGTGCTGATTAATATGCGAGAAAAGTGGGTGGTTGACGCAAATTCCTTCCATTCAAAAGCTCGAAACACTCCTTTTGACGGCTGGCAGCTTACAGGCAGGCCGGTTGCGACGATTATTGGTTCGGAAATTGCTTTCTCAAGACTGTGATTGATTAAATATAAATTTGGAATGGTAGTAAATTATGGACGAACTTATTGAGGCGATTGCAGCCAAGCAAAATCCTAGCGTCGTGGGCTTGGACCCTAAACCGGGTATTGTGCCTAAAGAAGTTATTAGCGCTCTTGCAGACGAAGTTTTACAAGAAGTAGAAGGCGAAGAAGCGCTGCCAACGCTTTTAGCTACGGCTTATTTTGAGTTTAATCGTGCGATTATTGACGCGATTGCGGATTTTGTTCCGGCTGTAAAGCCGCAAATCGCAATGTATGAAGCACTAGGTTCTGCCGGAATGGACACGTACGCAATGACTTGCGAATACGCAAAATCGCAAGGATTAGTTGTAATAGGAGACGCTAAACGCGGAGATATTGGATCTACTGCAGGCCAGTACGCGGCTCATTTAAGCGGTTTTGCTAATCTTTCAGCATATTTTGAAGACGACGCAACTAATAGTAACGCGCTGCCGCAATCTCTTAAAAATCTTCTAAAAAACTACAAAAATCTGGACGTTTGGCACGAAGATTCGCTTACAGTAAACCCTTATATGGGCTCGGACGGCGTGAAGCCTTTTATTGATGAAGCAGTTTCGCATAATAAAAGCATTTTTGTGCTGCTTCGCACTTCGAATCCTTCTAGCAAAGAGCTTCAGGAGCTTATTTTGCAAGACGGAAAGCCAGTGTATGAGCATATGGCGGATTTGATTGAAAACTGGGGTACTTCAAGCATTGGTAAGCACGGTTATTCCAAGGTTGGCGCTGTTGTGGGAGCTACGCATCCGCAGGAGGGCAAGCGTTTGCGTGAACTTATGCCGCACACTTTCTTCCTAGTTCCTGGCTACGGTGCTCAAGGTGGCACGGCTCAAGATGTTGCTGGAATGTTTGATCAAAATGGTGATGGAGCTATTGTAAATTCTTCTCGCGGTATTATTGGCGCGTGGCGAAAGTCTGAAGATTACGCTAAAAATCAAGGAAATATGTCTCTCGATAATATTCTTGATATTGTGTGCGAATCTGCAGCTGTTGCTGCTAAAAATATGCGAGACGACTTGCGTAATGCAGTATACCGTTAGAATGTATAACTAAAATAAATATAACTAAAAATATAATTAAAACTTAAAAAATAAAAAATAGAAAAATAACCAAGACGCAACGGTACAAAACACATACAAGGGTAGGGGAAACCACATGAGTGATGGCATGTTTATTCCAACGCGAAAAGCCTATGGAAACGCCATAGTTACGTTACGTGAAGACGCTTTTGACTCTTCCGGCTCAACTTGTGAGGATGAAAGTAAAAGCGCAAAATATTCGCGTCTTTGGGGGCGCAGGTCTGTAGAAGTGCTTAATAACGAGCAGCTTGACGAAGGCGTGTACCGTTTGACTTTGCGAGATGCGGAGATTGCGAAAAAAGCTACTCCTGCGCAGTTTGTGAACTTGTATTCCCCTGACCCAACTGCTATGCTTCCGCGTCCTTTTGGAGTTGCAAGCGTTGAGGGAGATACTTTTACGCTTATTTTTGCGGTTGTTGGTAAGGGTACTGAAGTTTTTTCGCATCTTCGCTCTGGAGATAAAGTTGATGCATTAGGTCCTTTGGGATTGGGCTTTAATATTGATTATCCTGCGCATTACGTGCTAGTTAGTGGCGGATTGGGTGTGCCGCCTTTAATGTTTGCGGCTCAGGCTTTGGGTGCGCGCAAGGATTCTAGCGTAACGGCAGTTCTTGGCTACCGTAGTAAGCGTTTTGCAGACGACTTAATGAAGGAATATATTTCAGACGTGCACAGTATTACGAATGCTGAAGGAACTGTTATTACGCTTCTTGACGAGCTTGAAAAAGTTAAGCATTTTGATTTCGACGACGATTTGCCAACTGTTATTTTGTCTTGCGGACCATTGCCAATGATGAAAGCTGTGGCTCACTGGGCGCATGAGCGAGATGTGCAATGCCAGCTGAGTCTTGAGGCGCGTATGGGATGCGGTTATGGAACTTGCGTTGCTTGCGTGGTTGACACTTTGGAAGGCAGGCTGAAAGTTTGCAACGACGGTCCTGTTTTTGATGCGAATCGTTTGGGTTGGGAGTAAAATCATGAGTTCTGTAAATAATGCTGTAAGTAGCGTAAATGCCGAAAATAATTCTGTAAATAACGCAAATAACGCAACAAATTCCGCAACAAATTCCGCTGAAACTTTAGGTTTTGACACTAGTCACGTGTGGAAGCATCCAACTCAAGTTGCGGGCGTTAAGTGGAAGAACATGGTTGGAACCGCTTCCGGAACTTTCCAGCTTGCGGCATGCAGGCGCTTTTACGACGTGAGTCAACTTGGCGCAGTCTGCACTAAAGGTGTTTCTCCAGTTCCTTGGGAAGGAAATCCTTCTCCGCGCACTGCAGAATCTCCTTCTGGAATGGTAAACGCAGTCGGCTTGCAAAATCCGGGAGTTGACCACTATCTAGTAGACGAGCTGCCAAAATTAAAGTCTATGGGAGCGCTTGTTATTACTAATGTTGCTGGTCACAGTGACGACGATTATGCGCAAGTTGTTGAAAAGCTCGCTGATTCTGCGGCCGACATGCTTGAAATTAACGTTAGTTGCCCGAACGTGACTCACGGCGGAATGAGCGTTGGTACGGATCCGGTGGCATTGCATCGTTTAATTACGCGTCTTCGCGCAATGACAGATAAGCCAATGATTGTAAAAATGACGCCAAATGTGACGGATATTGTCTCGATTTGCAAAGCTGCGGTTGACGCTGGTGCTGACGCTTTAAGCATGATCAATACGCTGGTTGGTTTGCGAATTGATATTCGAACAGGCGAGCCGATTATTGCAAACCGCACGGGCGGCGTTTCTGGCCCGGCTATTTTCCCTATTGGACTTGGATTCGTGTGGCGAGTTCGCCAAGCTATGCCAGATATTCCAATTATTGGCATTGGTGGCATTGATTCTGGCGAAAAAGCTTTGGAATACTTGTATGCTGGAGCGAATGCTGTAGAAGTTGGTGCTGCCGCTTTGGTGGACCCTACTGCTCCGATTCGCATTGCTCGCGAGCTTGATGATTTGCTTGATTCTCGCCCAAAGCTTGCGTCTTTGCTTGCTGAAGGCAAAACTTGGCGCTGAAATTAAGAAAGTAAGCGTATTTAGAAAGTATTTAGAAAGTATTTAAAAATATTTTAAGAAAGAGAGCTAATTATGGCAGAATTAGACGAGCGTTTTACTAAGTTTTTGCTCGATTCAGGCGCGCTTAAATTCGGTGACTTTACGCTGAAATCTGGTCGCAAATCGCCTTATTTTATTAACGCGGGCGCTTTTGACGACGGCATGAAAATCGCTAGCTTGGGCGCATACTACGCTCAGCGTGTTGTTGCAGCGATTGAAGACGGCAAACTTCCGCACGATATTGATACTGTTTTTGGCCCTGCTTATAAGGGCATTCCGCTTGCAGTTTCTACAGCAATGGCTTTGACGAATAATCACAATATGCCAGTCGGATTTACTTTCGACCGCAAAGAGCGCAAAGATCATGGCGACGGCGGAATAATGGTTGGAAAACCACTCAAAGATGGTATGAAAGTGCTGCTTGTTGACGACGTTATGACAGCTGGAACTGCAGTTCGCGAAACTTTGCCAAAGCTTAAAGCGGAAGCAAATGTGGAAGTTGTTGGCTTGATTTTGGCAGTAGACAGAATGGAGCGCACAAAAGACAGCGAGCTTTCCGCAGTAAAAGCAGTAGAGCAAGAATTTGGATTCCCAGTTTTGCCAATTGCAAACGTGCGCGAAATTTTCGCAGCAGCCGAGCGTATTAAAGGCGAGGACGGAAAGCCTGTAATGAGTGAGGAATTAGCTTCGCGCGCTGCTAAATATCTTCTTCAATATGGCGCTTAATAAATATCTAAAAATCTTAGAGTTTTCCGCAAAATGTTGTAAAACGTGTCGTGTAGAACAACATTTTGCGGAAGATTATTGCAAATGTTTTAGTTTTTCTTTAAAATAAAGGTCACAATTCCAGCAATTGTAGAACCAAATACAACTAATATAGCAATCGCTAATACATTCGTATTCTTGTTTGAAGAGGCTGATTTTGCGATAGAGTTATTATTTTTTAGTGCGCCCTTCTTTTTATTTACGCTTTTACTTGAATCATCATCTTTAGAATTGTTTTCTTTAGAATCATTGCTTTGCAAATCTTTGGAATCAGCCTTATTGCTGCTCGAGTTGCTGCTTGGCTCGGTATGCTTCTTATTTGTTGCAGTTTTATTGGTGATTTCTGCTTTGTAAGAAGTATCTTGATTTTCTTGTTGCGATTGAGCTGATTCTGCAGTCTTAGTTTCTGCAGTCTTAGTTTCTGCAGTCTTAGTTTCTGCAGTCTTAGCTTCTGCAATTTTAGATGGTTCTGCAGAATATGCTTTTGCAGCAGCACTAGCTTGATAATAACGGCTATCATTATAGTCATTTTGATTGAACGCAGCTAATAGTCTATATAACTTGAGCAAACTGTAATCAGAATCAGAATCTGAATTAGAATCCGAATTAGAGTCAGAATCCGAATTAGAATCCAAATCAGAGTCTAAAGATTCATCTGCACTAGGCTCAACAACGTTTGAATTTTCCGTTTGAGTGCTTTGAGTTTTAACAGTTGTTTTAACAGTCAAATTAAAATCTTTAGTTAAATCAAGATCTTTTAAATCTGTGCTAAAAGCAGAGTCGCCATTATTCCAATCTTTAACTACTTCATCTTTTAATCCGAGCAGTGCAGCTAACCTTGTATTTGCTGCGTTTGTATCTAGATTATGGAAGTCAACTATTTTGTTGTCTGCATCTTGGCAATTAACAATTGCATCAACAAAATTATTCTTTCCATTTGTATTAACCAAGCAACTAATACTAGCATCACCGTGCTTTATTGCGGCCATAAAGTATCCACGTAAGAATCTTCTAGGAGCCTTATTATCGCTTGATTTTGCGTTATTTTTTATTAATTCTTCTGCACTATTTGAGAATCCACCTTTTTTAATACGAAGATTTCCACCTTGTGCGCTTGCTTCTTTCCAAATGTCAGTAAGTGCCGAAAGATTTGTTTGCTTAAGGTCAACTCCAGATGGAATAGTAATATCATCGATTTTGCTGCCGCCAAACATGTTCTTAACGCCTTGGTTTAATGAACCAGTTTGAATATTAAGAGCTTGCGTTAAATCCCACTTAGAAATATCTAGCGAAGTTACAGAAGAGTTTGCAAACATATCGTTCATATCTGTTGCGCTAGAAGTGTTCCATTTTTCGATTCCTGGTATTTGCGTTAAATTAGGAGTATTTGAAAATGCTTTTCCCATATTCCAAATGTTTTTTGTATCCCAATTTTCTAAGCCAGTTATCTTTTTAACGCCACTGTTTTCAAAAAGACCAACAATATTTCCAACATAAGAAGTTTTCCATTTTCCAAGATTAGCTTCTTTAAGCGCAGTTGTTCCAGTAAACATTCTGCCAATGTCGTTAGTATTGCTAATATCCCAGTTTTCAAGCGCTTTAATGTCTTCTAGCTTGTTGGCGTTCATAAACATTCTTCCCATTGAAGAAAGATTGTTGTTTGTAAACACTTCTAGGCCTTCGGTAGTTGTTAATCCACTTTCTTCAAACATTCCAGTTGCTTCATCGCAGTAGGTATTGTCCCAAGTAATTCCCTTAACGTTTGAAAGGTTATGTGCTTGGTAGAACATGTTGTTCATATGATGAACATTGCGCGTTTTAAAGTTTCTAATGCCGTCTGCAGATTCGATTGCGCTACCTTCGAACATACTAGTCATGTCGGTAACGTTGTTAGTGTTCCACTTTTCGTCTAATCCGTGAACTGTGTGCAAATTTTTTGTGTTTCTAAACATTAGTTGCATGTTTTCAACATTGCTAACGTCCCAATTAGATATTGGATTTATGCTGTTTATTCCGCTATCTTCAAACAGGCTGCTCATATCTGTTACGCGGCTTGTATCCCAGTCTTTAGTTCCATTAATGTTTTTTAACTTAGGTGTTGAAGAAAACATTCCAGACATATCTTCTACATTAGAAGTGTCAAATAAATCCAAATTGTTTATTGTTTCTAGATTTGCAAAGTTTGAAAACAGATTGCTAGCACAGTTGCCGAGTTGGATTTTTCCAGCATTTTCAGTTTGATCGCCTGATTGAACAATATTTATGACTTTGACTTTAGATGTATCAAGATTTACGCCATCTGGATTATTTTTATTAGACGAAATAATCTTTTCAATTGAGTTAGATGCAAAATCTGTTCCGTTAATTTTTGATATTTCAAGAGTATTAGTGGATTCGTCAAACTTCCACTTTAGCCCAGTAGGAGTTGGGTCAAAGAATCCCTGATATTTTGCTTCATGCCAAGTGTTTAGTGTGTTTTCTTTGTTTTCTTTATTTTCTGGATTAGTCGCAACAGATTCCTTTTGCTGCGTTGATCCTGTGTTTAATTCTTCACTAGCAATAGCTTGATGAACTGGTATTAATGAGCAAATCATTGCTGCGCATGCGCAAGATGCGAATATATGTTTCTTCATGGTTTTCCTTCTGGGTTAAATCATGTGTATGTTCGTTTTTGTTCGAACGTGTTCATTATATAGACGCATGTAAACAAAAAAGGAAGTTATGTTAGTTTATGTTCTTTTTTTGTAAAAATAATTATAAATTAATGTTTTGTAATGATGCTTTTATATGTGATTGAAAAATATCAAAAGATTGTAATAATCTCTATAACATGGAAGGCAATGATAATCGATATCAAGATACTAGCGATTTGGATTCTTTTAACAATCCTGCTCAGTATGAGCAAGAAAATATTTTTGGATCTTCTAATGATGATTCAAACAACTCCTTGTTAAGCGATAAAAAGGTTATTGCTGTTATTGTTTGTGTATCTCTTATATCAATCGGAGTTGTTGCTGGATTATGGTTTGTATTATTTGCTAATAACTCTAAGCCTAATCTAAAAGCAAGCGAGCCTTCTAAAATTTGCATTCAATTGCGCAAAAAAGTAATCGATGCTAAAGAAGAGCTTAAAAAAATTGTATCAAGTCAAGATGTTAAAGATGCTTCTAATATAAAAGCTGCTGATTTTGATGAAGATTTTGATGCCACTAAAGACGCTGCAGATGATTTTGAATCTTCTCTAAGCTACGCTAATGATGACTTAAATGATGATATTCCAGTATGCCCACTTGGCGCGGATTCTTACGATTCTACAACAGTTGAAAATAAGCTTTCAGACAAATTGGATGCTTTGCGTAAAGATGCTAATTCTGTTAAAACGCATGCAAAGAATTTACTAAAAACTAGCAGAACTGCTTTTGGTGATCAATTATTAAATCTTGTTAAAAAAGCTAGAGAACTTGTAGAAAAAGCGAAAAATTTGCCTATTTTAGCTGCTGCTTCTAAAAGTCTAGAAAATGCTATTAATGATGCTGGCAATGCTCTTGCTAAAAGCAGCAATAATTATCAAGAGTTAAAGCAAGCTTATCAAAAAATAAAAGCTGTTATAAGCCAGTACGAAGATAGAATTAAAAAAGTGAGCGATAGATTTTTAAGTAGAGATGGCAATGGGTATCCTTTTGATGCTCCACATCCTAAGGATGATCAAGGTGGCTATATTCCAATGGGTCGTAGTCAAAACTCAGAGTCTTCGGAACAAAACGATCAGAGTAACGAATAATTGCGTTAAATGCGGTTGTTATTTTAGTTGTTATTTTAATTAGTTGACGCTTTGTGGCATAATAAGCAAGGTTTATTTCTTAAGCTGCTAAAATTGCAGCTTTATTAGCGAAAGAAACGGGTAACTCGTGGCACAGACTACCAATGATATTAAGAATGGATCGGTTTTGAACCTTGACGGCCAGCTTTGGACCGTTGTTAAGTTCCAGCATGTGAAGCCAGGCAAGGGTCCTGCTTTTGTGCGCACCACCATTAAGAACGTGCTCTCGGGCAAGATTGTCGACAAGACTTTTAACGCCGGCATGAAGATGGAGTTCGAGACCGTTGATAACCGCACGTTGCAGTATTCCTACGAAGATGGCGACAACTTCGTATTCATGGATATGACCACTTACGACCAGGTTTATATTCCTAAGGTTTTGGTTGGCGATCAGAGCAAGTATTTGCTTGAAGGCACCGACTGCATCGTAAGCTTCCATGACGGCACTCCTTTGAGCGTTGAGCTTCCAGCTTCCGTAATTTTGACCATTACTCACACTGAGCCAGGCTTGCAGGGCAACCGTTCTAACGCTGGCACTAAGCCTGCAACCGTGGAAACCGGCGCTGAAATCCAGGTTCCACTCTTCGTAGGTGAAGGCGAAAAGGTGAAGGTTGACACTCGTGACGGCTCTTATCTTGGTCGTGAAAACTAAAGAATTAATTATCTAATTAAAATAATTAGTTATCTAATTAAATTAGATATTTATTTCTAAATAATTTTTATAGTGTGACCCGGTGGCGATTATTCGTTACTGGGTCGCGTAATTTTTTAATACTTTAAACAGAAGGGCGCTATTATGGCACGTTCCACCGCTCGTAAGAGGGCTTTGAATACGCTTTATGAGGCGGATGAAAAGAATCAGCCTATTCTTTCTTTGCTAGAGGAGCGCGTTAAAGAGCCTGGCGCTCAAACTCCGCTACCAGAGTACGCTGTTGAGATTGTTCGAGGCGTAGGAGAGCGACGCAACAGAATCGACAAGACGCTTAACCGTTATTCAACCGGCTGGAAAGTTGGAAGAATGGCTGTTATCGATCGCAATATTTTGCGCATTGCGGTGTGGGAAATGCTTCTTAACGAGGAAATTCCAGACAAGGTTGCAATTGACGAGGCGATTGCGCTCGCGAAAATGTATAGTGACGACGAAGCTATTGCGTTTATTCACGGACTTCTAAGCGCGATTATGGCAGATAAAGACGCTTGCTTGGCAAAGTTTAACGGCGAAGCGCAAGACTCTGTAGATGCGGCTGGCACTACTGAACCTGCTGCTGAGTAAGAAGCAATAACTTATCGCCGGCGCGTCGTCCGTCCGCCAACCTGAGTAAACTTGCCACGAATATCCTAAAGCCATAAGGGGGTTAAGGTGGATTATAACGACACCTTCGCCGGATTCGGCAGTGATGATGCAGTATTGGTGTTGGAGGATGGTCAGGTTTACGTTGGTAAGCCTTTTGGTGCGCAAGGTTCTACGCGCGCCGAGATTGTGTTCTCCACGGGCATGACTGGTTATCAAGAAACGTTAACTGATCCAAGTTATGATCAACAAATCGTAGTTCAAACATTCCCACACATAGGTAATACGGGAATGAACCACGAAGATCCTGAATCTAATCGCATTTGGGTTGCAGGTTACGTGGTTAAGGAGCCTAGCCCAGTAGTTAGCAATTGGCGAGCTGAAGGTTCTTTGGAAGACGATTTACAAAAGCAAGGTATCGTTGGCATTAGTGGTATTGATACTCGAAAGCTGGTACGTCATTTACGCTCGGTAGGCGTTATGCGTGCCGGCATTTTTTCTAATAGGGCCCTGGTTGATTCGTCAACCGGGGCTTTTCGTACCGTTGCTTCTTTCGTTGACGAAATTAAGCAGACTCCTCAAATGCAGGGCTTGCGTTTAACGGACGAAGTAAGCACTAAAGAAACTTACACGATTGAGCCTTGCGGTGATTTTGAAGGAAAAGATCCGCTTTACACGGTTGTAGCAGTCGACTTTGGTATTAAATCCATGACTCCTCACCGTTTGGCTGAGCGCGGCTGCCGCGTGCACGTTGTAAGCTCCTCAATCAGCTTTGAATCGCTGCAAGCGCTTAATGCAGACGGCGTATTCTTCTCGAATGGTCCTGGAGACCCTGGCCAAGCAAATCGCGAAGTTGAGCTTTTGCGCAAAGTTTTGGACGCAGGCTATCCGTTCTTTGGTATCTGCTTTGGAAACCAGCTGCTTGGTCGCGCTCTCGGCTTTGGCACTTACAAGCTGAAGTTTGGTCACCGCGGTATTAATCAGCCTGTGAAAGACGTTACAACCGGAAAAGTGGAAGTTACTGCTCACAATCACGGCTTTGCGGTGGACGCTCCTCTTGACGGCCCTGTTAAATCTCCTTACGAAAACGGCCACTTTGGTCGCGTAATGGTGTCGCATATTGACTTGAACGACAACGTTGTAGAAGGCTTACAATGCCTTGATATTCCAGCGTTCTCGGTGCAATATCATCCGGAAGCTGCAGCAGGCCCGCACGACGCTTCCTACCTGTTTGACCGCTTTGTGCAATTGATGCGCGAAAACGCTCGAAAAAGCAAGTAATACTCGAAAAAGCAAGTAAGATTTTAATATTTACGGAAAGAGAAGTTTACTATGCCAAAACGTACTGATATTAAGTCGGTTATGGTAATTGGTTCCGGCCCGATTGTTATTGGTCAGGCTGCAGAATTTGATTATTCGGGAACGCAGGCTTGCCGAGTTCTTCGCGAAGAAGGTATTCGCGTAATTTTGGTTAATTCAAACCCGGCTACGATTATGACGGACCCGGAGCTTGCTGACGCAACTTATATTGAGCCAATTGACACTTCGATTTTGGAGCGAATTATTGCAAAGGAGCGTCCGGATGCGCTTCTTCCAACGCTTGGTGGTCAAACTGCGCTTAATGCTGCAATGGATTTGGGTCGTGCAGGAATCCTCGAAAAATATAATGTTGAGCTTATTGGTGCTTCTTTGGAAGCAATCGACCGCGGCGAAGACCGTGAGCTTTTCAAAAAAGTCGTTGAAAAAGCTGGAGCGGAAAGCGCAAAATCCTTTATTGCTCACTCAATCGAAGAAGTAGACAAAATTGTTGAAACTTTAGGATACCCGGTAGTAGTACGCCCAAGCTTTACAATGGGCGGACTCGGCTCTGGTATTGCTCATAATGAGGAAGAGCTTCACCGCATTGCAGGAGCCGGCATTCACTATTCTCCAACAGACGAAGTGCTTATTGAAGAAGGCATTGAAGGCTGGAAAGAGTTTGAGCTTGAGCTTATGCGCGACGCAAAAGATAACGTCGTAGTTGTTTGCCCAATCGAAAACGTTGATCCTGTAGGCGTGCACACTGGCGACTCAATTACCGTTGCTCCATGCTTTACGCTTACAGACCGCGAATACCAGAAGATGCGCGATATTGGTATCGCTATTATTCGAGGCGTAGGCGTTGACACCGGCGGCTGCAATATTCAGTTCGCAATCAACCCTCAAACCGGTCGCATTATCGTAATTGAAATGAATCCGCGCGTATCTCGCTCTTCCGCGCTCGCATCTAAAGCAACCGGCTTCCCAATCGCAAAAATCGCAACGAAACTTGCTCTCGGCTACACTTTGGACGAAATTCAAAACGATATTACGCGTTCAACTCCTGCAAGCTTCGAGCCAACAATCGACTATGTTGTAACGAAGATTCCGCGCTTTGCTTTCGAAAAGTTCCCAGGAGCAGACACCACTCTTACAACTTCCATGAAGTCTGTTGGTGAAGCAATGGCTTTGGCTGGAAACTTCCAGGAATCCCTTGGAAAAGCAATGCGCTCAATCGACAAGCGTCACGCGTGCTTTAGCTGGGATGGTGAGCGTCCAAGTAAGGAAGAAGTAGTCAAGCTTCTTGAAGAAATGCACACTCCAACAGAGCACCGCTACTTGCAAATTCAGCGCGCGCTTTGGGGTGGTGCTACGCCGGAGCAGATTTTTGCAGCAACAAAAATCGACCCTTGGTTTGTTGAGCAGCTGGCTCAAATTAACGAAACTGCGCTCGCGGTTCGTGAAGCTGAAACTTTAACTCCTAAAGTTTTGAAGCGCGCTAAGCTTGCAGGCCTTTCAGACGTTCAAATTGCGCATTTGCGTAATCTTGGCGACGAAGGCGAAAACATGGTTCGTGAGCTTCGTTGGGCTTACGGCTTGCGTCCTGTTTACAAGACTGTTGACACTTGCGCAGCCGAGTTCGACGCAGCAACTCCGTACTACTATTCTTGCTACGCTGATGAAAGCGAGTTGAAGAAGCGCGATCGCGAAGCTGTGATTATTCTTGGCTCTGGTCCGAACCGAATCGGCCAGGGTATTGAGTTTGATTACACTTGCGTTCACGCTGTTCAGGAATTGGGCAAGGATTACGACACCATTATGGTTAATTGCAATCCTGAAACAGTTTCTACAGATTACGACATGTCTGACCGCCTTTACTTTGAGCCTCTTACTTTCGAAGACGTGCTTGAAATTTACGAGGCAGAAAAGAAGCTTGGTCCTGTTAAGGGCGTGATTGTGCAGCTTGGTGGCCAAACTCCACTTTCGCTTGCTGCTCGTCTTAAAGCTGCAGGAGTTCCAATTTTGGGAACAACTCCTGAAGCTATTGATTTGGCGGAAAACCGTGAGCTTTTCGGCGAGGTTCTTCGCCAAGAAGGCATGAACGCTCCTCGCTACGGCACAGCTTTGAGCCTTGAGGAAGCAAAAGATGCAGCTCACGCAATCGGCTACCCGGTTCTTGTGCGCCCAAGCTACGTGCTTGGCGGACGCGGAATGGAAATCGTGTACGATGATGCTCAGCTTGCAAAATATGTTGAGCGCGCTTTGGATGAGGCTCGTGCAGACACTGTTGTTTCTGGTCGCTTGCCTTCGCCGCTTTTGATTGATAAGTTCCTCCAGGACGCTATTGAAATCGACGTTGACGCGCTTTACGACGGCAACGAGCTTTATATTGGCGGCATTATGGAGCATGTTGAGGAAGCTGGCGTACACTCTGGCGACGCAGCTTGCACGCTTCCTCCAAGCACGCTTTCGGACGATCAAATTCGTCGTCTTCGTGAGGGTACGCTTTCGATTGCTCGCGGCTGCTCTGTTCGCGGTCTTATTAACGTTCAGTACGCTTTTATGGCAAATACTTTGTACGTAATTGAGGCAAATCCTCGAGCGTCTCGCACAGTTCCGTTTGCTTCTAAAGCTACGGGCGTTGCTCTTGCTAAAGCTGCTGCTCGAATTATGGCTGGCGAAACAATCGCCCAGCAGCGTAAGCGCGGACTTCTTCTTCCAAAGGGAGACGGTGGTGACATTCACCCAGGCCAGCAGGTTGCTATTAAAGCTTCTGTGCTGCCTTTCAAGCGTTTCCGCACTCCTGTTGGACGCACGGTTGATATTTTGCTCGGCCCAGAGATGCGTTCAACCGGCGAAGTTATGGGCTTCGACCGTGACTTCCCGCACGCTTTTGCTAAGAGTCAGCTTGCAGCATACAAGGGCGGTTTGCCAACCAGTGGCAACGTGTTTGTATCTGTAAGCGATGCAGATAAGCGTCAGCTTCCGCTTCTTGCAGTGCGCTTAGTAGAACTTGGTTTTACTATTTGGGCTACTGAAGGTACAGCTTCTGTGCTTCGACGCTACGGCATTGATTCTGTGATTGTAGACAAGCTTTCTAGTCGCGGCGACACGGCGAAAGATGTAACAAATGGTCAGGAAGCTCACGAAAGAATCGGCAAGAATGTTGTGGAGCTTATTGAGAATGGTAAGATTGATATGGTGCTTAATACACCGAATTCAAGAGGGTCTCGCACAGACGGTTACGCTATTCGCGCAGCAGCTGTTGCAGCAGACCTTCCGCAATTCACAACTATTACCGAATTTGCGCCAGTATTGATGGCTATTGAGGCCGTTAAGAACAACGATTATCAGGTGATGAGCATACAAGAGCATGCAAAGCAACTGTTTGCAATCGAAAAGGCAGAAAACGAAGAAAGTCGGGCTTAATACATGACCGAGAGCATACGTGATCAAGAATTACAAGCGCAGCGATCCGATTTTGGCTTGCGTTTGAAGAATGCTATGGCCAAGTATGGTCCTCTATGCGTTGGTATTGATCCTCATCGCAAAATGTTGCTTAATTGGGGATACAACATGGATGCTCTCGGCGCTGAACTGTTTTCAATGCGCATGCTTCAAGCCATGAACGGCAGGGCAGCGGCAGTAAAATTCCAGTCCAGCATGTTTGAGCGCTACGGTTCTAAAGGTTTCGCAGCGCTTGAACGCGTTCTTTACGCGGCTCGTCAAATGGACGTTATTACGATTGTTGACAGCGGCCATGGCGGATTGTCTACTACGATTTCTGCTCTTGCGGACGCATATTTTAAGCCGGACGCGCCTCTTCTTGCCGACGCTATTACGCTTCTTCCGTATTACGGCGCTAGATCTATGGGCGGCTTAATTAACGAAGCGCTTAATAACGGTCGCGGCGTTTTTATTGCGTCGCTAACTTCTAACCGCGAAGGCGCAAGCTTGCAAACTGCAATCCGCCAAAGTGGAACTTACCGCGGAACTACAGTAGCTCACGGAATTGCTCAAACTGCTCAAACTTTTAACAACAATACAAAGGGCATGGGTTCGGTTGGCTTGATTGTTGGCGCTACTATTGGCGACTGGATGAACGGCGGCGGAATTGACGTTGCAAGTTTTACCGGCCCAATTCTTTCCCCAGGCTACGGTTGGCAGGGTGCTGAAGCTAACGACTTAAAGCGTGTTTTTGCCGGTACGCATGGTAATGTGTTGGTAACTGTTTCTCGCTCTATTGCGTCTCATGGGCCAAGTATTGGCGAACTGTCTGCCGCAACAGAGCGAATAGCGTGGGATATTCGTCAGGCTCTTATTGATTCAGACGAACGTGCGTAATTGAGAGGTGAGGGAAATGTCTACCAAAGATGATTCGGCTGCTTCTGAGTCTTTACAGACTAAGCGTCGCCTAATCGTATTAACTGGTCCTACTGCAGCCGGTAAAGGTACGGTAGAAGGCATACTTCGCGAGAAGCATCCTCATATTTGGTTGTCTGTTTCTGCAACTACGCGCGCGCCTAGACCTGGTGAGTTTAACGGAATCCAATACTGGTTCTTGGATGAGGAAGAGTTTGAGCGTCGTAAACGCAATGGCGAATTTTTAGAAACTGCTCTTGTTCACGGAATGGCACATTACGGCACTTTGCTGCAGCCTGTTTTGGAACATCTTGAGCAGGATATTCCAACTTTGCTGGAAATTGATTTGCAAGGCGCTAGGCGAGTAAAGCAAGAGGCTTCTAGGCTTGGTTTGGAAGTTGTGTACGTGTTTATTGCGCCTCCAAGTTTTGAAGAGCTTAAGCGTCGTCTTATTGGCAGAGGCACTGAAACTCCTGAGCAGCAGGCAAAACGTTTGGAAACCGCAAAGGTTGAGATTGCTGCAGCCAGCGAGTTTGATGTTGTTATTGTGAACGACAATGCTGAGCGCGCGGCGGATGAACTTTGGAACGTTATTGCTCGCGAATACGAGCTGTAAATAGTTTATAAACAACTTATAAATAGTTCATAAATAAGTTATAAATAGAACTTAGCGCAATATCCAATCTATAGCCTATAATAGGCGTTTTGGAACTATTGTGGCACCATAGAATTTGGAGAATATTATGGCATTAGGCACTCAGCCAACACCTACGGGTCTTGCGAATCCACCAATTGATGATCTTATGCAACATGCGGATTCCAAGTATGCGCTTGCCTTATTTGCTGCAAAACGAGCACGTCAAATTAATTCTTATTTCACGCAGCTTAATGAAGGTTTGCTTCAAAATGTTGGTCCATTAGTTGAGTATCAAAATCAAGAAAAACCTTTGTCTATTGCTTTCCGTGAGATTAATAGAGGCTTGCTTGAAGAGACGCTTGGTGAAGACGATTTAAGCGAAGGCAATTAATTTATTTATTAATCGATTAAGTGATTGATTGATTGATAAAGCTTATACTTATTGCTTTAGCGTCTTTTTATGCGCATAATCGCAGTCGTATCATCTGTGCTTGAAACTCGGATGTGCGGCTGCGTTTTTCACTTTACGAGTATTTGTATTGGAGGGGATTGTGGAAGAACTTAAGTTAATTTCTGCAGAATCTGTTACTGAAGGTCATCCGGATAAGTTGTGCGATCAGATTGCTGACGCTATTTTGGACGATATGCTTCGTCAAGATCCTCACGCTCACGTTGCCGTAGAAGTTTGCGCTTCTGTAGGCCAATTTGTGGTGTTTGGTGAAGTTAGAGGAGAAGTTTATAGCGATATTCCAGGAATTTTGCGCTCTGTGGTTCGTAATGTTGGGTATACGAGTTCCACTATTGGTCTTGACGCTGATTCTTGCGGAGTGATGGTTTCTTTAACTGAGCAGAGTGATGAAATCAATCAAGGCGTTACTCGTTTGGATGCAAATAGCGAAAGTGCTGCTTCTCGCGAGGAGCGTTATGCTGCTCAAGGTGCTGGAGATCAAGGTGTTATGTTTGGCTACGCAAGTGACGAAACTGACACTTTAATGCCGCTTCCAATTTATCTTGCTCACCGTTTAGCGCAAAGGCTTTCTAAAGTTCGCAAAGACGGTATTGTGCCGCATTTGCGTCCAGATGGGAAAACTCAGGTTACTATTGAGTACGATTCCAAAGGCACGCCTAAGCGTTTGGATACTGTTTTAATTTCCACGCAGCACGATTCTGAAGTTTCCAGCGATTGGCTTAAGTTACAGCTTGTTGAGCATGTTGTTAAGCCTGTGTTGGACGAAGTTCTTGCTCAAAAAGTTGCGCACGATTCATACCGTATGCTTGTGAACCCTACTGGCTCTTTTGTTTTGGGCGGTCCTGCTGCAGATTCTGGTTTGACTGGTCGAAAAATTATTGTTGACACTTACGGCGGTGCGGCTCATCATGGCGGCGGAGCATTTTCTGGAAAAGATCCAAGTAAAGTTGATCGTTCCGCAGCTTATGCAGCGCGTTGGGTTGCTAAGAATATTGTTGCAGCTGGTCTTGCCCATAGGGCAGAAGTGCAGGTTGCTTACGCTATTGGTATTGCTGATCCTGTAAGCGTAAACGTTGAGACTTTTGGTACTGAAGCTGACGGTATTACGCGTGCTGATATTGCTCGCGCTGTTCGTGAAGTATTCGATTTGCGCCCGGCTGCAATTATTGACGAGCTTAATTTGCTTCGCCCAATTTACGCTAAAACCGCGGCTTATGGCCACTTTGGTCGCACAGATGTTAAGTTCCCTTGGGAAGAAACGAATAGAACTGATCAGCTTCTAGCCGCATTAAATCTTAAGTAGAATCTTAAGTAGAATTTAATTTAGAATCTTAATTAGAATCTAATTTAGAATCTAAAAAGCTAAAAGTACGAGCTAAAAGTAGAAGCTAAAATGGCAGAGCAACCTTCGTTAGACGGATTCGCGCGTAAAACTAAACGCAAGCGTAATGCTGTTTCGCGCGTTCCTGCAGACGATTGTGCTATTGCTCACGTAATGTTAGATGTTCAAGCTTCACATTTAGGTCGTACTTTTGACTATTTAGTATCCAAGGATCAAGATGATGCTGCTCAACCGGGAGCTTTCGTGCGCGTACGTTTTGGTGCGCAAAGGCTTACAGGCGTTATTTGGTCTCGTTCTTCTAATAGCGATACTCCTTCTTCTGCTTTGCGATTTTTAGAGCGTGTGTTTCCTTCAGATGTGCTGATTTCTAAGTCTTTGCGCGAAGATATTGACGCTATTGCAAAAGCTTATGGTGGAACTAGCGCGAATATTCTTCGCCTTGCTGTGCCTCAAAGAGTTGCAAGAGTTGAGCATGAGGAAGTTTTTGATAGCATACGTTTGCATCGCAGAAAAGATTGGTGCATAAATCTTAAAAAGCGTTTGGAAAGCAATAATAAAGCCTATAAATCTAATGAAGCTAATGAAGCGGATGAAGCTGATTCTTCCATCGCTACTTTCGCTAGAATGATTGAATCTTACGAAAATGCGGATATTTTGCATGATGCTTTAGTTAAAAAAGCTAGTAACGCGGATTTTGACTGCGAAAAAATCGAGAATAATAATGCTAAAACTAACGCTAAATCTGATGCTAAATCTTTTGTAGTTGACGCACCTGCCGGCTCTTTAAGAATGGCTCAAGATTTAGCTTGGATGATTGTAACGGCTGTAAGTCAAGGAAAGCAAGCTGTTGCCGTTTTGCCAACGCTTAGGGAAGTAAATGACGTTATGCGCGCGCTTATGGCTTACGGATTAAAACCTTATAAGCGTGTTAGTGAAAATCACCGTGGTTTTTCTGCCGGCGGCTTTGATGGAGATGTTGCGCGTCTTTGCGCGGCGGATGCTCCGGCTGACCGTTATAGAGCTTGGCGTGCTGTAGCTTCCGGAATAGTTCCTTGCGTGCTTGGAACGCGCGCTGCAATGTATGCTCCGGTTGAGGGGGATGCTTTATTCGCTATTGTTGAAGATACCGCATACCAGTATGCGGACGGAATGATGCCTTACGCTCAAGCTCGTGGAGTTATGCGACTTCGCGCAAAAAAGCACGGTGGCGTTTTTGTGGCAATGTCGTATTCCAGAAGCGCGTTAAGTCAAAGCGAAGTAGATTCGTATTCTTCCAATACGCAAGTTGCAAAAAAAGTAAGTGGAAGTAGCGTTCCTGTAACAGTGCGCAAAGAATTGCGCGAAAAAATAGTTCCGTGGGTTCGCTGGCTTAATCGAGAAACTTTGTCAAAACTTGCTGACCCAAGCATTGGAGCTAGAATACCGCATACCGCTGTAAGAGCAATAAACGAGGCTCTTGCAGACGGAAATCCTGTGCTGCTTTCTATTGCTCAAGATGGTGCTACTCAGTCTGCAATGTGCTCTTCTTGCCTTCATCAGGCGCGTTGTAGGCGTTGCACTGGTCCTTTGGATATTAGCGATGGTATTAAATCGCTTCGATGCTTATGGTGTGGTGCAAGCGCAGTCAATTGGTCTTGTGCTAATTGCGGAAGCACTAATTTGCGTGCTATACGCGTAGGTGCTGCAGGTATTGCGCAAGAAGTGTCAAAACTGTTTAGAAACGTGCCTATTTTGCTTTCTTCGCCGCATCAGCCGAACGGAATTATTCATAGCATAGATAAAAAGCCTGTAATTGTTGTGGCAACTTCCGGCGCAGAGCCGCGCGTTCAATCTCAAAACGGCATGCAAAGCGGCTCGTATGGCGTTGTGGCAATACTAGACACATGGGTGAGCTTGTATGCCTCGGGGCTCGATTCCAGAATTGACACACTTACCGCTTGGATGAAAGCTGCAAGCTTGTGCGCTCCTAGAACTCGCGGTGGAAGCGTGCTTTTGATTGGCGAAACGTACCCAATTTTGGCTAGAGCGCTTACTTTGTGGGACACAACGCAACTTTCGCTAAACGAGCTTTCGGAGCGCAAACAGGCTATTTTGCCGCCATTTGTGACTGCAGCATGCGTGTGGGGAGAGCGCGATGCTGTTATGCGCGCGCTTGAAAATATTGGGGCAATGAAGGAAAATCTTGGGTGCGAAATTAGTCAAGATGCTGATTTTTCAACGATTTCTCCATTATTAGGCATTGTTCCAATGCATCCTCCTGTTACAGACAGATACCAGCATTTTGACGATATTTACGACCGTGTAAAAGCTGTAGTAAGAGTTCCGCTTTATTTAAGACAAGAATTAGTGAACCGATTACACAAGGAAGTGGCGAATCACGTGGCAAAGCGTGCTGCAGGGGAGTTGCGTTTTTGTGTTGATCCCAAAGATTTATTAGCGTACTGAGAGGTGATTATGCCAAAAATATATCATTGCGCAGTTTTAGGAGATCCTATTTCGCACTCGCTATCTCCCGTATTGCACAACGCTGCTTATAAAGCTTTAGGACTTACAAATTGGCAATACAGCAAAGAAAAGGTAAGCGAAGCTGAGCTAGCTGATTTTATATCTAATCTTGACGATTCTTGGAAAGGCTTAAGCCTTACAATGCCGCTTAAAAAAACCGTAATGAAACTCGGCACTCCTTGCGACTACTGGTCTAAAGTGCTTAACGTAGCAAACACGGCGATTTTTACCAGCAATCCAGCAACCGCCTCGCCTTCACAAATTGAACTGTGCAATACGGACGTGAGCGGCATAATTATGGCTTTTATTGTAGCGTTGCATGAGAGAATAAGCGGCGTGAAAAAGGCTGTTATTATTGGCAGCGGCAACACGGCATCTTCAGCAATGGCGGCACTTATAGAAATCGCGCAAGCCTCAAAACTTGAGCAGGTAAAAGTTGTTGCTAGAACTGAAAATGACGGTAGCGTAAAAGGTGTAGAGCGTTTTAATAATCTTCTGCGCGCGTATTGCGCTGATTCTCCAAATAGCAGAAGCATAGAGCCGTGCTTAGAAAGTAGCGAAAATGAAAGTAGTGAAAAGAAAAGCAATGAAACCGACGCAAATTACGAATCGGTTATAGGGATTGAGTTTCCAAAAATTAGCGAAGAAATATTAAAATGTGACGAATCTCTCATTTTGCAATCTTTAAGTTCCTTAGACGCAATTCGCGCAATTGCAGAAGCAGATATTGTAATAAGCACCGTTCCTGCGCACGTTGCAGACGGCTTGGCAATAGCACTAAAAGCATACTGCAAAAATAGGCGCGTAAAAAGCCTAGGAACACTGCTTGACGTAGTGTACGATCCTCGCCCAAGCATGCTTCTTAGCGCGTGGAGGCAATACGGATTGGGGATTGGCGGCGAAGAAATGCTTTTGTATCAAGCTTTAGAGCAAGTAAAGCTTATGACGTTTGAGTACAGAAATTCTAAAGAAGAAGCTGAAGTAAAAGCTGAAGTAAAATCTGAAGTAATCGCGGAAAATATTTCTAATAATGATTCTGACAAGACCGAAGATTACGATAATTCTAAAGATCCTAAAGATTTAATTGATTGCATGCGAAAAGCATTACAGGAGGCATTATGAGCGCCGAAAATCAAGCTGATGCGAAAAGCGATATGCAAAATAGCGCGCAAAATATCTCGCAAGATTGTGCGCAAAATAGCTCGCAAAATAGCGCGAATCAAGAATTAGACGCAAATGCTCACGGCGCAATCAACATGCAATTAGCAGACGGTTTTGAAGTTATGCTAATCACCGGCATGAGCGGAGCTGGGCGCTCGCACGCGGCTAACGCGTTGGAAGACATGGGTTGGTACGTTATTGATAATCTCCCTCCAAAACTGCTCATACCTCTGGTAGATATGATGACGTCATCCGGATCAAAAGTGCATAAGCTTGCTGCTGTTATTGACGTGCGCTCTAGAGGATATTTCGACGACCTGTTTGCGGTTCTTGCGCATATTGACGAGCTTGGCGTAAAAACGCGAATCTTGTTCTTAGACGCTTCAGACTCCGTGCTTATTAAACGCTACGAGTCCGTTAGAAGGCCTCATCCTTTGCAGCGCGGCGGAAGACTTATTGACGGCATTTTAGAAGAGCGAGAGTTGCTCAGCCATTTGAAAGATTGCGCGGATATTATTATCGATACTTCAACTCTTAGTATTCATCAACTTTCAACCAAGCTTTACGAAGGTCTACTTGGCAAAGGCTCTTCCACTGTGGCCGTGCACATTTTCAGCTTTGGCTTTAAGTACGGCATGCCAATGGACGCTGATTTTGTGGTTGATATGCGATTTTTGCCTAACCCATTCTGGGTTCCGGCTCTTCGTGATTTAACTGGAAAAGACAAAGCTGTAAGCGATTACGTGCTTTCTAATCCTGCAGCAGTCGCTTTTTTGGACTCTTACGAAAAGGCGCTGCTTACCGCTATCGACGGTTTTGCTAAAGAAGATAAGCATTACGTTACGATTGCAGTAGGCTGCACAGGCGGGCAGCATCGCTCAGTTGCTACAAGCATTGAGCTTGCAAGACGCTTGCGATTGCACGGTTTGCAGGTTACGGTATCTGCACGCGAATTGCAGCGCAGGTAGTAGGTAATAAAGTAAGTAATAAAACAAGTAATTTAGTAAACGCAAAAATTTTGTGCTAAAAGTATATGCAAACGTGTGCAAATAACGCTAAAATGTCCAACGTATTCTGTATCACAGAAAGCCGGGCATGTCGTGTTCAAACGCATCATGCGAGTATCCAACAGCACGCATATTTTAAGAAGAACAAAAGTAGGAGGTTGTCCCTTGGCTCTTCTTGACGACGTCAAAAATGAACTCGTTTCCAACAACAATGAGCTCCCGACGGTCATTATGGCTCAAGCGGCAGCTATGATGCGCTTTGCTGGCGGTTTAAGGCCAGTAAATAACCAAGCTGTGATTCGCGCTCAGTTTGACTCTCAGCGTTCCGCACAGTGGCTTGTAGAGGTCTTAAAGACGCACTTCCAGCGCGAGGCGACCATTTCGCAGGTTTCGCGTCAGACTCCAACTGGTACTGTTCTTCGTTACGACGTAGTTGTTGATCACGGTGCTGCAGCATTAGCACTACAATCTGGTTTACTTGACCGTCGCATGCGCATTGTTGCAGGCCTTGCCCCAGAAATTATCGGCGGAAGTATCGCTCAAATTAAGGCAGCATGGCGTGGTGCATTCCTAGCTCATGGCGCAATTTCCGATCCTGGCAAAGCAAGCTACTTGGAAGTCGTGTGCCCAACTCACGAAGCTGCAAACGCTTTGCAAACTATGGCAGCTCGCTTAGGTATTACAGCTAAAGCTCGCCAAGTGCGCAGTTCCGAGCGTGTAACCTTGCGCGATTCCGACGCAATCGAACGCATGCTGAACTTAATCGGAGCTCCTCGCTCTGCTCGCGAATGGACAGGCAAGCGCTCAGACGGTGAAGCCCGCGGAAAAGCTAATCGTCTTGCAAACTTTGACGATGCAAATATGCGACGTAGCGCAAAAGCTGCTGCCGAAGCTTGCGAAAAAGTTCGTCACGCATTCGACATTTTGGGCGACGATATTCCAGATAATTTGCTGATGGCTGGAAAGCTTCGCTTGGAGCACAGTGACGCAAGCTTGGAAGAGCTTGGTCATTTGGCTGATCCTCCAATTACGAAGGATGCTATTGCAGGACGAATTCGTAGACTTTTGCAGCTTTCGGCGAAGGTTGAGAAGTTGCGCATGCAGCAGCTTTAATTTTGATTTTGCTTGGTCTGTGTGCGTAACTGTTTTGCTTGTGATGTTCTTGAGTTACGTCTATGAGTTTTGACTGACGTTCTTGTTCTTTTGCTTTGACGAGACTAGAAAATTTGTGTTTGCGTGCGTCCCGTCCTTCGGGCGCTCTGGCTGCCAAAAGAGTTTAGTGTGTTCGCCTTTCTTCAAGAATGTAGCTTCTCAGTCCTCTTTTAGCACTGAACACAATTTTTCCAGCCTCTCAACACACTAAACCGCAACACAAAACTCATAGACTCGTGCAGAAAGTTACGCAAAGTGCATGGTTTACTAAGTGCAACTAGAGTAGCGAAATTAAGCTGCGGGTGGTTTTGAGGTTGGGAAATTATTCTTGGCGTGGCGTGTGCGGCAGCAATAATGCTAGTGCCGCTAATCAATAGGAATAAATGCTCTCAGAAGCATTGATGCAAAGCTGCGTGGCTCATAGGGGATTGTTGAAGACTTGCGGTATAATTGCACACGGCATTGAGTTAATGTTTAGGCTGATTTTAAGTCTTTTTGAACGCATTAAGCCAGTATGGTAAGCCAATAGATCTGGAAAGGATACCAATGAAGACACTGAAAGATTTGGGAGATTTGAGCGGCAAGCGCGTTTTGGTTCGCGCAGATTTTAACGTTCCTCTCAAGGGTACTACGATTACCGATGATGGTCGTATTCGTGCTGCTTTGCCAACAATTAAGGCTTTGCGCGAGCAGGGTGCGAAGGTGATTTTGATGGCTCACCTTGGTCGTCCAAAGGGTCAGGTTGTTCCAGAGCTTTCTTTGGCTCCAGTTGCAGCTCGTTTAGGTGAGCTTCTCGGCGTGAAAGTTGCTTTGGCTGCAGACACCTACGGTGAGGATGCACAAGCTAAGGTTGCCGCAATGAACAACGGTGACGTTGTTTTGCTTGAAAACGTGCGCTTTAACGCAGAAGAAACCAGCAAGGATGCTTCCGAGCGCGCAGCTTACGCTAAGAAGATTGCGGCTCTTGGTGACGTATTTGTTTCCGACGGTTTCGGTGTTGTTCACCGCGCTCAGGGCTCTAACTACGATGTTGCTGCAGATCTTCCAGCAGCTGCCGGCTTGCTTGTTGAAAAGGAAGTTAAGGCACTTTCTCGTGCAACCGAAAATCCAGAGCGTCCTTTGACTGTTGTTCTCGGCGGCTCCAAGGTTTCCGACAAGCTTGGCGTTATTGAAAACTTGCTTTCTAAGGCTGATCGTCTTGTTATTGGTGGCGGCATGGTGTTCACCTTCCTCAAGGCTTTGGGTCACGAAGTTGGTACTTCCTTGCTTGAGGAAGATCAGCTCGAAAAAGTTAAGGGCTACATTGAAACCGCTAAGAAGAACGGCGTTGAGCTTGTTCTTCCAACCGATATTGTTGTGAACGCTGGCTTCCCAGCAGGAGATACTCCTGTTGCTCCAGAAGTTGTTCCAGCTGACGCTATTCCAGCGGACAAGATGGGCTTGGATATTGGCCCTGATTCTCAGAAGCTTTTCCACGACAAGATTGTCGATTCCAAGACTGTTGTGTGGAACGGTCCTATGGGTGTGTTTGAAGTTCCAGAGTTTGCTGCTGGCACTCGTGCTGTAGCTCAGGGCTTGGTTGACGCAACTAAGAACGGTACTTTCACCATTGTTGGCGGCGGCGATTCTGCTTCCGCAGTGCGTAATCTTGGCTTTGCGGAAGATGGCTTCTCACACATCTCCACTGGTGGTGGCGCTTCCCTCGAGTTCTTGGAAGGCAAGACTCTTCCAGGCTTGAGCGTGCTTGAGTAAATAAGCTTTACGCAAGTCGTAAATAAATTTTACGCAAGTCGTAAGTAAACTAAATGTTTTCAATTATGCCGGCTTTCGATTTTATGAATCTTTTGTAAATCGGAGTCGGCATAATACTAATTCGCGTAAAATATTGCGTAATACTATTAATCTTCAATCCTCAATTTTTAAGGGTGATTATGGTTGTTAAAAGAAAGCCGCTAGTCGCAGGTAATTGGAAAATGAACTTCAATCACCGCGAAGCAACGCATTTTATACAAAAATTTGCGTGGCTTTTGCGTGACGCGCACTACGACTACCGCGATTGCGAAGTGGCTCTTATGCCTTCTTTTACTTCTATACGAAGCGTGCAGGTTCTTGTTGAGTCTGATCGTCTGCCAATATTGTACGGAGCGCAAGCAGTTTCCGTTACTGCTCAAGGCGCTTTTACAGGCGATGTTTCTGCAGATATGCTTGCTAGTCTTGGATGCTCAATGGTTATTGTTGGGCATTCTGAGCGCCGAAAGTATCATCCGGAAGACGATGCGAATATTGTAGACCAGGTGCGTGCGGTTCTTGCTGCTGGAATGACTCCAATTTTGTGCGTCGGCGAAAGTTTTGAGGAACGCAAGCAGGGTATTGAGCTTGATTTTGCTGTTGGTCAGGTTCATGACGTAACGCGCGATTTGGACACAAAACAAGCTAAGCGCTTGATTATTGCTTATGAACCTGTGTGGGCAATCGGCACGGGCATGGTTGCTACTGCTCAGTCGGCGCAGGAAGCGGCGTCTGCTATTCGCGAAGATTTGCGCGCAACTTTTGGAAGTGACGTTGCGGATACTGTTCGTATTCTTTACGGCGGATCTGTGACTTCTTCCAACGCTGCAAGTCTTATTGCTGAGCCTGATGTTGACGGATTTTTGGTTGGCGGAGCTTCTTTGGATGCAGAGGAGTTGTCGAATATTGTGCGACTCACCGCAGCACAATCGCGTCTATAGGTCAACGGTTCTTATTAAGATTAGTCGGGTACTCTAAGACAGGAGGTTACTTGTGTCCGCTCTGAAAATCGTTTTGCAGGTATTGCTTGTGCTTACTAGCATTTTGCTCACACTGTTAATTTTGATGCACAAGGGCAAGGGCGGCGGCCTTTCCGACATGTTCGGCGGCGGTTTAACGAAGAACGCCGGTAGTTCTGGTGTTGCAGAAAAGAATTTGAACCGTTGGACAGTGATTATTGCACTGATTTGGGTTGCGGTAATTGTTATTTTGAACTTAATGACTAAGTTCTCACTTATCTAAGTATTCTTTTAAGCGCGTAGTCGAAAGATTGCGCGCTTTTATTTTATTAAAACGCATTGTGTTGATTGTGCGCGCATTAAACATTGAGGTACGTATGCTTCGTTTTTCTCCATCGCTCATTATTGCCGATCTTGATGGCACTATGCTTCATGATTCACAAACTTTTGAAGGCAGATATTTAAGCCAAGAAACTGTTAGCGCTGCTAAGCGTTTGCGCGAATCTGGTATTCCGCTTGCTATTATTACGGCTCGTCCTGTTGGAAGTGCTTTTGATTTTGTTCACGATTTGAATGCTCAAGTTTGTGCGTATCTAAACGGTGCTCTTATTGATTTTGATTGCGCGCATAGTACTATTAGTGATCTTACTTCGCAGCGAAGCATTGATACTCTTACTCGCTTTGGTTTTGACTCTAATCTTGCTGCTGATGTTTGCTTGCGATTGCTTGATAAAATCCCTACGCTCCGTCTTGGTATTGTGATGAACGACGTTCGTTACACTAATTTTGATGTTCGTATGCTTTGGAACGAGCAGGATTTTATTATTACCGATTTTTCTAACGTTCCGCACGGCATTGCAGACAAAATCATTATTGTGCCGCGAGATTGCGAGAAGGAGCAGCTTCAGCGTATTCTTCCGAGCGATTTTTCATTGCATATTAGCGAAGACGTGTTGTGGATGCTTACGAATCCTCTTGCAAACAAAGGTCATGCTTTGAACGTTATTTGCGATCGTCTGGGTGTGAAGCCTAGCCGTACTGTTGTTTTTGGCGACGATATTATTGATATCGATATGTTTCGCGCCGGAGGATACGGTGTTGCGGTTGCGAATAGTAACCAGCGTTTGCTTGCGATTGCAGACGAGATTTGCTCTTCCAACAACAACGACGGCGTTGCTAACTGGCTTAATTCAAACCTTTTAGTAGATTGCGAATAACACACCTTTCGTTACTGGTGCAGTTTGCTTTCTGCGTTAATAACGGTGTTGTGCTTATTATCGTTACTAGTGCAGTATGCTTTCTGCGTTAGTAACTTTTGAAGGTACAGCGCATATGTACCTGTGCTTATTGCATATTAGAGTAGTAAAATGCTGATTTTGGGGTAAATTTGCGAAATAAAATTGTCGATTTTGGGGTAAATTACGGTAATAAAAATTGTCGATTTTGGGGTAATCTGCTAAAATAAAATTGTCGATTTTGGGAAGAAAGGCGGAATTGCAATGGTTTACGAAGGTAATACATCATCTAAAACTCAGCGTAACCTCATGCGACAATCGTCAGACGCAGCACGTAGCGAGTCGCGTAGTGAAACACGTAGCGAGTCGCGTAGCAAATCAACCCTCAAATTCCCACGCAAAATCTACTCCGAAATGCTCGCCTGGAAGCGTGAGTCCAACGGTAAAACAGCGCTGCTTATCGAAGGCCCGCGTCGCGTAGGCAAATCGACAATCGTAAAAGAATTCGTCCAAAATGAATACGAAAGCTACATTATTGTTGACTTTTACACCGCATCGAAAGAAGTAAAGGAACTCTTCGACGATCTTTCGGACGTAAACTATATTTTCTTGCAGCTGCAACTAGCGTACAAAACAAGCTTAAAAGAGCGAAAATCTTGCATTGTTTTCGACGAAGTACAGCTTTGCCCCAAAGCGCGTCAAGCCATAAAAGCTTTAGTAAGCGACGGCAAATACGACTATATAGAAACCGGTTCGCTAATTTCTATTCATAAAAATGTTAAGGATATTCTTATTCCGAGCGAAGAACACAAGTTGAAAATGTACCCAATGGATTATGAGGAGTTCACTCGAGCGCTTGGTGATGAAGTTACGATTCCGCTTCTGCGTAAACTATATGCTTCTAAAAAGCCAATCGGTCAGGCTGCATACAGGAAGATTCTGAGAGATTTTCGTCTTTATATGCTGGTTGGCGGAATGCCGCAATCTGTAGAAAGTTATATTGAAACTAACGATTTTAGTGCTGTGGATCAAGTGAAACGAGATATTCTTTCACTTTATGAGGATGATTTTAGGAAGATTGACGCAACTGGTAAAATTTCCGCGATTTTCGACGCTATTCCGGCACAACTCATGTCTAACACGTCGCGATACCACGTTTCTAGTGTTCTTGCTGGGAAAGGTGCGGATGATATTCTTGAGCAACTCGCACAGCTAAAGGATTCCGGAACCGTTCTCATTGCGAATCATACTTCTGACCCTTCTGCAGGAATGGCTCAATATAAGGATTTGACTAAATTTAAGCTTTTTCTTGCGGATACTGGATTGTTTATTACGCTGGCTTTTAAGGATAAGTCGTTTACGAGCAATGATATTTACGCGCGATTGTTGAGCGGTAAGTTGCAAGCGAATCTTGGGTACGTTTATGAGAATATGGTTGCACAAATCTTGAGTGCGCATGGGCACGAGTTGTATTATCACACTTTTGCGGAGGATCTGATTGACGAAGGCGATTTAGCAAGTGGTGATGGCACAAGTGTTGGTGCTGCGATTAGTACGGAAAAGCGTGGCAGGAGCAATTACGAAATTGATTTTTTGATTGCGGAAAATAATAAAATTGTGCCGATTGAAGTGAAAAGTTCTGGCTATAAAACTCATGCTTCGCTTGATGTTTTCTCGCGCAAGTTTTCTTCGCGTATTGCGCGCGAGCTGCTGATTTACACTAAAGACTATCAGTGCGTTGGTGCGATTGAATGTTTGCCGATTGTTATGGCTGAGTTTCTGTGATCGCGACGACCTGACTGAGAGCTGCTGTTGAGCATTTGCAGTAAGTTTCCTTGGCATTTGTTTTCTAGCGTTACCGTTACTTTCTCAGTTGGTTTACTGAGTTTTTAACGGTGTTTTGCTTATTACTGTTATTTTCTTAGTTGGTTGACTGAGTTTTTAACGGTGTTTTGCTTATTACTGTTATTTTCTCAGTTGGTTGACTGAGTTTTTAACAGTGTTGTGCCCATTACCGTTATTTTCTCAGATACTTGACTGCGTTAGTAACGCTGTTGCGTGGCTCGCATCATTTTTTGGCGGTTGGAGTATATTGGTCTTTGTAAAGAGAGCATATGAGGCGCCAATAAAGAAGGTGCCGGCAAAGAAGGTGTGTTATGGCGTTTTGTATACAGTGTGGTAGCGCTCTTGAAGATAATTGGTCATTTTGCGAAAATTGTGGCGCTCCAGTAAATAATCAGCCTGCAGATTCGCAGCCTCAGTTTGTCAATCAACCGGAATACCCGCAGCTTCCGTACGATTCTTCGCAAGATCCTTCGCACAATCTTCCGCAAAATGAAGACCGCAAAAATCGCGAAAATAGCGAAAATAGCGAAAATAGCGAAAATCGCGAAGTACACAAAGTAGATAAAACGAGGGTAATAATAGCAGTTGTTGTTGCTGTTTCAATAGTTATTGCTGCTGCTCTTGGCACATTTCTTTATTTTGAGCTTAACAAAGTTAAGCTGCCGAATGCTTCTGAATTTGCGCGCACAAGCATTACAAAAATGACTAAAAAGCTCGAAAAGCAGGGCTTAAGCGTAAGAATTAAAGGCGAATTTAACAAGCGTAAGCGCGGAAGTTTCTTAAGACTTGACGGTACGAATCCTGGAAATTCAGTGCTTAAATTTATTCCTGTTACGATTGTTCAGTCCAAAGGCCCGGGCGTGCCATCTGAAGGCATAGTTGGCAAAAAAGTTGGTTCAGTTACTAAGATTCTTAAAAAGATGGGCGTGGAAGTAAAAGTCCACAATGTTGTTGTCGATAATAAGCCGACTGGGGAAGTGATTGGCTCCGAGCCTATGCCAGGCTATTCCGTTATAAATGGTAATAAGGGCGTTATCAATCTTGCCGTCGCAAGCAAAAACAAGGGTATTCCTGTAAATATATTCGGCATGGATAAAGATAAAGCCAAGGAAAAGCTCAACTCTCTTGGTTTTAACGATATTACTTTAAAGCCTCATTTTGCGTCTAAAAAAATGATAGGCAAAATTATGGGAACTTATCCTTCGCTTGGATCGCAATTTACTGGAGGTCATATTGATCTTCTCTATGGCGTTGACGCGTCTGGCGCAAGAACTGCTATTGCAACGGATATGAAAGGTAAGTCTTTAGAGTATAAAAAGGGCAATACAAAACTACAAGTTATAGGATTTATGGAGCCTTTGCTTGGAACTTGGTGCACTAAATCCGGTGACTGCATAAATTTGGGAGCAACAAATATTTATACTCCTAACGAATATCAGAAGGAAACACGCATCTATACTATAAACGGGTATCCGGGTGATGATTTTAGTTCGTCATTTGACCGAATATTACGTAGCTACACTCCCAATACGCTTGAAATGTCAACAGATAATTTAATGCAAATGATTCTAGACGTTATTTCTTCTGCGTCAGTTACTAGTGGAGAAAAGCTTGATCCGCATATGAAGGATCTTATGCATAATCATCTTATAGCTGGAGATACTGGCGCTATTGAATTTTATCAGTCGCTTGGTGTGCCTTATTGCGGTGATGATTTGTATTTGTTGCCTATTTTAGATCAAAAAGTGTGTGAAGCTGGTCATCTGAAGAATTACGATGGCGATGTTCTGTCTCTATTTATGGATTTGCACAATCATAAGAAGTGGACCGGAATGAGCTATAGAATGACCGATTTCTTCGTTGCAATTCCGGTGAATGCAAAACTTAATGAGCTGGAAAGTAGCGGATATTTTAAAGGCAAAGGTAAAACGCAGCCTGATCCTAACCGTCCGTTTATTTTGCGTAGGGATCCGAAGCTGTACAAAGAAACTGTTGTGCCGTTTGATGGCGAGTATTCTACCTCAGATAATCCGTTTGTGCCGACTAGCAAGCATAAGCCTGTGCCGTTTGCGCCTGCGCCGGATGATAGCAATGCGTACTATCTTGTTGAGCAGCCGTTTGATTGGAGCTCGCTTAAGTAGCGAATCGACGGTTTGTTTGGGTGACCACAAACGTGAGATGATGCTCGCGCTCTAAGCGCTCGCTTACGAAACTCGCGTGCGCCATCGCAACGTTTTAACCAAATCTCGCTGGCGAACTCTTTCTGGCAAGTAATCACCGTTACTTTCTCAGTTGGTTGACTGAGTTTTTAACGGTGTTTTGCTTATTACCGTTATTTTCTCAGTTGGTTTACTGAGTTTTTAACGGTGTTTTGCTTATTACCGTTATTTTCTCAGTTGGTTGACTGCGTTAGTAACGGTGTTTTGCTTATTACTGTTACTTTCTCAGTTTATTAGCTGAGAAAGTAACAGTGGGTAGATTATTTTATTACGATTGATAAAAACACAAAACAAAAACCGCACCTGCGCAGGTTTTAATCCATACGCAAGGTGCGGTTTTCGTTATTTAGCAGTTTCGCTGATTAGCAGTTTCGCTGATTAGCAGTTTCGCTATCAGACGATTAGCAAAATCAGGCGTTTACGCGATCGATGCCGGACTGTACGTCAGCAATCACGGAATCCCAAGACTTGATGAAGGCGGCAACACCGTCGGCCTCAAGCTTGTCGGTAACGTCCTTGATGTTGATGCCAAGCTCAGCAAGCTTGTTCATAACAGCGTGGCTCTCTTCGTAAGTGCCCTTAACGGAAGCAGCGCCGTTGCCGTGATCAGCAAGAGCGTTCAAAGTCTTTTCTGGCATGGTGTTCACAACATGCTCAGCAACCAACTCGTCAACGTACTTGCAGTCGGAGTAAGCTGCGTTCTTGGTGCCGGTAGAAGCCCAAAGTGGACGCTGCTTCTTAGCGCCCTTAGCTTCGAGGGCAGCCCAGCGTGGATCAGCTGCGAACTTCTTCTCGAAGAGTTCGTAAGCCAAGCGAGCGTTAGCAACAGCAGCCTTGCCTTCAAGAGCCTTAGCTTCAGCGGAGCCGTTAGCTTCGAGGAGCTTGTCAACAGCGCTATCAACGCGGGAGACGAAGAAGGAAGCTACGGAACCAATGTGCTTCAAGTCGTGGCCGTTAGCATCTGCCTGAGCAATACCTTCGATGAAGGCGTCGATAACCTGCTCGTAGCGCTCGAGGGAGAAGATCAAGGTTACGTTCACGGAAATGCCCTTAGCAAGGGTAGCGGTGATAGCTGGAAGACCTTCCAAAGTTGCTGGAATCTTGATCATAACGTTTGGACGATCAACCTTTGCCCAAAGCTCTTCAGCCTGCTTCTCAGTGTTAGCAGTATCGTGAGCCAAGCGTGGGTCAACTTCGATGGAGACGCGGCCGTCAATGAAGTCGGTCTTTTCAGCGATCTCGCGGAAGATATCGGTTGCGTTACGAACATCGGTGGTGGTCAACTCGCGGATAGCGGTTTCAACGTCGACCTTGCCGAGTTCCTTAAGCTGTGCATCGTATGGGCCAACCTGGCTCAAAGCCTTCTGGAAGATGGATGGGTTGGTGGTAACGCCAACAACATTCTTGTTAGCAATCAAATCCTGCAAAGAGCCGGACTCAATGCGGGTGCGGGACAAATCGTCCAACCAAATAGAAACGCCGGAATCGCTAGTGCGCTGCGTTGCTTCAGTCATGTTATCTCCTTAACACTGTGCTCCACCAATTGGGGCACGTCGGTATTTTGGCGTTTTTACAAGAAACAGCGGTTGATGTCGAACCAACGGTAGCTCGGCATCAACACGCCGTCGCTGTCTCTTGTGAAGTGTTTCGTTAGCACTTCTAGTTTTGTGACATACCAATTTTATTTTGATACATCAAGCTTTATTTTGCTTACTTGCTTTTTGCCAAGCTATCTTAGGCGCGAGCTTCTTCGATAGAAGCCTTAGCAGCTTCTACTACGTGCTCAGCAGTAATGCCCAAGTCGATCATGTTCTGACCGCCGTCACCCTGCAAGCCGTACTGTTCAATAGAAACAGCCTTGCCGCAATCGCCAAGATACTTGTACCAAGGCAATGCCAAGCCAGCTTCGATGGAAACGCGAGCCTTGACGGACTTTGGAAGGATTGCTTCCTTGTACTCTTCGTCCTGCTCTTCGAACCATTCGAGGGATGGCATGGAAAGAACGCGAGCCTTAATGCCTTCAGCAGCCAAAGTCTTGGCGCCGGCAACAGCCCACTGAACTTCGGAACCGGTTGCCATGATGATTACGTCTGGAGTGCCTTCGCAATCAACCAAAACGTAAGCGCCGTGCTTCACGCCTTCGCGAGCCTTTTCAGCAGTCTCAGCGAGGGTTGGAACGCCTTGGCGGGTCAAAATCATGGCAGTTGGGTAGTTGTTCTTCTTCTCGAAGAAGTAGCGGTAAGCTTCAGCAGTTTCGTACTCGTCTGCAGGGCGCACAACCTCAAGCTGAGGAATAGCGCGGAAAGCAGCCAAGTGTTCGATTGGCTGGTGAGTTGGACCATCTTCGCCCAAAGCTACGGAATCGTGGGTCCAAACGTAGAGGTTTGGAATCTCCATCAAAGCAGCCAAGCGAACTGCTGGGCGCTCGTAGTCGGAGAACTGGAAGAAGGTGCCGTTGAATGGGCGAGTGTCAGAACCAAGCAAAATACCGTTGGTAATAGCACCCATTGCGAACTCGCGCACACCGAAGTGAAGCTGACGGCCGTGCTCGGAAACGTTTGGCCAAGTGCGGGTTGCGTCTTCGGATGGACCGAAGGAGTCAGCGCCCTTAATGTTGGTGTTGTTGGAGCCGCCCAAATCAGCGGAACCGCCCCAAAGTTCTGGCATAACAGCAGCAATTGCGTTAAGAACTGCGCCGGAAGCCTTACGGGTAGCGACCTTAGAGCCAACTTCGAATCCAGCAACCAAGTCGTCAATAGCCTTGTCGAAGCCTTCTGGAAGCTTGCCAGCCTTAAGACGCTCGTAAAGAGCAGCCTTATCTGGGTTAGCGGCAGCCCACTTTGCAAGAGCTTCATCCCAAGCCTTGTGAGCAGCCAAGCCGCGCTCTGCAACCTTGCGAGCGTGAGCCAAAGCTTCTTCGTCGATTGGGAACGAAACTTCTGGGTCGAAACCGCAAAGTTCCTTCAAGCCCTTCACAGCTTCTTCGCCAAGCTTGGAGCCGTGGGAAGCTTCGTTGTCTGTCTTGCCTGGGGTTGGCCAAGCAATCAAAGTATTAACCTTAATGAAGTGAGGCTTGTCGGTAACTTCCTGAGCCTTTTCAATAGCAGCAGCCAAAGCCTGAACGTCTTCCTTGTAGGAGCCGTCTGGCTGGATGAAGCTAACTTCATCGGTGTACCAACCGTATGCACGGTAACGAGCAAGAATATCTTCAGAGAAGGTGAGCTTAGTGTCACCTTCAATCTGAATGTGGTTTGCATCGAAGATTACGGTCAAATTGCCGAGCTTCTGGTTTCCAGCCAAGGAAGCAGCTTCAGAAGAAACGCCTTCCTCAACGTCGCCTTCGCCGCAGATAACCCATACCTTGTGATCGAATGGGGAAGTGCCGGCTGGAGCTTCTGGGTCAAGAAGACCGCGCTCAAAACGCTGGCCGTAAGCGAAACCAACAGCAGAGGCAAGACCCTGGCCGAGTGGGCCGGTGGTCATTTCAATGCCTGGGGTTAAGCCATACTCTGGGTGGCCTGGAGTACGCGTGTCAGCGCCGCCACGGAAATACTTGAGATCGTCAAGAGTCAAGCCGTAACCAGAGAAGAACAACTGCACATATTGCGTAAGCGAAGCGTGACCGCCAGAAAGAATAAAACGATCGCGGCCGGCCCACTTTGGGTCAGCAGGATCGTGCTTAATGAAGTGCTGGTACAGGGTGTACGCAATTGGTGCCAATGAAACAGGGGAGCCAGGATGTCCGTGTCCTGCTCGCTCAACAGCATCAGCCGAGAGAACCTTCGCCATCTTTACGGCGCGCTCGTCTAATGCAGACCAGTTGAAATCGGTCATGTGATCTACTTTCCTTCCAATAATCCGGGTTTTTAAGCACAGCTTACGCTGGCTTTTTACCCTCTCATTGCCCTTCAATCCTATCTTTCGCGCGCGACGAATATGTTACAAAGTGTGTCAAAAGTTTGCTTTTATGTTCTGTTGAGAGTTTGCTTTTGAGTTCTGCTAATAGTTTGCTTTTATGCTCTGTTGAGTGCTAAGAAATAGACTATTATAAGAATATTAGAAATACTAAAAAATATTAGAAATATTAGAAATATAAATATTAAAAATATAGTATTTAGACGTATTTGTTATTTATAAGGAGCGGTAATGCAGTCACGACGCATGATGATTTTGCGCGCAGTTGTGGAGGATTATATTCGTTCTCAAGAGCCTGTTGGTTCTGCAGCTCTTGCAAAGCATCACCAGCTTGGAGTAAGTTCTGCGACTATTCGTAACGATATGTCGGCTTTGGAAGAAGAAGGCTACCTTGTTCAGCCGCACACTTCTGCAGGACGCATTCCTACCCAAAAGGGGTATCGCTATTTTGTTGACGGCATGGCTGCTATTATTCCGCTTTCTGAACCTCAGCGTCGCGCTATACGAAACTTTTTAAGCGGATCTGTTAGTTTGCAAGATACTTTGCAGCGTTCTGCGCGTCTTCTTGCAAGTATTACCGGTCAAGTTGCTCTCGTCGCATCTCCAGCATTATCTAAATCAAAAGTAAAAAGAATTGAGATTGTTCAAGTATCGTCTTCTATGCTTCTTGTTGTTGTAATTACAGACGCTGGAGGCGTAGCCCAGCACATGATTCAAGCTTCTAACATAAATCCAGACGACTTATTGCATTTAGTTAATATGGTTAACGAGTGTTGCGTTGGAGCGTCTCTTTTAGATGCTTCTAAGCGCGTTTATGCTCTCGCAAATCGTAAGGATTTAGCGTCAGCTTTGCAAATTATTAGTCAGCTTTCTAGCGCTTTAAAAGAAATGCACGACGGAGAACACACTCACGACTTGTATATGGCTGGAGCTTCCCAACTTGCGCATAGGCAAAGTATTGGCGATTTTGCTTCTCTTTTTGACGCGCTTGAAGAGCAGGCTGTTATTATGCGACTTATGACTTCGCTAAGCGAGGAAGCAAGCGATTGCGAAAGCGGCGTTAGTGTTGCAATCGGCTCAGAAACGCACACTCCGGGCTTGCTTAATGCTTCTGTTGTAACAAGCGCTTACGGCTACAATGAAGATTCTGATTCCGCGTTTATTGGCTCAATCGGCCCTACTCACATGGATTATGCGGCAACGATGACGGCTGTTAAAGCTGTTGCGCGATACCTTAATTCGTTTATATCCGAAAATTCTTAAAAATTAGCTGCATTATAGCTGGCTGTGCCTTATGCAAAAATAATTTAGGAAAAGGTAAAAGGGGAATTAATTGACTGACTACTACAAGATTTTAGGTGTTGACCATAACGCTAGTGACGACGAAATTCGCAAAGCCTACCGTAAGATGAGCCGCAAGTATCATCCGGATATTGCAGGCGCTGAGTTTGAAGAAAAGTTTAAGGAAGTAAACGCAGCTTACGACGTGCTTTCTAATCCAGAAAAGCGTCGAATGGTAGATATGGGAGTCGACCCTAACGATCCTTCTGCTGGAAGTGCCGGAGCTTCAGGCGCGGGCTTTGCAGACATGGGCATGGGCGATATTTTCAGCCAGTTCTTCGGTGGCTCTTTTGGAACTTCTCAAGGACCAATTTCTAGGGTTCAGCCTGGTGAGGACTCTTTAGCTGAAGCTAAGATTGATTTGAAAACGGCTATTTTTGGCGGAAATGTGAGCGTTCGCATAACTGCTTTTGGAGTGTGCCAAGATTGCAGCGGTTCCGGTTCTGCCGACAATGCTGCTCCTGAACAGTGTGATCAATGCCACGGTTCTGGCTTCTGCCAGAAGGTTGTGCGCACAATGCTCGGCCAAATGGTTTCTTCAATGCCTTGCGACAAGTGCGAAGGTCACGGCACAATTATTAAAAATCCGTGCCAAAATTGCCGTGGTCGCGGACGAGTGCGCGCGGTTCGCGAAGTTGGTGTGAACGTTCCTGCAGGTATTCGAGATGGCAGCCGTTTGCGTCTTGCTTCTCAGGGTAGCGTTGGCGAGTGCGGCGGCCCTGCTGGAGACTTGTATGTTGATATTCACATTCGCGCCGACAAGCAGTTTACGCGAAATGGCGACGATTTGCATTGCTGGATTACTGTTCCTATGAGCTGGGCTGTGCTTGGTCACGATGTTGAAATCGAAACTTTTGATGGCCCTCAAAAGTTTGAAATTCCTGCTGGATGTCAGAGCGACGACACTGTAACTCTTGAAAATCTTGGAGTTACGAAGCTTCGTTCTAAAGATCGCGGCAATATTATTGTTCATGTTTTGGTTCAGATTCCAACGAAGCTTAGTGCAGAAGAGCGTTCGCTTATTAGTAAGTTTGCTAATTTGCATGACGGTGACGTAAAGCATGTTAAGCAAAATTCGCTTGACGAGCAGTCGGGTGAGCGAAAAGGCTTCTTTAGTAAATTAAAGGAAGCTTTTGCTGGATAATTTTGCTGGATAATTTTGCTGGATAATTTTTGCAGGCTGATTTTGCCGGTAGATTGTTTATGATTTTGCAGGCGAATTTTTACGTCTATTAAAATAGTAGAGGAAATATGGCATTACCAATTTTGTTTGCAGGCACTCCGGAAGTTGCCGTTCCGTCTCTTCGTGAGCTAGCCAAAGATAGTGAGCATTTTGACGTTCGCGCTGTTATTACTCGCCCGGACGCTCCAACCGGTCGCGGCCGAAAGCTCGTTCCAAGCCCGGTAAAACAAGCTGCTCTTGAGCTAGGCTTGCCAGTAATCGAAATTGACCCTAGTAAAGACGAAGCTAACTTCCTTAATAAGCTTGCCGAAACTGGGGCTAAAGCTGCGGCGGTTGTGGCATACGGCAAGATTTTGCGACAGAACGTTTTAGACGCGTTGCCGCTCGGCTGGTACAATCTTCATTTTTCGCTTCTTCCGCAATGGCGAGGTGCAGCTCCTGTTCAGCGCGCAATTTGGGCTGGGGATGATATTACGGGCGCTACTGTTTTTCGCATTACGCGCGGCATGGATTGCGGCCCTATTTTGGCGCAGTTTACTACGAAAATTGAGCCTCACGAAAATTCCGGCGATCTTCTTTCTAGGCTTGCAATCGACGGCGCGCCTCTTCTTGCAGCATCTCTTCGCGGCATGGAAACTGGCGAAATCGTGCCAGTTGAGCAGGATCAGACTCCTCAAGAAGTTGCGCAAAAAATCACGGTTGAAGATGCTCACATTGATTTTCATGCGCCAGCTTTTGCGGTTGATCGTCAAATTCGCGCATGCACGCCAAATCCTGGCGCGTGGTGCGAGCTTCATGCGGACGACGAGAATAACGCAGATCCGATTACTTTGCATGTTCTGCGCGCAAAGCCTGCAGACGCTAACGATCCGCATTCTGAAGAATTGATGAAGCTTGATCCTGGGAAATTGCTTGCCGGCAAAAAGCAAGTTTGGGTTGGCACTTTAAGCGGCGCGCTTGAGCTTTTGGAAGTAAAAGCGCAAGGTAAGAAAGCTATGAAAGCGGCCGATTGGGTGCGCGGAGCAAGGCTTTCTGCCGAAGCATACTGCGCATAATTATTGTGCATAAAATTATGAGCATGAACTTTTCTTCTCTGTTGCCAACTTTAGCCAAGCCGGGGCTTTTGGTTATGGATGTTGATGCAACTCTTATTGAGGAAGAAGTTATTGATTTACTCGGTGCAGAAGCTGGATGCGGCGATGAGCTTTCTGCGATTACAGCGCGCGCAATGCGTGGCGAAATCACTTTTGACGACTCCTTGCGTTTGCGCGTGAAGATGCTTCGCGGCCTAAACATTGACGAGTGCAAAAAGCATATTATTCCCAAAATTCACGTAACTAAAGGCGCGAATGTTTTAATTGACGCGCTTCATGCGCACGGTTGGAAAGTTGGGGAAGTTTCTGGCGGTTTTCACGAAATTTTGGACGAATTGCTGCCGAGTTTGAATATTGATTTTTGTGTGGCTCACCATTTAGAGGCGATTGACGGCAAGCTTACTGGCAACGTTCTAGGAAATATTGTTAATGCTAACGCAAAAGTGGAAGCGCTTCGAGCTTGGGCGAGTGATCTTGGTGTTGAACGCGAGCAAACTGTTGCCGTGGGGGATGGGGCGAACGATATTTCAATGATTAAATTCGCTGGATTAGGCGTGGCTTTTTGCGCAAAACCAGCGGTTCAAGCGGCTACTCCTTATCGTATTCTTACTCGCGATTTAAGCTCTGTATTGCGTTTTTTGAATGCGAATTAATGCATTTATAGAGCGAAAAGTTGATGAATGTACATAAGCAATGTAAAATAATGAAGCAATGATTAAAGATTAATGATTAATGATTATTTTTGTGAAAGTTCTGTAGCTTTTATCCACAGAGCATAAATGTGTTGGTAAATCTTTCTATTGATGAGTAAAATAACAGTTAGTTTTTGAGAGAAAAGTGTGCGTGAACGCAGAAGATTCGGGAATTTAAGTTGAAATTCGCGCACGAAGGTAGGGAGTGTAAGTTGAATTTAAGAGAAGTTGCGCTTGAAGTTGCGCGTATTTTGGAAGACGTTGGTAAGCACGCGTATCAGGATCAATTAAGTCCTCAAGATATGACGTCGATTGCATTGGGAGATCCTATGCAGTCGGAGTCTGGTTTTGGTGATAAGCTCGTGCGCTTTATTCAAAACCGTTTAACGTACGTGAATCCTTTCCAAGGTTTTTGGCGCACTAGGCCGGAGCATTGCAATCCGGGAGATCGTTTTTGGTGCGTTGGAAACGTTGACGGCGCTATTAATTTCAACCGAGACATGGCAGAGTGGACTCTTACAGTTTCGCTTTTTGAGTTTAACGATGAAGGTTCCGCTCGCCCTGTGCTTGGCGTTGTGCACGCTCCTGCATTGGGATTAACTTATTTGGCTGCAAAGGGCCAGGGTGCTATTCGCATTCGTAGAACTCCGCAGGGAGAAAAGCGCGAGAAGATTACTCCTTCCACAACTTCTACTTTGCAAGGATCTGTTGTGTGCTACGGAATGTCTTATATACCGGGCGAGTCTAAGCGCGCTCTTGACGTAGTTGCTTCTGTTGAAGAAGGCTGCCCTGCGGATATTAAGCGCATTGGGCCGGCTTCGCTTGACTTGTGCAAGGTGGCAGACGGCACTTACGACGCTTACTTTGAGCCTCATTTGCACCAGTGGGATATTCCAGCCGTTTCTGCTGGAGCTGTGGTTGTGCTAGAGGCGCAGGGTCAGGTTTGCCAGTGGGATGGAAGCCCCGTTCATTGGCGACGCGAAAATGACGTAGTTGCTTCTAACGGTTTGCTTATTAACGAGTTAAAGCCGTATCTTAAGTAAGCGTAAACTAATTTTCGCATGGATAACGCAATATTAGTTTTGCTCTAAAAGTAGCAAAAATCACATATAAAAATGCTTGAAATGTATGAATTTTTGAGTAAAATACCCCTTGTGCTGGTTTCAGATTGCTAAAAATCTGCTGTGCTGAACGCATATTAAAACGTTGGCACGGTGATTTAGCAGTATGATATTACTAATTGATAGGAAAAACGCTAATTTGCCGAGTTTGATTTAATACGCAAAATCTCTCGGTCGAATAAACGGAGTAAAAGAAATGATGAAGAAGAATAATATTAACGCAAATAGTTTCGCTGATTTACTTAAGTCTGCTAAGAGTACGTCTTATGCGCCACTTTCTAAGAGTGTGTGCGCTGCGATGCTTGCCGGCGCTATGGTGCTTGGGGGGGGGGTATTCGTTTCTCCTGCGCCTGCGTATGCTGATGGCTATGTGAGCCCTGACGGAAACAATATTTACTACGGTTACAAGTCTGACGCAGATTATAGTAAAGACCGCATTAAAATTGAAGTTCATTATTACAATAATCCACAAGATGCTGAAAACGATGACGTTTCAAAGCAAGATCCTCTTGGCAAGTATGTGCATGTAAAGTACACTGCAAATCTTAATAAAGATGGACAATTTGATAAATGGGCATTCCGTCCAATGTGGTGGTACGGTGTTCCTAAAGGTTTACAAAACGTACACGATATTAGATATGGACGTTTTGAAGAGCTTACAAGTGGCGGAAGCAAGCACATTACTCCTGGTGTAAAAAAAGATTCAGATAAAAGTATTAGGTTCTTAGATACTCCAAAAGATTGGAAGGGCATTTCCAACTTCTATATTACCGATCCGCACAAGCTTGCTTCTATGAATGGTTTGAAAACGCTGCTTGGCATCGATGGCGGTGATAACAAAGGTTACGATAATACGGGCAATACCGCAGGCAATTGGAAAGATTTTTATGATGCCACTAATGGTATGCAAAGCATGTTCGTTGATTGGGAGTCTGCAGGTAAGCGTTTTTATCAAATGACCTACGTTGCAGAACTGACCGACAAAGCATGGAAAGAGCGCAATGAGCATCCTTTGCGTTTTGCTGCTGGCGTTTACCGTTTTGCTGGTAACTGGCATATTGCTACTGGTCAGATTCATCGAGTTCCAAAGATTGCGGATCATTTGAAGGTTCAGTATCCAACACAGACCCCTGTTGCGAATGTTAACTCACTGACTACTGAAGAACAAGACAAAGTTAAGGCAGCGATCAATAAGGCCAATGAACAAACTCCACACTTCAAGGATTTGCTTGACGGAAATGCTGATATAACAGTTGGTGCAGACGGTACAGCAACGCTTAAGTTCAAAGACAATACAACTCTTACCATGCCTGGTAATTTGCTGGTTGTAGAAGAGAAAAAAGACAACGTTAAGTTCCCACCTATCTATCCTGCACCGATGGGCGTTGTCAATCCGCAGAAGTTAAGCACTGATGATCAAAACGCGATTATTGCTGCGTTTAAGAAAGAAAATGCAGGCAAAGACTTTTTGAACAAAGTTTCTAAGACAGATTCGGATGTTTATAAGTTTGATAACGATAAACAAACGCTTACTATTACTTATACTGATGGATCTACAATCACAGTTCCTTATTCTTCTTTGGTGTATCAGGGCGCAAAAATCTCCGATTGGGCGCCTTACGTTGTGCCAGATCCAATTGATGTTGTAAATCCTTCAAGCTTAAGCGAAACTGAAAAGAAACAGGTTACTGACGCTTTCGATAAAGCAAACGCCGACTTGGATGTCTATACTAAAGCTAAAAAGGACGGCAAAACTCCTGTAAGCTTTGATAAAGACTTCAAGAACGCTATTATCACTTGGGCTGATGGCTCTACTAGCACAATTCCTTCATGGCAGTTCTTAAAGAAGAAGGCTGCTGCTCCAACACCTCAGCCACCACAACCTGCTGTAACTAAGAAAGAGTTTAAAGTAACTCCTACTAGAATTGTGGATGTAAACTTCAATCCGTTCAAAACTACTCAGCAAGAAATAACTACTGGAGCTAATAATTCACAGCTTACAAGTATTAAGAGTATGTTAGCTGGTTATGCAAAGGATGCTGAAAGTGGTAGTGCAGTTAGCGGTGTAACTGTTGAATATGGTGTCGATTCCACTGGTGCTGGCACAGTCACTTTTAAAGCAGACGGCTACAACGATAAGACTTATCCGATGAGCATGTTCTTTAAGCAGAAAGCTAATAATCAAACGTCTCAGACGCCTTCTACGGAAACTAAGAAATATACCGATCCAGATTATCCGGACAATACCTTCACATATAAGGTGACAAAGACGGAGATTGATGGGGAAACCCCAACTCATCAAGAAGCTGTAAAGGCACTAAAGCAATTTGTAAAAGACAATTACAATAACGTATCTGATGATGAACTAGCTAATGTCACTGAAAGCGTTAATGTTAAAACAACCTGGACTCCAAAGCAAGGTACTGTGAATATGGGAGCTTGGGATGGCACAGCTAATACTCAACCTGTAAAATCTATACAGCTGATTGGTAATGACATCCAAGTGAATGGTCACCAGTGGATGGAAGATGAAGGTTGGTCTGCTGGTATGCAAGGGACGTTGTTTACCATCGAAGCTAAAGATTTGTATGTTAAAAAGAGCGGTGCACAGCATCAAGACAACACGCTTGACAATCTAAAGAAGCAAGCTAAGGAACTTTTGGCAAAGCGCAAAGGTGAGGGTCTTAAAGACTCTGATTTTGCTAAAGCTGGTATTGATAACCCTTCAAACTTGAATGACGGTACCATCAATGGCATGAATGAGAAGCAGCTTCGTGAGCTTATTCGCAAGCTTACCGATGCCACAAAGTCTGTGTATAAGTACAATACAAATCCGTACGGGGTTGATAATCCAACGGCATCACCGACTGACGATGATTTCCAAGCTGCAGTTAAGCAATTCTTGCATGCAAATTACGACGATAGTAAAGCAACTGAAGCTAATAAGATTGATAATCTTACCTTCCTTGCTCCAAACACTGCAACTCTAACAGGTAAGGGTTGGACTCCAAAGGCAGGTACTTCCTGCTTGGAGCTTAAGTCAGATTCTGCAACGTATGGCATTACTACTGTGAGCATGAATAATGATGACAGCGCGAGTGCTGACTTTAAGAATGGCGATACTGTTCTGTTCACGGTATCTAAAGATAAGCTCTACAAGAAGAAGGCAGCTCCTGCGCCAACTCCATCAGCTGAAGACCTCGATAAGCTCAAGAAGCAGGCGGAGGAGATTATTGATCGTAATCCAAACTTGACTCCTGAGCAGAAGAAGGCATACAAGAAGCAGATTGAGGATGCTAAGGATCAGCCTAGTATTCAAAAGATTCTGAATGAGGCTAAAGAACAGGGTAAAAAGAATAAGAATAACACTGATCCTGAGGTTCAGAGAATCATCAACAACAATAAGGGCGGTGGCGACGAAAAGAAGCAGCACGAGCTTGATGCCGCTAAAGAAGCTGCCAAGAAAGCTATCGACAACCTTCCTAATTTGTCTACTGATGAAAAGAATGCTCTTAAGACTAAGGTCGATAAAGCAAACAGCATTGATGGAGATAATGGCGTGAATAGCGTTGTTGATGAAGCTAAGAAGCTCAGTGAGCTTAATACCGCTAAGAAGGAAGCTAAAGAAGCACAGCTTTACTTCCTTGATCACGGTAAGGGTGGAAAAGATGATTCGTCTGATCCAAACCACAATGAGGACGCTGCTCTCAACGAGTTGCTTGGCACTAAGCCTGCAGAAGATTCTGCGCTTAAGACTTTGGCTGATAAGCTGAAAGCAAATCCTGCATCTGCATCTGAAATCCGCGATGCTCTAAATGCTGCTAAGCGTGCTAATGCGGTTAACGAGCAGAATGCCAAGAATGCTGGTATTGCGAAGCTTGAAGCTAAGAAAGCAGAGCTTGTTGCGGCATATAATGCATTGACTCCTGAACAGCAAGCGAACGCTAAAACTTCATACGATGCTGCAACTAAAGCAATCGATGATGCTAAGAACACTGTTAACAGTGCAACAAAGCCTTCTCAAATCAAGGCTGCTGTTGATGGCGTAGATACTAAGATTGAGGCTGCGAATGGAGACATCAAGAAGAATACGCCTAAGCGCGATACGACTGGCAACACCAACGATCCTGATGCTAAAGCTTTCGAGAAAGAGAAGAATGACGCTAAGGGCGAGATCGATAAGATTCCTGGCTTGTCTAAAGAGGAAAAAGACAAGTATAAGGATCTGATTGACCACTCTACTCATAAGGGTGATCCTGAGGCAATTGTCAATCAGGCTAAGAAGCACAAGAAGATCGAAGCTGCTCTTAAAGCTATTGACAACTTCGAGCATTTGAACAATGCTCAGAAGGAAGCTTTCAAGAGGATTATTGAAGATACTGATGCTTCTGATCACAAGAACGCTGACGGAACAACTTCTGACGACATTGACGATGCGCTTGCCAACGCTGCAAACACCGATAATGCTATGGCTCGTCTTGAAGAGCTTAAGAAGAAAGCCAACGACTTTAAGAATGAGCAAGGTGGCAAGTATTCTAAACTTGACTCTACAAAGCCTGATGAAAAGAAGCAGAAGGATGATTTCGATAATTATCTTAAAGATGCAACAACTCTGACCACACCTGATAAGGGCGATGCTAAGGGTGCTGCTGAAGTCAATACTTTGTACAACGACCTTCTTAAAGCAATGCGCGCTATTGATCCTGATGCCAAGAGCGCTGGTCTTAAGACTGATGCTCTAAGCAAGGAGATTGAATCTGATAAGAAGTTCAAGCCAAGCGAAACTGAACCTAAGACCCCGGGCAATGCTGTTTACAACACGTCTTCTAAGGCTAAGAAGGATGAGTTTGATAAAGTGTTGGGTGAGGCTCAAACGGTTTTGAATGCTGCCAAGACTGCTGATACTTCTACTGCAGATAAAGAAGCCGCTGAACAGAAAGAAATCGATGCTGCACTTGACAAGCTTGTGAAGGCTCGCCTTGCTTTGGATGGTGTTGACACAACTGATTTGCAAAAGGAGATTGATAAAGAATCTGCAACTACTTCTTCCGATGCGTATAAGTATGATTCTCAAGAAAAGCAGAATAACTATAATACGGCTCTTCAAGAGGCTAAGGATCTTATCGATAAGCTGACCGGTAAGAAGCAGGCTGGCACAGATGATCATCTTGACACCAAGGAGAATAAGCAGAAGGCTTTGGATAAGGCTCTTGCAAAGCTTAAGGCAGCTGAAGAGGCTCTTAAAGGCAAGAAACCAATCGAGCCAACTCCAACCCCAACTCCAACGCCTTCTGTTGATAAGTCTCACTTGCAGCAGGGCATTGACAATGGTAGCGATGTTCATAATTCGGATGAGTACAATAATGCTCCTTCGGATAAGAAGCAGGCTTATGATCACGCTTTGGATCACGCTAACGAAGTGAATAAGGATCCGAATGCAACTCAGGATCAGGTGAATCAGGCTGCTGAGGATTTGAAGAAGGCTGAGAATGATTTGAAGCCAACTCCAAGCCCGCTTCCAACTCCTGTTCCTGGTGGTCATGAGGATTCTGGCTTTGGTGTGAATGATAATGCCCCTACTACTGTGGATAAGGGCGAGTTGAACGTTCAGATTGATAGTGCTGAAGCTGATTCTCAGCCTGGTAATGCTGGAGCTGGCAACAACAACGCTGGTAACAACAATGCTGGCAACGCAAACGCCAACGCTGCTAACGCCAACAATAATGCTGCTAATGGCGCAAATTCTGCTGCTGTGAATGCTGCGGTTGAAAATTCGCCGGCTGTGAAGCAGGCTGATGCTCAAGTGGCTCAAGCTCAGGCGGCTTTGGACTCTGCTCTGGCTGAAGCTAAGAAGGTTGCGGCTGATCCTAACGCAACTCAGGCTCAGGTGGATGCTGCAGCTCAGAAGCTTTCTGCTGCTCGTAAGGCTTTGGCGTCTGCTAAGGCTCATGCGGCTCAGGTGCGTGCTTCTGTGCGCGCTCAGGTGTTGAAGCGTGGTGTGTCTCAGCTTAGTAAGACTGGTAGCAACGTGTCTGTGATTGGCTTGCTTGCTACTGTTGCTGCGGCTGGTGCTGCGTTCTTCGTGAGCAAGCGCCGCGGTGTTTCTCGCCACAGCAACAACTAGGCGATAGGCTGCAAAGCCTGCAAAGCATGTAAAGCCTTGCTGCTTTGCCAGACAATAAATAAATAAATAAATAAATAAATACTTGCCCCACTTCGCATCTTTCTTCACTCCGCGAAGTGGGGCATTTTCGTATGCGAATATTTTTATTTAACACGAATTGAAACAGTCACGAAAATATGGGAGAATTGCCACATGACTACAGTTATTATGCATACTTCTGAAGGCGATATTAAAATCAACCTGTTTGATACCAAAGCGCCTGAAACCGTCAAAAATTTCGTTGGCTTAGCTACCGGTGAGCGCGAGTGGCTTGACCCATTCAGTGGAGAACCTTCGCATGAGCCATTTTACGATGGTTTAACTTTCCACCGCATTATTAAGGAATTTATGATTCAGGGTGGCTGCCCACTTGGTAACGGAACTGGCGGACCTGGCTACGAGTTTGACGATGAAATTGACGCATCCTTGAAGTTCAACAAGCCTTATTTGCTCGCTATGGCAAATGCTGGAAAGCGCCGCGGTCGTGACGGTCGTTTGCATGGCACTAACGGCTCGCAGTTCTTCATCACAACCGTTCCAACTCCATGGCTTGACGGTCATCATACGATTTTCGGCGAAGTTGCGGACGACGAGTCGAAGTCTGTTGTTAATAAGCTCGAGTCTGTAGCAACCGATCGCTCTGATGCTCCTCTTGAGCCTGTTGGCATTATTTCTGTTGAAGTTTTGTGAAGCTTAAGCTGGTAAATAAATCAGCAATAAAAAAGCGAGCTTTATAGTTAAGCCCTGCAAGATTCCTTGCAAAACCTAGCTATAAAACTCGCTTCGGTTGTTCAACCTTCTTCTGTTATGCATTATCCATTGTAAGTATTTTATTCATTACTTTAAAAAGTAATTCGTGCGCTGTAAGCTCACACAAGCTTCGCCTACAGCGCTTAAGTTCGCGCTTACTATAGCTTATTCTTTAACACTTTGGTAAAGCGACGAGCCAGATTCCTGGAACTTCTTGCTCATCTCTTTCATGCCGTCAGCAATAGCTTGGTTTCGAGCTTCTTCAACAAGCTGCTCCTGCTGTGCAGCTCCACCAAAGCGCTTACGAATATTTTGCGAAATAGCCATCGAGCAGAACTTTGGTCCGCACATCGAGCAGAAATGCGCCATTTTTGCTGGTTCTGCAGGAAGCGTATCGTCGTGGAAGGCGATTGCGGTATCTGGATCGTAGCTTAAGTTGAACTGATCCAACCAGCGGAACTCAAAACGAGCCTTACTAATAGCGTTGTCGCGATCCATAGCATGTGGATGATGCTTAGCAAGATCAGCCGCATGGCAAGCGATCTTGTACGCAATTACGCCCTGCTTCACGTCGTCCTTGTTAGGCAATCCCAAATGTTCCTTAGGGGTTACGTAGCAAAGCATTGCCGTGCCGTAGCGCGCAATTTCTACGCCACCAATCGCGGAAGTAATGTGATCGTATCCTGGGGCAGTGTCGGTAGTCAAAGGACCAAGCGTATAGAATGGAGCATTCTGGCAAATCGCCTTCTCCATTTCAATATTCATGCGCACAGTATCGAATGGCACGTGGCCAGGGCCTTCAATCATAACTTGTACATCATGCTGCCAAGCGATCTTAGTAAGCTCGCCAAGCGTCATAAGTTCGGAAAGCTGAGCCGCATCGTTTGCATCAGCCAAGCTACCTGGGCGCAAGCCGTCACCCAAAGAGAATGCAACATCGTACTTTGCAAAAATCTCGCACAATTCTTCAAAGTGCGTGTACAAGAAGCTTTCCTGATGATGCTGCAAGCACCATTCAGCCATAATCGAGCCGCCTCGAGAAACAATGCCGGTTACGCGGTTTGCAGTAAGCGGCACGTAGCGAAGAAGCACGCCAGCGTGAATAGTCATGTAGTCAACGCCCTGCTCGCACTGCTCAATAACAGTGTCGCGGAAAAGTTCCCAGCTTAGCTTAGAAGCGTCATCCTCAACCTTTTCCAAAGCCTGGTACATTGGCACAGTGCCGATCGGCACAGGGGAGTTGCGCAAAATCCATTCGCGCGTGGTGTGAATATCGTTACCGGTGGAAAGATCCATAACGGTATCCGCACCCCACTTCGTTGCCCACGTAAGCTTTTCAACTTCTTCGTCAATAGAAGAAGTTACGGCAGAATTGCCCATGTTTGCGTTGAGCTTAGTTAAGAAGCGAGAACCAATAATCATAGGCTCTGCCTCAGGGTGGTTAATATTGCAAGGAATTACAGCACGTCCGGCTGCAAGTTCGGAGCGAACAAGCTCTACGTCGCAATTTTCGCGAGTTGCAACATACTGCATTTCTGGGGTTACGATTCCGTGGCGAGCGTACCACATTTGCGTAATCGGATGATCCGCGCCCTTCATTGGCTTATGCGTGCGACCACGCCATTCTTTAGAAGCCTTACCGCGTTTAATTGCGCGCTTTCCGTCGTCTTGAAGATTGCGCCTGCGACCCTCATATTCCACAACGTCACCACGGTCGCGAATCCAGTCAAGGCGAAGCGGAGCCAAGCCTTCCTTAGGATCGCACTTTGGACCTTCAGTATTGTAATCCTTAAAAGGCGGATTAGGGCCAACGCCAGGAGTATCCGAAAGCTTAATCTCAGTGTATGGAACTTCCAAATCGTAAGAACCGTACTCGTATTCAAAATGAACTGGAGTAGTTTTACGAATATGAGCCTTGTCTCGCTGAGTGCATCCGCGTGACGCAATATCTACACGCTGCTGCTTAGCTAACTTTGCTGCTTCTTTTGCTTCTTTAGCGTTAATAAAAGTTGGTTTCTTTTCTGCAGTTTCTGCAGACTTTTCTTCCTTATTTTCTGCAGAAATTACGCGCTTAGCGTAGCCGTGCTTGCTTTCTCGGCGAACCGACTTCCAGCTTTCAACAAAATCATGCATTGTTGATTCTGGAGTTTGCGAAGCATAAATCGGTTCTGTAACGAAGAAGCCTGCAGCTTTTGTGCGAGCAATCATAGATACGTCTTCAAGCTGAGTTTTTCCGCCAACAAGAACAGGGAAATCGCTTGCGGAGCAAATCGTATTAATTTTTGCTTCGTCCAGCGTTGTGTGATTTGCTTCCAATTCGTAAGAGGCAGTAGAGTTTTCTTGCCCTTCTTCTGGGTTTCGCATTGCTGTTACGCAAATGTAGTCAATGCAACCATCTGGAAGCTCGTTAATAACCTTAACTAAGCTTTCTGTTTCAACTGTTAAACCAATAACAGCATCCTCGCCAAGCAAAGCGCGCGCTTCTCGAGGTTCCATGTCGCTTTGAGCTAAGTGAACGCCGTCAACTTTAATGCTTTGATTTCTAGCCTGCCAAGCAACATCAACTCGCTCGTCAATAACAAAAGTTACTGAATCACACTTGTTATTGTCTTCAATAATTTGCGCAATATCTCGAGCAATAGTTGTGATTTCTTTTGCGCTTTCATTGTTTGCGTGCAAACGAATCAACGTTGCTCCTGCGCGCAAAGCATCATCAACAATATCGGTAAGCGGACGATTATTACAAGCTTTTGGGTCTGCAATAAAGCAGGCGGTGAGATTGAACTGATCACGCATTGATGCGTATGGATAATTCGAGGTCATACTAAAATCGTTGCTCCCTACGTTGTATTAACTAAACAGGTTCGAAGGGTTAGGTTTTGCCTATCTCAGCCTTCTAAAAGAAAGCACCCCTGCAAATGTCGAATTATCAGCCATTTTACACGATTACATGCACTTTTTATTAAAGGCATGTTGCGAAGACTTCGTTCTTGTAAAGTTTTCACAACATGCCTTAGTTTTAAAAGTTAGAGTTTTAAATTTTTAGCGCTCGTGGTGATTTATAGTGCGTGAAATAAAATCTCCCAAGCTTTGCACAATCTGCACAAGAATAATGCAAAGAACCACAGCAACCGTCATAACATCGTACTGGTAGCGCTGGTAGCCGTAGCGTATTGCAATATCTCCAAGTCCGCCAGCTCCAACTGTTCCAGCCATTGCGCTAAAACCAAAAAGCGTTATGAATGTAAGAGCAGCGCCGCGAATAAGCGAAGGCAAAGCTTCCCAAAGCAGCACTTTGCACACAATTTGAAGCTTGCTTGCTCCAAAGCTTTGCGCAGCCTCAATTAAGCTTCCGTCAACTTCTGCCAAAGACTGTTCAACAATTCGCGCCACAAACGGAGCTGCCGTAATAACAAGCGGCACAATAGCGCCTGGAACGCCAAGAGATGTGCCAACAAGTAGGCGAGTGAACGGAATTAAAGCAACAAGAAGAATAATAAACGGAACTGAGCGCACAATATTAACTATCCAGCCAATAACAGCGCTTAAAGTTGCGTTTGGGCAAATGCCTTTTTTGTCCGAAATAATAAGCAGCACACCAATTGGAAGACCAATTGCATAAGCTAAAAGTGTTGCAACAGAAGTCATTACTAAAGTATCTTGCACGCCTTCAATTAGTAAATCGCCGTAGTTGTCAATAAATTGTGTAACAGTTTCAAGCATTTTACTTCACCTCGCTTGCAAGTGTGTAGTTTTCGGTAAAACTCTTCTTATTTCTATGATTTTCTACTTTGTCGTCTGCAATAAGCGTGCGCAAAATATCGCTTTGTGGATTTGCGAAAAGCTCTGCAGTATCTCCTAATTCCACAATATTTCCGCCGTCAATCATTGCCACACGGTCGCAAATATTTCTAGCAACTGCCAACGAGTGCGTAATAATAACGAGCGTCACGTTAAGCTCGCGGTTAATTCGGCGCAATAAGTCAAGTATTTGAGCTGTTGTAGTGGAGTCGAGTGCGCTTGTAGCTTCGTCGCAAAGCATAATCGAAGGATTATTTGCCAAGGCTCGAGCGATTGCTACGCGCTGCTGTTGCCCGCCGGAAAGCTGGCTAGGGTAGCGGTCTGCAAGATTTTGCAAGCCAACTAAGTCAAGCAAATAGTGTGCGCGCTCTTCACGTTCTTTTTTTGGAGTGTGATTTAGTTCAAGCGGAAAAGTTACGTTTCGTAATACTGTTCGCTGCTGGAAAAGACTAAAGTTTTGGAAAATCATTCCAATATTCGCGCGAACTTTAGCAAGCTCTTTATCTTTTACTTCGCTAATATCGTTGCCGTCAATTATAACTTTTCCGGAAGTTGGCCTCTCAAGCAGATTCATGCAGCGCACTAATGAAGATTTACCGGCACCAGAAGAGCCAAGTATTCCGAATACTTCGCCAGATTCAATGGTGAGATTAATATCGTGCAATGCTTCATGCGCTTCGCTACCTTTTCCGTAGCTTTTATGAAGATGTTCAATCTGAATCATGCTTATTCCCTAACAGCTTATTATTCTTAGGATACTTTAGGTAAGTTCAATACTTAACTAAAATATCTACACTACGTATATTACAAACTAAAAAATACTAAAAATACTGCCGCAAAGCACACGCCTTGTGGCAGTATGTGGCTACTTTTTATTCTTTAGAAAACTGGAAGCACAGCGCCCTTATAGTTCTTATTAATATAATCGCGAACTGCACTTGTTTTCAAAGCTTTAATCAAGGCTTTAATCTTAGCCAGCTTTTCTGAACCCTTCTTTACAACAATAATGTTTTCGTAAGTTTTAGCGGCAATGCCACCAACTTTTTCGGAAGTAAGAGGATCCTTAGTTGGGTTAAAACCAGCCTGAATAGCGTAGTTTCCGTTCATTGCAGCAAGATCAACATCCTTAATAGCTGTTGGAACTGCAGACGGGTCAAGCTCCTTGAACTTCAAATTCTTAGGATTGCTCGTAATGTCGTTAACTGTTGATTTTACATCCTTTGGATTCTTCAACTTAATCAAGCCGGCATCCTGAAGAAGCAGAAGTGCGCGAGCTTCATTAGAAGGATCGTTTGGAACTGCAATAGTAGCGCCGTTAGCCAAATCCTTAATGGTTTTTGTCTTTCCCGGGTAAAGTCCAAATGGCTCAAAATGGATTCCTGCAATTGAAATCAGGTGCGAGCCCTTTTCCTTATTGTAGTTGTCCAAGTATGGAAGATGCTGGTAGTAGTTTGCGTCAACTTCACCTTCTTCGGTTGCAGCATTTGGCTGAACGTAGTCGGTGAATTCCTTAACAACAAGCTTGTAACCTTCTTTTTTCAAAACTGGTTTCACAACATTGTTAAGAATTTCCGCATGTGGGGTTGGCGTTGCTGCTATGGTAATTGTCTTATCATCGCCGTTTGCGCCTTTAGTGCTTCCGCATCCGCTTAAAGCAAAAGTTGCGAGTGCTGCGAGTGCTGTGAGTGATGCAATAACTTTAATCCTGCGCATATTTTCTTCTCCTTGGTTTGTTTACCTGTTTGTTTGTTGTGTTTGTTGTTTGTTTTTTTTTTATTTTGTTTTTACGTTTCTCCCCTTCGCGAGTAACGAGTTCTCAATATAGGCCAGAAAAATCAAGAATTCTACAATTTGCTTATTAGTAATATTTATGACGTGTTACTAATCCGCATGCTTACGGCATGGCTGGGGAAAAATAAGTTTTTCAACACGTCGCTTAATTGCGTAACGCATGCTATTAAACTAGTAAATATGAGTTTTTTGCGATTGGCATTAGCGCAGATAGATACCTGCGTTGGAAATATTGATAGCAATGTTGAAAAAGTGGTGAAATACGCAACTTGCGCCGCAAATAATGGTGCGAATATGGTTGTGTTTCCAGAAATGACATTAACCGGATATCCGATTGAAGATCTTGCTTTAAGAGGAACTTTCCGTGCGGTCGCGCAAAAAGCTGCAGAGTCTCTTGCTAAAAAACTTTCGGAAGAAGGCTTGGGTGAGCTTTACGTAGTGGTTGGCACTGTTGGTTTCGACGAGTCTGCCGGAAAGCCTCGTAACCGTCTACTTGTTCTTCACAAAGGCGAATCAGTGCTTCAGTACGATAAGCATTTTTTGCCAAATTACGGCGTTTTTGACGAGTTTCGTATTTTCTCTTCCGGAAATAAGTGCGAAATTTTGCAGATTAATAATATGCGTCTTGGCTTTGCTATTTGTGAAGACATTTGGCAAGATGGCGGACCTGTTGCTCGCTTGGCAGAACTTGGTATTGATGCTCTTATAACAATGAACGGCTCTCCTTACGAGGAAGGTAAAACTCATGTGCGCTTGAACTTGGCTAAAAAGCGTGCTGAGGAAGTTCATGCTCCAGTTGTGTACGTGAATCAGGTTGGTGGTCAAGACGATTTAGTTTTTGACGGCGGAAGTTTTGTTGTTGATGCTGACGGAACTTTGCTTGAGCGCTCGCCAATGTTTGCTGAAGACTTGTCTTTTATTGATTTTGACACTTCGCTTTCTTCTCAAAAAACTTCTAGTATTGCTCCAAAACTAGATTCGGACGAAGAAGTTTACAGCGCTTGCGTTCTGGGTCTTCGCGACTACATGCGTAAAAACGGTTTTAAAGGCGTGTGCTTAGGTCTTTCTGGCGGCATTGATTCAGCTTTAGTTGCAACTATGGCTGCGGACGCGTGTGGCGGCGAAAATGTTCACGGAATTTCCATGCCGAGCATGTATTCTTCTGACGGCTCTAAGGATGATGCGTGCGATTTAGCAAATCGCATTGGTGCTTGCTACGATGTGCAGCCGATTGAGCCTATTTTTAAGGCTTTTCAGTCTCAGCTTGATTTGCAAGGTGTTGCTGCAGAAAACTTGCAGGCTCGCGTTCGTGGAGTAATCGTAATGGCTTACTCAAATTCTCTAGGAGTGTTGGCGCTCGCAACTGGTAATAAATCAGAGCTTGCTTGCGGATATTCAACAATTTATGGAGATGCGGTAGGAGGGTATGCTCCTATTAAAGATTTGCTAAAAACGCGTGTTTGGGCGCTTTCTCGCTGGCGCAATCGTGCAGCTAAAGCTGGAGTAGGCGTTGGAATGTTAAAAATTGTTGGTTTTGAGGATGCTAAAAAGGTGCAAGCTCCTAAAGACGGCATATTGATTCCAGTAAACTCTATTGTTAAACCGCCTAGTGCGGAGCTTCGTCCGGGGCAAAAAGATTCCGATTCTTTGCCTGAATATGAGCTTCTTGACCGTGTTTTACAAGCTCATATTGAGCATGCTCACGGAAGGGCTGATTTGCTTGCCGACGGTTTTGACTCTCATACTGTAGATACGGTTATGCGTTTGGTAGATCGAGCCGAATGGAAGCGCAGGCAGTATCCGTTGGGTCCAAAAGTAAGCGCTATTGCTTTTGGTAGGGATCGCAGAATGCCTGTTACAACCGCTTTTCGCGAATAAAATGTGACATATCTCACTAGATTTCTTGCAAAACTCCTCGCGCACTTTTCTACGTATGCCTTAATATTGTTATTAAGACAGCGTGAAGGTGCGCTGCATTACAAAAGGAGCTTAAAAATGACATCGGTTGATGCTTCCGTTCTCAACGAAGAGGATCTTCGCACCAAAGCTTGGGACGGTTTTGAAAGTGGCAACTGGCAGAAAGATATTGACGTTCGTGACTTCATTTTGAAGAACTATACGCCATATGAAGGCGACGAAAGCTTCTTGGCTAATGCCACAGAAAAAACGAAGCACATGTGGAAGTATCTTGACGACAATTACTTGGCTGTTGAGCGTGAGCGTCGCGTATACGATGTTGAAACTCATATTCCTGCAGGTATTGACGCCATGCCAGCAGGTTATATTGAAAGCCCAGAAGTAGATAACGTAATCGTAGGTCTTCAAACTGATGAGCCTTGCAAGCGCGCTATGATGCCAAACGGCGGTTGGCGTATGGTTGAGCAGGCTATTAAGGAAGCTGGTAAGGAAGTAGATCCTCAAATTAAGAAGATTTTTACCGTTTACCGCAAGACGCATAACGATGGCGTGTTTGGTGTTTACACCAAGAATATTAAGATTGCTCGCCACAACAAGATTCTAACCGGTTTGCCAGATGCTTACGGCCGTGGTCGTATTATTGGCGATTATCGTCGCGTGGCTTTGTACGGCGTGAACATGCTTATTGAGTTCAAGAAGCGTGATAAGGATTCGATTCCATACCGCAACGATTTTACCGAGACTGAAATTGAGCATTGGATTCGCTTCCGCGAAGAGCATGATGAGCAGATTAAGGCTTTGAAGCAGCTTATTAACTTGGGTAACGAGTACGGTTTGGATTTGACTCGTCCAGCACAGACTGCTAAGGAAGCTGTTCAGTGGACTTACATGGGCTACCTTGCTTCTGTTAAGAGCCAGGATGGCGCTGCAATGAGCTTCGGCCGCGTTTCTGCATTCTTTGATTGCTACTTTGAGCGCGATTTGAAGGCTGGTTTAATTAACGAAACCGATGCTCAGGAAATTATTGATGCTCTTGTTATGAAGCTTCGTATTGTGCGCTTCTTGCGTACTAAGGATTACGACGCAATCTTCTCGGGAGATCCTTACTGGGCAACTTGGTCCGATGCAGGCTTTAGCGAGGATGGTCGCACTTTCGTGACCAAGACTTCGTTCCGTCTGCTCAACACTTTGACTCTTGAGCATTTGGGACCGGGTCCTGAGCCAAATATCACCATTTTCTGGGATCCAAAGCTTCCAGAAGCCTACAAGCGTTTCTGCGCACGAATCTCTATTGACACTTCTGCAATTCAGTACGAGTCAGATAAAGACATTCGTGAGCACTGGGGTGATGATGCTGCTATTGCTTGCTGCGTTTCACCAATGCGTGTTGGTAAGCAAATGCAGTTCTTCGCTGCACGCGTGAACTCCGCTAAGGCTTTGCTTTACGCTATTAACGGTGGTCGCGACGAAATGACCGGCATGCAGGTTATTGACAAGGGCGTTATTGAACCAATTCGCCCAGAAGCCGACGGTACTCTCGACTATGAGAAAGTCAAGGCCAACTACGAGAAGGCTTTGGAATGGCTTTCCGAGACTTATATTGAGGCTTTGAACATAATCCACTACATGCACGATAAGTACGCTTACGAGTCCATTGAAATGGCTTTGCACGATAGGGAAGTCTACCGTACGCTTGGTTGCGGTATGTCCGGCTTGTCTATTGCAGCAGATTCTTTGGCTGCCTTGAAGTATGCAAAGGTTTACCCAATCTACAACAAGGATGCTAAGAATACTGAAGGCCACGAGTACGAGTACATCGAAGGCGCAGACGACGATTTGGTGGTCGGCTACAAGACGGTTGGTGAATTCCCAATCTACGGTAACGACGATGATCGCGCCGACGACTTGGCAAAGTGGGTTGTAAGCACAGTTATGGGCCAGGTGAAGCGTTTGCCTGTGTATAGAAACGCCGTGCCAACACAATCAATTTTGACAATTACTTCTAACGTTGAATACGGCAAAAACACCGGTTCTTTCCCATCTGGACACAAAAAAGGCACGCCGTACGCACCAGGCGCAAACCCAGAAAATGGAATGGATTCTCACGGAATGCTTCCATCTATGTTTTCTGTTGGTAAGATTGATTATGACGATGCCCTCGATGGCATCTCACTGACCAACACCATTACTCCTGATGGTTTAGGTCGAGATGAAAGTGAGAGGATTGATAACTTGGTCGGCATTCTGGATGCTGGCAACGGTCACGGACTGTACCACGCAAACATTAACGTGTTGCGTAAGGAACAGCTCGAGGATGCAGTTGAACATCCAGAAAAGTACCCGCATTTGACGGTGCGAGTTTCTGGCTACGCGGTTAACTTCGTGAAGCTCACTAAGGAACAGCAGCTCGACGTTATTTCTCGTACGTTCCATCAAGGATCAGTCTCTGACTGACTCATCTAATCTATGAGCGCCGGGAGCGAGCTTAGCTTCGCTCCCGGTTTACTTATTTGCACAACGGTTAGACGCAAGTTTACTGTTGCAACAGTTACACATTGCAATAGTTACACATTGCAATAGTTACACACAGCTAAATAAGTTTGGAGGGCAGAAAAGTGGTTGAAAATACAGCGTTTCGTACTACTACTCAGCATATGCTCAAAGAGTCAAAAGAGTATGCTCGTCAAACTTTAATGGGTGGACTTTCCGGCTTTGAATCTCCAATTGGGCTAGATCGTAAAGATCGCCTTGTTGCTCTTAAAACAGGCGATATTGGGTTTGTGCATTCGTGGGATATTAACACTTCTGTTGATGGCCCGGGAACTCGTATGACAGTGTTTATGAGTGGTTGCCCGCTGCGCTGCCAGTATTGCCAGAATCCTGATACTTGGAAAATGCGCGACGGCAAGCCAGTCTACTTAGATGCGATGATTAAAAAAGTAGACCGTTATCAAAGTCTTTTTAAGGCAACAGGTGGCGGAATCACTTTTTCTGGCGGAGAATCCATGATGCAACCAGCTTTTGTATCTAGAGTTTTTCGTGCTGCAAAAGAAATGGGCGTGCATACTTGCTTGGACACTTCCGGCTTTTTGAATCGTAATTATACGGACGAAATGATTGAAGACATTGATCTTTGCCTTCTTGACGTTAAATCCGGAACTGAAGAAACGTATAAAAAAGTAACTGGCGGCTTACTTCAGCCAACTATTGATTTTGGTCAGCGCTTGGCGAAGGCTGGTAAGAAGATTTGGGTGCGTTTTGTGCTCGTTCCAGGTTTGACCGACAGCGAAGAAAACGTTGAAAAAGTTGCCGAAATTTGCGATTCGTTTGGGGATGCTGTTGAGCATATTGACGTGCTTGGCTTCCATCAGCTAGGCCGCCCAAAGTGGCATGAGCTTAGGATTCCGTACCCTCTTGAGAATCAAAAAGGACCTTCTAGGGCGCTTAAAGAGCGAGTTGTAAACCAGTTCAAAGACCACGGTTTTGTTGTGTATTGAATCTAAATATGCGCATTGAATTGTCGAAGTGCTTAAATTATAGCGCTCTGTAAGTTGTAATAATTCTGTTAAGAGCGCATTTTTCTATATTTACATTTTTTTTTGTTTATGATAGAATTTCGACAATACTGTTATAGGCAAAGGAGCTTATCGTGAAGAAGTTGAAGGAATTGAAGGAATATTGTACTTGGAATCGCGCGCATACTGTGGCTTTGGTTGCTGTGGTTGTTTCGCTTATTTTTTATGTGACTGTTCTTGCTTCCGCTCCTTACGCATTAGTGCATAGTAGTCATTTAAGTGTTTCAGTTGCGTGTGGTCCAGCAGTTTTACTTGTTGTAATATTTTTTGTTATTCAATCGTTATTTGCTATGATGCGTTCCAGAAGCTTAACGTTGCCGATAATCACATCGATATTAAGCGTGTTATGTGGCATACTTTTCGACATTTTTCTTGCGTCTTATCCTTATGTAGGCAGTAATCTTTCTTTCGGCTTGTTAATACTTGCGCTTCTAATTATTGCTTTTGGCGGAATTATTGGTACCTTGGTTGGTTACGCTTTTGGATATTACGTTTTGGATGCTGTTAAAGAGTATTGTTTGCGTAAAACAGATTTTATGAAAGAAGATAGTTGGATTTCTAAGCATAAGATTCTTGCTGGCTGCTGGTTTACTTTAGTTATTGGCTATATTGCTTCTACAGTACTCGTGCTATTGAGCGATGGAATAGGTATTATGATTTCGCTTATGATATTCCCGTTCTTGCTTATGGCCGGAGTGTGCGTGTGCGCTGGAATGGCTGGCAAAGGCGGATGGATTGTTGTGCTTGTAGGCATTATTTACGACGCGCTTTTAGTGTATTTTGCAGTACCTCTGCATTTGCTCGGTTTACCATGCGGTTCTAAGAATTTAGCTGAGAATGTGTGCTTTAGTCTTGGCTCAATATCGTTAAGATTCTTCTATTTGGACGCATCGTATTTCCTTACTGCAATGCTTCCAACCTTAGTTATAAGCGTATTAGGTTTTGCGATTACTCGAGGAATACTATTGTTGCGTAAATCTCGTAATTAGAATATCCGGTTGCGTTACTCGCTGTAGCAATGTGCAAACTATGTGTGTAATATTGCGTATAGTTTTAAGTGCATGTGTTTGCTAAGCGTACAATCAGGAGGCTTTCTTGAACGAGGAACCAAAGCTTTTAAAAGAGCCGCGAGAAGGTGTTCCAGAAGTCATTGATACGCTTGAATCATATAAAGAGTATTGCAGTTTGTTGGCAGCAGGCTCTGGGCCTTTGGCTGCGGACGCTGAGCGAGCTTCCGGTTTTCGCTACAATCATGAAGATTGGTTGATTCAATTTAAACGCAAGGGTGCAGGAATTGGATTGCTTGATCCTGTGGCTCTTAAAAATCTCGGTGTTGATTGGCATGAGTTTAACGAGGCAATAGGGGATTCGCCTTGGATTATTCACGACTCTATGCAAGATTTGCCAGGATTTTTCGACATTGGTTTGCGCCCGCGTGACTTATTTGATACTGAAATCGCGGCTAAATTACTTGGCAGAAAGCGCTTCGGCTTAAGTTCTGTAACTGAATATTATTTGGGTTTGACGCTCGCAAAAGAACATTCTGCAGCGGACTGGTCTTATCGTCCTCTTCCTCGAGATTGGCGAAATTACGCGGCTTTAGACGTTGAGTTGCTAATCGAACTAGAAGAAGTTATGCGCGGTGAGCTTAAAAAGCAGGGAAAATTTGACTGGGCTAAAGAAGAATTTAAGCACTTGCTTATAAAGGGTGCGCAAAAGAAAGCGCCTCATCCGCGTCCGTGGCTTAAAATTTCGCATATAAATGTTCTTATGCACGATCGTGTTGGCTTAATAATTGCAAAAGACTTGTGGCAAGAGCGTGACGCTTTAGCTCAAAAATACGATATTGCGCCTACGCTTTTGCTTTCTGACGCAGCAATTATTGAAGCTGGAAAGCGTAAGCCGCGTAATGCTCGCGATTTTCGTTCTATTCGTTCGCTAAACGAGCGTGTGCGCATTCACACAGGCAGCGAACAAGACAAAATGTTTGAACGTTACGCGCCAATTCAGCGCAAAATTAAGCCATCTCTTTGGAAGAATATTATTGAAAAAGCGCTTAATCGTGCAAAATCTGGCGAAACAGCTATGGATGATTTTTCGGAAATTGCGCATAATGATTCTGACGATTTTAAAGATTCTAAAAGTTTGCAGCAGTCTCAAGACGCGCAATCTGCCCCTCGCTCAATGCGCTATTGGAAAGATCATCATCCTGCTAGATATGAGCGTTTGCAACGAATTCGAGCAGTTCTTACAAGTATTTCGCAAGACACGCATACTCCAGTAGAAGTTATTATTAAACCGCAAATTATTCGTAACTTATGTTGGTGCGAAAATATTACGGATGTTGACGTTTATTCCTTCTTTTTGGAACAAGGCGCTAGGCCATGGCAAGTTGCACTTATTGCTGAGTCCGTAACTCGCGCTATCATGTAACGGTTGTGCCATACGGCAGAAGGTAGAAAACGTAATTTCAGGAGCGCAAGCGTGAAAATCAGCGTCAGGAATCTTGAGCCAACTAAGGTTAAGCTCACTATCACCGCAGATCTCGAAGACTTCAAGCCATTCTTGGATGAGGCTCGTAAGGAGATTGCAAAGCAAATTAACGTGCCAGGTTTCCGTAAGGGTCATGTACCGGGCAAGATTGTAGATCAGCGTGTCGGTTTTGCAGCCGTTGCTGGTGAAGCCGTTAATTCCGCTGTACCAGAGCTTTATTCCAATGCTTTGGAAGAAAAGAAGATTCACCCAATGGATCAGCCAGAGTTCGACGTTCAGGAAGTTCCAACGTCTACTGAAGCTGATGCAACTCTTAAGTTTGTTGCAACCGTTGAGCGTCGTCCAGAGTTCAAGCTGAACAAGTTCAAGGGCGTTGAGATTGAAGTTGAGAAGCCAAAGGTTTCCGACAAGGATGTTAAGGCTCGTTTGGAAGCTCTTCGTCAGCGTTTCGCAACTTTGGTTGGCGTTGATCGTCCAGCTACTAAGGGTGATTACACCAATATTGATTTGGAAGCTCGCATTAACGATGAAGTTGTTGACGCTCAGGAAGGCGTTAGCTACGAAATCGGTTCCGGCGTTTTGCTTGACGGCTTGGATGAGGCTTTGGATAGCCTTTCTGCCGGCGAAGAAACCACTTTTGAAGGCAAGCTTGAGTCCGGTAAGCATAAGGGCGAGAATGCTCAGATTAAGGTTAAGGTTAATTCCGTAAAGACTCAGGAATTGCCAAAGCTTGATGATGATTTCGCTCAGGAAGCTTCCGAGTTTGACACTTTGAAGGAATTGAAGGAAGAAATTCGCAAGTCTTGCGAGCAGGCTGCTGAAGGTCGTCAGGCCACCAACGCTCGTGACGCATTCCTTGTTAAGCTTCAGGAAGAAGTTGAAATTCCTGTGCCAAAGGGTGTTTTGGACAAGGCTGTTGCTGAGCATTTGAAGGGCATGACCCCAGATCCTGAAAAGGCTACTAAGAAGCAGAAGGATGAAGCTCAGAAGGCTGCAGAAAAGGAAATTCGCGACCAGATGGTTCTCGATGCTTTGGCTGAGCAGATGGACGTATCCGTTTCTCAGGCAGATGTCACTAACTTCTTGATTTCTGTTGCTCAGCAGTACGGCATGGATCCAAACCAGTTCATCAATGCAATCGTGAACAACGGTCAGCTTGGTTCCGCTATTCAGGAAGTTGCTCGTTCTAAGGGCTTGCTTGCTGGTATGCGCGCTGTAAAGTTTGTTTCTGAAGGCGAGGCTCTTGATTTGAGCGCATTCTTGTCTGAGGAAGATGAAGAAAGCGAAAGCGTAGAAGCTGCAACTAAGGCTGCTGCTGTTGCTGACGAGCTTTCCAAGTAGAAGTAACTAAGTTCTACGTTACTTTGTAACGGCTTTAAGTAAGACCTGGCGGAATTATTCTTCTGCCGGGTCTTATTTATAGGGTCTTATTTATAGCTTAACTAACTAATCAAAGGGCTAATTTACGTAAGAATTGCGAGAAGTTATGGATAGTAGCGCTGAAACTAAGTCTGAATCTGGTTGCAGATTTGGCGGTTTACTTAATCTCGCAATTCGAGTAGCACAATTTGCTGCAGCTTCTATTATTATCGGCATTCTTGCCGGCTTAGGAGCAACAGTTCTTACGCTTATTCTTTACGCAGTACAATACCTTGCTTTTGGCTCAATTGAATCTGCTGAAAACACTGTATTTTCAGGGCTTCCTTGGTATCGCTACGTGCTATCTACAACCATTTCAATGACTATTGCTGCACTGGCTTGGTATTTTTTGCGCAAAAGAGAGAATCATCCTCGTATTGTTACAATTCCGCAAGCTGTTTTCGGAAGCATTATGCCAATTTTTTCTACTATTGCACATGTTTTGCTGCAAATCGGAATTGTTGGTTCTGGAATTTCAATAGGCAGGGAAGTAGCTCCGCGAGAATTGGCTGCAATGATTGCTCAGCGTTACAGCCATATTTTTCATGTGTCTCACAAAACTCAGCGCGTACTTATTGCTTCTGCTGCTGGAGCTGGATTGGCGGCAGTGTATCACGCGCCTTTAGCTGGCACTGTGCTTGCATTAGGTTTGCTTAGTAAAACTCAAGGTCTTGGTCTTTACGCGTGGTTAAATCGCGAAAATGGTCCTGTAGCGGTTAATGTAGTTAAAAATATTGCGCAATCGGAGCGCATGTATTGCTTGCCTTTTGCTCTTGTTATGAACTATGTTGCCACGTTTGTTGCAGAATTTTTACTGCATCATTCCAAATACTACAATATTTCGCAATTTTCTTGCACGATTTCTTGGCAAATTTTTGTTTTAGCTGTTGCTGTTGGCATAGTGTGTGGCTTATTTGGTTGTGTTTTTCGCTTGGGTATTATTTGGTGTCGCACTCATGCTTTGCGCGGCGTAAAAATGCTGTGTTTTATGCCAATAGCCGGCTTACTTATTGGTGTTATAGCTTGTCGTTTTCCGCATATTATGGGCAATGGTAGGTCGCTTGCTCAGCTTGCTTTTTCTGTATCAAGCTTTCCGCATGTGGCAGCTAGTGCGAATATTACGATTGTTTTGCTGATTCTTGCAATGATTAAAATGCTTGCTACTTTGCTTGTTTTGCGCTACGGTGCTTCCGGCGGCGTGCTGCAGCCTAGTATTTCATCGGGTGCTTGCATTGGGCTTGTTGTGTGCGCTGTAAGTATGAAACTTCCTATTGGAAGCGTTCTTATAAACCAGCCTAATGTATTGATATTGTCTGCTATTTTTGGCGCAGCAAGTCTATTGGCTGCAAGCCGAAAATCATTATGGTTTGCGCTTTTACTTGTGGCGCAACTAGTGAATGTTCCGCTTATTATGATCGTTCCGATGATTGTTTCCTGCGCTGCTGCACGAAGTGTAACGTTGCTGCCGAGAATTTTTAGACGCAAATAAAATATGCGCCTTTGCTAATTCAATTAGTAGCAAAAGCGCATACTTGCATATTGCATATCTGTATATTATTTACTCATCAATAAAGTCATCTTTATAAATAACGCTGTCGTCGTCATTTAAAATAGTGTAATACAAGTGTATTGGAGAGCTGACCTTATTCTTAGCTTCTTCAACTGCTGGGAACAGATTTGAAAGGAAAAGCCTGTCAGAGAAAGTAGCTTCAGCCTTTGAAATTGCATTGTCAGGTACACGATCTTTGAATTTAATAGTTATATTGAGGTTATCTCCCTGAGCATCAAACGTTGCGGATATGTCATCATCGCCTCTTTCTTCAAAGTCTGATGTATGGCAATTCACATACTCTTCAATGTTTGCGCTTTTTTCTGCAGAGCAATTGTAATGTGATTTAAAAGCGCCTGAGATTAATCCGCCGAAAAGTATTACTGCTAGTATAATAGCAGCAATTATAGCAATTCTTTTCTTATGCTCATCTGCTAGTGTCGTATTTACGAAACTTATTACTTGTTGCTGAACATTTTTATATGTTTTTATTAAATTATCGCTGTTTATGTAATTGTTTATTGGATTATTGTTATTCTGGTAGCCATTATTCTGGTAAGTATTGTTCTGGTATCCATTCTGGTAGTCGTTCTGGTAGTCGTTCTGGTAAGTATCGTTCTGGTAAGTATCGTTCTGGTAGTAATTCTGGTAGTAATTCTGGTATCCATTCTGGTAGTCGTTCTGGTATCCATTATTCTGGTAAGTATTGTTCTGATAAGTATTTGCTGGATTTGCATTATTTGTGTAATCGTTGCTCTGATTGTTATTATTTGCTTCTGCATTCGGAGGGTAATTGTTGCTTGGTAAGTTGTTAGAATCCATGACTTCTCCTCTTTGAGCGAATTTGCATTAATAAAAAATATACTAAACATTTTATATCAATCTGTATAATAGTTGAATAATTATCTGAATCGATTCGTAAAAATTCAGTCTAGAATATTTCGCTGATTCGCTGCATACTATATTTTCTATACGGTCACGCGCACACGATAATCTAGGAATACTTAAGTTTATGGTAAGGAGATAAGGTGACTGAGCTTTTTACAGCTTCTCCTGTTATGGAACAGGCGGAAGCGTCTTCGCAAACCGATTCTATTTTTAATCGGTTGCTAAAAGATCGCATTATTTGGTTGGGATCTGAAGTAAAAGACGAGAATGCTAATATTATCTGCGCTCAGATGCTGATGCTTGCGGCGCAAGATCCTAAGAAGGATATTTGGTTGTATATTAATTCGCCTGGTGGTTCTATTACTGCGGGTATGGCAATTTACGACACTATGCAGCTAATTGAACCAGATGTTGCAACTATTGCAGTCGGCATGGCAGCTTCAATGGGTCAGTTCCTGCTTAGTTCTGGAACGCCTGGTAAGCGTTATATTACGTCTCATGCGCGCGTGCTTATGCATCAGCCTTCTGGCGGCGTTGGTGGCACTGCTACGGATGTGCGTATTAATGCTGAGCTGATTATGGATATGAAGAAAACACTTTCTGAATTAACAGCTAAGCAGACTGGTCATACCATAGAAGAAATCTACCGAGACAACGAATATGATCACTGGTTCACCGCTAAACAGGCGTTGGAGTATGGTTTTGTAGATAAAATCGTAACAACTCCTGCTTCAATGCGAGGTGAGGAGTAACTTATGGCAAGTGAAGAAGCAAAGTTTGTTGCGCGTGCTGAGCGTTTGGCTGGTTTTGGCGGCGTTTCTTCGGCACAGCGAATTACTAACCGCTACGTTTTGCCACAGTTTGGTGAGCAAACCCCATACGGCTTAAAAACGCATGATCCGTATACGAAGCTTTTTGAAGATCGCATTATTTTTATGGGCGTTCAGGTTGACGACACTTCTGCTGACGATATTATGGCTCAGCTTTTGGTGTTGGAAAGCATGAATAGCGAACGCGACATTATGATGTATATCAATTCTCCTGGCGGCTCTATGACTGCAATGACTGCTATTTACGACACAATGCAGTATATTGGCCCGGATGTTCAAACCGTATGCTTGGGTCAGGCTGCATCTGCTGCTGCAATTTTGCTTGCTGCTGGAGCTCATGGCAAGCGCATGATTTTGCCGAATGCGCGCGTGCTTATTCATCAGCCTGCAATGGGTCAAGATTTTGGTAAGGCTACTGAAATTGAGATTCAGGCTAAGGAAATGCTTCGATTGCGAGAATGGTTAGAAAATACTCTTGCTAAGCATACCGGTCAAGACGTTGAGCGTATTCGCAAAGATATTGAGGTGGATACAATCTTAACTGCTCCAGAAGCTAAATCTTATGGTCTTGTAGATAAAGTGCTTGAGCATCGCGAGTAGTTTTGTAGAAGATAAGCAAACCCCGGTCGACACGCCGGGGTTTGTGTTTTGTTTGTGATGGTTGTATATTAGTCAAGTTGCCGAAAACGAGAGCGTTGTTCTTGTGGACGGAAAACATGCGCCAGTAGCCCAACGGATTAGAGCATCTGACTACGGATCAGAAGGTTGCAGGTTCGAATCCTGTCTGGCGCACGAACAAAACGCGAAGCATTTGCCTCGCGTTTTTTTTTTTATCTCAGCTACTTGGTTTATCCCTTTCCGCTATACTAAAAAGTGCTGCAAAATTAATGTGTTTTGCATAACTTTGGGAGGAAATATTTACAACATGATACGACGCAGCTGGATAATAGTACGCAATATAGCAAATAATGAGCGAATTTCTGGCTTAATTATGCTTGGTTTTGCTCTTACTGGTTTATTGCTTGCAAACATTCCTTTAACCGCGCCAGTATTTGAAGCTGTTTCGCATACTCATATTGGTATTCCGTTTACTAATATTCACATGTCGATTAGTCATTGGGTTCAAGACGGCGTGCTTACTATTTTCTTCCTTTCTGTTGGCTTAGATTTAAAGCATGAGCTTATTGCAGGTTCTCTTTCTGATCCTCGTGCTGCTGCAATGCCAATGATTTGCGCAGTTGGTGGCATGATTGCTCCGCCTTTGCTTTTTGTGGCAATAGTAACCGTATTTTCGGAGCTTCACGCCGGTCAGGAGATTATGCGTCTTACATCCGGCGCTTTACCTTCGTTAGACATGGTTCGTGCTGGTTGGGCGATTCCGACTGCAACCGATATTGCTTTTTCGCTTGCAGTATTAGCTTTATTTGCTAAAACTTTGCCTCATTCTTTGCGCGCGTTTTTGATGACTCTCGCAACTGTTGACGATTTGCTTGGAATTGCGCTTATTGCAGTGTTCTTCTCTTCGCTAAACGCGTGGTACTGGTTTGTTGGCGTTGTTGTGTGTGGTCTTATTTGGACTACTTTAGTGCGTCTTAAACATGTTCCGTGGCCTCTTGTGGCGCTAGTTGGCATTGTGGCGTGGGTAATGATGTATGAAGCTGGAGTGCACCCAACTTTAGCTGGCGTAATGGTAGGATTGCTCACTCCTGCGCATCTAGTTCACGGAGAAAAAACTTTGCGCGCGGAGCGTTATCGCGAAAAAATTCAGCCTGTATCTGCTTTAGTCGCATTACCTATTTTTGCGCTTTTTGCAACCGGCGTGCATTTTGAAACGCTAACTTGGGAGCTGTTCTTATCTCCAATTCTTATTGCTATTACTATTGCGCTGGTTGTTGGAAAACCTTTGGGAATTATGGTAACTGCTTGGCTTTCAAAGCACTTACTTGGCTTAAAAGTTCCAGACTCTTTGCGCGTAGTTGATTTGCTTCCGACTGCCTGTGCGTGCGGTATTGGTTTTACAGTGTCGCTACTTATTGCTTCTCTTGCATATTCGGACGCAGATTTGTCTGCAGAGGCACGTTTTGGTGTTCTTGTTGCTTCTATTGTTGCGGCTGGTGTTTCGGGATTCTTGCTTTCTATGCAATCAAAGCATATGGAAGAAGAATTGGACGATATTGAAGATTAGCTTTTCGTATTAGCTTTTATGATTATTCTTTGAGATTATTTTTTTTTGGGATTATTTTGGGAGTAGTTATGAATAATAGTCAGGAAGATTATTCTTCAGAAGTTCCACCTTGGTCTAATACGTATCATCGCGGTTCGGTGCTTATGCGCGGATCTATGATTCCTAAAGAAAGCACAACCGAAACGCTTCTTCGCAAAGATAGAAGTCAGCAGATTGCAGCAGGCGTTGGTGCAGACCGAGATAACAAGTGGGATTGGAGAAGTGCAGACCCTTGGCGCGCGCTTCGAATTCAGGCCGAATTTGTTGACGGTTTTGACGCTCTTGCCGGATTAGGGCCTGCTGTTAGCGTTTTTGGCTCTGCGCGTATAAAAGAGGGCGAGCCGGAATATGTGGCCGCGCTAACTATGGGCAAGGAGCTTGTAAAACGCGGTTTTGCTGTTATTACAGGCGGCGGCCCTGGCATTATGGAGGCTGCGAATCGCGGTGCTGCAGAAGCTGGTGGCACTTCGGTTGGTTTGGGTATTGAGCTTCCGCACGAGCAGGGTTTGAATAAGTGGATTAATCTCGGAATGCAGTTTAGATACTTCTTCGTTAGAAAAACAATGTTTATGAAGTATTCTTCCGGAATTATTGTGTGTCCTGGCGGATTTGGCACAATGGATGAAATGTTTGAAGCTCTAACTCTTGTGCAAACGCATAAGGTTGCGCGCGTGCCGGTTGTGCTGTTTGGAACTGAGTATTGGAAGGGCTTGATTAACTGGCTGCAGTCAACTGTTACTTCTCGTGGATTAATTTCGTCTCTTGACCCGCACTTGTTTGCTGTTACGGACGATCCGCTAGAAGCAGTGCGCATAGCGTCTGGTACTAATTAAGATTAATCGAGTCGCATTTTTAAGCGAAAACGACATTTTCTTTACAGTTACGTATAAGTTTATATTACAATTCGTTTAATGTGGCGCGAGTTTTTGGGGATTTCTTTCCTCGCACGTCCCGTCCTTCGGGCGCTCTGGCTGTTAAAGGCGTTTAGTGTGTTCGCCTTTCTTAAAGAATGTAGCTTCTCAGTCCTCTTTTAGTGCTCGTAAAGAAATCCCCCAAACTCTGCGTGCTTAATCTTTAATAACCTCATTCAATCGTAGAGATTTTTCGATTTTTCTTCTTCACTCGGCGAATCAGCAGCCTTCGGCTCTGACGTTCGCCTCGCTCAGTGCAAAAAATCTCAAATCTCACCATACGAACATCCAAATGAATGACGACGCAATTAAGATGTAAATCAACCTACAAGTTTTTGCGCTCGTTCACGAGTGTGGTAAGCTGCCAAATCTCTTCGCCAACGTCGATTCCGCGCGGACACTGCCTTGAGCACGCTCTAACCGACTGGCACGCACTAATTCCATCACTGCCATCAATCAAATCTAGTCGACGCTCTGTTGCATTGTCCCTAGAATCGTAAATAAAACGAGCCGCGTTAATCAAGGCAGCAGGCCCAATAAAAGCCTCGCCGCCGGCGTAGATTGGGCATATTCCTTCGCACGCACCGCACATAATGCAGTTACTTAAAAGCTCAAACTTTTGTAAATCTTCAGGATGCTGCAAAAACTCAATAAGCTTAAGTTTCCCTTCGGCATTTCGCACAGAAACGTCCGCTGATTGCAAATATGGCTCTAAACGTTTTATCTGCGAAATCATAGGCGAAAGATCGCATATAAGATCTCGCTGAACTGCAAATCCGGCAAGAGGCGCAAGCTCAATAATGCCAAAACTTCCATTATTTTGAGCTGCAGTATTCGTAGATTTTTTCTGTAGAATTGGCGATTTTGCTGAGCTTTCGCCGCTACTTGCAGCTCCGGTTTTTCTAAATCCGCGAGATTGCACGTTATTTGTGATTTCTGGACGAGCGTTCGCGCCTATTGTTGCGCTGCAAAGTAAAGTTGGCATGCCGTTTACGTTTGCAGCATCCGATCCGCAAACTCCGTGGCCACAAGAGTAGCGAAAAGCCAAAGTCGGGTCGATTGTGCGCTTAATAGTTAGCAAGCAGCTAAGAATAGTATCCGTTGAGCGAACGCGCAAAACGTAATCTTGAACCCAATGCTTGCCTTGAATGCGTTTTATTGTTGTTGATAAAGATTCATCAGCATTATCGTTTTCTGCAGAATCTACTTTTGCAAAAGGATTGCTACGCTTTTTTCGAGCAAATGGACTTTCGTGACGTTTTCGCACGAGTTTAGGAGCGTCTTGCGGATTTTGCGTTTCTTCGCACGGCGCAAAGCGGGATATACGCAAAGTAACAAGCGCAGTGTTATCACCAAGCTCATTACTCATTGCAACCTCCAGTACGTACTGTTCTAGTTTGCCACAATACTTGCACAGAACTAGAACCGATTGCGTCGTTATTTAGTCGCGTGGATATTCGCGTGGTGAGATTTGAGATTTTTCGCACTGAGCGAGGCGAACGTCAGAGCCGAAGGCTGCTGATTCGCCGAGTGAAGAAGAAAAATCGAAAAATCTCTGCGATTAGCACGGTTATTAACGAATGAGCATGCAGAGTTTGGGGGATTTCTTTACGAGCACTAAAAGAGGACTGAGAAGCTACATTCTTTAAGAAAGGCGAACACCTAAACGCCTTTAGCAGCAAGAGCGCCCGAAGGACGGGACGTGCGAGGAAAGAAATCCCCCAAACTCGCGCCACGTTAAACAAATTGTAATATAAACTTGTAGCTTGATTACTGTTTTGGAAGTTTGTCTTGCTCCTCACGTTAGGCTTTAGATTATGACTGACGCTTTATTTTTGCTAGATACTGACCATGATAATGCTCCCGTGCTTGCAGATGGGATTGAGGAAGGATGGACGCTTACGCTTCCTTCCAGCGTAAAACGCCACGCAATATCCGCTATGCGATTGGCGGAAGGTGACGCTTTGCAACTTTCCGACGGCAAAGGCTTGCGAATTCACGCAACTGTTACGGATGCGGAAAATGGTTTAGTTCGCGTCGATGCTTTCACTAGTGAAGCGCGTCGCACTACGCGTCTTGCGCTTGTGCAGGCTTTAGCAAAAACCGGTCACGATGAGCAAGCAATTGACATGGCTACGCAAATTGGCGTAGATGAAGTAATTCCTTGGTGCGCTGACCGCTCAATCGCAAAGTGGAAGCCTGGTCGCACGGATAAGCGTTGGAATCAGGTGTTGCAGGCTGCTACAGAGCAGTCTCGAAGAGCTTGGATGCCGGAGCTTCAAGAATGCGTATCTAGTAAGCAGATTGTTGCAATATGTAGGCGTGCATGCGTTTATGGAAACCTAGTAGTGGTATTGCATCAGGATGCAACTGACTGCTGGAGTCAAATCGAGCAAGCTGTGAACACTCTTACCGAGCGCTGCCTGGATGATGGCAAGGAGCGCACTGTTTACGTGCTTGTTGGTCCAGAAGGCGGTATTAGTGACGACGAGGTTTCGATGTTTGTTGACGCTGGAGCTAAAAGCTGCGTTTTAGGCAGCAATATTTTGCGCGCTTCCACTGCAGGGCCTGTGGCACTTTCGCTTCTTTCGCGCGCTTTAGGCCGCTACGAATAGTGAAAAAATCATAAATAAAATGCGCAAGTTTGTGTAAAATAGTATGTGGTATGCCGATTGCTTTTGGCTTTTGGCATGAATTTTATTTCGTAATAAAAAATAGGGGAGAAACCATGAGCGATGCAACTATGAACGGTGCTGCGAGCCATACTGATCCAGACTGCATTTTTTGCAAGATTATTGCAGGCGAAATTCCAAGCACGCGCGTTTATGAAGATGATTCGGTAGTCGCTTTTAAGGATATTAATCCGCAGGCAAAAGTGCATGTGCTGATTGTGCCGCGCAATCACTATAAGAATGTTGCTGAGCTTGCTAGTAAAGCTCCTGAAACTTTAGCTCATATTGCTGGTGTTGCGCAAAATATTGCTAACGACGCGTTTAATGGAGACTACAGGCTTGTTTTTAACACTGGTCTTGCAGCTGGTCAAACAGTATTCCATGTTCATGCACATGTTCTTACTGGCGAAAAGCTTGTGGAAGGCAGCTTATAAATCATACAAAGTCGCGTGCTTCTACAAAATTGTGCGCTTCAAGCAAAATCTAAACTAGTAACACCTGAAAAAATAAACTTCGAGAGGAATAACAAATAATCATGAGCATTGAAGTCATGAACGAAACCGTGTGGCGAATCGACGCTAAAATCTTCTCCGATCTTGGCATGTGGGTGTTGCAGCAGATGAAAGTCAGCACGCAGTCAGATTTATCAATTACTTTCGTTGATCCTGAGCCAATTGCCTGCCTTCACGAGCGCTGGATGAACCTTGAAGGTCCAACAGATGTTATGAGTTTTCCAATGGACGAGCTTACTCCTGGAAGCGATGAAAAAGTTTCCGAGGGCATGCTTGGAGACTTGGTGATTTGCCCTTGGGTGGCTCAGCAGCAGGCGCTCGCGGCGGGGCATAGCACAATGGAAGAGATGATGCTTTTAACCATTCATGGCATACTGCATTTGCTTGGTTACGATCACACAAATCCGGAAGAAGAAAAGCAAATGTTTGGTTTGCAGCGTCAGCTTTTGCTTACTTTCTTCGCTGCACGTTCTGGGGAATTGTATGACGCGACTCTTCCGGAAGGAGCTGTGAACGAGCTTGAACGTTACGATGCTGAGCATGATTCAAAAGGCAGCAAAAATAACAAAAGCAAGTAAGCATAAATAAGCAGAAGTAAGCACAAACTACCGCAAACAAGCACAAACAAGCAGTTGTAAGATGTAAGAGCATAATTATGGAAGATATTAAAGCATTTTTTACAAATATATCGGTACCGGAACTTCCGTTGCACGTGTGGCTAGGATTAGCCGTTTTGCTTTTGCTTGCAATTCTTCTTGTGTGGCTGTCTCTTGCAATGGCAGCTGCAGAAGGGGCAGTGCCTAGGGTTACGCGAGCGAGCTTAAACAATCTTATGATTGAAGCGCAAACTCACGATGACGACACAAGCGCAATAGTGCGTATGCGTAGAATAGCAAGAATTCATCGTGTAAAAAAGCTTATTTCAGACCGTTACGCAACTTCTAGCGCATGCGCTTTTGTGCGCGTTCTGTGCAATGTGTTTGACGGCGTTATTATTGCTGCGGTTTCGGCGTTTTTCGGTGCTCCAATGTGGCTTACTTTGGTTGTTGGCGTTGTTGTTTCGGTTATTGTTGCTGTTATTTCTATGCTTGTTCGCCCGCGTTCTGTGGGAGCTGCTCAGCCTGTGGCAAAGTTGATGAGGCTTTCTCGCATTGTTTCTATTGCTATGGCGATTAATCCTCTTGTGCATATTGCTGGCGATGTGGACGTAACTTCTAGAAAAAAGCATGTTGATCTTTCAGATGATGAGGCTTTGGAAGATATTCAGCTGGATCAAGCGAAGGCGAGTATTGATCGCCTTGTTGAAGCGAATGATTTTGACCCTGAAGTTTCGGAAATGATGCGCAATGTGCTCACGCTTTCAGACACTTTGACTCGCGAAATCATGGTTCCTCGAACCGATATGATTTGCGTAAAAAGCGACGAAACGCTGGAAAATTTCCTGAAATTATGCTCAAGATCCGGATTTTCTCGAGTTCCTGTTATTGGAGATTCGGTTGACGATTTAGTTGGCGTTGCTTATTTAAAAGACGCAGTAAGAGCTACTGTGTTTAATCCTGCAGCTTCTTCTAGGGCTGTTGACACTATTAGCCGTGATCCTATGCTTGTGCCGGAGTCCAAGCCGGTTGACGATTTATTCCACGAAATGCAGCGAATTCGCCAGCATGTGGCAGTAGTGGTTGACGAATATGGTGGTATTGCAGGCTTGGTTACTATTGAGGATGCTATTGAGCAGATTGTGGGCGAGCTGGAAGATGAGCATGATCGCACTCAGCATGCGGATCCGGAAGAAGTAAGCGAGGGCGTGTGGAAGATGCCTGCTAGAACGCCGATTGCGGATTTGGAAGATATTTTTGAAGTTCATATTGACGAAGACGATGTTGACACCGTGTTTGGTCTGCTTACGAAGCTGCTTGGTAACGTGCCGATTGTGGGATCTAGTGCGGTTACAAGAGGCTTAAAATTAACTGCTGTGGATTCTGCTGGTAGACGAAAGAAAGTCTCAACTATTTTGGTTGAGCGCGATGTTAAGGGCTTAGAAGAGCCTAAAGACGAGCAGCCTGAAAATAGCAGCGCGGCAAAACTTTCGGAAAAAATATCTGAAAAACTTTCGGAAAAGATTTCTGAAAAGATTTCTCCGCAAGTGTTGGAAAGTAAGCAAACTAACGCGCTTAAGCAAGCAAGTAATATGAAGCAAACAAATTTAATGAAGTAAACGAATTTAATGAAGTAAAGAACTGGATGGTAAAACGTGGATAATATAAGCGATACTAGCATTACGAGCAACGAAAACGACTTCGAGGATAGCAGTGACTTCGAGGGTAATAGCGACTTCGACAATAGCGGCGACTTCGACGACACTGATGACTTCGAGGATAGCAGTGACTTCGACGATGAGATGTTTGCAAATCTTGACTCCTCAACCAGAGCTACGATTCCGACTCCTGATTTTCATGGCTACCGTTCCGGATTCGTAGCTGTAGTCGGTAGGCCAAACGTTGGTAAATCAACGCTTATGAACGCTCTTATTGGCACACAGATTGCTATTGCCTCTTCTCGCCCTGAAACTACGCGTAAGGCTATTCGCGGAATTGTTACAACCGATAATGCGCAAATGGTTTTGGTTGATACTCCGGGTATTCACCGTCCGCGTACGCTTCTTGGCCAGCGTTTGAACGATATTGTTGACGAGTCGCTTTCAGATGTTGATGCGATTGCATTCTTGCTTCCAGCAGACCAGGAGATAGGACCAGGAGACAGGCGAATCTTAAGCCGTCTTCGCTCCGATTTTGCTAAAAAAGATGAGAAGGGCAATTGGACTTGGAAAGTTCCGCTTATTGGTATTGTTACAAAAATCGATACGCTTAGCCGCAGCGAGTTAGTTGAGCATTTGCTTCAAATTCAGCAGTTTGCCGATTTTACGGATATTGTGCCTGTTAGTGCGCTGGAACGCGACAATGTTGACGAAGTTAAGAATGTTTTGATTCAAAACTTGCCGGAAGGTCCGCAAATGTATCCGGCGGATCAGCTTAGCGAGGAAAGTCCAGAAAGCATGATTTCGGAGCTTATTCGCGGAGCATTTTTGGAAGAATTGGACGACGAGTTGCCTCATTCTTTAGCTGTTGTAGTTGACGATATTGTGTATCCGGGCGGTGGTGAAGATACTCAATACGACGACAACAAAGCGCATGTGCTTGTGTCGGTTTATGTTGAGCGAGATTCGCAAAAGCCGATTATTATTGGTCATCGTGCGGAGCATTTAGTGCGCGTAAAGAAGCGTTTACGCACGGCTGTAAATCGCATTACTGGCACAAAAGCTGTGCTTGAATTGCATGTGAAGGTTGCAAAAGGATGGCAGAGCGACCCTAAGAAGCTTGAGCGTTTGGGCTTCTAATTTTACTTAGTGTGTTTTGACGCGCGCGTTTTGCCTAGCGAATTCTGCTTAGCGCTTATAAAAAACCGCAGCCGATATAATTTCGACTGCGGTTTTTGTTTTATTTAGTTTCAACTACATGCGACGGTGACGTGCGAAAGTCACACCTCCGCCGATTGCAACAATTCCAGCAATCACAACTGCCACAACCGCGCCAATTGTAAGCGTGTTGTTGGAACCGTTTTGTGCCTTTGCAGCACTGCCGTTTGCTTGAGCATTCTTGGACTCGTTGCTTGGGCTGTTGTTTGTTGTGCTGTTTTGATCGCTGCTATTGCTATTAGAATCCTGAGTTTCTTGCTTTGCGGAGTCTTCCTTTGCAGATTCCTTCGATTCAGCATTCTTAGAATCCTTAGCGTTCTTGCTTTGTGCTACGCCTGCGCTAGAAGTTGCGGCTGCATTTGCAGAAGCAGTGTGGTTGTCGTGCTTCGTGTTCTTTGCATTCGCGCGTTCTGCTTTAGTAGACTTTCCAGCTTCACTCTTAGCAACAGCCTGTGTAACGTGATTTTCTGCGGTAGTTGAAGCGAACTCGTTAGACTGTTGTTCAACATCAACAGCAGGAACACTAACATGCGGTGCTTGTGGTGTGAATGGAACATTACCGTTACCAGTGTTACCAGCGTTTTCAGTGTTTCCGGTATTGTTTGTGTTTCCTGTATTACCAGTGCTACCGTGGCCGCTTTCTCCATCATGACTTGGTTCAACCGGTGGCTTTGGTGCAGGTGGTGTTGGAGGTGTCACTGGTGGCAGCAGTTTCGCGAGTGTTGTTGCAGACGTGCTGAGCTTGTTAGCAGTAGTTTGCAGCGTACTAACTTTTCCTGTCAGAATTTGTACGAAGCTTTCAAACTTTGGATAAGCTGCCAAGAATGTTGACTGCATGAAGGATTGCTGAGTTGCTGGGTCAGTAACAACCGCCTTAAACTTTTCTTCCGCGGTCTTAAGATTCTTCTGTATAGTTTCAATCTTGGTTTTAGCTTCTGCAACAACTTCTTGAGCATGCTTAACCTTAGCTTGAGCATTTGCTACAGCAGTTTGAGCAAGTTGAATCTTCTTAACAACATTTTCTTTTGCAGCTTCAACAGCATCATTTGCAGTTTTAACCGCTTTAACAGCATTTTGAGCTTTTGTTTGTAACGCTTTAAGCTGGCCTGTTACTGTGTTCTGAGTATCTTTAGCACCATCAAGAGCGATCTGAGCAGCTTTAACTTTGCCATTAGCTTCAGTAACTTTCTGATTCTCAGCTGCAATCTGCGCTTCAAGAGTCTGAATCGTCTGCTTCAGATTAGTTACCTTCTCATTAGCTGCTTTAAGCTCTTGATCAACCTTAGCTTTGGCTTCGTTGGCTTCTTTAACAGCCTGAGTTGCTGTATCAAACCTTACTTGAGCTTCGTTAACAGCCTTGGTAAGTTCGTCATCAACTTTTTCTTGCTGTGCCTTGGCAGCAGTTCGAGCTGCTTTAGCAGTCTGCTTTGCAGTTTCAGCTTCTGACTTCAAAGTCTTGGCTGTTTCTTTCAAGCCGTTAAGCTCGGTTGTAAGCTGATTAATCTGTTGCTGGCGTGCTTCTTTGCCTAACTGTGCATCATTCTCAGCCTTCTGCTTAGCAGCTTCATATGCTGAATTGGCAGTAGTCCAAGCAGTCTTCAGTTCAGTAGCCTTCTTAGCAGCCTCTTCCTTAGCCTTTGTATCTTCAGCTAATTTTGCTTTAGCAGTTGTAATTTTAGTGTTTGTATCTTTAATGTTTTTTACAAGAGATGTTACAACACTGCCTTTTGCGCTAGAGGAAGCAATTTTTGCGTTCAGTTCTTCGAGTTCAGAGCTAATGCTGCTAATCTCTCCAGCATAAGCTTCGGACTTGTTTTTAGCCCAAGGAAGATACGACTTCACATCATGCTCGTAATTCTTTTTTGTGTCTGGTGGCCAATTGCCATTAGGATTTGCTTCATATTCTTGAACGAACTTCTCTATCTCGCTTATGTTATCATCTAAATCTTTTTTAGCATTTTCTATCTTTGTTTTTTGAGCTTGTAAATCCTCCTTTTCTCTAGTTTGCAAAGGAGTATTTTCTCCATCAGGAGTCATATTCAAATCGTACTGAACTTTACGAAGCTCATACTTAGCGTCAAATAGCTTCTTATTTTTCTCAGTAATCGTTGCAGATAGAGACTTCAAATTCTCTGCATTTGATGGCTCAAGTTTCTTTGCTGAATCTCTCGTACCAGTAAGATTGGCTATGTACTCATTTAGAGATCCTGTAAACTCTTCCACACTAAGCTGTGATTCTTGCTTACTGCCATGCCATACAACAACATTTTCGCCACTCTGTTTCAATGCGACGGAATTATTGCTGTCAGCAAAACCGCAAGAATTAATTTTATTATCAACAAAGTTTAGGTAATGGCCAACTGCTAATTCAAAATCACTGTTAACTGCATCAGAACTATATGTTTGATGCGTAAAGTCGTATCGATGATTTTTTAAGAATTCTTTATCGTTGTTTGTAAGAGTGTAAGTAACTCCGCCTTTAGACCAGGTTCCTTTTTCTATAGCATTGTCATAAATCGCTTTTTCGGCATCATACCAGCCGTCCATTGCGTTGCCAACGTTGTTAGAATCATTTCCAGTGTGCTCTCTCTTAAGGCGTGTGGAAGAATCATACTTATCGAATGAACCCCATGCAAGATTCTCGGACGAATCCAAATAAGGATTAGTATTCATAGATGAAGCTGAATTGTAATCAGCATGGTTTGCAGAATGTTCAATAACAGCTCCTGAGTAGTATGAATTCACAATACTCTCAGCAATCATGCTAAGGTTCACATTAAGAGGATTTAGGTTGTTTTTTGTTCGCTCTGCGTTAAGAGGCGCATAATACGTTACAGCATCTTTCAAATTCTTTAAGGAATCAGCGCCACCTACTCGCTTAAGCTTCACCAAATCCTTATACCACATTGGCGCTTTAATTGTGCGTCCTTGATGTGTTATTGTTCCTCCATCTGCAGTTTTTGTAACCGTGTCAGGGATAACAACATCTTTTCCAGTAAGTATATCCTTTGCTCTTAAAGCATCCGCGTATATAGCTTTACCTTTTACAGAATCATCATTCTTATATTTGGAGATTATGTAATCTAGGAAACCGTCGAAACCTTTTTGAACATTAGCATCGAGTTTTTCGGTGTTAGCATTGTTATAGGCGTCTTCAGCTTCTTTTGCTTCTTTTTCCGCTTCTTCTACTTTATCTTGAGCGTTCTTGAACTTCTTTCCGTCTTCATTTTGCTCAAGAGCAGTTTTTGCATTATTTAGCTTTTCAGTTTCGCTTTGTATTGTATTATTATCATTTGCAATGTCATTTGTTTTTTGATTTAACTCGCCTTGAGCTTTAGTATAAGCTTCATGAGCTTGATCCGCTTCGCCCTTGAGCTTCTTTACATTCGGATCTTCGTCTGCAGACTTATGCTCTTGCAAACGCTTTATTTCTTTGTTCTTTTCTTCCTGCTGTTTTGTATTTTCTGTTACAGCTTGCTCTGCTGCCTTGTGTTCATTCTCTTTTTGAGTTGCTGCATCAGAGAGCTGATTGGCTTTTTCCTGAGCTTGCTCTTTATTTTGCTTAGCCTTTTCAAGCTGAGTATTGGCGGTATCTAGTTTGCCTTGTTCAGTTTTTACTTTTTCTCCAGCTTTAGTCTGTTCTGTTTCTTTAGCTTTAACGGCTTCTTTTTCAGTATTAAGCTCGCCTTCAACTTTGCCTTTTTCGTCCTTGGTTTTATTCAGCTTATTTTCAGCAGTTTTCTGATTTTCTGTTTCTTGATCAAACGCAGCTTGCGTAGCTTTAACTTCTTTGTCAGCATTATCTACCGCAGTCTGCTGGTCAGCTAATTCCTTATCGGCTTTACCTTTTTCTTCTTCAGCTGTTTTAGCTTCTTCTCGTTTGTTTTCTAATTCAGTCTGAGCTTTAGTTACTTCTTTGTTGGCATTAGTGGCTTCTGTATTAGCATCAGTAGCTTCGCCTTCTGCCTTATTGACTTCAGTATTAATGGCTTCTTTCCGCGTTTTAGCATCTTCAATAGCTTTATTAGCTTCGCCTCTAGCTTTTTCTACCGGATTCTCATTGCTTGGCTGAACAACAGGATGATTTGCGCCAGTGTCGGTAGTTGTTGCTGTTGCAGCATTGGCCACATTTGCCATGCCGAATAATGCAAGGGAACTTGCGCCTAATGAGATTGCTACTGCGAGTTTGGCGTTCATATTAACCTCTCCTCTTAATTGTTAATGGAAATCAGAAGATTTTCATATCTCTTGCAAAGCTTTTAGAAAAGAAACATTGCTGTGAATGTAGCTTTTCTTTTAACTTGTGCTAAGAAAATATTGTATTCTTCAACGGGGGGGGGTATCAAGTTTTTTCACGGTAATTTTATCAAATACCCATAGATTATTAAGAAAAATTTATGGATTCGCGCAAGTCGCACTAAACATACGCGAATCCATATATAAAACTTGCAAACGTCTGCTTCTTGCGAAAGCCTACGCTTACTTCTCGCAAGAAGCAATATACAAAACTTGCCTACGCCTACTTCTTTCGCGAAGTATACATCTGCGTATTAAGTAGCGTTGCGTAATGCTTAATAACACGCGGGCGAATAATCTTCATAGATGCTGTCATTAAGCCATTTTCTTGCGTAAATTCTTCCGGCAAAATAATGAACTTTCGCACGGATTCTGCGCGAGACACGCCTTCGTTAGCACTGTCAACGAACTTCTGCACTTCGGCGCGCACAACAGCATTATTTGCGGCTTCGCTCATGCTCATGGTTTCGTCTAATCCCTTAAGCTTAAGCCAGTTGCGCAAAATTTCCTCGTCTAAAGTAACAAGTGCGGAAATAAATGGACGCTTATCTCCAAGTACTAATGCTTGAGACACAATCTCGCATCTCTTAATCATCTCTTCAATAGGTCCAGGCGCAACGTTTTTACCGCCAGCCGTAATAATCAAATCCTTTTTGCGGCCGGTAATATAAAGCATGCCTTCGTCGTCAATTCTTCCCAAATCGCCTGTTGCGTACCAGCCGTCTTTGGTGAACGAAGTTTCAGTTGCTTCGTCGTTCTTATGGTACTTATGGAACACACATGTGCCCTTAATTTGCACTTCGCCGTCTTCTGCAATTCGCAAAGTAAAGGCTGGGAATGCAATTCCAACAGAGCCTTCTCGGAAAGGAACTCCAATTGGTGTAAATGCGCATGGGGCAGTGGTTTCAGTAAGACCGTAGCCTTCGTACACTGGAACTCCTGCGCCGCGGAAGAATGAAAGTAGTTCAGGGTCGAGTGGAGCGCCGCCGGCAACAATCCAGTGCGCGCGTCCGCCAAGAGCCTGGCGAAGCGGGCGGTAAACAAGCGGATCGTAAGCAGTTCGGCGAGCCTTGGTAAGCGCTTTAGCATCACCAAACTCTTGAACTTCCTTCATATACTGCTGAGCCGTCACAACAGCACCCTGGAAAGCCAAGCCTTTAGCGCCGTGACCGGCCTTCTGCGAAGCCGCGTTATACACTTTTTCAAGAACTCGAGGAACAACAATCATAACCGTAGGTTTTGCAACCTGCAAATCAGAAATTAAAGTAGAAATTCCTTGAGCAATGTAAATTCGCAATGTACTTGCCACAACAATGTAGTTGATTGCGCGCGCAAAAGAGTGTGCTTGCGGAAGGAACAGAAGCACAGAACCGTCTTTTTCGCTTAACAAATCTGGCAGGTAGATTGGCAGGTTTAGTGCGGTTGTGCAGTAGTGCTCGTGTGTCATTTCAACACCTTTAGGCGCGGCTGTGGAGCCGGAAGTGTAAACAATTGAGCACAAGTCTGTTTTCTTTACGGAATCAATGCGCGCGTCCAATTCTTCGTCGCTAACGGTAGATCCAAAAGCTTTAAGCTCTTCCAATCCGCCGGTTTCTAAGCAAATAATACGTTCCAAGCTTGGGCATTCTTCAATAGCGCCGTCTGCTTTATCTCGCATTTCTGTAGTTCCAACAATAAGAAAACGCGAGTCGGAATTATTAACAATGTTGCGAATCTGCTCTGCAGAATCCGTGTCGTAAATAGTGGCGAGCACGCCGCCGCAAGCCATAACAGCAGCATCTGTAACATCCCACTCGTACGACGTTTTGCACATAAGAGCAATAGCATCTCCCTTGTGCAAACCGTAGTGGATTAAGCCTTTTGCTGCATCCCTAACTTCTTTAAGGAACTGATTTGCTGTTTTAGTAACCCACTTATCGTTTTCTTTGTAAGTGTAAAGCGGGTCGTCTCCCATTCGTGCAGCACGGTCTGCGTACAAGTCGTAAATACTTGTGCCTTCGTCCAGTGGGGCAGCGCTTTCCGTTTTTGTGGTAAGCAAACCTGTTTCTGGGTCAATAAACGTGGTTGTTGGCATTCCTGCGCCCCACTCTTCTACGAGTGGAAGACGCTTATTTTGCGAAAGTAGAGTATTTGTTGAAGATTCTTGTTCTTCATTTGGGTAGCCTGGTTCGCCTGCGCGATCGTCGCTGACTGGGTGTGCGAAATTGCTGCCAATACGCAATGCTTTACGTGCAAGATTAAACGCTTGCTGTTGGAGTGCATTAAAGACGGACACATCTGCTCCTTAATCATGCCTTAGCGGCTCTTAAAAGCGCATAGTTTTAAAGTGCGCTTAGTGCTGTTATCTATAATAATCGTTTGTGTGCTCAAGTTGTGTAAGTGTTTGCATATTTTTATCTATTAAATAATTGAGATTTAAGATTAGTCTTGCGCTGTGGTTACACTAGAAAAGTTGCTTTGGCGAGGGAATATGCCGACTGATTGTTGGCAAAGTTCCGTTATCGACTGGGCTGATGGCCACTTATGGTTTTCGGCGCGTCGGTGCGCCTGAAGCTGGATTAACAAACAAAACTATCCAGACCATAAGGAGACCGATATGGCTACAAAGATTACTCTTGAAGGCGAAGTTCGCAACGAGTTTGGTAAGGGCGTTGCTCGCCGCTTGCGTGTTGCAAATTTGATTCCAGCAAGCCTTTATGCTGGCGGTGCTGATCCAGTGCACGTCACTCTTCCAATGCGTGAGACCACTTTGGCTTTGCGTCACGCAAATGCTTTGTTCACTATTAAGTTTGGCAAGGAATCTCGCATTGCAGTTGTTAAGGATGTTCAGCGCAATCCTGTTAAGCGCATTGTTGAGCACATTGACTTCTACGAGGTTAAGGCTGGCGAAAAGATTGATGTTGAAGTTCCAGTCTTCGTTGAAGGTACTCCAAAGGGTGCTGCTGTTGCATTCGTTGACGTTCAGGAGCTCAAGGTTCGCGCAGACGTTGCCAACTTGCCAGAGCGCGTTGTTGTTAACGTTGACGGCTTGACCGACGGCACCAAGGTGTTTGCTAAGGACGTTAAGCTTCCTAAGGGCGTTGTACTCGACATGGATGGCGAAGAGTCTGTTGTTAGCGTCACCGTTCCTGAAGATGCTGCTCCAGCCGAAGCTGCTGCTCCTGCTGCTGATGCAGCTGCTGCTCCTGCTGCCGCTGCTCCAGCTGCAGAAGAAAAGTAAGTTATAAAGTAAGTTATAAAGTAAGTTATCGTATTTAATTACTAATTAACTTATAACTTATAAATAGTTTAAAATTTTAAGCCGCATAAGTCAGTTCTTATGCGGCTTTTTCTTATAAAATCGGTAAATTTGCTAAATAAATTTTACTTTCAACCATATTTTTTGAAATATTTCTTAAAATATTTTGGCGTGTAAGTTTTGCTAAACGCAAGAATCGTATTATTCTATACGTTAATTGCGTTAAAAGGCAATCAAAAATATTACAGATAGAAAAGAGACATAATGGCTGATTTAGAAATCGCTCCAGAGTTTTCGGACGCCTATGAATCCGATGATCATAGCGATCCTGCTCTGTTGAACAAATTAGCTGGCAACTTTGAAGTTCTGCCTAATGATAATCCAGTTTCGGACGCAAAGCGCAACGAACTTATTGATAAGCCTGCTTTCGGTCAGATTTTCTCCGACAATATGGTTCACATGTCTTGGACTAAAGGCGAAGGCTGGTCGGATCGTCGCGTTGAGCCTTACGGACCATTGAAAATGGATCCAGGCGCATCCGTTTTGCATTACGCTCAGGAATGCTTTGAAGGTTTGAAGGCATACAAGCGCGCAGACGGCTCTATTTGGCTGTTCCGTCCAGATATTAACGCCGCTCGTTTCCAAAATTCTGCTAAGCGTTTGTATTTGCCAGATCTTTCTATTGACGACTTTATTGGTTCTGTTGCAGCTTTGGTAAAGCGGGATAGAGAGTGGGTTCCAAGCCGCCGCGAGTACACGCTTTACATGCGCCCATTCATGTTTGCTTCCGAGCCATTCCTTGGAGTTCGCGAAGCTCATGAGGTTGAATATTGCGTGATTGCTTCTCCATCCGGCCCATACTTCAAGGGTGGTTTGAAGCCTGTGAGCATTTGGGTTGAAGATCAGTGGTTCCGCACCGGCCCTGGTGGTACCGGTTTTGCTAAGTGCGGCGGAAATTACGCTGCTTCCTTGCTCGGTGAATACAAGGGTATTGAGCATGGCTGTGAGCAGGTTTGCTTCGTGGATGCTGCAACTAAGACTTATTTGGAAGAGCTTGGCGGCATGAACATGTTCGCGCTGCACAAGGATGGTCATTTGGAAACTCCATCTCTTACGGGCAGCATTCTTCCTGGCGTTACACGTCGTTCTTTGATTCAGCTTGCTAAAGAGGCTGGTCATGATGTTGTTGAAACTATGATTCCGCTTCAAGGCCTGCTTGACGACATTCGTTCCGGTGAGGTAACTGAAGTCTTTGCTTGCGGTACTGCTGCAATCATCACTCCAATTGGTCGCTTTAAGTCAGATGATTTCGATCTTAAGGTTTCCGACGGTGGTGTTGGTGAGTTGACTCAGGCTTTGCGCGACGAGCTCCTTGGCATTCAGCTTGGCGATGTTGAAGACAAGCACAACTGGATGTGGAAGGTTTGTGACTAATTAATTGGCGCGTCGTACTCCGTATGTAGATTCATATGTGGGTGCGGCGCGCTATTTATTTTGCTATTTATTGTTTCGAAGGGGTAATTTGTGGAAGGCGCATTAGGGGATAACATCTTCTTTCTAATTGTTGAATATGTTGCTGTTGGATGCTGCGGAATGGTTGGCGGACTGTGGGCTATTCGCAAAAAGTACGATGTTTTTGCCATTATTACCACTTCTTGGATTACTGCGTTGGGCGGCGGAATTGTGCGCGATGTTTTACTTGGAGCACTGCCGCCAGTTGGAATTGCAGATCACGGTTTTGTGATTGCTGGTTTACTTTCCGGCATAATTGTTGCGATTGCGCATCCGGAGATCGATAAGTGGCGTTGGTTTATGCTTACGCTTGATGCCTTGGCGTTGGGATTGTTTGCTGTAAACGGAACTGCAAAAGGCCTAGATTTTCACATGTCTGGCACGACTTCAGTATTTTTAGGAATGGCAACCGCTTTGGGAGGCGGTCTTATTCGAGACATGATTTTGAATCAAGTTCCGGTTATTGTGCGAGATAAACATTGGTATGCTGTTCCGGCTGCAGTTGGTTGCGTTCTTACGGTTTTTGTAGTTAAAGCAAAACATGCTGGTTTCTTTGGCGTAACTGTTGAGATTATTCTGGACATGCTTATTGTTGCGCTGGTGGTTGCAATGCGCTTGCTATCTGTAAAATTTGACTTGACTTTATTTGGCGCAATGAATCGCACTGAGCCGATTAAAGTGCGTCGTCCGCGCATTCGTCGCTTAAAATTAAATAATCGCAAGCGCAGATAGTCTTAGATAGTCTTAAAAATCTTAAGCGCGAATAATCTAAATGAGTTTTAGTCGCGTATAAAAATAATCCCCAGTGCCTGTTGGTACTGGGGATTTTCCTTACATGCTGTGTTATGCAGTTACCTGCACAAACTTCACAGAGCGTTAATCGCTACAGCAAGACCGGACTTGCGGTTTGCAGCCTGATTCTTGTGAATCACGCCACGGCCTGCAGCCTTGTCAAGCTTCTGAGCGGCTACTGCGAAAGCGGCCTGTGCTGCAGCCTTATCACCAGCGGTGATGGCTTCACGAGTTGCACGAATAGCGGTCTTCAAAGCAGACTTTACTGCTACGTTACGCTTGTGTGCTTTCTCGTTGGTGAGCACGCGCTTCTTCTGCGACTTAATGTTTGCCACTGTTACTCCAAACGACGTTTGCTATATAAGGACATACAAAGCGTAAGCATATCATGATTATTGGATAACTTTACTAGTCGCTGGCGTTTGTTGTTGTTTCGTCTGCATTTGACCACATTTGCCGTTTATTTTCCCGGCGTTTGTGGTCGTTTTGTCTGTGTGTGACTACATTTGCCGTGTATTTTCCCGGCGTTTGTTTCACTAGACTAGGGTAGTAGAGTTGGTAAGATTAATTACTTGCGTAGCTTGCGCAATTTAATACTATCCGCGTATTTAATAAGGAGATGCTTGCTTTGATTACACCGCATAACCAGCCAGGATTTACGGATCAGTCGTTGATACGCAATTTCTGCATTATTGCGCATATCGATCACGGCAAGTCTACTGTAGCTGACCGCATTTTGCAGCTTTCTGGAATCGTGCCGGAGCGCGAAATGCGCGACCGTTTCTTGGATCGCATGGATATTGAGCAAGAGCGCGGAATTACTATTAAATCTCAGGCTGTTCGAGTGCCGTGGACTTTTGAAGGCAAAGAGTATTCGCTTGGCATGATTGATACTCCTGGTCACGTCGATTTTACTTACGAGGTTTCGCGCGCGCTTGCAGCATGCGAAGGTGCGGTGCTGCTTGTTGACGCAACTCAGGGCATTGAAGCGCAAACGCTTTCTAATCTTTATATGGCAATCGACCACAATTTGACGATTATTCCTGTGCTTAACAAAATCGACTTGCCAAGCGCAGAGCCAGACAAGCATGCTGAAGAAATCGCGGGCTTAATCGGCTGCAAGCCGGAAGATGTTCTACGCGTGTCTGGCAAAACCGGCGAAGGCGTTAAAGACTTACTTGATCAAATTGTGCTGGAAGTTCCAGCCCCAAGCGGAAATCCTGATTCTCCTGCTCGCGCGCTTATTTTTGACTCCGTCTACGATTCGTATCGCGGAATCGTCACCTATATTCGTATGGTTGATGGCGAACTTAAGTCGCGCGAAAAGTTGCATATGATGGGAATCGGCATGACGCACGATCCTATTGAAATCGGCGTTATTAGCCCAGATATGACTCCAACTAAGGCGCTTGGAGCCGGAGAAGTAGGCTATGTAATTACAGGTGCAAAAGACGTGAGTCAGTCTAAAGTTGGCGACACTATTACAAGCGCAGTAAATCCTGCATCTGAGCCTTTGGATGGCTACCGGGACCCTAAACCTATGGTTTACGCAGGTCTTTTCCCAATTGATAACGCTCAATTCCCAGAACTTCGAGATGCTCTTGACAAGCTAAAACTTAACGACGCTGCTCTTATTTACGAGCCAGAAACCTCGGTTGCGCTGGGATTCGGTTTCCGTTGTGGATTCTTAGGTCTTTTGCACATGGAGATTGTTTCCGAGCGTTTAAGCCGCGAGTTTGGCTTGGATCTTATTTCTACCGCCCCAAACGTAACTTATGACGTTACTAGCGAAGACGGCAGCGAGCATCACGTAACGAATCCTAGCGAGTTTCCTGAAGGCAAAATTAAGCGCATTATTGAGCCAATGGTTGCGGCCGATATTATTACGCCGAAAGAATTTATTGGTGCTGTAATGGATTTGTGCCAGGAGCATCGCGGAGAAATGGGCACAATGGAATACATTAGTGCCGACCGCGTGGAAATGCACTACAGGATTCCTCTTGCAGAAATCGTTTTTGACTTCTTCGATCAGCTTAAAAGCCGCACAAAAGGTTACGCTTCTCTTGACTACCACGAGGATGGAGAGCAGGCTGCTGACCTTGTGAAGGTTGATATTCTTATTCAGGGAGATAAGGTTGACGCTTTCAGTGCGATTGTGCACCGAGATAAGGCTTATTCTTACGGCGTTATGATGACTAAGAAGCTTCGCGGGCTTATTCCTCGTCAGCAGTTTGAGATCCCAATTCAGGCGGCAATTGGCTCTCGTATTATTGCTCGCGAAACTATTAGCGCTCTTCGAAAAGACGTGCTAGCAAAATGCTACGGTGGCGATATTACGCGTAAGCGCAAGCTTTTGGAAAAGCAGAAGGCTGGCAAGAAGCGCATGAAGATGCTCGGACACGTTGAAGTTCCGCAGGAAGCATTCGTTGCGGCTTTGGCTACGGATGAGAGCGCAAACGATCGCGATACTAAAGATAAGATTCGCGCTGCGCAAAAGTCTGAAGGATGAGTTTAGAGTTGGATGCTGAATTAAATAAATCAGCTACGCAAACTAAAAGCATGCCTTTTGAAGTGTATGTGCACGTGCCGTTTTGCTTAAGGCGCTGCGGTTATTGCGATTTTAACACGTATACGGCTCGCGATTTGGGTGAAGGTGCGAGCCGCGAAGGTTATGCTGATGTTGCGATTCAAGAGATGCGTCTTGTAAAAAAATGGCAGGAATTTCACGGAATTTTCGAGCCTAAAGCGCAATCTGTTTTCTTCGGCGGAGGCACTCCAACCGTTCTTAAAGCGCGTGACTTAGTTCGAATTTTGCAAGAAATACGCAACTTGTGGGGATTGAAAACTGGTGCGGAAATAACTACGGAAGCAAATCCGGATACTGCAGATGAGTCTTATATTCAGGAGCTTGCAGAAGGCGGATTTACGCGAATATCTTTTGGAATGCAATCAGCAGTGCCGCACGTGCTAAAAACTTTGGACCGCACGCATACTCCAGAAAATGTTGCGCGAGGAGTAAATGCGGCAAATGCTTGCGGTTTGCGTTCAAGTGTTGACTTGATTTATGGCGCTCCAGGGGAGAGCTTGGACGATTGGCGAAAGTCGGTAGAAATGGCTTTGAAGCTGGGCGTAAACCACGTTTCTGCATATGCGCTAACGGTAGAGCCGCGCACAAAAATGGGTCGTCAAATTGCTGCTGGAACAATTCAAGCGCCAAACGACGATGATGAAGCAGCAAAATACGAGTTAGCAGACGAGCTTTTTAGTTCTGCTGGCCTAGAGTGGTATGAGATTTCTAATTGGGCGCGCCCAGGTTTTGAGTCCCGTCACAATCTTGGATATTGGAAGAACATTGATTGGGCTGGAATTGGACCTGGAGCGCACTCTCACTACAATGCGGCAAGCGCTCTTAGCAAGCAAAGTGTTGATTCGGATGCTAAAAAGGCGAATCCTAATCAAGAATACAATTTGCGCGCATGGGATATTTTGCACCCAAAACGCTGGGCTCAGGCGATTAACGCAGGTAACGTGCCGTGGCAAAACTATGAGTGCATAAACGTTGAAGACGCGCTAATAGAAGAAGTAATGCTTGGGTTGCGCATTAGCGAAGGGCTTAGTGTTGATGAATTGTGTGCAAAGATGCGAAAGACTAATCGCGGATTTGACGATTCGCATTTGCAAAAAGTTATATGTGAAGTTTGTAATGAAGATTTGGCAGTGTTGAACAAAAATCGTATTATTGCCACTCAAAAAGGGCGTTTATTAAACGATTTATTAATCGAAAAAATTGTTGACGCGTGTGAAGAAGGTCTTACCGTGCTAAAATAGTGCGTATTGTGTAAGTTTTGTGCAATAGATGCGTTGTATGCGAAAATTTCAGCGTAGAAAGGAACTTAATCATGGCAAACCGCAAAGAGCGTCGCGCAAGGGATAAGCAGAATCGTAGGGGTATTCCTTCGCAGTATGATGAAACAAAAGGTCGCGCTCGCGGCGGCATGATTGACGAGTATAATTTGCAAGAGCGTTCACGAAAGCTTCAAGAAAAGGGTGCTGGCCCTTGGAAGCCAACTTCTAACGTGACGGCTGAAGAAGAAAAAATTGCCCGAAACATTCGCAGAGCTGAATCAGGCGACGACACTTGGAACGCTGTTCGTAAGGTTATTGGCGTGTGCTCTTGGGCTGTGATTTTGCTTTCTGCATTCGCATTTTTGGTGATTATGTGGTTCCCAAGTCAGCCAATGGTGCTTGTTATAACGATTGCTGTGTTGTTTGCTTTGGGCGTATTTGGGCTGTTCTTTAGCTTTAGCAACGCTAAACGCAATCCGCGCCTAGACGAGCATGGCACCGCGCTTTAGGTTGATTTAGAGTGATTTGAGTTAATTTGTGTCGTTTTAGGTCGATTTAAGTTGATTTAGGTCAACTTAGGCGCGTTTATAAATAAATAAAACTGTTTTTAATAATTAAGGCGGGCACTCGTAACATAACGTGCTCGCCTTAATTGTTTACTTTTGCAGCTTACCCCAATATTGTCGCATACTGATACAATAAATTTATTGCCTATCTCTTCGGAGGATATGGAAGTTGGAGCCGGAATTGCCTGAGTATCTTGGGCGCCGGCTCCTGCGATATCTAGAGTCATGTGCCAAATGCAAAACACTGTTAATATCTCAGCTAACGAACTGAGAAAACAACGTTCACAACCCAAACACTGTTACTAACTCAGTTAGCAGACTGAGAAAACAACGGTAATTGACCAAACCGCTCCTCGCCAAACCGCGCCTACACAACAGGATGATTTACGTAATAGTCGTGAATAGACTTCTTGGAAATTATTTCCTCGCTGCCTTGATTCGCAGGTATGCCTATTCTTGCGCTAATCCACGGATCTTCCCTGTGTGTTCTTTCGCTTAGCTGATTTCCGGTAAGCTTTCCAAGCTTCGCGCACACTTCCTCTATGATTTTCACCTGTTCATCTTCCAAATCTGCGCATCTTTCTGGAAGAGAAATCAGTAGTTCTTCTCTGCGAATTGTAAATCTTCCTCGATGCCTGTTGAATAATTCCAGTGAGACTGGACCGTTTGTCCAAGCCTCAAAATCTTCCGGGAATAGCGACAATCCGGTTGTGGCTAAGCTGTGCGCTTGAGAATAATATACAAGCTTCTGCAGTTTCATGGTTGTCATTGGCCCCATAATTTCCAATATTTTTGCCGCTACGTTAATAATGCTCATCGCGCACCTCCTTTTTTGCAGCGAATTAATAGAGATTTTATGAATAGCAAAAGTGGGCGTCAATTCGATTAAAGAAATGTGGATAACTTTTAGCGTTTTTTGTGTGCAAGTTTTGAGGTCTTGATTGCTGATTTCTGATTGCTAAAATTAATAGCGCGCAGCTAACGCATAACGTATTAGCTGCGCGCATATTTATGTGTTGTGCGTCTTAACCTGCGCTGCGTACGCTACACTACTTTGAGTTGCTTCTCTTTGTTTTGCATTGATTGCGCAATGCAAATGTATATATCTAATTTTGCGAATCAATAAGCGTGTAGCCGTGCCTTGTTATTACAGACTTAAGCTGAGTAAGGTAGGCGAGTGAGGCTTTAGAAAGTTTAGTTCTTTCGTTGGTAATCCAGCCAACAAGCATAGTATCGTCGCATTTTAGCGGAATCGTAACGATTTTTTCGTTGTTCAAGTCGCCGTTGTTAATTCCAGTGCAAATTGTGTAGCCGTTTAGACCAATAATAAAGTTCAGTATTGTTGCACGGTCGGAAACGTTGATTTTCTTCGGCGGACGAGTTGGCCACACTGCTTCCTCCGCAAAGAAGAAGCTTCCTTCTTCGCCCTGCTCGTACTGAATGAACGGGTATGGTTTCAAGTCTTCCAAGCTCAGGCTTTTGTGAGCTGCAAGAGGATTGTTTCTGGAAAGAAAAACGTGCAAAGTTGCGCGGAAAAGCGGGTGGAATTCCAAATGTTTTTCGCGAAGCAGCTTTCCAATTACATCCTTGTTGTAGTCCGAAAGGTACAAAAGTCCAAGATCTGCGCGCATATCGCTTACTTGCTTAATAATATTTTTTGTGCGCGTTTCGCGAATAGAAAACTCGTATTCGTCGGAATTTATGCTACGAATCATATCAACAAATGCTTCAATAGCGAACATGTAGTGTTGTGTTGCAACGCTGCACAATTGTGGACGTGGTTTTGTGCTTTTGTAGCGTTCCTCAAGCAAATCAGCTTGCTCAATGACTTGTCGTGCGTATGTTAAAAATTCTGCACCGTCGGAAGTTAAAACAATTCCTTGAGTTGATCTTGTAAAAATCTCAATATTTAGCTCACGTTCAAGCTCTTTTACAGATGAGCTCAGTGCAGGCTGTGAAATATAAAGTGCTCGCGCTGCTTCGTTCATTGAACCGCAGTCGACGATTTTCACAATATATTTCAGCTGTAGCAAAGTCATATTGAGCTTCCTTTATAAACTTTTGTAAGTTAAGTAGTAGTGAGTTAAACAAGAGCCGATAACGAATTTAGCAAAAGGCATCGCCATGAGAATTTGCAAAAATTAAAGCTCAACGCCAATTGATGCTAAATCTTTACGCGCCTGCTCGGCTGTTGTAAAAACAAAACCGTGCATGCCAACAGCATGAGCTCCGTCAATATTTGCAGGCTTGTCGTCAAAGAATACTGTGTGTTCGGCCTCAAGATTAAATCTACTCATTGCAAGCTCAAAAATTTCCGCCTGTGGCTTGTGTAAGTGTTCAACGCCAGAAATAATAGTGCCCTGCAAAAGCGTTGAAAGTTCCTGGAATTTTCTAAGTGCCAGTGGGAATGTTTCGCTCGACCAATTCGTAAGTCCCCACACTCCGTAGCCTGCTTTTTTTAAATCGTGAAGCAAATAAACCATTCCTGGCATCATTCGCGTTAAAACCTGATCGTAATTTGTGCAATACCAACGGAATGCTTCTGCAAGCTCGCTTCCAAATCTGCGTTCATATTCTGGCATAAGGTCTTTCAAAAGCTCGCCACCGTCCATGCGGTCTTCAAACTCGTAGAATCCTGCCAAATCATCTTTTCCAAAGCTTCCGTTAGGGCAGATTGTGTCAACTAAATTAGGGAACTGTTTTTGCAAGCAATTGCGGCAATTCCACTCGAGTAGAACTCTGCAATAATCAAACATAACGTCGTGAATTTCAAACTGTTTTTTGGTGTTCATACTAAGATGCGCTTTCTTTTAGTAGTTTCTGCTTTGCAAGTTACTTCATATTTATAAGAATCCCAAGCACGTGGGGAAGTGCGCTAATTATGTCGCTTGCCACAATTGGGTGTTCTAAAGCCAGCGGCTTTTTTGCTTTTATCATATCTTGCACGAGCTGAGTGTAGCTATTTCCTCCGCTGCTTCTAGAAGCAAATACTGCGCAAATTCCGTGAATTACCGCTGCGCTTGCTGCAATAAACGCGTAGTTTGTGCGGCTTTCGTCTTGCTTTTCTCTCTGTGCAAGTAGCGCCCCTAAAATTCCTGCTAACACATCCCCAGATCCTGCAGTTGCAAGCCAAGTTGGGCCGTACTGAGCAATGTATATTGGCGTATGCGTGTAGCTTGCAGATGCAACAACTGTTGTAGCTCCTTTAACAAGCACTGTTGCTCCAGTAAGATCTGCTGCTTTTTGAGCGTACTCAACAGGATTTTTCAATATTTCTTGAGCGCTTATTTCTAAATCGTATCTTTTAAAAAGTGAACATAATTCGCCTGCGTGCGGTGTTAAAACTACTTTTGCGCAAACTTTTTTAGGAAGTAAATCTAAAGCTCCAGCGTCAACACATATTGGGGGGAGTGCGTTTTGCGATTGCGATTGAATATTGCTTAATTGGCTTTCGTTTTCATAGTTTTTAAGTATGTTCGCAATTTGTTCTCTTTGCTCTTGTGCGCTTTCGCTGTTGCAATGGCTTTCGTCTGGTATGCCAGAGCCGACTGTTATTGCGTCAACTTTTCCTTGCAAATTTTGCGATGCTACTACTTCGGGGGATGCTTGTAATACTAAGTTTTGTGCGCGAAGAGGTCCTGAATAACGAACCATTCCAATATTTGAATATGCTGCTGCGCGAGTGCTTAATACAGCGGCTCCCGGATACTCGTTAGATCCAGTGATTACGCCTAAAACTCCTCTGGAATACTTATTGCTCGACTGATCCGGTATTTTTAGGCATTTGCTAGCATCTTTTGTTGCTAAATTTACAAGTGGGCTCATATATATGATTGTAGTAAGTATTTGCGATTGGTGCGCTATGCTTTATCGATTGTATATTCGCTTTATATATACTATTTGCCGTCAGAATGCAAGAAAAATTGTGATTATAACAGACAAAAATTTTGCGACACGCGCTTTTATAAAAAATATAAAGAAATTTTTGAAATATTGTTGACCCTCATGCATATTTTATTTAAGCTATAAGCGTTATTGCGAATGATTATTTTTTTCATGAACAATTTTTCATGGCTATTTTACGCAATCAACCCATGCAATAACAGTAAAGATTCCCGAAAGGAACGAGTGTGAAAACTTCACGAATTTTCGCAACTGCCGCTGCGGTTGCACTTTTAGCTACTTCTATGAGCGCTTGCGGCTCTTCTAAAACTGCAGAAAACAATACAAAAGGCAATCAGGTAAACGTAGTGGCAACAACAACGCAAATTTGCGATTATGTAACCCAAATCGCGTCAACTGCAGACGCAAATTCTGGTTTAAGCCTTAATAAAACCGATTCTCAGGGCAAAAAGTCTGTAATCGGAGCTCCAGCAAACAAAGCAAAGTCAACAATTAACTTGACTTGCCTGCTTGCACCAAATGCTTCTGCTCACGAGCACGAAATGACTCCAGCGCAGTCTAAGGCTCTTTCAAAGGCTGATTTGATGCTTGTTTCTGGCGTTGATCTTGAGCACTTCTTGGATCAGGCTGTAGAAGCAACTGGTTTTAAGGGAACAATGGGCGTCACATCCGGTATTCTTACCGCAGACGAAATCAAAGATCCAAAGGCGCAAGCTGCTAAAGAAAAGAATCTTCCTTATAAGGTTGACCGCGGTATTGCTAAAGTTCATGCAGAAAAGTGGCCATTCCCGCCAGAAGAAGGCGAAAAGGAGCCTGAATTCCAGTACGATCCGCACATTTGGACAAGTACCAAGAATACTATGATTCAGGTTAAGAATATTGGTGCATTCTTAGGCAAGTCTCTTCCTAAAAGCAAGCCGATTTTCGACGAGCATGTTGAAAAGTTCGTTAAGGCTTTGACGGATTTGGATGCTTGGGCAACTAAAGCTTTGAACAGTGTTCCACAAGAGCATCGCGTACTATTTACTTCTCACGACGCATTCGGTTACTTCTCTCGTGACTATAATGTGAAGTTTATTGGTGCAGCACTTTCTGACTTTAACAGCCAGCAGGATGCAACAGCAGATCATATTAAGCAGGCTGCAGAAGATGTTAAAAAGTCTGGTGCTGTGGCAATCTTTGCTGAAAATTCTAACAATTCCAAGTCAATTAAGGCTGTGGCTGCAGCTGCAGGTGTAAAGGCTGTTATTGGCGACGATGCGCTTTATGGAGATTCGCTTGGACCAGTCGGATCTGCTGGTGAAACCTACATCGGTTCCATTGTTCACAATGTTGAAACATTGGTGAAGGCTTGGAACGGTAAGGTTCCTGAACTTCCAGATTCAGTCAAAACTGCATTGAAGAAGTAACATACAAATAACAGTAAAAATAACAGTATCGTAACAGTAACTTTGGTCGCGAAAGCAAGAAGTTACTGTTACGAATACTTATTATTAATAAACTGAAAAGACTGGAATTATAGTGAATAAGAGCGTCCTTGCAATGAAAAATTGCAGCCTTGCTTACGGTTATAAAACCGTGGTTACAGGTATTAACGGTAGTGTTGAGCCTGGAGAGGCTTTGGCTTTAATAGGGCCTAATGGTTCTGGAAAAACAACGTTTTTGCAAGCCATTATTGGGATTGTGCGCGTAAGTCACGGCGAACTTAACATGCCAAAAGCTTTGTCTATTGGCTATGTGCCTCAGCAGGTTGATTTGGACTTGACTTTCCCGATTACTGCTCGTCAGGTTGTTGCCATGGGATTGAGCAGAAAAACTGGATTCCTCGGTTTGCTTAAAAAAGATCAAAAACAAGCCGTTGAGGACGCTCTTAATCACGTTGGATTGCTTAACCGCGCGGATGTTCGTTTTGGCGATCTTTCGGGCGGTCAGCGCCAGCGCATTTTACTTGCGCGTGCTATTGTTGCGCGCCCAACTCTTATTTTGCTTGACGAACCATTTAACGGTTTAGATGAGCCAAATCGTCGTGAGCTTCTTAATATTATGAAAGCCGCTAAGCAAGAAGGAATAGCTTTTGTTGTTTCTACTCACGACTTGGTAATTGCGGATGCTATTTGCGAAAAAGCGTTACTTTTGGCTGGTCGCCAAGTTGCGTTTGGTCCGCTTAAAGAAGTTATGACTAAAGAAAATATTACTTGCGCATACGGCGGAAGCATGCCTGCCGCTTCTGCAGGTCTTACTTTTTCGGAAATTGCGGAAGGCTGATTTAAATGCTTGCCCAATTAGTCGAGTTATTAAGACAATCGTTAGAATCAATTCCAGGCTTTGATTTTATTGCCTCTGCTCCTTACATTTTCCGCCCATTCTGTCTTCTTATAGTTCTTTCCATAGCTAGCGGAATTGTTGGAGTATTTGTAAATCTTCGTTGTGCAGAATTTAATGCGGAAGCTATAGTTCACGGCATTTTCCCAGGAATTGTGGTCGGAGCTTTATACGGTGGCATTAATCGTATTATTCCGGGTGCTGCAATTTGCGCAATATTTTTAGTTGCAGCTCTTGTATGGGCTTCTCGCTCGGCTAGAATTAACGAGTCTGTTATTGCTACTGTTCTTACGACTTTCTTTGCGCTCGGCGTAGTAATTTCGCTTAAAAAAGGCGATATGTCTGGGCAGCTTGAATCGCTTATGTTTGGCAGACTTCTTGACGTCACAGACGAGCGCATGACTCAAGCTATGTTTATTTGTATTTTTGCAATTATTGTTATGTTAGCCACATGGAAGCAGCAGATTATAGTTGCTTTTGATCGCGTAAGTGCTCCTCTTATGGGCGCTAACACTTTGCTTGTCGACATTGTGCTAAACGTTGGAATTGCAGCAGTTGTTGTTTCAGCATCTTCTGCTGTCGGAGTTCTTCTTGTTATTGGATACCTTGTTATTCCGGGTGCTAGTGCTCGCTTAGTTTCGCGCACTGTTTCTGGCATGGTGTCTGTTGGTATTGCTGTTGGTATTGCAGGCGTTTTGCTTGGAATGTACGCTATGAATCTTGAGCTGGATCATCCTGTTTCTCCTCAGGCTGCAATTGCTTTAAGCATGTGCGCAATGTTTGTTGTTGTGCTTATATTGCGATGTGTTTTCCGCTTTGTTTCCTCAATAATTCCTGCGCATGAATCAAATGAAGTGCGTGAATCAAATGAAGTGCGTGAATCTCATAAATCAATCTCAGAAAAGCAGGGAGCTTAAATGGTAAGTATTTGGCAAATTATTGCGCTCCCGATTTTTGAGGCGATTGTAGTCGGCGCATTATGTGGTTTCGTAGGGTCTTTAGCTCTTCTAAATCAGCGCATATTCTTTACTGAATCTATTACTCACGCAGCTTTTCCTGGAGCTGTTCTTGGAGTAGTCTGCACATCTTTATATACAATCGATCAGAATGTGCTTTCTTTAGGATTGTTTATTGGAGCTGCAATTGCGTGCGTATTTCTTTCCTTAGTAATGCATGCGCTTTCTCATATTAAAGGTATTTCTTCGCAGGCTGCTGCTGGAATTACTCTTACTGTTGGTTTTGCTAGTGGATATTTTTTGAATAAGTGGTTTGCGCCTCTACCGCTTCGTATTGAAGGATTTTTAACAGGATCTTTGCTTAATTGCACTCCTGCAGATGTGATTTCAGCAACTGTTGCTTTCTTGCTTGTTTTAGGATTGTGGATTTTTAACGCTGCTAATCTTGTGCACTGCTCTTTTGACCCAATCAATTACCGCGCTGCTGGCGGAAAATCTGGTTTTATACAGGGCATGGTTTTAGCTTTAATAATTATTACAGTTTCTGTTATTATTCCAGCTGTTGGAACGGTTGTTTCAGTATCTCTTATTGCTGCTCCTGCCGCTGCTTTAAAATCAAGAATCGCCTCTATTAATAAATTTGTTCTAGCTTGCGTACTTTCGTCTATTTTAATTGCGCTAACAGGCTTAGCTCTTGCAGTAATATTAAAGCTTTCAGCAGGAGGCACTATTGCTATTTGCGCTGGTGCTTTCTTCCTTCTAACTAAACTTGTTGAGCGGATTGTTTACGGCATTTGCAAGTGCAAATCTGTTACAGCATAGTTGAAGTCTTACGAGTGTCCTAAAGTATCAATGAATTGCGCGTGAAAAATGCGCGCGATTGACGTCGTTTTTTGCGCGTTTTGTTGATTGTTTAATCGCGTAAGTTTATCGACGCCACAACAAGTCCAGGTCTGCACATTAGTAACGCAAGACCCCGATAGAAAAGGACAATTATGGCTGAAAATACCATCTCCATCACCGTAAACGAGGAACGCAAGGAGGTGGATGCAAGCTTCACTGGCGCCCAACTTTTCGCGGAAGATAAAAATATTATTGCCGTGCGTTTAAATGGCGAGTTGCGTGATTTGTACACGCCTCTTCATGACGGCGATACCGTGGAATCAGTAGCACTTGATAGTGAAGATGGCATCGCAATCATGCGTCATTCCGCTACTCACGTGATGGCTCAAGCTGTTCAAGAAATTCGACCAGACGCAAAGTTAGGCGTAGGTCCTGTAATTAAAGACGGCTTCTACTACGATTTCGATGTTGATACTCCATTTACGCCAGACGATTTGAAGCAAATCGAAAAGCATATGCAGCGCATTATTAAAGAGTCTCAAAGCTTCCGTCGCCGCGTTGTAACAGAAGATGAAGCGCGAGCTGAAGAAGCAAATCAACCTTATAAGTTGGAGTTGATTGGGGATAAAGAAGCGGCTCTTGATCCGGCTGCCTCTGGCGAAATCAGCAAGCATGAGCTTAGCATGTACGACAATTTGGATCGCGAAGGAAACAAGGTTTGGAGCGATTTGTGCCGCGGACCTCACCTTCCAAACACGCGCTATATTAAGGCTTTTAAGCTTGAGCGTGTGGCTGCAGCTTACTGGCGTGGCTCGGAGCAGAATCCTATGCTTCAGCGCATTTACGGAACTGCTTGGCCTAGCAAGGAAGAGCTTAAAGCTTACACAACTCGCATGGAAGAAGCTGCTAAGCGCGATCACCGCAAGCTTGGTCAAGAGATGGATTTGTTCTCCTTCCCAGACGAGATTGGCCCAGGCTTAGCCGTATTCCATCCAAAGGGTGCTGCAATTATTAACGCAATGGAAGATTATTCTCGCGAGCAGCACAGAAAGCATCACTACAGCTTCGTACAAACTCCGCATATTACTAAGGGCGGCTTGTACGAGACTTCCGGCCACTTGCAGTGGTACAAGGATGGCATGTATCCGCCAATGAAGCTTGACGAAGAGCGCGACGAAAACGGTAACGTAACTCGCCAAGGTGCTGACTACTACTTGAAGCCAATGAACTGCCCAATGCATAACTTGATCTTCAAGTCTCGCCAGCGTTCTTACCGCGAGCTTCCTTTGCGCTTGTTCGAGTTTGGTACCGTGTATCGCTACGAAAAGTCTGGCGTTGTTCATGGCTTAACTCGTGTGCGCGGATTGACTCAGGATGATTCGCACATTTACTGCACTCGCGAGCAAATGCGCGATGAGTTGAAGAGCTTGCTTAACTTTGTGCTTGGTCTTCTTAAAGACTTCGGTTTGAACGACTTCTACTTGGAGCTTTCCACTAAGGATGAGCACAAGTTCGTTGGTTCCGACGAGATTTGGGAAGAAGCAACAAACACTTTGGCAGAGGTTGCTAAAGAGTCTGGTTTGGAACTCGTGGACGATCCAGGTGGAGCTGCATTCTACGGTCCGAAGATTTCTGTGCAAGCTCGAGACGCAATCGGCCGCACTTGGCAGGTTTCTACTATTCAGCTTGACTTCAACTTGCCTGAGCGCTTTAAGTTGGAGTACATTGCAGCTGACGGTAGTCACCAGCGCCCGGTTATGATTCACCGCGCACTCTTCGGCTCTATTGAGCGTTTCTTCGCTATTTTGCTCGAGCATTACGCGGGCGCGTTCCCAGCATGGTTGGCTCCAGTTCAGGTAACTGGCGTTCCTGTTGCAGACGAGTTCGCTCCACACTTGCAAAAGTTCATTAGCGATTTGGAAGAGAACATGGTTCGTTGCGAAATGGACAGCTCCGACGATCGCTTTGGCAAGAAGATTCGTAACGCTTCTAAGTCTAAGGTGCCATTCACTTTGATTGCTGGCGAAGAGGATGTAAACAACAATGCTGTGAGCTTCCGCTTCCGCGATGGCAGCCAATTGAACGGCGTTCCAGTTGAACAAGCTAAAGAGTGGATTTTGTCCATTATTAAGCAGCGCGTTCAGGTGAATACTGCTGAAGATTTCGAACGTTACACTAAGTGATTTAGGTTAGCTAACTTAAACGCTAACGTAAGTTTTTGTGTAAGTTGAATCTTTAACTAAAAAGCCCACACTTCTTAACGTTGTGTGGGCTTTTTTATATCTAAATCGCTACGCCGTTACTTTCTCAGTTTGTTGACTGAGTTTTTAACGGTGTTGAGCTTATTACCGTTATTTTCTCAGTTCCTTGACTGAGTTAGTAACGGTGCTTGTATCTTCTTACAGCCGCGCGGTTACTATAAGAATGTTGATTGAACACAAGTTTTACTTGCGAGCGCAGGAAGGTTGATTCAATGTTGGAATCGTTACGCAGCAGCTTTAAGCGTGTTATTGCTCCGGTTGCAAAATTGTTGGTTCGCCTAGACGTAAGCGCTAACGCTGTAACAATTGTTGGAACATTAGCAGTAGTTGTTATATCTTTCGTAACGGCTTTTACAGGACAACTTTTTGCAGGAGCAATATTACTTACGATTTTCGTACTTGCAGACGGTTTAGACGGCTCAGTTGCTGCACTAACTACAGGCGGCACAAAATTCGGAGCATTTCTTGACTCAACTCTTGACCGTATTGCAGACTGGTCCTTATTTATGGCAGTGTTCATTTGCTTGTGGCGTGCAAATAATAAAAGCGTGTGCATGTGGATACCGTCCATTATTGGAATGTTGTTAAAATACGCTGGATTATTTACTTGCATGATTGCGCTTATGGCAGCTTTTGTAACTTCGTACACTCGCGCTCGCGGTCAGTCAATTTCGGTTGATCCTAAAAGTGGATTGATTACTAGAGCAGATCGTGTAGCTATAATTCTTGTTGCTATTGGGTTATCTGGTATAACTAATCAACTTTTCTGGTTAAGTTGCGCAATGATACTGCTTTCTATCGGCGGTATTGTAACTGTTATTCAGCGTATTCTCGAAGTAAAGCAAGGTCTTCAACAAAAAGATAAGTAAAATTGTCGCGAAAGCGCAATAAAATCGTTTCGTTTGATTAATTGTACATTTTAGGAGTATCATGTCAGGTCATTCCAAGTGGGCGACTACCAAGCATAAGAAGGCCGCTATCGACGCAAAGCGTGGCAAGCTTTTTGCCAAGCTTATTAAGAACATTGAAATCGCTGCTCGTTTGGGCGGTGGAGATCCTGATGGTAACCCTACGTTGTACGATGCCATCGTTAAAGCTAAGAAGGCTTCCATGCCTGCTGACAACATCAAGCGCGCGGTGAAGCGTGGCTCTGGTGAAGAAGCTGGCGGCGCTAACTACGAGGAGATTGTTTACGAAGGTTACGCTCCTGCAGGTGTTGGCTTGATTATTGAATGCCTTACAGATAACCGTAATCGTGCTGCTGCTGACGTTCGTTCCACCCTTACTAAGGGTAACGGCTCTTTGGCAACAAGCGGTTCTGTGAGCTTCAACTTTGAGCGTAAGGGCTTGATTGAAGTTCCATCCGAAGGTGTTGATTACGATAAGCTTTTCGAAGTAGCTGCAGAAGCTGGTGCTGAGGATGTAGCTGACGATGGTGATGTGTACTCCGTTTACACTAATTCCAGCGATTTGGTTACCGTTCGTAAGGCTTTGCAGGATGCTGGTTTCGACTACGATTCTGCAGATATTATTATGCATCCAAATAACGAAGTTGAGTTAAGCTTTGAAGATGCTCAGAAGGTTTCTCGTTTGATTGATAATCTCGACGACCTTGATGATGTTCAGAATATTTACAGCAACTGGACTGCATCGGATGAAGTTATGGCTCAGCTTGAGGAAGCAGAATAATTTCATATGTTGATTTTGGGCGTTGACCCCGGGCTTACACGCTGCGGGGTCGGCGTGATTGAAGCCGGCGTTTCGCGTCGGCTTTCTTTTATTCACGTCGATGTGTTGAGATCTGATCCAAATCTTTCTCAAGATTTGCGTTTGCTTAAGATTTACAATGGTTTAGTTGAAAAGATTGAGCGTTTTTCTCCGGATGCTGTTTCTATTGAGCGTGTTTTTGCTCAGGAAAATCTAAATACTGTTCTAGGTACTGCTCAAGTAGCAGGCCTTGCTATGTTGGCTGCCGCTCAACGCAATATTCCAGTTGCTTTGCACACTCCTACTGAGGTTAAGCTTGCTGTTGCTGGCAACGGCAAGGCGCAAAAGCCTCAGGTTGAGCGCATGGTTGCTCGTCTTCTTGGTCTTAATATGCTTCCAACTCCTGCTGATGCGGCTGATGCTTTAGCTCAGGCAATTTGTCACGCTCTTCGCCCGGAAGGTGCTTTGCAAGGAGGCGAGCGCGAGCAGCATTTAACTCCAGCTCAAAAACAGTGGGCTTTAGCTCAGCGCGCGGCTCGCGGTGCTTCTTCTGTCTCTCGAGGCATGTAGGATACCAATAGAACAGATGTTCTATTGTCTGTTTTTTGACTTGTTTGCTGCGTTGTGCTGTGAGCTTTTATTGCTGGAAGGTGAGCGTTTATGATTGGTATGCTTGTTGGTCAAGTAGCGTCTGTTGATGCTCGCACTGCTCTTATTGTTGTTTCAGGCGTTGGTTACGAAACTTATATGCCTTCTCAAGATTTGTCTTCTTTGCACGAGGGGCAGGAAGTTCGTGTTTATACTTCTATGCAGGTTTCGCAGGATTCAATAACTTTATACGCTTTTACAACTCAAGCTGCTAAACGCATGTTTTTGCAGGTTCAAAAAGTAAGTGGTATTGGTCCTAAAGTTGCGCTTTCAATTCTTTCTACTCTTAATGTTGATCGTCTTTTGAAAGCTATTTCCGAAGGAGATGTTACTGCTCTTTCTTCCGCGCCAGGATTGGGTAAAAAAGGTGCTCAGAAGATTATTCTGGAGCTTAAAGGCTCTATTGATCTTAACAGTTTATCTGCAGATGCTTCTGAAACTTCAAGCAGCAAAACTATTGATACTGGCATTAATGCAGTAATTGATGGTCTTGTTTCTCTTGGTTGGAGACAATCTGATTCTCAGCGTGCTGTTGAACAGGTTTGTGCTGAGAATAATATTTCTACTCCTATAAAAGATGCTGATATGCCTAATATTCTTCGCATGGCATTGGCTTCATTAGATAGAGGTAGATGATATGCTACTTTACAATAAAGCATTGGGGGAGTTGAAATGAGTAATGAATACGCATCTACACTAAATACTGGTGTTTCGGAAGATTCTTTGCGCATGGTTTCTTCTGCTCCTTTAGCTAATGAGCAGCTTAGTGATGAGGAGCTTCGTCCGCGCGCTTTAGAAGGTTTTATTGGTCAGCCTTTACTTAAAGCACAGTTGCAACTATTTTTGGATGCGGCCAAAAAGCGCGACGTTCCGCCTGACCACATGCTTTTGGCTGGTCCTCCAGGTTTGGGCAAAACTACTCTTGCAATGATTGTTGCAAACGAGCTTCAAGTTCCTATTCGTATTACTTCCGGTCCTGCTATTCAGCATGCTGGAGATTTAGCTTCTATTCTCAGCGCTTTGGACACTGGCGAAGTTTTGTTTATTGACGAAATTCACCGTCTTCCGCGTGCTGCCGAAGAGTTGCTTTATATTGCGATGGAGGATTTTCGCGTTGACGTTATGGTTGGTAAAGGTCCTGGAGCATCTTCAATACCGCTTACTTTGCCACGTTTTACAGTAGTTGGTGCTACTACTCGCGAAGGCATGCTTCCTTCTCCATTGCGTGCTCGCTTTGGTTTTACAGCTCATCTTGATTTTTATCCTCACGAAGAGCTAGAAAAGCTTATTGAACGTTCGGCTAAAGTTCTTGGAATTAATCTTAAAGATCAGGCTGCTAAAGAATTATCTTTGCGATCTCGTGGAACTCCTCGTATTGCGAATCGTTTACTTAGGAGAGTGCGCGACTGGGCTATTGTTCACGACTTGGATTGTGTAAATCAAGATGCTGTTGTTGAAGCTTTAGCATTGTATCAAATTGATACTCAGGGTTTAGATAGGCTCGATATTGCGGTTCTAAAAGCAATGGTTTGCCAATTTAATGGAGGACCGGTTGGTCTTAATAATTTGGCTGCAATGGTTGGTGAAGAAGCGGAAACCGTTGAAACGGTTTGCGAGCCGTATTTGGTTCGTGAAGGATTCTTAATTCGCACGCCTAAAGGCCGCGTTGCAACTGCTAAAGCTTGGGAGCATTTAGGTTTGAAAGCTCCTAGTAATGTCAGCGAGATGGCTTAAAATAATTGTCTTGGACGGCATTTCGGCTGTCTTATGGTTGGACACTTAAGGAGTTTATTGTGCCTCAATTTTTCCAGCAGTACGGTCTTCTTATTGCGCTTATCGTAGTAATGGTTGTTATGATGTGGTTCCAAACTCGCAATGCTAAAAAGCGTCAGAATGAAATGCGCTCATTCCATGAATCTTTGCAGCCAGGTACTGAGGTTATTACAATCGGCGGAATTATTGGCAAGATTGTAAGCGTAGATATGCAGTACGAAGAAATTGTTATTGATTCTGAAGGTAGCTTAATGCGCGTGTCCTTTAGAGCTGTAAACAGGTTGTATGTGCGCCCTGCGTTTATTAGCGACGAAGAAGCTGCAGCTAATGAAGCTAATGAAGCTAACGAAGCTGAATCTAATGCAGAATCTGCAGAAGATGCACAAGCTTCAGAATCAGTAGAAGCTGAAAATACTGCAAATACTGCAGAGTGAAAAAATAAAGCTTTTAGTAAAATTTATAATTAAAAATTTTAAGTCGTGATGTGTGAAGTTTTTGCTTCGCACATCACGCTAATATGCAGATTTTTTCCATATTCCAGTAACACATCTTGCGAAGAAAAGAACGTTAGGATTATGACAACAACGGATATTACAGTAAAATCGTTGAAAACAGTAAGTAAAGATGATTCCGATTATCTTGCTTCATTAATTCGTACCGTTCCGGGATTCCCAAATCCGCATATTATATTCCGCGATTTTCTACCAATATTTTCTAACGCACGCGCTTCTCGTATTCTTGTTGACTCTTTAGTAGACGCTTTGCCTACTGAGCCTGATTCAATCGACTTAATTGCAGGTCTTGAAGCTCGTGGCTTTCTTTTCGGTCCACTTTTAGCAGAACGTTTAGGCAAAGGTTTTCTTGCTATTCGTAAAGCTGGTAAGCTTCCGCCTCCAGTTATTAGCGAATCTTATATGCTTGAATATGGTCAGGCTAGTATTGAAATCGAAAATGATGCTATTAAACCTGGCCAGCGTGTTCTTATTGTTGATGATCTTATTGCAACTGGTGGCACCGCAAAAGCTGCCGCAAATATTGTTAAAAAAGCTAAAGGTCAAGTTGCAGGATTTAGTTTTGTGATTGAACTTACTGGCATTAGTGGAATGAACGATTTAGATGATTATCCGTGCAGCAGTTTAATGACTATGCCTGCGTAGAGTTTAGCAAAATATAAACAATTTAAAGCAGTAGGATTATTTACTAATATTAGTTTTACACGTTTGAAATAGTACTGAAAGGAGAAGCTATGGTTGAAAAACTTAAGTCATCCTTAATCAGCGTATCTAAAGGTGTAATTACTCCGTTTATTGTAATTTTTGTTTTTTCTCTTACAATAGGACTTTTCTTATCTCTTACTTTACTCGTAGTTTCTATTGAAGAAGGAACTGGTAATCTTTCTGATTCCGCAATGTCTATGACTTGGGCTGTATTTATGTTTGCTCAAGGAATTGGTCTTACTTTTGACAATTGTGTGCTAACAATAACTCCTTTAGGCTTAACAATTTTGCTAATAGCCTCCCTTGCTAGCTTAATTAGAAAAGTTGAAGGTGGCTCTACAGCATACGTAACAGGTACTGTATTTTGGGTTGCTATTAACGTAATTCTTTCACAAAATACGCATATAACTTTGGTTGATTCTGTTCCTGTTATTATTTTCAAAACAGCTTTAATATACTTAATATCTTTGTTTATTGCTGTTTTCCCACGCAGCTTAGTTTATAAAACTTTTAAGCAGCTTTATAAGCAAACGTGTCCTGAATTTGTGCAAAAAAATATTCGCGTAATTAAACGCTCGGCAGTTATTTTATTTACAATATACTCGACTGTAGCTTTAGTAACTGTAATAGTTTGGTGCTGCACGAATATTGGTTCTGTTAATTCTTTCTTCATAAAACTCGGTATGCAAAATGGTTCGCGTATTCTTACGTCAATTGCATGCATAGTATGGTTGCCAAATATAGCTATTTGGGCTTTGTCTTGGATTTGTGGAGCAGGATTTAGTATTGGCAAAGTTGCGCATTTTACTTTGGTTTCCTCAACGCACAAATCTTTGCCACCAGTGCCAGTTTTTGGAATATTTCCTGAATCAGTATCCGATTCTTTATACCGAAACGCAATATTGAGCATTATTCCAATAATTTGTTTTGCTGTAATACTTTTAGCAATATTGCATAAGCGCGGTTGTGGCTTGCGTTTGAAAAATATTAAAGATAAAGAAGAGCTTAAAGCTTTCGCTATAAGTTTAGCTCAGGCAGCTGCAGTAAGTATTTGCATCGCTTCTTTAATAACAGTTATTTTTACTATTGTTTTTGCTTTAGCCAACGGATCTTTAGGAGAGTACAGGCTTTCTTTTGTTGGAGTTGACATTGTTGAAAGCACTAGGGCTGTAGGCCATCTTACTCTTTATGCTGTTTGTGCAGCGTGGCTTATTGCAGCTCTTGGAATATTGTTATCTTGTGCAATTCGTTACCTTTTTTCTATGCTGCTTAATAAAAATTTTGCGCAAAACAAAACTCTTACCGTTGAAACTGAAACTACTTCTGATCCTGCAGAAGATAATACAAATAAAACAGATACCGAATTAATACAACGAAAATCACCTTTGTCTTTGAAAAAAGCCGCTCCTAGAACAGTTTCATCAAAGACCAAAATAAAATAAATTCCTCACTACTATTTTAGGAAGGATGACCGCCGTGCAACAGACACATAGCCAAGAATCAAATGCAAATGTTCTGATAACCACAGGGGGAAGGTCGGTTCGACGAGTTCTTGTTTCAGTTTTTCATAAAGAAGGACTTGAAACTCTCGCTAAAGCATTTATTCAGGCAGGTACTCAAGTAGTGTCAACCGGTTCAACAGCGTCAAAGCTTATAGAACTTGGTGTAAAAGTTACTGAAGTTTCTGCAGTCACTGGATTTCCAGAAAGCTTAGATGGTAGGGTAAAAACTTTAGATCCGCATATTCATGCAGGAATTTTAGCGGATATGAATAATGCTGATCATGTAAAGCAGCTTGAAAATCTTAATATAAAGCCGTTTGATGCAGTCGTTGTTAACCTTTACCCATTTGTGGATACGGTAATGAGCGGCGCAGATCGAGATTCTATTATTGAAAAAATTGATATTGGTGGACCTTCCATGATTAGGGCTGCTGCTAAGAATCACAAATCTGTTGCAGTTATTACGGATCCTAAAGACTACCAGATTCTTGCAGACCGTATTATTTCCGGAGAAGGTTTTAGTTTGCAAGAGCGTGAGTATCTTGCTGCAAAAGCTTTTGAGCATACTGCGGCTTACGATGCTGCTATTTCTCAGTGGACTACAAGCGCATGGCCAAAGCCAGAAAGTCTTAGCGCAATTAAGGAAGATACTGAAAGCAACGCAGAAAACAATGTTGCAAGCAATACTGAAGAAGCAAAGAAATGCATTTCGCTTCCTTCAAACTACACGCGCACCTGGCGTTTGGAACATGAGCTTCGCTACGGTGAGAATCCTCATCAGCAGGCTGGATTGTATGTTGATCCATTGCATAAGGGTGGTTTAGCTCAAGCTGAGCTTCTTGGCGGAAAACCTATGAGCTACAACAATTATGTTGATGCGGATGCTGCTTGGCGTGCGGTTTGGGATTTTGCTCCACAAATTGCTGTTGCTGTTTGCAAGCATAATAATCCTTGCGGTTTGGCAATTGGAGCTACTGCAGCTGAGGCTCATAAAAAAGCTCACGCTTGCGATCCTGTAAGCGCTTACGGTGGTGTAATTGCCGCTAATACCAAAGTGACTTTGGAAATGGCAGAAAGTGTTCGCCCAATTTTCACAGAGGTTATTGTGGCTCCAGACTATGAGCCAGAGGCTTTGGAATTGCTTCGCACTAAAAAGAAGAATCTTCGCATTCTGAAGGTTGCAACTCCGCCTGTTTTGGATTTGCAAGTGCATCCTATTGACGGCGGTGCTTTAGTGCAGTCGGCAGATAAGATTGACGCTTTTGGAGACAATCCAGAAAACTGGACTTTGGTTTCCGGTGATCCTGCAGACGTTGATACATTGCGCGACTTGCAATTTGCGTGGCGCTCGCTTCGTTGCGTAAAGTCTAACGCTATTTTGCTTGCGCACGACAATGCTACTGTTGGCATTGGCATGGGTCAGGTTAATCGCGTGGATTCTTGCCATTTGGCTGTTGAACGCGCTAACACTTTGGCTGACGGCGTTGAGCGTGCTAAGGGAGCTGTTGCAGCTTCCGACGCGTTCTTCCCGTTCGCTGACGGTCCTCAGATTCTTATTGAAGCGGGCGTTAGTGCAATTGTTCAGCCAGGCGGTTCTATTCGCGACGAGGAAGTGTTCGAAGCTGCACGTTCTGCCGGAGTAACAATGTACGTAACTGGCACTCGTCACTTCTTCCACTAAATTCTCGTAATTTAGTAAGTAAGTAAAATAAGTAAATTCATATTCTAAAAATGCAGCGTTTGATAACTTCAAGCGCTGCATTTTTTGTTTTTCTGTAAAACAACTTGTGTTTTATTATTGCAAGTTATGTATTATACAAGTATGACAAATAGCGAGCAGCAGACTAAGGATAGTAAAACTGAACATCCGTATGTGTCGGAAAAGTCTGAAGGAAAACCTTACGCTGAGTGGATTGTTGCAGCTATTGTTGCAACAAGCGCAATACTAGCTTTTCTTGGATACGCAACAGCCGCCACAGTTGTTGTTGCTGTGACGGCTGTTACTCTCGGTGTTATTCGTTTATTAATGCGTCAACGCAGTCCTTGGAAGGTCAGATCTGTTAGATTTGATTCTTTCATAAGTATTGCGCTAGGCATTGGTTTATTTATAACTTATGCTTCAATCTCACTATTGCTGTAAAAGCTAATTATTTTTGGCTTGTTTCAGCAGTTTTATAGAGATCAATATCGATTTTATGTTCGCTGCCGTTATTAGCATCAGACTCTTCAATATCGGCCAGAGCATTATTTTTATGCAAAGCCTTAGTGTCGTTTTCAAATCCTGCTAAAGTTTTCTCTTCCGAAACAATAAGAAGCTTTGTTAAAAGAATAATAAAACCAACAAGCGCGGCGGCAAAAATTGGAGCAATCCAGAAAACCCACAACTGAGTTAGTGGTTTAACTTCAAGCTCTTTAAAGTTTGCAAGAATCGCAATGCCTGTAGAACGTGCAGGATTAAGACCAGAACCTGTAACCTGGTAGGTAATAAGCGTTGCAGCTGCGTAAGCAATACCCATGTGAGTGGAATAGCCGCAATTTGTCTTGCCGTTATCTTTCATGTAATTCATTGCTGTAGCAACAATTATTGCAACTGCAATTACTTCAACCAACAAGGCTGTAATAACGCCGAAGGAAGAGTTTACGCTCTTTAGCTGCGTTGCAGAAATAGAGCCCTGCTCGAAACCGTTTACAACAGGAGCGAACCAGTTAGCATCTTTCACCATTTTTGTTTGCGGCAAAATGAACACAAAAGCGCCCGCTGCCAAAATGGATCCAAGAACTTGCGCGATAATGTAGCAAGGGCCTTCTAAGTACGATGTGCGTCCCGTAAGCATGGATGCAATAGTTACAGCAGGATTAAGTTGTCCGCCAGAAACTTTGGAGGCAATAGAAATTGCTGCAGCATACGCAACGCCTGTGCCTACTGCAATCATAAGCAAATTAATGCCGTACATTGCGGTTGAGAGTGAATAAAAAGTGTAAATTGTGAACGTTACTAACGCTGTAGCAATAAACTCGGTTGCTATTTTAATAACAAGTGGAGAGTCGCTTTTAGCTTCTTTAGAAGTTGTTTCTGGTGCTTCAATCATAGCTTTCCTTACTTTAATACGTGTTGCTGTATAGTTTGCAACTTATTAAAACAACTGCTATAGTATCACGGCCATGCCATACGGTAGCATAGAAAAAGTGGTAATTTTCTTATTTATCACAAATTGCGAAAGTAATACAAAATTATAAGTAATAGCGAATTGTTTGATTTAGCGCTTAAAAGTAACTTATTTGCGCATGTTTTGTTAAACAATTCATGAGGTCACGTTGGGAGAACGATGCCAAACGCATATTCCCGCGCCAATCAGGCGCATTCAGATGACAACAACGCCATTCGACTGCAGAAGCTGCTTGCTGAAGCGGGATTTGGTTCAAGACGCAAATGTGAGGAGATTATTCTCGATGGGCGTGTTGAAGTAGATGACGAATTGGTTACAACACTTGGTACTCGCGTAGATCCAAAACGTCAAAAAGTGCGCGTTGACGGATCTAGAGTAAAGTTCAACACGAAGCTCGTAACTCTCGCATTGCATAAGCCTAAGCGAGTTTTGAGCGCAATGGACGATCCTAAAGGTCGTTTTACTTTAAGGGATATTGTTGGTGACAAGTACGAGCGAATCTTCCACATGGGTCGCTTGGACTACGATTCTGAAGGTCTTATTTTAATGACCAACGATGGCGAGTTAAGCCAGCATGTTATGCACCCAAAGTATGAGGTTGAAAAAACTTATATTGCAACGCTTGAAGGCAAAATTAACGGCATGGTTTGCCGCCGCTTGGTTTCTCAAGGCGTAAATCTTGAAGACGGTTGGATTAAGCTAGACCGTTGCGCAATAATCGACCAAAATCATGACACAACTATGGTAAAAGTCGTTTTGCACTCTGGTAAGAATCGTATTGTGCGTAGAATTTTTGGAGCTGTTGGATTCCCTGTAAAGCGCTTGGTTCGTACGCAAATCGGCCCTATTAAATTGGGGGACTTAAAAGCTGGATCTTACAGAGTGCTTTCTCAAACAGAAGTGCGTTCTCTTTCTAAGGAGGTTGGCCTGTGATTTGTGTAGCAATTGATGGACCAGCAGGAGTAGGAAAGTCTTCCACTTCTCGCGCTTTAGCACAATACTACGGTTTTGCGTATTTAGATACGGGAGCTATGTATCGAGCTGCTGCATGGTGGTGCTTAAAGCAGGGTATTGATTTAAGCACTCAGATTGAATTAGACGATGAAGGTCAGCCTGTAAATCCTGCTGATTTCGAACGTTTTAACCAAATTGTTGAAGCTGTTGGAGCATTATTTACTGAAAGCAATGCGGACTTTAGTGTAGATCCTAAAAATCCTGTAGTAACTGTCGAAGGTGAGGATATTAGCGAAGAGTTGCGCAGCTGTGAAGTTTCTTCGCACGTATCTACCGTTTCTTCAATTCCTGCAGTTCGCCGCATGCTTATTGCAGCACAGCGCGCCTATATTGCAGCAGAGTCTACAGAAGACTCTTTCTCTAAAGGTGAGGGCATTGTTGCGGAAGGGCGCGATATTACTACTGTTGTAGCTCCTAATGCGCAAGTTCGAGTGCTTCTTACTGCTCGTGAGGAAGTGCGTCAAGCTCGCAGAAATAAGCAGGAGATTTCTAAAGAAAGTTTGCAAAATAATCAATCTTTAGAGGAAGATGATATTCGCGCTCGCGACGCTAAAGATGCTAAAGTTACGCATTTTCTTCAAGCTGCAGACGGCGTTACAACGCTCGATAATTCAGATTTGACTTTTGAGCAGACTCTTGACGCGCTTGTTGAGATTGTCGATGCTGCTATTGAGCAGGACGAGTACGATCGTTACGCTGCAAATCTTGAAGGCTACGATCTTGACGATGAAGACCGAGCGCTTCTTCGAGGTGACGTAGCAAACCAAGACGATGCGAAAAACACTAAAGCAGTTGGTGTAATCGCTGTTATAGGCCGACCAAACGTTGGAAAATCAACGCTTGTAAACCGTATTTTAGGTCACAGAGTTGCTGTTGTTGAAGATACTCCGGGCGTTACTCGAGACCGCGTAAGCTACGATGCCGAGTGGGCTGGAACTAACTTTAAGCTTGTTGACACTGGCGGCTGGGAAGCAGACGTTGAAGGAATTGATTCTTCTATTGCTCAGCAGGCTCAAGTAGCAGTGCGTTTAAGCGACGCTGTAATTTTCCTTGTTGATGGTCAAGTTGGTTTAACAGCCACCGACGAGCGCATTGTTTCAATGCTTCGCGCTGCAGGAAAGCCTATTACTTTGGCTGTTAACAAGGTTGATGACGCTAGAAGCGAATATTTGACTGCAGAGTTTTGGAAGCTTGGAATGGGCGAGCCGTACGGAATTTCTGCAATGCACGGCAGAGGCGTTGGAGATTTGCTTGACGCGGCAATTAGCTCTTTGAAAAAAGCGAATAAAACTTCAGGATTCTTAACTCCACAAGGTCTTCGTAGGGTTGCTTTAGTCGGGCGTCCAAACGTTGGTAAGTCTTCGCTTTTGAACCATTTAGCTCACGAAGAGCGTGCTGTTGTAAACGATTTGGCTGGAACTACTCGAGATCCTGTTGATGAGGTTGTGCGAGTTGACGGCGAAGACTGGCTGTTTATTGATACGGCTGGTATTAAGCGCAGGCCTCATAAGCTTACTGGCGCCGAATATTATTCTTCGCTACGAACGCAGGCTGCTATTGAGCGTTCGGAACTTGCTTTGATTCTTTTTGATTCTTCCGTTCCTATTGCGGAGCAGGATCTAAAAGTTATGAGCCAAGCGGTTGACGCAGGTCGCGCAATCGTACTTGTTTTTAACAAGTGGGATTTGATGGACGAGTTTTCCAGGCAGCGTATGGAACGCTTGTGGAAGACTGAGTTTGATCGCGTTACTTGGGCTGAGCGTGTAAATCTTTCTGCAAAAACAGGCTGGCATACGAATCGACTTGCTCGCGCTATGCGAACAGCTTTAGACAGCTGGGATAAGCGCATTCCAACAGGAAAGCTCAACGCTTTCTTAGGTCGTATTCAGTCTGCTCATCCGCATCCTTTGCGAGGCGGAAAGCAGGCGCGAATATTGTTTGCAACCCAGGCATCTACTCGCCCTCCACGTTTCGTAATATTCGCAACAGGCTTCTTAGAGCACGGATACCGTCGCTTTATTGAGAGATCTCTTCGCGAAGAGTTTGGATTCGAGGGAACTCCTATTCAAATCTCCGTAAAAGTGCGAGATAAAAAGAAGCGCAAATAAAGCGTAATTAAGTCGTAAGTAAAGCGCGATTAAAGCGTAAGTAAAGTAGGAGCGTAGTATGACTGAATTGGGCGAGTTAGCTCTTGATTTGCATCATGCTAGCGAAGACGAGATTTTTCAAGCATTTGTTGATTGGGTTAAAGATAACAAACATGTAGATTTGTGGCCGCATCAAGAAGAATCAGTTATGGATTTGCTTGCAGGAGACCACGTTATTTTAAACACTCCAACAGGTTCCGGGAAATCTCTAGTAGCGCTAGGCATGCATTTTGCAGCACTCGCTACCGGCAGACGCTCCTACTATACTGCGCCAATTAAAGCGCTTGTGTCTGAAAAATTCTTTGACTTGGTTGCTATTTTTGGGCGAGACAATGTTGGTATGATTACTGGCGACTCGCATATTAACGCGGATGCTCCAATAATCTGCTGCACGGCGGAAATCTTAGCAAACCAAGCGTTAAGAGAAGGCGTAAACGCAGAAGTTGATTGCGTTGCAATGGACGAATTTCACTACTATGGTGACCCTGAGCGCGGATGGGCTTGGCAAGTGCCTCTACTTACGCTTCCAAATACGCAATTCTTACTTATGAGCGCAACTCTTGGAGACGTAACGGATATTGCGGAACGCTTAGAAAAAACAACAAAAAGAAGCGTTGATATTATTGCTAACGCGCCAAGACCAATCCCACTTGAATACGAGTACACAGATAAGCCGCTTGCTGCAACTGTAGAACTCTTATTTAACAAGGGTTTAACGCCAATCTATGTAGTTCATTTTTCGCAAGATGCAGCTCTTGAAACAGCGCAAGCGCTCGCAAGTACGGGAGTTTCAAGCAAAGAGCAGCGAGATAAAATTGCTCAAGCAATTAAAGGCACAAAGTTTACTACAGGCTTTGGCAAAATTTTGCAAAGAATACTTAGAACCGGCGTTGGAGTGCATCATGCTGGCATGCTTCCACGCTACCGCAGGCTCGTAGAACAGCTGGCTCAGCAAGGACTGCTACCAGTTATTTGCGGAACAGACACTCTTGGAGTTGGTATTAATGTGCCAATTCATTCTGTTGTGCTTACAGCTCTTACAAAATTTGATGGGAACCGTAGTCGAAAGCTTCGCGCCCGCGAGTTTCATCAAATTGCAGGCCGTGCAGGCAGAATGGGATTTGATACTGAGGGCTTAGTGGTTAGCGAGGCTCCAGAGTTTGAGATTGAAAACGCGCGAGCTATTGCAAAAGCTGGTAACGATCCTAAAAAGCTTAAAAAAGTTAAGCGTAAGAAGGCTCCAGAAGGCTTTGTAGTTTGGGGCGAGCCAACGTTTACTAAGCTTATTGAAAGCGCGCCGGAAACTTTAAATCCGCACATGGTTGTAACTCACTCAATGATTTTGAACGAAGTTACGCAAGGTGGAGATGCTAAAGCGCGTGTGCAAAAACTTATTGAAGATAGCGCGCAAAAGCCGCAAGATAAAGAAAAACTTCTTGAACGTTGCGACGATATTTTCCAAACTCTGCTCGATACTCAAGTTATTGAACGCATAGAGCGCGCGGACGGTTCTTGCGATTATGAGCTTGACGTTGCAATGCCTGAGGGCTTTGCGCTAGATCAGCCGCTTTCGCCGTTCTTGCTCGCAGCTTTGGAATTGTTAGATCCCGAGTCTCAAAGCTACGCGCTTGACGTAATTTCTATGGTTGAAGCAACTCTGGATGATCCTAAGCCTGTTCTTCGTGCTCAAGAGCGCAAAGCTCGCGATGCTGCAATGGCTGGTATGAAAGACGATGGCATTGACTACGAGGAGCGCATGGAACGCTTGGCGGAAGTTAGCTATCCTAAGCCTCTTGAAGACTTGCTAACTCCTGCTTTTGCGCAGTATCGCAAAGACGTGCCGTGGGCGAACGACTACTGGATTAAGCCTAAATCTGTGCTTCGAGACATGGTTGAAACAGCATCCGATTTTACTGGCTACATTTCTCGTTATGGTATTGCTAGAAGTGAGGGAACGCTTCTTCGCTACCTTTCGGACGCTTACCGTTCGCTCGCTCGCACTGTGCCAGAAGACATGCTTAACGAAGAATTGCGTGATATTATCTCGTGGCTTCGTCTTGTTGTGCGCTCTATTGATTCTAGTCTTGTTGACGAGTGGGAGAGTGCAGGGGGTTCGGACGCTGAAGCTAATGCTGTAACTACAGCTGCACCTTCAACTTCTGAATCTGTGGTTGAAGATCGCAGGGGTCTTATTGTACTTATTCGAAACGCAATGTTCCGCCGTGTGCAACTTATGGATTTGGAAGATGCGGAAGCTTTAGGAGAGCTTGACAAGGCTTGGGGTTACAGCGTTCACGAGTGGAATGATGTGCTTGACGATTACTACGACGAGCATGAGTATGTTGGAATAGATGCCAAAGCTCGAAGTGGCGACTTGTTTATTCTTGACGATTCGCTAGAGAAGAGTGAGCACTCGTGGAAAGTGCGGCAGATTATAGACGATTCTGACGGGGATCATAATTGGGCTATTACTGGCATTGTTGATTTAGATACAACGCAAGATGAAGGCGAAGTTGTGTTCTTCGATTACCAAGTTTCGCACGTCTAGTGTTGTAAACTTGTTTTAGTTTGTAACCAACAACTAGAATCGAACGTTTGTTCTATACGTATTGTAAGCTGGTATTTATGGAGCAGGATTTATTTGCAGCAAGTAGCGCGCCTAGCGATGTAACGCGTCCGTTAGCTGTGCGCATGCGACCGAGCCGCATTGAAGACGTGTTGGGGCAAAATCACGCTCTAAAAGAAGGCTCTCCTTTGCGAAGGCTTGCGAATCCTCAGTCGAAAGGTTCTCTTACTGCTCCAAGTTCTGTTGTGCTCTTTGGCCCTCCAGGAGTTGGAAAAACTACGTTAGCATATATTGTTGCTCGCCAGTCTGGTCGCGTGTTTGAAGAGCTTTCTGCTGTAACTTCTGGTGTTAAAGATGTTCGTGCCGTGCTTGACCGCGCGCATGAGCGTTTAGTTAGCAAAGGTCAAGAAACGGTTCTGTTTATTGACGAAGTTCATCGTTTTTCTAAATCGCAGCAAGATGCTCTGCTCCCAAGCGTAGAAAATCGTGACGTAACTTTTATTGGAGCAACCACAGAAAACCCAAGTTTTTCAATCATTAAGCCGCTTTTAAGTAGGTCTGTTGTTGTTAAACTTGACTCTCTTAGTGTTGAAGATTTGCATACTCTTATAGAACGAGCAGTAACTAGCGAAAATGGGCTAAACAATCAGCTTAAAATCGACGAAGACGCAATAGATTCAATTATTCGTTTAAGCGGGGGAGACGCTCGTAAAACTCTTACTATTTTAGAAGCTGCGGCAGGAGCAATAACAGGAGATTTAGCGCTGCAGCATGGCAAAAAGAAACCTGTTATTACTGCAGATATTGTGTCTAATGTAATGGACACTACCACAGTTCGCTACGACAAAGATGGCGACGATCATTACGATGTGATTTCTGCTTTTATTAAGTCGATGCGCGGAAGCGATGTTGACGCTTCTTTGCATTACTTAGCGAGAATGCTTCGAGCTGGGGAAGACCCGCGTTTTATTGCCAGACGAATTATGATTGCTGCTGCCGAAGAAGTTGGTATGGCAGCTCCGCAAATTTTGCAAGTAACTGTTGCAGCAGCTCAAGCCGTAGCTTTAATCGGAATGCCGGAAGCGCGCATTATTCTTTCCGAAGCTGTGATTGCTGTAGCAACCGCGCCTAAATCAAACGCAAGCTACAACGCTATAAATCAGGCTTTGCAAGATGTTGATGCTGGAAATATTGGTCAAGTGCCTCTTCATTTGCGAAACGCTCCAACGAAACTAATGAAAAGCTGGGGAAACCACGAAGGATACCAGTATGCGCACGATTATCCGGGAGCTGTAGCATCCCAACAGTACATGCCAGACGAGCTTGTTGGCCGCGAATACTACCATCCAACGAATCGTGGCTACGAGCACGAGCTAACTCAACGCTTATCTCAAATTCGCAATATACTTCATGAGTCTAAAGAAAGTAGAGAAGTTGGCAATGAAAAAGAATAACGCTTTTTTGTATTATTGCGTATCAACAGTTGTGCTTATTTGCATGATTACAACATGGGTTGTGTATGTTCGCTTTGTTGCAGACACTGTACAAAACAGCGGTTTTTCGCTGAATCATGTTGCTAGTAGTGCCATAAGTGCTATCACAAAACCGCATACTCGCAGTACTGACGATATTCTTTCTCAAGCTGGTAAAGAATACAAAAAGGTGCTTGAAAATATTCACAAGTATTCATTCAATGATGCTCCAGAAGGCGATTATACTTACGCCTTATGGGATATTAATGATGACAAAATACCTGATTTGCTGGTTAATGATACGTACGAAGTTAAGAAAAATGATTCAGACGATACTAAGGAAGTGTCGTCAACACGAGTTTTTTCATACGATGGGAATAAGCTAGTTGCTCCTAATAATGTTCTCAAAACTCTATTAGGTAGATATGAGCATTCAACACTTTTCTTTTATAGGAATCACAAAGGTTTAGTATTCTATCTTCCGGAAAGTGAAGAGTGGTATAACAATCTTTCTAATAACAATCCTTCTTTTAACCCGGAAACACCATTCAAGTGGAAAGAAGTATCTTATACGCTTACGGGAAACAATCTGAACGATAGTACTACAGTTGTTGATTATCCTATTAAGAAAAATGAAAACGATACGTGCGAAATGGATAAAGTAGTTGCTCCAGTTTTTATTCCTATAAATGATGCAACTGGTATCAATAAGCTAATCAATTCAAATAAACGTAGCGATAAGCAAAAAGCGTACGATAAGCAAGTTCTTCAATGGCAAGAAAAAGGGTATCAAGTTTATACTGGTACAGTAAAACAGCTTACTCCAGAAGAAGCATACAACTATCCTGGTGCGCCAGTAACATATACTGGTTTTAGTCTTGATGATTTTATACGTATTAACAATAACCCAACTACCACAGTGCTCGCATTAGATAATCCGCGCTCAGCATCGTCATATTGTAATGGAACTGAGTGCGGATACAGACCTCCAAGTAATTTGATGAATAGGGTCGTAATAATATTAGATGATGCATTTGTGCACGATCCAAATCATGACAAGATTATGAATTATGTTGGAAAGAGAGTTACTTTTGCAACAGATGGAATGTATGATACTGTAAACAATCTTCCATGGGCGCAGCCTGTATTAAGCAGTAGCTCATATATAATTCAGGAGTTAGATCCTAGCTTAGATGAGTACAAATAAGCAACATTAGGCAAGTTCGTGAGACCTGCTGCGCGATAACATATGAAATAATTTATTCACGCACAAACAGAATTAAAAGAAGGAATTATGGCATTTTGTGTAAATTGTGGAAGCAAATTAGATGAAGGTAGTAAATTCTGTTCTTCATGTGGTAGCTCTGTTGAAAATTATTCAGAATCTAAAAACTATGCAACTTCAGCAAACTATGGTTCTCAACTTACTGAAAATCCTACTATTGCTAATTCTGGTATAAATTCTGATGCTGTGAATTGTGCAGTAAAAAACAATAATTTACAAGGATTCTTTAATTCAAAACAAGGCAAAATAGTAATTGCAGCTATTGCTTCTGTAGTTGTTGTAGCGATTATGATATTTTGCTGGCTACAGTTTGGCGCTCACTCAAATCGTAATATTTCTATTCCTAAAGCTAGTGCTCTTAAAAGTGTTCCTTTGCAAAAAACAGTAGATAATCTTCGTAAGCAAGGTTTAAATGTTACTGTTTCTAAAGAGTTTTCTTCTGTTAAGCGCGGCGGTTTTGTTCGTTTTGCTAATGTTCATCCTGGTCAAAGTGTTCCAAGTTCATCCCATATTACCGTTATAGAATCTAATGGCCCTGGAATTCCTAAAAAGGGAGTGGTTGGTCAGTCTATTGAAAAGGCTAAAAAAGTAGCAAACTCAATGGGTGTTCCGGTTGAAGTGTACAATATTATTTCTACTAATACTGGAAAAGTTGTTGCAACAGATCCAATGCCTGGCTTCCCAGTTTCAAACGGAAGTAGTGATAAGAGTGTGATTCGTCTAGCCGTTGGAGTTGAAGGCAAAGGTGTTCCTGCAGACTTATTCGGAATGGATAAAGACGAAGCAGTAAATAAGTTGCGAGATTTGGGGATGAAAGATGTTTCATTGCACCCGCATTTTTCGTCAGAAAAGAATCTTGGCAAAATCATTGCTTCTAATCCTGCTTTAGGAACGAAATTCTCGGGTGGACATATTGACTTGTATTACGGTGTTGACGCTTCTGAAACTAAAAATATTATGACAATGAATAGTCCAAGTGACAATAGCGTACGTTGGGCAACTAATACTGCTCCTGCAATGTTTGGCACTTGGTGCACTAATGATGGTGATTGCATGGAACTTCAGACGCATTATTATCCAAAAACAAACCCAATATTCACATTTTTACAGTTCCCAGATGACCCAGTTGACTCTAACGATTCTCGCTTCTACGAATATCTAGCGTTATGCAATTATTCTCAAGACCCGGGCGCTTGCACACTTCCGCATGATTATGAGAGTGGTAGAGAAGATCGCATGAAAAACCACCTTTTAAGTGGAGACACTGGTGCTTTTGAACTTTACCGCGGAATGGGTTTGCCTTATTGTGGCGAAACCACTAACGACAATATTGGAAATATCTGTGTTAATGGTAAATGGGTTGACTCATTTGAACCTCCTGAAGACATTAAGCAATATGGAAGTCCTGATAAAATTCCTGGCTATTGGAAAGGCTCTTCGTTTAGAATGCGTGACTTCTTCCTTGTAGTTCCAGTTCATGCCAATCTTAATAAGATTGAATCTTCTGGCTATTTTGAAGGAAAAGGCAATAAAAAGCCGGATACTACAAGACCGTTTATTCTACGCAGGAATCCGAAACTGTATACCCAAACAACTGTTGATGCTGAGCCTTACAAAGGCGATATAGGAGACAATCCGTTTGTGCCAACGAACAAGCACAAGGCTGTTCCGTTTAAGCCTGCTCCAGACGATAGTGTTGCATACTACTTGGTTGAAAAGCCTTTCGACTGGAGCAAGCTTCCTATTGCATAAAATCTTTAAATAAATACTGAAAGTAGAGATGTTTGCAAATTTGCAAAGCGCTAGTTATGTTTAACCTAATGCTTGAACGCTAACATATGAAATAATTTATTCACGCACAAGCATAATGTGGTCAACGTTGTCGAGTGTAGATACGCGGAACAATACAAAGCGATTGCCGATTACTTGCACGACTTCGGCGCCAAGCTTTTGAGCAAGAGCTTCAGCTGCTTCTTTAGCGCTTAATCCGGAACCATCTTGCACAGCGCACTTCATAAGTTCGTGGTACTGCATGGTTTCGTCTGCTTGCTTTACGGCTGCATCAGTAATGTCGTTCTTGCCAACGTATAAAAGTGGGCTTAGCGTATTAGCAAGTGCGCGAAGCTGCTTAATCTGCTTCTTTGTCAATGCCATAAGGCGTCCTTTCGCATGCAAGTTTAATCAAGTTTAATTAAACAAAAGTATTGCATAAGTTACATAAGTGCTTAACGGATTATACAGTATCTTGCGAATTATTTCACGCAAAAATTGCAACATGCGTATTTTGCTATGCATAATTTTATTCTGTATAACATTTATAAACTCATTGCAATAATCGCGCTAACAAAAGCAACGGCCACAACTAATAACAGCACATCTTTTGCGTTAACTTTCAGCGTGTGCAAATGAGATCTTGTTGCGCTTGGCGTGTAGCAGCGAGTGTCAAGTGCTAAAGAAAGTGTTTCTGAGTGGCGAATAACGCCTGCAAAAGCAGGAACAATAAGCGAAGATATTGCGTGGATTCGTTTGCAAATCGAGCCGTCCCGTATGCTTCCGCCTCTAGCAGTTTGAGCGTGCGCAACTTCTACTGCTTCGTTAGAAAGCGTTGGTAAAAATCGCAATGCTAGGCTCATAATAAGCGATATTTCCTGCGTCGGAACTCCAATAGTTTTAAGTGGCGACAGTAAAGACGTGCAGGCTTCGGTTAGTACTGTTGGGCTTATTGTCATAACTAATATTGCGCCAATAATAATTACAAGCGAGAATCTTGTGGCAAATAGTATTGCGCAATTAATTCCGTCGTAAGTTACAATAATCGGCCCGAGTTTATAAAGTATTTTGCCTGTGCGAACGGCAAGAATATTCAGCAATCCCGAAAAAGTAAATACTGCAATAAGCATGTGTAGTGAAGAAATTAGTTTTATGAATTGTATTTTTGCGGCAATTATTAGACACAGTGTGGCAAAAGCAAGAACAGCTAACTGCGTGTAATGAGTGATGCTAAAAGCGCTTAGCATGAGCATAAAGCAGGATATAAGTGTTATTCTGGGATCAAAAGAGCTAAGTAGTGAGGTTGATTTTTCTTGCGAAGATTCTTCTATCGCAATCGTTTCTTGTGATGATTTCTTTGTATCTTCTAAACTTTCACTATTGTTTGCTTTTAATGTTACTAATCTTGCTCCTAAAGCTTTTACGTCATGAATATTATGCGTAATAACAACAATTGTTACGCCTTGATTATTCAGTTCGCAAAGAATTCGCAATAAATGCGATGCTGCTTCAAAATCTAATCCTGCTGTTGGTTCATCAAGCACAAGTACTCTCGGTCTAAAAGCAAGAACGCCCGCTATCGCCACAAGACGCTGTTGGCCGCCGGAAAGAGAAAAAGGCGATTTTTCAGCCAAATCTTCAAGATTAAGCAGCCTTAACGTTTCATCTACACGTTCTTTAAGTTCGTCTCCTTTTAGACCAAAATTTTTAGGACCGTAAGCAACATCTTCGTGCACAGTGTTAGCAAAAAGCTGCTGCTCTGGAAGCTGCATTACGTAGCCAATAGTTTCGCGAAGTTTTTGACGATTCTTTTTAGAAGTTTTTCCACTAACAGGTATTTTTTCTACGCTTATAGAACCAGATTCTGCTTTTAACAGTCCGCACAAAGCTTTCGCAAGAGTGGATTTTCCACAGCCGTTTTCGCCCATTATTGCAATTATTTCACCTTCGTTTACGTCAAGTGAATAGTCGTTAATTACAGCTGGAGATTTATCATCGTATTTAACTGTTAAGTGTGATATTGAAATTGCTTTATTTGAATGCGTGCTATTGTTTATGTTTTCGTTTCGATTCGCGTAATTATTAATATTTTCCTGCGCTTTTTTTGAAAAACTAGATTTAGAATTGTTGAAATATGATTCCAGTTTTTCTAAACAAATTTCGTGAAGCACCCCATTTTCTAGCAGAAGTATGCGATCTGCGCGCTGGCATTCGTCAATTCGGTGCGTAATTTGCACAATACTTGTGCCGTTTTTATGCAAATCATCAAATAATGTGTCAACGTTTTCGCGAGATTTAGAGTCAAGCATAGAAGTAGGCTCATCTAGCACAAGTAGCTTTGACTGCATTGCAATAGATCCTGCTAAAGCAACTTTCTGCATTTGCCCGCCACTCATAAGACTTGGGTTAGAAAGTCTATGATTTTGCATGTGAACAGCCTCTAAAGCATTGTTAACAAGTTTTCGCATTTTATGCTGTTCTACGTTTAAATTTTCCAGTCCAAAAGCAACATCATCTTCAGTAACAGTAGTAACAATCTGATCTTCTGGACTTTGAAACAGAGCGCCAATAAGCTTTCGCGCATTTTTGTAAGCATCAGCATAAGCAGTAGTATTTTCAAAAACTTTTTCGCCGCACAATTCAACATAGCCGCTATCTGGAGCTGTTAAACCTGCAATAATTTTTGCCAAAGTTGATTTACCAGAACCGTTTTTGCCCACAATCGCTACGCGCTCGCCGGAGCGAATTGTAAGATTTAGTTGCTCAAGCGTCCAAGTTTTTCCATCATCGTAGCTGAAGCAAATATTTCGCAACACTACTAGAGTATTGTTTTCAACTGCGCAATTTTGAGCTTCGTTCATACTACTGCTTGTGCTGGTATTTTGCATAGTTTATGCCGTTTAGAAGATTTACTTGCTGTGGTGAAGTAGTTTAGAAACTGGTTTATAAACAAGCATTGTTACTACAACGTGAAGCGCAAGTTTAATAATATTAAACGGTAGCAATGCTGGAATAATAAGAGATGCAACTGTAGCAACGGTTATCTTTGGTGAATAAAGAGGAGTAATAACAAGATTTCCTGCTATTGCGAGCGCAATTGCAACAACAGAGCCTACCAAAAGTGCAATGATTGCACCTTTTCTGGTATGCATTTTCTTGTATACGATTGCCGCTGTAACACTAGCTCCTAAAGAAACTAGCACTGCCATAACTGTGCCGAGTGGATTGGTAAATAAGTGTGGTGAAAAGCCGAGTATGCTTACGATTGCTGCAGCTGAAGGCCCGTATGCGAATCCTGCAACTAGGCACACGATTCCTGAAGGATCGTATTTTAAATACGACAAGTCTGGAATAAGTGGAAATTCTATGAAACTTACTGCCATTGAAAGTGCTACGAATAGAGCGTATTTTGCTATTTTTTCGCTAGACCAGCTAGAGTTCTTTGCATAAGTTTGGTGATTATTCGTATTAGAAATGCCCATGATGGGCCTCCGTTTCTTTCATCCGGACTGTAACCGTTGGCTTCGGAATTTAACCGAATCAGCAGCTTTTACGCCGCTCGCGGGCTTCAAAAAGGCATAAAATACGCATTTTGTTACCGCCAGTAAGGATTTTCACCTTCCCTGAAACTGACTATTCTTTTGTATCTCATGCTAGGAACATTGTTGTAATAATTGTGTGGCGAGGGTAGGTGCGAGAATACAAGTATGAGCAATATGGGAACAAAGAAAATTGTTAACAGCAAAGCCAATAGCGTATGCAAGAGTATTGATAAGCTTGCTGTTGTTGTGGTTACTTATAAGCGTCAGGAACTTTTGGATAATTTGTTCCATTCTTTTGAATGTTTGAACGAGTGCCCTTGGCGAATTGTTGTTGTTGACAATGAGTGCAGCGATAAAACTCGCGAAATGGTTTCTGGTCTTGAAGCTGATTTAACTAATCGTTGGGGTAATGCAGAAAAGGACGATGAGGGCAATTGTTCTCACGTTGTTTACGCTCCGCAGGATGAGAATCTTGGTGGCGCTGGCGGTTTTAGCGCTGGTGTTAAGAAGGCTTATGAGCTTGGTGCTAAGTGGTTCTGGGTTATGGATGATGACGTTGAAACAGTGCCTGAGTCTATTGAGCGTCTTGCTCCTTGGACTAAGCGCCACGCTGTTATTCAAGGAAGTCGTTTAGATTACGACGGCGGTAATTTCTACTGGCAGTATGATTTTTTGGTTCCTCTTGGCATACCTAATCCTATTGCGCCTTCAGCTTTTGGTAATGCGGGTTATCGTGTGATGAACACAATGTGTTTTGAGGGCGGTTTAATTCGTCGCGATATTGTTGAAAAAATCGGCTTCCCGGATTCTCGCTACTTTATTTACTGGGATGATACTACTTACGGGTATCTTGCTAGTAAGGTTACGAATCCTATTGTTGTTCCGGATATTATTCTTCGTCGCACTCGCGATATTCCAAACTGGGATATTGCAGGAGTTCGTCAACTAAACTCAACTTCTGACATGAACCGTTACCATATTATGCGAAATCGTGGGTTTATGGCTCGCTACTTTATGGTTCATGGTGATTTCCATCCGTTTATGTTTGCGCTTGGAACCGCTTTAACTGCTGCTAAAGAGATTATTCGTCTGTTGGCTGTTGACCGTGAGCATATTCTTTCCGGTATTTGGAAATTATTTACCGGTTGGCTTGCTTCTAGGAAGATTTTGCACGACGGAACGTGGAAACCTATGCCTTCTTTGAAGTAAAAGTGAAATAGAAGTTAACAATCAGCAAGCGTGTCGCAATAAATATACGATACAATACTTGTGAATATCCTGTTATCAGCACACATTCAGAGGGGAGTGTTAGTGAGATGATTGACACTGCACAAGCATTTGGCGTCGATATTGGTGGTTCTGGAATTAAAGCTGCTCCAGTAAATTTGGAAAAGGGCGAGTTTGCAGAGCCTCGTTATAAGATTCTCACTCCTGCAGTTTCTACGCCTCAGGCGGTTGCAGATATTGTCCGTCAGCAGCTTGAGCATTTTGAAGTTCCTGCAGACGTTCCTGTTGGAATCGCTTTCCCTGCTCCAATTAAGCCGGGCAAGAAGCTTGATTTTATGGCTAATCTTGACCAGTCTTGGATTGGTGTTGACGTTACTGAAGTCTTTAGTGAGGCTTGCGGTCGTCCAGTAACAGTTGTTAACGATGCTGACGCTGCTGGTTTAGCTGAACAGCGTTTTGGCGCAGCAAAAGAAAAGGATGGCTTAGTTATTGCTACAACGCTTGGAACTGGTATTGGTACAGCTTTGATTTACAACGGTGTGCTTATTCCAAACACTGAGCTTGGTCATATTCAGCTTGAAAAAGGTAAGGGAGATGCTGAAAAGTATGCTGCTTCTTCCGTTCGTGAAAAGCTTGATATGGGCTATAAGAAGTGGGCTAAGCGCCTAACTAAGTACTATGGTTTGATGGAAAAATACTTCAACCCAGATTTGTTTGTTGTTGGTGGTGGAGTTAGCCGCGTAAGCGAAAAATTCCTTCCACATATTGATATTAAGACTCCTATTGTGGTTGCAACTTTGCATAATGAGGCTGGAATTATTGGTGCAGCTTATTACGCAATGCAGAAGACTCAACAACAGGACTAAATATTAATAAATAGTAGTAATTTATTTGTTGTTGTTTTAAGCTGGGTGCAGGTTTAATCTGTTGCCCAGCTTTTTTATGCCAAGTGTTAGGGTTGTTACGTGCGATTTTCTTCCAGAGTAGATGTAAGTGAGCCAAATCCTATTATTTTAGCGCAGAGAAAAGCTGTGTCTAAAGGCATAAAGCTTACTAAATTAAACGATTCTAATCCTACTGCTCATAATCTTGCCCCAAGCTGTTTATCTGGACGCTATACTGCGGATGCAAGAGGTCCTAAAGAAGCTAGGGAACTTATTGCAGACTTTATTAACAAGCGTGATAATCGCACTAATACTTCTATTCCTTCAAAGCTTAATCCAGATCAGCTTTACGTACTTTCTTCAACATCTCAAGCTTACGCATGGCTTATGATGCTTCTTTGTGATGCGGGGGATGCTGTTATTGGTCCTACTCCTGGATACCCGCTTATTGAGTCGATTGCGCGCTTGCAATGCGTGAACGCAATACAGTATCCTTTGCATTACGACGGTTCTTGGACTATTGATTTGCCTCGCGTAAAAGAGTTAATTGAAAATAAGTCTTTGCGCATTAAAGCACTTGTGCTTATTAACCCGAATAATCCTACCGGCTCTTACGTAAAGAGTGAGGAGCGTAAAGAATTATTGCAATTATGTCATGATAATGATGTTGCAATAATTGCTGACGAAGTTTTTTACGATTATTATCTTGAGCCTTTTGAAACAAACGCTAGGCTTGCTGGAGAATCATCTACTCTCGTGTTTGCGCTTGATGGTTTTTCTAAAATGCTTGCAGCTCCTCACGCAAAAGTTGGGTGGATTGAAGTTTCAGGTCCTAAAGATGATGTTTACGAAGCTCAAAAAAGGCTTGATGTTATTGCAGACGACTTTTTGCCGATTGGAACAACGGTTTCTGAGCGCATACCTGAGTTGTTAGAGTATGCTTCTTCGCAGACTCAAAAGGTTCGTAACCGCGTTAGTAAAAATCTTAAAACTCTTCGTGAAACTTTAGCATCCTGGCCTAATTGTTGTGTTAGTGCTTTGCGTGCAGAAGGCGGTTGGAATATTTTATTGCGCGTACCATCGTGCATTGATGACGATGTGTTAGCGTTGCGCTTAATGCAAGATTATCGCTTGGTTTCGCAGCCAGGATACTATTTTGACATGCCTGTAAATGGGTATCTTGCTCTTTCTTTACTTCCGGAAGAAACTCAGTTTATTGAAGGTTTGAAATCACTTTTAAAAACCGTTGATACTCTTCTTTGTGAAGAATAATTTTACTAAAAACTTTTATTAAAATAACGTAAGCCAGGAGCGAACCAAATACCATAAGTCTGGGTTAAAACGAAGAGTGCTATCTTCACGACCTGTAACAAACCAGCTGAGTGCTGCAATAATAATCGAAGCAAAAAGTAGTGCTATTACAACAAAACGTATGCTGTATGAAATAGTTTTTTTCTGCCAACAATCATCTTTTTGAACAGAGGCCGCATGCTCTAAAAGTAAAGTTACGCCAACTACTGCAGCAATCGCAAAAGCCCACGCAAAATCTGCAATATATCTCCAACCAATTCCAGCTTTTAGACTGTCGAAAACAATAAGAAATACGCCAATTATTAAAGAAGTTATAGCAATATTCCACGAAGTCTTGTGCAAGCATCGTTTTCTCATAACTAAAGCAGCAAAAGACGCAACTAATGCGAGAGGAGAAAGCACGAACATTCCGCCAATCATAGGCTCAGCATACTGCCATCTGTCAAAAGCAACAGGCTGAATGCCAATCCAAGGAAAAGTTGGAATTAAACGCAAAGGTAGAGCAATATAGCTAAAAATAGACGGCAGAATATTTTGCGATGGCAAACGCATAGTTGTCATATCTGTAATAGTGATTTGATACTCGTTACCAAAGTTCAAAGGCGATCCAAAGCGCAGAAAATTATACAATCCAAACGGAATTGCAGTAATTACTGCTGGAAGAATCCAAGCTGTAGCATAGAGCAAAGGAATTCTCCAATATTCAGATTTTTTCCAATCTTTACTAAAATCTTTAAACGATTTTTTCAAAATAGGGTATAGCACAGGAATTGCAAATAAGACTGCTATTACAAAAGTAGGTCTGCAACCTAAATTAAGCGCTATAAAGAACGATCCCAAAGCAATATTTCTAAAAGAATTAGTTTTACTCTTAGCAAATGCGCCGAAATAAAACCATAATCCTAAAGATGTGAAAAATAGTGAAGCTGCCATTGGAACGGAATAGAAAGATGTTCTAAACCACAAGTAAACCGTGTTTGCGCTAATAAAGAACAGTGCTAAAGAAATTGATACGGTTCCTAAAGAAGCGTTTTTTACAGTATGCTCAATTATGCGAATAACCAGTAAAGATCCTGAAATAAGAAAAGCAATAAGAAACACAAATGTTGCAACAGTAGTTGGAAGCATTGCTCCGCCTGGAATCCAAATGCTTGTAATAAGACGGTAAGGCAAAAACAGTAGTACAGCTGGAAGAACACCAAAATACGAGTACCAGTGCCCCTTATAGTATGCGTAATCCCAGTACATGTGAGGAACTGAATGATTAAGAAGATTATTCCTAGCCATAGGATCATACGGGTTTGGCAAGGTGGTTAATTCGTGAGGAACAGGAAGATTAAGATGAACCTGCCCTTTTGCAAGAGCGTCAGCAGTATGAGCATACTGGTCGAAATCGTAAGCGTAATTTCCAGGCGAATCAAAATGCATTGGTGTAGCATTGCGCAAATTCCAAATAATTGTTGCAAGCGCAATGATTATAAAAGGCATCCATGATGCGAATAAGTAGAATCGTTGAGAAATGCTACTTGTGTTGAGTTTAATTTTCCAAAGCTTAGACCAAGGATTCCATAAAGCTATAAGTATTGCAAAAACAATTAGTATGCTTACGCGTCCCCAAGACCAGCTAAAAGGCGCTCTAACATTAGCTCTAGCATCCTCAATATCAAGTATTGCTCCAGCTGGATGCTGAAGCCATACTCTAACTACGCACGGTTGATCAACTACTTCTTCAGGAATGCTAAGTAGGGAAGCGTTAAGCGCTCGAGGATTTGTGCTTTGCGGTTTGCTTAAATATTTATTAGCTTCAACACGCGTGTGAATATCGTCTATAATTTGCTGCTTTTTATAAAGCTTATTTTTAACGCGAGAAGGTTGAAGACGAATATAAGGCGAGCTTCCATCTGAAATAACCTCTAAGTATGCTTCGGAAGGGTCTGTTATAAGAAGACCGCCTGATTTAAGACGTTTAACGCCGCTTCCTAAAGAATTGTGAACAGATGCGCTATCTGTACTTCCTGTAACACTGCTCCAAAATGGAATATTTCCAATAGAACATTCAAACAGTGCAATTATTAGCAAAACAAGAAGCGGAATGTGTAAAAAACGCCATGCGCAGCGCATAATGCGACTGTGAGTTTGCCTACTAGTGTGCGAAATAGTATCGCTAGAATCTTTCGGCAAGTCTTTAAGCATGGACGTTGTAATCACCACATAACCATTCTATTTCAAAGTTTCGAGCATTTTTCTAACTATTCTTCAGCAACCAAGTCAAGATACTCGTCGTTCCACAAATCTTCATCGCCGTCAGGCATAAGAAGAACACGCTCAGGGCGCAAAGCTTCAACAGCGCCCTCGTCGTGTGTGACTAGAACAATTGCGCCTTCATACTTAGATATAGCTTTTAAAATCTCGTCGCGAGATGCAGGATCCAAATTGTTAGTTGGCTCATCTAAAAGAAGTACGTTGGCTTGAGATGTAACAAGTGTTGCGAGCGCAAGACGCGTTTTTTCGCCGCCGGAAAGAACTTTTGCGGGCTTCATTGCGTCGTCGCCAGAAAATAGGAAGCTGCCTAGCATTGAGCGAGCTTGAGTGTCGTCCAAATTTGGCGCAACATGCTGCAGATTTTCAAGAACCGTAGCATCTAAATCCAAAGTGTCGTGTTCCTGGGCAAAATAGCCGATTTTGCAGCCGTGACCGTATTGAACTTCTCCAGTATCCGCTGTTTCTTCTCCGGCTAAAATACGCAAAGTTGTGGTTTTTCCAGCACCGTTGTAACCCAAAATAACAACCCTAGAACCTTTGTCTATTGCAAGATTAATTCCAGCAAAAACAATATTAGAGCCGTAAGCTTTAGAAATATCTTTTGCCATAATTGGTGTGCGACCGCATGGGGATGGTTCTGGGAAACGAATATCTGCTACTTTTTCGCGGCTTTGAGCTTCGCTTGTTTCGCTAAGCAAACGTTCGGCTCTTCGCATCATGTTTTGCGCGGCAACAGCTTTTGTGGCTTTTGCGTGCAGGCGAATGCCTTGCTTCATAAGGCGTTCTGCCTTCTTTTCGGCAACTTCGCGCTCGCGGCGGCGGCGTTCCTCATCTACTACGCGCTGATGCAAGTATGCTTTCCAACCCATTGAATACATGTCTATTTGGGCGAGTTGAGCGTCCAAATGCCAAACTTTGTTTACTACTTCGTCAAGTAGTTCCGTCGAGTGGGAAATAACAAGGAATCCGCCTTCGAAGCGTTTCAAATAATTTCGCAACCAAATAATTGAGTCGGCGTCCAAATGGTTCGTAGGCTCATCGAGAATAAGCGTGTCAGCGTCGGAAAACAGAATTCGCGCGAGTTCGATGCGCCTGCGCTGGCCGCCGGAAAGAGTGCCAAGAGTCTGCTGCATAATTTCTTGAGGTAGCCCCAAGCTTGTTGCCATTGAAATTGCTTCAGACTGTACTGCGTAACCGCCTGCTTTTTCAAAATCTTGCATAGCTTTGTCGTAGCGGTTCATAGCTTTAGTCATTACGTCCGGGTCTGGATCGGTCATTTCTTTTTCTGCTTTGCGAATCCTAGACACAATGGAAGAAATGTCTCGAGCGCTCATAATGCGGTCAATTACGCTTTGCTCTGGGTCCGCTGCGTGAGTATCCTGAGGCAAATATCCCAGGCCTCCGCTTACTCTAACGGATCCTCCAGCTGGAAGCATATCTCCAGTAATTACTCGAGTAAGAGTTGTTTTGCCTGCGCCGTTTCTACCGACTAAACCGATTTTGTCTCCCTTTGTAACATGAAAATCGGTAGGGTTTAACAGCGTGCGCGCACCAATTTGAATGGTTAATGCTTGTGCGTCAATAGGCATAGTTTATAATCCGTTCCCCAAAAAATTAGGCTTTATTTTATGTGTAGTAAGTAAAGTATTGCCAAACTCACTATTGTACCGTGTGCTAGTAACGAATATGTGATTATAAGTTAGAAAAAACTATAGTTTTTCGAACACTTGTTCTAAATGTAATTTTATAGTATAGTGGTTTGTTAACAGTTGGGGAGTGTTAATGGGGTTAAAAGTGGAGGTATTCGTTTGAATAAGCAAGTAAGTAAGCAGTCTGATGCTTTGCAAACATTACTAGATAAAACTACGTTTTCTTCGTATGACGGAAAAATAATATCGGATTTGTCTAAAGTGCCTTCTGAATGGAAAATCACTATTCAAGGAGCGCGCGAGCACAATCTTAAAAACGTGAGCTTGTCTATTCCTCGAAATCGAATGGTTGTTTTTACGGGTCTTTCTGGATCTGGCAAATCCTCTTTAGCTTTTGACACATTGTTTGCAGAAGGGCAACGACGCTATGTTGAGTCGCTTAGTGCTTACGCTCGCCAATTTTTGGGGCGAATGGATAAGCCGGATGTTGATTTTATTGAAGGGTTAAGCCCAGCGGTTTCTATTGACCAAAAAACTACTAATAGAAACCCTCGTTCTACAGTTGGAACAATTACTGAAATATACGATTATTTACGACTGCTGTTTGCTAGAGTTGGAGTTCCTCACTGCCCTGAGTGTGGTGAGTTGGTAAGTGCACAAACTCCTCAACAAATGACGGATGCTTTGCTTTCTAAGCCAGAGCGTACGCGTCTGCAAATTTTATCTCCTGTTGTTCGAGGAAGAAAAGGAGAGTTTAAAGATACGCTTGAATTGTTGCGTTCGGACGGCTACGCGCGAGCAATTATTGACGGTCAAATGCATGAACTTTCTGAAGATATTACTCTTGAAAAACAAAAGAAACACAATATTGAAGTAGTAATTGATCGAATAGTTATAAAAGATGGTATTCGCGTTCGTTTAACAGACTCAATCGAAACAGCATTAAAACTTTCTAAAGGTGTTATGGTTGCTGATTTTGTTGACGAGCCAGAAGACTCTCCAAACAGGCGCCAATCATTTTCCGAGCACAGGTCTTGCCCTAATAATCACAAGCTAGATCTTGAAGAAATTGAACCTAGAACATTCTCGTTTAACGCGCCGTACGGAGCATGCTCAGAATGTTCTGGAATAGGCTACAAGCTTGAAATTGACCCTGAGCTTGTTATACCAGATTCAGACAAATCTCTTTCTCAAGGAGCTATTGAACCTTGGGCAATGAATAAAGCTGCAGGAATGTACTATCAGCACGTACTTTCTGGTCTTTCTAAAGACATGGGCTTTAGCATGGATACGCCTTGGAAAAATCTTCCAGAAGACGTACAGCATGCAATCATGTACGGACATGATTTTAGCGTAAAAGTCTCCTACAAAAACAGGTGGGGTAGGCAGCGAGAATATTCCACAGGCTTTGAAGGCGTAGTTAGAACGCTTATGCGAAAGCATGACGAAACTGATTCAGATCAAATGCGCCAATACTATGAGTCGTACATGCGCGAAGTTCCATGCCAAAAATGCCATGGAAAACGCTTACGTCCAGAAGTTCTTGCAGTTACAGTTGCAAATACTTCAATATCTGAAGTATGCGATATGCCAGTTGAACGCAGCCTAGCGTGGGTTAATGCGCTTCATTTAGAAGGATCTAAAGCACTTATTGCAGGAGAAGTATTAAAAGAAATCCGTGCGCGACTTGGCTTCCTAAACGACGTGGGATTAAGCTACTTAACACTTTCAAGAGCCGCAAAAACATTATCTGGTGGCGAAGCGCAACGAATCCGCCTAGCTACACAAATAGGCTCAGGATTAGTTGGCGTTATGTACGTGCTTGATGAGCCATCTATTGGACTTCATCAGCGAGATAACGAGCGACTGATTGCAACATTGCATCATTTAAGAAACCTAGGAAACACGCTTATTGTTGTAGAACACGATGAAGAAACAATTCGCGAAGCAGATTGGTTAGTTGACATTGGTCCAGAAGCCGGAGAACACGGCGGAGAAGTAGTGTACTCTGGTCCTGCGGCAAACATTGTGAAAGCAAAACGTTCGATTACAGGCGACTATATTTCAAGAAGACGAATAATTGAAGTGCCAAAAAATCGTCGCTTAATTAACCCAGATCGAATGCTACATATTATTGGAGCTCAGGAGCATAATCTTAAAAATATAGACGTTAACATACCTTTGGGTGTATTTACTTGCATCACAGGAGTATCGGGATCTGGAAAATCAACACTAATTAACTCAATTTTGTACCCTGTTCTTGCAGATAAACTAAACGGCGCTCGCATAGTTCCTGGAAAACACAAGCGTGTGGAAGGCTTGGAATATTGCGATAAAGTGGTTCACGTTGATCAAAACCCTATTGGTCGAACCCCGCGTTCTAATCCTGCAACGTACACTGGCGTGTGGGATAAAATTCGCACGCTTTTTGCCCAAACTCCTGAAGCAAAAGTTAGAGGCTACGGTCCTGGAAGATTCTCATTTAATGTTAAAGGTGGCCGTTGTGAAGCCTGCCATGGTGACGGAACCTTAAAAATTGAGATGAACTTCCTGCCGGACGTGTATGTAGAATGCGAAGTTTGTAATGGAAAACGCTACAATCGTGAAACCTTGGAAGTTACTTATAACGGAAAGTCAGTTTCTGACGTTCTTGACATGCCAATTTCAGAAGCTGCAGTATTTTTCAAAGCATACCCGTCTATTGCGCGCTACTTGGATACTTTGGTTCAAGTTGGATTAGGTTATATTCGTTTAGGTCAAAGTGCGCCAACTCTTTCTGGCGGAGAGTCTCAGCGCGTAAAACTTGCTACAGAATTGCAGCGAAGATCAACTGGTAAAACAGTGTATATTCTCGACGAGCCGACTACTGGCTTACATTTTGAGGATGTTAGAAAGTTGCTGAATGTTTTGCAATCGCTGGTAGATAAAGGCAATAGCGTTATTGTTATTGAGCATAATCTCGATGTTGTAAAGTCTGCTGATTGGATTATTGATTTGGGGCCTGAAGGTGGAGATTCTGGCGGAAAAGTTGTTGCGGAAGGAAGTCCTGAAACTGTTTCGCTGTGTGAAGCAAGTTGGACTGGTAAATTCCTTAAACCAATGTTAAATTCTTAAAATTAAATTCGCATAGTGTGTAAAGCTTAAAATTATTGTTCATATTTTGTGCTTGAAAGGAGGTGAAAATGCAGAATAATAATCTTAATAAGAATTTGCATAAACCAGATAACTTGCAAGAATTAGATCAAATGAAAGCGAACGAAAAATGGCGAAAAACGCAATCATTTGAAGATGAACATTATCTCGAAAATTCAGAAGATTCAGAAGATTCAGAAAATGCTATCGAAAAACTAAATGCTTTTGGAGCTCCATTATTGGGGGATAGCCGTGACTTATTCCGTCCAGCGGCTAAAGATATTCCAGCGCAACCTGGAGTATACAAGTGGCGTGATGCAGATGGTCGAGTAATTTATGTTGGGAAAGCAAAAAATTTGCGTAATCGTTTAGCAAATTATTTTCAGCCACTTTACCAATTGCATCCTCGTACGCAATCAATGGTACTTGCGGCTAGAAGCTTAGAGTGGACTGTTGTTGCTACAGAATTTGAGGCTCTTACTCTTGAATACACTTGGATTAAAGCTTTTGACCCGCGTTTTAATGTTGTTTTTCGAGATGATAAAACTTACCCTTATGTTGCTGTATCTGTAGGAGAAACATTTCCTAGAGTGTGGATTACTCGAAATCGTTCCGCAAGAAACGCTAGATATTTTGGACCATATGCAAAAGTTTGGCCATTGCGTCACAGCTTAGATTTGCTTATTAAAACTTTTCCTGTTAGAACATGCTCAACTGCGGTTTTTAATAAGGCTCATAGAACAGGACGACCATGTTTGCTCGCCTCTATTGGTAAATGTTCAGCCCCATGCGTTGGAAATATTAAACCGGATGAGCATCGTTATTTAGTTGAGCGCCTAGTTGGGATTCTTACTGGAAGCGTAGGCTCATCTTATATTTCTCAAATCACTCGTGAAATGAAGCAAGCTAGTGAAGATCTAGAATTTGAGCGTGCTGCTAAATTGCGTGACGAAATTTCAGTATTAAGCACTGTTTTACAACAAAATTCAGCTGTTTTTGACGACGATGTGGAAGCTGACGTATTCGGTTTTTGTACCGATGAGCTTGAGGCTTCAATTCACGCATTCTTTGTTCGTTCGGGAATGATTCGCGGCGAGCGCAATTGGTCGGTTGAGCGAAATGAGCAAATAACTGACGGTGAGCTTTTAGCTGATTTAATTACGCATGTTTATGCAGAATATGAACATAATGTTTTTAAAGGTCAGAATACTTCTATTAGTATTAGGAAGATTCGAGATGCTGTTAGCGATACGCAAAAAGCTACTGCAACTGATGTAATATTGCGAGCTCAAGCAACTAGAGAGCGTAGAGAGCGCCAAGAAACTACGGGGCGTGAAGATTTGCTTGCCCCTATCTCTCCAGTTCCTCGCGAAATAATAGTTCCAATTTCAATTCCTGAAGATCGTCAAGAAGAACTTGAATCATGGCTTAGTAATATGCGCGGCTCTAAAGTAAGTATTAGAGTTGCGGAGCGTGGAGAAAAGCGAGCTCTTATGGAGCGTGCTAACGAAAACGCTTCTCAAGCGCTAACTCGCATAAAATCGAGTCGTATTAACAGCATAGATATTAGAACTGAAGCTATGAACGAAATTTCTAAGGCTCTTGGCATGAAGGAATCTCCTTTGCGCATTGAATGCTACGATATTTCAAATACTGTAGATGGTAGTTATCAGGTTGCTTCTATGGTTGTGTTTGAAGATGGAATTGCGCGTCCTAGCGAGTATCGTCATTTTGTTATTCGTGGAGAAAATGGTGTTGGAAAACTTGATGATTTAAGCGCAGTTTATGAAACAATTTTTAGAAGATTTAAGCATTCTGATTCGAATGTGGAATCTGAAAATTCGAATAATTCTACTTTTGCTGCAGATTCTAACCAGAATCGTCGTTTTGCCTACAAGCCTCAACTTATTATTATTGATGGCGCAAAAGAGCAAGCTAAATCTGCTAAGCGCGCAATGCTGGACGCTGGTATTAGCGGTATTACTGTTTGTGGTTTAGCTAAAAAGCTTGAAGAAGTATGGCTTCCGGATGAAGACTATCCGATTATTTTGAAACGTAGTTCAGAAGGATTGTATTTGTTGCAGCGCGCAAGGGATGAATCTCATCGTTTTGCTATTACTTACCATCGTAAGCGTAGAAGAAAAGGTGCTTTGCATTCAGCTTTTGACACTATTCCTGGAATTGGCGAAGTGTATCGTAAACGTTTGCTTTCTTCCTTTGGCTCTTTAAAAGAGTTAAAGAAAGCTTCGTTAGAAGATTTACAAAAGGTTAATGGTATTGGTGAAAGTAAAGCAAAAACAATATTTGACGCTTTACATTCTGCAACGGCTGGAAGCTAATTGTCGTAAAAATTTCGCTTTGCTAAATAGTGATAGTTGGAAATAGTATAAGTTGCTTCAACAAAAAACTCCACCTTGTAGAAGATTCTCGCTTGATTCGCAAAATATTAATCTACAAGGGGGAGTTTTCTGTAATTTTTATTAAATACTTATGAAACATTTGTGAACTTTATTACCGTTTGCTAGCCCAAATCTGCATATGTACAAATCCATTTATTGTATTTGTGCTCCAAAACGATTGAAGCCCAGTATTCTACAGGTCCTGCAGAAATATGAACAACGCCTTCAAAATGATGAGGATTCGTTAGCATTCCATTAACAAAACTCGGCACTGCCGGCATCGCACACAATGCTGAACGTGTTTTCATATCATTCTTATATTGGAAGTAATCATCCATTAGCTTCCACATGTTATTTAATTTTGTAACACACTTTGGTGTTAGCAATTGTTTCATAGCTGTAGAAGTAGGTCTTCCTCTGGAAATATCAGAAGCAATGCAAGCTATTTGGCAAGTTCTTAATGCAATCTTAACAAGATCTTTTTCATCTTGATCGTCAAAATAGCATGTGCCAATATGGTACTCCAGTTTTTTACGTGATAAAGCAATAGACAGTTCGCCTTCGTACACTGGTAACGATGTGCGAGCGTTAAAAACAACATGTGGCGGATGCTCATTGTTATCGTTGCTATTATTTGATGACTTGTTATTAAGCACGTCATCATTTTCGTCATCGTTATCCATTTCATATGTATCAACTATATTAATTTTCATTTTCTCTCCTGTATCTCATCTGCTCTATGAGCCCTTAAATTTCAGTACTTGCTAAGCTCATATCCCTACAAAATCAGCAAGTTAGATAAAAGCTTACAACGCGAGTTTTCGTCTATCTGTGTAAAATGCAAAAATGTGGATAAATTACAAAATATTCGTCATTTACCTTGAAAATAAACGATTTTAAGCGTGTTGAGTTATACACATTACGGTTTTATCGGTGTGTCGTATGATTTGGATGAATATTTTGTATGCATTGTTATGCAAATTTGCTTATAAAAACCATTAAAAATTAGATTTTTCAACATCAAAAAGCTACTGATAATAGTTGTAAAACATTGCGGATAAAACTTCGTCAGCATAAGGCACTAGCCTAATAAGTATGTCTCAGGAAATTGAAATTGGTTTGGGCAAAAAAGCCCGAGTTGCATATTCGCTTGACGATATTGCTATTGTTCCTTCGCGCCGTTCGCGCGACCCAAAGGCTGTATCTACTTCATGGCAGGTAGATGCTTATACCTTTGATATTCCAATTATTGCCGCTCCAATGGATTCAGTTACAAGCCCAGATACTGCAATTGCTATTGGTCAAATGGGCGGTCTTGGAGTTCTTGATTTGGAAGGATTATGGACTCGTTATGAGAATCCAGAGCCTTTATTAAAAGAAATATCCGAGTTGCCTAGCGAGGTTGCAACGCGTCGTATTCAGGAAATTTACACTGAACCAATCAAGCCGGAATTAATTGCTAAGCGCTTGCATACTATTCGTGACGCTGGTGTTACTGTTGCTGGCGCTCTTTCTCCTCAGCGAACTCAGGAACTTTACAATACTGTTCTTGAAGCCGGTGTTGACTTGTTCGTTATTCGCGGAACTGCTGTGTCTGCTGAGCATGTTTCCACAGATCACGAGCCTCTTGATTTAAAGAAGTTTATTTACGATCTTGATGTGCCTGTTATTGTTGGCGGTTGCGCTGATTACACTTCTGCTTTGCATTTGATGCGCACTGGTGCTGCAGGTATTTTAGTTGGATTCGGCGGCGGTGCTGTGTCTGCAACTATGAACACTTTGGGCGTACAAGCACCTATGGCTACTGCTATTGCTGATGTTGCTGAAGCTCGTAGGGATTATATGGATGAGTCCGGTGGTCGATACGTGCAAATTATTGCAGATGGCGGAATGGGTAATTCTGGCAACTTTATTAAAGCTCTTGCAATGGGCGCGGATGCCGTTATGCTTGGAACTCCATTAGCTCGTGCAACGGAAGCTCCAGGCCACGGCACTCACTGGGGTGCTGAAGCTCGTCATTTAACACTTCCACGCGGCATGCGCACTAATGTTGGAACTGTTGCACCATTGGAAAACATTCTATTTGGTCCAAGCCACGAAGCTGATGGCACAACGAATTTTGTTGGTGCTTTGCGTCGAACAATGTCTTCTACCGGATACGTGGATGTAAAGAGCTTCCAGCGTTGCAATGTTGTGTTTAACCCATTCCATCAGGATGTTCGTTAAGTTTATTTCAGCATAACTTTGTAGATAAAATATGCGGTTTAGTGCATGAATTGTGTGCTAAACCGCTATATTTTTTAGCATTATTGCGTAACTTTTTAATATAAACGCTTGTAAAAATACGTTTATTTAAATCTTTTGTTCGCTAATAACAATATTAATCGCCATTTTTTGTACGGCTCACAGTCGTGTCGGCATCGTAATCAAGTACAATTAATAATATGCTCCGAGAATTTTCTGTAGAAGTAATTCACCCAACTCAAGACGGTGACACCATTTACTCGCTTCTTTCTAACCGTGCTATGCGCGATCCGCAAGGTATTGTTGCGCAGTGGCAAGATGACGACACTCGCCAGTGGCATGATGTTACTGCTACTGAAATGCTCTCCAAAGTAAGGGCTGTAGCTAGAGGTTTGATTGCTCTTGGTGTGCAGCATGGGTCAAAAGTTGTTATTTATTCTGCTACATGCTACGAGTGGGGTGTTGTTGACTTTGCATGCGCTTGCATTGGTGCAGTCAGCATTCCTATTTACGAAACGGATTCTGCTTTACAAGCTGCCGACATTATCAACGAAGTTAAGCCGGTTATTGCTTTTGCTGGTGATGATTCTCACGCACAATGCTTAGAGCGAGTTCGCCAAGATTATAAGCGTATTACTCTTAAAACCGTATTCAATTTCAAAGCAGGCGGTTTGGAAGCAGTTATTGACTTTGGTAAATCAATTAGTGAAGATGAGCTAAATCAGCGTGTTAGCGCTGTTAAAGCAGACGATTTGTCTACTATTGTTTACACTTCTGGCTCTACTGGAAAGCCAAAGGGAGCTATGCTTTCTCACCGTAACTTTACGCATATTGTTTTTGCGGGATACGATGTTCTTAGCGACATGCTTTGCAAACCAAATCGTTTACTTTTGTTCCTTCCTCTTGCTCACTGCTTTGCTAGATACATTCAATATGTTGCTATTGGCGCTCATGGTGTAATTGGTTATGTTCCTAACGCAAAGCATTTGCTCGCAGACTTGCGTAGTTTTAAACCAACATACTTATTAGGCGTTCCTCGAGTCTTTGAGAAAGTTTACAATGCTGCTTCTCAAAAAGCTGGCGCAGGTATTCGTGGCCGCATTTTTGCTAAAGCTGTTAAGCATTTTATTCAGTGGTCTCGTGACAACGTTGATGGCAAAGCTCACTCTTTGGCTTCGCGCATGAATCACGCTATGTACATGCGTACAGTTGGTTCTTCCATACGCTCTGCTTTAGGCCCTAACCTTTCATGGCTTGCTTGCGGTGGTGCTCCAATTAATGCTGATTTAGCGCATTTCTTCAACGGTCTTGATGGTATTACCTTCATTCAAGGTTACGGTATGACTGAAACTGCAGCTCCTTGCGTAGTTAATTTTGAGCACGCAAATCAGGTCGGTTCAGTTGGTCGCCCAGGTCCTGGAATCACAATTCGTCTTGCTGACGATGATGAAGTGCTTATTAAAGGACCTAACGTTTTTATGGGTTACTACAATAAGCCTGAGCTTACTGCAGAAGTTATTGACGAAGATGGCTGGCTTCATTCTGGCGATCTTGGTGAAATTGATGACGAAGGCTTCCTTTCTATTACCGGACGCAAGAAAGATATTATTATTACTGCCGGAGGCAAGAATATAAGTCCTGCTCCTATGGAAAGCATTATTGCGCAATGCCCACTGGTTTCTCACGCAGTAGTGGTTGGAGATGGAAAGCCATTCGTTTCTGCCTTAATTGAGCTTGATCCAGACATGGTTCGTTCATGGCTTAAGAATAAGAGCATGGATGTTGACTTATCTATGAAAGAAATCGCTAACAACGACGCTGTCCGCTCTGTTGTTCAGCAGTTTATTGATCAAGCAAATAGCACTGTTTCTAGGGCTGAATCTGTTCGCAAATTTGTTATTTTGCAAGATGAATTCACTCAGGATGCTGGAACTTTGACTCCAAGTATGAAGATTGTTCGTCCAAAAATACTTGCACGTTACGCAGATATTATTGAAACTCAATTGTATGCTCCAAAGCCAAACACGCGTCCTTTACCTGCAACTGTTAAGATTCTCGACAAAACTACCGAAACTGTTAAGCAGGCTCAAGAAACAGTTAAGCAAGCTCAAGAGGCTGTAACTCCTCGAGTCCGTCAAGCAATTGATCAGGCTGCAACTCATCTTAAGCATTTTGGTGAAGAAGCTTCCTCGGAATCTTCTGCGCAATCTCGCGATAATCAAGACAATCTCGATAATAGCGTACGCAACAACGAGTGAAATTAATTACTAATCTGCAATAGAAGATAATGTGTAATTAGTTACATTGTGATTAAGGAGTTTTTGCGTGGCAATTAGAAAAATTCGTGTTGTTCCAGATCCTGTTCTTAGAACACCGTGCGACGAGATTCGTGAGATTACGCCAGCTGTTAAGCATTTGGTTGAAGATTTGTTGGAAACTGTGAACGATCCAGGTCGTGCAGGATTGTCAGCTAATCAAATTGGCGTAAGTTTACGAGCGTTCTCTTATAACATTGACGGACGTATTGGCTATATTCTAAATCCTGTTCTTGAAGATTTAAGCGGAGAACAATACGACGATGAAGGCTGCTTATCTGTGCCAGGATTGTGGTACAAAACTCGCCGATATAATCATGCTCGCGCTCGCGGTATTGATTTAGACGGTAAAACCGTTGTTCTTGAAGGCGATGGTCTTATGGCCAGAATGTTGCAGCATGAATGCGATCATTTGGACGGTCATATTTATTTAGATAGGCTAGAAAAGGACGTTCGCAAGCAAGCTATGCGTGAGCTTCGTAACAATATGCGTTCCTAACTTTGACTGATTAAATATCGTATCTAGTATCTGATATAATTTCGCTTTGCGTGTCCATTTTGAGCATGAGTATTGTCGCGTTATATAAATGCTCGCTTTTTATTGTCTACAAGGACTCGCAAATACGCGCCATGTACGCGTCCGTTCGTGTCGGTCGGCTTGCGCTTAGACGTATGTTTAAGCCAAGTTGCATGCGAACAGACATGGCCAGGCAAGAACCGACAAGAAAGGTATATAGATATGGCACAGATTACCATGAGCGAAATGCTGAAGGCTGGTTTGCACTTCGGTCATCAGACTCGTCGCTGGAACCCAAAGATGAAGCAGTTCATTCTTACCCAGCGCAATGGTATTCATATCATCAATTTGTTCAAGTCTCTCGACATGATCGACAAGGCTTATGACTTCATCAAGCAGACTGTTGCTCACAATGGCACTGTTCTCTTTGTGGGCACTAAGAAGCAGGCTCAGGAAGCTGTACAAAATCAGGCAACTCGCGTAAACATGCCATATGTTTGCGAGCGTTGGCTTGGCGGTATGTTGACCAATTTCCAGACCGTTTCTACTCGCGTAAAGCGCTTGAAGGAACTTGAGGAAATGGACTTCAGCGATGTTCGTGGATCCGGCTTGACCAAGAAAGAACTTTTGCTTCTCGAGCGCGAGAAGGACAAGCTTTCCAAGCAGCTCGGTGGTATTCGCAACATGAACCGCACTCCATCTGCCATGTTCGTTGTTGATATTAACAAGGAAGCTTTGGCTGTTGAAGAAGCTCATAAGCTTGGTATTCCAGTCGTGGCAATCGTTGATACCAACACTGATCCTGAAGCTGTTGAGTACCCAATCCCAGCTAACGATGATGCTATTCGCGGCGTTGAGTTGTTGACTAGCTTAATGGCTGATGCTGTAGCTGAAGGTTTGCTTGAGCATGCTGGTAAGGGCGCTAAGTCCGAAGGTAATGATGCTCAGCCAATGGCAGCTTGGGAAAAGGAATTGCTCACCAAGGAAGGCGAAGCTGAAGCTAAGCCTGCTAAGGAAGAAAATACTGAGGCAAAAGCCTAGTAAGCTAATTTGCAACCAGATTCTTAAATTAAAGCTGCAAAATCCAATTAATTATTTGCTTTTTGCAGCTTTTAAGAATCATATTGATACGAGGAGAACAAAATGGCAGCAATTACTGCAGCGTTGATTAAGCAGGTGCGTGAAGAAACCGGCGCCGGCATGATGGACGTTAAAAAAGCTCTTACTGAAGCTGAAGGCGACGTTGCCCGCGCTAAGGAAATCATCCGCGCAAAGGGTATTCAGGCCGCTGGTAAGCGCGAGGGCCGTAAGGCTCAGGAAGGCACCATCGCTTCTAAGGTTGTTAAGTCTGCTGAAGGCGAAACTGGTTATGCAGTTGAGTTGAATTCCGAAACTGACTTCGTGGCAAAGACCCCTAAGTTTGTGGAATTCTCTAACACTGTTCTTGACCATGCTGTTGAAGCTAATGCTTCCACTACTGAAGAAGTACTTGCAGCACCAGCTGATGGCGCAACTGTTAAGGAATCTGTTGAAGAAGCAGCAGCTTTGTTTGGTGAGCACGTCAAGGTTGGTCAGGTTGCTAAGGTAAGCGGTCCACACGTTGAGATTTATGCTCACAAGAAGTCTGTGGAATTGCCTCCAAGCATCGTTTCCATGATTGCTACTGACGAAGCTGGTGCAAAGGTTGCTCACGAAGCAGCTTTGCAGATTTCCGCTATGGGTGCTCAGTGGCTTCGCCGCGAAGATGTTCCAGAAGAAGTTTTGGAATCTGAGCGTCGCGTTGCAACCGAGAAGTCCTTGGCTGAAGGCAAGCCAGAGAAGATTGTTCCAAAGATTGTTGAAGGTCGTATGAACGCCTTCTTCAAGGAAACCGTTCTTCTTGAGCAGACATACGTTAAGGATCCATCCAAGAGCGTTGGAGACTTGTTCAAGGAAGTTGGCGGTACCGCTTTGGCATTCGCTCGTCTTGAGGTTGGCAAGGGCGCTGCTGAATAAGCATTGCTTATGCTAAGAATCTATTCTGATTCTTAAACTATTGGGCTGTGTACGTTTTGTGCGCAGCCCTTTTTATTTATTTGACAGTTTAATGTGTGTTAAGTGTCGCGTTTTATAGATAAAATAGCAAAGATATACTTGCATTCGCCGTGATGACTGGAGGAATCTGTATGGCAATTGCACAAGCGGAGGAAAGCAAGTCCCGTAGGGTTTTATTGAAACTTTCAGGCGAAGCATTTGGCGGCGGCGCTGTTGGAATTGATACTCATGTTATTCGAAGAATTGCTGGGGAAATCATGACTGCAGTGCTTGAAGGTGTTCAAGTGGCTATCGTTGTTGGTGGAGGTAATTTCTTTAGGGGAGCAGAGTTGCAGCAGGCTGGTATCGATCGTAGCCGTGGTGATTACATGGGTATGTTGGGTACGGTTATGAATTGTCTTGCTCTTCAAGATTTTCTTGAGCAGGCAGGGCAGGCAACTCGTGTACAAACTGCTATTACAATGGGACAGGTTGCAGAGCCTTATATTCCATTGAAAGCAATACGTCATCTTGAGAAGGGTCGCGTAGTTATTTTTGGTGCTGGCGCCGGTATGCCATACTTCTCAACAGATACTGTTTCTATTCAGCGTTCTTTGGAAATCCATTGCGATGAAGTTTTGATGGGTAAAAATGGCGTTGATGGAGTTTACAGTGCGGATCCTCGTAAAGATCCGTCTGCTCGAAAATTCGTAACATTGAACTATCAGCGTGCTCTTGTTGATGGTTTAGCTGTAATGGATGCGTCCGCACTTTCTATGGCTAGAGATAACAATCAAAAAATTCGAGTGTTCGGCTTAGAGGGTGAAGGTAACGTAACTCGTGCTCTTGTTGGCGAACCTATTGGTACATTAGTGTCTGACGCAGAACCAACATTTGCCTAAATATTACAAAGGAGAACACATGTCAGCAATTATTGATCAAGCAAAAGAGCAGATGAATAAGTCCGTGGAAGCTACTAAGGAAAATTTCATGGGCATTCGTACTGGTCGTGCTAATCCTGCTTTATTAAATGGAATTATGGTTGACTATTATGGTGCTCCAACTCCGATTAAAGCCGTAGCTTCTATTGGCGTTCCAGAGCCACGAACTCTTTCTGTTACTCCTTTTGATGCTTCTCAAGCGAATGCTGTTGAAAAAGCCATTCGTGATTCCGATTTGGGAGTTAGCCCTAACCGCGACGGCAATGTTATTCGCGTAACTATGCCGGAGCTTACTGAGGAACGTCGCAAGGAATACGTTAAACTTGCTAAAAACAAGGCAGAAGAAGGCAAAGTAGCTGTACGTAATATTCGTCGCAAAGCCAAGGAATCTATTGATAAGTCTGTTAAGGATGGAGAACTTGGTGAAGATGAAGGCGATCGTTTACTTAAGGAACTTGATAAACTAACTAAGCAGATTACTGATTCTTTGGATGTTTTGCTTGATGGTAAGCAAAAAGAAATTATGGAAGTCTGAGTTTTAAAAGTTTTTCTTAGATTTTTGTAATCAATCTGAATGGGTGTCGTATGAGTCAACAAAAGCAGCATGATTTTGTAAACGAAGTAAATCAAAAGCGAGCTGACTGCGCTGCAAAAAAAGCAGATGCTACTTCTACTAATCAGGAAGAACGCGGCACCCATGAAACTTTAACAGACATAAATCGCCGAACTGGACGCAATATGCCTCAAGCAATTGCAACAGCAGCAGTTTTGGTTGTGGCGATTATTGCATGCTTACTTATTAGCATTGATGTTTTTGTTGTATTAATGGCTGTTTTTATGGTTCTTGCGTTGTGGGAGTTACACGTTGATTTTGCAACTCTCGGATTGCGTATACCATTTGTAACTTTGTCGCTTTGCTCTCTTGTTACTATTTTTTCAACCTATTACGCAAAATGGCACGCTGTTGCGATGGCTAGCGGAATTACAGCATCGTTACTTCTTACTGTAGTTTGCGCAACTCTTAGTAGCACTATTTCTACTCGAACAATGCATGCTGTAGAAAAAAAGCTTAATGGGTCTAATTGCTCATCCTATGAGCATACGCTATTTACAAATATGTCTGTTTCTCTATTTGTAGTTTTGTACATTCCGCTTTTAGCATCCTGCATTGTTCTAGCTTTAACTAATACTCGTTATGCTATTGCTCATGCTATGCTTCTAGTGTTTTTGCCAGCATTAAGCGATACTGGTGGACTGTTTGCTGGTGCTTGGCTTGGTAAGCATAAGCTTTCTCCGCGTATTTCCCCAAAGAAGTCTGTTGAAGGTTTGATTGGCTCTATGCTTTTTGCTGTTGTTGGAGCGTATGCAATTACTGCAGGTTTTTACGGTTCTTCTTGGTTTAATTTCTGGTGGATGCCGCTAGTTATGGGCATTTCTTCAGGTATTGTTGGCACTTTTGGCGATTTATGCGCATCTATGCTTAAGCGCGATATTGGCATTAAAGACATGGGCCATCTGCTTAAAGGGCATGGTGGAGTGCTAGATCGTGTAGATTCTATTTTGCTTTGTGGTCCTGTTCTGCTTGTTCTTGTTCATCTTGCTCATTTTTAAGCATAGAATCTTGAATATTGTCAATCTTTAGAATCTCAATCTTGGGTTTAGACTAATATCGACGCCATGACAGTCTGTTTTATTCCATCGCCAAGTATTTCGCAATTTTCACTTGGGCCTATCAATATAAAGTTTTATGCGCTTTCTATTCTTTCAGGCATATTGATTGCAATGTTTATTACCAATCGTCGTTGGAAGCGCGTAGGTGGTGATTTTAATCAGATTCTCGATATTATTCTTCTAAGTCTTCCTGTAGGCATCGTTGGTGCGCGCTTGTACCACGTAATTACAACTCCAGAAAGATTCTTTGGACCTCATGGTGATTTCTTAGAAATTTTTAGAATTTGGAACGGTGGACTTGGTATTTGGGGAGGAATATTTTTAGGCGCGATTGCTGCATGCGTTTTTTGCAAGCATCGCAAATATCCTGCCGGGTTGCTTGCGGATGCTGCTGCTCCTGCAATACTTATTGCACAAGGCGTAGGTAGGCTTGGTAATTGGTTTAATCAGGAACTTTATGGTGCTCCAACAACATTGCCTTGGGGTTTGAAATTAAACTATAATGCAACTCAAGCTATTGGGCATGCTGAGCGCTGTTACGATGGTTTAACTTGCCCGGCTGGAACATTATTCCATCCAACATTTTTGTATGAAATGATTTGGAATTTCATTGGTGCAGCACTGCTTATTTGCTTTGGTAAAATGCTTATGGCTAAATTAAAAGCAGGCTCATTATTTATGTTGTATGTTATGTGGTACACGCTTGGTCGTGTTTGGATTGAGGCTTTGCGCATTGATTTTTCGCATGTTTTCTTAGGTGTGAGAATTAACGTATGGGTTTCTATTATTGTTTTTATTTTTGCTGCAGTAGGATTCGCTTTACTTCAAAAAAGTAATACTACACGCGAAATGTTAATCGAACGTCTTATTGACATTACTTCGGATGAGCGTGAGCGCGAAGAGCAAAATGTTTCGTCAAAGAAAATAAAATCTACTTCAAAAAAGTAGTATTAGGTACCGTTTTTTAGCATTCTAGTCTCTTGCATTTCCTAGAATAGAACACATGAATATACAAATAGCACCTAGCATTCTTTCCGCAGATTTTTGCAATCTTGAGCGAGATCTTGACGCAATATCGAATGCGGATCTTGTTCACGTAGATGTGATGGATCATCACTTTGTACCGAACTTAACTTTGGGAGAGCCAATTGTTAAGCGCATTTGCGAAGTAACCAAGCTTCCAGTTGATGTTCATCTTATGATTGAAGATCCTGATCGTTGGGCTCCAGAATATGCTAAGCTCGGGGCTGCTTCTGTAAGCTTCCACATGGGTGCTACTCATGCTCCTGTGCGTTTAGCTCGCCAGCTTAGGGATATGGGTTGCAAAGCATGCTTTGCTGTTCGCCCTGCTGAACCGGTTGAACCTATTTTCGATATTCTTGACGAATTTGATATGGTTCTTATTATGACAGTTGAACCAGGTTTTGGAGGCCAGAAGTTCTTGAGCAATCAGATGAATAAAGTTCGTCGTTTGCGTGATGAAATTACTCGCCGAGGACTTCAAACTCATATTCAGGTAGATGGCGGAGTTAGCCCTTCTACGGCTGCTACAGTTGCTGAAGCTGGAGCTGATGTGCTTGTGGCTGGATCTGCAGTTTATGGAGCTGAAAGTCCTGCAAAAGCTATTGAAGCTATTAGAAATACTGCTCAAGCCGCTTGGCGTGCATAGTTGTTTGTATTGGGGCATCAAAAGTGCCCCAATATTTTAAATCTTTTGTAACAACTTTTTGAGCATATAAATATTTGTTTCAGTACACGCAAAATATGTGATTAAGGAAGAATTATGGTTAAGTTCGTGATGAATCAGGAATACAGTCCTAAGGCGATGAATCGCGTTCTAACTGTTCCTAATCTTATTAGTTTTCTTCGCATATGCTCAATCCCATACATAGCTTGGCTTATTACTAAGAATCATATGATTCTTGCGTTGGTTGTTTTAGCTATTTCTGCTTTTTCCGATTGCATTGATGGTTATATTGCTAGGCGCTGGAATCAAGTTAGTAAATTAGGTCAAATTCTCGACCCTATAGCTGATCGCCTTCTGATTATTTTCAGTACTGTAGCGTTGGCAATTGCAGCAATAATACCGTGGTGGGCGCTTGTATTAGTGGTTCTAAGAGATGTGATTATGGCAGCTTTGGTGGTTCTTTTGGCTCAACATGATTACGGACCGTTACCTGTTAATTTTGTTGGTAAAGCTGGGACTGCTCTTATTATGTTAGCTATTGTGTCTCTTATGATTGTATATGCTGTTAGCACTGAGGCCATGTTTGTGCTGTATGCTGCCGCTATAGCTTGCGGAATATGGGGTATTGTACTTTACTGGTATGCCGGTTTGCTTTATTACAGACAAGCCTATGTGCTACTTTCTGGTGCAAAATCTAAGTAAACTATGTAGGTTAATATGGCTCAAAATAGTGCATTAGATAACGCTCAGAAAGATTTTGAAGAAGAGAAGTCTGCTAAGATTTCTAGCTCTTCTAGTGTTTCTAGCATTTCTCGCGTTTCTAGTGTAGATATGCCTGAGTCTTTTGCAGCGTTGGAAGGTATTGCGTTATCTCGTCGTCGCGCACTATTCTCCAAATCTTTTACAGATCTTGAATCTCACCATGTTGTTCTAACTGCAGATCGTTTTGCGCATAGTCACGATCGGCGTAGGTATATAGATGATTATGCTCTTCGTCTAATTGACGACTTAACCAATAGGCCTGTTGACCCGCTATTTATGGATGCTCGTTTAGGCAAACAGCCTGTTAAACCATGGCACAAGTGGTTTACGCGTATCATTGTTTTTATTATTTGTATTGCTATTGGGACTGTTGGTAGCCAGTTTGTTCGTAAGCTTCACACGGATCCAAGAAAAGCAATACGCTCTTCTTTAGCGAACGAGTTAGTTGGTTATACGAATCGTTTTGATAAGCTTGTTAAAGAAGTAACTCAGCTTAGAAATAGTGTTGATCATGAATCGCAGCGTATTACAACTGCTGAGGAAGACGAAGTTAGTAAATCCGACGATATGGTTAACGGTACGCATGCTGTTGAAGGAAGTGGAGTTACTTTAACTATTGCAAATCCTCTTTCTGCTAGGTCTGACACAAATAGTGGTTCATTGCCTAGGGAAAATAACGGTGCTCGTATGCGTCTTGTTACCGATAGAGATATTCAAAGACTAGTTTCAACATTATGGGAAGCTGGAGCTGAGGCTATATCTGTTAATGGGCATAGAATTGGCGCTCAAACGTCTATTCGTATTGCTGGTCAAACAATTCTTGTTGGTGTTAATCAAACACAAAGCCCTTACGTTATTGAAGCAATTGGTGACACGAATGAATTAATGCGAGCATTTAATGCAGCAAAACGTGTACGTTGGTATACTTCTTTACTTAACGCAGGTATTAATCCACAAATTTCACCTTCCAGGGTTATAAAACTAAACGCAGCTAGTACAGGTGATATTAATTTTGCTAGCGAAAGAAATAGGAGATAAGCATGGCAGCAATTCTAGGCTTGATTTTAGGCGTGCTAATTGGCATTGTGGTGCATCCAGATATTCCTATTGTCATTCAACCATATTTGCCAATTATGGTGGTTGCAGCATTGGATGCATTGCTTGGTGCGGCTCGTGCGTATTTTGAGCGAAACTTTTCGGATAAAGTTTTCGTTATTTCATTCTTCTCAAACGTTATTGCAGCGACTTTACTTGTTTTGCTTGGGAACCAGCTTGGTGTAGGCGCTCAATTGCAGACTGCAGTTATTGTTGTGCTTGGTATTCGAATATTCTCGAACGTTTCTGCAATTCGTCGCTTTATTTTCAGGAGTTAATATGCGACCACTGTTTTCTAATGCTTCTCGAGGGGATGACATTATTCATAAAATGCGCAGACAGAATGCTCACGATTCTGAAAGCGATGCAATTCAAACGGGTTCGTTTCCTGCTGTTCGCCGTAGAGTAAAGCCGTCTTTAAGCGGTCATATTACTTACACGCGAATATTTACCGGACTTTTAATGATGCTTCTTTGTGCTCTTTTAGGATTTGCTTATATGATTCAAGTTAATAGAAGCAACTCTTTACTGTATGAAACAATGAGCGAGGAAGAATTAACTCGACTTATAACCGAAACGCATTCTCAAATTCAGAGTCTTGAAATGAGAAAAAGTGAGTTGACCGGTCAGCTTGATTCTTTAAAGCAGGCAGTTAATAAGCAGGATGAGGCGCGAAGAATTGCGCAACAAAACGCACAAGCCAATGGTCTTATTTCTGGTCGTCTTCCAGCTGTTGGAAGGGGTATTATTATACACATTACAGCAGGAGAGAAGGAAAATATTGACGCCGCAACCATGTTTCAGCTTGTGGAAGAATTGCGAAATTCTGGTGTAGAAGTTATGTCTATTAATGATGTTCGCATTGTGACTTCAAGCTATATTTCGCAAACAAAGCATGGGCTTTTATGCGACGGCATTATGATTGATCCGCCATATATTGTTAAGGCAATCGGAGATCCGCAGAATCTTCAAAATGCTGTTAATATTGCTGGCGGTGTTGGGTCGCGTTTGAAGATTAAATTTGGCTCTTCTGTTTTGGTTTCTGTGCCAGATGAGGTAGAAATTACTGCGACACGCGCGCCAAAACAGTACGAATATGCAAAACCCGTCGAGTAACAAGGTAGAATAGCAAGTATGACTGAACCAATTCCTACCGCTGGCGAAACAACTATTATTGGTATGCCAGCTATTCATATTCCAATGAATACTACTTCGGATCGTCCTTTGCAGCAGGATGATTTTGACACAATATCAAAATTGCTGCCTGGAACCGCATTGTTGATTTCAACCAGGGGAGCGGTTTCCGGTTCTCGTTATCTTCTTGACGAGGATTTGGTGTCAGTTGGTCGCGATTCGCATGCTGACATTTTGCTCGATGATTCAACTGTTTCTCGCTCTCATGCAGTGTTTAAGCGTGTTAACGGCGTTTTTAGCATTATTGATGCTGGAAGCTTGAACGGAACTTACGTAAATCGTGAAAGAGTGGATGAAGCTGTGCTTCATAATGGTGATGAAATCATGATTGGTAAATTCCGACTGGTATTTTTCGCTCATGACGCAGTTACAGTCCGATAATTCTTCTTATGCTGTTCAGGGGGAGCTTTTTGGTTTTTCGCTATCATCTGATCAGCTAGGATATCGTGGTAGCGTTGCTATGAAGGTTGCTGGTATTACTTACCGGCAGTTAGATTATTGGGCGCGTAAAAGCATTATAGAACCTTCGATACACGCATCTAATGGATCTGGTTCTCGTCGTTTATATTCTTTTAAGGATGTTGCGATTATGGCAGTTGCTAAAAGACTGCTTGATGCTGGCGTAAATTTAGTAAATGTTACGACTGCTATTATTTTTCTCAATCGTTATTCTGAGGATCGTTTGCGCAACATGACGATTATTTGCGACGGACAGTCTGTTCAAGAATGTGATGATAATCAAGAAAATATGCGTCGTATGCTTGCTTCTGGTTTCGCTGTATTTGCTATTGCTGTTGGGCGTATTGTGGCGCGTGTAGAAGATGATTTAGCTTTAGAAGCATCTTCTGAAAATACTAAAACAGAAGACAACAAGAAAATTTCTGGTAAATCTGCATCTAAATCTAATTTAAAATCATCTATTACAAAAACTTCGTTGAATAAGCATAGTTCTTGGAATCTCGTTCAAGAAACGTGGGGATAGGCATGCTTGTAGCTGTTAGTATCGCTATTATTATGTTCTGGTTTGCATCAGTAGCGTTGTTCTCATATAGTCTATTTGCTTGCTTACGTTTTTTAGTAAGATCTCAAAAAAATGCTTATTCTAAATCAAATATAAATAAGCAAAATTCGGTTCGCTTAATACCTTGGAACATTGTTATTACGCATTGTTGTGGGTTGCCGTGTGCGATGATTGCATACATGCTTTTGCATTTTGTTCGCGATTTTGGATTTGTTTACAATAATTATTTCTTATTAACGGACTCAACTTTGATTCCTTCATACGTAATTATTATCGTGCTTATTCTTGCAAACGTTTCTACAATGATATTTTGTTCATACAGAAACTTAAAAGCATAGATTATTTTTAAATAGGGTTAGGGATGTAAATTAGGTGAGATTTTATTGCTTACTATAGTAATTTGACATAACGTACATTATCGGATAAATATCAGGTAATAATATACGCTCAAAAGTCTTATTAAAGAATAAGTTAAGCGAAATATTCTAAAACTGCTGTGCTTAATTCGCTTACGTCGTCAATAATTCTGTAAGATCCGTGTGCTTTAAGCTCACCAGGCTCAGCGTAACCCCAAGCGCATCCCAAGCAATCTAATCCGCATTCTTTTGCGCCGTCAGCATCAGTCCAACGGTCGCCAACCATAAGTGCTCTGTCTCCTTGAGACGCATCGTAGCCTATTTGATTGAATACGTAGCGAATAACTTGCGCTTTAGTAGTACGCGACATATCTCTACTTGCGCCATAAATTCCGTCAATAAGATTGTTAAATCCAAAATAATCGCAAATTGGTTTCATCTGATATTCAGGCTTGCAAGATGCGGTTGCTAAATAAAAACCTGCTTCGCGCAATTTAATAAGCTGCTCAGGAATACCGTCGTATACTTTGTTGAGCAAGCAACCTGGAATTTTGCTTCCAGGAATATTCGGATCGTCAAATGTGGCAATCTCAGAATAATATTTGCGATAAATAGCAAGACCCTGCATCTGCAGATTTTCAGGAACTTTAATTCTTTGGAAGGATTCTAAAATAGACGGTCCTATAAAACGTTGCATTTCAGCATCGTCAGGAATAGGCTGACCTAATTCTTTCAAAGCAAGCTTAGCGCAGGTAATAATGCCTACGTCAGACTTTGTTAAAGTGCCGTCAAGATCTAACAGCACAACATTTCGTGAGATTTTTCTCGAGTTCATCGAGCAATCACTCATAGTCAGGAATCCAGCCTTCGTGATGCATTTTCAAACGCTTATCTAGTAAAGTCTTTAATTCGTCTTCACTACGGCGCTCAAGCAACATATCCCAGTGTGTGCGAGACGGCTTGTTAAAATCGTCGTCAGGACGGTCGTCTTCGCCTTCGCGATGAGCAATCGAACCGCAGCGGCACTCCCATTCTTCAGGAACATCAGCACCTTGAGCAAAAGGAAGTATTGTGCGGTGACCCTTTGGGCACACATATGCCACATCCTCGCGTGCAGCAAAATCCACATTATCGTCAGATTCCAAAGATTTTGCACCAATGCTCATACCGCGTAAACTGCGTTCTGCCATAGTATCTCCTTATGTAGTACTTTATAAAACTACCTAATTGCACGGACTAGCTGTTAAAAATGTTAAACATCCGAATATGCTACAACGCCACGGTTCATAAGTAATGCAGCCTCGTGAGCGTTAGAGGCAAGATTTTTATCTACACCGCTTATAGCTTGTAAATACTCTCCTGCTGCGTAAAGTTGGGTAAGCAAATCAATAAGACGTTTTGCTTGACGAACAAAATCTCCGCCAGTATTGTCTGTATTTTGCAAAATGTCGGCTAAATCTGCTCCTTGAGCCCAATCGTACATAATATCAACCGCACCAAATTCAAGCGGTCTTAAAGCTGGAAGATGGGCGTTTGCGCACAATGCGCTGGTTCTAATAAATAGTTCCTTCATGCGCGAAACAGTTGTAAATACCGCTCCATTTTGACCACCAGGGTATCTTTTAGGCTCTACGCCTGAAGCTCCCCTAGATTCGTACACTAAAGCAGATAAGCATGATAATAATTCAATAGGCGTAAGATTATTAAAAATTCCTTCGCAAATTGCTTCAGCAAAAACAATATCTAGTTCGTTATATAGTCTTCGCAACAATTGCCCGCGATTAGTAAGGCATAAAATATTTTGCTTGTTACTATCTTTAGAAGATTGTAAATAATCTAAACTGTAAAGAACATCGCAAATATGGTCAAAAGTGCGAGCAACAGAACCAGTACGAGATTCATAACGTTCACGCACTTGCTCAAGCTCCTTATGTTCGCGCATCCAATGGTATCCCCAACGTAAATGTTGTTGAATATCTGGGCATGAAGCGCAAGGATGCTTTCTTTCTTCTTCGCGAAGCAAAGAAATAGTGTCATCTAGCTTCTTAAAAGCTGCACTTCGTTCAGCATCCGTCTTAAATAAAGTGTGCTTAAGCTTACGACGCTGATCATGCTGAGCTTCTTTAAGTTTCATGCGCAGCTGGAGAAACTCAGCAAAATCCCCTTGTTCACAGTGAAAAGCTTCCTCATATCCTCTAAGAGCTGTTTCAAGCTCGTTCATGCGACTATGTAAGCGTTGAGCTGAAGCATTAGCTTCCCACTGTGCAAATGAGCAATCTAAAGTTGTGCGAGCAGTATCCGCATCGCTTGAATGCAGCAAATTAACAGCCATATTAAACGTTGGCACGAAGCTTGAATGTAAAGGATACACGCGCTTACTAGAAAGTGCTGCAGCTTGAGCTGGCACAAAATCAGCATGATCGACTAATACAGCATAACCAATATCGTCAATTCCGCGCCTTCCAGCACGGCCTGTAAGCTGTGTAAATTCGCCTGGAGTAAGAGGAACATGACCTGTGCCATCAAACTTTACTAGCTTCTCTACTACAACGCTTCTTGCAGGCATATTTAAGCCCAAAGCTAGTGTTTCTGTTGCAAAAACAACTTTAATAAGTCCGCGTTCAAATAGTGTTTCAACAATATGTCTAAATAATGCAATCATTCCAGCGTGATGAGCTGCAAAACCTTGTTCAAGCGAAAATCTGAATCTTTCAAAAGAAAGTGCATGCAAGTCTTCTTTTGAAAGTTGATTTGCAACCATGTTGTCAACGATTTTGCGAATTTCATACATTTCATCATCGGAAGTAAGAATTAATCCAGCATTCAAGCATTGCTGAACAGCCTGGTCGCATCCTGAGCGAGAAAAAATAAAGTAAATTCCAGGAAGCATCCCTAAGTAATCTAATTCGTCAATAACAGCCCAACGTTTAGGAGTATGTCGGCGAGTAGATTTATCTGACTCGGCTACTCCCCTTCTAACAATACGCTTTTTGCCTTTTCTATAACGGTATTTGCTGTCACTGTATGAATCCTGACGTCTACGAGCACGATGCTCCCATTCGTTAAGTTTCCTAGTTAATGCAGGATTTACGCGTTTAGTTTCGTTTCCTTTATTATCGCGGTCATACAAATCTAATAATTCAGGCTCAGTTCTGCCATCTTCTTGAATAACAACATGCCTTTCAAGAGGTACAGGCCTGTGCTCATCTACAACCAAATGTGTTGTTCCGCGCACAGATTCAAGCCATGCGGAAAAATCTTCTACATTAGAAACAGTTGCAGATAAACCGATGATTTTCACTGTTTTAGGAAGGTGAATAATAACTTCTTCCCAAACTGCTCCGCGGAATTTGTCTGCAAGATAATGAATTTCGTCAAGAATTACAAAGCCAAGAGAATTAAGCGTAATAGAGTTTTCATACAGCATATTGCGCAAAACTTCAGTGGTCATAACAACAATATCTGCTTCAGGATTTACAGATGTGTCTCCTGTTAGTAAACCAACATTTTTAGAACCGTATTGTTCGCAAAAATCATGATATTTTTGATTGCTTAAAGCTTTTATTGGCGTAGTGTAAAAAGCTTTTACGTTACGCTGTTGAGCTAAAAATACTGCAAAATCTGCAACAACAGTTTTTCCAGCACCTGTAGGAGCAGCAACTAGAACATTGTTTTCAGCTTCCAGCGCATCAATTGCTTCACGCTGAAAATCGTCTAAATCAAAAGGCAAAGAACGTTCAAAATCTGCGGCCATTGAACGCTCATGCTTCATAACTTCACGAAAAGCAGCAAAACGTTGAGCAGGAGACAATAAAACGTCACCGTTTTTGCAGTTATCTGTTTGTGAATTATGCAAAATATGCCCCGCGCTATCTTTATTGTTCAAATTGTTTTATGAGCTTTATAGTTTAATATCTTCTTCTCGAAGAGATTTTTCATCCCAGTGTTGCCATATTTTACGATGATTTTCGCGAATTTTTTGATGGCGTTCAAGCACTTTTTCTCTTGTTTTCTCATAGCGCTCTGCGGCTTTTTGAATAGGCAGAGTGAAAAGAGGATCTTTAGGCTCGTCGTCGTTTTCATTGGACTCGTTCAAAGCTTCAAACTTAGAGGCTGCACTATCTGTAAAGTTAAAGAAAGCCTTGGCTAGTTTTATTGCGCTTAAAACAACTACCACTACTCCGGCGGCAATCATGCACAGCATAAACACTGTGATGACTAGCCAAATCCACCATGGCATATTACTCCTCCGAGTTCGTGCTATCAGCGTGATTAACGCTTAATTCACGCTGTGCGCGGGCAATAATCATACTGCGCAATGTTTCTGGAGCAACAGCAGTAATGTGGCGAGCGTGAGCAATACAGAATGCTACGAACCAAGAATCTGAAGAAACCGTAAGATGAACCTCAACTCCGTTTCCGCAAGGTTTAATAGTAGCTCCAGATAAATTCTTTAAGAAATTAAGCTCTGTTTCGTCAGTAGTGAAGCAGGTTTCAGTACCATTGTCAAAACTCCACTTACGAAGTTCGCTAACTGGAACGTCTGGAATTTCTAACTTAGATACAGGCTCAACAACTTCCGCACGCTCGATTCTAGCTACGCGAAGTACCTGCCAAATTCGAGGCAAGCCATTTGCTTTATTAATAGTCGTATCTTTAGAAACAAACTCGCGCTTATCTTCAGGTGTTTGATTCTCAACATCAGTCCAAACAGCAACGTAGTAAACGCCTTCATCAACATAAATTTTTGAAGGGGCCACAACTTTGCGTCGAATACAGCCAGCTCCATCGGTGTACTCCATATCCAACAAGGCGGAGGCATTGATAGCACTACGAACAATCGAGCAGTTGCGAGGCTCGATTTCGTAGCCTGTTAAGCTTAGCCAAGGAGTTTGGCCTGGAAGCACGTGGCGACGAAGACGCTTATACAACGATTCAGCTTGCGCTCGCTGTTCAACCGGTAACAGTAGAGAGTGCGCCAAATAGTTAGCAGACGCAGTTAGCATACTCAAATACTGTTGAGAAATGCCGGCAAGACGCTCCAAACCCAAAGAGTTTGTTGCAGAAACAATGCCCTCGTTTTCAAGAAGAGTCCAATCAATGTCAAAGAATTGGCTGCCTGCCATTTCACCATCGTCGGAAACAGTAGTAAGCGTATTAATATCTTTGTGAAGAATGGTAACGAAACGACGAAGCTCATCCTCATTCTTTGGCTTTCCAATAAAACGCTCAGCTAGTTCGTTTAATGGGAATTCTTCGCCAAGGTGAGCAGATAAGAAAAGCATCAAACGCAAACGACGGTCAACTTCGCTGCCCGTTTGGAAGGATGAGCCTTTCTTTGTGTGAGATTTATCTGCTTCAGCATCTTGCGCTTCAGAATTTTGCAAAGGTGCTTCGTTGTTTTCTTCGCTATCAAGTTTGTTATTTTCGTTGCATGCTGCAAAATTTACTGCTGCGTGCAAGCGACGGTGGAAAGCGTCAACTGCCTCTTGAGGGCTTACAACGCTTGAGCCTGGATGCTCGAGCACAAACATTGCTAAATCGTCTGCATCCGTATAAGCAACGTTTAAGTGTTCTCCGTCAACGTCAACTGTTGCTGCAAAACGACGAGAATCAATAACTTTCACCAAAGAATCAGGAAGCATTTGAGTGCCTAAACCAGGCGCAATAGAATCCAAACCTAATCCTGGAATAGGAGTTTGAGGAACTCGTGGAGCTGTGCGAGAAGCACGCTGTTGCTCATGCTGATCTGATTCTAGAGAAGAAATAGACATTGAGCGAGCAAGATAATTTGCCGCTGCCAACACTGGCAATTCAGATTGGTCAAAACGTAAACGTACGCGAGGCTCATCGCCTAATTGTAAGCGATACGAAGCAAAGTCTTGGCCTTCGGACTTCGATGAGTATTCAGGCTGCCTAGACTCGATTGCAATTCCCATGGCTGCTAGTTTTGCGCGATCTCGCTGGAATTGTTTTGCGAATGCTGCTTTTGCTGCTTGATCAGCAAGCTCGCCATAAGAATCTGCGTATGCTTTAACGCGTTGTGCAATTTGCCGCGAAGTCAGCCATTGCGGGAATGCGGAAGACAATACAGCGAGCACATCGAGCTCGTGTTTGCCCCATTTGTCGGAAAAACGTCGCCTTCCGTTGCTTCCTTCTACCATTGGTCCTCACGTATCATGTTTGAAATCTGTTTACTTATGTGTAAGTGCATGCAAAACTTGCAAAATGCAGTTTTATTTGCGTTGCACTATTACACAACCTTTTCTATTTTAATGGTGTTTTGCGGTACGTGTGGACATTTTTTGAAAAAAGTTACAATAATTCTATATTTTTTGTTCACACAAACACAAACAACGTTGAAAATACGCCATTTTTTCGCGACACGCCATACTAGACCCATGAATCTGGCTCAATTCCTTGCGGTCCAACAAATTCTCCATTTGGAACATAACTTGGCTCACCTGTGTCTTCTAATAATGCATCAGCAAACATTGATACCTGGTTGCCAAAAGTCCAATCTCCCCTAATAGTAACCGATTTTGCGGCAGCTAAAGCTGGTACGGAGTACGGGAATCTCTCGTTAAAATCGTTTATGTTCTTGTAATAGCGTGGATCCAAGTCAATATCCGGGAATATGTAATTTCCATCTTCCATCTCGTAAGAATCAGTAAGATGGAATCTGTCGGATCGCATAATAAACAAGTCATTCGTGGTTTTAACAGGCAAGAAACGCATGCGGTCTACTTCCACGCAAAGCGCTTCGTCAAAAAGCGATGCAACAGCGCCCATTGCTGTTTCTAATTGAACTACTGGAGTGCTTGTTTCGTCAGTTGGGTCAACTGTTTTTCTGTTGCAAATAACAGGAAGAGGCAAAACGCCATCATATTCTTCCAGCTTTTTTTGCAACGCATCAACACGAACCCAAATATTATTCGTATTAAAATATGGATGCTTTTTAATACTTTGCGCACTTCTACGATCTTCCGGATGAACCTGTGTCATTTCGCGAAGCATTAATCTTCCAGTTTGAGCATCTCGAACAATATGCCCACCTTTTCGATCAGCTTGGGTTCGTTTTGCCACTTCAATCATGATTGGAGCGCCAGTATTTTCAAAATGCTGTGCAAGTGTTCTTGAAGGTCTTGCGCCTAAGTTGTCGGAATTTGAGATAAACAAATACTCAATACCGTGTTCTTTTAAAGCTTGTAATAATTTAGATTCCCACAGAGTTGAAAAAATATCCCCATGTCCAGGAGGACACCATTCAAGACCATGATCTTTTTCGTAAGAAACTGGCTCTCCTGTTTCTTCAACAAGTTTAGGCTCTTGATGCTGAATAATTTCAACCGGAATATCTTCCTGAATAAACTTACGATTGCGTTTTAACACTTGCAAAGTATCGTGAGAAGTACGGAAAGAGTTCATAAAAATCAGTGGAAGCTCAACTCCTAAACGCTGACGTGCTGTAAGAACCTGACCGATAATAATATCAATAAAGCGCATTTGGCGAGCTTTATGTCTGCGAACTGGTAGTAAAGATTTTGCGCAAGACAATCCCATAGAAGTTCCCAAGCCGCCGTTCAGTTTAATAAACGCTGTTTTTGCGAATGCGTTTACTGCTTTATCGTGATCAATAGTTTCGTAAATTTCGTGAAAAGTTGGCACGCTTTTAATAGGCTCAATTGTGCTTTCGCGAATAAACTCCCCTGAATTATCTCCAGATTTATTTAAGCTCCAAACATTATACAAGTGCTCAAATTGTTCAATAGCAATTTCGCTCATTCCTTGTTCGCGCATCTTTGCAGCGGACAATTCAAACGCGCCATCCATGTATTAGCCTCCTTGTATGCATGTGGCCATAAATAGTTTATGACCTTAATAGTTTAGCTACAAAAAGCGTAGTCAGCAACTAAAGTCACTAACTACGCTTCCTAAATTTTGCTACAAATTTTAGCTACAAGCTAAGCTTTTGGATTATCTTTTTTAATATCTTTATGATTATCCTTTGGCTTATTTTTTGATTTGTTGCCAAAATTGCTTTGAGCATTCTTAAGATTTTCTTCTGTCTCGTCGCCAGTTTTTAAGTGATGCTCATCATAGCCTTGTATGTAGCGAGTTCTACGCCAATGATGGATAGAAGCATTAGTTCCACGGTGATGGACGTGATACTTACGAGGAGTACCACCATAAGGCAATTCCTTAACCTCGTCAGCCACAGCCATCTGGTTCACGTTAGAAGGATCCATAATGGCAATTGGTGCAACAGGATCTGCCTCTGTTGGAGCCGCAGTGCGATTTTTCAAGTGAGCTGGGAGCCATTCTGCAAACCAAGATAGCGCAAGGCAAATCAGGAAGTATATAACTGCTGCCACGCTTAAAGTTTGCAAAATATTAAAGTACATTGATCCAAGTCGACGAGACTCCTGGAGCAAATCAGTGTACATAATAATCGAACCAAGTGCAGTATCCTTCAAAACAACAACAAGCTGAGTTACTGCAGCAGGCATCATAGCAATAATAGCCTGTGGCATTTCGATTTGCGTAAGAGATTGGTATTCACTTAAGCCTAATGCTAACGAAGCTTCGCGCTGTCCATTTGGCAGATTACCAACGCCTGCTCTAACAAGCTCGGCAACAACGGAGCCGTTGTACATAATCAAAGCAAGAACTACAGCCCAGTAAGATGCCTCTTTCATGCCAGAAAGTGCAAACGCTCTCCACAAGAAAATCATAAGCATTAATACTGGTACAGCTCGGCAGAACTCAACTATTACTGCAGAAATGCTACGAATAATGAAATTAGGTAAAAGACGGCACAATCCAAAGAATAAGCCAAATATTATGGAACCTACTACAGCAAGCATAGAAGCTTTCAAAGTCATCCATAATCCTGGAAGATAGAAATCAACCCATGCTTCAGTTTCAATAGCTGGATTCCACAATACCGAGGAAAGCTGGTTTTCTCCTTCTGGTGGATTGCTAAGTCGCATTAGTACAGCAATAACAAATAAAGCAAACACGCAGGCTGCAATAATATTTGCTACTCGAATCTTCCTAAGAGCTTTAGGACCCGGAGCGTCAAATAATAATGATTGTTCACGTTGTTTAGCCATCACTATCACCTTCTTACAGCAAGCTTGTTAGACAGATACGTTGTCAAAATTCCAATAGGAATAATGAGGATGATGTATCCTAAGGCGAATATTAAGAAGATTGGTACGATTAAATCCGCATGCTTCTCAATCATTTCGCTCATCATTGTTGAAGTTTCTGTTGCAACAGATGCTGCTGCAGCAACTGTAGAGTTTTTAAGCAATGCAATAAAAGTGTTACCCAAAGGTGCTACAGATCCGCAGAATGTTTGTGGCAAAATAACTTGCGTTGCCGACTGGAAGAAGTTTAATCCAAGAGCGCGGCAGGCTTCAGCTTGACCAACAGGAACAGTGTTAAGTCCGGATCTTAAAGATTCGCACACAAACGCTGCCGTATATAGTGATAATCCAGCAATTGCAAGGCAGAAGAAATTCACTTCAAAAATTGGTGAGAAACCAAGCTTAAGCTGAGCGTACACGCCTAACACCATGAAAACCATGATGATTGTAAGAGGCATGTTTTTAAAAAGCTCAACGTAGGCAGTTGCAACCATGCGCAAAGAAGCCACAGGGCAAATACGCATCGTAACAAGTATTACACCAATTATTGTTGAAAACAGTACACTCCATAAGGTGATTTCAATATTGACCAAGAATGCTCCTGGAATATTGTAGGAGGTAAAAAGTTGCACGAAATCTTGCATATTACATCTCCCCCTCTTGAGGAATTGGCGGATTATACTTTGCGTTTGGCTTAAAACCAGTTCCGCGCAAATTATCGTCTAGAGCTCGCTTCCAAGATCCGTTACGAATCATGTCTTTTAATGCGGCGTTAATTTTCTTAGCTAAGCCAGTGTTGCCTTTTTTGATGCCAATTCCGTAATATTCTGCGGTAAATGGCTTGCTAACAAGCTTTAAACGACCTCTAGAAGCTGTAGCTAGGCCAGCAAGAATAATATCGTCGGTAGTTACAGCATCCACAATGCCTGAGAATAATGCAGTTGCACATTCCGCGTAGCCTGGCTGTTGCATAAGTTGTACTTTTGAAGAGAACTTTTCTTTAACAACTATTGCGGATGTTGAACCAGATACTGAGCATAAACGCTTACCGTCTAAATCGTTCGGGCCATTTACTTTATGCTCGCCTTTGCGAATTAGCAAATCTTGGCCGGCAATAAAGTAAGGTCCTGCGAACGAAACCATTTTCTTTCGAGCGTCAGTAATGGAATATGTTGCAACAATCATATCGACATCACCGTTTTGAAGCATTGTTTCACGCTGCTTAGATGGTGATTCTTTCCATACGATTTGATCTTCTGAATAGCCGAGCTTTTTGGCAACATACTTAGCAACGTCAACGTCGAATCCAACGTAAGTTCCTGCTTTTTTGAAACCCATACCAGGCTGATCGAATTTAATACCAATGCGTATTACTTTTTTACCATCGCTACGATCGCAAGCTGTAAGCGGCATAACGCAGCATACGGTACAAAGCATCGCTAGTATCGCACGAAAAATGCGATTATGTAATATTTTCATATCTTTTCCCTTCATAAGAACTGTTTTTCGCATGTTTTGGCGTTTAAGCTAAAACGAAATTGAAAAAAGCGCTATTAGTGCGTAAGAATCTTGGAAAGGAAATCTTTTGCTCGATCAGTTTTTGGATGCTCGAAGAATTCATCTGGAGTACCCTGTTCGAGGATTTGACCATCGGCCATAAACACAATTCTGTCAGCAGCTTTACGAGCAAAGCCCATTTCGTGCGTAACACAAATCATTGTCATGCCTTCTTTTGCAAGCTCAACCATAACATCCAGTACTTCGTTAACCATTTCTGGGTCGAGTGCGGAAGTTGGTTCGTCAAAAAGCATAACTTTTGGTTGCATTGCGAGCGCTCGAGCGATTGCTACGCGCTGCTGCTGTCCGCCTGAAAGTTGCGAAGGCATTTTATTAGCCTGATTGTCTACGCCTACTCTAGTGAGTAATTCCATGGCAAGAGTTTCAGCGCTTTGCTGATCCATGTGACGAACTTTCATTGGTGCAAGAGTGACGTTTTCAAGAATCGTTTTGTTTGCAAAAAGATTAAATGACTGGAATACCATTCCAACTTCTGCGCGCAAGGCTGCAAGCTCTTTGCCTTCCTGTGGAAGTGGCTTGCTGTCTATGCGAATATCTCCCGAATCAATTGTTTCAAGACGGTTGATTGTACGGCACATTGTTGATTTTCCAGAACCGGATGGGCCAATAATAACGAGAACTTCGCCCTTATTGACAGTGAGATTAATATCTTTAAGCACATGTAATTTTCCGAAATGCTTTTCGACATGGCTTAATTCTACAAGGGGATTTGCCGCTTTGAGCACTTTAGAAGTGCTATTAGTCATATCCTCGGCGTTTGGATCTGACTTTGATACTTGCTTATCCATAAAAAGAAGTCTAGCTAAGCTGTGTTACGGTTATTTATCGCCGCCGTTACGTTTTGTTACTCTTAGGTTACAAAAAGCCGCTGATTGAGGATTATTAAATCAACAATCAACGGCTTTGTAACAATATGTTACGAGTAGGTTTTATTTACTCGTCTTCTTCTGGATCGTAGTCTACGCCAGTTTCTGCGCGCTGTTCGTCAGAAATTGGAGCTGGAGCGCCAGTTAGAGGGTCTCTACCGCCGCCAGCCTTAGGGAAGGCGATTACGTCGCGAATTGAGCTTGCGCCTGCCAAAATTGCAGCAGTACGATCCCAGCCCAAAGCAATACCAGCGTGAGGTGGAGCACCGTACTTGAAAGCTTCAAGCAAGAATCCGAACTTTTCGTCAGCTTCAGCCTTGTCGATTCCAAGAACGTTAAGAACGCGGTCTTGAATATCGTCGCGGTGAATACGAACAGAGCCGCCGCCCATCTCATTACCGTTGCACACAATATCGTAAGAATCGCTCATTGCATGCTCTGGATCTTTATCGAATTTATCAATCCAATCAGCAGATGGCATTGTGAACGGATGGTGCATAGAAGTCCACTTGGAGTGACCAACTGCAACATCGTCATCGTCTGGATCATCAGTGCGCTTAAACAGTGGGAAGTCAACAACCCAAGTAAAAGCAAACTCATCTGGGTGAAGCAATCCTGCGCGGCTTGCAAGTTCTACGCGAACTGCGCCAAGCAAAAGCTGGGAAGACTCACGAGAGCCTGCTGCAAAGAATACTGCGTCGCCATCTTCTGCTCCAACAGCTTCTTTAAGTCCTGCGCGCTCTTCTTCGCTAAGATTCTTAGCAACAGGGCCTTTAAGCTCGCCGTCTTCGCCGAAGACTACGTAAGCCAAACCTTTAGCTCCACGCTGCTTAGCCCAATCCTGCCATGCGTCAAACTGGCGACGCGGAGTTGCAGCACCGCCCTTAAACAGCACAGCTCCAACGTAGGAAGCTTGGAACACGCGGAATGGAGTGTTCTTAAAGAAGTCAGTCAACTCAATAAGTGGGTTTCCAAAACGCAAATCTGGCTTATCGGAACCATACTTATCCATTGCTTCCTGCCAAGTAATACGAGGCAAAGGAAGAGTGATTTCGTGGCCTGCTTCCTTCCAAATAGCAGCAATAACGCGCTCGGCCATAGCCATAACATCTTCCTGACTTGCAAAGCTCATTTCCATATCGAGCTGAGTGAACTCAGGCTGACGATCAGCACGGAAGTCTTCATCACGGTAGCAGCGAGCAAGCTGATAGTAGCGTTCAACGCCAGAAACCATGAGAAGCTGCTTTAAGAGCTGTGGAGACTGCGGAAGCGCATACCAAGAGCCTGGAACTAAACGTGCTGGAACAACAAAGTCTCGAGCGCCTTCTGGAGTGGACTTAATAAAGGTTGGAGTTTCAACTTCCGTAAAGTCCATATCTTCCAAAGCGTGACGAGCGGCCTTAGCCATGTTAGAACGAAGCTTTAGATTGCGCTGCATAGATGGGCGACGCAAATCAAGGTAGCGATACTTCAAACGAACATCTTCGCTAGGAAGCTTGTTTTCGGACTCGTTTTCCAAAGCAGTAGAAACCTGGAATGGAAGAGCGTCGGATTTAGCGAGAATTGTAACAGTTTGAGCAACAATCTCAATTTTACCTGTTGCTAAGTGGTCGTTCTCATTACCATCCGGGCGCAAGCGAACCTCGCCGGTTACCTGCACAACAAACTCGCTTCTAAGCGGGCGTGCAGTTTCCTCATCATAAATAACAACCTGCACCAAGCCTGTGTTATCACGGACATCAACAAAGGCAACGCCACCGTGGTCACGGCGACGATCAACCCAACCAGCAATGGTTACTTTTTGCCCGACTAATTCTTCAGTCACTTCAACGGCATGATGTGTACGATACGCCGTCTGGCTCATAAGTCCACTTCCTCTACGTTCTAATAATGGTGTATTCATTTTTGTTGACATAAATTGCGCTTAATATTCAAGCAATTTCGCACGAATATTATTTAGCGCAAGAAACTGTCTGCCGGGCATAAACAGTATCCGGTTGCCACGACGTGGCGTCTGCTACCGTCTGCTCGCCAGTAATAATATTTTTTACCTCGTCTTTGGAAGACTCAGACTCGGTGCTGTCTGCTGGGAACCATACGTAAGGAATACCCAGCTTATCTGCATACTTGATTTGCTTACCGAGCTTTGCTGCAGTTGGTGCAACATCTGTTGCAATACCGCGCTCGCGAAGCTTCCTAGCAATCTCATTGCATGCAGGACGATCTTCCTCATTCCAAACTGACACAAGAACTGCTGCAGGAGAAATTCTAGAAACTGTAGCGCCAGCGCTATGAAGCATGTAAGAAACCAAGCGAGACAATCCAATAGAAAGACCGACGCCTGGATACTTCTTTTTGCCTTGAGAAACAAGATTATCGTAGCGGCCGCCAGAGCAAATAGAGCCTAAAGATGCTGCATTATCGAGGAAAGTTTCGTAAACGGAACCAGTGTAGTAGTCAAGTCCTCTAGCAATCTTCAAATCTGCAACAACAGCGCCCGGACGAATTCGTGCAGCTTCGTCAACAATCATTGCGAGCGTTTCAACACCTTCTGTAGCCAAAGCGTACGATTCGTTATCTTCGCTCGTAGAAATATTGTGTTTATTGCATAAAGATTCAAAGCTAGACTTTAGTTCTTCCCCAGTTTTTGCAGTAAGCTCAGCTAATTCTAAGCAGGCAGCAGCTTGAGACTCATTAGCTCCGCACTCTTTTATAAGAAGTTTAGATACTTCTTCTGCACCAATTTTGTCTAGCTTGTCGATTTCGCGAAGAACACCTTCAATATCTGTTAAACCAATACCGCGGTAAAAACCTTCGGAAAGCTTACGATTATTTGCGTGAACTGTAGCTTTTGGTAAACCAAATTCTCTCAATCGTTCAAGAGCTTCAACCATAACCAAAGGCAATTCAACTTCGTAATGAGAAGGAAGTTCTCCGTTGCCAACAACATCAATATCTGCTTGAACAAACTCGCGGAAACGACCTTCTTGAGGACGCTCCCCTCGCCAAACCTTTTGCATTTGCCAGCGTTTAAACGGGAATGTTAAATCTCCAGTATGTTCAACAACGTAACGGCTAAGCGGAACTGTTAAATCAAAATGCAAGCCAATTCGTTCTTCCACAGGAGTGTCAGATTCGTGACCAACTTCTTGCAATCTTGACAATAAATAAATTTCTTTACTTGTTTCGCCTTTTTTCAACAAACTTGAACCCTGTTCTACGGCGCGCGTTTCTATGCCAATAAAACCGTTTAGTTCAAAGACTTCTCGAAGTGTATCTACTACTCGCTGTTCAACAGCGCGTTCACTAGGAAGCCATTCAGGGAAACCTGATATAGATGAGCCTTGTACCATGTCCACTATAATAGGTGGTGTTGCGGAAAAATCATGGCTTACCGTCATACTTATTCGTAACATTGTTACCGTGCATCTGCTGTAAGGAGTCGACCGTGACCGAACAGACTAAACCTGAAGAAACTACTAAAACTACTACCGCGCCAAAGCCACTTGCTCCATCGCCTGCGAGCTTCGCGCATAAGACTCGTGTTGTTGCTCAAGCACCAACTATTTCTTATAGCGAAGAGGATATTAAATCCGCAAAAAACTTTGGCCGTGTTGATGAAAATGGCACTGTTTATGTTACTGAAAACGGTACTGAACGTGAGGTTGGTCAATACTCCACTGGAACTCCTGAAGAAGCATTGACTTTCTACATTCACCGCTACCTTGATTTGAAGATTAAGCTTGATTTATTCGCTAAAAGGTTGGAATCAACCAACGTAAAAGTGAAGGAAATTGATGAAACGCTTAACACTTTGCAAGAAGAATTAGCTGAGCCTGCAGCCGTTGGTGATCTTGCTGCTTTGCGTGCGCGACACGCCGAGCTTAAAGCAAAGGGAGATGAAAAGAAAGAAGAAATTGCAAAAGCTCGTAAAGAGGCTCTTGAAAAAGCTTTGACAGAGCGTGCAAATATTGTAGAACGCGCTGAAGCATTGGTTGCTAAAATGGGCGATTCAACAAATTGGCGCGAGCTTAACGATAAGCTTCGCTCTCTTTTCGACGAATGGCAGGAACATCAGCGCACTACTATTCATTTGAATAAGGCTGATGCAGACGCTTTGTGGCAGCGTTTCTCTAAGGCTCGTTCCGCATTCTCCCAGGCTCGTAATTCTTGGGTTAAAGAACGTGAGCACGTGCGTAATAACGCTAAGCAGCTTAAGGAAGCTATTATTGCTGAAGCTGAAAGCTTGAAGGATTCAACTGACTGGCGTGAAACTTCTACTAAGTTTAACGCTTTGATGGATCGTTGGAAGAAGGCTGGTAATGCTGGACGTCAGCATGATGATGCTTTGTGGGCTAAGTTCCGTGAGGCTGCTGATGCTTTCTACCATGCTCGACAGGCTGATCGCGAAAAGTTGAATGCTGGAGAGCATGAGAATCTCGTTAAGAAGGAAGCTTTGCTTGTAAAAGCAGAAGCGTTGCTGCCTGTAGAAAATGAGGAAGCTGCTAAGAAGGCTCGTAAAGCTTTGTCTGAAATTCAAGAAGAGTGGGATGCGATTGGCTTTGTTCCTCGAGAAGATATGCGTCGCATTGAGGCTCGCTTGAATGATGTTGATAAGAAGATTAAGGCTGTTGAAGAGGCTGCTTGGAGAGATGCTGATCCTGAAGCTAACGCTCGTAAGTCCAGCTTTGCTTTGCAATTGGAAGCGCAGCTCGAAGAGCTTAACGCTGCTATTGCTAAAGAAACTGACAGGAAGCGTAAAGCTAAGTTGGAAGCTGAAAAAGCAACTAAAGAACAGTGGCTTAATGCTGTTAAGTAATTAGTTTTATAAATTAGTTTTATAAATTAAATAAAAATATGGGGTTTCTTGAAAAATCAAGCGGCCCCATATTTATTTTTGATTAGATTCTTCCATTAAAGATTTAGCAAGTTTCACAAAAGTATTAGCAAGCTGTGAATTATCTAACTTGCCATCTTCGTTTAGAACCGCAGGACGTCCTGCTTCGCCAATTTCTCTAAGAGTTGGGTCAAGAGGAAGCTGAGCTAAAAGAGGAACATTAGTATGAAGAGCTTCACAAAGCTGTTCGCTAACTCTTTTTCCGCCTCCGGAGCCGAATATTTCCAAGCGCTCGCCATTATTTTCAAACCAGCTCATATTTTCAACAACTCCTCGAACACTCACAGGAATTTGCAAAGCCATAAGACCTGCCCTAACCGCCACATCCGACGCACTAGGTTGAGGTGTTGTAACAACAACAAGCTCAACGTTTGGTAAAGTTTGAGCCACAGCAAGTGCCATATCTCCTGTACCAGGTGCTAAATCAAGCAAAAGAACATCTGGACTTCCCCACCAAACGTCTGAAAGAAACTGTTCTAGCGAACGCTGTAAACGCGGTCCTCTCCACAAAATAGCACGATCAGTTCCAGCAAACATGCCGATTGAAATAAGCTTTACTCCCCAAGAGACAACTGGCATAAGCATGCCGTTAAGATTAGTTGGCTGAGAGTTTACTCCAAACATGCGAGGCAAAGAAAAACCGTATACGTCCGCGTCGATTGCTGCAGTATCGTATCCTAAAGCTGCAAAAGTTGCGGCCAAATTAGCGGTTATAGAAGATTTTCCAACGCCGCCTTTTCCTGAAGCAATAGCAAAAATTTTCGTACGCGTACCAGCTTTGTTAAAAGGATTTTCTCTGCGCTCAGCCTTCAAATCTTCTACTAGTTTTTCTAGCTTATCTTTACTCATTGCGCTAGAAGTAACATGTGGTATAAGAGTTGCTTGAGGATATTTAGATACAGCTTCTTTTACTCGTTCTGTAATAATTTCAGCCAATGGGCAGTTTGGTACAGTAAGTTCAAGCTTTATTCTTACGTTATAAACCGGTTTAGAAGCATCTAAATTTTCAGCTTCACTAACACTAACGCCAGTTACCATATTTAGTTCTGTAACCGAACGGCCTAATTCTGGATCAATAACGCTACCCAGCAAATCGTAAACGCGTGTTTCGAGTTCGCTCGTGTTCATTTATGTTATGATTCCTTAGTCATTAATATCAAGAGAATTTTCGCTAGCTTTTTGTAGAGCTTCTTCCACGCTTCCAGTTTCCAAAAGAACGCTAAACTGCTTTTCGTTAAGCATTGGAATAGAAAGTTCCTGAGCTTTGGTTGCTTTAGAACCAGCATTTTCTCCCAAAATTACGCAGTACGTGTTTTTACTAACTGATCCTGAAGCTTTACCGCCTCGAGACACTATTGCTTCCTTTGCTTCATCCCTACTAAAGCCTTGCAAAGATCCTGTTACAACAACAGTTTTACCAACTAGAGTTTGATCAAGGGATGATGTTTCAACTTTCCCGACCACCCCTGCTTCTTGCCAAGCGTGCAAAACTTCAAATCTCCAGTTGCTACTATCTTTTGCTTGCTTAAACCAGTCATAAACAGCTTGAGCAATTTCTGGACCAACGCCATCAATCTGAGTAAGTTCTTCAACTGAAGTATTTGCAATATTTTCTAAAGATCCTAATTTTGCCGCTATAAGACGCGCTGTTGGTGGACCTAGTCTACGAATAGAAAGTGCAACCAAAACGCGCCACAGGGCAGCATTTTTGCCTTTTTGGGCTATTTCTTCAAGCATGCTGCGAGTAGTTTCCGATGGTCTTGTGTACCACGGAACGTTAATTGTTTCTTTTGAGTTATTTGAAGCTCGTTTAGTTTTCCAAAAAACTACTTGAGCATCTTTTGGAACCTGAAATTCTGGATATTTAGAATCAAATTCACTGTTCTGATCCAAAGCTTCAGCATCAATGTTTTGGCTAGAAGATTCAGCAAATTTTGCTTCAATTGTGCGCGTCCAGAATGCTCGCACTTGCCTCCAAAGACCAGATCCCCCAATTTTTCGAGTATGCTTTTTTAATTTTCCGTCTTTTCCTACTTCTTGCCATTCTTCAACAAGCGGAATTTCCTTCCAAACCATAACATTTTGTAAATCGTTAGCTGTTATGCTAAAAATTCCAGATTCGCTTTTAAGCACAGGAATTTGAGGCTTAGGTAACGTTAAATTAGCAGGAGGAACATAAGGCTGCTGCATTGAGCCTCTTTGAACCACAATCTTATCAATATCTGGGCAGTAAACTTCAGCGGTAGATGGCCTAGAATCTTCAGGATTTGTAAGAGCTAAAGCGGCGTTATCTCCCAAATTCTCAATATCAAAAGCCTGCCTAGAAGCCAGGTGAATAATACGTTCAGTAAGCTGAGCTGGGCAGTTTTCCACATTAGGACAGCGAATATCTTTATCTCCCTGTTTTGCTGGAGCTAATTTTGTTCCGCAGGAAGGGCAATACTCAGGCATAACAAATTTTCGTAATTGGTTTTCACGGCCTTCTCGTGCTTTTAAAACAGGCCCAACTAATTCAGGAATAACATCTCCAGCTTTTCGAACCACAACGGTATCGCCAATAAGCACGTTTTTATGCTCAACTTCGTAAGCGTTATGAAGAGTTGTTCTGGAAATAGTAGATCCTGCAACAGTTACAGGCTCAAGAATTGCCACAGGCGTAACTCTTCCTGTTCTTCCAACCTGAACAACAATATCCTTCAAATAAGTATTAACTTCCTCCGGAGGATACTTATATGCAATAGCCCATCTTGGGGCTCTTGAAGTTGCTCCAAGATTGCGCTGCAATGCGCGGTCATCAACTTTTACAACAATTCCATCCAATGCGTGCAAAATATTTGCCCTATGCTCGCCATAATAATCAATCATGTCTTGTATTTCGGCAAAATTAGTTACCCTACGCGTGTATGGAGAAACTGGAACACCCCACTGTTTGTAAAAATTGTATGCGTCAGACTGGTTAAAAGTTGTTTCACTATTAGCATGACTTGAGTTTGATTTCCAGCGAAGCTCCCCCAAGCCGTGTGCGAAGAAGCTTAAATGACGAGTTGCGGTAATGCGTGGATCTTTTTGACGAAGCGAACCTGCAGCAGCGTTTCTAGGATTTGCAAAAGCTGCTTTTCCAGCGTCTTCCTGCTCCTCGTTAAGCTTACGAAAATCAGCCCATTTCATAAAAACTTCGCCGCGAATTTCAACAAATTCAGGAATATCGTCAGGATTTTCAGCATGAAGCTGAGTTGGTATTGCTTCAATCGTCCTAACATTAAGAGAAATATCTTCGCCTGTGACTCCATCTCCTCTAGTAAGACCCTGCTCAAGAGTGCCGTTTCTGTAAATAAGATTTAACGCAAGACCGTCAATTTTTACTTCGCATGTCATAGGAAGCGGCTTGGATTCAGGCCATTGCAAATCTCGAAGAACACTGTTATACCAATCGTGTAATTCGTCAATAGAAAACACATCGTCCAAGCTCATCATTCGCGAAGGATGTTTTACAGAAGTAAAATCGTTGGAAAAAGTTCCACCTACGCGGTGCGTTGGAGATTGTGGAGTGTCAAGTGTTGGGAAAGCTGATTCCAGAGCACTCAACGCTCGTATACGAGCATCATAAGCTGCATCCGAGCTTGTTGGAGCATCTTCAACATAGTAGGCAATTTGATCAGATTGTGCCCACGCTGCTAATTTTGCCCACAAGCGTGCAGCCTGTTCAGTAGTAAGAGATGTAGGCTGTAGATTTGAAAGAGCTAAAGCGTCAGCATCGGTAGGTTCTAGTTTATGAATCCACTCATCTGTGTCAACATTAGGATTCCAAATATGAGCATTAGAGTGCGCTTCATCAGTTACAGCTGGCTCATCAAAATCGTCAAAAAGCGTCCATTGAGAGCTTTGTGACGCTGCATCATTGTAAGCAGCACTCATAAAATCCCCTTTCAACCCAAATATTTAGCGTAATCTACTACGCTATTTAGCATCTTAAGCATTTAGTGAACGCAAGAATTGAGATTGCACAGCGCCTTCCAAATCTTCGTTTGAAGTCATGCGAATATTAGCAACGCACAAAGTTCTTGCAATAACAAACATTCCTTCATCAACCGTAAGTTTTGCAGCTCTGCCAATAATATGGCTGGCTTCAATATTTGGCCAAACAGGAATATCGTCATTCATAAAATTCTGCTTCACATCGTCCATATTAGCCGGAGCTTTATAACACTGCGAGCGCATTCTAGATAGCAGTTCTTCTAGTTCCATTTGCAATGGTTCTATTCTTCCTGGGGCTAAATAATCAGACATACGATACGCGCTTGCGGCGAGTGCAAACCTGTCTTGCATCCATGCAGCGTACGCTAGTCGATAGTATGCGAATGCTGCATCATCTTTGTCGAAAGATACTCTCAAAGCGTTTAAGCATGCTGCTATAACAGATGACCAGTCTTCTTTTTGAGATAATTCTGCCGCAAGCTTTAAGTGAGATAGTGCGTATGTTGGAGCGTAAGCAACCATCGTGTTTAAGTGCTTTAATGCAGCCTCATGCTTATTCAATTGCGAAAGTAAGTCTGCTAACTCCATGTGCGCGTAGAACAATCCGTCTGGAATAAGTAGTGTATGCTCTTCTGGTGTTGCAAATATGTGATTGTACACAACTCTTTCCGCATATGAGTTAAAGTAGCGTGGAACAACATTTTCTACCGCAAACATTGAGTCGAATTTAGCAATATTCTTCTCGTATTCTTCTATTGCAGTGCTAATATCGCCTTCCATAAGTTGCTCTTGGGCTCGAATACGCATATTTCGTATGTTTTGCGAAGCTTTGAATGAAAGTTCAGGTATGTCTGTTTCATCAATAAGAGCTCTTGTTACACTGTCTGCTTTTTCACTAAGCTCAGGATCTGCAATTTGCTCAATAATATTCATTGCTTCTCTAGCTTTTTCTGCTGTTGTTTGAATTGGCTGAGATGCAATATGGTGGAAGTCTGTAACAGCTTGCTGCAAAAGGTCTTCTCGTTGAATCGATAATCCTTGTGCGTGTGATGTTCCAAGTATTTCTTCTTGTTCTTCGCTAAATATTGTGTCTGAAAACTCAGGCTCTTCTTGCGCTCCTATAGGCGCGAAGCAAGTATCGTGCATATCGAATGATGCTTCTACTGAGCCTAAAGTGTAGTCTTCGCGCATGCTCATTGTTGCATTAGATTGCTTATATATTTCCATTGGATTTTGCAAACCGTGAGCACGAATATGTTTAATAAATTTTTCGCGTTCAAACGTTACTGTCATTAGCGTACGTATTTCTGGAGGCTCGCTAAAAGCAGCTAAAGGATTTGAGTTTGAATCTGCTTTAGATTCCGTCTTAGAATCAACTAAAGATTGTGCACCTTCAACAACTTCTGCAAGCGGTAAGTGTTGCAAATCCTGGATTTGTGAAGGGTCTCCATGAACGTCACCGTCTTTTGGATCACCCTTTGAAGGCGCATTATTTACATTCATATTGTCTAATGCTTGAATAGTGCGGTTTAGTAGCGTACTTATTGCATTATCTTGTGCTGCAACCATCTCTTCTAAACCAATAGAATCAAGTCTAATTGAAACATGCTGTATTTTTTCGCTTGCACCAAAGGCGAGCGTTGCAAGCATAATGCCGAATCGCAGATTGTAATATGTTGCCATACGCGACTTTTCAACATTGCTTAGCTTATGCCACTTATGCTCTAAAGTATCGTATTTGCTTGTAGGCATTAGCGACGATCCTGTAGAAGTGAAAGCAATCGCAACATTGCCATCGTTTAGATTAGAGCGAAAATCTGCATCGAATCTAAACGGCATGTATAAGCTTCTAATAAGCTTAGAAAGAGATTGACGGTACAGCCACTCTCCCGCATCGTTCTGCTTCAAAAATGTTGCAGACTGCTGATATTTTCTAGCCTTATTCCATAAGTGAAGCAAAGGACGAATACTATCGTCTTGTAAAGGATTTGCGAAACTTGGCGTATCAAAAGATTCGCAAGCGTTAAAAGCAGGGTTTTCAATCATAGCGTTATCTATAGCAGCAATGCGCTCTAAGCTAACGTTGTCTTCAAAATTTTTTCCACCCTGCAAAGAATTAGCTTGCAAGAACTGGTATATGGCTTGTAAACGATTTAGCGCTCCTTCAATTCTTAAAACTTTTAGTGCTGCTGAAGGATCTAAAGAATCGTCCCAAATTAAGTAATGTGCAGAAGTTTGTTGAGCTTGTCTAAAATGTAGTCTTTCTGCGCCATGAACGGCTTCTAAGCTTCTAGTTGGATCTAATGCTCCAACCTCTTTCATAACGCGCTCATAGTAGCTTTCTAAGCCGGAAACTTGCAATCCAACTTTTCTTGCGTGCGCAATATCTGCAGAGCTTCTTCTTATTGCGCCAAGAGGTGCTTCAGTATGCAATCTTCTTAGAACGTGCGAATATCCAAAACCTATTAAGTTTTGATTTAAATCTGGTATGAAAAATGTTGCGAAAAATGTTGTTGCAATAGCATTCTCGTAAGTAAGATTGCAGCGCAAAGAATCAGGTAATTTTACGCGCGTACTTTCAAGCGTATACCTTTTATGCTTTCCAATTGTGCAGCACAGCCATGAAGCAACCTGATGCAAGCCGTCTTCTAAAGAAACTTGCATAACAATATCGCCATTTACTATAGAAATATTGTTGTTGGCGATTGCCGCACTTCCGTTGGCTAAGTTGGCTGCGTTTTTATTTTTTAAGCACAGGCTTGGCAAGTTTTTTAAACTTTGCAAAATATTGCGGAATTTTTTTGAAATATTATTCGATTTAGGTACTTTTAAACTTCCATAAAAACGAGTTGTATTTCGTAAAGTAAAAGAAGATTGCTCAATAAAAGAAAGTTGCGGAAGACGTTCAAACGTATCTTCAAGAGTTACTTTGTCACCCGTGTAAACTCTACCTTCTGAATCTGCAATAGCAAGTTGACGAAAAAGCTTTCCGTCATTTTTAACTAATCCAATCGAAATGCAGAAGGATTTTCCAGGAATTCTAAACCATCCAACCTGAGTATTAGAAGGAAGATTTGGAAAATCGCTGAAAATATTATGCTTTGCAAAGTTTGGAATAGAAGTAACTTTGCCTTCTAACCATAAGGAATTGATGGCATCTACCATTGTAGACATACTATCTTCGTTAGAAGTCGTCTGATTGGTAGATTGTACGTCGTCAGCCATAAATTCCCATTCTTTCAAAATCGATGCTAGTAGCAATTATGGAAACACGATTTCATAAACAAAATACTAAAAAAGTGGAGCGGACAACGGGACTCGAACCCGCGGTCTCAACCTTGGCAAGGTTGCGCTTTACCAACTAAGCTATGTCCGCAAAACAAAATGATATTCTAGTTAATTATTTAATTAAATGCAAATATGGAATGTCGCAAGGTTTATGGTTGGGTAAGCGTTGGTAATTGGTGGAAAGTAGGGTCAAGCGGCGAAATCTGGGTTATAGCGGTATAGGGGTTGTAAGGGTTATAAGTGGTTATGGGCCAAAAATCGAGTAACAAAAACAAAAAACGCAGTGCTTTTACACTGCGTACCTATTGTGGGTGATATAGGAATCGAACCTATGACCCCTTCCGTGTGAAGGAAGTGCGCTAGCCGCTGCGCCAATCACCCAAAATTTTTTTAATTATGCGTGAAAGGCAATCCTTTCGAGTGGGCGATACAAGGTTCGAACTTGTGACCCCTTCCGTGTCAGGGAAGTGCGCTACCACTGCGCCAACCGCCCAGGTTGTTTATTAAGCATGAAGCTTAATCGAGGTGGGTACGAGAGTCGAACTCATCTATACGGCTTTGCAGGCCGCTGCCTAACCGCTTGGCTAACCCACCGTAAGGTCGAATAACTCATCGGACCTAGAGCGGACAACGGGACTCGAACCCGCGGTCTCAACCTTGGCAAGGTTGCGCTTTACCAACTAAGCTATGTCCGCAATGCAACTTTACTGACCAATGTCAGCGCCGAAGCACGAGTAACTACTATACCCGAAATATTCTCAAATGCAAGCCCTCGCCTATTTGGCGTGTCGTTTGGTGGTGTTTGCGCGTGTTGGTTGGAGGTTTGTTATGCGTATAGTATTGGAACATTTGCGAGCGCAAGTGTTACTTTCTCAGTTGGTTAGCTGAGTTTTTAACAGTGTTTGGGCGATTACCGTTACTTTCTCAGATACTTGACTGAGAAAATAACGGTGTTTTGCTTATTACCGTTACTATCTCAGTTCGTTGACTGAGTTTTTAACGGTGTTTGGATTGTGGCTTATAGACCAGAATATTCACAAGATTAGCTTTGCGCATTTTCGCATATAACACTTTATTTTGCTAGATTGTATTCAGTAAGCAGTTCCGAGAGTTTGCTTAATCCTGCTTGGCGCTCGCGAACGTCAAGAGATTCGGCCAAATCTGCAGCACACACTGCAATCGACATAAAGGATTTTGTCGATGTTACTCGAGTTTCTTCAGTAATGCGTGAAGGAACATTTTGGTTAATGAAATCGAAAACTTTAGAATCTTCAATAACGCGAAGTTTAACGTTGATTATTGAACTATCTACGCCGTCTTCTTTATCTTTAAGATGAAACTCATTTATTAAATCCACTAAATTGTTACTGCTTACATATCCTTCTATTTTGTCAGTTTTTATAAGTTGAAATTGTGAATGCATATTTCCTGTTGCAGCAGAAAGTATTAAGTGCTTTGAAAGTTCTACCAAACGCGATTTTCTGCACCAGTATTCCATTGTTTTCGCGCGATTTTTAGATCGATTAACTAGCTCTTGTGGGGTAATCGATTGCAAATATTCTTCTATGCGATATTTCTGTTGCCTATTGATCCATGAAACTTCACAACCGCTAAGCATAAACAATGTTGCAAAAGCTAATGACGGAGCATATGCCCTACCGCTTTTAGAGTTTTGTTGTTTATAACGATTTACGGAATCTAATGAAATTAAGATCTTCCTACTTCCAAATGTGTATGTTGTTAGTAAATGATTCGAGCATAATGCGCTAACTCTTTGAGTGCTAACTGCTAGCTGGGCTGCAGCTTCCTCACGCGTAAGAAGAGTATCATTCACAAAAATAGACATAACGCAAGTGTATCAAAATTGTTGCGTTAAGGAAACAGTTTTGATACGCGCGGTTGGGTATGTAGGCGGTTTTATGCGCAAGTTAAAACAATAAGCACATAGCTAATCCCTAGCAAGTTAGATAATAGACGCATGAATATTGCAGATCAACACAAGAAGGCAGCCGAGTTTATTGAGCGCTGGCAAGGTCGCGGCGATGAAAAGCAAGAAACGCAGAAGTTTTGGCTTGACCTTATGCAAAATGTTTTGGATGTTCCAGACGCAATAAACAATACCGAGTTTGAGTATCGTACTGCTAACCGTGGGTACATTGATATGCTGTGCCCTGATTCTAGTTTTCTCGTTGAGCAAAAAAGTAAGAATGTTGATCTTGATAAGCCTGAAGAACGTCAAGGTGATTCTGTTACTCCAGCTGAGCAAGCTGTGAGATATTCCGACAATCTTCCGCCTAGCAAAAAGCCTACTTTTATTTGCACCTGTAATTTCAACACTTTTCGTTTCTACGATATTGAGAAGGATCCTAGAGCCGAAAAGTCACCTGTTGAAGAATTTACGTTAGATAAACTTGCTGAACATTTAACAGTATTCCGTAACATTTTTAGCGAAAATCGTTCACGCAACTATATTGAAAAACGGCTTTCTGAAAAAGCTGGATTGCTGGTAGCTAACTTGCACAATGAGCTAGAGAAACAGTATGCAGATCCGGATAGTGAAGAAGAACATCATTCTTTAGCATTGCTAACTGTTCGTATAGTGTTTTGCTTATATGCTGAAGATGCTGGCTTGTTTACGAATCATATTTTCAGTAATTATATTCATAATGCTAAAGCTAGCGACCTTCGTAGGAAACTTATTGACTTATTTAATACCCTTGATACTGATGATGAAAATAGAGATAAGTATCTTGAAGATGAGCTACAAGAGTTCCCATACGTAAATGGTGGATTGTTCCGTGAGAATATTGAAATTCCTCAACTCACTGAGCCAATTAAAGACGCTATTCTTCACGCCGGTGATGATTTTGATTGGCATACAATCAGCCCTGTTATTTTTGGCTCTTTAATGGAAGAAACACTGAGTCACGATCAGCGTAGAAAAGGCGGAATGCATTACACTACTGTGAAGAATATTCACAGACTTATTGACCCACTATTTTTGGACGAGCTAAAAAATGAGATTGCTCAAATTGAAATTGATAAAACAATCTCAGAAAAGGTTCGTAATAACAAACTTGAGAAGTATCAGAATAAGCTTGCAAGCCTTCAGTTTTTGGATTCTGCGTGCGGTTCTGGAAATTTTTTGACTGAGACATTTCTTTGCTTAAGAAAGCTTGAAAATAGGGCGGTTGAGCTTATGCTTGGTGGTCAAGGTTACGTTGATTTAGGAGATAAAAATAGCCTCATAAAGGTAAGCATTGATCAGTTCCACGGTATTGAGATTAACGATTTTGCTGTGTGCGTTGCTAAAACAGCATTATGGATTGCTGAGCAGCAAGCTTTAGACGATACTGAAAGTATTGCAGGATGTGCCTTGCCTCATCTTCCTTTGCATGATTCAGGAAATATTGTTAGAGCAAATGCTTTGCAATACGACTGGAATGATTTGCTTTCTGCAGATAAGTGTTCGTATGTGATTGGAAATCCGCCGTTTGTTGGTAGGAATAAGAAATCGGAAGACCAAACAGAAGACATGAAAAGAATATGGGGAAAAAACTATGATGGCAATCTTGATTATGTAACTTGTTGGTTTAATAAAGCTGCTCATTATTTAGATGGCACAAAATCAGCGTTCGCTTTTGTCTCAACAAACAGCATATCGCAAGGTATACAAGTCCCATTCTTATTTAAAACTCTTAAAAGTTTGAATTGGCATATTAATTTTGCACATCAAACTTTTAAATGGAATGCGGAATCTACTGATAATGCAAATGTTCACGTAGTTATTATTGGAATGACTCAGCAGAAGTCTGAGTTTAAACTTTTTAGATATAAAAGCATCGATTCTACACCTATCATGACAATTTGCAGCAATATAAATGGGTATCTTTCTGACTCTCCGAATGTTTTTATAGAAAAGCGCAATCAGAAATTAGGAACATTATCTCCAATGCTGTCAATTGCAAACTTTGGTTCAATGCCGCGAGATGGCGGTAATCTTATTCTTAATACTCGTGAAGAATATGATGAAGCAATGAAAGACCCTATTGCTGCTAAATATGTGCGTCCGTTCCGCATGGGTAAAGAACTTATTAATAATATTGAACGATGGTGTTTATGGCTAGTGGATGCTGAGCCTTCTGAAATGCGTGAATCAAAATTCATCTCTCGACGCATAGAAAAAGTTCGTCAAATGCGTGAAATAAGCACTGCTAGTTCAACAAAAGCTATGGCAAAAACTGCATGGCTATTTGGTCAACAAGCTCAGCCGCAAACTAATTATTTAGCTATTCCACGCGTATTTACCAATCGTCGCGAATATGCTACTTGCGATTTATATGAGCCAAATATTATTGCTGGAGACAAAGTTTATACATGTATAGACCCAGATGGATTTAATTTTGAATTATTGAATCTTCTATGTTTATGGCTTGGCAAAAGGCTGTTGGTGGAAGATTAAAAAGTGACCCTAGCTTCTCCAACACAGTCGTTTGGAATAATCTTCCACTTCCAGATCTTACAAACGAAATGCGAGCAAAAGTTATTGAAGCAGGTAAATCCGTACTTAAAGCGCGCGAGAATCACCCAGGCCAATCATTAGCAGACTTGTATGACCCAACATGCATGCCAACAGATTTGCGCAAAGCTCACGACGAACTAGACAAAATAGTAGATGTTGCTTTTGGTGCTACAAAGCCTTGCTCTAATAATGACGAGCGTTTGGAAATTCTCTTCAAATCCTATATTCGCATGACTAAGAAATGAATTTTATTTAAATAAACCGCATAAAATGCAAAAGCAAATCTGTATTTTCTGCAGTAAGGCTTTATATTTGTAATAATTTATACCATTTAAAGAATTATTAACCGTTTTTGATTAATGAGGATAGACTATTATAACAAATGGATTGGGAGTACTCGGTCGGCGGAGAATTCTAGGCACAAAAACCTAGAGCTTTTATTATATAACCCATTAAATTCATTCGTTTCTATTTAACAAGTGATATAGGCAATATGTAATAATTTGATATGGAGGTGTTGCAGCAGTGAAAAGTAGACGTGCTAATGCAGTGTTATTTGGCTTCGATTTTCAGAGGAATGCGGCAATTATCCTCATGCTGGAAAACATCAAGGAGTTACAATCTATTCGTCTTGAGAGCAAAAATGAAGATATTGAATTGAAATTATCTAATAATCAGAAAATTCTCGCTCAAGCAAAGGCTGTTGAAAAGAGTAGCTGTGATTTCTCTCATGTCCGAGAAAACCTTAAAAAGGCATTGACCTCTCTTTCGGAAGGAGCGAGCAAGACTACTGTACAGCAGTTGATTTTTATAACCAATTCTCATAATCCTTTCAACGATTCAGGTTCAAGTAGTATTTTTTGTGGTTTTCCTACTCATAGAACGTTTTCTACTTTGCCACCCTCTGCACAGGAAATAGTGAAGGATTATCTTGCTAACATAGAGAATCCTCTTGATTTACAGAAATTCACCATACAAGTATTTCCGTTCGAGACCGATAATGATGCAGAACGATACAAAGCCGTCACGCAAGCAATAAATGATTTTATCGGTAGTATTGATGCGAATTTATCACCTGGTCTTGGCAACTGGTTGCTTCAGATATGGCATAATGCCCTTTTCATCAATGGCTCAAAAAAAGATTCATCTATTGAGTTGTCAAAAAAAGATATTATATGGCCCATCTTGGTGCATGAGACAGATATTAGCCGTTGTGATGATGATTTTTTAAATCAATTTGAAATAGGAATATATGAAGAGATTGTTCATCTATACAGCAGAATAATTAATTCCTGCTGTGAACGCATTGAGTTCTTTACAAAAATACTTTATGACTATATCCAGTTTCACGGTACAAAAAATCCAATGGAAAAGTGTAAAGACTTTATAGATAATTATTGGGAAAATTATAAATCAGAATTTTCGTCATACAACATTGATGCACAAACACTAGAAGGACTTACGAAAATTATTTTATACAATGTGATTCGTCGAAGAATTACCATTGACAAGATTAAGAATGGGGTAAATCTGTGATTATTAAATCTATTAGGATAAAAGAAGGTCTCTTTGAGCGCACTTTTAATTTTATAGATAGCGTAAATCTCATTTTCAGCAAAGAGAATAGTAAAGGGAAAACAACCTTATTACGCTTTGTACTATACTCTTTGGGATATAACATACCTAATACTAAAAATATCAAATTTAATAATTGCGAGGTTGTCTCTCAAATTTTAGTAGACAATGTTGGCGAAATAATCTTATCTCGCTACTCTAACGATTATATCGAAGCAACTGTAGCTAACGAAAAGAAAACGTACATACTACCTGACCAACTGCATGATCTGCATAAAATGATATTCGGAACAGAAAATACAGATGTGCTAAATAACATTCTTGGAGCAATTTATACTGACCAGGAAAAAGGATGGACTCTTCTCAATCGTGGCACTGCCATTGGAAGTATTCGATTTAATATCGAAGAACTGATTCGTGGCTTATCAGATTGTGATTGCAGTGATTTGATTCGTAAAGAAACACAGGTTTCTAAGGAACTTTCAAAATATCGACAAATGTCCAGTATAGCTAAATATCGTGAAGAAATCATAGCAGAAAGTGGCACAGTAGCATCTGATTCATATTCTGAAGAATCTGAGGCTGTTATTGCGCAGTTGCTGATGCAGCAAAAGTCTCTTCAACACGAACTTAGGAGAATTGATAAAAGCATTTCAGATAATAAACGAGCCAGACAGTATGTGTCTGAAATGAAGCTAATTATCCAGCTGCCAGATGGTACAATATTTCCTGTTACTTCTGAAAGCATCATTGGACTCTCTGATACCATAGATTTTCTAGTAGCCAAACGTAAAATTACTTCTTCCGAGCTGCGATCTGTGATGCATGAATTAGCAAATGCGCAAAAAGAAAAAAACAACGAAGCAGAGCAACTAGCATTTTTCGAGTCAGAAAGTATGATTGATATTTTTGATAGACGTATTGCTTCTGTTCCTATTGATGCTAGTGCTGTAGATAAAAAAATAAAGTACTTGGAGAAGACACTAAAATTCATTCGTAATGAAATATCAAGGAAAACGAAATCTAATACAAGTGTTATAAAATCTCTTTACACTAACATGATTAAATATGTTACTGAACTAGGTGTAGGAGACAACAAATCTGTTGTGTCTTCATATCTGTTTACTTCCAACTTGAAGGAACTCTCAGGTGCTGTATTGCACAAAACTGTTTTTGCTTTTCGACTTGCTTATATTATTGAAATAGAAAAATATTTGCATATTAAACTACCTATTATTTTGGATTCGCCTAGTGGTAAAGAAGTGGATCAAAGTAATATTCAACTAATGATGAATATACTTAAAAGAGATTTTTCTGATAATCAGATTATTATTGCCTCCATTTTTAAATACAATTTTAAATCCCCAAATGTGATAGAGCTTTGCAACCGATTGATAGAAAACTGATTTTTTTTAATCAAGATGAATCAAAGCTGATTAAATTAATATAGGATCCTTTAAACGAAAGAGAGTTGTTCATTGTAGCCAATGTTTAAAACAAGACGCCACTTGCATAAGCAACACACATACCTTTAAAGCGAAATGACCTCTTAAAAAGAAAAAAATCTAGAGTTCATTCTCGCTAGATTCACGCATAACATATTTTAATTTTACAAATTTCTAAAAAGCACTTATTCATAATGCTTCTTTTAGACAACAGCAAACAGACTATCATCATTTTCTATAAATGTGAGTAATCTATCATCATACGTTTACTAAAAAATACGAATGCCAACTAACAAATGCTCACTTACAAGTCCAATTGATTACTGCTTTTACTTCTAGTGTACTTCAAGTTGTCAATTTGCTTAATCGTATTTCTTCTCATATAGATAGCTATCGGTTTCAATATTTTACTTTCATAAAAGACCCAAGCATTAATCTATTTTTTATTACTACTAATGTTTGAAATATAATCAATCAAACATTTTATACTACTATCAAAATCACTATAATCAGATTGAACAAAAATTTCATAATAATAAGATGATTTTATGTTCAGCGATTGAAGATTAGCTTCTCTAATTCTTATAACAATGAAACCTGCCTCCAATAACTCTGAAGTTTTCCGTTTATCCACATCTATTTTCCCTTCATGCCAGTATTCCCCATCATATTCTATGGCAAATTTTTTGTCATGAATACTAAACGAAATATCAATGGACCAGTTATAGGAAAAATTATCATAATTGTATCTAGCTCCAGATCGAGCCGTTCCTATCTTTTTCCGAACAGCATCAAAGTATTTAAGCTCAATCCTTGATTTATTAGAATCTGTACATTCAGGACACACAGCACCATGGATTCTAGAAACTATAGATGCCTTATATGTATGAGCATGATTGTTTTCACACACCCACAAGGGCACAAAATTTAATTTTGCATTAGGACGAATACACCAAGGACTAACAGGATTTGAAGTATCCCATTGCTCAACTAATTTAGGATAAATCCAAGCTATTGATCCTTGAATTTTTCCACAGTTAGGACACAACTGTCCATCTTTTCTTTGTCTATCTCTAGGGTAGATCGCCATTCATGACCACAAGCTATACACTTCCACCATACTATTCTCTTACTATTATCTCTTATATTTTCAGGTGTATAAACACCGTTTTTCTCTTTTAGCCACTCAGAAGCTATCTCAGGATTCGTATCTGCCAAAAAAAGTCCAGTGCCAAGAGTTGCTTGACCTCTACATGCTGGACATCCTGATTCTAAATAAGAATACGGAAAAGCATATGGATGATGCCCCCTCTTACATTTAAACCTATATTCCCCATCCCCTGCGCGCATACCGCTCCAATTTGTTGGGTATACTGCTGTCTCGTATGGGCTTCTCTCATCATCCCATGATTCCAATAGCTCAGGCACATCAGAACATAAAGTATTTTTTGCTTCTTCAATTGATAAAAAAGTTTTCTGAACATATGTTATTTCTGGTTCCAGAACTTTTCTCGTCACTTTTGGAGCGTAATGAGCAGCAGTGTTAGGATGCATTTGGCATGAACATTTTAATGAACCGTCATCAACGATTTGTCTACCGCAATGACTGCATACAACAAGTAGAATAGTACCAGTATTATCTATAGAACCATCTTTAAGGATACTAACTAATTCAAATCCACGTCGATTCACAAGAGTGCTATATTTACTAAAAATAGTTCCAGAGGTTATATGCACTATAGGATAATTTGACCTCATCAATGCATTCCAATAACAAGCTCTACATACAGGTTCACCGATATTAGCTTTCTCCATAATATACTTGATGCGATAATGTGCTTCTGTGTTGCAAATCTTGCATTTAGTAAGTATGTATAAATCTTTAGGATAGCTTTTAGAAGAATCATAGTTTTCAGCTAGCTCTAAACCTACAGAAGTTAAAATATTTTCAATCTCTTCTTTAGTTCGTAAAACTTTTCTTCCCATGATAAACTCTATATTCTTTATAAATTACTTTTAAAATTATTATATGCAATAAGTAAATGATAACCAGAATGTTTTCTTTGACACCTACTATCTCAATTATTGTTTTATCCTTGAAAAATTTAGCTTTTTGTCTGAGTGCAAGGTAGATACATTTTCATATTATCTATCCTGTTCAATCGTCACTACGCTATCGACATGTTTCCATAAACGCAAAATAACACTCAAAAACCGTAAGAAACCAGCTTAAAGTCGCAGCGCGCTAAATCTTTTAACGATAACCTTCACTACTTACGCAAAACCGCGAATCGCCCAGGCCAATCTCTAGCAGACTTGTATGATCCAACATACATGCCAACAGATTTACGCAAAGCTCATGATGAGCTAGATAAAGTAGTAGATGTTGCTTTTGGTGCTACAAAACCTTGCTCTAATAATGACGAGCGTTTGGAAATTCTCTTCAAATCTTATATTCGCATGACTAAGGAATGAATTTAAGTTAAATAAGTAGAAAAGCCCGACGAGATTTATACGCCGGGCTTTTAGTGTATTCAGTTAGTTATTGCGTAGATTACTTATTTTTTGCTGCTATCTTCTTTATCTGCACTATCTTCAGACTTATTATCTGCAGCATCATCACTAGAATCCTTACTAGATTCATCTAACTCCGCAACATCAAACTGCTGGCTTTTAAAAGTAAACTCCCCCAGCAATCCTTCGCCTTCAGCGTCAACCTCAATTCGCTCGCCGTCAGAAATTTCGTTCAGCAAAATCTTCTCGGAAATAATATCCTCAATATCTCGCTGAATTACGCGGCGCAATGGACGCGCGCCTAGCAAAGGATCGAATCCCTTTTGAGCGAGCAAATTCTTAGCAGCGTCGGTCAATTCCAAAGACATATGGTGGTCAAACAGCCTATTGTTAAGCAGCTTTATGTCCATATCAACAATTTGGCGCACTTCTGGCTCCGTAAGCTGGCGGAACACAATAGTGTCGTCCAAACGGTTCAAAAATTCTGGACGGAACTGACGCTTAAGCTCCGAATTAACCTGATCCTTCATGCGCTGATACGTAGAATCAGAACTATTTCCAAGCGTAAAGCCAGTGTTTGCAGCCTTCGCAATATCGCGCGTACCAAGATTAGTAGTAAGAATAATAATCGTATTCTTAAAGTCTACTTTTCTACCTTGGCCGTCGGTTAAATGACCATCATCCAACACTTGCAAAAGCGTGTTGAAAATATCCGGATGAGCTTTTTCAATCTCGTCAAAAAGCACCACAGAGAATGGCTTCCTGCGAACTTTTTCGGTAAGCTCGCCACCCTCTTCGTAACCAACGTATCCAGGAGGAGCACCGAAAAGCCTAGACGCAGCATACTTTTCAGCAAATTCAGACATATCAACGCGAATCAAAGCATCATCGTCGTCAAACAGGAAGTTTGCCAATGCTTTAGCAAGCTCAGTTTTACCAACGCCTGTAGGTCCAGCGAAAATAAACGAACCAGAAGGACGTTTAGGATCTTTAAGTCCAACGCGCGCTCGTCGAATAGAGCGTGCCAAAGCAGATACTGCTTCATCTTGACCAACAATACGCTTATGAAGCTCAGATTCCATTTGAAGAAGCTTCTGAGATTCCGCCTGCGTAAGCTTTACAACAGGAATTCCCGTAGTGCTTGAAACAACAGAAGCAATCATGTCTTCGTCAACAACCATTTTGACGTTAGACTCGCCTTCACGCCAAGCTTTTTCCTTTTCGGCAGCTTCATTTTCAAGTTTTTCTTGATCGTCTCGAAGATTAGCAGCCTCTTCGAAATCTTGCTGCTTAATTGCTTCATCTTTCTTTTCAGAAATCTTAGCAATCTTATGGTTAAGTTCCTTAAGCTCAGGCGGCTGAGTTAAGCGCTTAATTCGCAAGCGTGCGCCAGCTTCATCAATAAGATCAATAGCCTTATCTGGAAGGTGACGGTCTTGAATATAACGGTCGGAAAGCTCTGCAGAAGACTGTAAAGCTCCGTCCGTAATAGTTACATGATGATGATTTTCGTAGCGCGAACGCAAGCCTTTAAGAATCTCAATCGTCTCGGCAATAGTAGGTTCAGGAACCTGAATTGGCTGGAAACGACGCTCTAAAGCCGCATCTTTCTCAATATACTTACGATACTCATCGGTTGTAGTAGCACCAATTGTCTGTAGCTCGCCGCGAGCAAGCATTGGCTTAAGCATGTCGGAAGCGCCAAGAGCGCCATCGGCCGAGCCTGCGCCAACAATAGTGTGAATTTCGTCAATAAAAAGCACAACATCGCCACGAGTTTTGATTTCTTTAAGAACTTTCTTTAAGCGCTCTTCAAAATCACCGCGGTAGCGAGATCCTGCAATCATTGATCCTAAGTCAAGAGAATAAATCTGCTTGTTTTTCAGCGTTTCTGGAACATCGCCTTCAACAATTTTCTGGGCAAGTCCTTCTACAACTGCAGTTTTACCAACGCCAGGATCTCCAATAAGCACAGGATTATTCTTCGTACGGCGGCTAAGAATAACCATAACTCGTTCGATTTCCTCAGAACGGCCAATTACTGGATCAAGTTTTCCTTCGCGTGCTTCAAGTGTAAGATTTCGGCCAAACTGATCCAGAAGTGCAGACCCAGACTTGTTGCTTTTATCTTGCACGCTTCCAGCGTTAGCAAGTTCGCCCTTTTCATCTTCTGAACTTGTAGAGCTGCCTCCGCGAATTAAGTCAACTGTAGTGCTTCTTAAGTCTCCAAGATCGACTTCCATTTTAATAAGCACTTGTGTACCAATGCCTTCGCCTTCGCGGATAAGTCCTAGCAAAATATGCTCAGTACCAATGTAGCTATGGCCAAGCTGCAGAGCTTCTCGTAAGCTAAGCTCCAAAACTTGCTTTGCATGCGGCGTAAAAGGAATGTGGCCGCTTGGCGCAACAGCACCCTTGCCAATCATTTCCTCAACTTGCTTGCGTGTGCTTTCCAAGTCTACGCCCTTTGAGCTCAACGCTTTTGCTGCAATTCCGTCACCTTCGCGAATTAGACCGAGCAAAATATGCTCAGTACCAATGTAATTATGCTGAAGTGAGCGAGCTTCCTCTTGAGCTAGCACAATCACGCGTCGTGCGCGATCAGTGAACCGTTCAAACATAACTGCCTTCCGTTCTTTTCGTTCATTCCATGGTAACTAGTCACCATGACGCGAAGTATTACACAACTTATTAGTATTTATTAGAATCTGTTAAGATTTTTAGGATTTTTCTGTATTCCTTAAAATTTCTTTAGATTTTACTTATGTTGTCTGCGTGATTTCCTTTTGTACAATCGCATTGCTGTAGTACCTGTGTTTTTATTAGGTTCTTCGCTTTTAGCAGATTCTTCAGTAACTTCTATTTTCTTAATTTCTTCGGTTTTTGTTTCATCCTCATAGTTAGATTCAACATCGTGAGAATCAACATCGTTAGATTCTGAAGTCAAATCTGCTGTCTTAGAATCAGCTGTATCTGTACTAGGGGTATCAGCTATATCAGCATCAGCTATAACAGCTGTATCAGCGGTATTAGCAGCATCTTTATTTATTTTGCGACGCTTGCGGCGATGCGTTTTGCTATCTTCAATTGCTTCCTCAATAAGCTCAACATCTGCACGCTCTTCTCGAGGAGCTTGCTGCAAAATATCAATATGATAATCGTCGTAGGCTGGAGCTGATTGAATCCACAGTTGTGATGGTTCAGGTGGCTCAATTTCGGAATGTTCTCCGCAAGCGTGATCAAGAGATACAACTCGCCCATCGTCCGGACTCCACATGTTCGCGCACACGCCAAACATTGAACCCAAGCTTCCAGCTAGTGGAATCATAAAGCCGCATGAAGAGCAAACATTACCGTCAGCTATTTTTGTTGACAGTGACTTTGGACCGTGCTGCCCTGCATACCAGCGTTTTGCTGTTTGCGAAAGAGCTTCTGCAGTCATCACGCGTCTGCGAGATAGGCGTAAAGTCGAAACTGCCTCTTCAAGATCTTCGTTAGAATCATTATTTTCAGATGATTCATTGTTTTGCGAATCGCAAGAGCTGTTTTCATTCTCAACAGTTTCTGTGGCGTCTGCATTTTCAGCAGTTTCACCATCTTGCTTAAGTGTATTTTCTTCGGAATTTTCTTTTTCTTCTTTAGATTCTTCCTCAGATTTTTCGCTTAATTCATTTTCAGACTGATGATTTACTGGACGGAATCCATCTTCAAGACGAGAATCGTCTTCTTCTGTTCCAATAGAATCCATTACAGAAAGATCGCTTGGCTTCAATCGATCTTTCCATGGAATCCAAGGTGGCGGCAGTAGTGAATCGTCGGTAGGAATAAGCGTGGATTCGTTTACAGTCCAACGCTCAGTTTCCAAATCGTGATACAGCGTTACTGACCACTGCCAGCCCTCGTAGCCAACAAGCTTACTTTCAAAGCGAAAATCGGTAACACCGTCACCAATATCCGTGGAAGACACAAAATCTCCCACGGCATCGGAACGCTCTGAAGTTTCCACAGCAATGCTACGAGCAATATCTTGTGGATTCATCACTTCATCAGTCATAAATAATATTCCCGAAACTATTCTTGAACGTCGAAATTGTCGGCTACTGCGCGCAAAAGCGTAGCGAGCTTCTTGCTTTCAGCAGTAGATGGATAATGACGACGGCGCAAACCGTTACCTGCAGAATCAAGCAGCTTAATAAGATCTTCAACAATTGCTGCCATATCTTCTGCCTTTGGGCGAGTTGCTTTAACTAGCGATGGAGCTGTTGCAATAAGATTAAGTCCCATCGCTTGAGGACCTTTACGACCCTCAATTACAGAAAATTCAACCTTTGTACCCTTATGCAAAGTCTTTACAGTTGCAGGCAAAGCTGCAGCTGGTAAGAAAACATCCTTACCATCGTCGCCGGCAATAAAGCCGTACCCCTTCTGCGCATCGTACCAACGCACACGCCCATTGGGCATAACACACCTCACTCAAATAATCACTCATTGTCGCATACCAATATGCATTAAACACACAAGTGCATCGTTTATATGCGAAAACATCCGTATATAGTTTAACAGATATTAATGTTAATTGTTTCGCTTTTTCTATTGTAGCGCATAAGGTTCAATTTCTCTTACAGGAAGCACAACAGTAAGCGTTAATCCATGAGGATTAATATCCAGAGACTCAGAACCGTCCATTGTGTCGTCAACATTATTATCTGAGCCAGCAAAGTTTCCCGAAATAGTTGACGGGTCAGATATTGTTGCGCAAATAAAACCATGATGAGCTTTTACAACAGACTGCGCTATAGCCATTCCTAATCCAGTTCCGCCTTTTTCGCGCGCTCTTGAAGGATCCGCAATATAGAAACGTTCAAAAATGCGAGAAAGCGACTCTTCTGGAACTCCAGGACCATGGTCAACAACACGAATTACTGCGTAAGTATTGCCAGAATCAGTAGATTGGCTTTTTTCTGCAGCAATCAAAAACTCTTTTAACGAGTCACTAACTGAAGGAAGCTTGGAAAGCTGGTCTGGATCAATTGAAGCCTTCATTACGCCAATAGCAATTTCTACTGGAGAATCAGCCGGAGTGTATCGGTGAATATTTCCAACAATATTCGTCATGACTTGACGTAAACGCGCTCCATCACCAAGAAAAGATACGCTAGGAAGACTTCCGCTATTGAACACAAACTTGCGTTCAAAATTGCAGTCAGTGCAATCTTCCAAAGAAAAGTCTTCTGAAAGCGTAAGTGAACCCTGCTGAACCGCTCTAGCTGGATCTAAAGCATGCAAATCGTTAGCAGCATCCGAAAGAATTGGAGACAAGCTAACTTCCTGAGAAATATTAATTCCTCTACCCTCGTCAAATCGAGCCAAAGAAAGCAAATCTTCCACTAACTCAGTCATGCGCTCGCTAGAAGCCTTAATATGAGCAATAGAATCATCAGCGCGCTCCTGCTCTCCCGGCATATTGCGCCACATTGTGTAAAGCTCAGCATAACCGTGAATAGCTGCTAAAGGAGTTCGCAATTCGTGACTTGCGTCAGAAACAAATCGCTTCATTTTTTCAGTCATTGCTTCTTGCTCATTAAATCCACGTTCAATACGCGCAAGCATTGAGTTCAAAGAAGCAGCCAAAGAACCAACTTCCGTGTTTTCTGGCGCGGATGGAACTCGCCTACTTAAATCTCCAGAAGCAATTTTTGAAGCTGTTTTTTCTATACGCTTTAACGGTCTTAAAGTGGACTGAATAATAAGCGCCGCAAATACCGCTCCAAGAAGAATAACTGCAATACTTACCATAATGCAGTATCTAGTAAGAGTATTTACAGTATCGCGCTGGTCGCTTAAAGATAAAGCAATATACACGTATCCGCGCAAACGTACGTCGGAAGTGTAGCTGCTTCGATGCTCCCATTCAAGCACCAAAACTCTCCAAGGAGCTTTTGCAGATTTTAAAGTAATCTCATCAACGCTACTAGGGTCACCCTTAACTTTAGCCGGAGCAGTATAAGGCCTATGTATAAGAACGCCCTTAATGGGTTTTCCGTTTGCAGGAAGCTTCGGCATAGAAACAAAATCTCCCTTTAGTTTTGGAACTAAAGGAGTAGATATGATTTTGTTATTAATATCGCGAATCTGCATAAAGTAGTCGTTTGGACCTGCTGTAGATTGGCTTGAATCTTTTGAACGAAGCAAATCTATATTGTCGTAAATAAGTCTTGCCTGATCCGTTAACTGCGCATCAGTTTTTTCAAGCAAATAATTTCCTACCAATTGACGAATTGATAATGAAATACAAAATGCTGCAACAGTAAGTACTGCAAGAGTGCAAGCCACAAGACGAGTACTTAAAGGAATAGAATTTGCCTTGGTTTTAAGCCAGCAAATTCTGTTTTGTTTTGGCTTTTTTTCTGACGCAGTATTTTGTATAACAGCAACGCTTTTTCCAATATGCTGTCGCGCTGAGTCTTTGTTAGATTGCGCAGTTCCAGCATTATTTGGCTGCTTTTTATCGTCACTACTACGATTATTGTTTTCCATAATCAGGCTTGACCTTACTTTGGTTCGCGAATCATGTATCCAATTCCGCGTTTTGTTTCAATAAGAGGGACTACCTTTTGCAGCTTGCCATTTTCGTCCGTAATTTCAATTCCGTCAATTTTCTTTCGAAGATACGAAATATAGGATTCAACGATTGCAGCATCTCCGCCCCAATCGTACTGCCATACATGATTCAAAATCTGGCTTTTTGATAACACTCGGCCTTCATTATCCATCAAGTAATGTAAAAGCTTGTATTCGGTTGGGCTAAGCTCAATCGGTATGCCGCTTCGAGTTACATCGTGCGAGTCTTCGTTAATCTCAAGATCTGCTACGCGAATAACAGGAGTTATTTCATCCTGCTCCTGAGTACGGCGAAGAATTGCGCGGATTCTTGCAACAACTTCTTCCAAACTAAATGGCTTAGTTACGTAGTCGTCACCGCCAACTGTTAAGCCCATAATCTTGTCTTGCGTGTCATCTCTTGCGGTGAGGAAAAGAACAGGTACTTTAATACCGTTTTGGCGAATTCGTCTTGTTACGGTGAAGCCGTCAATATCTGGCAGCATAACGTCCATAACAATAAGATCAGGCTTCACTCTTTCAATAACATCAACGGCTTGAGAACCGGATGCTGCAGTTTCAACTTCAAAACCTGCAAAGTGTAAAGACGCTACTAAAAGCTCACGAATTGACGGTTCGTCGTCTACGACAACAATAGATGCTTCAACATTCTTACTCATACTGATTAGCATCACTTATGAAGCTGAACGTTTCCTGAATAAATGCTGAAAATCAACAAGTTGTAGTTGATTTTATTAGCGGTGACGAGCATGACGCTTACGCGCTTTTCTAACGCCCGCTTTTATCTGCTTTTGAATACGGCTTCGGTGAAGCAAAATAAGTGTCACTACTACACATAAGCAAAGAATAATAATCAACATAATAAGTGTTGATATAAGACTTGCAGATGAAGTTGTAGCGGTTCGTTTAGAGCGAGAAATTTGCTTCATCATCATAATTGCAGACTGACCCCAATGAGTGCCAGTTGTTGTTACTAGAGGTTTATATGCTGCATCAGATAATGCGTCAACAGTATTTCTGCTTTTTAACCATTCGTCGGAATTAGGAGATACTGCAACTACTAGACGGCCGTCGCGAGTTGCAACAGCAAGTAATACCGTATTTTTGGCAGGAAGAGTGCTTATTAGTAAATCACTCGCCCATTTTGATGGATCTTTAGTATCTCCAAAAGTAGACAAATAAAGTAGTCTTACAGTTACTCCAGTTCGCTTTTTAGTTGCTGCAATTTCGTCAGAAACTTTATTAACAGAGTCGCCGAGAAGATTTTCAGTATCCGTAATTGAATCAGTAGCAACAATTCCTGAATTTGAAGTTTGTTCTTCCGCATAAGCTTTATTAATTTTTATAAAATCAGACGGAAGTAAAGAAAAAGTTGGAAATATTGAAAATATTTGAAGAATAAGAAAAACACTAACTAAAAATGCCACAACCGCACGTAATACTTGCTTTAAGCGTGCGAGTTTTAAGCTTGTAAGCTTATAGTCATTTAAAATGTGGATAACCCCTGACCTTTTAACCACATTCTCTTCTAAAACTTTTGCGTAATTTTTCGATGGCATATATTCATAATAGCGTGACATCACACAAGTATGTAAGACACGTTTATGCAAGAAGGTTACTTAATAAGTGTGTTGTTGCGCTAATTAATACTAAATGCTTTTTAAGCAGATACAAATAGGGGGAAAATATGGCACAATTTCGAGTTGATTCAGAACAAATTCAGCAGGCGGCTGCAGCAGTTGGAACCTCGGTTAATTCAATTAGAGAAGCAGTCAACGGCATGTATGCCAATCTGCAGCAATTGCAAAGCGTATGGACGGGTTCCGCTGCTACAAAGTTTGCGTCGACCGCAGGTCAGTGGCGTGCAGCACAGCAGCAGATGGAACAATCATTAGAAGCAATTCAGCAAGCTATGCAACATGCTTCGGGAGTGTATCTTGATGCGGAAACTCAAGCTACTTCCCTATTTGGAATGGGCTGAATAGTCTGAATAATCTAATGAAATATAAATGGCGGTATACTTCATTTCTGAGCATACCGCCATTTACTATGAGCTATTCAGTCTATGAGCTATTCAGCTATAAAATTTTTACAACTTTTAATTTAGTAACCCATATCAGCGCCAGCTTGTGGTGCTGCAGCTGGCTTTTCTGGCTTGTTAGCAACCACAGCTTCAGTGGTTAAGAACAAACCTGCAATAGAAGCAGCGTTCTGTAGAGCAGAACGAGTTACCTTAACTGGGTCAGTAACGCCAGCAGCCATCAAATCTTCGTAAGTGTTGGTTGCAGCGTTGAAGCCTTGGCCTTCTGGAAGCTCGCGCACCTTGTTGAGCACAACATCTCCAGAAACGCCAGAGTTCTGAGCAATCTGCTTGATTGGAGCTTCTACAGCGCGGAACACGATTGCAGCGCCTGTTGCTTCTTCACCCTTAAGCTCGGTGATTGCTTGAGACTTTTCAATCTTTGCAGCAGCCTGAACCAAAGCTACGCCACCGCCTGGAAGCAAACCTTCCTCAATAGCAGCCTTAGCGTTACGAACTGCATCTTCAATACGATGCTTACGTTCCTTAGCTTCAACTTCAGTAGCAGCGCCAACCTTAATAACAGCAACGCCGCCAGCGAGCTTAGCAAGACGCTCCTGAAGCTTTTCGCGATCGTAATCGGAATCAGTGTTTTCGATTTCTGCGCGAATCTGAGCCACGCGAGCGTCAACATCTTCCTTAGATCCAGCACCAGAAACGATAGTTGTTTCATCCTTAGAAACAATAACCTTAGCTGCGTGACCAAACACAGAAGCGTCGATAGAATCGAGCTTTAAGCCAAGGTCGTCAGAAACAACCTGTGCGCCGGTCAAAATAGCCATATCCTGGAGCATAGCCTTACGGCGATCGCCAAAGCCTGGAGCCTTTACAGCAACAGTGTTGAAAGTGCCACGAATCTTGTTCAAAACAAGAGTTGGCAATGCTTCACCATCAACATCTTCAGCAATAATAAGCAATGGCTTACCGGACTTCATAACGAGTTCAGCAATGTGAACAATGTCCTGCTGGCTGGAAACCTTGCCAGAAGTGAGCAAAATGTATGGATCTTCAAGAACAGCAGTCTGATCTTCTGCGTTAGTGACGAAGTAAGGGGAAATATAACCCTTATCAAAACGCATACCTTCAGTGAAGTCCAAATCAAGGCCAAACTTGTTGTTATCTTCAACTGTAACAACGCCGTCCTGACCGACCTTATCCAAAGCTTCAGCAATCTTTTCGCCAACCTCAGGATCTGCTGCAGAAATAGTAGCAGTAGCAGCAATCTGATCCTTAGTTTCAACATCCTTAGCAGAAGCAAGAAGTTCTTTAACAATTGCTTCAGATGCCTTCTCAATACCGCGGCGAAGAGCAATTGGGTTGCTTCCTGCAACAACGTTCTTCAAGCCTTCGTGTACCAAGGACTGAGCAAGCACTGTTGCGGTTGTTGTACCGTCGCCTGCAACGTCATCAGTCTTCTTAGCAACTTCTTTAACAAGCTCGGCGCCAATACGCTCATATGGATCTTCAAGATCGATTTCCTTAGCGATGGAAACACCATCGTTAGTAATGGTTGGAGCTCCATAAGTCTTATCAAGCACTACGTTGCGACCCTTAGGTCCAAGCGTAACCTTTACAGTGTTAGCAAGCTTGTCAAGACCTGCGAGCATACCCTGACGGGCGTCCTCTTCATAGGCAATAATCTTTGCCATGTTTCCTCCACATATCGTAACTATGGAACACTCACTCGTAGGTGAATAAGATTTTATTAGCCGTCAGCTGCTAATTATCACTCTCAACCTTCGAGTGCTAATTAGCAGATTAGCACTCTATGTGCCCGAGTGCCAACTTTGGCGTTTATAATTATTTATTTTCAATAAAATTTTATAAACAAAAGCCGGTTAGAATCTAATCCAACCGGCTTCTATATTTTGCTTTTATTACTTCTGTGCGTAGAAAACTACTTGCAAAGAACTACTACAATCTGCGAAACAATCTCTTTTTCGTTTTCTACAGCAGTAATGCCCAAAGTTTTTGCTATATCTTCAGCAGCAGCTTTCTGAGAATCATCCTTGTACCATACAACAGATTCAGACGGAACTTTGCCGCTTGGATTACCAGCAGTAACATTTGCATAACCAGATTGCTTAAGCTTGTCTGCATTCTTAGCAGCATGTCCAGCAATATTGGTTGCATTAATAACTTTTACAGTAACAGACTTATCTACTGAAGCCGTAGAATCAGATTTATTATCAGCATCCTTAGTATCGTCCGCTGATTTATCTTTGTTGGACTTTTGCTTTGCTGAAGTATCCTCATCTTCATCCGCATCTGCATCTTCAGACTTATCTTCATCTTTTCCATCTGACTTATCAGTATGCGACTTCTTAATTATTGTTGTAGACTTCGAGCTTTGATGCGAATTATTCCAAGGTAATGGAAGATGCGAAATCTCTCCAGAGCCGATTGCCCAAACAAGCAAACCAGCCAGTAATGCAATAATTATTGCAACAAAATAAGGAAGAATTACAGCGTACCAAGCGGGATTGCCGCGATGCACACCAACTGGCCCCTCTGGTGGTTCATCAAAAACATCGGGCGTATACGACACGTTGTGATTATTTCGCGCCATAATTGCATTCCTCCAAGTGTTTACTCAAAACAATATGCATCCATAGTACCGAATGCTGGTCACAAAGCACAAATCAGAATTTTCAAGAAATTTTTTCTATTATGCTATGCCTTGTCATACAGTAGCCATATGAGTCCTAACAAAATTAAACCTTTAGAAGAATTAATGGATCCAGATTGGGCTAAAGCTCTTGCTCCAGTTGAGCCACAAATACGAGCAATGGGAGTGTTTTTGCGAGAGCAAATCGAAAGTGGACACCATATTCTTCCCGCAAGCCACAACATTTTGCGCGCGTTTAGCATTCCGTTAAAAAGCATAAAGGTTTTAATTGTTGGCCAGGACCCTTACCCTACTCCAGGCCATCCTGTGGGATTAAGTTTTTGCACTTCACCAAAAGTGCGTCCGCTACCTAAAAGTCTTATTAATATTTACAAGGAGTTAGTAAACGACTTAGGCGTTTCTACTCCTCAAAGTGGAGATTTAACGCCGTGGACTAAGCAGGGTGTAATGCTTCTTAACCGCTGCTTAACTGTTGAAGCAGGTAAAGCAAATAGTCATCAAGGAAAAGGCTGGGAAACTGTAACGGACGCTGCAATAAAAGCTTTAAATTCTCGAAAAGACGAAAACGGAAACCCAATGCCTCTTGTAGCTATTTTATGGGGAAGAAACGCTCAAAGCTTAGCTCCATTGTTAACAAACGCAACACTTATTACTTCTTCTCACCCAAGCCCTCTTTCTGCCTCGCGAGGTTTCTTTGGATCAAAACCGTTTTCAAGAGCGAATAGTGCACTAATCAAAATGGGCGCTTCACCAATTGACTGGTCGCTAAATTCTCAAGAAATATAGCTTTAAAAATGCGTGTATTAATCAAATAATCCTTAGCAATATGCCGGTTTTTACCAATTTCAGTACCGTATATCAGCTAACATAGAGCCTATGGCATTATTTCCACCGCAACCACGTAAGCAACAATTAAATAATAATTCCAATATGATTCCTAATGCGAATATAGCTTCTGCAGCAGGTAAATCTACAGTTGGATTATCAAATGCTCAAGATTCGACTACTATTTCAGCAGACGATATTCGTCGCTGCCAGCAGATTGCAAACATTTTGCGCTCGCGCTTTGCACAAACTTTAGTCGGTCAGGAAGCATTGCGAGAATCTCTTATTTTAACACTTATTGCTGGCGGACATATTCTCATTGAATCTGTGCCAGGCCTTGCAAAAACCACTGCTGCACAAACTCTTGCAACTGCAATGTCTGGTAGCTTCCGACGCGTGCAGTGCACTCCTGATTTAATGCCAGCTGATTTAGTTGGTACGCAAGTTTTTGATTTTGCATCCCAACGTTTTACTACTCAGATTGGTCCTATTCACGCAAATATTATTTTGCTAGATGAAATCAACCGATCTAATGCAAAAACTCAATCTGCAATGCTTGAAGCTATGGCAGAAGGCGCAACAACAATCGGCGGAGAGCGTATTGCGCTACCACAGCCTTTTATGGTTATTGCAACTCAGAATCCTATTGAAGAAGAAGGCACTTTTAATCTTCCTGAAGCTCAAATGGATCGTTTTATGGTTAAGGCAATTATGACCTACCCGAATCCTGACGAAGAAGTTCGAATGCTTCAGTTGCTTACACAAAGAGGTTCAGATGTTGTTGATCCTGCAACTTTAAGCACACAGCGCATTAGCTTGCAAGATGTTGTGTTTATGCGTGCTGCAGCTCGACATATTCATGTTTCTGAAGCAGTTATGAAGTATGCTGTTGATATTGTTGCAACTTCTCGAGGCGAAGGTTCTCACCCTCTTGCAACCATCAATACTCTTGTTCGCATGGGTGCAAGCCCTCGTGCTTCTATTGCGCTTATTCGTATTGCTCAGGCTCATGCTTTGCTTTCTGGTAGAGACTATGTAATTCCAGAAGATGTTAAATTATTCGCGCACGAAGTATTAAGACACCGTATTCTGTTGACTTTTGAAGCTTTGGCTGACTCTATTACTACTGATCAAGTTATTGACGCATTGGTAAAGACTGTTCCTGTGCCATGATACCTATGAAGCGTTTAGCGTTGTCTGAGCCAGCAAAAGCTGTTCGCCGAAAAATTGAGCTGCTCGACCAACGCATAGATTTGCCTATTGCTCGTAAAGCATTGGGATTACTAGAAGGTGAGCATCCTTCGCATCGTCGTTTTGGAACCGGGGATGTTATTGATGTTCACGCTTGGCAACCTGGTGACGAAGCTAGAATGATGAACTGGTCTGCTAGTGCTAGAACAGGTCAGCCTATGGTTTCTTCGCGCGAACGTACTTCGTCATCTCATACTTGGATTGTGTGTGACGCAAGTATTAATATGAACGGCGCTTGCAAATCTTTTGAAACATTGTATGAGATTGCTGCAAATGCTGCATGCTTTTTTGCAGCTTTAAGTTTAAGACGTCACGATTCTGTTTCGTTACTTTGCGTTGACGGTAACAACATAGTTAAAGTTCCTCAAGCTCGCAATCTTTCTGATTTTGAAAGAAATCTTGACAGTGCTTTGCTTAATACTCGAAGTCACATTCGAAATACTGAGTATTTGATTAAATCAATGCAAAAGTTTGTTGATTCAAATGGTCTTGTTGTTCTTATTACAGACGAGTATGCGTTGCAAGCTCACGATGCGGATAGTTTACGAAAAATTACTCAAAATCATAATCTCGTTGTTGTAACTATTTGCCCAGTTAATTCTTTTGATAAAACAATTAACATGCGTATAAGCGACGGCATTACTTTGCGAAAAATTCCAGCTTTTTTGCAAAACGATAACGTTAAGCAAGAGGTTGAAAATCGCAGAAGCGTAAAAAGTAGTGCCTTGCGTGACATGCTTGTTGGTGTTAAAGCGTCATTAATATGTGGATCATCTAGTGAGGAAATTTTCCGAGTGTCTGCTAAATCTGTAAGTCGTACGAATTATCTTACTGAATCATTACGCAAGGAGGATGTGCAGTAATGAGTATGCAAGATATTCACCCACAGATTCATAACGACATTCTTTTTGCAAGCATACTTGGCGTTGCTTTTGTTGTTATTGTTATTGCTGCAATTGTTTTGTATTTTTCTTTCAAAAAGCCGAAAGTTTTGTTATCTTCCGACGAAATTGCAGATAATGCTGTGCATGTTCATCGTGAAAACAAACAAGCTTGGCGAAATGAAATTGACGAAATTGTAAAACAATATCACAGCAATGAGCTTACTTCTGATCAGGCTTGTGCAAAACTAGCGTCAGTTGCTAGAACTTACGTTTCTCGAATGAGTGGTGAAGATATTAAAACGCATACTTTAGGTGAAATTAGTTCTTTGCGCCTAAAGTGGCGAAATAAAAAGGGTGCAGATATGTTGCGCCAAACAATCGCAGCTTTGTATCCGCCAGAATTTGCTAATTATAAAGAGAACGAACAGGCACAAAATACTACTGTTGATCAAGCAGCAGAGTGGGTTCTTGTTTTGCTCGAAGGCTGGCAAACGAAGGGGCAACGCTAATGAGTAAGATATTTGAAACTTTGTGGCCTTGGCGTTTTAAGTGGCCTTTAATTTTTGCTGCAGGAATACTAGTATGCTTAGTTATTTTTGCTGTTTTGATTGTTGGAGACGTTATTCGTCAGCATATTCTTAAAAAGCAGTATCAGAAGCATCACCACAATCTGAATCAAAAATTCTACACTTTTACTTTTGATGAAGATTTGCAAGGATCTTTAGCAAGTCACTCATGGTATATGTGGAGAAGGCTTAAAAGATGCGCAACAGCAATGTTGGTTTTGTCTTTATTAGGGTCGCTTGCGATTGCCTCTAGACCTTCTCGAGTGTTTAATGCAGATGAACAAATAAGTTCTAGAGATATTGTTTTATGCCTGGATGTTTCCGGCTCTGCATTGCCTTACGATCGCGAAGTTATTCTTGCTTATCTTAATTTTATTGAGCATTTCCAAGGCGAACGAATAGGTTTAAGTATTTTTAATTCCACTTCTAGAACCGTTTTTCCTTTAACGGATGATTATCGTCTAGCTAAAAAGCAGCTGCAGTATGCTGCTAATTTGCTTGGAGGCGTTCAGTCTCAAAATAAAATCGACAATTTGCAGCAGCGCCAATATCAGGAAATTTCTGATTGGCTTGAAGGCACACAAAATAGAAAAAATGCAACTTCTCTTATTGGAGATGGCTTAGTTAGTTGCGCTGCAATGCTTCCTGGTTTTATTTATGGCAATGCGCATAATTCTAGTAAATCTCAAAGTCGTTTTAACAGAAGTGCATCAATTGTTCTTGCAACAGATAATGTTGTTTCAGGAAATCCAACTTACTCGTTAAAGCAAGCTTTAGATTTGACTAAGCAAGCAAATATAACTGTTGACGGCTTATATTCAGGCGCTAAACAGAATGAGAATGAAGATACAACTGTAGACATGAAGAATCTTATTGAATCTCATGGCGGAATATTCTTAACTCAACGAAATACTGATTCTGTTCTTAATCTTGTAAGAGAAATTGAAAAACGTCACTCAGTTATTCCTCAAGGCACAACGCAATCAGCGTTTAGCGACGATCCTGGAATATGGGTGCTTATTAGCGTTGTAAGCGTTGTTGTGTGGTTGGCTATTGCAAAGAGGATTAAGAGATGATATCAACACTATTTTCAGCAGCGGCTCTCAATTTCTCATACGGCAGAATTGTTGCAGATGACACTGCTAAAGCAGGTCAACTGGTTCTCGCTCCATCTTATGGTTGGATTGTTGCGATTATAGCCGTACTTATTGTTCTTGTTGCAATGTTTTTTGAAATCGTGCCTTTAAGAAGAAAATCGGCGCTAACAAACGAAACTTTAGCAATGAGATTGCGAAGAATAGCTATCTGCGCAATGCTCGTAATCTGCATACTATCCCCTAGTATTATGCGCGCAACTATGCAACGTGCTGTAAACGCAACTAACGTGATTATTGCAGTTGATATTACAGGATCAATGCGAGCTAAAGATGCAGATTATGATAATAAGGCAAATATTGAGCGCATTGATGCAGCTCGCTCTATTGTTAAGCAAATAACTAAGTCTTATGCAAATGCGAGTTTTGCAGCTATTTCTTTTGGAGCATCCACGTCTGTCGATGTGCCTTTAACTCCGGACGCAAAAGCGGTTGATAATTGGATAACAACCTTACTTACAGAGCCTACAAGTATTGCTACAGGAACAAGCCTGGACGCTCCAATAGATCAGACTTTGCTCACAGCAAAAGCTATTCATGACGCTCATCCAGACGACACAACAGTGCTGTATGTTCTTAGTGATGGCGAAGAAACAACTCAACGAAAGCGCAGAACATTCTCATCTTTACGAGCATATATTACTCACGCTTTTGTTATTGGCATAGGCTCGTCTAAAGGTGCAAAAATACCGCTTAAAAGTACGAAATTAAGTATTGACGATTACGCTTCTGAGCAAGATCTGCAAGGAAAATCAGAAGGAGATTCCAATTTAAGTTCTTCAATACAATGGGTTAAAGATCCTTCTACTGGAAAACCTGGTATTTCAAAGCTTGATGAGAAAAACTTGCGAAATATTGCGGATGAGCTTAGCGGAAAGTATATTCATTCTTCTTTAAATCACGCTTTAGGAAGTGAAGCAAAGCCAATACTTTCTCATCAGTGGCGTATGAATGAAACAGCGAAACCGCGCTTGCGTCCAGAACCAATTATTTGGCCATTTGCCACAATTGCTGCTGTTTTGCTTATATGGGAATTAGTTGTTTGGTTTATTACATCAAGGAAATTAGTATGATGCGCATATCTAAACGAAATATTATTCGCGTTATTTCTATTATATTTCTTATTATTGCGTTATTCGCAGCATACTATGTGATTACTAATTGGCGTGCGCAATATGCGTATAATGCTGCAACAAACAGCCTTATTGCAAATATGAAATCTGCTAAAAATATTTACAGTGACAAAGACATATTGGTTACACAACAGCAGCAGACTGACGCACAATTTAGCGACGCTAAATCTCAGCAAATACTTTTATTACCAAAACTTAGCGAAGACATTGAGCACAATTCTGAAATTTCACGAAAGTTTACTGAAAGCCTTAAGCAAAAGAATGGTAAAAATAATGCTAAATCTCCTGCGTCTAAGAGTAAGCAACTAAAAAACTCTAGTAAGAGCGAAGAAAATAAGAATCAGACTGAATCAAGCAAGCCTAAACTTAACAATACGCAAAAGAATAAAGTGGAAGACTTGCTTAAGCAGAACAATAAGGTAAATCCTAAAGATCAACAAGATCAAGAAGATCAGGATAATCAAAACGGAAAAGAAAAAACAACTAAGCGCACAACGAGTTCAGACGGTTCAAATAAGCCTTGGTAATTCTTAGCGATTAGCAGAATCGTTGGTGTGCTAGTAGTAAATTTACTGCAAATTTACTGCAAAATTTTTAAGCAAAGCGCGAAAAAGTTTGCAAAAAATTGCTTATAGCTTTTAACCACAATGCTTACTTTTTGGTGACTTTAATTTAGCAAGTGTGTTTAATACTTAACTATGCACACATATTACGAATGGAAATGGCTTATTCAGCGCACTGAACAGTGCGCAAGAAACATTCTTGCTGAGGCTAAAGCAAGCGAATTAAACGAATGGCAAGGTATTGCTGCCCAGTATTTTCGCCATAGCATGAGCAATATTGCTAACCAAGCATATTCACTCTACGAAATTAGAGGAGGAATGTAATATGCCTTGGAAAGTTCAATCTTCTGTTTCTGGCGGAATATCTCTTACAGCTGCGCAAAGCGAAGCATACTGCAGTGTATCTAGAAAACTAAGCAATCTTGCGCATGAAATGTCAATGTTAAGTGCTTCTTGGCAGCATGCTGCAATGGTTATTTCTAATCAAACTTCAGCTTTTAATAATTTATCAGCTTCTTACAATCCTTCCTCACCTTTTGCTATGAACGCTTCTCAAAGTTTTCTAACTCCCAGTATTTGCAATGCTTACGCGTCTAAATGTCAAAATATGTCTCAAAATTTAGAGCAGTTGGCAGCTCTTATTATTAGAGCAAGCGGCATTTACGAGGAAGCTGAGCAGAAAGCAAAAGAGCAATTTGATAATGGCATTGCGCTTCTTACAACAATTTTTCCTATAACATCCTTGCCATTTTTCATTTCAGCACTCTCTTCAGCTTCTAACGATGCTAATAACCACACAGGTCTTAAAAATGTTGGAAAATGGGCCCACAAAACTCGAAAAATTCAGCAAGGAACTATTCGAGGACTTTCTCAAAATCTACTAATAAACCCAATTACAGGAATACCTCTGTTTATTTTAGGAGCAGCGCAAAGTAAAAGAAATAATCGAATGACAAAAACGTATAGAAATAAGTCGCTTAATTTCTTAAAGTACGCAAATAAGCATATTGATAATTCAAACAAAACAGTTTCTTCAATTCCATTTGTTTCTGGAGCGCTAAGTCTTTTTACAGCACAGTTAAATAACAAAAATCAAGGTAATAATCTAACTGTTACTAAAATTAGCGAAGCTTGGAGAAAACCAGCTTTTGTTCTTCCTAAACCTGGAAGAAATTTGAGTGAAACTCTCGATAATTTAGCTGAACTCGGCAGCGGAAATTTGGGAGTTCGCCCGCCACTTGCTAATCCAGATGCGGCAACTATTGCTATTTCACGCTTCAAAAAAGCGGACGGAAAAACATCTTGGCTAGTTGTAATACCTGGAACAGACGGTAAAGCTCATTCACCGTTTGGATGGGAGCAGAATGCTGAGGTAATGAGTCATACTCCTTTAGCTAGAAAGCAAGCAGATAGCACAAGAATGGTTATCGAAGCAATGAAAAAATCTGGGATTAAGCCTAAAGACCCTGTTGTGTTGGTTGGTCATTCGCAAGGCGGTATTGTGGCTGCAAGTATTGCAAGCGATTATTCAAAACAGTACAACATACAGCATGTAGTAACCGCGGGCTCTCCTATTGCAAATCATCCTATTGCAAAACGCACTTGGGTTACGAGTATTGAAATGGAAGATGAGCTTGTTCCATCTCTCGACGGCAAGGAAAATCCTCGCCGAAGTAATTGGATTACTATTCACGGCAAAGCAACGCATGTTAAAGAAACTCAAAAGCCTTTGCCTCCTGGAGTAACGCGTTTTTCTGGAAGGAAATATTCTAATCAAGAATTTAGTAAAAACGGAATATTTGTAAACGATGTGCCTGAAGAAGGAACTTTAACTCATGACATGCACTATCATAAAGCTGCCTACGATGACGCTCTGCAATTAGGCTCTAAAAATGTGATTATGCATAATCAGCATTTTAACAGTATTATCAACGGAAAGTTAGAAAGCACTACCCTATGGCAAGGCATAATGCATTAGTTAATATAATTTATCTAACTGCCTAATTCACAGCATGATGTAACCTTGCAAGTATGAAGCTTACTGATATTTCTCCTGCAATAGCTCTGACTCCTTTAGACGGTCGTTACCATAATCAAACTTCAGAACTTGTTGAATACTTAAGTGAACCTGCGTTAAACCGCGAGCGCATGCGTGTTGAAGTTGAGTGGATGATTCTTCTTGCAAACGGATATGAGGGGAATAATTGGCAGCCTATTGTCAATGGTGTAAATCCTTTAACGGATGAAGAATGTGAGTATTTGCGCAGTATTCCTGAAGATTTCGACGCCGCAGGAATTGCGCGTCATGCTGCTCATGAGGCTGTTACGCATCACGATGTTAAAGCTGTTGAATACTACATTGATGACGCTTTAGATGAGGCTGAAAAGAAGTTAGGTCACGAAACTCAGCTGTCTAATCTTAAAACTTTGGTTCATTTTTCTTGCACAAGTGAAGATATTAACAATCTTTCTATTGCTCGTTGCGTAAAAAATGCGGTTTTGAATGTTTACAGGCCGAATTTGGAAGCAATTGTTGAATATTTAGTGAGCAATGCTCAAAAGTATCGCGACTTGCCAATGCTTTCTTTGACGCATGGTCAGCCTGCTACTCCAACAACTTTGGGTAAAGAATTGGCTGTTTTTGCATACCGTTTGAAGCGTCAGATTAAACATCTCGACAATCAGGAATATTTGGGCAAGATCAATGGTGCTACTGGTACTTTTGGTGCTCATTTAGCAGCATTCCCTAACGTTGATTGGATTGGCGTTTCTAAAGAGTTTGTTGAAAATCGCATGTCTCTTCAATGGAATCCATTAACAACACAAATTGAAAGTCACGACTGGCAGGCTGAACTTTATAGCACAGTAAGCCACACTAACCATATTTTGCACAATCTTGCTGTTGATGTTTGGATGTATATTTCTCGAGGCATTTTTGTTCAAGTTCCTGTAAAAGGTGCTACTGGATCTTCTACTATGCCTCATAAGGTGAATCCTATTCGCTTTGAGAACGCTGAAGCTAATCTTGAGATTTCTTGCTCTCTGTTTGATACTCTTTGCGCAACTCTTACAGAAAGCCGTTGGCAGAGGGATCTTACAGATTCTACAACTCAGAGAAATATCGGTTCTGCTTTTGGCTACGCTCTTTTAGCTCTTAACAATCTTTTGGGCGGACTTAATTCTATTCACCCTAATTCTGATTTTATTCTTAAAGAATTGGATGCTAATTGGGAAGTTCTTGGCGAGCCAATTCAAACCGCTATGCGTGCTGAAGAAATTGCGGGAGTTCCTGGAATGGAACGTCCTTATGAGCAGGTTAAAGAGCTTATGCGAGGACATCATATTTCTCAAAAGGATGTTGAAGATTTTATTTCTTCTCGCGAGTTTGACGAGGATACAGCTTGCAGATTAAAGTCCTTGACTCCTGCTTCTTACACTGGTTTTGCTTCACGATTGGTGGATTTTATTCAATAAGTAAACGGTAAGAACAATGCAATCTCGCATAAATCCAAATCTTGTTATTGAAGACACTCAGCCAAGTTTAGTGAGAAATTGGGCTGATTTGCTGTACGCACTTTCAGCTATTGCTGTTGCCGTACTTACAGTTTTGTCAGCAATGTGGCTTTCTGCAACAACAGTCGGCGTGGAAATTGATGCCCGTAGCGCTAGTAAAATAATTGGTCTTACTGTTACCGGAATTCCATGCGCGTTAATACAGCAGGGTTTAACGCTTATTGTTGTTGCAGAAGTAATTGCTTTTATGGCTGCACAAAAGCGTTGGATTGATACTGCTATTTCTGTTATTACGCTGTTTGTAAGCTACGGCTCAATATGGCTGCTTTCTGACGCTATTGCTTCTACACACAATTTGCCCCTGCTTTCTGCATTGCATTCTCAACCAACAAATTCAGTAACAGAATTATTGCCAGACATGTACGCTGTTCTGGTTGCGTTTCTTACAGTAAGTGGCCCGCGTAAAGAATATAAGCATGTAATGTGGGGCTGGAATGCTCTGTTTATTGTTTCTGCAATACTGCTATTTTCTTCATGGGACTCCTACCCTGCAGCGCTTATTTCTTGTTGCGTAGGAAGAACTATTGGAACATTAATAAGATTTGCTAAAGGTACGAGCAGTAAAGGCGCTTGGGGTGATGACATCGTTATTGCGCTTAAAAATATTGGTATAGATAATCTAACTCAGCTTACTCGCAGAACTCAGCAGGCTGACCATACTGGAGTGTTACGCTCAAGCTTGGATGACGATTTAATCGAAAATTCAAGACTTTATGACGCAACTGATATTCACGGAATGCACTATGTTATTTCAGTTTTAGACAATCAAGTGCATTTACCTGGATATTTGAATCAGCTGTGGCAGTGGGTGCGTTTAATTGATATTCCAACTCGACGTGACCGTTCAGCAAGACATTCCGTTCACCATCATCTTTCAATGCTTCTTGTATTGAGAAATCTTCATTTGCCAACTGCTAATGTTTACGGAGTATCTGACAGCGATAAATCATCAATCATGGTTTTTCACGCAGCAAATGCTTTACTTCCTTGTAATTTGAACACTCTAACTGTTGAAGATGCGGCAAAACTTATGAGATACGTTGACGCTGCAAATATGCGAGGAATTACGCATAGAAGAATTACTCCAGAAACTATTGCACGTTTAGAGGATGGAACTCCTGTTATTGCAGGATGGCAAAATGGCGATGTTGCCAGCGATTCAACAAATATTGCTTTAGATAAAGTTCAATTATTGACTCTTATTGCTGCATGCACAGATATTGAAACTTCAATCAAAGCCGCTCTTAACGCTTGGGGTGCAGACAAGCTTGCAGAAATACTTCCTTTTATGCAAAAAGCTGCTATTCCTGCCTCAACACGTTCTCTTCCTTCTTGGAATAAGAAAGTTTTTGAGCATCTTTGCAATAATCTAAGCCAAACAGTAGCGCTTCATACTGATGAAGAAGACTACGATACAGTACGATTGGCTCGTTTTAATATTCGATTCTTTGTGAGCCTTGTTTTAGCAATTATTGCTATTGCTGTTATTGCAACACAATGGCATCCTCAAGAAGTGTTTGCAGCGTTGAAGCATGCTAATAATCTAATGGTTTTGCTTTGCTTTATTTTCAGTATGCTTGCTTGGGTTGGCTCTGCAATTACTTTAGGATCGTTTATGGATGATCAAAAACCGTCTTCTACGGTTTTGTTTGCTTCTCAAGCAGCATCAGGTTTTACAGCAGTTTCTATGCCTGCAGGCGTTGGCCCTGCTTTCGTCAATATGCAATTATTGAAAAAGAATGGCTACAATTCAACTCAAGCTACTGCTATAACTAGCGCAGTATGGCTTATTCAAGCTTTAATAACAACTATTGTTCTTCTTGTTATTGGTATTTTTACTGGAAAGAATGTGCTTTCTGGAATGATTCCAACACACATGCTTATTACAGTTATTGGCATAATAACCTTGTTAATATGCACTTTAATGGCCATTCCTAAGGCTCGTAAAATTATTCGCAAACATTATCTTCCAATACTGTCTGATTATGGCAGACAGATTAAAGAGCTTGTTTCACACCCTCTTCAGCTTATTGGCGGATCTTTTGGAGCGATTGTGCTGGTTGCTTGCATTGGATTGGGATATTGGGTTGCATTACTTGCGTTTGGCTACTATGCGAACCCTTGGGAAACAATACTTTTGTTCATTCTTGCAAATACTGCAGGATCCGCAATACCAACACCTGGCGGCTTAGGCGCGGTTGAAGCTTCTCTTACTTTTGCGTTTACGTCTGTTGGAGTTCCACCTACTATTGCATTGTCTGCAACCTTGCTTTATAGGCTTATGTTCTACTGGCTAAGAATTCCTATTGGTGCTTTTGCTATGAATTGGCTTAGCAGCCGTGAGCTAATATAAATGGCTTAATTACTCAACTTTTGTGTATTTTTCTATCAAAAAATCGCAATAAGACTATTCAGAATGAGTTTTTTATAAAAAAATACATAAAATTATTGAAAAAAATGCTAAAAATGGCCACATTTGTAGGGAAAATGTATTAGTATCGAGAATGAACGTGGCCTTTGCAAAGAAGGCCCCTGACCCAAAGGATGCTGCATGGCATACAACAAGTCTGATCTCGTTTCTAAGATCGCACAGAAGTCCAACCTGACCAAGGCACAGGCCGAGGCCGCCGTCAACGCATTCCAGGATGTGTTCGTTGAGGCTTTGCAGTCTGGTGAAGGTTTGAAGCTCACTGGTCTGTTCTCCGCAGAGCGCGTAAAGCGCGCTGAGCGCACTGGCCGCAACCCTCGTACCGGCGAAACCATCAAGATTCCAGCTTCTTACGGTGTACGTATCTCCGCTGGTTCCTTGTTGAAGAAGGCTGTTACCGCCTGAAATTAGACGGATGCGCATTCAAAATGTGCGATTAATAAAGAAGGACGTTCCAAAGCTGGACGTCCTTCTTATTTTTATCTTATCTTATTTCATTTTATTTTATTTTATTTATAAGTCTCCGCGCTCCATTTTACGCAAACGAGGCTCAGCGCTATCTTTTGCGCCAGTAATACGATAAACGTCAAAAACGCCTTCAATCTTACGAATAGCAGCTAAAAGCGTGTTCAGATGCTGAGGGTCTGCCATTTCAAACGTAAACTGGCTTGTTGCAACACGGTCGTCTCCAGTGGCAATAGTTCCGGAAAGAATATTTACGCCATGATCCGAAAGTACGCGAGTAACATCAGATAGCAAGTGTTGCCTATCCAAAGCCTCAACCTGGACCTTTACTAAGAACAAACCCTTATCGCTTGTCCATTGAACAGGAATAACTCGTTCAGGCTGAGTTTTTTGTAAATCAAGCATATTCTGGCAGTCAGTTCGATGCACAGACACGCCTTGATTTCTAGTAATAAAACCAATGATGTTATCTCCTGGAACAGGCATACAACATCTTGCAAGCTTTACCCAAACGTCTCCAACACCCTTAACAGAAACACCTAAAGCACCATTAGATTTTCTATTGCGCTCTACATTCTTAAGAGGTAATGCTTCCTGCTCTACTTCTTCTGCGACCTCATCTGCACCAGCATCTTTTACTAAGCGCGAAATGACATTTTGCGTAGAAACTTGGCCTTCGCCAATAGCTGCATACAACGATTCAACGTTAGTAGGCAAATTGAGTTCATCAGCAACGCCAATTAAAGCCTGCTGTGTCATTAAAGTAGTTAAAGGCAAGTTACGTTTACGCATAGCGCGAGTTAGCTCGTCCTTGCCCTCTTCAATGGCCTCAGAGCGACGTTCCTTGCTAAACCACTGACGAATCTTATTTCGAGCACGTGGACTTTTAACAAAACTCAGCCAATCACGAGACGGACCGGCGGTATCTGACTTTGAAGTAAGAACTTCAACCGTGTCACCATTTGTAAGCTTAGTGTCCAAAGGAACTAATCTTCCGTTCACTCTTGCGCCCATCATGCGGTGACCAACTTCAGTGTGAACCGAATAAGCAAAATCAACCGGCGTTGCATCTTGAGGAAGAGCAACAATACTTCCCTTTGGAGTAAACACGTAAACTTCAGAAGCTCCAAGATCTTGCTTTAATGAACCTAGGAACTCATCAGAATCAGGCGTTTCACTAGTCCAATCGGCAAGCTGCTGAATCCACTTAAGATTATCTGCTTCACTAAGCTCTTTACGATCTTCAAGCTCACCTTCACGCTTACGGTCATCTCTGTCTGGCTTACTTAAAGCCCTACCAGCCTGACCGTTTGCCTTGTACTTCCAGTGTGCAGCAATACCAAATTCAGCACGCCTATGCATATCCCAAGTACGAATCTGAATTTCTACAGGCTTTCCACCAGGACCAACAACAGTAGTGTGCAAGCTCTGATACATATTTAGTTTAGGAGTTGCAATATAGTCCTTAAAACGACCCGGAACAGGGCTCCAACGCGCATGAACCGCTCCTAATGCGGCATAGCAATCTCGAATAGAGTCAACAATAATTCTAACGCCAACAAGATCGTAAATATTCTCAAAATCATGACCGCGAACAATCATTTTTTGATAAATCGAGAAATAATCTTTTGGACGACCCTTTACTGATGCTTCTATGTGTTGAACTGCTAAATCTTCGTTGATTTCTTCAAGAATTTGACGCAAATAAACTTCGCGCTGACCAGCTCTACGAGCAACAAGTACAACAATTTCGTTATAAATTTTTGCATAAAGAACTTTGAAGCTAAGTTCTTCAAGCTCAGTTTTAATAGCATTCATACCAAGACGGTTTGCAAGAGGAGCATACACGTCAAGAGTTTCTCGAGCTTTTTTGTGTGAACTTGCTGGTTTAACATAACGCCATGTGCGAGCATTGTGTAAGCGGTCTGCAAGTTTTACAACAAGCACTCGCACATCTCGGCTCATAGCAACAACCATTTTTCGAATTGTTTCAGCTTGTGCGCTTTCGCCATACTCCATCTTGGAGATTTTTGTAACACCATCAACTAATCCGGCTACAGTGTCACCAAATTCTGCACGACATTCTTCTAACGTGTAATCAGTGTCTTCAACAGTGTCGTGCAATAATCCTGCCGCAACAACAATCGGACCCATGCCAAGATCTGCAAGAATCTGCGCAACTGCAAGAGGATGAATAATATAAGGCTCGCCTGATTTACGACGCTGACCTGTATGCTGTTTTACTGCGCGGGCGTAAGCACGATGAAGAATAGTCATATCTTCATCGGGATGATGCCACTTGCACATGTTTAATATTGGCAGCAATGGGTTACGAGAATCCTCACTGATTTCGCACCCAAGCCTATGAGCGCCTTTTACATCATCTTGAAGTTCACCCATCGCAGCACACCTCCTGTATTGTCTACTATCCTACCCGCAAAAATGCGTTATGCTCTACAAAATTGTCAAATAATACAATAAATCCGACTCAGCGCTAAAACTGGTCGGATTTACTAAAAAAATTATTGTACGCCGGTTGAACCAAAGCCTTTATTTGAACGATCAGAACCAGGCAATTGTGTTGCTGGAATAAATTGTGCTTCTACATAACGCTGTATAACCAATTGAGCAATACGATCGCCGCGATTAAATTTCACGGTATTTTCTGGATCTAAATTAATAAGCGGTACTTTAATTTCGCCACGATACCCAGCGTCAACCGTTCCAGGAGCATTCAACACAGTTACTCCCTGTTTTGCGGCAAGACCAGAACGAGGATGAACCAAAGCAACGTATCCAGCTGGCAAAGCAATAGCAACCCCAGTTGGAACTAAAGCACGTTCAAATGGACGCAAAGTAATATCCTCAGTAGTACGCAAATCTGCACCAGCATCGCCAGCATGTGCATAGCAAAGCGGCTGCATAGTGGAGGATTCGCCATCGAGATATTGAATTAATACCTCAACCTGCTCGGGGCCAGTGTAGGTCTCGTCGTATGCCATTTAAGCTGCGCACTCCTTGCAAACAGGCTGTCCATCAGCCGTAGTTTCTGCTAATTGACTACGATGCTTTACAAGGAAACATTCAGAACAAATAAATTCATCACCTTGCATAGGAATAACAGTTACAGACGCATCTTCATTGCTTAAATCAGCACCTGGTAACTCGTAGTCTTCAGCAATAGCATTCTCGTCATCGTCAATGTCGCTGCTGGAATTTTGAGAGCTTTTGCTCAAAGCTTCCAACGACTCTTCGTCCTCATCTTTACTACGAGGAGAATCATAATCCTGTGCCATTATGGTCCTTTCGTTTTAAGCTACCTACGCGCATAGCATACATTAATGCCACCCCGCATATAATACACACATTTTATCTTATATAGAATGGTAAAGAATGCAGTGTATGGACTAAAGTATATACATAGTATTGTTAAAAGCGAAGAAAGTGGTGCACAATGCTTGAAAATCCGCCAAAAGAGGCGAGTTTTGACCATGTTGATGCAGACGGCAATTTGATTTTTATTTTTGAAAACACGCCGTTAAGCATTAAAGTGGACGACACGCTGGAACACGCTATCGCTGAATCACAAAAGATTACTCAAAAGCATAGCGATAATAATTCGGCAGATAATAACGTATCTGCAGCATCGTCGAACGCTACCCTGCCTATTTCGCAGATTCAGGCTTTAATTCGCGCTGGAGTTGATCCAAGCCACGTTGCTAAGCGCTATAACGTAAGCGAAGCTCAAGTAAGGCGATTTTCTGCTGGAGTAGAAACAGAAAAACAATACGCTATTGAGCAATTCCTGCTTGTTCCTGCACCAAAACAAAGCAATATGCGCACACTTGCAGATTTAATAGAGCGCACTCTTGCCAAAGCTCATATTGGCATGGAAACAGTTCAATGGCGCGCGACACGCCGAGGCTTAGAACCATGGCTTATTAGCGCTACTTTCAAAACTGCAACACGCACTATTAAAGCTGAGTGGACTTGGAACATGCACGACAACTCAGTAACATGCGCTAATCCATCTTCTCGTTTACTTCTTGGAGAAGACGCAAATGGTAATGATGCTGCTAAGCAAGCACAATACGGCGGAATGTACCGTGACACTGTAAGCATAAACTTCCCATTTTCAACAGAAGAGTTGCCGGGAAATTCAATTCGTTCAGCAAGAATTGAACGTGCTGTTTCACAATGGGAGCTTCGAAATAGTGACAAGCTTTCTGAAATTTCGAATAGCTCTGATATTTCTGATAGTTCTGATTCTAAGCAAGAGCATAAGCAGGCAAAATCTAGGAAAATCGCGGATTCTTCAAATGATTTAGCCGAAAACGCGCTATCAAATAGCAGCAGAGCTCAGCAACCTTCGCTTATACAGTCAGATTATGATGAACAAGATGCATCGTCTAACATTCTTTCCTACGACTCGAGTGAAGCGCAAAAATCTTTGGCAGACAAAGTAAAGCAAACCGAAAAAGCTGAGAAAGCAAAAAGAGTTGAAGCAGCTGAAAACGCAGAAAAAGTAAATTCTGATGCTGCAAAATCTTTGAATACCACTTCTACAAATAATGAAGCCGAATTTGACGCTAATCAAGAGTCTGATTCTGCGAAGAAAAACTCTTTAGATCATGCAGATCACAATAACAATAAGAGACGAAGTGGAAGAGCTGCAGTTCCAAGCTGGGATGAGATTTTATTTGGCGAAGGCTGATTCTTTTGATTTTAGAGCGAATTTTTACTACGAAATTTAAGCTAAAAAATTCACACTAAATCAATAAGACATGGAATATCCATTTCCATGTGAGTCATTGACCCATGAACACTTGGTAAGCTCATAGCTTTTTCTGTTTGAGTTCGAGAATCAACAATAGTAAAAGAGTTACGAGCCTGAACTAGAACGTCGCCAAGAACAGATTCTGCTCGCGGATCAACCTTGCCAAAAACGCCATCTAAGATAGCCTGCTTTTTGCTGCGAATAAGCGCATTTTCACCAATAATTTTGCGCCATCTTTCAATAATATCTTCTGGATTAGTGTTTTTATTCGCATAAAGCATAACAGAGCGAGGTTCTCCACCAACCAGTTCAACTCCGCGCATTAACTCTTCACTTTTAGCAATATCAATACGAGAGTTAGGGTCAGACTGAATCATACCGTGGTCGGCAGTAATAACAATCAAAGTACCTTTAGCGCAATTTCGTTGCAACAAGCGCAACTGCGAATCAACCTGCTCAAAAGCGGCAACCCAATGCTCAGAATCCCATCCATAATTATGCCCAACCTTATCCGTATCTCTTAAATACAAATAAGTTAATCCCGGAGTTTTAGTAGTATTGGCGGCTTTCATGATTCTAGCTCTAGGAGTTCCAGCAGTAATATAAGTAGCTCCACGAAAAGCAGCTTGAGTAAGTGGGGAATTTTCAAACTTAGGCAAACTAATACTATCTGCACGAAAACCTTTAGAAACTAGGCTTTCAAACACTGTTGGTTGCTGCTGCAATTCCAGAGGATTTGGAGCATCCTTAAATTGAATAAGTTGAGCAAGCTTTCCAGTTTGAGCATTTTTTTGAGTATAGCCAGTCATGCAAGTAAGACCTGGGCATGTGCCTGTGCCAAACGTTGCCATTGCAGCAACAGTTGTGCTTGGAATACAAGATTTAATAGGGCGCTGATTTTTAGGCTCATTTAAAAGAGAACGCAAATATGGTGCATGACCTTGACGCATTAGAATATTCCAGTATCCCAATCCGTCAACTAAAACAACAATTGCAGATTTTACTTTAGGAAAACCAAGACTTTCGCGCAAAAAAGCTGGATTTTCATGCACTTTAGTACTTATAGGAGCGCCAATTGCATCGCTTAAAGCTGGTAAAACGGATGAAAGATGAAAAGCTCCGCCACTTTGCTCAGAGCAAGAATCATGCGAATAATCTTGCAAAGTTGAGCTGGAAAAATCTCCATAAGTAATATTGCTTACAAACTGCAACAATTCTTTTTTAGATGGCACATCAACACTCATACACACTATTGAACCACTTATATAGAACCACAAGCTACTACTGCTAACCGCTACTAAGCACTAATACTGAGAAAGCAAAATCATTCTAGCAAAATAAAAAATACTAAATTAGTAACAAATCTTCAGCAAATAAACCTACTTTTATTAACAATATTAAGAAAATACTTACAGTTTGTGCATAGAAATTGGTAGTATTGAGAGCCGTAATGTCATTCAAGGAGTTCTAAATATGCCTTCACGCCGTCACTCAACACAACAAGCTTTCGACCCAAGAAAAGTCAAAGAGCATATTGTTGAAACACCATTGAATGAAGAAATGAGCAAATCATTCCTTGAATACGCTTATTCTGTTATTTACGCGCGTGCTCTTCCAGATGCTAGAGACGGCATGAAACCTGTTCAGCGACGCATCATTTACCAAATGGGCAACATGAATTTAAGCCCTGATCACGCTTACATGAAGTCTGCTCGCGTTGTTGGCGAAGTAATGGGTAAGCTGCATCCTCACGGTGATTCTGCAATTTATGAGGCAATGGTTCGCCTTGCTCAGCCGTTCTCACTACGTTTACCACTTGTTGACGGACACGGTAATTTTGGTTCTCTTGACGACGGTCCTGCAGCATCCCGCTACACGGAAGCACGTTTAGCTCCCGCAGCTCTTGGAATGAACGCGGATATTAACGAAGATACTGTTGATTTTGCTCCAAACTACGACAACAAACTAAAAGAGCCTACTGTACTTCCATCTGCTATTCCAAATCTTCTTGTAAACGGAGCTTCCGGCATTGCTGTTGGCATGGCAACAAACATGGCAACGCATAATTTAGGCGAAGTAGTTTCTGCAGCAAAATATGTTATGAAACATCCTGAAGCCACATTGGACGATCTTATGAAACTCGTTCCAGGACCAGACTGGCCAGGCGGAGGAATTATTATTGGCAGAAGCGGCATTCGTGAAGCTTACGAAACTGGGCGCGGAGCGTTTACAACGCGTTCCACAACACATATTGAAAATATTACCGCTCGCAAAAAAGCGATTATTGTTACCGAGCTTCCGTTTATGGTTGGTCCTGAGCGTGTTCTTGAGCGTATTTCTCAAGGCGTAAAAGCTCGTAAACTCGACGGAATTTCGGGTGCTATTGATTTAACTGACCGACACAACGGCACTCGCCTTGTTATTGAAATAAAAACAGGCTTTGACCCTAACGCAGTTCTTGCGCAACTTTTTAAGCACACGCCTCTTCAAGAAAGCTTCACTATTAACAATGTTGCATTAGTTGATGGAAGACCACACACAATGGGATTGCGAGAGCTTTTGGACGTGTGGATTGCGCATCGCAGAACCGTTGTTAGAAGACGCAGTGAGTTTAGACGCACGAAAGCACAAGAGCGTCTACACTTAGTTGACGGCCTGTTACTTGCCTTACTTGATATTGATGAGGTTATTCAGGTTATTCGCTCTTCTGAAGATGCAGATAGTGCAAAAACCAAGTTAATCAAAGTTTTTGATCTTGACGAAATTCAAGCACAATACATTCTTGATTTGCGCCTTCGCAGACTTACAAAAATGAGCCGAATTGAGCTTGAAGCGGAACGCGATGATTTACTTAAAAAAATTGACGAACTAAATCAAATCTTAAGCTCTGACGCAAAACTTGACGGAGTAGTAATAGCAGATATGGATTCTGCGGTTAAACAGTGGGATACTCCACGAAGAACAATTCTTCTAGACGAAAACGAAGACGGCAGTTTTGTTCCTGTTGAAACAAGCATTAGCAAAGATAGCGAAGACGTTGCAATTAAAGCAGTACAGTCCGCTAATAAACTTACTTCAACTCAAGCAGACTTGGCTGCTGCAGCTAGTGCTGCACGTAAATCTGGAGAGAATGATGCGGCTTACGCAGCTTTGCAATTAAGCGACGAACCTTGTGCGGTTGCGTTAAGTGCTTCCGGTTTCATTGCACGAACCGACGTAGAAACATTCGAACGCTGGAAGTCGCACAGCGAAAACGTTTTTAACACTCCTTGCTCAACAATGTTTAAAACAACAACTCGAGCAAGCTACGCTCTTATTACTTCCGCTGGACGCCTAGTATTAGCGCATGTTGCTGATTTGCCGCAGCTAAACTACGAAGAAGGAAAAACTTCTGAATTAACAAAAGGCGTAAAAGCACAAGAATTGTTAACATCCACGCAAAGCACAGATCCCGTAAGAGGAGAACGTGTAGTTACAGCAATAGTATTAGAAAATTCCGAATCTCCTACCCCGCTTGCGATTGGAACTAAAAACGGCGTAGTTAAGCGCTGGAATTGCGAAGCTCCAACAACCATGGACTCGTGGAGCATAATTGATTTGAAAGATGACGATGCTGTTATTGCCGCAGCCCCAGCTAAAGACAATGACAGACTTGTGTTTATTAGCACAGATTCGTCACTTCTTACCTTCGACGCAAAACAAGTTCGTCCACAAGGACGTACAGCAGGAGGAATGGCTGGAATTCGCCTAGCTGAAGGTGCAAAAGTTGCAAGCTTTGCAGTAGTGCCAGAACAAGACATTGAATGGCATTATGAAGAAGGCGAAAATGGACTATTCTGCGCAACTGGAACAGTAGTATTCACAGTTGCTGGCGACAGCGATGCTCTTCCTGGAACAGAAAACGGTGCTGCAAAACTTACACCTTTCGACATGTACCCAACAAAGGGTCGCGGAACTGGCGGCGTGCGCTCGCAACGATTCCTTAAGGGGCAGAATACTCTTATTCATGCATACGTTGGATATTATCCACTGCATGCAGTAACAGATAGAGGAAGCCGCGTGGAGCTACCTAAGCCAGACATGCGAAGAGACGCTTCGGGAACCGAGCTTGTTTCCCCAATTGCGCATATTGGGTAGCAACGTTTTGCTTGCTAGTTTTACACTTTTTTAAAGCTAGTTTTTGCGAGCATGCTTGGAATATCTGCGAAGTGACTTTCTAGCTTCTACAAACGCAAAGATTCCTGCAGTTACAGATGCAAACAAATAATTTATTACCGTAGATACTGCTGAACCAGTTTTAGGAAGATGCTTAACAACGCGCTGGGCTTGTTGTTGTTCAGGTTGCTCCGGTTGAGAAGGAGCTGGAGCTGGCTCAGGTTCCGACTCTGCTTCAGCAGGCGTCAGAATCGGAGCTGGAGAAACAGGAACCGACAAATCAGGAACTGGCTCTGCTTCTGGCTCAGGTTTTGGAATAGGCTTTGGTTTCGGGACTGGATTCGGCTTATCACCAGCCGGCGTTGGAGGTGTTGGAGGTTTAGACGTATATGAACTATACACAGAAATACTGCTACTAACAGTAGTATTTCCAGTGAACTTAGTACCTTTACCATCTTTCCCAGTAAACCAACCGTTAAAAGTAAAACCAGGCTTCGTAGGATCAGGCGGCATCGACTGGTCAGTTAAAGAATCGCCACTAATAGAAAGACCTTGCTGAACTTTCACAGTTGCATACGGATTATTTTCATCATCATTTATAAATTTGACTACAGCAATCTTTCTTCTCAACACAAAAGTAACAACTTTTTGAGTAGAATCCGTATCGCTTTTATTTACTCCAATACTAAAGTTCACACTAGTGGAAGAATTAGCAATATCTTTTGAATCAGCAACCCACTCATAGTTCTCTGGAGCATCAGCAGTTGGATTCACAGTATAGTTTCCTGGAGCAAGATACACATTGTTGTCAGAAATATACCCAGCAGCATCAGGAAGCAAAGCCGTGTTTTTATCTGTAATCATCTTTTGAAGTTCAGCTTTTGTAGGAGCTGTTGGCGTATTAGAAGATGAAGTAAGAGTATCACTTACAAGAGTATTTCCAGAATAAATAGCATACTTCTTACCACTCTCAATCTTGTTTTGCGAATCTTTGTACTGCACCACAAGCTGCGTAGGAATCGGCCTAAAAGTCACATAATAATGCTTGCGCGAAAGAAACTTTACAGGCTTGCCATCTTTCATTTCGTAAGCAAACGAAAGATAGTGATTTCCTGGATTCTTAGTAGTAGCATCATCTTTCGTAAACTCATGATTGGTGTTATTTGGCTTGTCAATATCGTTATCCCAGTACACATAGCCTGGAATATTCTTGTCAATAAGCTCAGCAAGTGTTGGTCTTTTCGCATAGTTTATATCTGAATCATTGTCGAAAGACAAAATAGATGTCTTACCATCACCTTCATCATTACGATAGAAACCTGCTTTATCAGTTGTTACAACAGTAGTGCCACCAATATCTTGCAATCCCTCAATTTCGTGAAATGGAACTGACGATATTAGTGTACCCTTATTTTTCTCATCATCAGTTAAAGATGGATGAGTATCAGAGTTCCCACGCTCCTTTAACTTACCTTTATCATCCACTCCTCTTGGATTCTTAGCTCTATATTGCAAGTCGTCTACAAAATGGAATTGAGCGTCCGCAACAGAATAATATCGTATAGATGGTGTATAACAAGCTGATTGACAGTAGGAATGCGAAATTCTAAGCAACTCGATATTAAATTTATATTTATATGTCAACTTCATATATAAGTGATTTGTAAATGAACTAATCTCTAGATTTATCATCCTTTTTGAATCATCAGCAATTTTGTAACCATTTAGCTCAACAGTAAAAGGCTCAGCCGCGCCTTTAGTTGTTGCTTCAGATCCCGCATAAATACTTCCATCTTTTGCGATAGTTCCATTAATTGACACACCAGGAATCAATGTTAGAGTTCTTTTAATGCCTTCTTTGTAATTGTTCTTATATACTTTGTAGACAATATATTCACCATTAATATTTTTCAATATTCCCAATTGTTTATAATTAAGTGTGTACAGTTCGCTAAGCTCCTCTTTAGGATTAGGATTATCAGGAGTTGCATCAGGCTTAAAATAAATCTTTTCTATTTCAGTTTCGTTATTATTAAACGCTTCTGTAATTTCAGCGTCTGAAATTATATCTGAAAATGGATTCGTAATTTTTTTAGGATTTTTTATATAACTGTATGATATATAGGTTTCGCCCTCACCGGTTTTCGTATAATTTTTCTCAGTATCAAATACAGAATCTGTAGCAGTTGTACTATTGTTTCCACTAGTAGCTTTAAGAACAGTTTGATTCGTTGAGCTTTCAGCATGTGAATTGCTTTTACCTAAGTTGCCAGTTGACGCAGAATATTCAGATTTACCAGTTACTTCCCCATTAGATTTGGAATTCTTAGTATCTTTCTCAGAGTTCGCAGACTGTTGTGTATTTGAAGATTGAACTGAGTCAGCAGGACTTGACTGCTCTGTAGATGGTGCTGGTTCAGCAGTCTTTTTAGGTTCTGATGACTTCGCAGATTCTGCAGTATTCTTTGGTTCTGCAGTTTTTACTTCATTCGCAGAACCTTTAGCGAAAGCAGACCCCCCCCCATTTGTTGTATTAGAAGTTGCCGTAGAAGAAGTTACGGAAGAAGAAGTTGCTGTATTAGAACCTGTGGCAGAAGAATTATTTGCAGAAGAATTTACAGGCGTATTAACGCCAGAAACAGTTGAAGTTTCAACCGCATTCGCGCTTTGTGCCATGCAAAAAGCGCAAGCAGCAGTAGCAATACTTGCCATCGTAGTAGACAGCAAAATCGAAGTTCTTTTATTCATCTTGCCCTCTTTTTAGAAAATATAAAAAATTATTTAATAAAAACTCACACACTCTGCTCTCATAACATCGCTAAGCAACGTATACATACAATTATACGAATAACCTTATATCAATATAACAAAATGTGACCAAGCTCACAGATTAATAATTATTACTTACCAAACAAATCAGAATGAGTGTCGGCTCAGCTGTTCGCTATTGAAGCACAGTGAGCTTTCAACTCAAAATAAGGCTTCTGCTTAGTGTAATTAAACATTAAACAGAAGCCTTAATTATTAAAACTTAAGCAATTAAAACTACGTATTGCTTACCACTTACCACTTACCACTAGTTTCTGCTCTTGCGATTTGCAGCAAATGATTCAGCAAGTCCAGCGAAGCCAGCGAAAAGCGAGGCAATTGCGGAAGCGAGAACTGAGGTTGCAGTTGAGCCAGTTTTAGGAAGATGCTTAGCAACGTGCTTAGGCTGTTGTTCCGGCTGCGAAGGAGCTGGTGCAGGTTCCGGCTCTGCTTCAGCAGGTGGCAGAATCGGAGCTGGAGCAACAGGAACCGGAAAATCAGGAACTGGAACAGGATTTGGCTCCGGCTCTTTATCCGGAGTCAAATCTATATCCGGCTCTGGTTCAGGCTCTGGCGTAGGCGTAGGAGCTGGCGGATTAGATATATACGAACTATGCACAGAAATATTGCTACTCACAGTAGTATTTCCAGTGAACTTAGTACCTTTACCATCTTTCTCAGTAAACCAACCGTTAAAATTAAAACCAGGCTTTGTAGGATTTTTAGGCATCGACTGATTTTTCAGTTCATCACCATCAATCGAGCTACCTTTTTGAACTTTCACAGTAGCATACGGTTTACTGTCATCGTCGTCGAAAAATGTTACTGTAGCAATTTTCTTTCGCAATACGAAAGTAACAACTTGCTGAGTAGAAACGTCATCAGTTGCATGCACTGCAATATTAACGTTCGCATCAGTTGGAGCGTTAGCAATATCTGTTGAATCAACAACCCACTCATAGTCCTCTGGAGCCTCAGCTGTTGGCTTTACAATATAGCTTCCAGGAGCAAGATACGCATTGCTATCAGAAAAATAACCAGCAGCCGCAGGAAGCAAAGACGTGTTTTTGTCTGTAATCATCTTTTGAAGTTCATCTTTTGTAGGAGCTGTTGGAGTATTAGAAGACGAAGTAAGAGTATCACTTACAAGAGCATTTCCAGAATAAATAGCATACTTTTCACCGCTCTCAATATTGTTTTGCGAATCTTTGTACTGTACAACCAGCTGCGTAGGAATCGGCCTAAAAGTAACATAATAGTGCTTTGTTGTTACTTGATTATCATCCTTATCTCGCACAATACCGTAATCGTAGTTTCCAAATTTCTTGGTATTATCCGTGGTGAATGTGCCACCTTCAGGAGTGTCAATATCGTTACTGTAGTAAAGATAGCCAGGAATGTTAGTTTTTTTAAGCTCTTCCATCGTTGGGCGTTCAACAATATCTTTCTTTGGGTCGCCTTCGTAGCTTAGAAGAGGAATAAAATAATTTGCAATAGCGTTATTGCAAAACTTTACATTATACACATTTTTATAATTTTGCAAATCAGTTATATTTAGCTTGGTAAACGATTTAGTAGAGAACTTGTCAGTTTCACCATCACTACGCTGAGAAAGTTCACCAGTACCTTCAATACGTGCAACATTGCGATATTGTAAATCATCTACAAAATGAAACTGCGCGCCACACTCTGGTATAAATACAAATAATCCCGGTGCAACACTTGAACCCTCATAATTAAGAGATTGATTTCCATAAATAATTTCATCATCTTTGCGACCGTACATTGTCATATGCACAAAGGTTTGATTTCTATGCATGTAATATTCAAAAGGCGTTTTTGTTGTAAGGTCTTTACCAATAAATTTCCCATTTATTTCAAGCGTGTATGGTATCACCGTATCAGGAGCTTTACTACAATCAAAGCTTAGAGATCCATCATTATTCCTAAACTCACGAGAAGATTTATATGGACGTATCTCACCCTCACCACCGTACGCTTTTTCGGCACGAGGGATAAAAATGTAATTATCAATGCGACCAAGCATATCATGATATTTATTCTGGATTGTATACGTAAATTCTTGAGTGTCCCCTACAGGTTTTCCATTCACAACTTTAAACTCTTTACCAGCAGGAGTATAAAAACTTTTAACAATAAGCGGGAAAGGGTATGCGGACGTTGTTTTATCCTGCAACTCTTTTACTTCATCAGGCGTAATAACATTCGGGAACGGATTGGTTACATTCTCATCAGTAGTAAAATCGTATTTGCCATATTCGTTAAGCTTAACTTCGTTTTTCTTCTCGCCACTATTTGTGGACTCTTCTGCCGCTTTATCATCTTTTGCCGCACGATCTTCAGCTGAGTCTGTTGCAATCTTATTATCTTTTAGCTCTTTATCACCCTTGACATCTTTGACATTTTTATCTACGTTTGCTTTTTTATCTTCTGATACTTCTTTCGCAGCTTGAGCCGACTTGTATACAGCTACTTTGCCTTTCTTTGCATCAGTCGAATCGTTTGCAGAACTATCATCTTTTACATTACTATTTGCAGCATCATTATTAGGAATGTTCGCGCTCTTAGAATTTACATCATGCTTCGAAGCATCAACACCATTGGAACTAGCATCATCCTTGAAACTAGAATCATTCTTCGAATTGTCATCACACTTGGAAAGCGCAGCATCCCTAGAACCAGCATCACCCTTTGCTTTATCAGGATTTTTAGCGACAGGATCCCCCCCCCGTCAGAAAATCCCGGATTTGCAACATTAGAGTTAGCATTCACAACAGCATCCGCACTTGTAACATTCTCAGCCGCATTCGCAGTCTGCGCAACACAAAAAGCGCAAGCAGCCGTAGCAATACTCATCATCGTAGTCGATAAAACAAGCACAGTTCTCTTGTTCATTTTTCCCTCTTATAAAATCAACAAATTTAAAAAACTTATAAAATAAAAATCACACAGCTGCAATCTCATCCTAAGAATGCAACCACACTAACTAATATACCACAATTCGGTATAATTTATATACAAAATTATAAAAGCTTAAACTTAAACGCACACGCAAATACTTTCACGCTCAACTTTCGCAAGTTCGAAGCAAACGCACGTGCATAAAAGTCATTAAAACAAGAAGAATAAGCAAATAAGCCGGAAGCAGCATCATAGAAACATTCTGCGCAATTATGCCAAAAATAGCAGGCATTACCATAGATCCAATATATGCACTTGCCATTTGCATTCCAACAATCGCTTGAGACTTATCTGCACCAAAATAATGAGGCGTTGAATGAATAATGCATGGGTAAACTGGCGCGCATCCTAGTCCAATAATTACAAATCCTGCAATAAGCTCAATATGATTCGGCAAAGGCAGAAGCAATACCAGAATTCCCACAAGCATCACGCACTGACCAATACGAATCATAGTTGCATCGTTAAAACGCATAGTAAGAAATCCGCTTACAAAACGACCAACCGTAATGCCAACATAAAACAAGCTTGCCCAGCCGGCTGCAACAATGCGGCTAACTCCCCCATGCAAAACCATGTAACTACTAGCCCATAATCCTGCAGTTTGTTCCAACGCACAATAGCAAAAGAACATAATAAGAATATTTTTCGCTCCTGGAATGCGCAAAACTTCCGCATAAGAAAGCATTCCAGAAGATTGTTTCTTTACCTCAGTAAGATTATGCGGCTCTGCCTTTTTATTATTATTTTTCCACAACGGCAAACTTATGAATAACACAAGAGTGAGAGCAATTTGTATAACAGCAATATACTGGTAGCCTGCAGGCCAACGCTGACCGTGAGAAAGTGCGAAACCCATAACGTAAGGGCCTGCTGAAGCCCCAATTCCCCACATGCAGTGAAGCCAGCTCATGTGCCAGCTTTCATAATGCACTGCAACATAATTATTAAGAGCCGCGTCCACTCCTCCTGCACCCAAACCGTACGGTATAGCTAGAAAAATAAGCACAAGATAATTCGGAGCAAAAGAAAAACCTAGTAACGCTAAAGCTGTTAAAGCAACTGAAATAAGCGTAACCTTCCCAGGGCCAAACTTATGCGTAAGCCTATTAGATAGCAGCGCAGAAACAATTGTTCCTGCAGAAATAACCATTGATATTCCACCAGCCCAAGAAATTTGCGCACCAACATCATGACTCATAGTAGGCCACGCAGCTCCAAGAAGAGCATCCGGCAAACCCAAGCTTATAAAAGCAAGATAAATAACAGCAAGAAGAAGGTTAATCATAAAAATTCCCCAACATTAGCCAATTCGTATTTGCAAATCAAACTCCCTATACAAGTGTAGCCCAATAAGCAAATAACCTATCGCATAGCGAAAGATAATTTTAAGATATACAGAACTTGATCACAGTGACAGTTTATCGGGCTTAAAAGCGCTCACATGTGCAATTATTTATGCATCAATAGATGCATTTTTCTTGATAAAAACGCTTATTTTTTGTATCATAAATTAAGTTCATGTAAATGTTAATTAGTCCTAAAAAATGAGTATAAATGCGTGCAAATAAAACATTTTGCGAAGAATGCAGGAATGAAGTTGAGTACTCAACAAAATCCATTCCAATGACTGCATCTATTAAAGGAAAACAATATTCCTACACCGGCACAGAGGCACACTGCAAAGAATGCGATTCTGCCGTATATGTACCAGAAATTATCGACGCAAATCTTCGAGCATTGTATGACGAGTATCGTAAAGAAAACAATATTATTCCACTTGATAAAATCAACGAAATACCTACTAAATACTCAATAGGTAAACGACCACTTTCGCTGCTACTTGGCTGGGGAGAACAGACATTTTCTAGATTTGCAGACGGAGACATCCCCTCAAAACAATATTCTGACATTTTGCAACGCATTTATAATGACCCGGAATATTACTTGCAATTATTAATCAGTAATAAAAATAATCTGAAATCCGCACTTAGCTACGAAAAAAGCTACAAGGCAACTCAAAAACTATTGCTTAAGTCCAACAATTCTTCAAGCAATAACGGCTCTATTAACACAGATTCAAGCAACAAAATAAACTATGTAATACAATACTTGCTCGTAAAATGTGAGGACATTACTCCCCTTGCTTTGCAAAAATCATTGTACTATATACAAGGTTTTTACTTTGCATTCTATAAATCGTTCTTATTTACCGATGATTGTCAAGCATGGGTTCATGGACCTGTGTATAAAGACGTCTATTTGCGCTATAAAGACTACACTTTTACACCAATCGATTCGCCAACAACAGAAATATCAGGAATTAAATCATCAGGAAAATTAGCTGATTACAAATACGCTCAAAAAAGCGATATCACAAGACTTACAGCAGAACTAACAACTACACTATCTGCTACTGAAAAAGCAATATGCGATAGCGTTATTGATAATATTTGCTGCTACAGCGGTAAAGAACTTGAACGATTTACGCATCATGAGGAGCCTTGGATACTTACTCGCGGCAATCTAAAAGCTGATGATTCATCAAATAAAATAATCAGCAAAAATATAATTGGCGAATACTTTACGAAAATAAAAGAAAAATACAATATGATAAATCCAGATGACATTCACCAGTATGCAAAAGATATGTTTGCTAGTAAATAACTAAATAACTAAATAAATAGTCCACATAAAAAATCCTCCTGCAGCAATTCACTAGACAGGAGGATTTTGTGTAAGTAATTTACGCGTAATCAATACTCGTAAGTAATTCACGTGTAATTAATAATTCAGTTTCACTTATCAAAAAAGTGTTTATATAGCAAAATCAGGTATCGATTTTGGAACGATCAAAGTCGTCTGCGTTATCAACAATAAACTGCTTTCGCGGAGGAACATCATCGCCCATTAGCAAATCAAATACTTCACTCGCCTGCTGAGCATCTTCCATACGAATCCTTCGAAGCATGCGAGTTCTAGGATCCATAGTGGTGTCTGCAAGCTGATCTGCATCCATCTCACCCAAGCCCTTGTAACGCTGAATATCGCTGTTAAAATCAATGCCCTTAGCTTGCAAATCGTTGAGCTTTCCAGCCAATTCGTCGTCTGAATACGTGTAAATATACTCGCCCTTGCGCTTTCCAGCGAGCGCAATCCTGTGAAGAGGCGGCACTGCAGCATAAACGTGACCGTGCTCAATAAGCGGACGCATATAACGGTAGAACAGCGTTAGCAGCAAAATACGAATGTGTGCGCCGTCAACATCTGCATCGGTCATCATAACAATCTTGTTATAACGCGCTTGCGAAATATCAAAACTTGCGCCAGATCCTGCTCCAACAACCTGAATAATTGCAGCGCACTCTTTATTGGAAAGCATTTGCGCAAGACTTGCTTTTTGCACGTTCAAAATCTTACCGCGAATTGGAAGAAGCGCTTGGAAAGCAGAGTTTCGAGCAGCTTTTGCAGTACCAAGTGCAGAATCGCCCTCGACGATGAAAAGTTCTGCAACATCGTCGTTTCCAGGCTGGCAGTCGGAAAGTTTTGGCGGCATTGAAGCGGACTCAAGCGCATTCTTTCTGCGCGTAACTTCCTTAGTTTTACGCGCCTGAATACGCGCATGCATTTCGGAAACTATTTTTTCCAAAACTCTAGCAGACTGCTCTTTAAAACCTCGCTTAGAACCGGTAATCATTTCGCCAAATTGAGCGTCAGTCATTTTGGTAACGATTGGCTTAACTTGTGCGGTTCCAAGAACATCCTTAGTTTGACCTTGGAATTGAGGTTCAGCAATTCGAACAGTTACGACTGCTACCAATCCTGCCATAATGTCGTCACGCTCAATTTTTGTGTTGGCGTCTTTAAGATTTACTTTAAGCTTTCTAGCATTATCTTCCACTGCTTTACGAATCTGCTTAGTTAATCCCTGCATAAATCCGTCAACATGCATGCCTCCGCCAGGAGTTTCAACAACGTTTACGAAACTAATAATCGTTGAATCGTAGCCGTTTACCCAGCGCATTGCAATGTCAACACCGCATTTTCTAGTTACCTGCTGCGCGTGTAAATCTCCTGCAGAATCAACGGCTTGCGTTTCTTCTACATACGTATCTTCGCCAGAAATACGCCAAATATCGGATACTGCTTCACCTTTTGAAAGAAAATCAACGAAATCTTTAACGCCACCATTATGCAAAAACTCAATCACGCGAGGGTGATGCTTATTTTGCATTGAGTTAGCGGACTCAGCATTTGCAATAGATTGTGCTGTTGATTCTTCAGATTCAGAATTTTCAGTCGCTATATTTTCAGTCTCATCTTCAGACTTATCTTCATCTTCTAATGTTGTTTCAGATTCTAATTCTTCAAATTCAGCCACAGAGTCATCGCTATTATCAGACTGATTTTCAAGAATATTATTTTCTGCAACATTATCGTCTGCAACATTATCTTCAGGAGAATCAATTTCTTCAATATTTGCAGATTCACCTTCAGGAACATGCTCGTCAATAACAGTAATCTTTAAGCCAGGAACTAGGAAACTTGTTTGACGCACGCGAGCAATAAGCTGCTCATAGCTAAAATGAGCAGTAGAATTGAAGATTTCTGGATCCGCCCAATAGCGTACACGAGTTCCGGTAGTTTTTGGCGAAACAGTGCCAATAATTTCAAGCTCAGTAGGCTTATTTTTGCGCGTGCGCTTAAACGGAGATGCTGGAGATGGATGCTCCGGATCCGCATCACTATAAACACCAGGATGCCCTTGATGGAACGCCATATGATGCGTTTTACCGTCTCTATCAACTTCAACATCCAAACGCAAACTTAAAGCGTTTACAACAGAAGAGCCAACGCCGTGCAAACCGCCTGCAGCATTATAAGAAGCGTTACCAAACTTTGCTCCAGCGTGAAGTTTAGTTAAAACAACTTCAACACCAGTGAGCTTTGTTTTAGGCTCAACGTCTACTGGAATGCCACGACCGTTATCTGCAACTTCAATAGATCCATCGTCGTGAAGAGTAACAACAATATGGTCACAAGCTCCAGCCAAAGCCTCGTCAACCGCATTGTCAATAATCTCCCAGAGGCAATGCATTAATCCTTGGCTGTCTGTAGTGCCAATATACATTCCTGGACGCTTTCTTACAGCATCCAAGCCTTCTAGCACTGTCAAACTGTCGGCATCATATTGCTCTTGCTCTTTAGAGACCACTTCTACCCCTTATATAAGCTAACTATTAAGCAATAAGTGTCGCATCTTAACTAAAGTAGAAACACGACACTTTTGCAATATAACGTTACAAAATCACTGATCTAAGAAGTCACGCAAAGTTTGCGATCTAGAAGGATGACGCAACTTAGACATTGTCTTGGACTCAATCTGGCGAATACGCTCACGAGTAACGCCATAAACGCGACCAATATCATCCAAAGTCTTAGGCTGACCATCTTCCAAACCGTAGCGCATTTTAATAACACCAGCCTCCCGAGGAGCTAATGTTTCAAGAACCTGCCTGAACTGCTCTTGCAAAAGAGAGAATGCTACAGCATCAGATGGTGCTATTGCATCAGTATCCTCAATCAAATCTCCGAACTCAGAATCGCCATCTTCACCCAAAGGTGTATGCAAAGAAATAGGCTCACGCCCATACTTTTGTACTTCCTGCACCTTTTCAACTGGCATATCAAGCTCGCGCGCAAGCTCATCTGGCGTAGGCTCGCGACCCAAGTCTTGAAGCATTTGACGCTGAACTCTAGAAAGCTTATTAATAACTTCCACCATGTGCACTGGAACTCGAATTGTACGAGCCTGATCTGCCATAGCGCGAGTGATTGCTTGGCGAATCCACCATGTTGCGTAAGTGGAGAACTTAAAGCCCTTCTTCCAATCGAACTTTTCTACAGCTCGGATTAAACCAAGATTACCTTCCTGAATCAAATCAAGGAAAAGCATTCCACGACCGGTATAGCGCTTAGCAAGAGAAACAACAAGACGCAAGTTTGCTTCCAAAAGATGATCTTTAGCTTTCTTACCGTCTGCCGCAGCCCACTTAAGTTCGCGCTTGCGCTTAAATTCCATATTGTCAATCTCAGTATCGAGTAAATGCTGAGCGTACAAGCCAGCCTCAATACGTTCCGACAAATCAACTTCCTGCTCAGCGTTCAGCAAGCTCACGCGGCCAATCTGCTTCAAATAATCCTTAACAGGGTCAGCAGTAGCTCCTGTAGCAATAACTCGACGCTTAGGATTTCCGGAAGGAGTTAGATTATCGTCATCATCGTCATCTCGAACAATAAATGCGCCCTTAGCCTGTGGAACTTGAGGAACATCATGCTTATGCTGATCATTGTCTTCAGTATCTTCAAGATCATCTACATCATCTTCAAGATCGCTATCAACATCTACATCAACATCTCCAAGATCATCAACATCAGCTATATCTTCTGGATGAATATCATCCAAATCTTCCAAATTCATTTGATCCTCATCGTCAAGATGAGCGTCGTCTAATGAATCGTCAATAGCTAATGAATCACCATCTTCTATAGCATCATTTTGAGCATTATCGATACTGTTATCACTATTGTTGCGAACTTCTGCTTCAACTTCAGATTCAACTTCGCTCAAACCTAACTCAGTATCAGTTTGATTTTCAACTACTTTTTTTGAACGAGAACTACGCGTTTTACTAGCAGCAGACGAAGTGCGAGCGTGACTTTGTCGTGCAGTACTTGTTTTACGTGCTTTTACAGGCTTATTACCATCTTGCTCTTCGCTCTGATCAGCTGATGATTCAACTTCGCTCGTCAAACTGTTCCTCCTGTAGTATCCCCTTGCAGCGCATATAGGCATAGTTCAAGCAAGGGCAAGTTTTACCTTAAGTAGTAAACCATTTAAGCACGACGATTATTCCCCCTTATTTTTCTTGCGGCGTGGCGCATTCTGATATCCAGGCTGGTTCAAGCTTATTTTCATAAGCTCCTTCAACAATTTTTGCCATTGTACAATCACTATCTATACTCAATGCTCGCTCAGTATATTTTTTAACGTTACCTAGCCTAAACCACCAGCTAATATAGGCTAAAAGTGCGTAAATTTGCACTGTTAGCTCCGGTATACTTTGTGTAGCAAATGCCATAACTTGTAGCACTCTGCATGCTGTTATTGCTCTTTTTATATTCGGCTTTTTGCTTGTTTGAATAAACTTAGCTTCTAAAAATTGGCGCAATCTATCTGACACCATAGGCGTGTGCGGATACCATGCGAATTCTGCTAGAGCATTGTCGTCATACCATTCTTGATTTTCATCTAAAATAGATATAAGCATTGCGTCGCGGACGTTAATATTGTGGAACATTCCAATAGCAAGATTTACTAAATCATATCCGAACATTTTCTTGTCGTGTAGAAACATGTCGCACCATCGTACGAAAGCAACACATGCAGTATTTCTAACAGCGCTTTCTTTACCGTTTATATTCGCGTTTTGAATAAAAGATTTTGAAACTGTTGGAATCCAATGCTGTATGCCTTTAACCCATTGCGAATTTTCGTCACAATTAAAATACGCATATTCTTTTGAGAATGTCATAAAGAAGCTACATTCTTTTGAAGGATATATTTTTCCTTTAATGTCCGAAATCTCTTGGCCAGCAAAACTAGTAAAATTATCCAATCCAACAAAATCTATTGAATCATCGCAAAGATCAGCGCTTTCACCATAAACTTCCAATATGCTTTGAGTATCAAAATCATCAATGCAACTATGCGAAATCTTCTCTTCTAAATCAATACCTGCTACTGTCATAATAATTACTCCCCTTCATTAATGTGTATTGCACATATACATTTATGTATTTGCTCATAATTTTTTATTATTAAATCAAGCTTTACGAGCGTAATTCTTGATATGTGTAAGTTTCTCAATATGCGAAATAGTATTCAATAAAAAACGATTGCAACGGTTATAAGCTCATTAAATCGTGTAAACTATTGTGTTTTACTTGTTCAGCCCTGTGGATAACTTTCATAATATGAGCACTTTAACGGACGATACTTGCAATCTTGCTGCTATTGAATCTCGAATTGCGTATTTAATTTCGCAACAATTTTGCACAAGCGCCGAAAATAATCTTTCTTCAACCTGTAAAACAACTTTACAGCAGGTAATAAAGCAAGCTATCGTTTCTAGCGAAGGCGGTAAAAGGCTGAGAGCTCTACTTACTATAAGTGCTTATAATGCTGCTTCTAGCGAAAAAACTACGAATAAGATTCAAGATAAAGCTTTATTTGATATTGCTTGTGCTTTAGAAGTATTTCAAACCGCAGCATTAATTCATGACGACATTATTGACGAGTCAGCTTTAAGACGTGGAAAACCGAGTGCATATTGTGCATTAAGTTCTGTATGCAACAACAAGCACATAGGCTCAGGGCTTGGCCTTATGCTTGGTGATTTGCTTGCTACAGAAAGCTTTGATATTACTAGAAATTCGGCGAAATATTTTACTTATAGTGAAGAATTACTTCAAGCTTTTGCTTCAATGCAACGAAATGTAGGTATTGGTCAAGTTTTGGATTTGTCTATTGAAATGATGCAACTTGATAATCCATCTGAGCTTGCACAGTCTTCTCTTAATGTGTTTAGGTGGAAAACAGCAAGTTATACAACTATTGCTCCTTTAACACTTGGTTTTCTTGCTGCATCAATGAATCCAAACGATGCTTATAATCTTGCTAATTCTATTGGAGATCCTCTTGGGATTGCTTTCCAGCTTGCTGACGATTTGCTTGACATTGTTTCAGATAGCAAGCTTACAGGAAAACCTATTGGTGGAGATATTCGCGAAGGAAAACGTGCTGTGCTACTTGCAGACGCGTTGCAATACGGCAGTGACCAAGAAAAAGAAATACTAACGAAAGCTTATACAAGCGAAGAACGCAGTGAAAGCGACGTTGAAAAAATAATACAAATCTACCATACTTCGGGAGCTATTGAACGTTCAAAACAGCGTATTATGAATCTTTGGCAGAAGTCAAATAATTCAATTGATGAAAGTCCTCTAAGTGGCAGCGGTAAAGCAATACTTCACAATATAAGCGAACGCTTTATACCTGAAGCATGGCGTAATGTACAATAGTATTTGAGTGTAACTATCGAAAGCAACCATACTTACTACGTTACTTGTAAAATCATACGTAGGCTTGTAAATAGTAAGCAAGGTTTACGCGTATAAGGATTGTGACAATGGATGAAGCTACTCAGGTTCAGCCTGGAATGTGCATTGAAAATCGCTATCGTATTGTGCGTAAAATTGCTCAAGGTGGTATGGCTACGGTGTACCAGGCGCAGGATGAGCGTCTCGATAGGCCTGTCGCAATTAAAATAATGCACACTCAGCTTGCTCAAGGAGTACATCGTCAGCAGTTTATTGCTAGATTCCGCAGAGAAGCAACTTCTGCAGCAGCTATAGCAAACCCGCATATTGTTCAAGTTTATGACACTGGTGAATACGACGGTCTTGATTATCTTGTTATGGAGTATGTGCACGGCGTTAATTTGCGCTACGAAATGAACATGCAAGGCACTTTTAGTGTTCGCGATACTTTACGCTTGTTGGCTGAAACTTTAGACGGTCTTGCTTCCGCACACCAAGCTGGAGTCGTGCACAGAGATATTAAGCCTGAAAATATTTTGATTAATGATCGCGGTCACGTGCAGATTACTGATTTTGGCTTGGCTCGCGCAATATCCCAAGCAACTCTTTCTTCTACCGGATTATTGCTTGGAACTGCGGCTTATCTTGCTCCAGAACTTATTGAGAACAATCTTGCAACACCTCAAGGTGATTTATATTCTGCTGGAATGATGGCATGGGAAATGCTTGCGGGACGAGTTCCTTTTACTGCAGACAATCCTGTAACGCTAGTGTTTAAGCATGTTCACGAAAACACTCCTTCAATAAGCACAGCGTGCCCAGATATTAACGAAAAAGTTGCGCAATTTATATCTAAGCTTACTGCGCGCGATATGAACGATCGACCAGATAATGCTATCGAAGCATTAACGCAATTGCGAAATCTTTCAAAACAATTAAGTGCTGAAGACTGGCAATATAAAATTGATGCTGTTAAGGAAGAGCAAGATTCCGACTCATTATCTCCTCTAGATAATCTGCGCCTTACAGATATTGATAAGTCTGATAGCGATAATAAAACTAAAGATTATAAGTATTCTCAAGATTCAGATGATTCTACAAGCGATTTAGATGCTACTCAAGCAATAAGCACTGCCGCTGTAGAATCTGAAGAAAATACTAACTCTGATTCTCAAAGCAATCCGCTTGAAGAATTTGACGACAGCAATATGCCAACTATTGCAATTGATTCACACGAGCTTAATCGCAATAAGACTTCTATAAATCCACTAATTCCAACATTGCATCCTGCAAGTTTTAATTCAGACTCTAAAAAAGATTCATCTTCTAAAAAGCGAGTAATTGCTATTGCAGTAGGAAGTGTTATTGCAGTGCTAGTTCTTGGTGCTATTGGAAGCTTCTGGTACTTCCTAGGCCCTGGCAGCTACTGGACGCTTCCTAAGCCGGATGATCTTCGATGCGCAAATCAAGCAGCTTGCAAAGTTAAAGATATTAGTTGGCAAGAATATGAGCATACTTTGAAGGTTGCTGGAATTCCTTACACTGTTTCCAAAGACTACAGTGACGATGTTGATTCAGGGAAAGTTCTTGCCACTGTGCCTGATGTTGTTGGAAGTCACATTAGTAAGCACTCGAATAGTAAGCTTCGTATTATACTTTCGCGCGGTATTAAAAAAGCTACAATTCCGTCTGATATTACTAATCCAAAAACTCGTAATGGTAAGAAACCATTGCAAGCACTTCGTAAAGCTGGATTTACTCATATTATTCATCGAACTTCACTCGACGTTTACTCTCTTGAAGTCCCAGAAGGAAGCGTTGTTGACATTACTCCTAAACCGGGCACGCGCATGAATCACAATGAGGAAGTTAGTTTGCTTCTTTCTAAAGGACCTATGCCTGTTCAAATGCCGGATATTGTTAATCACACTAAGGATGATGCTGACGTTGCTCTTAGCGGTGCTAAATTAGACGTAAAGTACGAAGAGGAAAATAGCGATACTGTTGCAAAAGGTAGGATTATTAGCGCTTCGGTTGACGCTGGCACTCAAATGCACTGGGGAGACAGTGTAAAAGTTGTTGTTTCAAAAGGACCTAAATCTGTTACCTTACCAAATGTTTGCGGCAAAAACACTGCAGAAGCTCGTAGGATTATTGAAAGCCTTGGTCTACAGGTTAAAATATCGGCTCCTCTTGGAGATTATATGCATGTAGTTAGGTTCCAATCTCCTGGAGCTGGTAGCGAAGTTCCTTTGAAGGATTCACACGGCAATCCTTCTGTTATTACTCTTACAGTAATCTAAGATACAGTTAACTTACTGTATCTGCCATCTTCACTGGTTCTTGGCTTACAGCTTTCCAACTGTTACTAACGTGCATTAGTGCACGTCATTGCTTATTAGCCTGATTATCTTTTGCAGCTTGACGCATTCGTTCTTTTACAGTTTGAGCATATTCGTCAACGTACTCTTGACCGCTCATCTGTTGAATTGCTTTCGTTATTTGATCAGTAATTTCACGAAGACGCTCGTGAGTAATCTCACTTTCGTCTTTTACACGCTCTACTTGAATAGGCTCACCATAGATTGCCTGCGTTTTGCCTTTGGCAGGAATTATCTGACCTTGAACCTGCAAATCTCTTGTGCCAATAATTGCCACAGGAATGATTGGACATCCAGTTTCAAGAGCAAGACGAGCAGCACCAGTATGACCTCGATACAGTTTTCCGTCTGGGCTTCTTGTGCCCTCAATATGAATGCCGAAAAGCTGACCTTTTTCTATAATTTCACGAGCATGATTTAGAGCACCGAGAGATTTTGAACCACCAGAACGATCAACTGGGAACACACCAACGGAAGTAAACCACCACTTCTTAAAACGTCCCTTTAATCCTTTTCCTTCAAAATATTCGGCTTTACCCATAAAGTGAATCATACGTGGGCAAGTTAAAGGAAGTAGAGCATCGTCAATAACAGCAAGATGATTTGCTGCAATAATTGCTCCACCTTTTTTAGGAACATTTTGAACGCCTTTTGCTGATGGATGAATCCTCATGCGGGCAATACCCCCAAGACCCTTCACGAAGAACCAGTACAACATAGCTTATCCTTTCTGCAAGCAAGCAGACACCCGCTAATTTGCACACCAAGAATCAGGCACACTTGCTAGAGTATAATTCATGACTTCTTCTAAGGATACCAACGACCCTCACCGTTACGGAAAAGGAATGTCACAATCATCAAATAATGACGATGCAAAGAATAGTAAAAATTTCGAAGATGATTGGCTGAATTTTATTGCGGATCATTCGGATGATTTAAAAGATATTTCTAATTCTCTCGACGCAAAAAGTTTTGAAAAGCATGCTAAGAAGAAAGAGAATGCACATAATTTTTATTTGATTGCAAAAAATAGTAGCGGACCACGCGACAATACTCGCTCAAGTTGGCTTGACGTAGATACGACTATGGACGAGTATGGCGATGATTTTGTGCCTCCTAATCCAAAGTTGGAAGATATTTCTCCAGTTACATTTGTTTTATGGACTGTTTTTGCTGTTGGTATTGCTGGTATTATTTTGAGTGCTTTTATTCCATCGCTCGCAACTATTGTTGGAATTATAAGCGCAATCTTCATGCTTTTAGGCGGATTAGGGATCTTTTTAAGCCGTAAAAAACCAGATCCTTATAAAGAAGATTATAGAGATTATGGGCATGGAGCTAGAGTCTAACAAAAGCATAAAAAACATGTCTGCAAAATAAACGCTTTATAGATTGCATAAAAGTATTGTGAATAAAAAAGTAGAAGGCCAATACAAAACGTATGTAGCCTTCTACTTTACTTTTAGCTTATTTATTTTTATTTTATTTTTCTAAGCTTAAATTTTCACTTAAAGTTCTAGTTTAAGTTTTGCTTAGTTTTCAGCTTCATTCTGTCCATGGCAAAGCTTGTACTTACGTCCAGAACCGCATGGGCATTCATCATTCTTGTTAGTTCCTGGGAACGTACGACCATCAGACCAAGGGGTCTTCCACTCTTCGTTCTTTGGTCGCATGCTTAACGGAACATCGCCTTCAGCATGGCTCAAAGGTGCAGGTCCAACAATTCCAGATTGCTGATCTTGAGAATCAACTTCTGCTTCTGCCTGAGCAACATCCTCATCGACAGAAGAATCAGAAGAAGTATCTTCTGTAGAAGCAACCTGCTCAAGATTAATGTGGAACAGAAGCTGCACACTTTCTTCCTTGATTGCTTCAATCATGGAGTTGTACATCTGATAGCCTTCACGCTGATACTCAACAAGAGGATCGCGCTGGCCCATGCCACGAAGACCAATACCATCCTTCAAGTAGTCCATCTCATAAAGATGTTCACGCCACTTGCGATCAAGCACAGCCAGCACAACACGGCGCTCAATCTGACGAATTGCGTCAGATCCAATGCGCTTTTCAAAGATATCGTAGAAATTGTTTACGTTATCAACAATCAAATCTCGCAAAGCAATAACAGCTTTTTCACCTTTAAGCTTAGAAATTGTTTCACGAACCTGATCCCAATCGAGAATAACAGGCATAACTGCTAACAAAGCGTTTTGCAAGCCGTCCAAATCCCAGTTCTTTGGCTTATCAGAACCGTTCATTGCGCCACGAACATAGCTTTCCACAGTGTCACTGATGAACTTCAAGATGTCCTCATGAATATCTTCACCCTTAAGAACCATCTGACGTTCTGCATAGATAACAGTACGCTGCTTATTCATAACATCGTCATACTTCAAAACGTTCTTACGCATTTCAAAGTTACGAGCTTCAACAGTCTTCTGCGCCGTGCGCACACCGTTAGAAACATACTTAGATTCGATTGGTTCGCCCTCTGGCAAGCCCTTAGCCATAACACGAGCAACAAGCTGAGTGTTGAATAGGCGCATCAAATCATCTTCCAAGCTTAAGTAGAAGCGGGATTCGCCAGGATCACCCTGACGACCAGAACGGCCTCGAAGCTGGTTATCAATACGGCGAGATTCGTGACGTTCAGTACCAAGCACATACAAGCCACCAAGCTTCTTAACTTCTTCGTGCTCGTCCTTAACCTGCTCTTTAACTTCGGCCAAAACGCCCGGCCAACGCTTCTCATACTCTTCAGGAGTATCGTCTGGAGAATATCCTTCAGACTTCAACTTAGCGTCTGCAAGGAACTCAACATTGCCGCCGAGCATAATATCAGTACCACGACCTGCCATGTTAGTAGCAACAGTTACAGCACCCTTACGGCCTGCAACAGCAACAACAGCAGCTTCCTTAGCATTCTGCTTAGCATTCAAAACCTGGTGAGGAATGCGAGCAACATCAAGAAGCGAAGAAAGAATTTCTGAAGATTCAACAGAAGCAGTACCAAGCAATACTGGCTGACCCTTTGCATGGCGTTCAGCAACGTCGCGCACAATAGCAGTAAGCTTTTCTTTCTTAGTGCGGAAGATTAAATCATCCTTATCCATACGAATAACTGGACGATTAGAAGGAATTGGAAGAACGCCAAGCTTGTATGTTCCCATAAATTCTGCAGCTTCAGTTTCTGCAGTACCAGTCATACCAGCAAGCTTGTCATACATGCGGAAGTAATTTTGCAAAGTAATAGTAGCAAAAGTCTGATTTTCTGCCTTAACTTCCACGTTTTCCTTAGCTTCAATAGCTTGATGCAAGCCTTCACTGTAACGACGTCCTGGAAGAACACGACCAGTATGCTCGTCGACAATCAAAACCTCACCATTAGTAACCACATAATCGCGGTCAAGAAGGAAGAGTTCCTTAGCTTTAAGAGCATTGTTCAAATAACCAATAAGAGCAGTATTAGCTGGCTCGTAAAGGTTATCAATACCCAAGTAATCCTCAATCTTAGCAATACCAGAATCGAGAATACCTGCAGTTTTCTTCTTTTCATCAATCTCGTAATCAACATCACGGTTAAGCTTCAAAACAAGCTTTGCAAACTCGCGATACCAATGAGTTACATCACCTTCAGCAGGACCAGAAATAATCAAAGGTGTACGAGCTTCATCAATAAGAATAGAATCAACCTCATCGACAATAGCATAGTGGTGACCGCGCTGCACAAGCTCGCTCTTTTCCCACGCCATGTTATCGCGCAAGTAATCGAAACCAAACTCGTTGTTAGTGCCGTAAGTAATATCAGCGTTGTATTGCTTACGACGCTCAGGTGGCTGCTGATCGGTAATAATGCAGCCAACACTCATGCCGAGGAATCGGTAAATACGACCCATAAGCTCACTCTGGTAGCTTGCAAGGTAGTCGTTAACTGTAACAACGTGAACGCCCTTGCCTTCCAAAGCATTCAAATAGCTTGGCAAAGTTGCAACAAGTGTTTTACCTTCACCAGTTTTCATTTCTGCGATATTGCCCCAATGCAATGCCGCACCGCCCATAAGCTGAACATCGAAGTGACGCTGGCCAAGCGTACGCTTTGAAACCTCTCTAACAGTAGCGAAGGCTTCAGGCATCAAATCATCCAGTTTTGCACCATTATCTAAGCGCTGCTTAAATTTAGCGGTTTGACCCTTCAATTCTTCATCGGAAAGCGCAGAAATTTCATCTTCCAACGCATTCACAGCCTTGGCAACGTTCTCAAGGCGCTTTAACTGACGGCCTTCACCCATACGCAAGGCTTTATCGACGATATCTACCACGTTTTGCTCCCTTAGGTCATGTCTATGAAGACGGCCTAGCCAACATAGACGTAAACTGTGCCTATATTACGCGACGGCAGCGATTTTTATAAGCACGCGAGTCGGTGTAACAAATAAAATGCCCGCCTAGCCATCTAGCCGACGGGCATTTTGTTAATCTAACTTAATTTTTACAAACTCCTAAATACTTTTATTAATTTTCGTAATTATTTTATTATTACTTTTTCTTAGCAACATTTTCAGGTGTATCAATCTCAAACACACCATAGCTCCATCCATGCCTACGATACACAACAGATGGTCGCATTGTTTCTTTATTAACAAACAGGAAGAAATCGTGACCAATTAATTCCATCTCGTACAAAGCTTCATCAATGCTCATAGGCTCTGCAATATGAAGCTTGCGTCGAATAACAATAGGCGTGTCACCAACGCTAACTTCCACAGACTCACCAGGGCCTAAATCAGAAGCAACAGCTGCATCTGCACTATTGGCAACATCCTCACTAGGCTCCTCAATTTTCATGTCAATTTCTGGCTCAACAGCGCCCATATCAACAGGAACCATTTCCGTGTATCCGCGGCGATGATCCTTGCGGCGATCACGCGTGCGGCGCAAACGTAGCGTCAACTTATCTAGAGCCATGTCGAGAGCACTGTACTGATCAGTGCTAGAAGCTTCTGCGCGAATCACGGTGCTACCTGCAACAACAGTAATTTCAACTCGCTTTGCAGTATCTGCCTGCCTTGGATTACCTTCATGAGTCAACACAATTTGAACGCGCTGCGCATCAGGAGCAATAGCGGTTACGCGATTCATCTTACTTTCTACAACGTCACGGAACCTTTGATTAATCTGCGTATGACGACCAGTAATGACGATTTCCATGCGAAACCTCCCCATATAGATTCGAACCTAAGTTCGATTTGTATCAGCCGACTGCCACGATGCCGTCGGTGCTTCTATTATATCTGCTAAATCAATAAGAAACTAGCAAGTTATTAAATTTAAGCAAAAAATTTCATAATTATTTCGAAAATTTACGCAAAACAACTAATTTTTTACGATATGAACAATATCTGCTATACTTGGGAAGGTTGAGGTTTCACGATGGCCGCGGTCACAATGTTCATTCGGAGTGACTGAGGAACTTCCGGGCTCCACAGAGCACAATGGCGGATAACGTCCGCCCAGGGCGACCTGAGAGATAGCGCAACAGAGAATAGACCGCCCGAACGTTTCGTTTGGGTAAGGGTGAAACGGCGGTGTAAGAGACCACCGGACTTCTGGTAACAGTTAGTCGCATGGCAAGCCTCATTGGGAGCAAGGTCAAGCAGAAGACGCTTAAAGGCTGCTCGCCTGAGTCTTCGGGTAGACTGCTAGAGTTTGGCGGTAACGTCAAATCGAGATGGATGGCCATCCGTGTGCACTTGTGTACGCGACAAAACCCGGGGTATGTGAAACCTCATCAACTTTTTGGAGCATCATCGAAGTTGGAAAATACTTCTAAGCATTTCCTAAATGGCAAGTCTAAATCATTTTTTGAGCACGATTCATCTACAATACCGTATGTTTTCATTCCAGCTTGTTGAGCAGAATTTAGCGCAGTTGCAGAATCTTCAAAAACTGCACAATCTTTTGTAGCGACCTTAAGAGTTTCTGCTATATCAACATAAGTTTTATAACTGTTTTTTCCTTCTTTAGATAGATCTTCCCCAAATTGCAAAAAATCAAAACAATCTAAAATATTAAGCCTTCTTAACGCAGGCTGGCATAAAGTTTTGGAAAGAGTTGTAATAAGAAACATCTTTACTTTTTTAGAACGCAAGTATTTAACGTAGTCGTAAGCTCCCTTTCTAAGAGGAAGATGATTAGCATAAGCATCAAACGCCATATCTGACCACTCCTTCATTAGTTCTTCAGGAGATTCACTAAAACCGTAATGTTCAATAACATAATCTGCAATTTGGCGAGGATTCATAGCTGCTGTAGTATTTGCAAAAATATCCGGAACATTTAAGCCGCGTTTTGCGAAACTCTTTTTATCAATATCATCCCAAACTCCAAGAGAATCAATAAGAGTTCCGTCAAAATCAAAAATAGCAGCCTTAAAAAACGAATTATTATTCTGCAGCGTCATCAATTATCTTTCTACTCGTTTCCAACAATTCATGCGCATGTTCAAGCGAAGTTTTAGAGTTACTTCCAGCAAGCATACGAGCGATTTCCAGCTCACGAGATTTACCTTCGAGTAGATTAACAGTAGTATCCGCTTCTTGACTTTCAAAATCACCATTATTAACAGGTGAAATATTTTTTTGCACAGCATATTGAGCATCAGCAAAAGAGGCCACTTGAGGCAAATGCGTAACAACAATCACTTGCGAATGTTTAGCAAGTTTAGCCAAACGCTTTCCTAGTTCAACTGCTGCAGCGCCACCAACTCCTGCATCAACTTCGTCAAAAATAAAAGTCATGTTTTTATCATCATGCTCGCGCATTCTTGCAACAACAAGTTCCATTGCAAGCATCAGCCTACTTAGCTCACCGCCAGAAGCACTTTTGCCCATTGGTAAATCTGGCGAAGCTGGAAATGGTCTAAAAAGAAACTCAATATCGTCAATGCCGTTTGAATCGAGATCAACGAAACCATCTTGATTCTCACTTCTAGAATTTACTCGAACATTTAATTGAGCGCCATCCATTGCTAAAGAAGATAGCTCATTACTAACATCATCACTAAGCTTTTTAGCTGCTTTCACACGAGTGGCAGATAATTTCTTGGCTAAATCAAAAGCTTCATCGTAACGCTTATTACAAGCGGCCCTAGCGCGCTCAATAGCTTCTGGAGAATCATCTAAATCTTCAAGTTCAAACTGAGCTTTTTGCGCCCAATTAAGAACATCATCTAAAGTTGGCCCCCATCTGCGCGTAAGCTCACTAAGATCATGTATTCTTGCATTTAAAGAATCTAAATCTTCCTCACTCGCATCAAAATCAATCTGCTGAGCAAGCTGCATTACAATATCGTCCAGTTGCGCATGAATATCATCAAGCTGTTGAGCGAGTTTACTAAATGAATTATCAACTCTAATATTTCGCAATGCTTGAGCAGCCTGATCAATAAGCGTTCTTGCATCTAAAGATGACGATGAAGCACTATAGTCGATTTGACTAACGTCAAGCGATGATAAGGCTGTGCTCACAGCGTTAATAATTTGCGCAGAATTTTCAATGCGCTCGCGCTTTGCACGCAATTCTTCATCTTCATTATGTTTTGGATCTACTTGTTTTATTTGGGCTAAAGACTCTCTCAAATAGTCAGCTCTCTGACGAGCGGAAGATTCTTGGTTTTCAAGACGATTACACGCTTCTTGAGCATCTTTTAAAGCTTGATAAGCTTGAAAATACTTATTAGCTAATTCACTATTCTTTGCCACTAGATCTAACATTTCGCGCTGTTTTGCGCTAGTTGCTATGCGTAACTGATCACTTTGACCATGAATCGTGACCATTTGTGAACATACGTCTTCAAGCAAAGTTTTTGGAACAGCGAATCCAGATATTGTTGCCCTTGAGCGACCATGTTTAGGAACAGTTCTTGCAACATACATATCTGACTTTGTTTCATCAATTTCTGAAGTTTCAAGCTCAATGCCAGCTTGATTAACAATTTCTTCCACTTCGCCTGATTTTGGGATGCTAAATACGCCTTGCACCCACGTTTCTTTAGCATTGGGCGAAATTCTAGCAGAATCTGATTTCGAACCAGAGATAAGTTTTATGGCACTTAAAAGCATTGATTTTCCAGCGCCAGTTTCACCTGTAATCGCAGTCATTCGTAAAGAAGGAGTAATAAGCGCGTGTGAAATTGGCCCAAGATTGCGTATTTCTAATTCTTCAAGCACACTATACCTCGTTTTTACTGCTATTAGTTAAGTAGGATTATTTACGGTTTGACTGATTACTGTTATGTTCTCGCCAACCAACTACTGGTAAATCAAATTTTGTAACCAAACGCTTAGTAAAAGGCGCTCCCGAAAGTCTAGCTAGCAAAAGCTCATCTTTAGACTGTCGAACTTGAATCCTTGATCCTTGAGGAAGAGCACGCTGACGCCTGCCATCGCAGCAAATCCAGCCTCCCGAAGAAGATTCTTCAAGAATATCAATCGTAAAAGTAGATCCTGAGCCAATAATAAGCGGACGAGCAAAAAGCGCGTGAGCAGCTAAAGGAACTAATTGCAGAGCTTCAACATTTGGCCACATAATTGAGCCACCTGCAGAAAACGCATAAGCTGTTGAACCAGTAGGAGTTGAAACTATTACACCATCACAGCCAAAAGATGACATTTCAACATCATCTACTCGTATTGAAAGCTCTACCATTCGCCCACGATCTGCACGATCAAGCGTAATATCATTCAAAGCCCAGTCTCTTAAAGGCTCAGTTTCTCCAGGAAGCCACACGTCAACATGAGCTTCCATACGTCGATCGATTGAATAATCCTTATTGGCAATTCTTCTAATTGCTTCATCAATTTGGAAGCTTTCGAATTCTGCCAAAAAACCAACGTGACCAAGATTTATTCCAATAATTGGCACGGTAGTGCAATGCACTAACTCTGCAGCCTGAAGCATGGTGCCATCTCCCCCAAGCACCACAACAATTTCAGTATGCTCATCAACTAAATTAGTAGGCGTTTTAGAAAAGTCAGAAACGGCAGCACTGTGAAAAACATCAACTAGAAAACCCGCTTGAGTAAGCTGTGAAGTAACTTGATTTACTACAGCACTGTGGCTATCAAGTCTCGCATGAGTTACTACAAGAGCGCGTCGAGGCGCAGAAGCAGTATTTTCATCGAAATGTTGCTGCATCACAAATACCCTTCGTACTGTTTTCAAATAACAGTACTATTGTAATTCTTCTACGTATATTAGGCGTAAGTATTTGTATTATCAGCCTTCAAAATGCGCATAAAGCAAATATTCTACGTTTCCGTGAGTGCCTTCAATAGGAGATTTTACTGTTGAAACAATCGTCAAATTATTATCTTTAGCACAATTTTCAACATTTTCTAACGCTTTAAGACGCAAAGATTCGTCTGTTACTATTCCACCTTTTCCAAGATTTCCTTTTCCAACCTCAAACTGAGGTTTAACAAGTAAAACAACATCTGCATTATGCTCAGCAATGCGCGAAATTACTGGAATAACAAATGTTAAAGAAATAAAAGAAACATCCGAAACTATCAGATTAGGTTTATACGGCAAATCTTCTTCGTAAACGTTACGAATATTTACTCCGCTCATTTCGATTACTCTAGGATTATTCGCAATTTTAGGATTAAGCTGCCCATGACCAACATCGAGAGCAATAATATGCTCAACTCCTCTTTGTAAAAGAACGTCGCAAAATCCGCCTGTTGACGCACCAATATCTAATGCTCTAGTTGACTTGGAAGTAGATAAACCGTATTTAGAAAACGCTTCAAAAGCTCCTTCTAGCTTAAGAGCTCCGCGAGAAACATATTTAGCAAAAGAGCTTACGCCTTCTGATTTAGAAATAACTATTTCTTCTGAATCCTCTACAAGAAAAGAAGATTTTTTAATAGTTTTATTATTTACGTTTACAGCACCATTTTGAATTAAACGCTTAGCTATTGTTCTACTTTCTGCTAATCCTCTGGCAACAAGAGCACAATCTAAACGTTTATGTGAAGAAGAGTTTACAAAAATTCGCAAATCTTCATTAAAACTCATAATGAAAACTCCGGAAGAGTATAGTTTTCAAGAGATTCACCATTATCTTGCAAACTCCATGTCAACGCGCATGCAGCCCTTAAAGCATTGCAATCATTAAGATTATTTACTTCAATAATACGATTATCAGTAAGCTCAGCTTTTGCATTTTCGCAAATAAAAGTATGCTCGTCCACTCTCTCTGGGCAGTTATGGGACTCGTTAAGTCCTCGCAAATCTTTAGAAACAAAGCTTGGTCGCAAATACTTCGGCGCAAGCATAAGCATTCTAGGATTCGTAACTCCAGTAAGAACAAGCAAAGACTCGTAGCCTCCCCTTGTTCCTGCTTCAATATCAGTATCTAGACGGTCTCCTACAGCAAGAGATTTAGAAATACTTATTACAGGATTTCCAAACTCGTCCTTTTCAGTATAATTTTCATCTGCTGACTCAAATTTAGTTTTTACATGTTCAGCATTTGCTGCAACAAGCAGTCGAGCCTCGTCATACATTGCAGATTCAGGTTTTCCAGCAGACGAAACAGGCTCAACCCCTGTAGCATTAATAACAGCCTGAATCATTGAGCCGCATCCAGGAGCTATTCCAAGTTCACGAGGAATTGTTAAATCACGATTTGTAACAAAATATTTAGCTCCGTGCTCTACAGCAAAAGAAACTTCCGCCATTTCTTGCCAAGTCATCTGAGGATACCAGCCTTGAATAACAGCTTGCGGATTATCTTTACAAGAATTTACAGGCTGTAAACCTACACGCTTAACTTCCTCAAGCAAATGCTCAGCACCAAGAACTAGAACACGAGCACCTGGCTCAACATGACGCGCAACCATGCGAGCTGCAACAACAGATGAAGTAATAATCTGCCATGGTTTTACACTCAGACCAAAACTTTCCAATTGTTTGGCAACAACAGCTTGAAAACGAGAAGAATTATTTGTTGTGTATTCAATAAACATTCCGCGTTTTTGAGCTGACTCAATCGATTCAGCAGCATACTCAACAGAATTTCCGCCTCTATAAACAACACCATCCAAATCAAGCAAAGCTAAGCTAAAAGCTTCACTTAAAGGACGAGTACTTGCAGAAAAATTCTTTCTCGTTTCAAGTTGCATAAAAATAGCCTTAAATGATTTTAATCCTCAGATTCATCTTCTTCTGGAGCAAATTCGCAATCATCTTCACTTACACCAATCTCATCCATCATGGCGTCGTTCAAATGTTCCAAATCGTAGTCAATAACAATATCATCTGTGTTAATATCGTCATCGTCAGCATCAGCATACTGATTTTCAAGACTGTCGAGCAAAGATTCTAATTCTACGGCTTCATCGCTTCTGCCTGCTTCTTCTAAGAAGTACTGCTCAGCTTGAACGGCACGCATACGATACTCTCCAGGTAAGCCCTTTGAACGGCCCATTGCATGAACGAGCTCAATAGCTTTATCTGCATGATCAGTATCAAACAAAACACCGGCGTACACTAGGAACATTTCGGCTTTAACTTCACCCTTAAGGCTTTTTGCTTCATCTGACATGCAAATCTCTAAGGCTTTATCTAGATTGCCCATGCCGCGCTCACAATCTGCAATAAATGGCAGGTAGTCGAGATAACCGTTCATGCGCATTGCAGTGCGGAATTCTTTAGCAGCAAGCTTGTAATCGCCTTGACGATAAGATACAAAAGCTAATGTTTCGCGAGCAAAATCAATTCTTGAAGCCTGCTTAGCAACCCATTTTGCGTGTTCCAAAGCAAGATCAGGATTCTCTTCCTGCAAAACGTAGGCTGCAAGAATATGAAGACCAATATTTTCAGCATGCTCCTTGGAAAGGCCACGCAAACGCTCACGGTCTTCCTTAGAAAGCATTGCCCACTCTAGACCCTTTGGCATTTTAGGCTCGCCAGGGCGACGCGCGGTATAAGGGTTTTGTGATGGATATGAAACCGTTCCGTCAGAATTGCGACGAGGTCCATTTTCAAATCTGACATTGCCATGCGCATTGCTGTTTCGGCGCTCAGAGCTGCGATGTTCGTCGAAGCGACGATTTTCATTGCGATTATTGCGGTCGTAACGATCATTGCGATCATTGCGGTCGTAACGATTATTATGGTGATTGTCAAAGCGACGATTTTCGCTGCGATTATCACGACGATTATCGCCAAAATCACTTCTGGAATCTTTATGGAAATCCTTGTGGAAGTTTCCACCGCGATTATTTTCTCTGCGATTCTCGTTGTGATTATTTCGACGGTCGAAACGTTTTTCACCATCAAACTTCTTGTAGCGAGGATTTCCGCCTTCTTCACCGCCATGCTCAAAATCGCGCGAACGACGATCATCACGGCGATCATCAAAGCGGCGATTACGGTTAAAACGATGTTCTCCGTCGCGATTTTCAGAACGGAAACCACTTCTCTTAGAACCACTCTTGTGGAATCCATCTTTATGGAAACCACCGCGTCTTTCACCACTTTTACCACCGTTTCGATGGCCAAAATTACCACGATTACCAAACGACTTGCCACTACGTGATCCGCGCTCTTCGCCCATTATCGGCATACCTTTCAAATTCTAATAAACAATAAATTAATATTAATCTAATATTAAAAACAAATCATGCGCGCTCTACAGCACCAATAGCTTTCTTACCGCGGCGAAGCAAAGCAAAACGACCATGCAAGAAGGAAGCATCGTCAAGCACATCGTCAACGCTTTCAACGCGTTCATTATTTAGATACAAACCGCCAGCTTCGATAGCGCGACGAGCTTCGGAAATCGTGCGGAACAAACCTGCAGAAACCGCAGCTTCTACAATACGATCCCCATTGTGAGACTTTGCAAAATCTAAGCTACCATCTTCTGACTTCACTTTAACGCCATCTAAAGCAGCCTCAAGAGTCTGCTCATCAATATTTTTAATATCTCCACGGCCAAACAGTGCGGAAGAAGCTTCAATAGCTTGGTTAGTTAAATCTTCACCATGAACAAAACTTGTAACTTCCCAAGCAAGCACGCGCTGAGCTTCACGGCTTCCTGGATCTTCTTGAATTTGCTGCGCTAAACGCTCAATCTCACTCTTTGGTAAGAATGTGAAAACTTTAAGTAACTTAACAACTTCATCATCAGGCTGATTAAACCAGAACTGGTAGAAGCGGTATGGGCTTAACATTGTTGGGTCAAGCCACATTGCGTTGCCTTCAGACTTACCAAACTTGCGACCCTGATTATCCGTAATAATCGGGCTAGTAAATACGTTTACTGAAGCTCCGCGAACCTTACGAATCAGATCCATGCCAGAAGTCAAATTACCCCACTGATCAGATCCACCAAGCTGCAAAGTGACATTGTAGTTATCAAAGAGATACAAGAAATCGTTTCCTTGCAAAACCTGGTAACTAAACTCTGCAAAAGAAATACCTTCATCTGAGTTCAAGCGACGAGCAACAATATCCTTAGCGATCATTGTGCCAACACGGAAGTTTTTGCCAACATCTCGCAAGAAATCAATAGCAGACATCTTAGAAACCCAGTCGTAATTGCTAACAAAACGAACAGGATTTTCTCCATCAAGAGGCAGAATACGTCCAATCTGATTATGCAAACGTTCAGCCCATGCAGCAACAATATCTTTAGAATTTAAAGTTCGCTCACCACTTTGACGAGGGTCACCAATCAAACCAGTTGCTCCACCAACAAGCGCAATAGGATGATGACCTGCTGCCTGCAAGTGGCGCATGTTAATAAGCTGAACAAGATTTCCAATATGCAAAGATGCAGCTGTAGGATCATAGCCGCAATAATACGTTAATGGTTCTCCGTCAAGTGCTTGAGCAAGCTGTTTCTCGTCTGTAGATTGAGAAATCAATCCACGCCACTTTAGCTCTTCAAACAAAGAAGCAAAACCTGCTTCCTTGTAATTCCTGACCTGAGCCATTCGTATCTCCTTATTGCAAAAATTCCGAAATATCGGGCGCTATGCGCGTCCGCAAGCCTTTTAATTTTTGCAGTACAGGCAGACACTATTACAAAGCTGTCAAAAGCATAATCACAATATTTCAATTTTGCACAATATTATTTTGAAGATGAACTATAAGCGGAACCGTCACTTGTAGAAGAAGCAAACTTACTATATTCATTTACTTTAGATTCAGCTTCATTTATTTGTTCAAGAACTCGCACTAGTGCAGTTCCGCCTCTAGTACAACGAGACGCAACAGATCCGTCACTTGAAAGCAGTTTTCTAAGATTAGGAATTTGGTTGCAATCAATAAATCCGTCTAAAATATTCGCAAAATCGTCGTCGCTTAAATCAGCAAGATCTCCGCCGATTTCTTCTGCTCGCTTTACACACAAACCAGACAAAGTATGAGCATTACGGAATGGAACACCTTGTTTTACCAGCCATTCTGCAATATCTGTTGCGAGCGCAAAACCTGTGGCTGATTGCTCACGAAGACGCTTAAAATCAAACTGCATAGTTTTTAGCATTCCTGCAAATGCTGGAAGTAGCACTTCTAGCGTGTCAATTTGGTCAAAAACAGCTTCTTTATCTTCTTGAAGATCGCGAGCATAAGCAGTAGGAAGACCTTTAAGAGTTGCCATTAATCCTGTTAAGTCGCCGATTAATCTGCCAGACTTTCCTCTTGCGAGCTCTGCAATATCTGGATTCTTTTTCTGAGGCATAATAGAAGAACCGGTTGAATAAGCGTCATCCAAGCGCACAAAAGCAAATTCTTGCGTATTCCAAATAATAATTTCTTCGCTTAACCGGGAAATATCTACGCCAATCATTGCTGAAATAAATGCAAATTCAGCAACAATATCTCTGCTTGCAGTTGCGTCAATAGAGTTTGCGCAAACAGCGTCAAAACCAAGCTCTTTAGCAACGCCATCAGCGTTGAGACCAAGAGTGTTTCCAGCTAAAGCTCCAGCACCATAAGGGCTTTCGTTTGCGCGTGAATCCCAATCAACAAGTCTCTGAATGTTGCGCAGTAGTGGCCAAACGTGAGCCATTAATTGGTGCGCAAGTAAAATAGGTTGAGCATGCTGCATATGAGTTCGCCCTGGCATTACAGCATCTTCTGCATTTTTTGACTGCGTAATTAAAGCTTTGCAAACTGTTAGCAGTAGGTTTGCAATAAATCGAGCATGTCGGCGTAAGAACATGCGTATAAGCGCTGCAATCTGATCATTTCTAGAACGACCTGCTCTAAGCTTTCCGCCTAACTTGCTTCCAGCAATTTCAAGCAATCCTCGCTCTAACGCAGTTGCCTCATCTTCGTCTTCTTCAATAGGAACAAAAGTTCCTGAATCAACTTGATTTTGTAATTCATTTAATGAGCAAATCAGCTCTGAATACTCTTCTTTGCTAAGAAGACCTGCACGATACAACGCAAACGCGTGAGCTCTAGATCCAGCAATATCATCATCAGCTAATCGCCAATCAAACTGTGTTGATTTGCTTAATGCAGCAAGCTCTTTAGATGGGCCGGAACTAAAACGCCCGCCCCACAATGCAATCGGATTGCTAGCGTTTTTTGTTGTATCGTGAGAAATCATTATTACCTCAAATCCAAATTAATTGTTTTTTGAAACGCGCATGTCACGAGCTGCAGCAACAGTATTTGACAATCCGTAAATTTCAATAAAACCGTTGGAAGCACGCTGATCGAAGGTATCGGAAGAATCGTACGTAGCTAAGTTAAAGTCATACAGAGACTCTTCGGAGCGTCTACCAGTAACAACAGCCTTTCCGGCGTACATAGTCATTCGAATATCGCCAGAAACATGCTCTTGAGTTTCGTTAATAAACGCATTCAAAGAACGCACAACTGGAGAGAACCATTGACCGTCGTAAACAAATTCTGCCCACTTTTTATCAAGATCACGCTTTAGCCTGTGCTGCTCACGTTCCAAACAGCAGTTTTCCAGCTCTTGATGCGCAGTAATAAGAGCCTGAGCTCCTGGAACTTCATACAATTCGCGAGACTTGATGCCAACTAAACGATCTTCAATAATGTCAATTCGACCGATTCCTTGAGCACCTGCTCTTGCGTTCATTTCTTCAATAGCTTGCAAAGGCGTTACACTATGACCGTCAATAGCAACTGGAACACCTTTTTCAAAAGTGATAGTCACTTCATCAGGCTCTTGAGACTCCATAGGATTTTGAGTGTAAGAATAGCACTCTTCTGTTGGAGCATTCCAAGGATCTTCCAAGAAACCTGTTTCAATTGCGCGACCCCAAACGTTTTGATCAATTGAGTAAGGGCTTTTCTTACTTTGCTCAATTGGAAGCTGGTGACTGTTTGCAAAAGCGATTTCAACATCGCGAGTAAGCGACAAATCTCTAATAGGGCTGATTGCTTTTAACTGTGGATCTAAGGATTTGATAGCAACTTCAAAACGAACTTGATCGTTTCCCTTTCCGGTGCAACCATGAGCAATAGTATCCGCATCAAATTCGTGCGCCGCATGCACTAAATGCTTTGTAATTAGTGGACGAGATAGTGCAGAAACAAGAGGATACACATCTTCGTACATTGCATTTGCTTTCAAAGCGAGCATGCAATAATCGTTGGCAAACTCATCTCGCGCATCAACAACATAAGATTCTACTGCACCGCAAGCTAATGCGCGCTTCTTTATTGCATCAAGAGCTTCGCCGCCTTGACCAACATTAAGAGATACGGCAACAACATCTTGGCCGGTTTGTTCTTTCAAGTAAGGAATTGCTACAGAAGTATCCAAGCCGCCTGAGTACGCCAGAACAATGCGCTTATTAGTATTCATGTGACCTCCATATGCAGCGCTTTGTATAACTAAACAATATAGAGCATATTATACACATGAGATAAACGCAATAGACATGTCACAAATTGTTGTATTTTTATTTTTTTGTCACATTACGTGAAAAAATATATAAAATTTAGAAATCATACTTATACATATAAAAACGTGTACAGCATAATTTGCACTGTACACGTTATAAATATAAATATTCACGAATAAATTTTCGCAAATAAATTTTCGACTAAGATTTTTCTATAATTAGCGAGATGCAACAGTAAGCATCCAGTTTGCTCTTTCTTCCGCTTCTTCATTGGAAACGCAAACCATAATAACAGTGTCATCTCCTGCAACAGAGCCCAAAATACCCTTCAAAGGCTGGCGATCTATAACGCTAGCAACATACTGTGCGGCTCCAGATGGAGTATGAATCACAACAATATTATTTGCGTGAGCAACTTCCGTAACAAGACCAGATAACGTTCGAGCAACCTGCTGATCTATACGAACAGTATCCATTGCATGACGATTTCCAGTGCCATCCCCCAAAACGTAGGCAATCCTACCGTCGGTTAAACGAATCTTAACAGCATTTATCTCATCTAAATCGCGGCTTAAAGTAGCTTGAGTAACATTAAAGCCGTGGAGAGCAAGAACCTTAGAAAGCTGAGACTGAGACGTAATAACCTCAGACAACAAAGCCTGCTCAATAGCATCTAATCTAGCAGCTTTTGTAGAGGGACGTTGTTGCTTAAAAACAACATCTCCGTCATCATCTATTTCAGCATCCTGCTTAGAATTAACCATAATTTTTTACAGAACCTTTCATAAAAAACATTTATACATAAATATATACGATTACATGTGTAAATATCTACGAAATATGAAATTTATTTCAAAAAATTTGTTATAACAACAGAATAATGCGACTGTGAAACCAATAAAACATGGAATCACAATCGCATTATGCTTATTTAATACAGTTTTATACGCGCAAAGTTGCGTGCAATGCTGCAGCAGACTTTGTAATCTCCTTACGAACTGCTTCCATTTCTTCACCAGAAAGAGTTCTATCTGCAGCTCTAAAGGTTACAGAATATGCAAGAGATCGCAAACCTTCACCTAACTGCTCGCCTTCATACACGTCAAAAAGCTCAACAGATTCGAACAAATCGCCTGAAGCTTTTTCAATTGCATCTTGCAAAACCTGAGCCTTCAGCGAAACAGGAGCAGTGAACGCAAAATCTTGCTTAACTGGTGGGAATGTAGAAATCGGCTTAGCCTGAACTGGCTTCATTTGCATATTGTTAAACAAAGAAGTCAAATCAAGCTCAAACGCTGCAGAATGTTTTGGAAGATCCAAAGCATCGCACACGTGAGGATGCAATTCGCCAACAACACCAATAGAAACTTTAGAGCCGTCTTCAGCAATTACACAAACGCTAGCACTGCGACCTGGATGCCAAGAAACAGGAGCATCCTCAGCGTTAAATTGATCTAACACGAATTGAACACCAATGCGCTTAGCTAAACGCTGAACTGCTTCAACAGCATCACTCCAGTCAACATCGCGATGAGTGCCAAGCCAGCCAGTTTCTTCAGCATGACCGGTAAGCAGAGCAGCAACATGCAAAGGCTGATCCGGCAAACCTGCATCTAATGCAGCAAGTTCTGCATTAGACGGTCGCACAGAACCAGGAAGAGCAGGAATTGCAGGAGCGTTTGGATCACTAAAGTAAACATGACCAAGCTCATACATTGAAATATTATCTAAGCCGCGACGAAGATTACGACGAACAGTTCCAGCTAAAGTCATAAGAACTGATCTGCGAAGCCAAGGACGATCTCCTGCCAAAGGATTGGCAATACGAACACTTACCTTGTCAACTTCATCAACATCTTCGCGGAAGGCCTTAATATCTTCTTCACCAACAAATGGGTAGCTTAAAGATTCAACTAAGCCCATTTCTGCAAGCTCATAAGCAATAGCGCGACGAGTTGCCTGCTTTTCTGTTAAACCAGTTCTTCCCACAATAGGAACAGCAGGTACTTTAACAGGAATCTCGTCGTAACCAACAAGTCGAGCAATCTCTTCAACCAAATCGCAAGGCTCATTCAAATCTGGACGCCAAGTTGGGGGAAGAACTGAGAATGAACCATTTCCACCACCTGCAACAGAGCAACCAATATCGGTGAGAATGTCACTAATACGGTTCAAATCAAGATCAAGACCAGCAACACGCTTAACTTCATCAGCTTTGAAAACAATCACATTGCGAGACTGAGTATTATTAACATCATTTGGATAAGAAGATGGCTGAGCACCACCAAACTGCTCCAAAAGGTTTGCAGCCATTTGAGCTGCAGCAGGTTGCAACTCAGTGTCAACACCACGCTCAAAGCGACGCGAAGCCTCAGAAGGAATCTTATGACGGCGAGCGGTTCGAGCAATAGATACAGGATCAAAGTGAGCTGCCTCAATCAAAACATTCTTAGTTTCACTGGTTACTTCGCCATACATGCCACCCATAACGCCAGCCAAACCAAGAATACGAGAGCCATGATTTCCACGAGGAGAATCGCAAATAACCAAATCCTCAATGTGCAATTCGTGATCCTTACCATCTAAAGTCGTAAGATGTTCACCAGAACGAGCACGACGAACAACAATAGGACCCTCAATTTTATCCAAATCGTAAGCATGCAAAGGCTGGCCTAAGTCAAGCATCACGTAATTAGTGACGTCAACAGCAAGAGAAATGCTACGCATGCCTGCACGAGTTAAACGACGCTGCATCCAGTGAGGGCTTTTAGCATCTGAACTGAAATTATTAACAGCACGAGCATAGTAACGATCGCAACCAGCAACACCGTGAATTGGGTTCGTATCTTCAATGCTTACCTGAATATCTGCAGATTTATGATTCTGAGAGTCCATAAATTTTGCAGCTTGCTCATTAAGAGCTATTACAGGATCTGTGTAAGATGCGCCGGTTGAGTGATGGTACTCGCGAGCAACACCCCTGTACGAGAACGCGTAACCGCGATCTGGAGTAATATTAATCTCCAAAATTGGCTTATTAAGATGAAGCAATTCCATAGCATCATCGCCAGGTTTCAGAGCATCATATTCAGCCTTAGTGAAACCATATTCACGCAACAAAATAATGCCGTCGTGGCTATCTCCTAAACCAAGCTCACGCTCGGATGCGCACATTCCGTTAGAAATATGACCATAAGTCTTACGAGGCTCAATCTTAAAATCGCCAGGAAGAACAGCGCCAGGAAGAGTTACAACAACCTTTTCACCTGCAGCCATATTTGGAGCGCCACAAATAATGCCACGAGGAACTTTCTTACCGTTCTCATCAACATCGTTGTACTCTTCACCAACATCAACATGGCACCAATTAATAGTTTTACCATTTTTCTGCGGTTCGGCAGTAGCATCTACTACATAACCGACAACAATTGGGCCGGTGACCTGCGAAGTATGAATTTCTTCCTCTTCCAAACCTACGCGCACTAAATCCTTAGCAAGCTGCTCGTAAGTTAAACCTTCTGGCACTTCAACATGATCTTTAAGCCAGTCAATATCTACCATTGGCATGAGTTTTACTCCCCCATTACAAACTGTTGTGCGAAGCGCTTATCGCCTTCAACCAAATCATGCATATCGTTAATATCGTGACGAAGCAGCAAAGTGCGTTCCAAACCAACACCAAAAGCGAAGCCAGTGTAAACTTGCGGATCTAAACCTGCAGACTTCAAAACATTTGGGTTGACCATACCGCAGCCACCCCATTCAATCCAACCTGGGCCACCCTTTTTATCTGGGAACCACAAATCAAGCTCAGCGCTAGGCTCAGTAAATGGGAAGTAGCTAGGACGCAAACGGCTTTTAGCATCTGGACCAAACATTGCAACAGCCAAACGGTCAAGAACGCCCTTTAAGTCAGCCATCGTCAAGTTCTTATCTACAGCTAAAGCTTCACACTGGTGGAATACTGGAGTGTGAGTTGCATCAAGCTCATCTGTGCGGAATACGCGACCAGGTGAAGCAATATAAAGAGGAACTCCACGCTCAATTAATGCGCGAACCTGATCAGAAGAAGTCTGCGTGCGCAAAACCATGTTTGAACCAACAAAGCCTGCAGCATCCTTAGCTTGATTTCCTTGAACGTAGAAAGTATCTTGCATTTGGCGAGCAGGATGATCCGGACCAAAATTCAAAGCGTCGAAATCAAACCATTCAGTTTCAACTTCTGGACCTGCAGAAATTTGCCAACCCATAGAAATAAAGAAGTCTTCAAAATCTTCAATAATACGAGCTATCGGATGACGAGCACCAAGAGGTTTGCGATTCACCGGAAGAGTCATATCAACTGTTTCAGCAGAAAGCATACGTGCTTCTTCAGCAGATTTAACACGCTCCGAAGCCTGAGCAAATGCACGTCCAAAATCAGCTCGCAAAGTTGACATTACTTTGCCAACTTCCTTCTTTTGATCTGCAAGAAGTGAACCAATAGCCTTGCTCGCAAGAGTCATCACTGACTGAGCACCAGCATATTGAGTTTTCACCGCCTTTAACTCGTCCATGTTCTGAGCTGCAGCAGCACGAGCAATACCTTCTTTGACTGCTTGAGTTACAGCTTTAACGTCGAATGGCTTATTATCGGTCACAGCACCCTTCCTATCTGTATTACGCGTATCCACATGTTTCATTATGTTCTATACACTGTTAAAAATACTGCCCAAAGCTATATTTTTCGCTCATGACTAGACATAGCCAAGCCCATAAGCATTACTGCTGCGCTTGTTGCAAGGTTCATTGATTCCGCTTTACCATAGATTGGGATAATTGAAATATTGTCAACTTGCTGCAATATTTCTTGAGGAAGACCACGCGCTTCGTTGCCAAATAAGATTGCTAAAGAAGAGTTGGTAAGCTCAGTATTTGCAAGAATCTTTGGGAAAGGCACAGGTTTCAGCTGATCAGTTCCGTAAATATCCGCTGCAATAACGCGAATATTTGATTTTTTAGCGTAATCAAACCAGTCTTGAACGCTTAATTGCACTACAGGAAGATGAAATAGCGAGCCAGCAGTCGAACGCACAAGCTTAGAATTCCAACGACTTACGCAATCATCAACAAAAACAACAGCATCGCAGCCTGCAACATCTGCAACACGAATAATCGCACCCGCATTACCAGGATCTCTTACCTGCCAGCAAGCTGCAATCAAAAGAGGATTATTTGTATTGCCTGCTCGCTCAGAGCCTTCTGCATTCACAAAGTTTTCTGCACTAACAGACTTTTGCAAATTCTTAAACTCACCTACGTAAATCTCATCTAAAAATTGCGCATCGCTAACAGCAACAATTCCTTGCGAATCAGAACTTATTTTTTGCATAATACTTGATTCAACAGGATGAACATATAAATCTTTAGATAACGCTTCTTTAATAATTTCTTGCAAAGAAGAAGATTGATTAGCATCTTCTTCATTGTTAACGCAAACCTCTTTAGTAACGTAAATATCACTTATTGAATCTGAAGCGTAACGAACAGCCTCACGAACACTTTGAGGACCTTCAACCAAAAAACGCTTAGAAGCATGCGAGTTGCCTCGACTCAACGCTACAAGCCTACGCACACGCTCACTGTGTGGATTATCAATTAATTCTTTTAAGGGCATATTTACACTTTACTTCAAAAAACGAATGCAACACAGTTAAATAATAACCAAGCTTCAAATATTACTCGTGATGCTCAGAAGAACTAGAAGTGGTATAGCCTTCAGGCTCCAACTGAAAAGTAGTGTGCGAAACAGAAACAGGAAAATGCTCACGCAAGCAATCCTGAAGTTGGGAAAGCACCTGAGCGCATTGAGCCATAGTCATGTTCGGCTCCACAACTACGTGAGCCATAAAAATTGGCATGCCAGTAGAGACAGTGCTTGCGTGCAAATCATGAACAGCAAGAACATGCGGCACATGCTCTAAATGCTCACGAACTTTATCTAGATCAAGACCTTCTGGAGTTTGTTCAAGAAGAACCTTAACAGCATTCTTAAGCAACTTCAGAGCGCGCGGAATCATAAGAATAGCAATAATCGCGCCGGCAAGAGCATCAAAACCAGCCCAACCAGTGCTCATCATAACAATTGCAGAAATTACAACCGCCACAGAACCCAAAGCGTCATTCATAACCTCAAGGAATGCGGCTCGCATATTCATGTTGTCTTGCGATTGAGACATAAGAATTACAAGCGAAGCAAGGTTTGCAGCAAGGCCGAGTATGCCGAAGAAAAGCAGTTGATTTACATCGTGAATTCCCTGGTGACCGTTGCCAAAAAGACGCATTCCAGCTTCAACAAGAGCGTATACGCCAACAATTAGCAAAATAAGAGCACCGGCTGCAGCAGTAATAACCTCAAGACGAGCCCAACCCCACGTGCGCTTACTGCTTGGACGGCGGCGCATAAGAATTGCAGTAACAGTTGAAGCTGCAAGAACGGAAATATCCGTAAGCATGTGACCTGCGTCAATAAGAAGCGAAAGAGAATTCGTGAGGAAAGAGCCTATTACTTCGGCAAAAAATACGATTGAAGTAAGAGAAAGAGTAAGAAGTAAGCGATGCTGGTGAGTGTGACTTGCATGGATTGCAGCTGCTTGGGAAGCTGCGTTTGCGTTGAAAGTGGTTGTGGTGTTGGTGCTCGCGTTGGTAGCGGAAGCGGTACTTGCGTTGGTGTTGACGCCAGCGTTGGCAGCGGTACTTGCGTTAGTGTTGGCGCTTATTGAGTGCGAATCAATGCTGTTAGTTGAAGTTACTCCGTTATGACTATGCACTTGCTAAGCCTCCTCTAAATGCTGGAACGATATTATTTCTCAATATCATTCGCATTTTCTCTTATAAGCAATAAACCCCAGCCGAAGCCGGGGTTCAAATTGCTAAACTATCATATCTACAACTATGTAATCACACGCTGTCAACATAAGTGTGTAAGCGGAAGCTGACAAGCGGAAACTGGTCATTTCCTTAAACCTACGGAGTATAACAAGTTGCCAACGCGCGTCTAATTTGTATGCTTTCAGACACTAGTGCAGTACGGTTTCTGCAGCAGAGTCCCATAACCCCAATCTTCAGACACTAACGCAGTACCGTTTCTGCATTAATGTCTCATTTTGTTGATTTTTAAGCACTCGCGTAGATTGCATGATGCGATATGGTCTCTCACATATTAACTCAATCTTATTTGACCATCATCATCTACGATTTGACCAGATTTCAGCAACATATCCAAAGCATTATCTAAAGCTTCAGTATCAGATCTTCCTAACCGCTTCTTTCCATATTGCCCAATCATAAAGCGATATAAACCATCCTTTGCCACACTAATATTTTTGCTAATAATCTCAAGCATCCCTTCACCAATCTCTTCAGGTGCAATTTGCTTAAAATCACGGAGAATATCACCAGGCAATCTGAAAGCAATATGGGCATCCTTTAAATACATAAAACCATTACGACGAATGATGCCAAAATCTTCACAGCCTCGCATTTTTATGTCAAAACTTTTTTGCACAGCTGAAGAAACTTTTTCACGCTGGAAATACCAAACAATTCTCTGCAAAAGAAGGTTTTCTGAAAGAGGAGCTTCAACTTCTAGAATATCCTTAACAATTTCTTTGAAACCTATGCTCTTATGCTTGTCAAAAATATCTTTACAATCTTTAGTACTGCCAGCCATCTTATATTTTTCAAAAGAAAAATGATTATTATCAACAGGTTGTGCAATATCATCAAGATTTTCCACAGATTTTTCTTTTAAACTGTTCATGTTTTCTTCACATTTATCAGAAAGATCTGCATGCATAACATGTTTTCCATGAATGGAATCATTCATATGCAAGTCATCTGAGCAGCTATTGGACAAAACTGTATCTTCGTCAGATAGTAGTAAGTTATTATCTGACGAATTCAATTCATGAATATGCTGAATTTTTACAGCATCATTAGCAGCATGCAGAAGCTTCTCCTGCTCAACTAGTTTATTTCTAAACCACTCAGTTGACCAAATTCTATAGAATTTCCAACCCATGTTCTCCAAAATTGTTTGTCGCAGCCTATCGCGATCACGAGCATTCTTGGAAGAATGATATGTAGCGCCATCACATTCAATAGCCAAAAGATAGTTAGAACTATTGCGCATTTTCAGACCAAGATCAATCCTGAATCCAGAACATCCTACCTGCGTGTCTACCGAGAACCCATGATTTCGCAAGAATTCACAGACTTCATATTCAAAGTCTGAATCAAACTGATCCGTACTTCCAACACTTTCACTGCGTTGTAAAGCAATCTCACCATTTTCCGCAAAATCTAGATACTCTCTTAGCAGCCTCACACCTTCTGATTCAGTGCGGCTTAGATCTATATCCATCGCATGCATGGAAGAAACAACTTGAATATTATATTTTGCTCTTGTAACAGCAACATTCAAGCGTCTTTCGCCACCTTCTTTATTTAAAGGTCCAAAATTAAGCGAAAGTATACCCTTAGAATCAGGACCATACCCAATGCTGAATATGATAGTGTCGCGCTCATCTCCTTGTACAGTTTCAAGATTCTTTATGAAGAACGCATCCTCTTTGTTCTCATCAAAGAAAAACTCTTTTTCTGGAGTAGATTGACGCCTCCTGAACAACAATTTGTCAATAAGATTTTGCTGACTTTGACTAAATGCAACAACGCCCAAACTTCTATTAGGATATTTATCAATGTTCTTATAAATCAAATCAACAACGTACTCAGCTTCTTTCCTATTGTTATGAGAAGAACGATCAAATTCTCCATTAACATAGTAATAATCAATTCCTAGACCCTCAGAATCAAACTGAGAAGATGGAAAACTTATAAGCTTATTATCATAAAAATTCTTGTTAGAAAATGCAATAAGCTGCTCACAGCGACTGCGATAATGCCAGCTTAATCTGACCTGCGGCAAAACAACAGAAGCTAAATCCAATATAGAATCAAAGCTTCTTACATCGTCATCATCTTCGTCATCATCTTCACCATTATTTATAACAGTGCTAAAGAAATTAGTAGGTGGCATTTGCTTAGAATCGCCAACAATAACAGCTTGCTTGGCACGACTTATTGCACAGATCGCATCCCAAGGGAACATCTGTGAAGCTTCGTCAAATATTACAATATCGAATTTTATAGAATCATAGTCAAGATACGTACTCACACTTAAAGGTGACATCATAAAGCACGGCTTAACTTTCTGAACAAGCGCTCCAGCTTCTTCAAGAAGTTCGCGTATATTCTTTTTACTTCTTGATTTCTGATTTTCGCGCAACAGTATGCTTAAAGAACTTCCAGATGCAGCGTAATTAGACTCAGGGCATGCAGATGAAAGCTTCTCACGCAACTTTATTTGATTTATTTTAAACTGCTCAATGTCCTTCTCTGCAAATTCTTTTACTGCTCTATCTTGTGAGAGTCTACTAAATTGTGACAGAGTACTATTCTGCCTAATAAGTAAATCAATCCATTGCAAATAGAATTGCTTTTTAAAAGTCCCTACAATGCTATCTTCATTAACATTATTCTTTATAACATCGTTAATAAATGTAAGGATACCAATCTCTTTAATATCAACAAGTAAATCTCTAAAACCGCACCAATACTTCAGTCCATTAATAGATGAAAGACAGCAGTTCAGTCTAGTTTTAGCATCTTCCAAAGTTAAAACATTAAAATCAACAATCTTCTTGTCAAAACTATTGAAAATATAATTTAGATTTTGAAGATTATTTTCACTTAGAATACCAGCAATCTGATTAGAATATTCAATGAAAGATTTATTCTCAGATAAGAAACTTGAATATTTTTCTAATGACTCAAATGAGTATCCTCTATCAATAAGATTTTTAAGAGCTTCCATTTGGTTATTAACATAATTCCAGTTAGTATAAATTCCTTTATACGCTGGACCAAGCAATGATTTGATAGAAGATTCAATATAAATATATTCACTCATTGCATTCTGATAATCAGATAAGCTCTTCATTAAAAGAACAGATTCATAATATTTAGGCTTTTTATTTACTTTTTTGCACAATCGTATATCAGAAACAATCTTTTTATAATTCGAGTTAAAAATCCTAGATAATGCACCACTAAAGTGTTTCAGGTCACTGTAATTCTCTACACCATTTAACTTATAAATATCATCATTGCAGTCAGACAGATTTTGCATCGAAGCATGTATCCAATTGCTAATTGACTGCAATTTTTGCAAAGAATCATAAGCTATATCAAAATTACGCTTATTTAGAAGACCAGGAGTAATTAAATACGAACCACCAACAAGTTCAAAGAAACTTCTCCAGAAGAAAATATCTGCCAAATTTTTGCAGCAAATATTATAACGCTTAGAAATATCATTCGATATTTGCGATAACTTTTCTAACGTATCAACAGAAGAAGAAACACTATTCTTTATCCGCATTTCTTCCATAATGGAAAGATTTCGATTCAAATACCCATACCAAGGATTGTCATGATAGTCATATCCGATAGTAGGAAGATAATCTACATATTTTGTTAAAAGATTAGTGGCATTATCGAGATAATCTGATCCTAATTTAGATATATCTTGAACCTCACATATAACATCAGGATATTTATCAAATTTTGCAAGACGCTCATATAAATCATATAAACTCTTATTAATTACAGGATTTATTTTGTGAAGATTGTAATCATAAGAATCCAATTTCTCTTTTGCTTTTACTTTAACATTTATTTCCTCATCAACTTTTAGTTGATTAATTTCATTCTTTTGAATATCGAAGTTATTACATATATCTTTAATAACATCTTTCTTATTGGCTTTATTTGAATGAAGTTGAAGGCAGAAGTCAGCAATACCTGTCTGCTGCATTTTGTTATATACAACTTTTAGCGCAGCAAGTTTTTCTGAAACAAATAATACTTTTTTACCATCATTAAGGCACTCAGCGATGATATTTGTTATTGTTTGACTTTTACCAGTTCCTGGAGGGCCTTGCAAAACAAAGCTTTTACCAGATTTAGCCATTTCTATAGCATCAATTTGGCTAGAATCAGCGTCAACAACATTGCATAAATCAATTATTGAATCCTTTCCAACCTCAGACTCATCTATATCTTCATCAGATTCGTCATAAGAATCTGTAGAACCGCCTAAAAGCTTATTGACAATTAAATTATTAAGAATCTTATTTTTGTTATTCTTAAGATCCATATACATATTTATTTTTGCGAAAGAAAAAAGTCCGATTTTACATTCTTTGGTTATTTCCCAACCTAATTTAGAAACTAAATCTTGAACACTTTCAAAATATTCTTCTAGAGTTGTTCCATTTTTATATTCCGGAAGAGTTATGCCATACTCATTATTGAGTTTGCACGAAAATGTTTTATTTATAAGAATTTCATCATCAAATACAGATATTCTGTACGGATCAGCAAGAGATTTATTTGTTATCTGTATAGGAATTAAAAGTATAGGAGCATAACGAACAGTATCAGCGTAATTAGTATCTTTCCAATGAATAAATCCAAATGCTATATACGCAACATTTATACCGGTTTCTTTCATAATTTCATTAGAAGTTTTCATAATATTTCTTACAGCAGATATAGGCTTACCATAAGTGCTGTAAGCAAGAACTTGTGAGGAACTTATTTCATTAGAGAATCTATTAAGAAAATCGTTTTTGTTATAAATACGTTTATTTTCTCTACTATCTGAATTTGTATCTGACACAGAAGAATCGTCATAATCATTATTCTCATTGTCAAGAATCTGCGCTGGATCAAATATTGTAAAAGGATTTGGATTACCTGAAGAAAATTCTTGGAAAATCTCTTCTGCACTTGGCTTCAATATTTCTATAGACAATTTACGATCTTTAAAACTTACAAGATTATTTCGCTTGCCAGTATCCAATAATTGTTCTGCCCACTTATCTATACGCTTAGATAACTCAACTAATTGCCTGGCTTCCATCTTCTATTTACCTCACAAGTGATTTTAAAATAAATCAATAAGAACAATTCTAACTCTAAATACTTTCTTTTTCTCTATAAAAGTAGAGTCTAAGAAAAAATAATATATAAATAACCTTGATGGACAGTAGCAACCACTACTGTCCATCAATAGATAATTTAAAAAAAAATAACTTGTAAAAACTATCCTCTTCTCCAACGAGGCCTATCACCATCACGGCTTATACATACCATTGGAGTTCCTTTAGTTGTTACACCAGTAGCACCTTCTTGTGAGCAGAAAGATCCAGGATGCACATAATTTTGAGATATCTGAGCTTGATTAGTTTGAGGCTGCTGCTCCTGAGGCTGCTGCTCCTGAGGCTGTGGATTAACGTTATTTGTAGGCTGCTTCCTTACGGTAGTTGGAAGACGCTTTTTCTGAGATTCTTTACGAGCCTCTTCATCTTCCTTGTTTTTTGCCTCAATACTTTCATTAACAGCTTTTACAGCATCAGGAATTGCATCAATATCGTTGTTGTTTATTGCTTCATTAAGATTATCAATAACTTTAGGATCTTTAACTTTACCTACTGCATCATCCGCAATTTTTTTCGCTTCACTGAGAACATGCTTTCTATATGAAACCTGAACATCATCGGAAGCTTGTTGCAAATGCTTTGTTTTATCTTTATAGTTTTCTAAACGATTATTAAGTTCTTTATTTGATTTTTTAATATCATCAGCATTATCTGCTAAGCATGAAATTGTGGAAAAATCTTCATTCTTAACTTCATCAAATAGAGAATTCAAGTTATCAAGCACTGAAGAATCTTCTACATCCCCGGCAGAAATCTGACTAGTTTTATTTTTTGCATCATTTACAGCATCTTTTAGAGACTTACTCGCAGCATTCACTTTAACTTTCAAATTCTCACAAGTTTTCTGTAATGATTTAAATTCTGCATTTGAATCCGCACATCCACTGAAGCAAATTAAAGAAAAAGAAATTAGCATTATAAATGCAATCGAACTTAACCGACGTAATTTCCCAACTTCAGAACAAAAAACGTTATTGCACTTCCTTAGTGCCTTATTATTATCACTAATCATTGTAATTCCTAATGTAATATCACTGTATCAAATAAATTTGCATTAACAAATCACGCTAAAATTTTAGCACAAACCAAGCATAGGTTGTAACTGGATTATAGGACAAAACTGTGTAAAAAATAAGCTCATAACCCTTACGGTAGTAAGGCTCGTGGTATATCGAATGTGGGTTATTTCTTATGCTAAGTTGCGTTCGAATTAGGTATTAGCTGAATGTTTAATAATAAATCGTCAAACGCTATTACTGGTGCAGTCTACGTATTGCACCAGTAACATATAACCCCGTTTATTCGTTACTAACGCAGATTACGTACTGCGCGAGTAACGATAAATCACAATTATTCGTTATTAACGCAGTCTACGTACTGCACCAGTAACACATAACCGTTGTTTTCTCAGTCTGCTGACTGAGTTAGTAACGGTATTTGGGCTATCAGTGTTACTTTCTCAGTTTGTTGACTGAGTTTTTAACAGTGTTGAGGCTTGTGGCTTGTGCCGCAGAATATTCATCAGCTTAGCTTTACAAACTTTTTGGCCTATAACCCCAAATAACAGATACACTTTTGCCGCTTACCCAAAAACTCAGAAAACCAAAAAGCGCCGCACAGCTAAAACTGTACAGCGCTTTGTTCGTGCCTCCGGTGGGACTCGGACCCACAAGCCCGTAAGGGCGTCAGATTTTAAGTCTGATGCGTATGCCAATTCCGCCACAGAGGCAGCAATCAATTATTATGCCATACATCACTGCAAAGAACAAGCCGGCGCGTGGCGAAAACACAAACACACACTTACTAAACACTCGTCAAACATGCAGCTTCATCAAACACTTGTCAAAAACACTCAACTCAGCGTTCTAAACCAAGCAGCCTGCGACCCAAATCAAGCGTAATGCCATCAAGCAAACCATGTTCACTCGCCACAAAAGTATCCATCACCCCACCATGATCCTCGTACGCAGCTTTTGCCAAACGCTCAAGCACGCGACTCCACACCACAGCTCCGCCGCCAACAACATCAACGCGCCCAGGGTGAATTGTCGCATACGAGCGCCTACGCTCACGCGTCATGCGCAAAAATCGGTTATTAACCGCGTACGCCTGATCAAGCCCAATTTTAACTCCGTCAACAGCCGAGTGATCATAATGCTTCAAGCCCATTGTTAATGCAGCCATTGTAGTAACAGTTCCAGAAACTCCAATAATAGTGCGCACGCGCCCAGCAGGAACAACTTTGAAAGCTTCGTCAATATGCTTGTCAACGTCATCAATTGCAGCTTGGATTTCGTCTTCAGTAGGCGGATCAGTATGCAAATGACGCTCAGTCATGCGCACAGAACCAACATTCATCGAATATGCTGCAGCAACCTTGTGAGCAGGCAAACTCTCTCCATCCCCTCCAAGCACAAGCTCAGTAGAACCTCCGCCTAAGTCAACTACAAGATACGGCGGCTGCAAATCATCGCGCGAAACAACGCTAGTTGCTCCAAGAAAACTAAGCGACGCCTCTTCCGTACCACTAATAACTTCAGGTCGAACACCTAGCTCATCAACCATCATCTGCTCAAAAATTTCACGATTTTCAGCATCTCTTGTAGCCGAAGTTGCAACAAAACGAATCGCATCAACCGGATGCTCTTTTAACACCTGCGCAAATTCGTGCGCAGCATCACGAACTCGTGCTAAAGCATCGTCCGCAAAGCGGTGCGTTTCGTCAATTCCCTGCCCAAGTCTAACAACGCGAAGCATTCTAGGAACAATATCTTTCATTCCATGCTCGGAAACTTGCGCAATTTTAAGACGAATAGAATTAGTTCCACAATCAATTGCAGCAACAGTCACAGATTTTTCTTCACTATTACTACCAACATTTTTTCTAGTATTTTTTATACTATTTTTTTCGTCCACAACAACTTCCGTTTCTTCAGCATCACAATCATCGCTCCATGGAGTTGTGCAACGGCACACGTTTGGATCAAACTCATCCTTAATTCTCTCCAACACCATGTCACCAATAGGATTCACACCTTTGCCCATTACCAAGGTTTGCGCAAGCAAAGCGTGCAAGCATTTCACGCGCACAGGCATACCACCTGCACTCATATCGCTAATATGCTCTTCACTATCTCCCAACGAAACAGCCAACGCATGACGGAATGCCAAATAATACTTATGCGCCTGCTCATACTGCTTCTTAACAACTTCATCCGTCTGCAACAGTTCGTTAAATTCTCGCATAAGACCGTTTGCCTCTACATGAGACACTGCTTTTACAGCTTCGGGACTTGTTAAATAGCAAGTAGTTGGGAATGGTGTGCCATCTTGCAAACACGGCCTTGTTATAACCGCAAGAGGCCGGCCACAAACGCAGCGCGCACCAACAGCAACCATTCCCCTCGGAAACCTTCCAAGCTGCTTCTGAACAATCGCACGTTCAGCATCACTTGCTGGCGTTTTAAGTAAACGCTTTACACCATCTTCTGGAGAGTAATGATTATTGTCATTTTTTTGCATAATATTTGAACTTTCTGGCATATTTATTTTTCCCAGCACAGCTTTACTGTAATTTTATTGCAATGGCAAATTATCTGGCTTGTCTGCTTTGTGTATTGCATACATCAAATCACTATACCAAGGTAGAACAGTACGATTCTTAGTTTCGCTATTCTCCTGCGCAAACGCATTAGGCAATGTGCCTGTTACAGCTTCAGGATGCTCCACTCTAACTGCCTGTTCCCCTGGAAAAACAAAACCAAGACGATCTCGAGCCTGAGCTGCAATATACGCTTTATCTTTCCAGCGTTCAATATTATTGTCGAGTGTACGTTTTTGCTCTTTTAACGTACTTTCTTCGCGCTGCAATGCGTGAAGTTCAGCCAAACTTAGAGCATAATTTCTAACTGTAGAAATGCACTCAATTGAACCAACTGTAACTATAAAAACCATGAGTAGAAAAACAAGCGGTCCTGAAAATAGTCGACGCTGATGCATCGGTGACTGTGTTTCTTCACCTGCTGCTTTCGTACGGCGCTTCCTCATAACCATACATTCTAAATTACTTGATGTATTCGACGTGAAAAACACAATAATAATGGTCAGTTACTAAACAGCAACTGACCATTACTACCTAATTATTTCGTTAGATTACTTTTATAATATTCCGATATAATATTTCGATATATTACATCGCTATATTACTTTTAGATTATTTTAGATTATTTTGCTTGAGCTTTACTTAAAATCGTATCTGCAGAATGCTGCAACTTTTGCAATTCTTCTTCAGTTAGATCAAGCTTGCACTGCTTTACAATACCTTCGCGACCCACGATTGCTGGGTAAGAAAGATAAGAATGGTATTCCTCGCGATAGTTCGAAACAGGCATCTGCTCTTTAGAATCCGAAAGAACAGCATGAACTAGACGAACTGCAGCGGCAGCAATACCGTAATTCGTGTACTTCTTGCCATAGAACACAGTGAAGCCACCTTGGCGAGTTTCCTCATCAACAGCGTTCAAATCAATATTCTTTTCTTTTGCAAGCTCAGCAATTGGCTGTTCAAGAACCTTAACTGTTGACCACGCAACAAACTGTGAATCGCCATGCTCACCCAAGCTATAGCCCTTCACTGCTTTTGGATGCACTCCGAAGAATTTACCAACAGCGCGATGAAGTCTTGCAGAATCAAGCAAAGTTCCAGTGCCAATAACTTTTTCATAAGGAAGACCAGTTGTTTCTTTATAAAGCTGGCAAATAGCGTCGCAAGGATTCGTAATATCAACTAAAACACCATGGAAGCCAGAAGCTTTAATCTTTGCGCCAACTTCTTCAACTTGAACACGATTATGTTTAAGTTCTGCGAAACGATCAGGATTTGGAACGTCTAAAAGTCTAATATTGCCCATAGCACTTACGATAACTTCAACATCTTTCAAAGCATCGTAATCATTGACAGTAATGTTTACGTTAAAAGGCAAATTATCCATTGAATCCTCAAAATCCAATGCATCAGCCTTAACCTTAGCTTCATTCTTGTCATACAGGTATAACTCGTCGGCGTAACCACCAACAACAAGCTGGTGAGCAACAGCTGCGCCAACATTTCCCATACCGATAACTGCTACTTTTCGCATAATGAAACATCTCCTTCTGTTTCGAGTTTCTCACAAAAATATCACCATTATGCTGAGAATGAAAGTAAATTCAAAAAAATTTTTTGCGTGTCTTGATTTTTTCAAAAATGTTTACAAAAAACGGCCAGCCGAAAACACGACTGACCGTTTAGACTTAAAGACTTAAGAAGATTTAAGTTACTTAAAAGTAGAAAGTTACTTCATATACTTCTTGCAAGCCTTGAATGCACTGTAACCAGCGTACTGAGCGGTAGAACCAAGCTCTTCCTCAATCTCAAGCAAGCGGTTGTACTTAGCAATACGCTCGCCACGAGCAGGAGCACCAGTCTTAATCTGGCCGGTGTTCTTAGCAACAGCAAGATCAGAAATTGTGGTGTCTGGGGTTTCGCCAGAACGGTGAGAAACCATAGAGGTGAAGCCATTCTTGGTTGCAAGTTCAATAGCGTCGAGGGTTTCGGTGACGGAACCAATCTGGTTCAACTTCACGAGCAAGGAGTTAGCTGCACCAAGCTCAATACCCTTAGCCAAACGCTTTGGATTGGTGACGAGCAAATCATCGCCAACGAACTGCAAACGATCACCAAGACGCTTGGTGATTTCTGCCCAATCATCCCAGCCTTCTTCCTGGAATGGATCTTCAATGGAAACGATTGGATACTCGTTGACGAGCTTCTCGTAGTAATCAAGCATGTAAGCAGATTCGCGCTCTTCGCCATCGAAACGATACTTACCAGTTTCCTTGTTGTAGAACTCAGAAGAAGCAACGTCAAGAGAAATACCAATCTGCTTGCCTGGCTCGTAGCCTGCGGCTGCGATTGCATCCATGATGTACTTCAAGGAATCCTCATTGGACTTCATCTTTGGAGCGAAGCCGCCTTCGTCGCCAAGACCAGTAGCCAAGCCTTCCTTCTTCAAAACATTCTTCAAGGTGTGATAAACCTCAACGCCAGCGCGCAAAGCATCGCTGTAGGTTGCGAAACCGTATGGAGAAATCATGTATTCCTGAATATCGGTTGCGAAATCAGCGTGAGCACCACCGTTCATGATGTTCATGTTTGGAACTGGAAGAATGTGACCATTGGTGCCGCCAATGTAGCGGTACAACGGAAGCTGAGCAGACTCAGCAGCAGCGTAGAGAGCAGCGAGGGAAACGCCGAGAATTGCGTTAGCACCAAGCTTGCCCTTGTTTGGCGTGCCATCAAGCTCAATCATTGTTTCGTCAAGAGCGCGCTGATCGGTGGCATCCATGCCAATAACCTTAGGAGCGATTACTTCGTTGACAGCCTTAACAGCTTCCAACGTGCCCTTGCCCTGATAACGGGACTTGTCGCCATCGCGACGCTCCCAAGCTTCTGCCTCACCAGTAGAAGCACCAGAAGGCACTAAACCAATACCCTGAGCGCCATCTTCGGTCTCCAAATAAACCTGAACAGTAGGATTTCCACGAGAATCCAAAATTTCGCGTGCATATACGCTTTCAATAGCTGCCACAACTACTCCTTTATACCTATGGGTTGTGATGACTCTTTTAAGATTAGTGCGTTTTATGGACGTTATATTGTATTTGCAAGTGTTTATGCCGAGAACGTTCACGTGTCGCGAATTTGTACGTTTTGTCCATGCCTGTGCGCCATAATAGCGAACTGACACGGGGTGCAACCTTACGCATTCATATGATTTTGCGGATATTGCTGAGAACATACCCGTCGAACCTGATATAGCTAGTACTATCGAAGGGATGTCGGATGAATATCCACTTTCGCGAGCGCAAAACTGAATGTATTGCAAACAGCAAGCAAGCGAATAAGAAAGCAAATAAGTCGTTAAAATCTTTTAGCGCTTGGCTTTCTACAATAGTTATAGTTTTTTGCTGGTTTATTATTACGCTCGGTCCTGTTGAAAACCGCGCTCTGCCTTCACCGTTCGAAGTTATTAAAGCTTTCGTAGATTTACACAATGAGGGAATACTGTGGCCGTCTCTTGCAATAAGCATTTTTAGGGTTGTTGCAGGTCTTCTTTTGGGTATTGCGTTTGCACTTCCTGCCGGAATTCTTTCTGGAGGAAGCGCAATAGGTGAAACAATAATAAACAAGCCTAGCCACATGATACGTTCAATACCGTTCCCTGCTCTAGCTCCTCTTCTTATTATTTTTCTTGGCGTTGATGAGCTTATGAAGATTATGCTTATTGCAGTTGGCGTTTTTGGCCCTATGTATGTAAATATTCGCGATGGTGTTCGTAATATTGACCCTCGCCTTATTGAACTAGCTAAGGCTTATCATATTAAAAAATCTACTATTTTCACCACTATTTTTATGCGCGGAACTCTTGCTAATTTTATGACTGGATTGCGTTTTTCTATTTCCGTCGCATGGGTTGCACTAGTTACTTGCGAAACAGTTAATTCTTCTATTGGAATCGGCTATATTCTTTCGAGAGCGCAACAATTCTTTAGGCCGGATCAGATGATGGCTTGCATAATTATGTACGCAATTGCAGGTCTTGGATCCGAAATTACGGCAAATATTTTCGAATACTTACTCATGCCAGAACGAAGAATTTCCTAAAAATAAACACAATAAACAATAAACACAAGATAATAAACACAAAAAGGAGCCAACTATGGTTAATTTCAAATTAAAAAGCGCAAGCAAGCGTGCTATTTGCGCATTGTGTGCTCTTTGCACAGCAGTTGCACTAGCTTCATGCGGAAGCGCTCAGAAATCTTCAAGCAACGCGTCTTCTACAAAAGAAGATACTGGCACTATGCGTGTTGCTTATCTTTCTACAGCAAACTATTTAACTACATTGAAGAACGAAAAGTTCTTGCAGGAAGAGTTTGGAAAGTCTAAAGTCACTTACACTGGTCCTTACACTCCAGTTGATGGACTTACTGCAGTAATGAGCGGTAGCGCAGACGCAACAACTACAGGAACTGGCCGTTTTATTGATCTTATTGCCGAAGGTCAGCCTTGGGTTGCTTTTGCACTCGAATACTACAATGGTGATTCTCAGGGAATTGTAGCATCTGCAAAAAGCGGCGTAAAAAGCTTAAAAGACTTGTATGGAAAGAAAGTTGCTATTATTCACAATGGTGACACTGGCGACTACATGCTTCATCGCGCTTTCGATAAAAGCGGTTTAGACGTTTCTAAAGTTAAAAAAGTTGAAATGAGCCCTAAAAACTTCCAGGCTGCTTTCTCTTCTGGACAGATTGACGCAATTTCTTCGTTCGACCAGAATCTTGCAGCAGCTATGACAACTCCTGGCTCTAAGTTACTTGTAAATGCTAAGAAGTACGGCAATATGAACGTTACTATTCATATTGTTTCTAGAAGCTTTGCTAAGAAACATCCTGAACTTGTGAAGAAAATGTATAAGGCTCTTGTGCGCGAAGCAAAGAAGTCTCACAAGGAAAAGAATGTTATTGGCAACGCTTATAAGCAGCTTGGTGCGTCTGACACGATTATTAAGCAGATTGAAAAGTTTGATAATCCAACAATTAGACCAATCGACGCTAAAGGCTTGGAAATGATGAAAGTTCAAGCCAAGGAATACGTTAAGTACGGTTTGATTAAGCAGGCTCCAAAGAATTTGGATGATTCTGTAATGGACTGCAGCAAGTAAACGCTATTACCTAACTAAAATACGACTATGTTTAAGAGCATTTTTCATAAGCGTCACAATGCGGAAGTTTCGGAAGAATCTACTTACGAATCGAATATTAACGATAGTGATTACTGCGTTAGTATGGAGAATCTTGGTATTTCTTTCGCATCTTCAGAAAGTAAAAATACAGAAGATAATTCTGCAACTAATTCTTCTTTCGTATTGAAAAACATTACGATGAGAATTAAAAAGGGCGAATTTGTGTCGCTTATTGGTAGATCCGGTTGCGGAAAAACGACGCTTTTGAAAATAATTTCAGGACTTCTTACTCCTACCGAAGGCAGCATTTACGCCACAAGTCGTCAGGCTATTGGTTTCCAAGATGCGAGATTAATACCTTGGCTTTCTGTGAGCAAAAATGTTGTTTTTGGTATGGAAGCAAGTAAGCAAGAGCTTAAGGATATTGCGCATTTAGCGCTTTGCCAAATGCAGCTTGAAGACTACGATAACAAGTGGCCATCTCAGCTTTCTGGCGGCCAGCAGCAGCGCGTATCTTTAGCAAGAGCTTTAGTTAGAAATCCTGAATTATTGTTGCTTGACGAGCCTTTTGGTGCTTTGGATGCTCTTACTAGATTCGATATGCAAGATTTGCTTAATAAGCTTCAAGCTGAATACGGCTGGAGCACGATTATGGTTACGCACGATATTGCGGAAGCTGTGAGACTTTCTGACCGAATTCTTATGATTAAAAATGGTGAGATTTATAAGCAATGGCATATTAATCGCGAACATCTTGACGCTCAAAATCGTCCATTAAATCATAGTGAAATAGAAGATGAGCTTAGAGAAGCGTTACAATAAGTAAACTCGAAAAAATTGATAAAGGCGACTGCAAAATAAGCGGCCGCCTTTATTTATAAAATAAACACAAGCAAATTTACCAAGCTAAATCTTCAAGAAGTTGACGCACCCATGAAAGTATTTCATGCTCGCTCATTGCGCTAGTTCCAAGCGAAGATTCAAAAGGCGCTGGAATAATAAGCATATGAGTAAGAGGACGATACTTTGCTCCGCGGTAAATTCTTTGCAAACGCATCCACAACGACTCTTTTGGATCGATGCCAACAACTCGCACTGATTTTCCTTGAGAGCTGATTTGCGTAATACCAAGCTCTCGAGCCTTAAAGCGCAAGCGAGCAACATCACACAGCGCGCCAAACGCTTCAGGCGGCTCACCAAAACGATCCAACAACTCGTCGTGAAGATCCTTCAAATCGTCATCATTACTTGCGCAAGCAAGCTTACGGTATACCTCCAAACGAAGCTTGTCGGAAGCAATATAATCAACCGGAATCGAAGCTTCAATAGGTAAATCAATAGTTACCGAAACAGGCTGAACACGTTCTGGTTCCTTATACTTCTCAACAGCTTCTGAAACCATGCGAACGTAGAGATCAAAACCGACTCCCTCAATATGCCCACTTTGCTCATCGCCAAGCAAATTACCTGTGCCACGCAGCTCCAAATCTTTCATAGCAACATCAAAACCAGAACCTAAAGCCGTGTGCTGAGCAATAGTTGCAAGACGATCGTGAGACTGCTGAGTCATTGGCTTAGTTGGATCATACAAGAAGTAAGCGTATGCGCGCTCACGTCCTCGCCCAACTCGCCCACGAAGCTGATGCAATTGACTTAAACCAAATCTGTCGGCATGATCAACAATAAGCGTATTCGCATTAGAAATATCAAGTCCGGTTTCAATAATCGTAGTGCAAACGAGCACGTCAATATCTCTATGCCAAAAATCGCGAATTACAGCATCAAGCTGCTTTTCACCCATTTTTCCGTGCGCAATAGCAACGCGCGCATCCGGCACAAGCTCGTTAATTTTGTTTGCAACAGAACTAATATCTTCTACGCGGTTATGAACATAAAAAACCTGTCCACCACGCAACAATTCTCGCTTAATACAAGCTGATACTTGCGAATCTTCATAAGCGCCAACATAAGTCAAAACTGGAAGACGGTCTTCTGGAGGCGTAGCAAGTGTAGACATTTCACGAATACCAGTTACAGCCATTTCAAGCGTTCTAGGAATTGGCGTTGCTGAAAGACTTAATACGTCGACGTTTGTGCGCAAAGCTTTTAACGTTTCCTTATGCTCAACGCCAAAACGCTGCTCTTCATCTATTATGACTAAACCTAAATCTTTGAACTTTATGCTAGGGTTCAAAAGTTTATGAGTTCCAATAACAACGTCAACGCTTCCGTCTTGAAGCCCGCTTAAAATTTCGTCAATTTCTTTAGTTGTTTGGAATCTACTCATTGCAGCAACTTTTACAGGGAATCCTTCAAAACGATTAGTAAAAGTTTCGTAATGCTGTTGAACAAGCAATGTTGTTGGAACCAGAACAACAACCTGCTTAGAATCCTGAACAGCTTTAAAAGCTGCACGCAACGCAATTTCAGTTTTTCCAAAACCAACATCGCCGCAAATTAAGCGATCCATCGGCATTGGTTTTTCCATATCTGCTTTTACTTCATCAATAGTTGTCAGCTGATCGGCAGTTTCTTGGTAAGGAAATGCGTCTTCCAACTCTTTTTGCCAAGGAGTATCTTTACTAAACGCAAAACCGCGAGACTGCTGACGCGCGGAGTAAAGTTTAATAAGATTTTCCGCAATTTCGTGAACATGCTTTTTAGCTTTTGCCTTAGTTTGAGCCCAATCCGAGCCTCCAAGCTTATTAAGTTTTGGTATTTCGGCACCAATATATTTGCTAACTAAATCAAGCTGATCTGTTGGAATAAATAATTTATCTGCAGGAGCGTTACGTTTACTTGGCGCGTATTCGATTACTAAATATTCACGAGTTGCAGTTCCACCAGTTACTGCAATATTTCGCTGCTTCATGCCAATAAAACGACCAATACCATGCTGCTCGTGTACTACAAAATCTCCAGGCTTTAGTTCCATTAAGTCGATTGCTTTGCGCCTGCGTTTTGGCGTTTTTAATTGTGTTGAAGCAGAAGATTTACCAGTTAAATCGCGCTCTGTAAGCACAGCTATACGCGCTTTTGAATCAATAAAACCGTCGCTTAAAGAAGAACGTACTGTAGTAAAGTTTGCAACTCCTGTTGTTCTAACAGCTCTTCTTAATCTAGAAAGAGTACCAGAAGCTGCTGCAGTAATAGTTACATCAAAACCGTCATCTATAAGAGATGATATTCCGCCTGAAACTTTCGAAGAATCTCCCCTAAATTCTTCAGGAGCTTTAACAGGTAAAGAGATATTTCCTGCAAGCGTATCGTCTACGCCGAATGATGTTAATTTCCAAACATCATGATTAGAAAATTCTAATGCAGAAACAGTTTCGTCAAAATCTAAGAAATTAGCTTGATCAAAAGTAATAGGAGCGCCAGCCCCAAGACCAGAAGCTGCAACATGCCAGCTGGCTGCCAAAAATTCGTTTGCAGTGGACGTAACATCTTCTGCTGCTCTTCTGCATTTTTCCGGGTCAGAAAGCATTATTACAGCATTTTTAGAAAACATGTTTTGCACTGATTCCATGTTGTCAACTAATGCAGGCAGCAAGGATTCCATACCTTCTACCGGTATAGAATTTGCAATGGATTCAAGCATGTCATCAGCATTCGGAATTTTGCCAATAAGCGAACGCGCACGCTTACAAATTTCCTCTGTAAGTTGCAGTTCTCTACAAGGAGTTGCCCAAAGTTTTTCAATATTATTTCCGTATGTGCGCTGATCTGAAGCATGGAATTGCTTCATTGTGTCAATTTCGTCACCAAAAAATTCAATACGCACTGGATGCGTCATTGTTGGCGCAAATACGTCAATAATTCCACCTCGAACAGCAAATTCTCCACGCTCCATAACCAAATCAACGCGCGTGTAAGCATTTTCCACCAACCGCTTAGTTGCGTCTGTAATAGAAAGTTCTTTTCCACACTCAAAAACTAGCGGATCTACATCTCCAAGTCCTGAAACTACTGGCTGAATAAGAGATCGAACAGGAAGAACAAGAACTCGAATTGGTCCAAATAAAGAACTACCTTCTTCTGGATGCTTAAGCCTACGAAATACTGAGATTCTGCTCGCAACAGTATCTGCGCGAGGTGAAAGACGCTCGTGAGGCAAAGTTTCCCATGCCTCTAGTTGTGCAATGTCTTGCGGATTCCCCCTATACCAGTCACGAAGAGATTCAGTGAAATCTGCCGCATCTTTGGCTGAAGGAACAATAACAACAACAGGCATATTCTCTGCAAGAGAAGCTGCAAGAGCCGGTCGCACTCCAAGAGGCGCTGCAATATTAAGCTCGCCACTTTCTGCAGGTTTTTGAAACTTGTTAATTGAATCAATATTATTTTTCGATAATGCACGAAATATTTCATCTTTACTGCATAAATCTAGCAAAATATCATGCAAATTGATTGATGATTCTTCTGTTTCAATATTTTTTAATTTTGCAACCATTTGTATTGACCTGTTATTAGCGGCCATTAAAATGCTCCTGAGTTGCTGCAAGCCCTCGGAAAATAACGCTTTCTGCAGCATCAGCACCGTCAGCTAAGAAGTTAGGAAGCTCAGATTTTTGAGTTCCACCAAAGCCGCCAAGCACCCAATTTACAGTATTATCATGTGCATGAGCACCACGCTGAGCATGACCTACGCCCATGCGAACGCGAGCATATTGTTGAGTTCCAAGGGATCTGTCAATAGACTTAATACCATTATGGCCACCTGCGGAACCGCCAGCTTTTACTTTAATTCTGCCAAAATCTAAATCCATATCGTCGTGGATTATAACAATATGATCCGGCTCAATCTGATAGTAGGAACTTATAGATGAAATAGCAGCTCCTGAATTGTTCATAAAAGTTAGCGGCTTAGCAAGGAAAAACTTAGCAATTTTCCCATCCAGATTCATCACACCTTTGCCAAGTTTTGCTAAACCTTTGTGGTCTGCAAGAGACACCGACCAGCGCTCTGCAAGCACATCCGCTACCATAAAACCCATGTTGTGACGCGTGCCTTCATACTTTGTTCCAGGATTTCCTAAACCTGCAATAAGCCAAAAATCAGATGCCATACATCCCCACCCCAATTCGCATAGGTAGCCAACAACAAAACGGGCGCATCGATTGAAGCTGGATTTCCAACTACCCGATACGCCCTCATATACTGTAATCTATTTTAGCAAGACTCAAGTCATTGCGTAAACTACTTCAAAAATTCGTCTGTAGTTAATTCTTTTGCTTGAGGAGTTTTATATGTTACTTTGCCTTTAGAATCCGTATATGCGCCTTCCTTACTTAGGAAGTTGAAGTATTCTTGAGCACCCTTAACATCATTCGTGCCGAACACAAACTTGCCGCTTTTTATGTCTGCACGATTGCCCCAATATTGCCCGTCAACAATCATCTTCATGCTTCTCTTAACGAATTTCACATCAAGATTAGCTTCAGGAGCCTCTTTTACTAAAATATTCGCAGCTTCATCTGGATGATTGTAAGCATATTCATAACCGCGCTTAACGGCTTTAACAAAAGCACGAACAAGCTTCGGATTGCGCTTAACCGTGTTGGCGTGAGTAATAATGCCAATAGTGTCCTGCTGGCCTGGCACGCCATAGTCTGCTTCTTTAAAGCAACGCAACTTTGGACCATACATTTGCGCTTGCACACCTTCCCAAGTTCCATAAAAACCACCAAAATCAGCTTTTCCGGATTCAAGAGTTCGGAACGTGGAAGTGCCAACAGTAACCTTATCGAACTTACCTTCGCCACCATCATGCTGAATCATTCTGCGAATAACAGCATCGCCTTCTGCAGATCCAAAGGTTGCAAAAGTTCTACCATCAAAGTCTTTAGGAGAATGAATTTTAGTGTTTTTATAAAGAGAGCACCAAATTGCGCTAGGCTTTTGCTGAACTTGCAAAACTTCCCTCAATTTAGCGCCCTTTGTGCTGAAATCTGCAAGATTAGTAGTATTACTTAAAGCAAAATCCGCAGCTCCAGAGTCAACAGCATGCTCAGCACCAGTTTGAGACACAGCCAAAATATTCACGTGTAAACCAGCTTGCTTAAACCAGCCCATATGCTTTGCCACGTATACGCCAATATGATTAGTATCTGGTATCCAAGAAAGCATAAACGAAACGTTTTGAAGACCAGATTTACTATTCTGCTTACTGTTGTTTGATCCGCACGCGCACAAAGACAGAATGCAGCATGAGCTTATAAAAACTGCTGTTGCGCGCATAATATTTTTATTAAATTTAAAACAAAAAGCTCGCGCATTGCGCCATAATTGACATATCATGAGTTCCCTAACTTTCTTAAAAATCCGCTTTCTGGGAATGTGACACGAACTTGGCAGAAAACGGTATCAAGGGCCTAGCCCGCGCCGTTCAATGCCCCCGAAAATTAAAACTTTCGGTTTGCCACACATTGACTCACGAAACGACTAAATTATGCACTAATCGAAAGACAAATACGCATAAAATACACGTTTGCTAACTACATACTAGCTATGTGATATTTTCATACAAGAAAGTTTGTAAAATTTTATGTTGTTTGATTGGGGCAGCAGTCAAACAACTACAACAAGCATTATTGCTTGTATATTGAAAGGAACGATATTCCATGACGCGCGCGCGTTGGAAATCACTACTGCATAATTATCTGCCAACAGTAATTTCTATTATTACGTTACTAATTTTTTGGCAGCTTTCTTGCGAATTTTATAAAATTCCAGAAAATTCTATTCCAACTCCGACAACTATTGCAAAAGCCACTTGTGAAGTGTGGCCGCAATTATGGCCTGCAACTCTTGCAACTATTGAAGAAACGGTTATTGGTTTTAGTTTTGCCATTGTGTGCGGCACTTTACTGGGAGTACTTTTTCACGTATGCAAGCTGGTTCACGCAGCTTTGTTCCCCCTTCTTTGTGCTGCACAAACGTTACCACTTATTTCGATTGCCCCTCTATTTCTTATATGGTTCGGTTTCGAAATGTCTGGAAAAATTGTTATCGTAGCTATTTTTAGCATGTTCCCTATTGCTGTTCAAACAATTAGAGGTCTTGATGCAGTGCCAAGTTTTTATAGCGATGTAGCTTTAACGTGCGGAGCTGGACGAGTTTGGACGCTTTGGCATGTAAAATTACGAGTTGCAGCGCGCCAAATTTTTGGCGGTATTCGCATTAGCGCAGCCTACGTTTTTGGCGCAGCTACTACTGCAGAATATCTTGGCGCTCGTCAAGGATTAGGTATTTGGCTGCAAGCTGCATATAATTCTTTCCGCACTCCCCTCATTTTTTCAGCGACTTTGGTAATTATTGCTTTTACAGCATTGCTTATGGGAGTAGTCAATATTAGTGAGCGTCTGCTTCTTGGCCCTGTAAGCGATGACGAAGATCCAGACAACCAGCTTTAAAACACCGTTAAAAACTCAGTCAACAAACTGAGAAAGTAACGGTAATAAGCAAAACACCGTTACTAACTCAGTCAACAAACTGAGATAATAACGCATAAATAGCAATATCCGTTATTATCTCAGCTACAAAACTGAGATAATAACGGATTAGTAACGGCAATTCTACTACTTTGCAGATTCTTCTTTCATAGCCTCACCAATAGCATCGCTTAGCTCCTTTTGAGCTTTGCCATACGCTTCCCAATTACCTTCACGCATTGCAGCATCGGAATCCTTTAACGCTTGAGCAGCACGCTTAAGAGCAGCTTTTACTTGAGGATTTAGCGAAGATGAATTAGTAGAGGAAGCTTGATTAGAAGAATTTTGCTTATTCTCTTTGCTATCTTTACTACCTTCGCTTATTTGAGGCTTATCTGCTTTATCGCCAGGTTTATTAGAAGCGTCTCCTGCCAAAGCTCCGGAATCTCCACCGAATACTTGATCAAGAGCTTCGTCCAATGTATCTGCAAAACCAACCTGATCGCCGAAAGCAACTAATACCTTCTTAAGCAATGGATAACTTGTAGATCCACTTGATTGCACATAAACAGGCTCTACGTAAACAAGTCCTCCACCAAGAGGCAAAGTTAATAAGTTTCCTCGCTTAACTTTTGTAGAACCGGATTCAAGCAAATTCAGCTCTTTAGAAACGCTAGCGTTAGCGTTGAAATTGTTTTGAGCTTGACCAGGTCCTGGAACGTTAGAAACCTTAGGTAATTCTTGCAAGCGAAGCTTACCATAGTTCGGTCCAATCTTTCCCGGAGTATCCCCGGCATCTGAATCAACAGACAAGAAACCAGTTAAAATTTCGCGAGTAATCTTACCTGCAGGAATATATGTAGAAACTAACGAAAATACCGGCTTCTTTGCATCCCCAGTTTGCAAAGTCAAATAGTAAGGCGGTTGCAAAATATCATCACGTTGAAGACTTTGAGATTCCGTTGGATCAACAGGAGTCTGCCAGAAATCTTCGCCAGAGAAGAACTGACTTGCAGTATCTACATGGTACTTTGCTAGCAAATAACGCTGAACCTTAAACAAGCTTTCCGGATAACGCAAATGTTTCATCAAATCGCCAGAAATCTTAGAAATATCGTGATAATGACCTGGGAATATTGATTTCCAAGCTTTAATCACAGGGTCTTTGGTATCCCAAACGTACAAATCAACCGAACCATCGTATGCATCAACAGTGGCTTTTACTGAATTGCGAATATAATTTGCGCGCTGATTAGTTAAACCTTTAATTGAGCGAGATGTTGTTGTAGTTGAATCCTGCGTAATACTGCCAAAATCAGTCATTTGAGAGTATGGATAAGCATCAGAAGTAGTGTATCCGTCAACAATCCACTTAACTCGACCATCGACAACAGCAGGATACACTCGGCCGTCCAAAGTCAAGTATGGAGCTACTTTAGAAACACGCGTCTTAGGGTCACGATCATACAAAATCTGAGAATTTGCGGTAACTCTATCCGAGAAGAGAATCTGATCCGACTCAAAACGAATAGCATGCATCAGCTTAGAGAAGAAGTTACCTACGCTCGGGCCACCATTACCCTTAAAAGTAGTTAAGGCACCTTGAGAACCTGTTGGATAATCAAACTCCCACGGAGCTGTGCCTTTTGGCGAGCCAACAATGGAATATTCTGGAGCGTTTGGAGAGAAGTAGATACGAGGCTCATATTTTTGCGACTTCGTAAGCTTACCTTGAGTAGGAATACCGTATTCCATAAACTGAGGCTGACCGTCTGCAGTAACTTTATTTCCATAAGCCGCAACCATGCCGTATCCATGAGTGTAAACAGTGTGATCATTAACCCAGTTACGATTATCATTGCCAGCTAAATCTAGCTCTCTAGCCGCAATAACAGTATCTTGACTCACTCCGTCAATATCGTATTTGTCAACAGAAAGAGTGTCCGCAAAAGTGTAGTATTGCTTTGATTGCTGAAGCTGACGGAATGTTGGAGATGTGACTTGCGGATCGAGCAAACGAATTTGCGCAGTAGATTCTGCTTCTGCAGATAACGCTCCAGATTTTCCGTGAGAAGTTGCGTTATACGATTCTTTCCTTACATTGTTTAAACCGTAAGCAAACTTTGTAGCATCAATATTTCGCTGAATATAAGGAGCTTCCATTTCCTGTGCGTTAGGAGCAACCTTAAAACGCTGCAAAAGTGCAGGCCAAGCAAAAGATATAACAATTGAGCAAGCAATTAAAGAAGCCAAAGCAATTGTTGGGGTTTTCCAAGCTTTAACAGCACTCTTAAAACGTTGCGCTATTGGAGCTTCACCAGAGAGTGCATGAGATTTCATAAACCAAAACGCAAGAACTGCACCAACCACAACAGTTATTACTGCCATTACTATGCTTCCAGGCACTCCAGCGTTCATATCCGTGTATGATCCACCAGTAATTCTTGAACCGTCAAGAGTTACTACAGAGAACATGTCTAAAATTTGCAAAACTGCCCAAGATAAAATCACAAACATAAACCATATTGCGATTTGCCTGCGAGCGCGGTTAGTAATATTCAATATTCCATTGCCATCAATAGGCATAGTAAAGCGAATACCGCCCATAAGCAGGTGCGAAACAATAGAGAAAATAAGAGATATTACCAAAAGAAGAACAAAAGCACCGGCAAACAATCTTAGTCCTGGAAGCACAAATACGTAAAAACCATTGTCGATTCCAAATTGTGGATCTTTAATTCCGAAAGACTGAGCGTTGAACATAAGTAATATTTGCACCCAGTGATTGTAGAATTGGAAACCAAATATTGCGCCAACAATTAGTGAAACAATACCAGCAGCATGTAACGCAACTTTAGAGCTTATTCCATGCTTTAGGTCAATAACATTTCCGCGCACGCGAATATAAGAGCCATCTGCATTAGTCGGACGAGCTTTAATTGCTAAAGCTGCAGACAAGTAACCAAAAGCGGACATCAATACAGCGTATAGTACCCAAACTCCTACTTTTGCAGCCAACTGAATCCAGATTACGCTTTCAAAGCCGAGTTGAGCATACCACATGCAATCGGTTATAAACTTTGCAAGACCAAAAACAATTGCGCATATAAAAACTATTGCTACTACGATTGCAGCAAAAATCCAACGCCATTTTCTTGATTTTCCAACAAACTTATTTACATCAAAATCAATTTTCACAGAATGACTCTCCTTGCTATTTGAGCTTTTGCTATCGCTTTTATTGCTTTCACTATCTTCGCTAGTATCGCTAGTATCGGTAGTATCGGTATTTTTTGGCGAATCACCTTCGTTTTCTAGTTTTTTCTTAGCTTCTAATAAATCAGTAAAGAGGTCACCGAGGTCATCATCTTCACTATAATAGTCTGCCCAATCTTTCATTTTTTTTGCAAACTTTGAAAAAGTCTTATCTTTGTTTTCACTATTAGACTCATCTTTAGACTCATCTTTAGAAGCATCTTTATCAACAACATTTGCATTGCTATTATCTTCATCAATGCTTTCTATAACTACATCTTGATCAATAGAATCACCCATAGAAGCATCAGCAGCATCATTATTTTGATTGCTCTTTTTCTTTCCATCGCTTGAATAATCGGAACGCTTATGCACTTTAGTGTTTTTAGGTTTATTAGCCATATACGCGCCAAAAGCAACCCATGCAATGCCAATAATTATTTCTATGATGACTTTCAACATAAGCTTAATGATACTATACTAATTATTCCCAATCTACTTGTTGTGTTTGTTGTGTAATCAAAAATAATTACAAAAAGCGCGCTCGCAAAAGTAGCGAACGCGCCTAATTTGATTAGATTAAATCAGATTAAAGCATTTAAGCTAAGCAACATCTGGATCGTCTTTAGCGATTGTTCCAGTAAGCTTACCAATAGCCTTCATTACGTGGTAAACAACCAACACAACAACAGTGCCGATTGCAATGCCGTTGAACTGAATTCCAGAAACAGCAAATTGGAAGTTAGCAATGCCAATAATCATAACGATTGCAGCAATCATAATGTTAACTGGCTTGTCGAAGTTCACCTTGTTTTCTACCCAAATGCGCACACCAATCATACCAATCATGCCGTAAAGCAAAGTGGTTACACCGCCCAAAACGCCTGCTGGAATGGAGTTTACAACTGCACCGAACTTTGGGCAGAGGCTCAAGATGAAAGCAAATGCTGCTGCACACCAGTAAGCTGCTGTTGAGTAAACCTTTGTTGCAGCCATAACACCAATGTTTTCACCATATGTAGTTGTACCGCAGCCGCCGAAGCAACCTGCAATTGCAGTACCTAAACCGTCGGCAAACAAAGCAGTACCAATCTTGTCATCGTAATTTCGACCAGTCATTTGAGCTACAGACTTAACATGACCAACATTTTCTGCAATCAAAACGAGAACAACAGGCAAGAACATGAGCAGAACAGAGAAATCTACTTGTGGAGTGTGGAACTTAGGGAAACCAATCCAAGCAGCATTCTCAATCTTACTAAAGTCAACTTGACCCTGGAAGCATGCGTAAGCGTAGCCAACAAGAACACCGAGCAAAATGTTCAATCGCCCAAGAAGGCCACGGAAGATTACTGCAATAAGCATAACTGCAACCAATGTTACTAACGCTGTATCTGGAGCTTTTTGGAAGTTGCCCCAAACGGCTGGGCCTAAGTTAAAACCAATAATTGCAACGATTGCACCGTTTACAACAGGCGGCATAATAATGTCAATCCACTTAGCACCCGCAAAATGAACAAGCACACCAATAAGCGCAAGCAGAATACCTGTGCACATAATGCCAAAGCTTGCAACAGCAATGCCCTTATGCGCAGCGGTTACAGCCATAACAGGTGCTATAAGACCAAAAGAGCTTCCTAAATAACTAGGAAGCTTATTTGCGTTAATAAGTAAGAACAGTGCTGTGGAAAGAGCCGTGAACATTAAAGTAGTAGACGGATCAAAGCCTGTAAGAATTGGCACTAAGAATGTTGCGCCAAACATAGCAATAACATGCTGAGCGCCAATGCCAGCAGTACGAGTCCACGTTAAACGTTCATCTGGCTCAACTACTTCGCCAGGACGCAAAGTCTTGCCGTCGCCGTGACGCTGCCATGTAAACAAAGAATTCATTTCTTCTCCTCGTAAAAACAAGTTCTGCAAGAGGTATGTAACCGAGTGTCGTTAAAAAAAAAAACAAGCACTCATCGAGCGCTGGGATGGCAGCTTCTGGGGGCTCCATTACACCACCGACCCATATGCCAAAGAGAAATTTTAACGCGCAAAAAGATATGTGTCGAACATAAGTAGAAAATCGTAAGGCTACTTTTTATTTTTGTTGAAATATCAAGGAAAATCGGTGTGTCGAAAAGAATAAAACAAACACTAACGAATGTTTATAATCGCTCACTTATGTTTATAAAATTGATTAAAATTTGCAAGATATTTATAACATCTGACTAAATTTTTAATTAATGTTCGTTTTTGTCCGATTGTGAGAGAATAATGAGCTAAATGGTTAATTTCTTTGATACATGGAAAAAGAAAATCTGCACCATCGATATGGCTCTTATTGCCGTATTGACACTTCTAGCTTCCTTCATTGGTAGCTGGCTTAAGCAATACCCAGGCTTAAAACTTCTGGGTGCTCTTATTATTGCGTTGCTCGTTGGCATGGCTCTGCAGCTGCCATTGCACGCATACAAAAAGAATAATGATTTACGACGAGCAGGCGTTAAAAGCGCTGCTGGTTTGATTGCAAACAAACTTCTTCGTCTTGGTATTATTCTCCTCGGCTTTAAGCTGAATTTGCATGATTTGTTTACCAAGGGCATTAAGTGCCTACCTATTGCAGCTGTGTTAGTTGCAGTAATGGTTTTCGTAACTTATAACATTGCTAAACTTTTGAAGGTAAATCCTCAGCTTGCAATGCTTACTGCAGGAGGCACAAGTATTTGTGGCGCTGCAGCAGTTATGGGTCTTTCTGGCTCAATGCCAGTTCTTCCAGAAGAGGAAGATGAAAAAGAGCAGAACGAAGTTATGGCCGTTGCAACAGTTGCAATTATGGGCACTATTTACGCTCTTGCTGAAATCTTTATTCTTCCTCACTTCGGCATGACTAAGCAGCAGCTTGGAATAGCTTCAGGCGCATCTCTTCACGAAATTGCACATGCTGTTGCAGCTGGTGGAGCATTCAATAGTATTAATGTTGCAACAATAATGAAGCTTTCACGAGTTCTTATGCTTGTTCCAGCCTCCATCTTTATTGCAATCTGGTGGAATGCTCGTCATAGCAAAGTTGAAAATGGCGGAAAGCATAAGATTAGCTTCCCATGGTTTATGCTTGGCTTTATTGCAGCATCTGTTATTGGAACTTACGTTCCTTTCATAACAGCTCACGCATCCACTCTTGTAGAAGCAGGATACGTTTTCCTTGGCATGGCAATGGCAGCTCTTGGAATTAACGTAAACTTCAAAGTTATTTTCAAACAGGGTCGCACTGCTTTCCTTGCAAGCTTCTTAGCTTCTATTGTTTTGGTAGTATTAGCTTGTTTGGCTGCAGTACTATTCTTCTAAACAAAATATTGCAAGAATAGTTTGCTAAAAATATATGAGGGTCTTCAAATGAAGGCCCTCTTTTTTATTTGCAACATTTAAAATTACATTTAAATCAGACTAGTTAAATATTGCGTTTATACAGTTTTTGCAAGATTATCCAATATGAACAGACGTTCCGTCAGGAATATTCTCATAGAACCATTTTGCATCCGCAACGCTTAAACGCACACAACCATGAGATGCAGGCTTTCCTAACTTCATACCTTCAGACCTAATATAATTCCCAAACTCATGGTTAGTTGGCACAGAGTGGAATAAGTATTCTGCATCAATAAAACCTACCCAATAGTCAGCGCCAACTTTTTCATTCTGATTGTAAAAATGCTTGTTGCGCATGCCGTTAATATGATAATCGCCATGAGGAGTAGAGTCATTTATTCCAGAACTCATAATCATTGAATAAACAGTTTTTCCTTTAGCAATAATGTAAACGCGCTGCTTTTTAAGATTTACATCAATATGTAAGTCAGAAACCTTCATTCCAGTAAGATTAGGGTACGCTCCCCCTGTAGGATACTTCCAAAAATCAGATTTAGCATTAGCTTTTTTAGAAGAACTTTTATTGCAATACTTATAAATATTATTTAGATTTCTTCTATTACTGTTATTTTTAATACCGCCGCAATTATTCTTAATCTTTTCAATAAGCGCATTTTTCCGTGCTTGCACACCGTATTGATACGTAGTAGAAAGTACGTTCGATGTTTCAAAACCAACAAATAACAGGAAAATTACTATCAACATTGCAAGTATGCTCGCAGATATGTAGCGCATAGTTTTCGAACTACGAATCCACCATCTACGCACTTTTGCAAAAACTCGCGCACATTTGCGTATATCACTAACAAAGCCACGAATAAATTGCATCACTATCTCCGGTTATAAAAATAAAAAAGTTGCTACTAATAGTTTAACAGCAAACTACTAGTAGCAACGCTTGAAAAACAAAATTTCACTTAATTCGCAGAAATATCACACGTTGAATTTAAATTCAACAATATCTCCATCTTGCATAACGTAGTCTCGGCCTTCAAGACGAAGCTTGCCTTCTTCCTTAATTTTTGCCATAGAGCCTTGAGCCTCAACAAAATCATCGTAAGATACGATTTCTGCTTTAATAAATCCGCGCTCAAAATCAGTGTGAATTACGCCAGCAGCTTGAGGAGCAGTCCAACCTTTATGAATCTGCCAAGCGTGAACTTCCTTAACACCAGCGGTTAAATAGGTTTGAAGACCTAAAATATCGAATCCCACACGCGCAAGCTGATCCAAACCAGATTCCTTCAAACCAGCATCCTCAAGCATTTCACGAGCGTCAGCTTCGTCAAGCTCTGTAAGCTCGGACTCAAACTGAGCATTCAAGAAGATTGCTTTTGCAGGTGCCACAGAAGCAGAAAGTTTAGACTTTAAATCTTCGTCAGCAAGCTCAGAATCATCTACGTTAAACACGTAAATAAACGGCTTAGCAGTAAGCAAGTGCAAATCGTACACGTCGTTTTTATCAATAAGCTTTTCGTTATGCGCTTGGTCAATCGTTTTACCAGAAGCAAGAATTTCTTTAGCTTTATTTACTGCATCAACATATTCCTGCGTAACTTTCTTGCCACGCAAATCCTTTTCCAACTTTGGAAGAGCATTTTCAATAGTTTGCATATCGGCAAGAATAAGCTCAGTATTAATAGTGTCAATATCGTCGGCAGGATCCACTTTGCCGTTCACATGCACAATATCGTCGTCATTAAACGCGCGCACAACTTCGCAAATAGCATCTGCTTCGCGAATATTAGCAAGGAATTTATTGCCCAAACCTTCGCCCTCGGAAGCACCCTTAACAATGCCTGCAATATCAACGAAAGTAACTGTTGCTGGAACAATCTTTTCGGTATTAACTAATTTAGCTAAAACTGGAAGACGATGATCCGGAAGCGGAACAATACCAGTATTTGGTTCAATAGTTGCAAACGGATAATTCTCCGCCAAAACGTTATTGCGAGTTAAAGCATTAAACATAGTGGATTTGCCCACGTTTGGCAATCCAACAATTCCAATAGTTAAAGACATATTCACCTAGTTTAGACCAGCGTCGGGAAAGCCGACACAACTTGATTTTATTTACTTTATATTTTCGATAGCATCCACGGCAGAAATAACATCTCCCCTAAATCCGCGAGATTCTAACTGTGCAACGCCTCGAATAGTGGTTCCCCCAGGAGAGCACACTGCATCTTTCATAATACCTGGATGAGTACGCTCGTTCATATATAACGCACCTACTCCTTCGATCATTTTTGCAGCCAAACGGTAAGCACAATCTCGCTGCAACCCGTACTTTACGCCAGCATCTCCCAAAGCTTCCATGTACATTGCTGTAAAAGCTGGAGCACAGCTAGAAATACACATTGCAATATTCATATTTTCGCCAGACACACGCTCTACTAAAGAAATTGGATCAAATAAAGCATTAAACATAGAAAGCTGTGCGTCAGTTAGAGTATTACTAGACTCAGCTAAAGTAACTCCCTGACCTACCGAAATAGGAGTATTAGGAATAATGCATTGAACATGAACATTATTGCCAAGCAAATCCTTGTATCGCTCAAGATTCCAGCCGGCTGCAACAGAAATAATGGCTGTACCGCGTTCATCAATAAGACCAGCAATAGGTTTAAGAACTTCAGAAATCTGATAAGGTTTTACAGCAACAATAATTACGTCACTTGCTTCACATACTTCTTTAGCAGTGCGCATAGCGCGAGCGCCAATAAGCGAAGTGTTACGCTCAAGTTTTTCAAAATTACGAGCACATGCAACAATATTTTCACCTTGCAATACGCCTGCATTTACAGCACCTTTAGCAATTGCTTGTGCCATATTGCCGTAACCAATAAATCCAACAGTACCGAATGTTCCACTACTCATTCATAATCCCCTTTGGTGCAATTCATAAATAAAGCACTATTTATGACGCAATTATTACTAAAACAGATGTATAGCATATCAAATAGTGCTCTATTAAACGATACAAACACGCAAAATTTAAAACTTACAGAGCTTATTAGCGCTTGTAAATTCCCTCTAAATCACCACGATTTAAAGCCTCATCAAAAAGATGACTGAATACTACATCTCCATGCAAACCATCATGCTCAAATTCGTTTGTTGTCCAATAATGGGAGTTTGCAATACGAGAAAGCGTGTCAAGCTGAAGACCAGAGTCAACGTACATGTCGTCAAAGTAGACTGCAGACTGTAATGGAACTTCGTTATTAGCAAGTTGATCTTGATCGTAAATTTTGCCAAACTGCTTGTCGCTCATTAAGCAGTCAACTGCTGGCAAGAATGGCTGCAAAGCTTTTTCTTGATCAAACATCCAAGGAAACATAGCTTCGCCCGTAAAAAGAAGCGGACGTGCAGAACCAGAAAACTCTGGCATTGTTTCCCTAACCTGCTGAGCTGCCCACAAAATTGGGTGCTCTAATTCACCGTCAGCATAAATAAATTCTTGCAGCGGCCAATAAAGCGGGCTTGAAGCCGTTGAATCCATTACACCGTACACAAACTCGTCGCTTAAACTTCCAGCAGAAGCTCCACCACCGTGCTTAAACGCTTTCAAAGAACCATCACCATCTGCAAACGCAGAATCAAGTAGCCAGTGCACTCGCTCAAAACTTGGCTTCATGCCGAAGGAAGAACCCAACATTTGGAATCGCTCAACCGTAAGCTTCTCGCCATTTGGAAGCACAACATCACCCTGCGCAATACGATCCGCAATAGCAGCAGCACGAGCAACATCCTGCGGATAACGCTCATAAAATTGCTCAGTTTTACGCGCCATACGAGGAAAAGTATGCTCATAGACTTCACGCGCATTTGCAGGAACATGAGGAATGCCGCCAGTTGTGAAGCTTGCAATCAATCCTTGCGGGAAAAGCGACAAATACGTAAGCGTTAAGAATCCGCCGTAACTTTGCCCTAAAGACACCCACGGTTTTGCGTCAAATTCAGTAAGACGCAAATGTTCAAAATCGCGAATAATAGAGTCAGCTAAGAAACGCTTCAAATACCACGCTTGACGCTCAACACTTACTCCGTCGTCTGCCATACGTTTCATAGTTGAAGCATCCACTCTTGAAGAACGCCCAACACCACGCTGATCTGGCAAGACTACGCGAAAATGCTTAATAGCCTCTTGAATCCAACCATCACTAGAAGGCGAAAGTGGTCGCGGACACTGCCCACCAGGGCCGCCTTGTAAAAACACAAGCAACGGCAAATCGTCATGCACATGCTCAGGAGCACAAACAACTCTACAGAACAGTCGAATCGTTTCGCCTTTAATAGCTCCACCAGGAGTGTTGCCTTCCCAATCAAGTGGAACATCAATCGCACGCTCCTCAACATGTAATCCCGGAACATAATAGCTTGTGAGTAATGCCATCTTGCCATCCCTTTCTTTATTCGTGCTACATTGCAACTATCAATTACACACTCTATTTATAAATCATACTCAAGTTTGATTGTTCTATAAAGTACTATGCACTAGCCTAGTAATTATGAAAGTACCTAATATGTTTCAAAGTGTTATACAGCGATTACGAAAAGAGCTCACATTAAACGACATATTATGGGGTATTATTCCACTTATTCTTTTTATACTTTCAAGCGATCGCTACGTTATAAGCAACGTTGATGGCTTTTTGACTCAAGGTTCGCTTATTACAGTAACGCTTATAAATATTGTTGTTGCATTACTACTTTCAGTACGAAAACTATGGCCTGAACAATCGGCTACTATTTTTATTGTTATTTGCATTGTGCAAGTAATATTTGGCCCTACTCAACTTTTCGCTGATTTCTTTGGTTTCGTGCTACTTGTTAATGCTATTGCGCGCGGAAATCCGGAGCATTCAAAAGCTTTTGTTATTGCAGCTTACGCAACAACAGTATTATCTTGCGCAGTAATATCGTGGAATACTGTAATGGGACCAATATATGGCATCAATCATTCAAAAGCTAGTTATACTTGTAGTGTACAAAATATAAATAGTAGTAGCATAAAAAATTGCGTTTCAAATATACTTAATTTTGCAATTCCTTCAATAATTTTTGCGATTATTATTACTACTATTACGGTTATTATTGGCTACTGGCAGCGCACTCACGTGCATACTATTCAACTTTTGCAAGATCACAATAATGCTATTCGCGCGTACCGCCGAAAAGCTCAACACATTGCTGTTACTGCAGAGCGCGCAAGAATTGCAAGAGATATGCACGATATTGTTGCCCACACGCTTTCTATTATTATTGTTCAAGCAGATGGTGGTCGTTATGCAGCAACCAAAGATATTGCACTTGCTAAAAAAACAATGCATATTATTAAAAACGAAGCCGAGCGCGCCGTTCACGACATGCGCCGACTTCTAGAAGCTTTAACAGACGCTCCATCGTGTCAATTGGATTTCAATCACATACCTTCGCTTATTGAACAAGCAAAGATTGCATCTCCTAAAAATATTTTTTGGCATACTGTTGATGGCATAAATTCTCAAAATAGACTTAACACGGACGCACAAACCGTTGCATACCGCGTTGTTCAGGAATCTCTTACTAATATTCGAAAGCACGCAGGAGATGGCGTTAAAATAAACATTCATGAACAGTGGAATAACCAAGGCTTAACACTAAAAATCACGAATGAAATACACAAAACCGAAGCTAACCAAACACAAAATAGCAATGCGCAACATAAAAACGGTTATGGCTTAATCGGCATGAAAGAGCGACTTGAAAATCTTCATGGAACGCTTGATTATGGAAAACTCAATGATGGAACGTTTAGTATTGTTGCTTTTATTCCATATTCCTACAGCGCAGACCAGTCAAACAGTACTGCTTCTGTATTAAATAGTATTCATAACGTTACTAATAAGAATGCAAAAGTTAATAATCAAGCAGAAGCACAAACAAAACCGGCAAATGTGAAACCAGCAGATGTAAACGTTCCAACCTCATCAAAAGTTTTGCCATACGTTTTACCAGAAGCAAATGCTTCACAAAATAGGATTGAGAAAGTATCTCAATGGTTTGAACAACATTGGCTTATTGGAGACATTATTTATGCATCACCTTGGGTTGTTATGATGCTCTTTCTGCCAACCTACGATTTTATTGTTGGAGTTGGAATGTCTTCACAATATTCCAACTCGCTTTCATTACAAATACTTTATAAAGTATTTACTCTTACAACCATGATTCCATTCATGTTTCGCAGAAAAGCTCCAACCGCATGCGCAATTGTTGCAGCAGTATTTTCTGCAATACAGCTTATACTCTTGCCGAATATTTTATTCGCTAATTTTTTCATACCGAACATTATTTACGCTGCTGTGCTCTACGGTAAAAAACGCGCATGGCAATGGGTTAGCGCAGTAGTGCTTGCCGAATCTGCTATTTTCGCCGTAAAAATTGGTATTTCATCAAAAAATATTCCACAAACTGAAACTCCAATACGATTCTTTACATCAAATATTGCCACAACCAATTTTTATGACTTTATGCAATTTGCGTCCGTTGGATTAGTTTTTGGTTTCATAGTTGCAATAATTTGTTTTACAGTTATTGCGTTTGCTTATTACCGCAGAAATGATGACAATAATTTGCTGCTTCTAAAAGCGCGCAGAACAGAATTAGAGCAAGAGCAAAAACAGCTAGAAGTGCTTGCAGCTAACGCAGAAAGGCAACGACTTAGCTCAAATATTCAGCAAAAAGTTGCTATTACATTGCATAAAGTAATCGATGCCGCAAATAGCGGAATTGATATGCTAAATAAATACGAAAAATCAAATAGCAATGCAGAAAATCGAAAGTCATCAGAACCAAAGCAATCACAGGAACAAAGTGAAGAAATTAGTAAAGCTTTTAAAAATATTGGAGATGAAGGTCGTTCAGCACTAAAATATTTGCGAAAATTGCTTGGGATTTTGCGAGAAACGGGCTCAAGCGTTAATTTGGCAAATAATGGTGCGAATACAACTGAAATTGCTATTCGCCCTGCTGCCCCACTTGATGAGCAAATTCAACACAACGCATTAAATAAGCAAGAGTAAGTTGATACTATGGAAAATATGGAAAACAATGAAGTAATTCGCGTTGCAATAGCAGACGATCAGGAGCTTGTGCGAGCAGGATTTGCGATGGTAATAAATTCGCAGCAAGATATGCACGTTGTATCTCAGGCTTCTAACGGATCACAAATTGTGGAGCTTTCTAAAAGCCAAAATCCAGACATTATTCTTATGGATGTTCGAATGCCTGTAATGGACGGTTTGGAGGCAACTCGCAAGATTCTGCAGCAAAAAACTAACGAAAATACTCGCATTATTATTTTAACAACTTTTGATTTAGACGAATATGTTATGGCTGCAATTCATGCTGGCGCTTCCGGATTTTTGCTTAAAGATACAGAGCCGGAAACTTTGCTCAATTCCATACGAACTGTGTATCAAGGAAACGCAATTATTGCTCCGACTGCTACGAAGCGTTTGATTGAAAATATGATTCAGCAAGGCAAAGTAGCAACAAATATTACAGCAAATAGAGCTGCAAATTACAATGCGCAAGAAAGTTCGGCTGCACAAGCAAATTCTGCTACACAAGTAAATTCAACTGCACAAGAAACACAAAGCTGCGCGTGCGAGAATTCTGCTATTCCAGAACTTACTGATAGAGAACGCGAAGTTCTTGTTGAAATTGCTCACGGACTTTCAAATCAGGAAATTGCTGACAAACTATTTATTAGCTTACCAACAGTTAAAACTCATGTTGCGCATATTTTAGGAAAAATCGATGCTAGAGACCGCGTTCAGGCTGTAGTTTTTGCTTACGAAAATGGCTTAGTTAAGCCGTAAAATACAGCTATTTTACAAGATTTCTCTGTCTAATGAGACGTGAATTGTCAGAGTTTTCTCTCATAGCAAGTTTTATATTTGTTATACAAGAAGCCCAACAGCTTTTGCATGCTTGACTTCTGTCTTTCAACTAATTACGTCGAAAGCGTTGTGTTGATGTCAAGGTCTGATTAGGTGGGTGTATTTTAGGCTTTGTGCTTTTTGTTTCTTCTTCGTAAAAACTCTTTAACAATGATTGGAATTATAGTTGGAATACATTCAAGAGTTATAAAAAATGTAATATACGTGCAAGTCCAGCTATTACCCAATTGCCGAGGAGACTCTTGTAATATCAATAAATCAATGGCTGGTGCGATAAGCGCTATGGCAATGGTTTTACAAACTCCTAAGTTTTCGAGTGTTTTTTGATTGACAACGATTGAGTAAAGTACAAGTCTTGTTAAACCAAATACGTGAGCTATGAAAACCAATAAAACAGGTGAGTCATAAGCAATTTCTGGGTTAAACAATCTAAGTGAGTTAAGGATTAGTCCTAAAAGAGGGAGTAATAATGAAAAAAGGAATAATCGTATAGCTTGATATACAGATTTCTTCATTACAACCTCCTTAAATTTATATAGCCAAGCAGATGACTACTGTCGTAGACGGACTATTTTCACTCATTTTACGTTAATTTATCTTACTTGGAAAGTTGTGATAATCATATCCGATTGAAATCTGGCGGTCATTAGCAGACGTGGTTTAAGTAGCTTGGGTAAATACTGTACCGTTTTTACGAAGGCAGCGTAGCAGTGATAAGCGAGATTTTGTTTGCTTTTATGAGTATGACATAAAGTTCAGAGAAATTTTGACGCATACGGAGGATTGTGTGAAGAGCTAAAGCAATATCCAGGAGTTATATCACCTGATTGCTCTCTCTACATTGATGCTCCACGTTGTGCGCAAATTTGCACTTGTGTAGCAGGGGTTAGCGAGTGTTATCGTTAAAAGGTTTAGCGTGCGGTGGCTTTAAGCTTACTTCTCGAGATTCTAGATGTGATTTTGCTACCTTTAAGCCTACTGGTTGCGTGCTCTATTTGCTTATATTTTGGGGAACAAATCGGTGTAAAAATTGTAAAAAAGTTCCCTACATTATTGATTATTGGGGAACAAAATGGTATTTTATTTAAGTAAATGTTCCCCAATTTATGTGAAAAAGGAGTGTGAAGATGGCTGCAAAATATGATGATGTGCAAGAATTGCTTAGAAAAAAGGCTGATATTAATGCTCGCTTGAGTTTGCTTGCGTATGACGGTACTCCTGAAATCAAAAATCGTGGAGATGGTAAATATTTATACACCAGAAAGCGTGTTTCGGGAAAGTTGACGTCTACATATGTTGGTGTGTATTCGGACGATTTGTATAATCTTCTTCTTCGCAATGCAAGTGAATCTAGGCAATTGCGTAAGGAACTTCGCACTGTAGTAAGGCAGCTCGCGAATGCTGGATATTCTAATAGTGAGTTATCTGCTGATTTGGTGAACAATATTGCTTTTGCAAGGGCTAACTTAAAGGCGAATATTTACGATCAGGCGGTTTTGGAAGGCGTTGCTACTACTTTTCCTCAAACTGAAGAGATTATAGATAACGGGAAAGTGTTTGGTGTTTCTGCGAGTGATGTTCAAAAAATCTTGAATTTGAAGCATGCTTGGGAGTTTATTTTAGACGAGGATGTTGTGTTAAGCAGGTCTGATTATTACATGCTTAGTCATATAGCGAAGCTTGTTAATGAGGGTTTTTTCTTAGATGGCGGTCGTATTAGGGGTGTTCCTGTTGCGATTGGTGGATCTACTTATATTCCGCCTATTCCTAATGAAATAGATGTTAAAGAAAAAATAAGGAATATTGTTGAATGTGAGAAAGATGGTGAGAATGTTGAAGGTAGAGTTGGAAGGAAAGAGCCTATTGATATTGCGATTGAATTATGCGTTTATTGTATGAAGTCGCAGATATTTTTAGATGGAAATAAGAGGGCTTCTGTGATTTTTGCGAATCATTATTTGATTTCTCACGGCAGTGGCTTGTTGGTTATTCCAGAAAATAAGGTTCCTGAGTTTAAGAAGTTGCTTGTTGAATATTATGAGGGTGAAGATTTGCAGGTGATTGCTTCGTTTATGAGGGAATATTGTTGGCGACATTAATTTACCTGGTCCAGGGCTTAAAGCTTTATTTTTAGTTGGGAAATTTGATTTAAAAAAACAAGCCAGGCTCTGATGTTCTTAAAGTACCAGGACTTAATAAAACAGGTAATGTTGCTATAGGTTATAAGAAGCAATAGTAATATTTTGCACTCAAAATCAAGTTATTAAGCTAAATGGTATACCTTTTGCGATATTTTCCTATCGTTAAAAAGTGCACTCAATATTCATAGCGTGCACTCAAAAAAGTGTAAATATACTACCCGTTCACTCAATCCACGTCGAGAGTGTCGTATTGATACCAAAGGCTTAATAGGTGGGTACGTTTTACATTATTCTTATGAAGATAAACCACTGCAAAACCTATAAAATTCCATACAAAACAAATAAAAAATGCGGCTATTAATGCATAATGCACGAATAGCCGCAAATTTAAATTATCAACATACCTAATAGCTTTTTAATTTATGCTTTCGGTAAGCGACGGTGACGCATAAATGTTACGCCTGCAGCAGCCGCACCAGAAATGGTTAGCGCACCCAAAACACCCAACATTATAGTGCTAAGCATATTGCCAGAAGACTTGTTCTCGGATGTAGCACTAGCTTGAGCTTGTGGCTTTTCGCTTTCAGTATCCGAAATCTTTTCGTCAGTTTCGTTAGCAGGACGATCCTGAACATCATTATTTTCGGAAGTTTCCGCACTTTCTGCAGTTTTAGCGTTTTCTTTAGGCACATTAGATTCAGAAGGCTTTGCAGAAGGCTTTGCAGAAGGCTTTGCAGATTCAACAGGCTTGCTTTCAACAGGCTTGCTTTCAGTCTTACTTTCAACAGGCTTTGACTGCTTATCTGTAGCATCTTCAGAAACAGCAGGAGCTGAATTATCTTCAACTTGAACTGCTGGAACTACTGGGTCTGCAGGAGTAACAGGAGCAGATGGAACAACAGAAGCAGGTGGCATAGCTGGTGCTTTAACAGACGGAGCTGGGATATTAGCTTCAGGTACTGCAGGAACTGGAGCAGTTACTTCCGGAACAGATACTACTGGAGGTGCAGGAACTGGAGCAGCATGCTCTTGAGATTCACTACCTTTCTTAGACTCAGAAGGTGCTGGAACACTAGGAGCAGTCTGTTTTTCAGATTCTTTGGCATCATTATTGCCAGCAGAACTGCTGCTATTTTGCTGATTCTTTTTAGCTTTTTCCTGTTCCAATTGAGCTTTGAGAGTAGTAACTTTAATTCTAGCTGCCTCAAGATTCTTTTCTGCTTCCTTTAAAGAATCTTCAGCTTGCTTCTTTTGCTTATTGTTATTAGCTCTTGCATCAGGCTGATTATTTTTAAATGCTTTAGCACCCTCAACACCATTTCTTAATGAGTCAATTTTTTTGCCTAGTTCCTCTTTGTTGTCAACTGACTTATAGTTCTCAATAATATTATCAAGAAGCTTTATTTCAGACTCTGCTTTCTTTACTTCAGAATCTTTACTGTTAGAAACTTCGAGCTTATTGGCTACATCTTTTTTAGACTTATCAATTTGATCTTTAATCTTTTTAAGTTCTTCATCTGCTTTTTCAAATTCTTGCTGCGCTGTTTTGAAAAGAGATTCTAATTCTTTCACAGTTTTTTCTTTATCAGCTACAGATTTCTTATCTTTTTCGATTTTTTTAAAAAGCAAAGCTTGATCATCAGAAACTTTTTTAAGCTGATTATTTATAGAATCAATATCACCATTATTTTCTTTAACAGCTTTATCTAATGCAGATTCTAAATCAGTCATTTTTGTTTCATACTCTTTAACTTGAGCAGAATCACTTGCAATAGATTCCTTAAGAGAATCTACTTCTTTGTGAAGATTTGAAATCTGCGATTCATACTGCTTTATGCTAGATGCAGCTCTTTCTTTTGTTTGACTTTTTTCTTCTTCGTCATTTTGCAAACCATCAAGAGCTAATTTTGCATTATCATATTGCTTTTTTAAAAGTTCGTATGCTTCTTTTAATCCGGTAAGATCGCTCTCTTTTTCTCTTTTGGATTTTTCAAATTCCGCAACCTTTGCTTTTGCAGCTTCGGAATCCATTTTAAGTGCATTTTGAGCTTCTAGAAGTTCCTTTTCCTTATCTTTCACAGCGTTTTCAGCTATTTTTTCAGTTTCAGAGATTTTACTTAAAAGATCGTCAAATTCTACAACTTTTTTCTTATACGCTTCAATTTGATCTTCTAATTGCTGAACTTGCTCTTCAGCTTTTTCAATTGCTTCTTCAGTAGACGCTTTAACAGTCGCCTCTGTTTGAGCTGGTACATTCTGTACTTCATCAGCAGCATCTTGCGCCCACGCTGGCATTGGGCTTTGCATTAACAATAAGATTCCTGCAATTGCTGCGGCAGATTTTTTATTGACCGTTACCATATTTTCTACTCCTTGCTCGTAGCGGCCTTCATGTCTAACTTATGTCAGCAGTCATTTTGAGCATAACAAAGAAATAAATACATTTTCAACGCTATTTATTCGGAAAATTTCCGGCAAAACTTGTCATTATGAATAATAATCGTATTATTTTTGAATATCTTTAATAAAAAATGCCATTTCTATACATAATATTATAATCTTCGCATAATTATGCACACATTTTAATAAAAAAATAATAACGATAATACAAATTTTTTCTGCGTGTCGAAGACGCTTAAGAAAAAGATAATGCCGGCACGTAAAATTTACACACCGGCATTATCTTTATTTTCTGCAACTTAACTTCTACAGACTATCTTTCACATATAGTTTTTGTGAAATTTAGTCCTCCGCGAGCGCAACTACTGGCGAAGACTTCACCGCTCTACGAGCTGGAAGCACGCTGGAAAGAAGCGCTGCAAGCAAAGCGATTAGAGCAAGAACCGCGTAAATAGTCCAATCAACTACAAACGGAACTTTGCCAATTACGCTAAACACCATGTAGGACCCAATCCACCCAAACGCCGTTCCAACAATCAAGCCTGAAACAGTGCTTGTTAAGGAAATCAACGTTGCTTCCAACGCAAGCGACCTTCTAACCTGTCCCCTTGTCATGCCTATTGCGCGCAAAGTTGCAGATTCTTTAGTTCGCTCAATAACAGACAAGCTTAATGTGTTTGCAACGCCTATTAAAGCAATCACAACGGCTACTGCTATTAAGCCAACAAGCACCATCATCATTGCATCGATAGCACTCTCCCACTTTGCACGCTCAAACACGCTTCCAGTAGCCATAACCTCCGCATAGCTAGATGTAACATTTTGAATGTTTTTAGCAATATCTATAAGATTAGCTTTGCTAGAATCTACCGAAATAAGCAGCATATGCGTTGTAGGCTTAAGGTAGTTATTGAAGTAGGATTTGCTCACAAAAGCAGTATTATTTGAATACACACCAATATTTCGATACGTCTTAAACTGAACTTGCTTTACAGTAATGCTCTTATCGTTATTACTAGAGTCTGTATTCATGCCAGTAAATGGCGTAATATTATTACTGTCTGTTTCACCAGAACTGTACTTTTCTACGTAAGCTTTTAGATTAAGGTTTCCTTTTTTAAGATCAAAAGGCTTTCCACCTTCATCATTAAACTTAGGCAAAAGCACAGAATCCCTGTTTATATTGACGCCATCAAGGTCAGTGTGCATCACATTTCGAAGCTGATTTACATTATCAACTCCAGCTGCCATAGCGTACTCAGTTTTGCCCTTAGCGTTCTTAAAAGTCATAGGAACTGCAGGAAGCAACTCAGTATGCTTTATTCCACTAATCTTTGAAATATCGGCAGCTAAAGACTCATCAACATTCTTGCCTTGAATAATAATGTCAACACTGTAACGGTCATCAACAACACCTTTAAGAGTTGCTTTACCGCAGATTGCGCCAGTTACTACTGTAGAAACAAGCGTTACGCCAATAAGCAAAGCCGTTCCAGTTGCAGCAACTCTTCTAGGGTTTCGTTGCACGTTTGCGTTGGCAACTTTAGATGCAGGCCCACAAAGTGCCATGATTGCGCCAGTTGCCTTCATAGCAAACGGCATCCAGAATGTTGCTGTAATAATAATTCCAATAAACACAAGCGCGCATCCAAAAACTGCCACAAGCAAAGTTCTCCAAGAGTCAGCACCAGCATTAGGCGACTGCTGAGCAATCATGCTTGCCAAAGAAGTAGCACTTAAAGCCGTAAATAAAATACCTACAACAATAAATAGAACGCCAAAAACAGAGCGAAGAATGCTTGCACGTTTATCTTTAATCAAATCCATTGGACGCAACGCTTCCATAGGCGTTACTTTTGTAGCAGATCGAGCAGCACCCATAGATGCAAGAACTGTTACAATCGCACCAATTACTATTGGCCACACAACCGCCGGAAGTGAAACAATCAAAGGAATCTTAGATAATGGTCCAGAATTAATATTCAAGTTACTAATTGCGCCCATAAATCCTATTGCGCAAAGCACGCCAACACCTGCAGAAATAACTCCAAGTATTGCAGCTTCAAGTAAAACTGCCGCATAAAGCTGGTGCGATTGTGCGCCAATTACGCGCAAAAGCGCAAGAGTGCGTCTGCGTTGAGCAACCAAAACTTGGAATGTGTTTGCTATAACAAGCGAAGAAATAAGCAACGCTAGAACACCAAAAGATAGCAAGAACATGGTTACAAAATTAGTGCCGTTGGACACATTTCGAACAGCTCTTACACCAACATCATGCCTAGACATAAGAGAAAATTGCTCTGGAAGCAAAGCACTAATCTTAGGAGATAAATCGTTTATTTTAGATTCATCGATGCTCATATACACTTTGCTTTGCACAACTTGATCATCAAAATTCTTAAGATTGTTGAGTTTTGCACAAAAATCGTTCGTTACGCCGCCAAGATATATGCCGCGATTTGAAAATGGTATTTGAGAATGTTCTCCATCGTCAACAAGACCAACCACACGAACATCGTACGATTTTTCTTTATTTCCGCCAGTGTCATCTACTTTAACCAAAGTTATAGTATCGCCAATGTTTGCATGTATGGATTTAGCAATACTTTTAATAAGCGTAATTTCGCCTATTTTTTGCGGATCTCTACCTTCTGTTGATTTATACACAGGAAGATTTCCATACAAACCACTAGACCAAGCAGCGCTCGTAACTGATTTATCACCTTTTTCTACTCTTACAAGCGCAGTCGCATCGTTACTACGAATACCGTTGACACCAGGCATCTTCGATATTTCGTCTAAATGAAGGTCTTTATAATGAATTCCACTATTCGGAGAACTGTTAGAGCTTTTAGATGAGATTGCATAATTTGCGCTATGGAATTCTTCCGTTGCATTGCGAACCATCAAGTCGTCAACACTATTTACAAAAAGCAAAGTAGCACTCATAAACATGCTGCCTATAAGAATTGCAATTCCAGAGGCGATTAGCATGCGTACGCTTTTACGCATAAGTTTTAGCGCGATTTTCCACATTCTAACTTCACCACCTTTTATTGCAATTGAGCAGACTGATTACTAATACCAGCCTCACTGCGTTCCATAAGCATCTTGCTCATACCTTCCGCAGTAGGATTTTGCACGTCTTCAACGATTTGACCATCTGCAAACACGATTGCTCGATCCGCGTAAGAGGCTGCAACAGCGTCATGCGTAACCATAATCACAGTTTGACCAAGCTCCGTTACAGACTTCTTCAAAAAATGCAAAACTTCTGAGCTGGAAGCAGAGTCGAGATTACCGGTAGGCTCATCCGCAAAAACTACGGAAGGCTTAGAGATTAAAGCTCGAGCGATTGCAACACGTTGGCGCTGACCACCAGAAAGCTCAGCAGGCCTATGCTTTAAGCGATTTTGCAAGCCAAGAGTATTAACCAAAGCATTAAACCATTGTTTATCTGGCTTTTTGCCTGCCAAAGTAAGAGGCATGAGAATATTTTGCTCAGCGCTAAACATTGGAAGAAGATTAAAACTTTGGAAAATAAACCCAACCATTTCGCGGCGCATAAGCGTAAGCTGCTTATCGCTCATGCCTGTAATATCTAAGCCATCTACCAAAACTTTTCCAGAATTAACACTATCAAGACCAGCCAAAGAATGCATTAAAGTTGACTTTCCAGAACCAGAAGGGCCCATAATCGCAGTAAACTTGCCACGCTCAAAACTTACACTAACATCTCGCAAAGCGTGAACAATGCCTGCACCCTTGCCAAAATCTTTAACAACGTGCAAAGCTGCAACCGCTGTTTCACCAATCAAGTTTTGGTTAAAATCTGCTCTAAAATCTAAAGCATTTTCTTGCTCGTATGAGCTTACTTCGTACGGACTGTTCATAACTGCTCCTTTTCTTAAAAAGTAGTAATCGCATAGTTATCTATTGCTAATACTTAAATTTACGGGAAAATACGGCTGATTACCATCGTACGTAAGGCGGAAATTATTTAGAAAAAATTAGCGTCTCATCCTAAAGTATGATGCGCAAATTTAAAGAATATACACAAAAAATCGGAGCGCATACAAATACGAATGCGCTCCGAATAAAACGGTAATGGATCTCCAGGAATATTTTTAATTAATAACTTTTGCTTTACTTTCTCTTTTCTTTTTAAGCAAGACCTGCTTTACGAACCGCGTCAAATCCGCGCTGCAAATCGGCAAGAATATCGTCAATATGTTCAGTTCCAATAGACAAGCGAATAGTTCCCTCATGAATGCCCTGATCTTCCAACTCTTCAGGAGTTTCCTGAGAGTGAGTAGTAGATGCAGGATGAATAACCAATGACTTCACGTCAGCAACATTTGCAAGCAATGAGAAAAGCTGTAAATTGTCAATAAATACGCGAGCTGCATTCCTTCCACCTTTAATATCAAACGTGAAAATAGAGCCGCCGCCGTTCGGGAAGTAACGCTTATAAAGCTCGTGATCAGAACGACCTTCAATAGAAGGATGACTTACAGATTCAACTTCTGGCACAGTTTGCAAATATTTCACAACCTTCAACGCGTTTTCAACGTGACGTTCAACTCGCAAGCTCAAGGTTTCCGTGCCTTGCAAAAGCAAGAACGCAGCAAACGGGCTAATGCAAGCGCCAGTATCGCGCAAAATAATCGCACGAATACGAGTCACAAAAGCCACAGATCCTAAAGCTTCATAGAAGTTCAAACCATGATAGCTAGGGTCAGCTTCAGTAAGAGTTGGGAATTTTCCAGGAACTTTAGCCCAATCAAAATTGCCACCTTCAACAATAATGCCACCAAGAGTTGTGCCGTGGCCGCCAATAAATTTCGTAGCAGACTCAACTACAATATCTGCACCATGCTCAAGCGGACGGAAAAGATATGGAGTTGCAAAAGTATTGTCAACAAAAACAGGAATGTTGTGTCGATGCGCAATCTCTGAGATAGCCTCAAAATCAGGCAAATCAGCATTAGGATTACCGAAAGTTTCAAAGTATACGAGCTTTGTATTTGGTTGAATTGCATCCTCGAAGTTTTGAGGATTCTTAGGATCAACAAAAGTGGTTGTTACACCATCTCGAGGAAGAGTGTGACGAAGAAGGTTATAAGTTCCACCATACACATTCTTTGAAGACACGATGTGATCGCCCTGCTGCGTAATATTGCGAACCGCATAGTCAACAGCCGCAGCACCAGAAGCAACAGCCAAAGCTGCAGTTCCACCTTCAAGAGCCGCAATTCTACGCTCAAAAACATCTTGAGTAGAATTCGTTAAACGACCATAAATGTTTCCAGCGTCACGCAAATGAAAACGAGCTGCAGCATGATCAAAATCATGGAATACGTAGCTTGTTGTTTGATAAATAGGAACTGCACGAGAATCAGTTGCAGGATCCGCCTGCTCTTGGCCAACATGCAATTGCAATGTTTCAAAATGATACTTTCCTTGCAATTCTTCAGTAGCGCTCATAATACCCCTCCAGTTTTTCAACTTTTTAAACAGTAGATTAGTTTGCTTCAGCTTGCTTTGTGCATCCACTTACTTTTCTGTTTTCTGTTTACACTTTTATTTAAGTGATAACGACAGTATGCCATTATGGTTCATTCGTACATACCTACAGTTATCAAAATTACCTATAACGAATTAACAATTTGCAAAAAATAGCGAAATTTGTTTAAGAAAAATACAGAAAATATAGTGAATTTCTAATACAACACGCCGTATATAGCTTTTATCCACAATGCTCAAAAAATCTGGATTACTGCTCAATAAGAACAGAAAATAGCAGCATGATTACACAAAAACACATTATTGACGATGAAATTATCTCGTTTGACGAGATTGATGACGCTGAGACTGCTCAAGTATTTTTACAAGAAAAACTTGAACAAGTATCAAACGAGCTTCAATCAGACTCTGTTGACAGCAAAGAGCTTGGAAAACTTGGCGAAACATACGCCGCTTTGCGCCTAATGCAACAAGGTTGGCATGTTATTGACAGGAACTGGCATTCGCGTCAAGGAGAATTAGATTTAGTTATGATTACGCCGGAACAAAAATTAGTTTTCGTGGAAGTCAAAACTCGAAGAAGCGTACGTTGCGGCACACCACTTGAAGCAATAAACCAGGATAAGCGTAATAAATTACGTAAAGCAGGCATGCAGTGGATAGAAAAATTCGGCACTGACATACCCAGATACCGTATTCGTTTTGATGCAGTATCAATTCTTGTTATAAACAAATACACGTACAGCGATTCTGCATGCATGATTCAAGCGCTAGAAGAAATAAATAACAACAGCAATATTCAATTCACTCATATTCCAGGAGCATTCTAATGAGTATTGGAAACGCATTATCAGTTGGACTTATTGGACTTAAAGCTTTTACGATTAAACTTCAAGCATTTATGTCTGGCAATATGCCAAACTTTTCAATAATAGGACTTCCAGACACTTCTCTAAGCGAAGCTAGAGAACGAGTAAAGTCAGCTCATCATGCCTTACACTGCAAATGGCCAGAAGGTAGAGTAACAGTAAACTTGTCTCCTGCTTCAATGCCTAAAAGTGGATCTTCATACGATCTTGCTATTGCAGCAAGTATTTTAAGCGCCGAAAAATATATTCCACTTTCTGAACTTGAAAATACCGTTATTTTAGGAGAACTAAATCTTGACGGCACAGTTCTTCCAATACAAGGAATGCTTCCTATTGCTCTTTACGCAAAAAAGAAGCATTTTAAGCGCATGATTATTCCTCAAGAAAATCTTGCGGAAGCGCAATTAGTAGAAGGTATTGAGACTATTGGAATACATCATATTTATGATTTAGTAACCGAATTGCATGGAACTTTGCAAGAAGAGTCCCTAAAACTTATTGAAGAAGACCCAGTTTATAAGCACATGCAAGTTTTAGAACGAAATGGGCAAGACAATACAAATAGTGAGCACTCTGAAATATTAGAAGATCAAAGCACTTCACCACTACAAGTCAATTCAAAATATGAGATTGGAGACATGTGCGAAGTTATTGGGCAAGAACACACAAAGTGGGCTCTTCAAGTTGCTGCAGCCGGAGGGCATCACGTTATGATGATTGGCCCTCCAGGATCCGGAAAAACCATGCTCGCATCTCGAATACCAAGCATTATGTGTCCTCTTAATGAACAAGAACAGATTGAAGTCGCATCTATTCGTTCACTTTGCGGCACGCTACCATACTATGGCATTAGTGACATTCCACCATTTGAAGCGCCACATCATACAGCTTCAGCAGCTTCACTTATTGGAGGCGGAACGGGAGTTGCAAAACCTGGTATTATAACTCGCGCACACTGCGGAGTACTGTTCATGGACGAGGCTCCAGAATTTTCACCAAGAGTTTTGCAAACACTTCGAGAGCCGCTGGAATCCGGCCATATTGCTATTTCGCGTTCAAAAGGAACTACGCTTTATCCTGCTAAATTCCAGCTTGTTATTGCAGCAAATCCTTGTCCTTGCGGCTACGCATACGGAAACGGAGAGCGATGCACATGCAAAGAGCGAGAACGCGCTAGATACTTTTCTAGACTTTCTGGACCTATTCTTGATCGCATTGATATTCAAATGGATGTTCCACCTGTGGAAAGAATTGTTATACCAAACCAAAACAATCAAGTTCACGGACCGAATGAAGAAGCGAGCACAACTCTTACAAGTGAAATGATGCGCAATAATGTAACAGAAGCACGTCAAGTAGCTAGAACTCGTTTCAGCAAGCAAGGTTGGGATTGCAATGCTCAAGCTTCCGGAACATGGCTTCGAAAATACACTTCTAAACAGGCTGTTGGGCTTATTAATCGAGCATTAGAAAAACACCAATTAAGTTTAAGAGGAGCAGACAGAGCGTTGCGACTTGCTTGGACGTTAGCAGATCTTTCTGGACACAGTTCCCCAGACATGACAGACATGGCTCAGGCTATTAGTTTAAGGACACGAATATGAGCAATCTTAATAATGTAAATAATAAAAATTGCGAAAATAGCATTGATAATGTTATTGAAATTGACGAGGAAACACTTTCTCGCGCAATACTAACGTTCTGCTTAGAAGGAGCAGACGCCATTATGTACACGCTTTTACTTGGAGCGCAGCATGCTAACGATATTGTAAAACTGCTGCATCCTATTGTTAAAAGTTTCCTAGCCCAACAGCAAGAATCTTCTGCTCAACAAATGCAACTTCCTATTATTAGTGAAGAAACTAGCGAAGAAACAGCCCAAGAAAATATTGAAGAAGCTATTAAAGAAAACGCGGATAATATTAGCTTATCTAAAGACAAGCGCAGCAAAAGCCAACAGTTAACATCTACTATGTGGAAGCACATAAGCAAACACCACTCAATAACAACTTTAGAATCTTATTTTAATAAGGGATTAAAGTCATGGGGATACAGAGACAACAACAATACACAAACTTTAGAAGCACTACACCACACTCTCGCAAAATGGTGCGTTAGACTAACACATCTACCAACTTGGGAGCCAAACGCATTATGTAAATGGTTCACTAATTCAGGAAAGCAGTGGATTATTGCACCTCACAGTAAGTATTGGCCAAAGCAATTACAAGATCTGGCTTTTCAAAGCCACTTTTCTCCACCATTATGCCTGTGGGGTATTGGAAACCCTCAAGCACTTATTCAATGCCATAATCCGCTTGCAATTGTAGGATCTAGATCTTGCACAGATTACGGAAGAGAATTAGCGTATCGTTTTGCTTACGACTGCGCTTCAAAAGGGCATACTATTATTTCTGGCGGCGCTTATGGAATTGATGCAGCAGCCCACTGGGGCGCAATTGACGCTCAAACAGAGGCAGGCGAAAACAAACCAATCGGAAGAACAATTGCAGTTTTTGCAGGCGGATTGAACCATATGGGTCCACAAAGCAATTCTCAGCTTTTTGATGAAATTATAGAAAAAGGCGGTGCTTGCATAAGCGAATTGTGCCCCGACACTACTCCAGTCGGGCACAGATTCCTATTACGAAACCGAATTATTGCAGCATTATCTTCAAAAGTTCTTGTAGCGCAAGCAAGACTACAATCAGGCGCTTTGAATACTGCAACATGGGCCACAGACTTAAACCGCGAGTTGTATGCGATTCCAGGAGATATAAATCGACCTCATAACGCTGGATGCAATAAAATTATTCACGATTCACAAGCAATAATGGTGTGCGGTCAACAAGATGTTGATATTCTTTTCCCACAATCTCACCATTACATAGCGAGAGCTTTGAATAAAACTGCTAGTAGTAAAACAACAGCAGAAAGCAACTCTTTTAACAACTCTGATAATAGCGATAAAACCTACAATGTTCAGGAAGAGCAAGTATTAAATTCAAGTGAATCAGAAAATTATACTGAAATACAAAAGCATATTATTAATGCGATTCTTACATGTAAGCGCAAACGTGAAAATTCAAACATTGATAGCATTTATGAAATTATTAAGCTTTCATACGAGAAAGAAGAATTAGACACAATTCCATCTATTGCAGAAGTTTCTGGAGCAATCACACTTTTAGAGTTGGAAGGAACTATATTTAGAAAAAATGAAGATTTTGTTATAAAGCAGCAAAAAGTGGCATAACACGCATTCCGCAAGACTATGCTTATGAGAAAATAAGAGTATGCAATCAAGCGAATACTACGATGCAATTATTATTGGAGCCGGAGCAGCAGGACTGTCTGCAGCACTTGGGTTGGTTCAATCTTGCGAATACAAAACATTGAAAAAACAAGGAAAATCTCCTTCAATAAAAGTGATTTCTAAAATACCTTCTTTAAGATCTCATACAGGATCAGCAGAAGGTGGAATCGCTGCAAGCCTAGGAAACGTTGAACACGATACTTGGCAGTGGCATTATTATGACACTGTTCATGGCGGAGATTGGTTAAGCGACCAGGATGCAGCTAAATTGCTTGCAAAAGAGGCTGCAGAAACAATTATTCAGCTTGAACATGATGGCGTAGCATTTTCTCGCACAAAAGATGGCCATATTAACCAACGTCGTTTCGGCGGTCATACTGCCAATTTTGGCGAGCAACCAATTGCGCGTGCTGCTTTTGCTGCAGATAGGATTGGTCATCAAATTTTGTATAGCCTTTGGCAAAAATGCGTTGCTGAAAACATCTCTTTTATTGAAGATTTATATGTTACAGATATTGCTATAGACCAAGAATCACACAAAGTTGAAGGCATTGTAGCTTTTGATCTTACCAAAGGCAAATTGCGCTCTATGCGTGCAAAATTAGTTCTTATTGCTACAGGCGGAGCTGGAAGACTATTTTCTACAACATCAAATTCTTGGGATTTAACAGGCGACGGAATGTCATTAGCTTTGAAAGCAGGCTTGCAGATTGAAGATTGCGAGTTTATACAATTCCACCCTACTGGTCTTGGGCATACCGGAATGCTACTTTCTGAAGCAGCTCGAGCAGAAGGTGGAGTATTAAAAAATTCCAATGGCGAATCATTTATGAAAAATTATGATTCAGTTCATAAAGATTTAGCTCCGCGAGATATTGTTTCTCGAGCTATTGAAAATGAAATTCTAGAAGGCCGCGGTGTTAAAGACACTACAAGCGATTATAATACTGACTCAAAATGCGATTGCGTTTGGCTAGATATGACAAATATTGGCAAAGAACGCATGAAAGAAGTTTTGCCGCAAGTTAGCGAAACAATAGAACAATACGCTAATATTGACCCTTCTAAAGATTTAGTTCCTATTCGCCCAACAGCGCACTACACAATGGGCGGAATACCTATTACTTTAGATGGCGAAGTTTACACGTGGCACAACAATAATCAAACTATTATTCAAGGATTATACGCAGCTGGCGAATGTTCTTGTGTTGGAGTTCATGGAGCTAATCGCTTGGGAGGAAATTCTTTGCTTGACGCTTGCGTTTTTGGAAAACGCGCTGGCATTGCAATGGCAAAAGAACTTAACGATATTTCTGGTAGCAAATGCGAATGCGACGAAAACTGCGATTGCAACAAAAACAGTGAACACAACAAAACATGCATAGAACTAGAAAAATTATATGATCAAAAAATTTTTGAGATTAAAACGCTTACTAAAGAAGATAATTCTGAGCAAGATGGTACAGAAAATAATATAAATACCCTAAGTAATTCTGCAGATACAAGCGAAGAAAATAATCCTTATGCACTATTTTCAGAACTTGGAACAATTATGGAAAAAGCTGCTGCAATATCTTGCGACGAAAAGTCACTTAACTCAGCTTTACAAGAAATTCGCGCTTCATTACTTCCTAAAATAAAAAATTTAAAGCTTCATAGTAAAGATTTAATTTTTAATCAAGAACTTACAGCAATATGGGAAATAAGCAATATGTCAACGCTTGCACAAGCAGTATTAAAGGCATCGCTTTGTAGACATGAGTCACGCGGATCATTCTTTAGAAGAGACTACCCAAACCATGACACTTCCACTATTCCACAACATTCATTCGTTGATTTAGATGGAAATACAACAAATAAACAGATTAATATTGTTGATTTTCAACCAAGTAGCGACGGAAATTTTGCGGTGAAAAATGGCTTAATATAAAGCAATTCATGCTTTACTAAAACAAAAAAGCATAAATTTTTCAACACGCCGAAGCAAAGACTCAAAAAAGATGTTATAGTCTTATCTGTTGTCTAAAACACCTGTCCGGGTGGCGGAATGGTAGACGCGCTAGCTTGAGGTGCTAGTGCCTATTTGTACAGGCGTGCGGGTTCAAGTCCCGCTCCGGACACGAAATAAGTCTTGCTGAGAAATTGGCAAGACTTTTTTGTTTTTCAAAACAACCGGCAGAATATAAAACTGAAAACCAAGGGTTATAGCCCAAAACCAAACACAAATGGCTTATACGAAAATTGCCTGCAGAAAATTCTACAGGCAATTACAAAACTTCATGCTAACACAATGCAAAATTTACGAATTAGCATGCAAATGGAAAGTAATCTCACCAGAATTTGGCGTATATATAGCAGCACCAAAAGCAATAATCGCACCAAACCTATCTTTTACTGTTGATTTAGCTGCAATTGCAGGAGTGCCGTCTTCAAGATTAAGTATTATAGCAAGTCTGCCACACAGTTTTTCAACATAAACTGACACTTCGCTTTCAACAAGCTCAACAGCATATGCTTTATTCAAGAAATCAGATAAAGATTCCTCTGAAAAATCATGAGTCAACACCTTTGGAAAACGCGAAGCAGGTAAATACAGAACGCTGTAGCGTGAAAGCACACCGTCTACATATCGCAAACGCTTTAGGCAAATAAGCTCATCCGTTGGCTTTAAGCCTAATTGCGTAGCAGCATCTTCATCATGAACAACATCATTTTCTAAAACTTTTATTGTAATAACAGAGTCGCTTGAATACCTTTGCTCGTAAAAACCTTGCGCACGATCCGAAATAAACACTTTATTACGACTATTAATAATTTCAGGCGCACGGAATGTTCCTCTACCCTGCTCACACACTAACAAGCCTTCTGCAATAAGTGTGTCTACAGCATGCCTCAACGTAATGCGACTAACGTTGTACTGCTTGCACAATTCAATTTCGGGAGGCAATTGTTCGTTTGCTTCCATAGAATCAATGCGAGCGCGAAGATTATCTCGCACAGCAATGTATTTAGGAACACCTTCGACCATTATCACTCTCCCCTAGCTAAACGATAACATGAAAAGCCGTTGATACTAGTTTGTGTAAAACACAGCGTAGTAACAACGGCTCATGCAAAACTAATAACTCTGTTATCCTACCAGTCATACAATAAAATGTACAAATAAATAAGAAAATGAGTAAAAAAATTTTTAATTTTTATATTTCTACACAATTATTTAATTGTGTTTTTATTTTCCTTACTTATTTTATTTCTTCAACTTTTTCAAAATTATTAGAATCGCGTTTATTCATAAATATTGAGACAGAGTAGAACAATATTAGCGCAATAAGTATTACAGAAATTAGAACAGTACGGCCGCCAACAATATTTACGTGACCAAGTATTACACCAAATACGCCATAATCCGCATCAGAATATGTAGAATTTGCGCTTCCCAAATCGCCAAGCACTGGCAAAAGGAACAACGGAAGGAAAGTAATAAAAAGACCATTAATAAATGATGCAGTCAAGCAACCACGTATTCCACCTTGGCCATTACCGAATACTCCTGCAGCACCACCAGCCATGAAATGCGCAACAATTCCAGGAATAATAATTGTCGTTCCCAAAACCGCCATAAGCGTCATTCCAAGCAAACCGCCAAAGAAACTAGCTAAGAAACCAATAAGAACAGCATTAGGAGCAAAGCCAAAAGTCATTGGTGCATCTAAAGCAGGACGAGCATTTTTAACAAGCTTTTCCGATATTCCCTTAAAAGCTGGAACAATTTCGTCAAGAACAATCTGCACGCCTGCAAGAATAATATAAACACCTGCAGCAAAAGTTGCAGCCTTCAACATAACGAAAACAATGAAGTTTTGACCATTAGATAAATGTGTTTCGACATACGAAGATCCAGCAAAAAGTGCCACTACTATATAAATAACAGCCATAGAAAGCGTGATAAGAACTGTTGTATCACGCAAGAATCCCAATGCTGCTGGGAATTTAATATCCTCAGTTGACTTAGAAGGACGCTTTTTTGAAGCAGTAATTTTTGCAATTAACGCACCTAAAGCAACACCAGTACCAGCAGGATGACCTAAAGCAACATCATCTTTGCCTGAAGCTTTTTTCATAAACGGCTGCACCAGTGCTGGAGAAATTGTCGTAAACAATCCTTGAGCAATTGCGCCCCATAAAAGAACTTCCCACATGCTAAAGCCTGCAACATTAAATATAACTGCAAGCATACTTGCCATATAGAAAGCTACGTGACCCGTTAAATAGATAAATTTAAAACGAGAAGTAATAGAAAGAATAATATTAACAATCATTCCAAAGAAGAAAATAATCGCAGATTCAGAGCCATATTTCAATAAAACAGTTCCAATAATTGCTTCATTATTCGGGACTACGCCTTGCACATGAAATGCGTATTGAAACATTTTGCCAAATGGGTTCAACGCTTCAGTAATAACTCCAGAACCAGCTGCTAAAACAAGAAAACCAACAAGAGTACGGATTGATCCTTGCAAAATATCCGAGAATCTCTTTCTTTGCACTGCAAGCCCAATAAAAGAAATAAGCGCAACTATAACAGATGGCTGTCTGAAAATATCGAGCAGTACTGACAGAATTCCGTCCACGTAACTCTCCTTACCATATTAATCGATATAGTTTGAGCGGCTTACGCAATTATTGGCGGCAAAATATCTTACAAACTTCGCAAACGATACCGTAGGCGAAACTATTCGAGATACACGATTAGTTTCGTAGCACAGTAAAACTACACTTACAAAATTCACGGTTCCGCAATGAAGCAAAGTAGTAAGAGCTACTACGAGCAGTAGTTTTTACACCCAGCCAACAACTACTGTTACAGCTCATACTGTTGTTTCATGTAAAATTCATTATATCGTTTAAACATTATAAACAATTAGAAACAACAGTATTTACTACTACAATATTCATTAAATATCGATAAAATTCGAAAATTTACCTGTTTTTAGAAAATTCGACACACCGATATACAGAAAAAAGCACTCCATTTTCACGAAGTGCTTTATAAAAAACAGTAATTATTACAGTTTTTAATGAAAATAAACATATGTTTTACTGTATAAGCATATGTTTATATTTCAGTCGATAATTCTCATCAAAAACTGTCACTCCCACTCAATAGTGGCAGGCGGCTTAGAAGTTACGTCGAGCACAACGCGATTGATTTGACGGCACTCGTTTGTGATTCGAGTAGAAATCTTTGCCAACACATCGTAAGGAACGCGAGACCAATCAGCTGTCATAGCATCCTCAGAGCTCACAGGGCGCAAAACAATTGGAGAACCATATGTGCGCTCATCGCCCTGAACACCAACAGAATGAACGTCAGCAAGCAATACAACTGGGCATTGCCAAATGTCGCGGTCAAGACCAGCTTTAGAAAGCTCTTCCCTAGCAATTGCATCTGCTTCGCGAAGAACAGCCAAACGCTCGCGTGTAATCTCACCAACAATGCGAATACCTAAGCCTGGACCAGGGAAAGGCTGACGCCACACGATTTCATCCGGAAGCCCAAGCTCAGTACCAATAGCGCGAACTTCATCCTTAAACAGCGTGCGCAAAGGCTCAATAAGCTTAAACTTCAAATCTTTTGGCAAACCACCAACGTTGTGATGCGACTTAATGTTTGCAGCACCGTCTCCGCCGCCAGATTCTACAACATCTGGGTAAAGAGTTCCCTGCACAAGGAACTTAACTTCAGCTCCAGTTTTACCAGCTTCTTCAATAACCTGACGCTGAGCTTTTTCAAAAGTACGAATGAACTTTTCGCCAATAATCTTGCGCTTGCGCTCTGGTTCACTTATGCCTTTAAGTGCATCCAAAAAATCGTCTTCTGCATCTACCGCAATAAGCTTAATGCCTGTAGCTTTAACGAAATCATGTTTAACCTGCTCAACTTCGCCTTTACGAAGCAAACCGTGGTCAACAAAAACGCAAGTAAGCTGATCACCAATTGCTTTATGCACCAAAGCTGCAGCAACCGCTGAATCAACTCCACCAGAAAGACCACAAATAACTTGCGCATCCCCAACTTCGGCGCGAATCTTAGCAACCTGATCCTCAATAATGTTAGAAGGATTCCAATTGTTATCTAACCCTGCACACTTATGTAAGAATGTAGAAATAAGTTCCTGACCCAATGGAGTGTGCTTTACTTCTGGATGCCACTGAACTCCATAAAGTTTGCGACTTTCATCTTGCATTGCAGCAACAGGAGCACCATCTGTGTGCGCCAACACCTTAAAACCTTCTGGAGCGCGCTTAACAGCAACACCGTGGCTCATCCAAGTATTTTGCTCAACAGGAGAATCTGCAAGCAGGCCTTCAGAATCATCAATAGTTGCGGAAGTTTTACCATACTCACCAAGAGCAGCTTTATCTACATCTCCACCAAGTTCATGAGCCATTACTTGGAAGCCATAGCAAATGCCAAGAACTGGAACGCCCGCTTCAAAAATCTTTGGATCAATATCTGGAGCACCCGGTTCATAAACAGAAGCAGGACCACCCGAAAGAATAATAGCTTGAGGATCTTTAGCTAACATTTCGTCAACTGGCATAGAGTGCGGAACAAGCTCTGAATACACATTAGCCTCTCGCACTCGACGAGCAATAAGCTGAGCGTATTGAGCGCCAAAATCAACGACAAGCACTGGTCCTTTTGCCATGATTCTCCTTATATATAAGTTCTAATACGATTCAATTCATAATAGTGAAGCTTTGAGACGTTGCGTAATTACAAAACGCCGAAATTAGATATAAAAGTTACATTAATAATTCTAAATCAATAAATAGCTTTGATAAATTTTTGTGCGAAACGCTGAATAACAAAGCAAAAAACGAACATCAAATATAACATAATCTATACAAATGGCTAATTTTTTGCGCACATAATCACACATTTTTTCAACATAAATGCACGAAGAAGTAACCAAACGAACAAAAGTCAGACGCTGGCACTATACTGAAACGGATGGAAAAAGAGCTGTAATACATTTGTTTTCCAGACTCTATAACCAAATGGTAATGATCAAATTGCACTGAAAAGTGCTTGAGTACAGGAGTACACATGACGAGTCCTGTTATTGGCACACCTTGGAAGAAGCTCAACGCTCCAGTTTCCGAGGCAGCTATCGAAGGCGTAGACAAGTACTGGCGTGTTGCCAACTACCTTGCAATCGGCCAAATTTATCTTCGTAGCAACCCTCTAATGAAGGAGCCGTTCACTCGCGAAGATGTTAAGCATCGTCTGGTGGGCCACTGGGGCACCACTCCAGGTCTTAACTTCCTTATTGGCCACATCAACCGTTTCATTGCTGACCACCAGCAGAATACCGTGATTATCATGGGTCCAGGCCACGGCGGCCCAGCTGGTACTGCTCAGTCCTACCTCGACGGTACTTACACTGAGTACTATCCAAAGATTACAAAGGACGAAGCTGGTTTGCAGAAGTTCTTCCGCCAGTTCTCTTACCCAGGCGGTATTCCTTCTCACTTCGCTCCTGAAACCCCAGGCTCCATCCACGAAGGTGGCGAGCTTGGTTATGCACTCTCCCACGCTTACGGCGCTGTTATGAACAACCCAAGCTTGTTCGTTCCAGCAATCGTCGGCGATGGCGAAGCTGAAACTGGTCCTTTGGCCACCGGTTGGCAGTCCAACAAGCTTGTGAACCCACGTACCGACGGTATCGTGCTTCCAATCTTGCACTTGAACGGTTATAAGATTGCTAACCCAACTATTCTTTCCCGCATTTCCGACGAAGAGCTTCATGAGTTCTTCCACGGCATGGGCTACGAGCCATACGAGTTCGTTGCTGGCTTCGACGATGAGGATCACATGTCCATCCACCGTCGCTTCGCCGATATGTTCGAAACCATCTTCGACGAGATTTGCGATATTAAGGCTGAGGCTCAGACTAACGACGTAACTCGCCCTTACTACCCAATGATTATCTTCCGCACTCCAAAGGGTTGGACTTGCCCGAAGTTCATCGACGGCAAGAAGACCGAAGGCTCTTGGCGTGCACACCAGGTTCCACTGGCTTCCGCTCGCGATACCGAAGCTCACTTCGAGGTTTTGAAGAACTGGATGAAGTCCTACAAGCCTGAAGAGCTCTTCGATGAAAAGGGCGCTGTGAAGGAAGACGTTCTTTCCTTCATGCCAAAGGGCGAACTCCGTATTGGCGAAAATCCAAACGCCAACGGTGGTCGTATTCGTGAAGATTTGAAGCTTCCAAAGCTCGATGATTACGAAGTCAAGGAAGTTAAGGAATTCGGTCACGGCTGGGGTCAGCTCGAAGCTACCCGTCGCCTTGGTGTTTACACTCGTGACATCATCAAGAACAACCCAGATTCCTTCCGTATCTTCGGCCCAGATGAGACCGCTTCCAACCGTTTGCAGGCTGCTTACGAAGTAACCAACAAGCAGTGGGATGCTGGCTACCTTTCTGGCTTAGTCGATGAGCACATGGCTGTTACCGGCCAGGTCACCGAGCAGCTTTCCGAGCACCAGATGGAAGGCTTCCTCGAGGGTTACTTGCTCACCGGTCGTCACGGCATCTGGAGCTCTTACGAGTCCTTCGTACACGTTATCGACTCCATGTTGAACCAGCACGCAAAGTGGCTTGAGGCTACCGTTCGCGAGATTCCATGGCGTAAGCCAATCTCCTCCGTGAACTTGTTGGTATCTTCTCACGTATGGCGTCAGGATCACAACGGCTTCTCGCACCAGGATCCAGGCGTAACCTCCGTGCTCTTGAACAAGACCTTCAACAACGATCATGTAATCGGCATCTACTTCCCAGTAGATTCCAACATGTTGCTCGCTGTTGCTGAAAAGGCTTACAAGTCCACCAACATGATTAACGCCATCTTCGCTGGTAAGCAGCCAGCCGCCACTTGGTTGACCCTCGACGAAGCTCGCGAAGAGCTCGAAAAGGGCGCTGCAGAGTGGAAGTGGGCTTCCAACGCTAAGAACAACGACGAAGTTCAGGTTGTTCTCGCTGGTGTTGGCGATGTTCCACAGCAGGAATTGATGGCCGCTGCCGACAAGTTGAACAAGCTTGGCGTTAAGTTCAAGGTTGTTAACGTTGTTGACTTGCTCAAGTTGCAGTCCGCTAAGGAAAACAACGAAGCTTTGACTGACGAAGAGTTCACCGATCTCTTCACCGCTGACAAGCCAGTCCTCTTCGCTTATCACTCCTATGCACATGACGTTCGCGGCTTGATTTACGATCGTCCAAACCACGACAACTTCAACGTCCATGGCTACAAGGAGCAGGGCTCCACCACCACGCCATACGACATGGTTCGCGTGAACGACATGGATCGTTACGAGCTTACCGCTGAAGCTTTGCGTATGGTTGACGCCGCCAAGTATGCCGACGAAATCAAGAAGCTCGAGGACTTCCGCCTCGAAGCCTTCCAGTATGCAGTCGACAAGGGTCTTGATCACCCAGATTACACCGATTGGGTATGGCCAGGCGTTAAGACCGACAAGCCAGGCGCTGTCACCGCTACCGCTGCAACCGCTGGCGATAACGAGTAGTTTTAAGCTCATAAAGCTAAAACTGGTTAGCTAAAAACAATTCGGGAGTCAATCGAAAGGTTGACTCCCGTTTTGTATATAAAAATAAATTTGCATGTAAACTAAATAAAAAAAAAAAACGAATCAAAATTTATATTGCAGAATTACTACTATGTGCGTGTATAAAAACAAAAAGCCGTACAATAGAACAAGCTTGGCTATATTGCAAAACTTAAGTAATTTAATTTTTACAATATGAAACCTAACAGCACAACACGAATAGTATCAAAGGAGAACGCATCGTGTCACATATTAATGTAACAATTATTGGCAACGAAGATATGTACGGCAGAAACGCTGTTGCACTCGGAATAACACATATTCTGTCTAACAACTACAGCACTACTATTTTTCGCCCATGCGCTCAAACCAATGACGCTTTCACTAAACAACTTTTGGGTATTGCAAATACTTCAGCAAAATTAGAGCAAGTTATTGCATCCACTCCAGAAATAGTCAGAACAAATAAAGACACAGTGCGCGGAGATATTGTTGCAAGATACAATGAAGTACTACAATCAACATCCGCCCAAGCTTCTGTTATTGTTTCAAGCGACGCAAGCCCTGTATATGATCCAGATTTATTTGCTTTTGACGCAACTGTTGCAGCAGACTTAGCTTCGCCTGTTTTTCTAACTGTTTGCGCAAAGGGACGAAGCTCAGAGCAAATCTTACAAACTATTAATACTGCCAACGCTTGTATTATGAAGGCTTGCACGCAAATTTTGGGCGTTTTTGTTACTGACTGTTCTGAGGAACTTGGCGCTGAAGTAATGAAAGATTACACAGCTAGAAATTGTGCAAATTCTAGCGAAAAAGAAACTCGAGTAAGCCAAACACCATTATGGGTGCTGCCTCAAATAAACGAAGAAAACAAAAATAGTTCGTTAGAAATATTCGTAAACTGCATTAGAGAAAAAGATATTCTTAATGCGCTGCACCAGCCATTCAATGTACCAACTACCCCATACGCTTTTCAATACAGTCTTTTAGGAAAAGCAAAAGAACAGAAGAAAACAATTGTTCTTCCAGAAGGAGAAGAAGATCGCATATTAAAAGCGGCAGATTACTTGCTTGAACGAGATATTGTGAATCTTATTATTGTTGGAGAGCGCGAATCAATATTGAAGCGTGCTGAAGAGTTAAATCTTAATTCAGTTTGCAAAGCAAGTTTCCAATCTATGAGCGATGAAGCAATGCTTAGCCATATGATTACAAAACTTTGCGAATTAAGAGCAAAGAAAGGAATGACTGAATCACAAGCAAGAGAACAACTTAACGACGCAAGCTATTTTGGCACTATGCTAGTTGTGCTTGGACAAGCAGATGGTCTTGTGTCTGGATCTGTTAATTCCACTGCAAATACTGTGCGACCAGCATTACAAGTAATAAAAACAAAAGCCGGCTCTAAGCTGGTTTCTGGCGCATTTCTTATGTGTTTTAAAGATCACGTAGCAGTCTTTGCAGATTGCGCTATTAACACAAACCCGAATGCAGAACAGCTAGCAGATATTGCGATTCAGTCTGCGAATACTGCTGCAGCATTCGGACTAGATCCTAAAGTTGGAATGCTTTCTTATTCAACGTTAGGATCTGGTAAAGGCCCAGATGTTGACATTGTAGAAGAAGCGACGCGAATAGTAAAAGAAAAAGCTCCAGATTTAGCCGTAGTTGGTTCTATTCAGTTTGATGCAGCTTGGTCTCCTACAGTTGCTGCAGCAAAAGCAAAAGATAATCCTATTGCAGGTCACGTGAATGTATTTGTGTTCCCTGATTTATGCGCAGGAAATATTGCGTATAAAGCAGTACAACGCTCAAGTGGAGCACTTGCAGTTGGCCCTATTTTACAAGGTCTAAATAAGCCTGTAAACGACTTATCTAGAGGAGCTTTAGTACAAGATATTATTAATACTGTTGCTTTAACAGCTATTGAAGCTCAGTGAGAATAAGATTTTGTGCAGAAAGCTATAAAATCAACAAAAAATAAACTGTTAAATGTTCTTCACATATTTTAGATTGTTATGGCACAAAATAACTCTCCGTATTGTAGGAACTTAACGGTAAACTAGAGCGTGGCAATTTACAAGCCTTATCAATACTTTATGGAGGATGCCCCAATGGCAAAAACCGTTCTTGTTATCAATTCTGGTTCCAGTTCGATTAAGTATCAGCTCGTTGACTTGGAAAGCGGTGAAGGTATCGCTTCCGGCATCGTTGAGAAGATTGGCGAGCCAGTTGACGGCCACTACAAGCACGTATTCAATGGCGAAAAGCATGAGTTCGACGAGCCAGTTCACGACCACGAGCAGGGCTTAAAGCGCGTACTTGGTTTCTTCGAAGAATATGGTCCAAAGCTTTCGGAATCCGGCATTGTGGCAGTTGGACACCGCGTTGTTCAGGGTGGCTTGACCTTCCCTAAGCCTGCATTAGTCAATGAGAAGACAATCAACAAGGTTAAGGATTTGGCAGTTTTGGCTCCACTTCACAACGGCCCAGAGGCTGTTGGCGCTGAAGTCATGACTGAACTTTTGCCAGACGTTCCGCAGATTATGGTATTCGATTCTTCCTTCTTCCATGCTTTGCCACAGGTTGCAGCAACTTATGCTTTGAATAAGGAAATTGCAGACCGCTATCATATTCGTCGCTACGGCGCTCACGGCACTTCTCACGAATACATTGGTTCTGTTGTCCCAAGCGTTGTTGGTAAGCCTGCAGAAGGTTTGAAGCAGATTGTTTTGCACATTGGTAACGGCGCTTCTGCTTCTGCCCAGATTTCTGGCAAGCCAGTTGAAACTTCCATGGGCTTAACCCCACTCGAAGGCTTAATGATGGGCGGACGCACTGGCGATATTGATCCAGCAGTAGTCTTCCACCTTATTCGTAACGCTCACATGAACGTGGACGAACTTGACACTCTCTTCAACAAGCGTTCCGGCATGATGGGTATGACTGGCCACGGCGATTTGCGCGATATTCACAAGCTCATTGCAGAAGGCGACGAAAACGCTAAGCTTGCTCTCGGCGTATACGTACACCGTATTGTTGGCTACATTGGTAACTACACCGCTCAAATGGGTGGCGTTGACGTCATTACATTCACAGCAGGCGTTGGTGAAAACGACGAAATCGTGCGTGCTCGCGTATGCGAAAAGCTTGAGCCATTCGGCGTTAAGCTCGACAAGGAAAAGAACTTGGTTCGCTCTAAGGAGCCACGCGTTATTTCCACTCCAGACAGCTCTGTGATTATTGCTGTAATTCCAACGAACGAAGAGTTGGCTATTGCACGCAAGGCTGCAGCTATTGCTGAAGCTGGTGAAGATACCTACGGCAACAAGTTTAAGAACTAAATATTTTATTTGTGCTGCTAAAATATGCAGCCATAAATAAGAATTCCCGAGCAGATTATCTGTTCGGGAATTTTTATAATTATTGAAAAATTATTGGGAAATCATACTATTCCACATTCCTGGGAAATCTGGGATTGTTTTTCTAGTTGTGGCAATATTTTTGACCCTTACATTTTCTATGCGCAGTCCAAGCATTGCAGCAAACGTTGCCATACGATGATCTGCATAAGTTTCCATAACTTCCCCATGCACATAATCACTTGGCTCAATACTGATGCCATCTTCAAGCTCTTTAGCACCAATACCGACTCTATTTAATTCTTTAACTAAAGCTTCTAAACGATTAGTTTCATGGCCACGTAAATGAGCAATACCGTGCAACTGACTTACTCCATCCGCAAAAGCAAGAATAGCTGCAATGCTTGGAGCAATCTCCCCCGCTTTACTTAAATCTAAAGAAGGAATTGCATGAATACGGCCATTTCCTTTTACACAAAGAACTCCAGACCCAGTGTTTGTATCGTTCTCTTCAAAATTAACAACAGCACCCATACGTTCAAGTATGGCCGGCAACAATCCGCCAGGTTGAGTCGTGCGCTTAGGCCAGTTTGGAACTCTAACTATGCCCCCTGAGATTAAAGCAGCCCCTAAAAATGGCGCAGCATTAGACAAATCTGGTTCAATAACTACAGTATTTGGTAAAACTAATTTTGATTCCAAAACAGCCCAACTAATAGGCTCTATCATTTGGACTGTGCCACCAGCCTTTTTCACATCATCTATTGTCATTAAAATATGCGGCATGCTCGGCAAATTTTTACCAATATGTTCAATATACAAACCGTTAGGTATGCGAGAACCAATTAGCAATAATGCTGAAATGAATTGTGACGATGCAGAGGAATCAATGCAAACAATATTTTCCACATTGCGAGTTTTAAGTTCTAATGATTTAGGAGGAGTAATCGTGTACGGCAAAAAACCAGTTTCGCCGTGATACTCCACGTGAGCACCAAGCTGTTCTAAAGCGTCAAGAACTGGCTTCATAGGGCGAGCATAGGCTTGCTTATCTCCATCAAAGCGCACAGGTTTATTCGCAAACAATGCTAGAGCAGACACAAAACGCATTACAGTTCCAGCTAGTCCGCAATATACTTCAGCATTATCTTCAACTCTAAAAATTCCGTCTTCTGGAGGAATTACGCGCAGTTTCGTGCCCTCTTCATTTAGAGATTCACATTTAACTCCGAATGTAGATAACGCGTTAATCATGAGCTCAGTGTCTCTAGAGCGCAACAATCCTTGTAAAACTACAGGTTTTGTACCTATTGCTGCCAATATTAAATAACGATTTGACAGGGACTTACTACCAGGAACCTCAACACAAGCTTTTAATTGATGATTAGAATACGGTGCTTCCCAACAAGTAGCACAATCCACAGTATCGTTAATATCACTCATAATATGAATACTATCTATTAATATGTACGGATACGTGCACAGATAATTGTTGCAAGCTGAATAAAATATTTCACTAGATATAAAAAAGTCGGGGTGACAGGATTCGAACCTGCGACATCCTGCTCCCAAAGCAGGCGCGCTACCAAACTGCGCTACACCCCGAGGCTTTTGAACTGTTAACCAGCTCCAAGCACAATCAAATACAATAGCGCACTTTGTCGACAAATGCAAATTTTCGACACACGTGGCGTGTATAAAATTTTATGCGTGCTTGACTTTAGTGCAAACTGTACAATGTAATTAGTTAACAAGATAAAGGGGCTAAAGTATGGGACGTTTCCAGCGAACTGAAGCAATGGGATTAATAGCGTTTCTTGTATGCGCATCATTCGCAATGGTTACTATGTCTATGTACATGTTGGTTATGCCAGCATTTTGGCAAATTAGCCAAAGACTTTTCCTTACAGCCTCAGGAATTGTGGCTTTGTGCAGCATTGGCGCTTTTATTATTGGCTATTTGCGTACTAATAAAAAATTTACCGGACACCATCTGATTCGCATAGTAAAACATACTTTTGAAATTACAGCGCTTTCTACAATTTATGGCGCAACAATGTTTCTTATGTCTTTTGCTTTGCTTTCCATCATAAACAGTATTATTGGCAAATCTGCAATGAACAATTACTTGCCGGTATTATGTTCAGCATTATCTGGAATTGTTGGTTACGCAACACTTATTCAAGCTGAGCTTCTTGAAGCTAAAACTGTAGCTTCCCTGCTTCCGCTATTCGTTATTTCGGGCGCTGCAACTGCAGGTCTTACCACGGATGACCCTTACTGGTATAACAATAATTTTTCTCAGCTTGGCGACAGAACCACTTTTGCAGCCAGCATGTTTAACGCAACGCTTGTACTATCTGGAATTTGTATTATCATAACAAGCTACTTTGCTATTACAGAATTTGTTGCAACCCAACGCGAAATATTGCAGCACAATAATGAAGATCGCACGCGTCATTTTAGAACTCGCACAACCATTATGGCTACTTTGCTTATTTTAGGCGGTATTGCTTTTATTGGCATAGGAACTTTCCGTTATACACCTCATCCTTTTCTTCATGACTTGTGCGCTAGAGGCGTAACTGGATTAATTTGCACAATGCTTGTATGCTTGCCTTGGTTAGCTCCTCGCCTTTCTCGCACATTTTATGTAGCTTCTGATTTAGCTGTTGTTCTTACAGCTTGGGCTGGAAATCAGTGGATGCACGGTCACAATACTCTTACTAATGTTGAAGCATTATCTTGCCTGCTATTTCTAGGATGGATTATTGTTTTTTCAAGGCAGGTTGCAGCTATGCAAACTGACCGTCTTCAATCAAAAATTAATCAGGCTATTATAGCAAATAGCAGCGCAGGAAACTAAATTCCCTACGCTGCTTCAATCTTATGAAATTATAAAATTATTTGCGATTAAATTATTTTTATTCGAATCTTATTTAATGTTCTGGCTTATGCTCGCTCATAAGTAGCAAGAAGCTGCGAGATTGAGCCACAATATTAAATCCTGCCTCATATAAAAGCTCAGGGCCTTTTGGATTGTAAGTGTCTACAATAAGCTTCCACTTTTCACCATAACGCTTGTCTGGCAATGTAAAAGTAATAGGTTCATAATGAGCATTAAATATAAGAATAAAGTCGTTATCGACCATTCTTGTTCCATACCAGTCTGTTTCTGGAATGTCGGATCCATTCAAATAAATCATCACGGAAAGCGCGTGAGTATTTGACCAATCTTCCATGTCCATAACAGTTCCGTTATGATCAAGCCATTCAACCTGTGGAATATCGCAAACGTCATCATCGCTTGAACGCCCAGTAAAGAAGCGACGACGATGCAAAACAGGGTGATGAAGACGCAAATGAATAAGCTTGGAAACGAAATCAAACATATCACGTTGAGTTTCGTTATAATCCCAGCTCATCCAAGAAATAGCGTTATCTTGACAGTAAGCATTATTATTGCCGTGCTGTGTACGCATCACTTCGTCGCCTGCGCAAATCATAGGAATACCCTGACTCATAAGCAATGTTGAGAACAGGTTACGTATTTGTCTCTCGCGCAGCTCATTAACATCGTGAATACTAGTAGGACCTTCTACACCGCAATTCCAAGAACGATTGTCGTTTGCGCCGTCGTTATTCCCTTCTTTATTCGCCTCATTATGCTTTTCGTTATAGCTTACTAAATCGTTCATAGTAAAGCCGTCATGAGCTGTAATGAAGTTCACAGAAGCAACAGGCTTACGTCCATTTTGCTCATACAAATCAGAACTTCCCATAAGCCTACTTGCAAACTCAGGCAAAGTAGAAGGCTGCGAGCGCCAAAAATCTCGCACACAATCACGGTAGCGACCATTCCATTCGGACCAGCTTGGAGGGAATCCACCAACCTGGTAGCCACCAACACCAATATCCCAAGGCTCTGCAATAAGCTTTACGCTAGAGATAATAGGGTCTTGCTCAATAATGTCAAAGAATGCAGAAAGTTTATCTACTTCTTGGAACTGGCGAGCAAGCGTTGCAGCTAAGTCGAAGCGGAAGCCATCAACGTGCATTTCAGTCACCCAATAACGCAAGCTGTCCGTAATCAAGCGCAATGCTTTCGGCGATCGCATAAGCAAAGAATTACCAGTACCAGTAGTATCAAAATAATGACGCTGATCGTTGTCTACAAGACGATAGTATGCACGATTATCAATTCCACGGAAGCTTAAAGTTGGGCCTCTATCGTTTCCTTCAGCAGTGTGGTTATAAACTACGTCAAGAATAACTTCCATGCCAGCAGCATGATAAGCCTTAACCATTGACTTAAACTCATTAACCTGCTCACCGCGCTGACCAGAACTTGAGTAAGAATTTTGCGGAGCGAAGAAACCAATGGTATTGTAACCCCAATAGTTGCTCAATCCCTTATTTTGTAAGAATGAATCATTTACAAACTGATGAATTGGCATAAGCTCAATCGCCGTAACACCAAGCTTCTTCAAATAAGAAATAACGCTTGGATGCGCAAGACCTGCATAAGTTCCGCGAATATCTGCAGGAACACGGCTATCAAGATTAGTCATACCACGAACATGAGCTTCATAAATAACAGAATCATGGTATGGAATCATAGGATGCTGATCATTACCCCAATCAAAATATGGGTTAATAACAGCAGCTTTCATTGTGTGAGATGCAGAATCCAAAGTATTCATTGCAGAAATATCATCCGGATTATCAAACCAGTAAGAAAACAGGCTCTCATCACCGTCAATATTGCCTTCAATTGCTTTTGCATATGGGTCTAAAAGAAGCTTATGCGGATTGCACCACAATCCGTGCGAAGGATCGTAAGGACCATGAACACGATACCCATAACGTTGGCCAGGCTGAATACCTGATACATAGTTATGCCAAACGTATGAGTTCTGTTCGGTCATATCAATACGTGTTTCATTATCATTCTCGTCAAACAAGCATAATTCAACGCGCTTTGCGACTTCGGAAAACAGCGCAAAATTAACGCCGGCGCCATCATAATTGGCACCAAGCGGATACATGGAACCTGGTCTTATATGCATAATATAAGTATCTCATATATTTGCGCACTTTTCACGCTATGTTGCTTTTATTTGAAAAAAGATGAAAATTTATACAAATTTATTCAAATGTATGCAAAATTTAATGAGCTGCTAATTGCCAATCAACACCAACGCCAGTTGATACGTTAAGCGGAACATCTAAATTAACTGCATGTTCCATAGCTTCTCGCACAATATTTTCTACGCTATCTTTTTCTCCGTGCGCAATTTCCAAAATTAATTCATCGTGAATTTGTAAAATTACGCGACTTGCCAATTTAGAATTTCGCAAACCTTTATCAACACGTATCATTGCAAGCTTCATAATATCGGCTGCAGTTCCTTGAATTGGAGCATTTAAAGCCCCACGCTCGGCAGCTTCGCGAGCTGCACGATTATTTGATGACAACTGTGGGAAATACCTACGCCTACCAAACATTGTTTCTGTATACCCAAGTTCTTTAGCTTTTAAAACCAAAGACTCCAAGTAATCATGAACTTTTCCAAAAGTATCAAAATACTTATTTTTCAATACTTCGGCAGCAGACGGCGTAATAGAAAGTTGTTTTGCCAAACCATAAGTGCTCAATCCGTACGCCAAACCGTAGCTCATAGCTTTTACGTGAGAACGCTGATCACCACTAACTTGATCTACAGGTATTTGATAAACCAGGCTTGCTACATATTTATGAAAATCCGCACCAGAGCAGAACGCTTTAATAAGAGTTTCATCATGAGAAGCATGAGCCATAATACGCAACTCAACTTGAGAATAATCACAGCTCATTAAATATTCAAAATCTTCACCTGGAACAAACGCTGCACGGATTTCACGACCAGCAGCATTACGATTAGGAATATTTTGCAAATTCGGATCTGCAGAACTTAATCTTCCTGTTGCAGCAATAGTCTGCTCAAATCTTGTATGAATACGTTTATCGTCATAATGAGCAGCATCAATTAAGCTTTGCACTATTTGCTTTAACTTATTTTTCTCACGATGACTAAGCAGAGCCCCCAAAAATTGGCTTGCAGGTTCTTCAGGATCAAGTTTCGCATACATTGCTTGCAAAGCTTCAGCATTAGTAGTGTAAGAACCGTTTTTTGTGCGCCTAGTTGGTTTAAGAGCAAAATGATCAAACAGTATTTGCTGCAATTGCTTAGGACTTTGCAAATTCACACGATTTCCCGCAGCCTGCCAAGCCATATTCTGAGCAAATTCAGCATCGGAAGAAAATTGCTGGAACATGCTACTTAAACGCTGCATATCTACAGCAGCACCAACATCTTCTAATCCTCGCAAAACTCTTGAAATAGGCATTTCCAAGTTCGACATCAAACCTGTTTGTTTTCTAGAATCCAATTTTGGCGCAAATTGAATAGCTAAAAGACGCGTAAGAACAGCAGTTCTTAAAATTTTACCTTCAAATTTTTGCGTTTCTTCTTCGCTTGTTTTAGCTTCATCTAAAGCTGACGAATCATCAAGTAAAAGATCAAGCTCACCCTGCTTAGCTTCCTGATTATCCAAATCTTCATCATCGCTTGAAATATCTAAATAATGTTCTGCCATATTTTCAAGCGTTTCAGCGCGAAAATCAGGCTCAAGCAAATATGAAGCCAATCTTGTGTCAAGAAGAGGCGTAATACTAGGATCTTCGCAATCGACTAATTTCAAAGATGACAACAATCCTAAATGCTTTTTATAATCGTGCAAAACTATTGAAGAAGCATATTTTTGCAAAAATTCTCTTAAAGCTTCGAGTAAGGAATTTGTCTCTACATGCAAGTCTGAAGCATAAATTAGCGCTGCACTACCCTTAACAAGCAGCAATAAACAGTCTGCTTTTAAACCAAAACGATGCTTTGACTGGGTGCTACTTTCATGAGCATATACGACTAATTCGCGATTATTTAATATTAAATCTGCACATTTTTGCTCATTATCAATAAGTTTTTCTGCATCTAAAGAAGAATCATCTCGCGAAGAATCTTTCGTATTGTCTTCTTCTAGGAAGGTAGATACGCTAGTTTCCCACTCGCGTAAATCTTCTAAAGATTTAATATGACTTACTTTAGTATTTTCTAGTACATCTTGAAGATCTTCAGAATCAGAAGTTGATTGCTCGCCGCTGTTTAAATGCTCTATTTCGACATTTCCTTCATATGTTGAAGAAAGCATAATTCGCATATTGTTATCAAGCAATTGCTGATTTGTGCGGCTAAAAGCTTTAAGAATCTTACGCTTTTTTAATTCACCAAACTCAAGTTGAGATAACAACTCTCCCAATTTCTTAGCATTAATATCTTCACCAAAACGCAAATTATCAACACTAATACCAAGATCTAAGTCACGAACCAAAGCATTAACTCGACGGTTCAAACGAACCTGATCAATATTTTCTCGTAAAGCTTCACCCTTTTTACCTGTAATCTCACCTGCATGAGAAATAATATCTTCCAAGCTGCCGAACTGGTTAATCCATTTGGCGGCATAGCCATCTCCAACACCAGGAACACCAGGAATATTATCTGCAGTTTCGCCTCTTAAAGCAGCTAAATCAGGATATTGCTTAGGAGTAACATTATATTTTTCTAAAACGGCAGCAGAATCCATTTGTTTCAAATCTTTGAAATGCTGCCCCGGATAAAGAACTGTAATATTGTCGTCAATAAGCTGGAAGGCGTCTCGATCTCCAGAAAGAACTAAAGTTCTATACCCTGAATCAGCGCCCATTGTTGCAAGTGTTCCAATAACGTCATCACCTTCATAACCGGGTTTTTCAATATAAGTAATATCTAGAAAACGGAGCATCTGCTGAATAAGAGGCAACTGAGAAAGAAGCTCTTGAGGAGCAGCTTCACGCGTACCCTTATACTGAGGAAGCATCTTATTTCTAAAAGTGCCACCTTTAACGTCAAAAGCAATAGCTAAACGGTCAGGATTTTCTTTTCTTACCACTTGCGAAAGCATAGTGATAAAGCCCCAAACAGAATTGGTTGCCTGACCATAGCGAGTAGAAAAATTATCCGCAGAAACTGCAAAAAAAGCACGGAACGCAAGAGAATGGCCATCAACGACCAACAACGTTCCTTTCTCATTCTTAAAATCAGAAGAATGTTCTTCGACGATGCTGGTATCCACTGTTGACTACTCACCCACGTTCCGTAATTATTACAAATTATGCTAATAGTATTCAGCACAACAAGCGTTATGATTTAATAAATTTAAGATTTTTAAGATTAATACTATTAATCCTCAGAATCTGAGTCTATTTTATCATCGCTATACTTTGAAATAATAGCCAAAGCAAGACGCTTCTTAGGAATACGCTGATCCATAGAAGTTTTTTGAATCCAACGGAATGCACCCTGCTCTGAGAATCCGGCCTTATCCATAAGAAGACCCTTAGCTCGATCTACCAGCTTGCGTTCTTCTAATGTATCTTCAGCTTTCTTAAGCTTTTCTTCCGCCTTTTTTAGCTGATCTTCCGTATCGTGCAATCTATTTTCTGTGCGCTCAACGCTATCTAATAAATCGTTGATCTCGCTAAAACGACCCATAGCAACTTCCAAAGCTGGAAGAAGCTTAGATTCTTCATACGGCTTAGTTACGTATGCCATTGCACCGGCGCCTGTTGCTTGTTTTACTAAATCTGCCTGCGAAAAAGCAGTGAGCATAACAACTGGCGCAATGTTTTCATCACAAATAGTTGCTGCAGCAGTAATACCATCCATAACAGGCATCTTAACGTCCATGCACACAACATCCGGATGATGCTCGCGAGTCAACTCAATAGCTTCCTGACCATTAGCTGCCTGACCTACAACCTGATAACCGTTATCTTCAAGCATAGCTACTAAATCCATGCGATTAACAGATTCATCTTCTGCAACAACAACAGTGCGAATATTGTTAGATTTCTTATCTTCAGACTCGTTCTTCACAGCTTCTGCATCAGCAGCCTTACGAAGCTCATCATCAGTAAGTATTTCAGGCATTGTTTGCTCTGTCCCTTCATTCCTTTTCGTAACTGGCATATTCACAACCTCATTTCATTGCCGCATAAACAGGGCAACACCGCCATGCATCTTTAACATGGCGACTACGCAACAGCACGTTCACAAACACCAGTAGAATCACGCATCATAACGCAATTTGCATGTCACTAAAACCGCACGCACCCAATGTTTGTGTCAATCAATGATACCATAAGATTCACGAGACTCGCGAAAGAATGCACAAATTCGCGCTATTTTGCTTATTTATATAATCGCAGACAACAGTACTACTGCAGCTGCAAAAATGGCTTGCGCAACGCAAAGCGCAAAAGAATTCTTATAGTCACCTTTAAGTATACATTTGGCAAATTTATACGCTTTTATTACAAGAGCTACCAATATAAACCACTGAAAAATAGCAAAAAATAGGTGCCATGAAATATTGCGTATAAACTCACTAAAACTGAAGAAAACCTCAGAACTATAAAAGCTCCATATTGAAGGAACTTCAAAAGGAAAAACAATAATTGAAACCGAATACGCTAACAACAAAAGAGCCGCAACAATACTCGCTGCAGCACATAAACGTCTACCGCTTTGCTCTCCAAGCCTTATCATCGCAGTTATTTTTCCATGCTCTTTATCACTTGCAATATCTCGAAGATTGTTCACCATCATTAAGCATGCAGAATAAGCTCCAGGAATAAATGACATTAAAACACAAGCCAAAATCATTAATGGACTATTAATAAAAATATTGTTGGCTTGAACACCTATGCCATGCGTTATTGCACATAAAGATCCAATAAAAGGAACAGGGCCAAAAAACACAAAAGCGCTTACTTCTCCAAAACCTTTATAACCATAAGGATGCTTTCCTCCTGCATAAAACCATGCTGCAGCAATGCAGGCAATTCCAAGTGGAATAAACCACAATATTCCCGTGCTAAAAACAATAAGCAAGCCCGCAATGCAAGAAATCAAAGCAGAAACTATTACCGCTTTAAGCACAGATTCTGACTTAATACCAGCATCCGCAAGACGCCACGATACATCACATAATGGCTTAGAATTTTTACTTTTACTCACAGGGCGAAACTTACGATTCTCGTCTAAGCCATTCAAGCCGTCACAATAATCGTTCGCATAATTAACAGCAATCTGCATAAATACTGCAACCGCACAGCATAGAAAAAATTGTATAAGACATTGCACAAAACTAATAATTGGTTTCTCAAAATGCGAAAAACGCATCATTCTAAGAGAAATCGCGAATGCCATAACAACAGGAACTAAGCCTATTGGCAGAGTGTAAATTCTTGCACCTTTAATCCAAACTTTTACACTTTTCATTATTAGCCTCTTAAACTATTTGCTAATTACATAAATGCTTCATACAAGATTAGGCAAAAAGATTGAAGTAACTATTGGCAAAGCAATAATAAGTGCGGAAATAACTATAAAAACAAATCCTCTCCACCCAAAAGGATAACTATAGTAAGAAGATTTGCGGGTGCGTAAATAAAAACCACGTTCTTCAGCAGCGAGCGCACAACTGTCCGCCTTACGAACTGAAGTTACTAGAAGTGGCACAATAAGTGGCATCATCAACTGTAATTTCTTAAAAGGATTTTTAGTATCGTACTCAACACCACGCGCCATTTGCGCTTCTGTAATTTGTGTCATTTCGTAAGAAAAAATAGGCACAAAACGGACTGCAGTAGTAATAGTAAAAGCGTAGCAGTATGGCACATGCAAATATTGAACTACTGCGTTTGCAAGATCGTTTAATTTAGTAACCATTAGCACGCTTACTAGCGGAAGAGCAAAACAGAAGAGTCGCAAAGCTGCTTTTGCACCAATATCCATACCGTTTTGAGTAAACCACAGGAAAATATAATGACCTTTTTGAGCAATAACTGTTTGCATAACAAACATAACACAAGCAATTATTATCATTGCTTTAATAAGGTTTAATAAAGCTTTTACAACATGAGCACAAGCCATTGCAATAAGAATAAGTACAGCAAGAGCAATAAGCACAGTGTACTGTTTTGCAATAAAAACGCTTATTACAACACTGGCAGCAAGAATAAGCTTTGCAATAGGATTAGCTTTATGAAATATGGTATTGCCATGTTGATAAGTTAAAAGTTTTGTTTGCATGCCAACCTACCTTTACCTTTGTTTCTGCTCATTTTGCGTACTATTTTTACCACTCAACGCTTGCACTAATAGAGATCTAATGTACAATCCCCTACAATTTTCAAAACCATTCGCAACTAAGCCTTGAGAAACAGAACACAATAATGGCGGATACAATGCAGCGGCATCGCAAACTTCTGGTTTTTCAAACACATCTTTTGCCAATCCGTCAATAATAAGCTTTCCGTCATTAATAACTATCAATCGTGTTGCATAGTCAAGAACAACTTCCATATCGTGACAAACCATAATCACGCAGCAACCGTGATCTCTCAAATCTTCAACTACTTGCATAATTTTCATGCACTCATTGTAGTCAAGTCCGCATGTAGGCTCATCAAGAACAAGAATTTTAGGACGCGTTACAACAGTTGCAGCCAAAGCAACCATTTGACGCTGACCTCTAGAAAGCATAAATGGAATATCTTTCGGGTTAAGATTAAGCTTTTCAATAATCTGCATTGCATGCTCTTGAGCTTGGCTAGAATCTTCACCGATTAATTCACAGCTAAAAGCTACTTCTTCAAGAACAGTTCTTTTACAAAGTTGACGATCAGGATTTTGGAATAAGGTAGATACATATTTTGCTATTTGACTAATGCGAAGCGACTTAGTATCGATACCATCTATTTCCACACTACCTTCTGTAGGTCTTAATAAGCCATTAATAATCTTTGTAATTGTTGTTTTTCCAGCACCGTTTCTTCCAATTAAAGCAATTAATTCACCGCTATTTGCATTAAATGAAACATCTTTTAGAGCTTTAACGCCATTCGCATAAGCAAAACTCACATTATTTATTGAAAGGCATGGCTTGTTAGAATTATCTAAATTATTAGCTTTTATAAAAGTTTCTTTACTGGACTCTAAAGAAGATTCTGCATTATTCGAGTTATTTGAATTAGAAAGTTTAGAATAATCCGTACGTAATGTTTTAACAATAGTATTTACAGTTTCTTCCACGCCAACAGTAAGTTCAGAAGGATTACAAATTTGCTCATCTTGCAACTGCTTAATTAAGTGAGTAGTACGAGGATAGTTAATACCAACTTTACGAAGTAAATCAATGTCTTTAAGAGCTAAAGAAACAGGAGCATCAAGAACGAGCTCACCTTTAGAAAGCACTATAAGACGTTTACAATATTCGCTTAATAAAGCAACTTTTTGCTCAATAACAACAATAGTAATACCAAATTTTTTATTAAGATTTTGAAGAATAGAAAAAATCATGCGGGAAGATACAGGATCCAACGCACATGTTGGTTCATCCAGCACTAAAACTTTAGGTTTCAGCGCCAAAATTGCAGCAATAGCAACTTTCTGCTTCTGACCGCCAGACAGTGTATCTAGATCTCGATTGCGCAAATCGCTAATGCCAACAGTTTCTAAAGAGCTAACTATACGATTAGGGATTTCATCGTGAGGAACACCAAAATTTTCCAATCCAAAAAGCAGCTCATCTTCCACGTTCGCAGCAACCATTTGAGCATCAATATCTTGAATAACTGAACCTATTAAGCAAGCAATATTAGTTAGTTCAAGAGTTGTAGTGTCATGACCAGCAATACTTACAGTTCCACAAAAGTTTCCCGAATAATGGTGAGGAATAGCACCAGAAAAAAGCGAAGCAAGAGTTGTTTTACCAGAGCCAGAAGGTCCAATAATTCCAACAAATTCACCAGGGTAAATTTTAAGATTTACTCGATTAAGCGCATACGTATTATCTTCAACGCTTGAAGTATTTTCACTACGATTTGTACCGTATTGAAAAGACACATTCTTCAATTCAAGTAGCGGCTCTTCTAAGTGGGAATCATTAGGTTTTTTCATAAGGCTCTTTATGTTTCGTTGTTGGGCTTGTTCAACTAATTTTCTGCCAGCAATAAGTTCGTTTTGCTGATGCGTACCATCCATAACTGTAACACACCAATCAAACTCAAACTATTTACCAACATGCAAGTTGATGCCAATCGCAATACGACTGGCATCAACTTACTTTTATACCTTTATTTTTCTATACACTGCAATCATTCATGCATACTAAGTGCAATAAAAACACATTTTATGCAAAATAATTTGTATAAAAATTGATTTACTTATGCAATACAATCTTCAACGGAGTGTAAAGTACTTCAACAACAATCGCATTAAATACTGCTGTACCCAAAATAATTGGAAGCATCACCATTACCATATTTGGAGAGTGAAGAATGAAGAAAGCAGCAATAAGAGCAAAAATGCAACCAGAAATTACAGTCGTAATAAAAGTAGAGATGAATGGGAATACGCTTACTTTACGAGCTGCATCCTTTGGGAACACGCGAATATAACCAATTAATATTGCAGTCATAATGATTGCAGCTGGAATATCGCAAGCATACTCAAGGAATGGAATTGAAGTATTAAATTGAATTAATGTTGCTGCAAGAGCACCAATAATAGCTCCCTGGTAAATCTTCGGCCTAACGAGCAAAATTGACAAGCAGAACGAAGCAATAACAAACTCAGGCTGAATATTTCCAATAGAAAGAGATTTTGCAACAGTAAAGTCAAGAATACATCCTGCTGCAAAAAGTACTGCAACTAAAACTAACGAAGTAATATCTAATGCGTGATTCTTAACTTTTACATTTTGCATCATTACAGCTGCAGCATCTGTAGTTGCGTTTGCACCATTGTTATAAGCTTCCTTAACGGTTTCGTTAATTTCTTGAGCCATGATTTCTCTCCTTATTTGGGCTTTATATTATTCATATAAAGCTATCGAATATTTTGTTGTGGTTTGTGATTTGTGACTTGGTTATTTTTTAAATTTAAGCTTGTATACAAAAAGACCCCCGGGCTTACCCCGGAGGTCTTCTACAAGCTTTTATATGCAGCTTCTAAAACTTCAGAGTAAACTCACGCCAAAGAGAAGACTGCCACCACCACATACGAGCAGCGTTAAGAGTATTCATAGATTCAGCATTCATGTTCATGTTACGCATGATGACTGCCTCCTAAACTCATTAACTAGCTGTGGTTAACGCACAAACCTCAACCGAAATATTCGATATTCGTTTGTGTTGAAATGATGCTAACACCATGAAAGTACAAATGCAAACACAACACGCGCACAAACGGAAAATATTATTAGAATTCTTAGTTATTCTTAGTAATTATCGGTAATTATCAGTAATTCGTTTGCTATTTAGAAAGTTTTTGATATTTAGCAATCTGCAATTTTACAGCAATAATTCGTTTTACAGAATCATCAATTCTAGACTCAGGGATTTCTCCTCTACGAACAGCATTAACAACAGAATAGTAAGCCTGACGCAAATTTGCAGGAGAAAGTAACATATCAAGACCTGCTTTAATCCCAGTAATTGCAGCGCTTGAAGGAGCATAACGTAAAGATATTGCTCCCATTCCTAAAGAATCAGAAATCAGAATACCGTTATAGCCAAGCTTTTTACGAGCTAAACCTGTAACAATCATTTCCGACATACTAGCTGGAGTATCATCTCCCGTAATCTTCGGATACGACACATGACTAACCATAATAAACTTAACGCCAGTATCTACAGCATCTTTGAATGGAACTAAATCTACTTTTCTTAAAGAAAATGGAGTTTGATTCGAAACTGTAGTACCTTTGTGAGAATCTTCAAAAGTTGAGCCATGACCAGGAAAATGCTTATACGTAGCAAAAACATGATTTTCTTGCAAACCATCCGTAAACGCGTCAGTCATACTAGCCACAAGCTTTGGGCTAGAACCAAATGAGCGCTTTTTCATAAGATTATTATCTGGATTAGTTAGCACATCTGCAACAGGGGCAAAATCAACATTAAAGCCAAAATCATGGAGATATTTACCAATATATGCTCCAGCTTTATAAGCTTTACGCATTTTCTTAGTAACGCCAATATCTCTCATATTAGGAGAAGTATTCACTCCCATTTGAGGATTAGAACTAACTCTTGCAACAGTTCCACCCTCTTCATCAACGCTGACAATTGCAGGCAATGATACACGAGCATTACTCATTTCTTGCAATTTAGAAATCATACTTTTAGTCTGTTCAGGACTTTGAATATTTTCTCTCGTATACATTATTCCGCCAACAGGCAAGGAGTTAAAAGTCTGCTGCATTTGTGCTCCAGAAGAAGTTACAGTCCAGTTTATGCCAACTAATTCCTCAGGTTTTACAACAAACATTTGCGCAACTTTATCTTCAAGAGACATTTTTGAAAGCACGCTTCTAACTTCTGCGCTATTGGAATCAACTCCCCTACGAGCCAGCTTTTTATGAGCTTTAATTAAAGCCTCGCGCTTTTCTGCTTCTATTGCTAACTCTTTAGGACTCTTAATAGCAGTTCTATTAGAATGGCTAAAGAATTGCGAGCGCATAACATGTACTGCAGCACACATAGACACTGCTATTAAAGCAACCGCAATAATAATCGCAAAAATAGAAGCGAAATGATTCCTCGACGCAACTTTTTCTACTCGCTGATTATGCAATGCACCCCTATACTGTACTGTGCGACCAGTTACAGTATGCGGCACGCTTTGCAATTTACGCGGCTGTTGCTTACGCATAAGCTTTCCCCTAATTCACTAATAATAAAAATACTATTGAAATTATTTATTAGTATTTATTCACTTCGCACACGTAGCCTGTCTTACCGCTAAATGTTTTGCGCAGTGTAGGATTTGTAAATAGGTTGTCGCGCTGATCGTTCCAAGACCATTCGTCATTTAATCTCCAAAGCATAAGATAAAACTCAGGTTCACCATCTTTATCATTTCGACTTGGCTCACCCGGCAACCAATTTTGATACTTTACTTTTTCACCAGTAACCCAGTGTGCATACACGTCACCATTTTCGCGCTGAGAGGTGTAACCGCCAATCCACACATACTTGACACCTTCCTTCTTAGCCATATTTATAACCTTAGTTTCCTTACTCTTGTCTGTAAGAGTTACTAAGTATCCGCCATCTTGCATGCATGCACTATTAGCTTCGGTCCAAGTTACATCTCCCTTATGAAGAACAAAACGAGAACCACTCTTCTTATAAGTCTTCCTCTTCACTGGCTTAAACGCTAAATCGTCACCAATTCCACCAGACTTATGATTCTTCGAATCTGCAAGCAAAGCAGAAACTACACGATCAACATAAGGATTTGTTGAGGAATCAGAATCGTATTCAAGGCAATAAACATTATCTTGATTAACTCTAATTCTATTCATTACATCTTTCATATCTGAAATAGAATTAATATCCCAGAAGTAGCCGTTTGTTTCGTTTGCAATATTTTGCAATACGCTAGAATCAGCATCAGTTGTACCAATCAAATAAACTGGTATTCCCTTTTCTTTTGCGAGCGCAATAACCTCATCCGCAGTATGAGTGCTTTCATTATCCAAACCGTCTGTAAAAGCAATAACACAGTTAAAGCCTGGATGGTTTGAAGCATTAGTAACACCAGTGTATAGAGCATCATACAAGGCAGTCATTCCGTAAGGTGTCATATTATCGATACCTGTAAGAAGTCGATTTTTATCGTTTGTGTATGTTGCCATATACATGAGGTAGCTATCGAAAGATATAAGCTCTCCTTTATCTCCAACCTTATAGTTGAGATTGCGCACAAAATCACTCATTGTTTTCTTCATAGTGTCGATTGAAGAATCCATTGAGCCAGATTTATCAAGAAGAATCTCGTAATTAACACCTTGATTGTCTTTAATTCGCTCAACCTTATGAATAAGGCGTTCTACTTCTTTGCCGCCACCAATTTTTTCGCGAATTGCAGCAGTTGGAGAGTCAATTTCAAGCGCTTTTCCACTGCTATCCGTAAGAGAAAAGTACAATTTAACGTGCGGATATTGAGAAACGTCGGAATTAACAATTTTTAGCGTATAATCTTCATACTTGTGCGATTGAGTAAGCTCACTGCGAAGCTTTGAATAAGGAATTTGACCCGGATGAATAAAATCCCAAATTAAGCAGCCAAAAATACAAGAAAGAATAAAAGATATAACTATTGTAATAGAAAGAACTATATTTCTTTTATCCTTTAATTCCTCATTTGAAAAAACATCAAATCCAGAAAATAGGCCGCCACCGCGAGAAGACGAAGGAATAGCTGATGCCGTATAAGTGGCTGATGCTGCAGCATTAGCATTATACGGCTCAGCTTTGTAAGCTTGAGGCATGTTGTTACGCATACTTTGCTGATTCTGAGAACTCTGCTGATTCTGAGAACTCTGCTGATTCTGCGTATTGTTCTGCTGATCATTTTCTGCAGAAGCATTAACAGCTGCTCCACAACGAGAACAGAACCGTGTATTATCCTTAATTAAAGCTCCACAGTTGATGCAAAACATACGTTCTTCTTTCTCACAGCATTATGCAAGTACTTGCATAATTAGCTCAAGCTTAATATACTTTTTGATTCTATACCTTCTTTTATATATTCTTATTTCGCTTTACTTTAATAAAGGACGCACTAGCCACGACCAACAATATTGCACAAATAAATACAATCTGAATTATGCTGCTACCTGTAGCGCTTAATTCTTGCGATTTTTTAACAATATCGTTATTTAGAACGGTTATGTACGTCCATGCAACTTGATTACCATGATCATCAATCAACACAACTGTATGCTTTCCGGAATATCCTGCTGGGAAGATTGCGTCAAACTGAGGAACACCATTTACCATTCGAACAGTTACATACTTAGAACCATTTGCGCTCTTAAGTAAGCGAGGAGAGGAGTAAATGTATGCGTATGCATAAACTACACCGTCTTTCTTCAATCGTTCGGTAAATTCACTGTTTACAACATGAATACTCACATTGTTCACAACACCGGCTGTTGCAACATCATTGCTACCTACAGTAAGCGTGCCCTTTAATTCTGGCTTAAGCTGCTTAACAGTTACAGGAGCTTCAGGAGCTGGAGCAGATGGATCTGGTGCTGAAGTGGAAGTCTCAGCCTTTTGAGCATGATTCTCAACCTGAGCAGGCTTCTCAGTTTTTCCAGTCTTTCCAGTGTTTTCGGATTTAGCAGTATCTTCAGAATTAACATGCTCTGGAGTCTTATTAGCAGGAGCAGACTCATGCTTATTTTTAACTGAAGGCTGCGTATTTCCTTGCTGAGTATTCTCCGTCTGAGGATTACCTTGCTGAGTATTATGAGTTTCTACAGAAGGTTGCTGCGATCCATGTTGAGTTCCAGAACCAGACTGAGGATTCACCGGAGCAGGCTGAGGATTTACAGGAGCTGGCTGAGGCGCCGGCTGAGGATTTACAGGACCAGGAGCTGGCTGAGGCTGAGGCTGTGGGCCTGGAGCAGGCGGTTGAGGTGTAGGAGTTACAGGAGTCACAGGCTCACTCTTCTTTTCAGCATTAAGCAACACAGCAGTCGAAAGAGCAGCAACCTTATATGTTCCGTCAGCAGAAACATTAGCCTCTTGAGCACCATCATTAACTTTGCCATTAGCAACAAGAGCAGAATACTTTCCTGCTGGAATCTTTACTTGAGTTTCAGCATTATTAGCATTGAACACTACAACGTACTGCTTATCTGCATCTTTAAGCGTGTAAGCAATTACACCATCAGGAGTGCCATCAATCATCTTCATGTTCTTGTTAATTGTTGCATAATCAAAATCACGAAGAGATTTAATGCTCTTGCGTAGCTTCAACAATCCCTTGAAATAGTTCACGGAATCAGATTTGTCAGCAGCACGATTCCAATCAAGAGCATTGTCTTTATCGCCAGCATTGTAGCTATTAGAATTACCGTTCTTGCTTCTTAAGAATTCCTGACCAAGCTGAATAAACGGCATGCCACGAGAAAGCAAAATCATTGAATTTGCAAGCTTTACTCGCCTCAATCGTACGTCTTCAGTGTCTTTAGGCGCAGAAACCTTTAGCTTATCGTACAACGACAAGTTATCGTGAGCTTCAACATACTGAACTACTTGTCCTGCATCAGCAAAGTGCGTTTCAGCATTACTATTCGAGCACTTAACAGTACTCGTGCCAAATTGGCAACCAAGCAAATTATGCTCAAGCAAAGCCTTAACACCTTTATCTGTATTGCCATTTACAAAACCAGTAGACGCATCACCAAACACAGAACCTTTTACAGAATCACGGAAGGAATCGTTAAAGAACGCTACTCCTGGAATCTTATAGCCATTTGGCTGAATAGTAGAATCACTCTTAGGAAGCAGTTCATTCATATCCCAGCCTTCACCGAGCACAATAATTGAAGGATCAATCTTATTAAGCTCAGCACGCACTTCCTGCATAGTCTTCAGGTCAATTAAGCCCATCAAATCAAATCGGAAGCCGTCAAGGTTGTAATGCGTAGCCCAATACTTTACAGAATCTAAAATATACTTGCGCATCATTTGACGCTCAGAAGCAGTATCGTTACCGCATCCAGAATTACCATTCAGAGCGCCATCCTTATAACGGAAGTAGTATCCAGGAACCGTCTTGTTAAACGAATGATTTTGTGCGCTATAAACATGGTTGTAAACAACATCCATAATCACACGCAAACCAGCTTTATGAAGACCAGCAATCATTTGCTTAGCTTCCTTAACTCGCGCTGTTGGATTAGCAGGATTCGTAGAGTAAGACCCTTCAGGAACATTGTAGTTTTGCGGATCATACCCCCAGTTTTGAGCACCTTGCTTTCCATAGCTCAAGTCACCAGTTTCATTCACAGAACCAAAATCATACATTGGCATGATTTGCACGTGAGTGACACCAAGAGACTTCAAATAATCCAACCCAGAAACATTATGCTTATCTGTAGTTTTCGTACCTGCTTCTATTACGCCAAGATACTTACCACGATGAGCATCGCTAATACCAGAGTTTGGATTGATTGAGAAGTCACGAACATCCATTTCTGCAATTGTTGCGTCACTTGGATTCGTAAAGCTTGGCATACGATTTCCAGCGCTACCAGCGTCTTTATCTGCTAATACAACAGAACGTTCACCGTTTACTACTGAAGCTTTCGCATAAGGATCAGCAGAAACATTCACTGTGCCATCAGCAAAATGAACTTCATATGCGTAAGCTGTATTAGCTTTATCACCATCGAGCTTTACAGACCATACACCATGATCTTCTGCTTTCATAGCTGTTTCTTTGTCTTTTTCAGCTTTTTCAGCAGTCGACTTATAAGTAATCAGCTTTACTTCAGTTGCTGTTGGAGCCCAAAGCTTGAAAGTAGTTGAAGAAGCAGAATACACAGCACCTAAATCATCGCCAGTATAAGCATATTTCTTATCGAATTCATCGGTACGAATTACACTAGCACCAGTTTTTGAGGAAGCAGAAAGCTTAATATCTTTAGCTAATCCCTTAATACTCAACTCATACTTATGTTTAATATTAAGTTCATTCTTGGTTTCAATAGTAATCTCTGAACCATTAGCTTTAACAGAATTAAGCTCAACAGTCTTGGCAGGATTTTCACTAGCATCCAAAAGCGTTACGTCAGAGTCTTTTACAGAAGACACGTCACCAGATACTTTTACAGCTAACTTCTTTAAGCCAGCAATATCAGCAGACATTACGTGAGCTGTAAGTTGTGGCATAGTAGCGTTTAAGTATACTGTCATGTCATCTTGCATTAACCAGACTTCAACGCTACCCTTGTTTGGATCATTTGGATCTAGCTTAATCGCGTTGTTTGGAATACTGCGATCGCTAGGATCTTGTTTATCCCAAGCATTATTTGGCGTAGACTTTCTAACTTTGAAACCAACACTGTCAATACCAGCATCATTCTTAGCAGTGAAGGTTGCAACTTTGCCATAATCGTCATGCGAAGTGAAGTAACGAGCAGTACCACCGGTTCCGTCATTCCAAGTCCACATGTTCCAGCCTTCATAATCGCCAGCATTCCTGCGATAATGAACTGTTACCTTTAGCTCTTTTGGCTTCTTCTTAAGATTGTCTGGAGCAGCAAACTGCGTAGTACCCGTTCCGCCTGTTACCCAAGCTTCAGCAAGACCACTTGCGCAGTTTTCAATAGCACGATCGCCACCGTCTTTATTCCAATCTTTTGTAGTAGTAATAAAGGAAAGTGACTTGTTTTCAAAAGAACCATCAACCGTAGTTTCAAAAACTTTGCCGAATTTATCACTGCCATTGAACTCATGCCAAGCTCCAGGTAAATCTTTACCATCCTTGTCTTTGCCCCACAAATAAACGCCAATATTGCGAGTATCACTCACTTTTTGTGCGTAGTGGATGCGAACAGTGGTCTTTGGATTATATGCTACTGGGCAAGGATTTACTCCAACGCTACCCTTGTGATCTTGAGCTACATACGAATCAGTGTGAGCTGGAATCTTAAAGTTATTATTATCTCCTTCGTGATACCAGTAACCATTGCCATCGTTAAACACTGCTTCATAAGCTTTGCCATTGGTTCTAATTGTCTTCTTATACCAACCATCGCAAGCCTTCTTCATCTCATCGCCAGGAGCTTGAGTCCAGCTTGAGCCTATGCCGTAATGAACATATACTTTTTTATCTTTAAACTTTTCATCTGGCTTAAAGTAAATAGTTGTTGTAGGATCTTCTGGCATACCTGCATCAGGCTTTTCTTCACCATATTTAGGATCAGATGGATCAGTGGCAGAGCCTTTTGGATGATTAGCTTTTGTTGCATCAACGTGCAATACTACTGCTTCGCGAGCGCCAATCTTGGTTTTAACTTCACCTTTTTCAACTTTAACAGTCTTAGAGCAGTCACCTGCAGCATACACATTGCAGTACTCACCATCAGGCAAATCAGTCTTATAAGAAACTTCTTTTTCGTCAAGCGAATTGTTGATTGCTAAGAAGCCCTTCTTTTCGCGGCTAAAAGCAATGTTGTTATCGCCATCATCCTGCCAATTTGTGACTTTCGCACCTTGAACAGCATTGTAGAATCCAATCATTCCGCGAATAGAAGTCCAACGCTGAGTGCACTGCCACTTTGAATTAGCACCACAAGTTACTTCCGGAATAGACGTTTCAGTTGCACCAGGAGCACCATCATCATTCTTATCGAACTTGTATCCGGAATACACGTTTGGAGTGCCGTATGGCCACGCGAGCATGAAAGCGTTTGCTAAAGTGTAACGACGACCGTCCTTATACGTAAGCACGCTGTTACCGCGCTCTGTATCCCAGTTCGTAACGAAAATAGCAGCTTTATCGCTCTTAACCATTCCGTCTTGAATTTTGTTCAGAGGCTTGCTTGCCTTCATCAGCGAGCCTTTGAAACTTTGCATAAGCTGGTAAGAGTAGCCAAACTCGTTAACTTCGCCTTCATTCAAATGCGCAGCTGGCTGAATTTGTTGAGCTTCTGAAGGATTGCCAATAGTTTCCTGCATCCACCAGATGTCATTAATCTTTTTGCTATCTTCAACACTTTCGTTGTATTGCTTTATAGCAGAAGCTTTAATGCCCCTCATATCTTCTGTAGAAATATGTTTTACAGCATCCACACGAAAACCAGCAACACCAAGCTTCAACAAATCTGCAAAATACTTACCTAAAACTTGCTGAACATGCGGCTTAGAAGTATCCAAATCAAGTAAGCCTACAAGCCTGCGATTCCACACTTCCTCCGCATTGTTATAATGCTCAATATTCCTATTATCTTGATGGAAATCATCCTTTTTATATCCAGCATCTTCAAAAGTCTGAGTAGACACATCATACTTACTTCCACCAACACCGACTTTATCTTTATTATCAGCGCCAGCCATGTGATTAATTACAGCATCTGCAATAATCCCCACGCCCTTTGCCTTGCAAGTTTTAATCATATCTTTAAACTCAGCTTCAGTGCCAAGTTTAGAATCAAGCTTATAGCTCACAGGCTGATACGAAGTCCACCAAGCTTTACCTTTAATATGATCCTGAGAAGGCGAAATTTGCACATACTTCACACCTTCAGGACCATACGTTTGTTCGCATTCTTGAGCAATACTCTTCCAATTCTGCTGGAATGCAGTAACAATAACACCTTTACCTTTAAGAGTTACATTCGAAGAAGTTTCTTTGCTATTGCTAGACTCCCCGCTAGTCGCAGCGTTTGCGCTAATTGTAACAGCAAAACCAGTTACAAGCATTGCAACAGACGCAACAACAGCAACCATCTTCGATGCAAAGTGTCGACGATGACTCATCAGTTTCCTTTCCTCCGTTGGCATTAGCGCGTTTCTTCTTTGGACGCACTAATAGCTTAAATACGCAAACGGTGGCTAGTACGGCTATGTTGCTAGCCACGCATAAATGCGCATATAAGCGGAGGCAATTATATCACCGACATATTGACAATATTGCAATAAACAATTAAAAACTGCAGTTGTGTTGGTACTACTTAGCTGCACTTTCAACATCAGCTTTGTCTTTTTTAAATCGCAAAACCAAAGTAACAACCAAAGCTACAAAAATAGCAACAAATACCAGAAGTATTTTATTAATTGCAGAATTGCTACCAAAGTGCTTTACAGCATTAACATGCAATGCCACTGCAGAATGAGAAGGAATAGTTGTTTCAACTTTCCCACCGCTAACAGTTACAGTTTTTTCGCAATTCTTTGATGCATAAACATTGCAATACTCGCCATCTGGCAAATCAGTATTGTAACCAACATCATTTTGCTTATCGTCATTATTAATAGCGAAGAAACCCTTATTTCCGCGGCTAAAAGCAATATTATTGCTTTCATCATCCTGCCACTTAGTTACTTTCGTACCTTTAACAGCATTATAGAAGCCAATCATGCCTCGAATTGAAGCCAATCGTTGAGTGCACTGCCACTTTGAATCCTTACCACAACTTGCATCAGGAACAGACGTTTCAGTTGCACCAGGAGCACCTTCATCTCGCTCACTAAACTTATATCCAGAGTAAATATTTGGCGTACCATACGGATAAGCAAGCATAAAAGCGTTCGCAAGCTCATATAATTTGCCATCTTTGTAAGTAAGAACGCTTGTGGCATTATCTCGCTCAGTATCCCAATTTGTAACAAAAATAGCAGCACTCTTATTAGGAATAAGACCATCTGCAATATGCTTCAAATTGTCTATTGAACCAGAGAAATAATTTCGCAAACGGTATGAGTACTCAAACTCGTCTACTTCACCAGTTCCAACATATTTATCTGGCTGATTTTCTTTCGCCCCATTGCTATCCCCAATCGTTTCCTGCATCCACCAAATGTTTTCAGGCTTAACACCACTAGCATCAGATGCAGCCTTCTTAATAGCTTTCATCTCGTTTGGAGCAATATGCTTAACAGCGTCCACGCGGAAGCCAGCTACACCCATTTTTAGCAATTTTGCAAAATAATTACCAAGAGTTTGCTGCACATGCGGCTTAGAAGTATCCAAATCAAGCAAACCAACTAAACGATAATTCCAAACTACTTGAGCATCACTATACGTGTAAATATCTTTATCTATTTGATGAAAATCATCTTTCGTGTAACCAGCATCAGGATAGCTCTGATTTGCTGCATCATACTTACTACCACCAACTCCCACAGTATCTTTATTGTCAGCACCAGTCATGTGGTTAATAACAGCGTCAACAATAATTCCAACCTTCGCAGCTTTACACGTAGTAATCATATTCTTAAACTCAGCTTCAGTACCAAGCTTGGAATTTAGATTGTAACTAACAGGCTGGTAAGAAGTCCACCACGCTTTTCCTTTAATATGATCCTCCGGAGGAGACACCTGAACGTACTTAACGCCTTCAGGACCATACGTTTCTTTGCACTCCTTGGCAATACTCCTCCAGTTTTGCTGAAAAGCTGTAACAATAACGCCTTTTTGTGGAAGGCTGTTTGTTGATTTAGTTGAAGCAAATGCCGAAGAGTTTGGAACAATGGTAAACACACACATTAATATTGTTGCTACAGCAGCGAATGACGCAAATACAAACATTAATTTATGCTTGTAATTATTGATTAGTTCGCTAGCATAATTACTTTTTTTACGCTTACCTACTTGCAATTTTGCACTGCGGATCATCTTTGTTCCTTTCACATCACGTACAGCACATTCATTGTTTTATTGTGCGAAAATGCTTTTATTATTATACGCTTTACTGTTTATGTCTGAATATTAAAACGAAATAAAAAACGTCACTCAGCAAGCTAAGTGACGTTGTGCACGTGCCCCCGGTGAGACTCGAACTCACACTGCACAGATTTTGAGGCTGTTTCCTCTACCAATTGGGATACAGGGGCATCTTCAATTTTTCGCAATTTTTTGCGACTTGTTGACTATAGCACACTTTAAGCTGCATGCAAATAGTTAAGGCGTTTTGCGCGTGTCGCAATATTGAATATTTGCGATTAAATACAAGCAATGCGCGCAACCTACAGATAGGAAGCGCGCATTACAAGTCACAACTTATACGTTACACGTTATACGTCCTACACATACGCAAGTAAATAATTAAAAAATTAAATCATACTAAACGCATGTGTAAAACCGCGTAATATTAGTCGCAAGCACCAACTGTGTGAACGTAGATGGAGTCAGTACGGCCAGCCTGACGCTCACCCTGAGCAGTGCTCAAGATAACAATCTGGTCACCATCTGAAACCTTACCAGCCTCACGAAGAACCTTGTCAGTGAAAATCATCAAATCGTGACGATTCATATCGTGATAATCTTCACTAATCAAGAATCCTTCAGTACCCCAGCTCAAAGCCAACCAGTGATAAGTGTGCTCATTGTTGGTCAATCCGTAGATTGGAGCAGTTGGACGTTCGCGGGAAATACGATGAACCGTACGACCAGTCTGAGTGTAGGCAACAATAGCCTTAGCGTTAAGCTTATCTGCCAAATCAACAGCTGCAGAAGAAACTGCGCCGGTGCTAGACATATCAAGCTCAACTGCAGGAATGCGATCATAGCCATTCTCGGTAGCATACTGAGAAATGCGAGACATAGTCTTTACAGTAACATCTGGATACTTACCAACAGCAGTTTCGTTAGAAGTCATTGTTGCGTCAGCACCATCGAGAACAGCGTTAGCGCAATCGGAAGCTTCTGCACGAGTTGGTACTGGAGAGTTAACCATTGTGCCAAGAACTTCAGTAGCAACGATAACTGGCTTTGCATAACGGCGAGAAAGCTCAATGCAGCGCTTGGTAACAAGTGGAACCTCTTCAAGAGGCATTTCCACAGCCATATCACCACGAGCAACCATAATGCCATCGAAGGTCTTAACAATCTCTTCCAAGTTTTCAACAGCCTGTGGCTTTTCAATCTTGGCGACGATTGGAATACGACGACCTTCTTCGTCCATGATTTCGTGAGCGCGATCAATATCGGTAGCAAAACGCACGAAGGACATAGCAATAATGTCAGCGCCAGTGCGAATAGCCCAACGAAGATCAGACTCATCCTTTTCGGTCAAAGCTGGAAGAGAAACTGCAACGCCTGGAAGGTTAATGCCCTTGTGACTGGAAACTGGGCCAGCAACAATAACCTTAGTGTGAACGTCGTTGCCTTCAACCTTAGTTACCTCAAGACGAACCTTACCATCATCAATAAGAATTGGGTCGCCTGCATGGCAATCTCCTGGCAAGCCCTTGAAGGTTGTGGAAGTGCGATGCTCGTCGCCTTCAACATCATCAGTAGTAATGATGAACTCCTGGCCTTCTTCCAAATAAACCTTATCTTCACCATCAGAGTTCTTCTTGAACCAACCACAGCGAATCTTTGGACCCTGCAAATCAACAAGAGCAGCAACATTGCGGCCAGTGGACTTGGAAGCTGCACGAACATTGTTGTAAACGCGCAAATGATCTTCAGGAGTGCCGTGAGAACGGTTCAAACGAGCAACATCCATACCAGCTTCAACAAGCTTGGTAATACCTTCCAACGATTCTGTAGCTGGACCAATGGTATCAACAATTTTGGCTTTACGCATAATGCCTACCTATTTCTATTTCTGTTTACTTTTTCATGAGCGCTTTAACAATAAAAACAATAAAACACTCAATTCATTTCTCTAGTGTATCAATGTATTGTGACCGCATAATGCATTTATACGGCGTTTTGTGAACGTTCACATAAAATCACATAAAATACTTTGCCAATACTTAAATAATAGCTATTTGCTAACTTTGAGCATCGCTTATTTGACGCAGCTCTTTCGAACGTTTTGAGCCTGATTTCTTGCTCTTTATCTTTAATCAAGAAAACAAAATGTCTGAATTCGACAAAGCACTAAACGATTTAGTATCAAAATTATAGTGAGGTAATAAACTACAACATTTGTTTAGAAATTACCCAATCACATATCTGCAACACACCATAAGACGTATTACAGATTACGAAAATAATAAGAAATTTTATTAAAAATTATATTATTATAACATTTTGCAAAAAATTTTCATTTAGTTCACCCCCCCCCCCGTAGGAAATTTTACAGTCTAAACTAATTTCAAACTGAAAAATATTATGGAAAATAACAAAAAATGATAGAATTTTTAGATAGACCTGTTTAAATAGAGAGTTTTATTACTAGCACTGGCAAAATTTGTCATATAATTCGTTCTATTTATTTGTTTAAAAATTCGTTAAAGATTAGGGAAAATTAAGGAGATTGTTATGACTACCACTAATCCTTCAAAACATACATCATCATCAAAATCTTCTAGAAAGCGTTCTGCACACAAAGTACACACGCTTCCGTTAGCAACAATGGCTGCTTTACTGACAGCAGCAACCTGCTTAGGCAGCCAGCCTGCTATGGCTGTTCCAACAACCACAATTACTACAACAACGTACAACGCAACGGCTAGAAGTCTTACGAATAGCGCGGTTGCTGAGTCTCAAAATCGTGAAGCTGATGTAGTTGTTAACAATCCAGAATGGCTCAAAACTCCTAGTATTCTTGAGTTCCAGCGTTATCGTGCTACTAATGATGAAAATAAAGATAAAAAGACAATGAATTCCGACGATTATGGTAGCGATGAGCACAATACTCTGATTAAAAAAACGGATATGTATGCACATATCGAAACAATAGATGGTGCTAAATATCTTGTATTCGACGTGTTCTTCAACAATGATGCTCAATCGATGGTAAAAAATTCAAAGAGGCAGTGGTATATATGGCAAGTACCGTACCAAATTGCTAAGTTGAACTCCGATGGTTCGTATGCGAGCGACACAATTCGCGACTTACGTTTTGACGCTTACAAACTTAAAGATGCATCACAAAATGACAAATTAAAACGCAAGATGAACTTTACTCTTTCGCGCGATTTTGCCAAGTTTGAAAAAGTAGACAATCAGTCAACATCTATAAACTTACTTAGCGATAACGAGAAGAACTTCGGTGCAGGAAATCCTTCAAGATTCCATTATAGTTTAGGACCGAATCTGGTAAGCGAAAACAAATATAAAACAGATATGAAGAATCTATTCCATGGAAATTTTGAAGATTACGCTATTGGTAAAGCAACTTACCCAGAGCCCCCATATAGTAGTAAGAATTATGGAATAGGTATTCAAACTACAGAAGTAAATCTTGCATTCCATATGCATGCCGCAGTAAAGCTTAACGATACAGCAATTAACGAAAAAGCTACGACGTATGATGAAAAGTACGCTAATATACATAATGCTTGGACTTGGGCAGATTCTGCAACATATGGAAGAACAACAAGCTCATCCTACGCGTGGGTTTCTGGACGAGATCCACAATCTGACGAAGATAAAAAATTAGAACGCCACAAGGATGACAAAGAAGCGCCAAAAATTTATTACAATGGTAAGGAAATAACCGACAATCAGACCATTGAACTCAAGGAAGGCGATAAACTAAGCTTCACTACCACCGATAACAAGGGTTATATTGAGAAGTTTAGCATTTCTGGTTTAAAAAACAAATCTATAACCAAGCAAGGTGTTGGAAGCGAAAGTCAGCCGCTTTCATCAGGCAACATCAAAGTTACTAAAAAAATGGACGGCAAGGAAGTAACTATTACTTCCGAGGATGGCTCTGGCAACGTTACCACACGCAAAGTTAAAGTCACATTTACTAAAACACTTGCTGAAAAACATCCTCTTACCGGTAAAACCATTGATGTTACCGTTGGTGAAAAATTACCGCCATTGACAGAAATTGACAAACTTGTCGAGATTAAAGACGAAGGCAAGCTTGAAAAGAAGCCAACATTAACGTGGAACGGCAAATCTGCTCCAAACACTGATACAGTTGGCGTATTTACCTATGAAAAAAAGATTAAGGGAATATACTCCGATAAGTCCAAGAGTTTTGCAGATGTAACCATCAATGTTAAACCACAGAAGCCAGTTATCGACACTGATCTGACTAATCTTGCTGGGAAGACAGGGCAGAAAGTAACAGTATCTGTTGGAAGCGGAATTCCTACTGACTCTAAAGTTACTACAACAGTTACACTGTTTGATAAAAATGGCAATAAAATCGGCTCTACTACAAAGATTAGCAATGGTAAAGCGGATATTACTGTTGATGGTGAAATCCCTGAAGGCGACGTATATGCAACAACGACTGTCACGAAGAAGCCTGGAACGACACCTGGCGGTAAAATACCAATTCCAGGATTTGACCTAACTTCAGAAAACAGTGATAAAAAACAAGCTACCAAGCCTAAGGATACCCAGGCCCCGACTATCACTGCTACTGCTACTTCATCGTCTGTAGCAGTTGGGCAAGATCTGAAGATTCACATTGTTGCTAAAGATGATGTGAAGGTTGAAAAAATCAACTATATACAGGCATTAACGAGCGCCAATCTGCTTCAAGCTGATGATATCCTTAAAGGTCGTGCGAGTGTTTCAAAAACCACTGACACTGATCAGGAACAAGTGTTGGATCTTACTGTTAAGAACATGCAGCCGAAGGAAGTTGGCACACATAAGCTAACCTTCACGGTAACCGACTCGGCAGGAAAAACCGGCACCGTAACTCTAACCATAACCGTGAAGCCAGCTGCTCCAACTGTCACGCCTAAAGACGATGGTTCCGTTGAGGTAACACCAGCAGACGGTACTGATAGTTTGGAAATCACTTATACGCCAGAAGGTGAAGACAAAGAGAAGACCATCACTGTCAAGAAAGGCAATGATGGAAACTGGACTGGTGAAACTCCAGAAGGCGTAACCGTTGACGGAAAAACTGGTAAAGTCACTATTCCAGCAAAGCAAGTCAAAGACGGTAGTGATGTAAAAGCTAAAGATAAGAAGGGTGAAAACACTTCCGAGGAAGTTACTGGTAAAGCCAAAGACAACCCAGCTGCTCCAGCGACCAAGCCAGCTGCTCCAACTGTCACGCCTAAAGACGATGGTTCCGTTGAGGTAACACCAGCAGACGGTACTGATAGTTTGGAAATCACTTATACGCCAGAAGGTGAAGACAAAGAGAAGACCATCACTG
>NZ_JBKFXI010000001.1:71149-183290 GCF_046507715.1 Gardnerella sp. Marseille-Q9691 | reverse complement strand
AAGCCAGCTGCTCCAACTGTCACGCCTAAAGACGATGGTTCCGTTGAGGTAACACCAGCAGACGGTACTGATAGTTTGGAAATCACTTATACGCCAGAAGGTGAAGACAAAGAGAAGACCATCACTGTCAAGAAAGGCAATGATGGAAACTGGACTGGTGAAACTCCAGAAGGCGTAACCGTTGACGGAAAAACTGGTAAAGTCACTATTCCAGCAAAGCAAGTCAAAGACGGTAGTGATGTAAAAGCTAAAGATAAGAAGGGTGAAAACACTTCCGAGGAAGTTACTGGTAAAGCCAAAGACAACGGCGGAAATTCTGGTTCTGGAACAGGTTCTGATTCCGGTTCTGGATCTGATTCGGGTAACGACTCCACGCCTAACAATGGTGGTTCAACTAGCGGATCTACTACTGGTGGCAGCAGCTCTACAGATTCCGGCGCTCAAAATAGCACCAACGAATCAAGTAGCGCTGACAATGCTAACAACGCTGGTAACGCTGAAACCGGTAATGCTGGAAACAGCAATGCTGGTAACGCATCCACTGGTGCTTCAGGTTCTAACGCGTCTACTAAGTCCGGCAACAAGGTTCCTGCAAAGCATTCGTCCCAATTAGTAAAGACTGGTGCTGAAGTGGAACGAGTAGGATTGATCAGCGCAATGATTGGTGTACTGGGAGCTGCAGCAGCATTCTTCTCTCGCAAGAAGAATCGCGAGTAAAAAAGTTCACCTACAAAATTAAACAAAAGTAAACTAATAATTGAAAATAATTAGAAAAAGGAGCTGAGCCACAAACCCAGCTCCTTTTTCTATATCACTGCTCACTTACACATACAAACTCTTGTATTGTGATTCAAAACATATCTTATTTAAGAAAAACCATCTTTGAATATATTCAAATAAACGATAATAAAATCAATAAAAACAATTTTTGACAAAACTGCAATATAAAAATTGCTCTTAAACCACATTTCCGCGCATAAACAGCTGGGTGCAGGATGAGTGCAAGGTGTGTGCACCTTTTAACGTTAACATCCTGTGCACTCGACCCTACACCGTCGACATGTTTCCTCTATTAGCTTCACTTATTAGCCGCATCCATTTGACGCAGCTCTTTCTTTAGATCGCGGATTTCGTCGCGCAAACGCGCTGCAAGCTCGAATTGCAACTGCTCTGCAGCAACATGCATCTGCTCACTCAAATTTTTAATAAGCGACATAATGTCGTCTTGCGGCAACTCAGAAACATTCGCCATACGCTTTTCTTTGCTTTGCTGCCCAAGATTCGGCTCTTTTGGCACGCCATAATGCGAATTCCCAGCCTTATTAGCATTCCTGTAACCGCCTGCAAGCAAAGTTTGCGTATCAACATCCTCTTTAGCAAGCATGTCGTTAACATCACTAATCTTCTTTCGCAAAGGCTTAGGATCAATTCCATGAGCCTTGTTATATGCGATTTGCTTTTCGCGGCGGCGCTCCGTCTCGCTAATCGCCTTGCTCATAGCATCCGTAACAGTATCCGCATACATAAGCACAGTTCCCGAAACGTTACGAGCAGCGCGGCCAATCGTCTGAATAAGCGAACGGTAAGATCTTAAGAAGCCTTCCTTATCTGCATCCAAAATCGCAACAAGCGAAACTTCCGGCAAATCCAAACCCTCACGAAGCAAATTAATGCCAATAATCACATCAATTTTGCCTTCGCGAAGCTCGCGCAAAAGCTCCACTCTGCGCAAAGTATCAACATCCGAATGCAAGTACTCAACTTTAATTCCAAGCTCAAGGAAGTAATCAGTTAAGTCTTCTGCCATTTTCTTTGTAAGCGTAGTAACAAGCACGCGCTCATCTTTTGCAACTCTAGCCTTGATTTCCGCAAGCAAATCGTCAACCTGGCCTTCCACGGGCCGAACCTCAATCTTAGGGTCCAGCAAGCCAGTTGGGCGAATAATCTGCTCAACTACGCCATCCGAAAGCCCCAACTCGTAATCTCCAGGCGTTGCAGAAAGATACACAGTTTGACCAACGTGTTCCAAAAATTCGTTCCACTTTAACGGGCGATTATCCATTGCCGAAGGCAGCCTAAAGCCATGTTCTACAAGCGTTCTTTTGCGCGAAGCATCTCCCTCATACATAGCTCCGATTTGCGGCACGGTTACGTGCGACTCGTCTAAAACAAGCAAAAAGTCATCTGGGAAAAAGTCAAGCAAAGTATGCGGAGGCGTGCCAGCCGCACGTCCGTCAAAATGCCTCGAATAATTCTCAACTCCTGGGCACACTCCAACCTGGCGAAGCATCTCCAAATCATACGTAGTTCGCATTTCCAAACGCTGAGCTTCCAGCAATTTATTCTGCTTTTTAAGCTGCGCTACCCTTTCGTCACGCTCTTTTTCAATCGCCTCTAACGCGCGCTCCATGCGCTCAGGTCCTGCAATATAGTGAGATGCTGGGAAAATATGAACGCTACTCTCCTGGCGAATTACTTCCCCCGTAAGCGGATGCAACATTGTAATTCTGTCGATTTCGTCACCAAAGAACTCAATTCTCACAGCTAATTCTTCGTACACTGGAATAATCTCAACAGTGTCACCGCGAACTCTAAAAGTTCCGCGCGTAAACGCAATATCGTTGCGCTTGTATTGCATGCTCACAAATTGGCGTAATAAATCGTCTCGCTCAAGCTGCTGGCCAACGCTTAGCATAAGCATTCGCTCTGCATACTCCTCTGGAGTACCAAGGCCGTAAATGCAAGAAACAGTAGCCACAACAACGCAATCCCGTCGAGTAAGTAAATTTGCTGTAGCTGCGTGACGAAGACGCTCAACATCGTCGTTAATATTCGAGTCTTTTTCAATATACGTGTCTGTTTGTGGAATATACGCTTCTGGCTGGTAGTAATCGTAGTAAGACACAAAATAGCTCACAGCATTATCTGGCATAAGCTCGCGAAATTCCGCGCAAAGCTGAGCTGCCAAAGTTTTATTCGGCTCAATAATAAGGGTAGGCCTTTGCAAACGCTCAATAAGCCAAGCGGTTGTAGCGGTTTTACCAGTGCCTGTAGCACCCATTAAAACAACGTCGTTTTCGCCGTTTTCAATGCGATTAGCCAGCTCGTCGATTGCTTGCGGCTGATCTCCTGAAGGCTTGTATGGCGCTTTTACTACAAAAGGCTTGTTTGTGCGCTGAATTTTATTCGACATAATCTTTTACTTCCCCAGTTTCGCCATTTCAGCGCTTGTATTGTTTGCGTCAAACAACCATGATTTTAGCGTATTGTCAACACTGTTAAGCATCGATTCCATTGGTTTAGTGGAATCAACTACAAAATCTGCGATATTTTTTCGCATTTTGCTAGGAAGCTGACTATTTATGCGCGCTAAAGCTTGACTCTCCGTCATATTTCGCTCGCTTATCATTCGCTTAACGCGAATTTCTTTAGGCGCTTCAACGGTAATAATATGGTCGAAACTGAATGGAATGCTGTCAATTACTTGCGCAAGAAGTGGAATATCGTGCACAATAACTGATCTTAAATCTGCGCTTTCACAGCAACTTTCTTTAGAAATTTTACTAACATACTCGCTTTTATATTCGCTTTCTAAGAGCTTCGCAAGATTGTAAATAGCCGGGTGAATTATAGATTCAATCTTACTTAATGCTTGCTTATGCTCATCGTCGTCACCAAAAATATGCTCAGCAATAAACGCGCGATTTAAAGAACCGTCTTCCAAAACAGAATTTTCCCCAAAAATTCCTACGATTTGCCTCAATACTGCACTTCCCGGTTCCACTACTTTACGCGCTAAAACATCGTAATCTATAACAAAAGCGCCAAGCGAATGCAAATGGTTTACTACTGTAGATTTTCCGGCAGCAATTCCGCCCGTTACCGCAATACGCATTATTGTCATATATAAATTATAAGTAATGCCCCAGTAACTAATTACAGGGGCATTATACGCTAAATAATAATTGTAAAATTAGTCTTGAAGTTCAGCTCCATCGGCATCCTTATGCCACTTAGAACCAGGCTGAGAGCAAAGAATGCAAATTCCTTCAATAAATGCCCAAATTCCAGAAACAAAAGCCAGCAAGCCGAAAGAAAGAATAGAAATAAGCAGCTGTGCAATCGCCTTTCCTTTAAAACCAAGATAGAAATTGTGCACACCCAAAGCGCCCAAGAAAATGGCTAACAGGCCTGCAGCAATCTTGTTACGAGAGCTTCTGTATGTGTTTGATGAATAATTAGATCCATAGTTAGAGTAGGAAGATGCTTGATTGTACTGAGGAGCAGACTGAGAGTACTGACCATATTGCGGCTGAGCATTGTATTGAGGCTGAGCATATGAATTCTGATCATACTGAGTCTGACCATACTGTGGCTGAGCATTGTACTGAGGCTGAGCACCATACTGGGATTGGTTGTTATATTGTGGCTGAGCCTGGTTATACTGCTGAGACTGATCATTGTACTGTGGCTGTCCGTACTGAGTCTGATTGTCAGAGCCGGAGTAATCTCCAGTTTGATTATCTAAATCACTCACAATAATCACACTTTCTCTCGTAAGAAATTTATTTTCTTAAAAACTATATAATAAAAAATTAATAAATCAAAGCGTTATTACTAAAGATATTAAAAGATGCCCCGATGATTACTCACCAGGGCATCTTATTTATAAGCTTTTAGCAGAAAACTACTTCTTTTCGCTCAAAAGCTGTTCGCGCAAAGCTGCGAGCTGATCGGAATCAGCTAAAGCACCTTCGTTAGAAGCCTCAGAAGAATAGTTGGAAGCAACTTCTTCCTTCTTCTCTTCCTTAGCTGGCTTCTTTTCAGCTTCCTGCTGACCGTCAGCAGCTGCAGATTCAGCAGCAGCCGCGAGTTCCTTAGCAGCAAATGCCTTGTGCTCTTCCCAAAGCTCGTGAGCTGCAGCATACTGAGCTTCCCACTCTTCACGCTGCTGCTCGTAGCCAGCCATCCACTCATTAGTGTTTGGATCGAAGCCTTCTGGGTACTTGTAGTTACCTTCAGCATCGTACTCAGCTGGCATGCCGTAGAGAGCTGGATCAAACTCCTCAGAAGCTGGATCAACAGCCTCATTTGCCTGCTTCAAGGAGAGGGAAATGCGGCGACGGTCGAGATCTACGTCAATAACCTTAACGAATACTTCTTCGTTAGCCTTAACAACAGTTTCTGGGTTCTCTACGTGACGGTTTGCAAGCTCAGAAATGTGAACCAAGCCCTCAATGCCATCTTCAACGGAAATGAACACGCCGAACTGAACAATCTTTGTGACCTTGCCCTTAACAACCTGTCCAGGAACATGGGTGCGAGCGAAGCGCTGCCATGGATCTTCCTGAGTTGCCTTAAGGGAAAGGGAAATACGTTCGCGATCGAGATCAACGTCGAGAACTTCAACGGTAACCTTATCGCCAACCTTAACAACCTCAGATGGGTGATCGATGTGCTTCCAAGAAAGCTCAGACACGTGAATGAGGCCGTCAACACCGCCGAGGTCAACAAATGCGCCGAAGTTTACGATAGAAGACACAACGCCTTCGCGAATCTGACCCTTCTTAAGCTGCGAGAGGAAGGTCTCGCGAACTTCGGACTGGGTTTCCTCAAGGAACTGGCGACGGGAAAGCACAACATTGTTGCGGTTCTTATCGAGCTCGAGAATCTTAGCCTTAATCTTCTGACCAATGTATGGAGAAAGATCGCGCACGCGACGCATCTCAACCAAGGAAGCTGGCAAGAAGCCGCGAAGACCGATATCAACAATCAAGCCGCCCTTAACAGCTTCAATAACGGTACCTTCAACGATGCCGTCTGCATCCTTAATCTTCTCGATGTCACCCCAAGCACGCTCATACTGTGCACGCTTCTTGGAGAGAATAAGACGTCCTTCCTTGTCTTCCTTAGTAACAACAAGGGCTTCAATGGTGTCGCCAACTTCAACGACATCATCTGGATCAACGTCTTTCTTGATGGAAAGTTCACGGGAAGGAATTACACCTTCAGTTTTGTAGCCGATATCCAACAATACTTCGTCGTGATCAATCTTTACGACGGTACCTTCAACTAAATCACCATCATCAAAATTCTTGATGGTTGAATCGACTGCTTTGATGAAGTCTTCTTCGGTGCCAATATCATTAATCGCAACCTTGGCGACTTCGTTATTATTCTCTGCCATTATTTATTAGTGGTTTCTTCTTGGGGTGGATATTACTCGATATTTAGTTATAGTTATGCGCGATACTACGCACACAAAGAGCTAGTTTATAGGCAGGCCTAGCCAAAATTACCGTTTTAGTCCGGGAGTGTCGAAATATTAATTTTGAAGCTTTCTTTCAGCCATATCAACAACATTCGCAAGAAGCATAGCGCGTGTCATAGGGCCTACTCCACCAGGATTTGGAGAATATGCTCCAGCAATCTCACGGCAAGCAACATCAACATCGCCTTTTATACGATATCTTCCTGCTTCCTCGTCAAATATGCGAGATACACCAACATCAACTAGAACGGCGCCAGGTTTAATATCTTCTGGCTTAACAAAACCAGCACAGCCCATTGCAGCAATAATTACGTCAGATCCACGCATAATTTCCTGCAAATTTTTAGTACGAGTGTGGCATAGTGTAACAGTCGCGTCTACTCCCCTTCTTGTGAGCAAAAGACCAATTGTTCTGCCAACTGTAATTCCTCGACCGAGAACACAAACGTTTTTACCAGAAAGATTAATTCCATACTCGTCTAACAAAGCTAAAATTCCACGAGGAGTACAAGGCAAAGGCGTTGTAATATCTCCAGAAATATGCATCACAAGCTCGCCTAGATTATAAGGATGCATTCCATCACAATCTTTTTTAGGATTGATTGCGGAAATAATTTTTTTAGAATCAACGCCTTTAGGAAGCGGCAATTGTACAATAAAACCTGTGCAAAGAGGGTCATTGTTCAATTGCTCAACTGCTTTAAGAATGTCATTTTCGCTGGCATCTTCTGGCAAATCACATCTGATTGAACGAATCCCAACTTCTTCGCAATCTTTGTGTTTTCCAGCAACATACTTTAATGATCCTGGATCATTTCCAACAAGTAAAGTACCTAATCCAGGTTCAATACCATTTTTACGCAATAGCGCAACGCGTGCAGACAAATCTTCCTTAATTTTGCCAGCAAGTGCCTTACCATCAAGAACAATAACCATAAAATATGCCTCCCAACTCGCACAATTCGTAAGGATAGGCTATCGTGAGGTATAGAAGTGTATTAGTCGACAAGCAAAACTAATGTGCGCCGACGCACTATTATCAAAGAAGGAGCCACAGTGATGCGTACCATTATTTGCGCGGCAAAAAAATTTGGCAAAACCGTTTCAACATGCCTTATTGCATCTGCAGTACTTCTTGGATTTTCGGCATGCGGTCAGCAGGTAGAAAAACCAAAAGAAAAACCTAAAACAGCAACACAAATAACTGTTGTATCTACTGTAGATACTTGGGGCAGCTTGGCTAAAGAAATCGGTGGTAAAGACGTTAAAGTCGAATCGATAATGGCTGGCGCAAATACTGATATCTCATCTTTTAAGCCTAAACCAAAAGACTTGGAAAATATGCAGGATGCACAAGTATTAATTACAAACGGCGCAGGATATGACGATTGGGCTTCTAAAGTGCATCCAAAAAAGGCTGAAACTATTAGTGCAGCTGCAACAGTTGGTGCATTAAATGGAGATAATCCGTACTTGTGGTTCTCTCACGATGCAAGAGAAGCTATGGCTTCATCAATGGCTGATACTTTCTCAAAGGTTCTTCCAGCTAAGAAGCATGATTTTGCTCAGCGACTATCTGAATGGCAAAATAGCGAAAAGAAATTAACAAGTTCTATTAGTGATTTTGCTAAAAATCATAGCGATGCAAAATATGCTTCTACCTCGCCAATTCTGTTCTGGCTTATGGCAGACATGAATGTAAAGGATGCAGCTCCTAAGGAATATTCTGACGCTATAAGCAATAACAATGATCCACAGCGTTCAAGTGTAGAAGAGTTCCAAAAGCTTATTGAAGATCGTAAGATTGATGTTCTTATTAGCGACAGTCAGCAAGGTAACGATGTTCTTAATCTTCTAAATGGTACTGCTGGCAGAAGCTACACTTCGACCGTACGCGTAAGCGAGCTTATGCCTAAGTATGCAAATCAGCTAGATCAGTGGATTTTGAAGATTTGCGATGATCTTCAAAACGCTCTTAACGCCACAAAAGATATGCGTAAGAATATTGATGATCAAGATACACCAAAGAAACCTATTACTAAGAAGCCAACTATAGCCAAGAATACTGATCCTAAGAATTCAAATCAGGGTCAGCAAGATCCAGGCAAGTAAATAGTAACAAAGCTTCGATCGCTATAATAAAAAATCTCTTGCACCGTTTGATGCAAGAGATTTTTTTATTGCTTAAATATAACAATTAATTTAATTTGTAAAACAGTTACATTATTAAATTAACTAATTAACTAATTAAAAATTTAGACTTACTTCTTTTTTGCTTTTTTATTACGCTCTTCTAAAAGAAATAAAGTCTGAGATGCAGGCTCATCAGGCGCGCAAGTATGATGCTTATCATCGCCTTCCTGAGGGTCTTTGTAGCCAAGATTTACATCAAGAAGACGCTCAGCTTCCATTTCATCAATCTTTTCAGACAAAGCAATTTCAGAAATTAGAATACTGCGAGCGCGTGAAAGCATACGCTTTTCGCCAGCAGACAGGCCATGCTCGTCTACATCGCGTTGAGATAAATCACGCACAACTTCAGCAATATTGTTCACATCGCCGGTGGCAATCTTCTCTACATTAAGCTTGTAGCGCCTAGACCAATTCATTTCTTTTTCAATAATTGGCGTGCGCAAAATTTCAAAAACTTTTGCTACTTCTTGAGCCCCAACAATGTCACGTACGCCTACTTTTTTAACATTGTCTACTGGTACGTTAATTTCCAAACCATCTGACGACAACACTACTAAGCGCAGATATTGACGAGTTACACCTTTTACAGTGCGCTCACTTATTTCTTCAACACGAGCTGCACCGTGACGAGGATAGACGACCATATCGCCGACTTGATATTCCAACAGAACCCTCCGTACGCACAGAAAAACTCATAACAGTTTCCCATAAGGGCAAGACTTGAAAAAACTTTCATAAATTTTTCACAATACTGCGAAACACACGCGACTTATAGCAATAAACCATGTATGATAGTCAACATGAGTACAGTTACTAACATCAATGAAGATGCAGTCGCAGTCCCAGTCCGTCAGGACGTATTAGCTGCGGTGAGCAATGCAGAGTATTACAATCCACATGAGGTTCTCGGCGGCCACCTTGGAACTGACAAGGGTGCTGACACTGTAACCGTCCGCGTTTTACGCCCAATGGCAAAGAAAGTAGTAATTCTCACCAAGAGTGGAGAATACGAAGCTAAACATGAATATAATGGCATTTTTACCGCTGTTATTCCTGCAGTAAAGCATGCTAAAGCTAAGACTTGGTCCGTGCCAAGCTACCGCATCCATACTGTAGAAATTGACGGTTCTGAATCAACAGACGATGACCCGTATCGCTATTTGCCTCAAGTTGGCGATCTTGATATGTACCTATTCGGCGAAGGTCGTCATGAACGTCTTTGGGAAGCCTTAGGCGCACATGTTAAGACTATTACAGACTCTTGGGGTCTAGTTTCTCCTGAAACAGGCAAGATGGTAAAGAAAGTAACCGGCACCGCTTTTTCTGTTTGGGCACCGAATGCTCGTGCAGTTCGAGTTGTTGGAAACTTTAATTACTGGAATGGTCGACGTCACGCAATGCGCTCGCTTGGATCTTCCGGAATTTGGGAACTTTTCATTCCAGGTGTCACTGCTGGCGAAGTATACAAGTATGAGATTCTTACTCAGTCTGGCAACTGGATTATGAAAGCCGATCCAATGGAACGCTCTCACGAAGTTCCACCAAACACTGGATCCATTGTTGTCGATTCTGAATTTAAGTGGCACGATACCGACTGGATGGATAAGCGTGCAAAAACTGACGCACACAATGGTCCAATAAGTATTTACGAAGTACAAGCTAACAGCTGGAATCGCGATTTAGGCAATTATCGCGAGCTTGCCGACCACTTAGTTGACTACGTGCAAAAAGAAGGCTTTACTCACGTTGAGTTTATGCCTCTTACACAATACCCATTCTCTGGATCTTGGGGCTACCAGGTTACAGGCTACTATGCTGTAGATTCTCGACTCGGCTCCCCTGATGACTTTAAGTACCTTGTGGATAAGCTCCACAAAGCAGGAATTGGTGTCATTATGGATTGGGTTCCTGCCCACTTCCCTAAGGACGACTTTGCTCTTGGACGCTTCGATGGCACAGCGCTTTACGAAGATCCTGATCCTATGCGCGGCGAACATCCTGATTGGGGTACTTATATCTTCAACTTTGGTCGCCACGAAGTTCGTAACTTCCTTGTTGCCAATGCTTGCTTCTGGTTGGATGAGTACCACGTTGACGCACTGCGCGTCGATGCAGTGTCTTCCATGCTTTACTTGGATTACAGCCGCGAAAATGGTCAGTGGAGGCCAAATATTTACGGCGGACGAGAAAACCTTGAAGCTATTGATTTCATTAAGGAAGCAAACGCTACTGCTTACAAGAATAATCCTGGCATCATGATGATTGCTGAGGAATCTACTGCTTATCAGGGCGTAACAGCACCAACCGATATGGGCGGTTTAGGCTTCGGCTTGAAGTGGAACATGGGTTGGATGCACGACACATTGCAATACCTTAAGGAAGAGCCAATTAACCGTCGTTGGCATCACAATGAGATTACATTCTCTATGGTTTACGCGTATTCTGAGCATTACGTGTTGCCATTAAGCCACGATGAAGTCGTATATGGCAAAGGTTCGTTGCTTGGAAAGATGCCAGGCGATGAATGGCAACAGTTCGCAGGCTTGCGTGCTTTGCTTGCATACCAGTGGTCTCACCCAGGCAAGAACTTGCTGTTTATGGGCGGAGAAATTGGACAGTCAAGCGAATGGAACTTCAATACTTCTCTTAACTGGAATGAATTGCAGTGGCCATTCCATCAAGGAGTGCAAAAGCTTGTTGCAGATTTGAACGCCTTGTACAAGAGCTCTAGAGCTTTCTGGAGCCAAGACTTTACACCTGATGGTTTCCAGTGGCTTACAAGTGATGATTCCGACCACAACACATTAAGCTACATGCGTATTGGCGATGACGGCGAAGAAATTGTTGTAGTAGTAAACTTCTCTGGTCAAGCTTGGCAAGACTACCAGGTTGCGTTGCCAAAGGGTGGCCAGTGGGAAGAGATACTCACAACTGATGACGCAAAGTATTGCGGTTCTGATATTCACAATGGCACATTCACTGCAGCTGCTGAAGAATATCATTCTCGCCCGTACTCAGCAAGAATTACTGTTCCAGCGTTAGGTGCGGTATTCTTAAAGCCAGTACAACACTGAAAGGTTTATTAAAAAATATGCTAAATGCTCCATCAGTTAGCAACACGCTTCGTACCATTCTTGTGGTTGAAGATGAGCCAGATCTTGCTACAGCAATTGCACAACGCATTACTGCTCAAGGCTGGAGAGCTAGAGTTGCTGCTGATGGAGCATCTGCTGTTAGAGCGGCAGAACAGCTTAAGCCTGATCTTATAATCATGGATATTATGCTTCCAATAATGGATGGCATTGAGGCTACACGTAGGATTATTGCAAAAAGACCCGTTCCAATTCTTATGCTTACTGCTAGAGATGCGGAAGCAGATAAAATAGTTGGTTTAAGCGCTGGCGCCGATGATTATATGACTAAGCCTTTTTCTCCTCGCGAATTAATTGCTCGCTGTGCAGCATTGCTTCGCCGAGTAGAAAGAGCTGCTCAAATAGCAAAAACTATGGAAAATGAGCGAACTCTTAATTTTGGAGCGCTTGTTATTAAACCTCGTCAACGTCAAGTAATGCTAAACGATGAGGAAGTGCATTTTACTCCTACTGAATTTGATTTACTTGCGACTTTTGCAAGACATCCACATAATGTTTTTAAGCGCGAAGAGCTACTAGAACAAGTATGGGATTGGCCAGACGCTTCCGGCACAAGAACTGTTGATTCTCACATTAAGTCACTTCGCCATAAGATTGGTTCAGAGTGGATTCGCACAGTTCACGGTATAGGTTACGCTTTTGAACCACCTATGAATGATTATGAGCAGGTGCTTCAATCACAAGCTTCATAAAAATTACCTAATATAACACCACTTTTTACATAATTATTGTGTAATTTTATACATAAATTATTAGTGCAAAATCTAAAATTAATTAACTATTATGAAAAAACATATATTTAAGAAAAATACTTCTAACAAGGAAAAATCTAGCAATATATTAAATCAAAATAAGCAAGAACATCGTTACCCAAATCGTCCAGTTGGATTTTTTTCATCTCTAAAAATTGAGCTTTCTGCGATTATTGTGTTCGCAACTGCTATTGCATTCGTAATGGCATGGTTTTTGCTAAAAACAGGCTTAAACGGCTGGATTGCTATGCCATTAACATTAGTTGTTGCATTGGGAATCACTTACGTTTTTTCAAGAGGACTTACTGCTCCTCTTCGTCAAATGAAAGATGCTTCAGAAGCAATGGCAGACGGTGATTATTCCGTAAGAGTTGCTGTAGAAAATCGACGCGACGAAGTTGGTAAACTTACGCTCGCTTTTAACGAAATGGCTGAGGAACTTGAGCATGCTGATCAAATGAGACGCGAACTTATAGCAAACGTAAGCCATGAGTTGCGCACTCCAGTATCTGCTTTGCAAGCAATGCTTGAAAATCTTGCAGATGGTGTTGTTGAGCCTACTGAGTCCAATATGGAAGCTATTTTGAACCAAACACACAGATTATCGGATCTTATTGCTTTTCTTCTTGACTTATCTAGAGTTGAAGCAGGGGCTGAAAGCCTTAATATTACGTCATTTAATTTTGCAGATTTTATTGATGAAATTATTGAGCCTCTTGAAATAGCTGATGCTGGTCATAATCATGAAATTAGCGTTCAGATTGAAAATGGTATTGAATTAACAGGAGACCAAGACCGTCTTTCACAATTGTTTACTAACGTTATTTCCAACGCGCTTAAACATTCAAATGACGGAACTCGTGTGCTAATCAGCGCTCATATTAACCATCTGCAAAATACTGTTGTAAGCAACGTAGTTAATTTTGGTAATCAAATTCCTATGGAAGCTCGAGCTGATATTTTCCGTAGATTTGTTAAGGGAAATAAAAGAATTGGCACTGAGTCTGGCGGAACTGGATTAGGTTTGTCAATTGCTCGTTGGGCAGCTGGACTACATAATGGCACTGTGAAAGTAGTAGATGACAAGCGCGGCCCTAATTTCGAAATAACGCTTCCTCTAAACTACAATAAAGCGCAATAATTCAAAGAAATCAGCTATTTATAGTCTTCTGTGCCATCCCCAGAGCTACTAACGCATGCTAAGGAAAATCCAGATATAACGCTTACATTAGCTTTCTGCAATGCATAAACGCAGCTGCTCATTGTAGAACCAGTTGTAACAATATCGTCTATAATAATCGCCTCATGCTTTAAATTGCGATTATTTGCTTGCTCTTTTAGCTTGCGATAATTAACGCAAAAGGCATGCGAAGCTCTTTTAGACCTACCCCTAGATCCGCCAGTTTGAACTGATTTTGAACTAATGCTTGAATCCATGCGAACAATATTCGCAACCTTAGCTTCAATACCTTCATTACACAATTTTTTGGCAACAATATTAGCAATTGGAATAATGTGACGACGTCCGCGACGCCTTGTAGACGAAGATGAAGACGGCATAGGAACTACCAATATTGGCCCATTACTATTAAAACTATTTTTTGAAGAGTTGTTTTTAATATTATTTCTAAAAACTTTTAATACTAGATTTGCAATAAATAAGCCGAATATTTTGTCACATGCTGTATCTGCATGATCTTTCCACTGCAATATTGCGTGTCTAACAACACCCGAATAATCTCCGCAAGAATAACGATAACCAAAAGTCATGGAATTAAATTGAGCGCGCTTATTATGTTGAAAAGCTTCAACGCAATTTTCGCACAATACTAAATCAGGAGTATCGCAACCGGCACATCCTCTTGGAAGTATCATATTATACAAAATAATTATTAAATTTAGCCAGCTAATTGAAGAATACCATTTTTCATCAGCATTATTATTGCAAGATGTGCTATTGCAATTTTTGCACAAAGACGCAGATGCGTGACATGCAACTCCCCTATTGCATGCCACGCTTTTATTCTGCATCTTATTGTGGCTTATTTCATTGCGTCTCCCAGCCATAATGTAAGCATAAATTAGAATTAGTTAACTATAAAAATAAAAAATACCATTGTGGTTAAAAGCTATTTATTAAATATTTAAACCTAAGCACTCAAGTAATTAAGAACTTTAATACAAAGAGTTAAAGTATCTTCAGGATTTTTAACGCGCACGGCTAAAGCTCCGGTAAAAGCGGTTGGATAATCGTTACCGCCAGGTTCCATATGATCTCCAATAAAAGTAATTTTTTTAATAGAAAAATCACAATATTTAGCTAATGTGAGTAATGCCTGAGCTTTATCATCGCCTCGCCTATACACGTCTACGCTCGTATCTCCTCCTTGACGAACCGCAAAATTTGGAAGCGATTGAGAAATTCTTTTAACAAGCTGAGCTTTTAGTTTTCCTTCTGGATCCCACGCTTTCTTATATTCGACTGGAGCAAGCTGACCCAATGCAGAAAAAGTTATTTGACTACCACGATTTTCAATTTGCTCTCCCCAAAGCATTGAATCTACAGAAGTCTTCCACAACCCCATGCTTTCAGCACACTCCCGCATTACAGAAATAACATGTTCTGCTTGATTTGGCTCAATTTTATGTTCATAAACACATTTCAAAGACTGTTTATTGTCGATTCTGTAATAGCTAGTGCCATTAGTAGGCATAATATGAAGATTTTCGAGATTAGTTCCTTCAGTAAGCATGTCTAGTATTTGACTTTTAACTAAAGATAATCTTCCGCCTGTAATAATAGCAACAGGAATTAAATCAACAATTTTACTAAAAGTTTCTGCCATTGGAGCAAGCATAGGTTTCTTAGAACAAGCCAATGTATTATCTAAATCAAAACCAATAAGCGAAGATTGGGCAATACTTAAGCCAAGATTTAGCTCATTGCAATCATGCACTATTGGCTTAAGCATTCAGATTACTCCTAACTTTTAAGACTATATAACAGTATCCCATATTGTGCTTATATTGCACACACCGTAAAAATCAAATTAATAATTAAGATTGCCCTAGGCTTCACCTACAGTGTAAGTATGACAGGTGTAATTTGGGAGGAACGTCGCTATAGAAACCGCCACGGACGAGGCTTGCGCGCACCAATTTTTGGCACTAGGCTTCCACAATACCGCACTGCTAGTGCAATGTTTGATTCCATGGTGGCTGCACAAATTCGACGCCTTAATGGAGCTTGGAAGGCTCTTACAAAAGATGTTCAATTTGCTGTAGAAGATGTTCCACCATCTCAACCAATACTGTGGGAACACAATAGACGAATTATGTCTCAAGCATTCCCAGCAAGTAGAGGAATGCAAGCTCGAATTGTATTGTATCGTCTTCCTTTATGCACTCATGTAACAAGCAGACTAGAACTTCAATACGCTATTAGAGATGAGCTTGTGCAACGTTTGGCTGAATTATATGGGCGCAGGCCAGAAGAAATTGACCCTGATTGGGGAATATAATTATAGCTTATTGCACAATATGATTGTCACTATTAACATGCACTTGAGCTTGTTGCGGCTCCAATGATTGAGAAGCAAGCCAAGCAATACCTGCAACATTAGCTTTGTCTAAATCATCTTTACGAATTCTTGCAGACAGAGAAATATTTTTGCTTGATTTAACAGTAAACATTACGGCATTATGAGATATGTCTGATGCTGGAACAGTAACTACAGAATGCGCAGGAACGCTAACACGTTTCATTCCAGATGCACCAACTGCTTGTAAGAATACTGAAGAATCAGAATCACTTGTTGAAGCAATATATAAAGTCGTTTCTTCAGCGCTTACAGGAGAAACAATCGCGCTAATTCCTTGAGAACGAGATGCGCTAATAAAAGCAATATCTGACTGTCCATCTTTACCATCTCGGGAAACAGACATCATTGCAGACGTTTTAACAGAACCAGTAATACTTAAAGCATGAACTTTTTCTGGAACTTTTCCAAGATCAATAACTTGCAAATTATGAGATTTTACAGATAAATCTTTTACTGTTTGAGCTCCAGAATCATTCATCCACGAAATAGTTACCTTACCGTCTTTATCTGGCCACACATATGCTTTTGCTTGTTCTGACTCATTAATTCCAGACAAAACAGTTTCGTAAGACATAGCGCTTAAAGCTCGAATAATATCAACACCTTTTACTGTAAGACCGCTCATATGAACGACTTTTACAAAAGCAGCAATAGGTGTTTGCTCACTTTCTACTTGAGCGTACAATCCGGAAGATTTAGGTGCTGCAGCAGAAAGATCAAAATATGCGTGAGAGTGAGCTGGAACAGTAAAAGCACTTCCAGTAGATAGATTAATAGGATTACTTCCACGCTTAGCAGACCACGCTCGCACACGCACTACTGTTGGTTTTGAAGCAGGATTAAAAGCCTCTAAACGAATAGAAACACCTTCACCTGACTCTGGAACCAAGAAAGTCTGTTTCATGGTAGGAATAGAGCAAGTTGTTGCAGACAATCCGCGAACATCACCTTTAGTTGCCCAAGATGCCATTGATGCCGCTATTCCTGTGCCAGAAGCAATGTTAGATAAACGCCCTTCTAAAACTTGCGCATCGTGATTTACATCTCCATCATAAGTAAGAGATGAAGTTCCGTCATTATTTAATTTTTTACTTAACAAAGTTGATTCGTCATTAGTATCACGAATATTGTGCACACTAGCACGATACACGTCACCAAAAGTCGAGTATCTAGCAGAAGATTGCAAGTCTCCTTCTGATTCGTTGTATTGGCTATCTCCGTATTGTGCCAAATCAGGTAACGATAATCTAATAGGGCATACAGATTGCAAGCGGCTAACACCAACACTGTGAGAAACACTACTAGTTGGAGCATTAGCATTATCTACAAAATTAGGCATAGTGCAACACAATGCCACAACACAAGCAACTACTAAAAGAAATATTGCGCTAAATGTTGCAAGAGCAGCAACGCCAATCATTTTATTATGCTGCTTAATTTCTGATTGCGCAGGCACTTCACCATGTTTTGAACTATCATGAGGATTTTTACGCCAACTCATCTAATTCCTCCTCATGCAAATCGTCAGAGCGCTCAATCATATTATGTCGTCCAAAACGAGGAACAGCTACCAAGCAGTATACTAGCAATACGATTGCAGTGGACACTACCCAAGGTATTCTCCAAGTTAATGGCCTAGAACGATAATATGGGGATGTTTCTGAAAGCGACTTAGAATCTGGCATGCCATCAAACCTGCAATAAGTTCCTTGAGGCATAGATACTACTAATTGCGTGCTTTCAGATGCGTTTACATGCGCAATAAGACTATCCGTAGCTTCTTTATTTACCTTGCTTGGCTGCGGCTTGGAAGAAGGCTGAAGCAACTGTTGTATTGACATTTTTGATTCTGAAATTACTTTATGATTACCAGAATCTCCAACAATATAAATACCGCCAATACCTAACTGCTTTAGTGTTTCAATTGCACTATTATCTGCATGAGATAACAGTTGAGCTGCGGCACGAGATATTGCTTTGTTGCTTTGAGAATTGCCAAATATTACTTGTCGGACACGAAGAGCTGGAGATTGATCAATAGAATCTCCCCTAGAAGTGCGCATAACAGCAATAGACAGCTCATGATTATCTTGTGCACGCAAAGCAAGTATGCGATGAGTATCATCCTTACGCAAGTAATCAGTTACAACCATAGGCAAACCATTACTACTTGCGGAGATTGATGTTGCCGGACCGCTTAATACTGTAAAAAGACCCAAAAGAACAGCCATAGCTAACATTCCACTTGCCAGAGCAGCACGAGCAATACGAATTACGTGACGTATAAAACGTTGTGCAGATCTGCGCATTGCGGCGCGTCTATCCGTACGAGTCTTATATTTTTCAGTAGATTTATAATCTTTATTCTTAGAAGCGCGCAAAGGCTCAAAACGTCTAACAGCTTGGCCGGCGACCATACACATGCATGCCAAAACACCAACAGTAGATAATGCAACTCCTGGCAAAACACTTGCAGCAACAGGGCCATTAATATCAGACGCAACAACAATACGCTCAGCAACTAGAGCCAAGGCCATTCCGCTAATAATCACAACCCACATCATTCTAGAAACACGCAAAGCAAACGGAAGAACCAAAGATGCCACAGCCATAAATACTGCAAGAACAGCAAAAATCAGCATAATTATTGTTCTCAAGCTAAGCAATGGAGTGTTAATAGCAAAATGCGCAGAAGTCATATTGAAAGCTTGAAGAAGAACATCAACATAACCTTGAGCACGAGGAGCACCCTGTACGCTCCTTAACGGAACAGACATGCTAGAGAACAATTGACGCCACATGCCAGATTCTCCGTATCGAATAGCACTGCCTATTGTTGGAAGCAGTATCATAATCGACGGAATTGGCATAAGCAAAAACATGATTCTATGCGAGCGCACCATAATAAATGACGCGATGAAAATAACAACAAGAGGCAAAACAAGTTGAGGTTCTGCAGCAACAGGAATCATAAAGCTTAGTGAAGCAAATGCAGCGCATTGAACAGAAGGCACAGGACGAACAGGATCTTCTGTTACGTACATTCCAACAGCGTGGAAAGCAAACGCAAATGCTGCAGGCAAAAATACCATTGTCATTAGCATTGGCAAATCGCCGCGAGCGAATAAACCAAATGCCATTGCAATCATAGTCCAGCAAATTCCAGAACAAACACGCACAGTGTCAGAACGCGTAAACACGCCTGCTAATGCCCAGAAGCTCAAGCACATCGCTGGAGCAGCTAAGAAGAACATTAGCGTAATAGCAAGTAAAGTGTTCCCGCCAACTAATACTGAAGAAAATAGCCAAATACTAAGCCACGGAGAAGGAGGAATAGCAGGACCAAAACCATCATCAGGAACCCATGATCCAATAGCAGCATTCCATAATTGATTAAAATCAGCGCCTGTAGGAAGCCACTGCTGAGAATACCAGGATGCTCCGCCTAGAATCTCACGCCAAGGAGAACCATATAAATGCAATATAACTGCAAAAAGCAAAAGCGACGCAAGAATAACAGCACTCCAACGTCTTAATACACGATCATGCAAATGACGTCTTGCTAAAGGACTTAATAGCACACAATGCTGCTGAGCTTTGAACGCTGCACTACGATCTTTCCATCGTGCAACCTGACGCCGGTCTGCTATAAGTTGCGTAAGTTTTTTAAGCGGAACACGAGTGTTTCGAGCTACTCTCCTACGAGCAAACATGGCATGCGGGAACTGAATAAGAGCAAGCCATGGCAAAATAAGACGCACCCAAGCAGCATAAGGATGTTTAGCAAGCAGAGAACGTAAAGCTCCAACTAACGCAATCGGTAAGCTAAAAATCCACATAAATGGCCATAAAATCATACGGACATCAGTGTATTTGTAACGCTGATTGGCAATAAGTGAAGGCGCTACGCCGTGTCTTAGCCCGGACTTTTCTTCAGTCCTAGCCTCGCCTCCGCGAGTGCGCAAACCTTCTAAACGAGCTCGTCTGTGAGCAATACGAGCAGAAGGAACTACAACTACTCGCCCGCCAGATAAAGATACTCGACGGCAAAAATCTCTAGATTCACCAAAAGTTGTCATCCATGGTTGCGTACCGCGCAAAGTCTGCCACGCGGTCAATGTAACTAAAGCTCCAGCTAAAGATACTGCGTATACATCTCCACGACCGTCATACTGTTCTTGATCCGGCTCACCGTCAACTGTAAGAGTATGAACACTGTGATGCCAAGCATACATTCCAACATTGTGAAGAATATTTCCTTGCCAATCAATCTGTTTTGCGCCTAATACAGAAGCAGTAGGATTGTTTCTCCAAGTTTCTCTTAAAGCTTCTAAACAGTGGGAATCAGCCGGGCGAGAATCGTCATGAAGAAGCCACAATGCAGAAATCCCTTTGCAAGGCATAAGCTTACGCAATGATTTCTCAATAGCATCACCAAAAGAGCGGGCAGAGGAAACAGGAATAATAACTACTCGAACTGTTTTTAATTCTAAATCGTTATTGTATTGAATATTTGCCCTATATTTAGCGTCACTATTATTGGCTTTGAATTTACTATTAGGATCAAGTAAATATTTATTAGATTTATTAGAACTTGGAAGCACATTTCCTGAAAGCACGTTTGAGCCAATTTGTACTTCCATTGTTGTTTGCATAACCTGCTTAACTCTACTAGCGCAATCAACAATAACAAGAGTTCCTGGAAGAACTGACTGATTCAATACAGCTTTTAAAGTATCTTCATAAAATCTTGTGTCACGCTCAACACACATCATCGCCATTATTGAAGAATCTACATCAGTAGGACGCGATGATTTTGCAGCAGAAAGAACTCGCAAAACTTCGTCTTCAAATGTACATGTATGAGCGGTTAGTAAATCCATAGTTACCAGTTTACGCAAGGGGTAGGTATCCAGCAAAACACGCCATAAATATATAGACACAATATGCAGGTTAAATCTCAATGCTTTGTACTATAGTTAGACTTTATATGTGTTCTTTCATGTACCACTTTATTTCTGAGTGAACACAGCTAAAAATTACGTAATATAAAAGGCTTTATTATTGTGAAAGAAGGTACCATGGTGACTTCACGATACCCTGAAGGCATGCGGTACCAGCGCAACTATGATTGGAATTGCGCAGTTCCACATCATAGCCTTGGCTACAAAGTTGTAAACCACGCTCGCACAATACTGTGCATGATTATTGTTTTTATACTTACTTTCTTCTCAACTATTCTTGCAGCTACATGGTTAGATTTTTCTTCAACTGTTAGCAATCGAGTTATAAACATCATTAGTGAAGATAGTCAAGCACACCAAGTTATTGACGCAAATGCTGGAAAGCCTGTAACATTCCTAGTTCTTGGCCAAGATTCAAGAGATGGAAATAATCAAAGTTTTACGCACGATGGCGAAACAGGCGATCATCAATCTGACACAACAATGGTAGTTCAGATTAGTGCAGATAGATCCTATATGAATATTGTTTCTATTCCGCGCGATTCTATGGTAAACGCTCCTGCTTGCGATACTACTAATGGAAAAATTCCTGCACGCAAGCACGTAATGTTCAACTCTATTTTTGCTATTGGATACGCGCAGGGTGGAGATTTAGCTTCAGCAGCATCCTGCTCACTAAAAGCAGTAAATTCTTTAACTGGACTAAATATTCATCACTTTATTGTTGCTGACTTTAGCGGATTAAGTAATATGATTGACGCTATTGGCGGTGTTTCATTGTGCATTCCAAGCGACACTCGTGACGCTTATACGGGAGTGAACTTTAAGCAGGGTATGCAGCATTTAAACGGCAGACTTGCTACACAATATGCTCGAATGAGGCACGATACTGCAAGCGACGGTTCAGATATTATGCGTACAACAAGGCAGCAGTATTTAATCAAGCAGCTTATACATCAAGCTTTATCTAAGAATCTATTAACTCAAAGTGGCGAATTGTATCAGTTAGCTAAATCCGCTTTAGGTGCATTAAATATTAGCGAAGGATTAGCTAATCCAAGCACGCTTGTTGGGCTTGCTTTAAGTATGCGTAAATTAGATACTTCTCATATTTATGCTCGAACTATTCCTGTTGTTCCTGATCCTTACGACCCGAATAGAGTTGTGTGGTCTGACGAAGCAGATGATATTTGGGAAAAGATGCGAGAAAATAAGCCTTTGACACTAAAACAGCAGTATGCAAAAAATGATAAAAAGCATACTAAGAATTCGTCAAAGGATTCTAATAGCAACGAAGATATAAGCGAAAACGATAAGTTAAATAACTCTCCTGAACATAAGAAGCCTTATGGAAAAATTAATCCAAAAACTGGATTAGTAAAGAACGAGCAAGGACAGCTTATAGATCCAAATACTGGAGGAATAGTAAATCCTGAAAATGGTACTATTCACGATGCTCAAACCGGACAGTATGTTGGTATTGCAGACAAGTATGTTAATAACGTTCTATGTGCTGTTCCTCGTGAAAATAAGTGATTTTTCAGAAAATAAATATTTCTGAAAGCACATGTTGGCTTCACAATATGGTTTTAATAAAATAGATTAAAGCATTTGGAGGATGCATGGATTCGCAATTGCACAGGGATTATTCGGAAAGCGGAGATAATCCGCCTAGCTTCACCCCTTCGCACAATAACGACTCATCGCATGCTAATATTCCACCAAGTTTTACGCCAAAACGAGGAAGAAAAGCAAAACAATCTCCAGATGCAACAATAGCTAGATCTAAGTCATCTGAACAATCTTTTGCACCATCGTTTAAACCAGAATCTGCCCCATCATTTGCACCATCTTTTACACCAGCAGGTTCTAGGAAGCGCGTAGCACAAGCTTCAACTAGGCGAGCAAACAGAACAACAGCATATGCACAATCTAAAAACGAAATTCGCCCGCAGAAAATAAGCCAATCTTCATATCAACGTGCAAAATTTGAGTCCGCTCAAAACGTTAACGAAAATATTTCTGCAGCATCAACAGCCATAAAACACAGGCCACACATCTTTTTGAAAGTATTTATTTCACTTATTGCGATTATTGCAATATCTTGTGTCGGTTTAGGAGCATACTCATGGAATTGGGTTGATTCTCACATAAATCGCACTACTTGGCTTACCAACACTCCAAGCACTCAAGGAACTTCATGGCTTATACTTGGCTCGGATCAGCGAGAAGGCGAAGAAGCTAAAGAAATAACCGGTTTTAGAACCGACACTATTCTTGTATTAACTAAACCATCTAATGGAAACAGCTCACTAATTTCTATTCCTAGAGATTCATTAGTGTCTGTTAATGGAGAAAAAGTTAAGATCAATAGCGTTGCACAGTTTGCTGGAAATAAAGCGCTTACTTCGATTGTTGAAAATATTACAGGACACCGTATTGACCATGTTGCCGAAGTACGTTTTGGAGGCTTAACTAATGTTGTTGATGCCATTGACGGCATTGACTTATGCTACAACAGAACTGTGAACGATAGATTTAGCGGATTAAATTGGACTGCTGGATGCCATCATGCTGATGGAAAAACAGCTCTTGCTTTTTCGCGTATGCGATACGCTGACCCTGAGTCTGATTTTGGTCGCGCCGCCCGCCAGCGCATGGTTATTGCAGCTATCATGAAAAAAGCTTTAGACAAAAAGACCATCACTAATTTTGGTAAGGTAAAAAAGCTTGCCGAAACCGGTCTTTCATCCGTTCTTTTTGACGAAAAATCAAACCCTGGTAGCCTATGGCAGATGGCTCAAGCTTTTAAGGAAGCCACAAGTACAAAAGGCATAACCGGCACAGTTTATTGGACTAATCCTGATTATCAAGTTCCAGGAGTCGGATCTTGCGTTCTGCTAGATGATGCTAAAAATCTTGAATTATTTAATCAGCTTGCAGAAGGCACGCATAAACCTGGAGCTGTTGGACCTCTTGCAGAATTACAGCAGTAAAATTTGCATAATTTAGTTACAAAGCTTTTAACCACAATCTTAAACAAGTCTTGAAGTCTGTTACTAAACGCTGACATCATACTTTTATGATTAGCGAAACTAACACAACAATGACTACAAGCAAAGTTCTGCTATACGTGCAAATGGCAGCAAGCATAGTACCAATATTCGCTCATATTGCATTACTAATAATGGCTTGGATTCAGAATAATTGGATGATGCTAACGATGATTATACCTAGCATCATGATGTATATTGCAAGCCTAGTTCCGCAAATATTGCAATACATAAATCAGAAACAATGCGAGCAGAAAATTCAGAATGCTCAACAATCTAATAGCGAATCACAACTTTCTAACATTCCTGACAGTAATGTTCTTTACGGGCAAAAATATGTAGAAAACTTGCCAGATACGCTTACGCCAGTTAGCTTGGAAACGCTTCTTATGACGAGATCAGATAGCTCAAGCACGCAACTGCCATGGAAAACCGTTTTGCACGAATGGTTAAAACATTCAAATACTGATTTATTACATACTGATTTATTAAATTTTGATTATAAATCAAACTCTTCTATGCGAAAACTTACACAAGCTAAATCAGCAAAAAACCAGCTTATTGCTCCATTAGGGGTTGGCTACAACGGCTACTGCTACATAGATTTAATAAGCAACGGCCCGCACGCTTTAGTAGCAGGAACTACAGGATCCGGAAAATCCGTATTGCTAACAACATGGTGCTTAGCTTTAGCATTTCAGTATTCTCCACAACAATTACGTTTCGTTTTCCTGGATTTCAAAGGAGGAGCAACTTTCGACATACTCTCTAAACTTCCTCACGCTATGGGAAATGTTGGTGACTTAAATTTGAGACACGCAACAAGAGCTTTACGAGGTCTTGAGTTGGAATTAGACCGTCGAGAACGTCTTGTGTCCATGCAAGGATGCCATAATATTTCGCAAGTTACTCCTTCTGAACCTTCACTACTTATTGTTATCGACGAATTTCACGCATTAAAAGATCAGCTTCCAGACTACATGCCACGACTTATTCGCATAGCATCAGTAGGCAGGTCTCTTGGAATGCATATTATTGCCGGAACTCAAAATCCTCTTGGACAAGTAAGCGCAGATATGAAAGCTAATATTTCTATTAATATTTGTTTAAGAGTTAGAGACTCTCTTCAATCTCAAGAATTATTAGGAACTTCTCATGCTGCAAAAATTAGCCCGAATACTCCTGGAAGCGCATATTATAATATTGGAGAAGGAGTAGAAGCTTTACGATGCGCACAAAGTCGTAACGCAAAACGTTTAGTTAAAGCAATACAATTTGCCGGTAAATTCTGCTATTTAGAACACTCTAAAACATTATTCAGCGCTCCTCTACCGTCAATACTTTCTTCAAAACAACTGGAAAACTACAAGTATGAAAATTACGAAAATAAATATTTTGCTAAAAAAATTAATCAAGAAGGTGTAGATTCTTCAGCAAGCGAAGAATCAGTTGTTATTGGATTGCAGGATGACAGTATTAACCTATTTGAAGCAAAAATACCGTTGAACCTTGGAAATATTGCTATTATTGGCGGCAGACAGCAGGGCAAAAGCACAATATTGCGCATAATATCGCAAAAATTACAAACGCAAGTATATTCAGCAAACGAAATAACAGCTCAAGAAGCTGATTATATTCGAGACACTACTAAGCCTGTGCTAATAGATGATGCAGATGAACTACTTGATCCGCTTAATACTAAAGTAGCGGCTATTTCATTGCAAAACAGATTACACAGCTTGGGTGCGCCTGTAATTCTAAGCGCTCAAAGCGCACGCTATTTGCGATTGCCAGAACAGGCTCCAGTTAGAATAATTTTCCCAACTGGAGATATTGGTACGGATGCATTGCTTGGCATACCTTCTGCATTGTCTAAAACCTTTAGCATTGAAGATTATCAGCTTCCAGGAAGATGCGTTCTTGTTACTCCAGGAACCGCAAATTTGACCCAAATATCACTCCCCAACTAAAAGAAAAAATAAAAATTTTTAATAAAGATGCAAAATACCTTGAAAAAACTTCTTATTCATGATTTCCTTACATTCAGGGGTACTTCTAAGACTCACCGCTTTGGTTAAGAAATGAGGATTAGTCATGAGCAATGTGTTTGATTGGCGTTTGGCAGCTGCATGCCGTGATAAAGATCCTGAACTGTTCTTCCCTCTTGGCAATGCTGGCATGGCATTACAGCAGCTCGAAGAAGCAAAAGCTGTATGCCGTTCGTGCAATGTTGCAACAGAATGCTTAAAATGCGCGTTGGAAACGAACCAAGATTACGGCGTTTGGGGCGGCTTAAGCGAAGACGAGCGCAGAACGCTAAAACGTCGCGCTTTGAGAGCACGCAGGCATCAAGACTCAGAGTTGTAGTCTTTCTACTCAATACCAGATACGCGCAATTTAATATCCAACACTACGCGAGTGCCGCCTTCTCTTCTAGCAGACCAGCGCACAGTACCGCCAAAATCATTGGTAACAAAAGTATTTATAAGCTGAGTTCCCAATCCAGATCCTGAAGGTTTCGCCATTCCGTGAGATGCTTCACTGTCAATACCGTCACCATCATCTTCAACAACAATATTAAGATTGTCTCCTCCGCGGCCAACAGCAATACGAATATGACCATTTTCGCGGCCTTCAAAACCGTGTTCAACAGCATTCGTCACAAGCTCAGTAAGCACAAGAGATAATGGAGTTGCATCCTGTGCTGCAAGACGCCCAAACTTACCAACAAAATCAATATCAATATTTTGATTCTGCGATGCAAGTTCAATAGACATCTTTAGCAAGCTTGAAATAACTTTATCAAAGTCAACAATTTCGTCAGCAGTCTGACTTAAGCCTTCATGCACCAAAGCTATAGTCTGAACTCGTCTTTGAGCTTCCTCAAGCTCTTTTCTTACTTCAGCAGATTTTGTTTTACGAGCTTGCAAACGAAGCAAAGCAGAAACAGCCTGCAAATTATTTTTCACACGATGATGAATTTCCGAAATAGTAGCGTTTTTAGTACGCAACTCTTGTTCACGGCGCAAAACTTCCGTAACATCGCGGCACAAAACAACCGCACCCACGCGATTATTCGGCCCAAATAAAGGCAAAGAGCGCATAGAAACTATAGAACGGTTAGCTTCAAGCTCACAATCAACATCTGCTTTACCACTTAAAACAAGAGGCAAACTTTCAGGAACATTATCGTTTGTATGCAGCAGACGCGTGCCAAATTCGCTCAAAAACTCGCCTTGCATTGTATCTAAGCCACCAAGCCTACGGAAGCAGCTAATAGCATTAGGAGAAGCGTAACGGACCACACCATCGGCCTCTAAAACAATAAAGCCATCAGAAACACGAGCATTATGACGTTGATTTAGAACAGATTCATGATATGGGAATTGTTCGCGCGCAATCATATCGAATAAAGTTTTACCAGCATTAATACTTTCCATTTCGTAGCGACCATTAGATTCTCTAGTTGCTAAATTAGTTTCGCGCATAACTAATCCAAGAGTTTTTCCACGGTGACGAACAGGAGCATAAACGTAGCATACTGTTGCTCGACCAATTGAGCGCAAGGTTGACGAATGGAAGCTTGTTTCTGATTTCATTGCTTCATCAAGTTCCGGAACAAGCGAATCGTCCATTTTTTTGCCAAGTAAATCATCCGTTCGCAATGTAATAGCTGTTGAAGGGCGGCATTGCTCAGCAACAACATATTCTCCGTCTCCATTTTGAATAATAAGCAGTAAATCAGCAAAACTTAAGTCAGCTATAACTTGCCAATCAGCAACTAAATGATGTAACCATTCGCGATCACTGTCGTTAAAATCAGGACGAGTAGCGAGAATATGAGAAAAATCAGCCATGAGATAATCATATATCGTACTCACAGAAAATATTGCTCGGTATGTTGATAGAAGCAATACAAAAACCGCTTCTTCACAGTTTAAGCAAAGAAGCGGTTTATTTATTAAATATTAGTTTTAAGATTCTAAAAACTAGAAGCCAAACTTAGCAGCTGTTTCGCGCAAAGTCTCTGCAGAACGCTTCAAGGCAGCCAACTCACGATCAGAAACTGGAGTGTTTAGACGAGAGTTTACACCATTGCGATTAAGCAAGGTTGGCACAGACATGCACACGTCGGAAATGCCGTGGAAGTCATCAAGCAAAGAAGATACTGGCAAAATGCGGTTGGTGTCACGAAGAACAGCCTCAACAATATCTACGCCAGACATTGCAATAGCGTAGTTTGTAGCACCCTTACCGTTGATAATCTTGTAAGCAGCGTTAACAACTTCCTGGTGAATCTCCTCGCGCTTAGCAGCATCCAATGGCTCGTGGCCTGGAAGAGCGTTCCAATCGCACATTGGAACACCACCAATGGTTGCAGAAGCCCACAGTGGAACTTCAGAATCACCGTGCTCACCAGCAATATAAGCGTGAACATTCTTAACGTTTACGCCAGTGTGCTGAGCGATAAGGAAGCGAAGACGAGCAGAATCAAGGTTGGTTCCAGAACCGAACATTTGGTTTGCTGGAAGACCAGAAAGCTTCATAGAAACGTGGGTTACAACATCAACAGGGTTGGTGATTAACATGTAGATTGCGTTAGGAGCAACCTTGACCACGTTTGGAATGATTGACTTCATGATGTTGATAGTTGCGCCTGCAAGCTCCAAACGAGTTTGACCTGGCTTCTGGCGAGCGCCAGCGGTAATAACAACCATGTCAGCGTCACGGCAAATCTCAACATCATCAGAACCGGCGATAGAAACTGCAGGATAGAAGCTAGAACCATGCTGCATATCCAAAACTTCAGCTTCAACACGTTCCTTAGCAATATCTTCAAGCACAATCTCACGAGCAACACCGCGCTGCGCAGCAGCGAAAGCGAGAGTAGAACCGACTGCACCAGCACCAATAATTGCAAGCTTCGTTGGCTTAACCTGCGAACTCACCATGAGCAAAAACCTCTTTTCGGCAACCTATTAAACCCTACTCGCATAAAAATACTTAATTTATGCATTATTAAGGGCTGCTCTCACATTAAGAGCTTATTGGTATGAACACCTTTACTCTAATCGCACCACCGGAATTTTTTATTGCAATGCGACTTGCTTTAGTTTTGCAGCTAAAGAAGGACCAACTAAAGCTGTAATACTAATACCGGTATCTAAATAATCAACCTTTTCAACTATGCCATTTTCGCGAATTTTTGAAAGAAGCGAACCTTCACTATACGGAATAATCGCATCTATATGAACGCGTGGAGATGGCAACAATTCTTCTATAGAATCGCGAAGTATTTTCACATTTTCGCCACTTGCTGCAGAAACAATAATTGCATTCGAGTAAATAGCGTTAAGATGTTCTCGCGTAGCATCGCTCATCATATCTGACTTATTAAATGCAATAATTTGTGGAATATCTTCTACGCCATCAATTTTTGAAAGAACTTCGTTTACTGCATCAATTTGCGAAATAGGATCCGGGTGCGAACCGTCAACTACGTGCAAAATAACATCAGCTTGGCTAACTTCTTCCAAAGTAGATTTAAAAGCTTCCACAAGTTGAGTTGGTAGCCTGCGCACAAAACCAACAGTGTCAACTAAAGTATAGTTTCTGCCATCTTGAGTTTGCGCTCGACGAACTGCTGTATCAAGAGTTGCGAATAACGCATTTTCTACTAATTCTTGCGAACCAGTTAAGCAATTAATAATAGAAGATTTACCAGCGTTCGTATAGCCAACTACTGCAACTGTTGGAATATCTTTACGTCTGCGAGATTCACGTTTTACGTCACGTGCAGGTGCCATATGTGCAATATCGTGGCGAAGTTTAGAAATACGATTGCGAATAGCTCGACGATCCATTTCTATTTTTGTTTCGCCAGGCCCTCTAGAACCAATACCAGCTTCTCCTGCAGCTCGTCCGCCAGCCTGCCTAGAAAGAGCCGCACCCCAGCCTCTAAGTCTAGGAAGCATGTATTGCAATTGTGCAAGCTCCACTTGAGCTTTACCTTCGCGGCTCATAGCATGCTGAGCGAAAATGTCTAGAATCACAGCAGTTCGATCAACAACTTTAACTTTAGTTGCATCTTCTAAAGCGCGTCTTTGGCTTGGAGGCAAATCGTCGTCAACAATAATCGTGTCTGCATCATGCTGCGCAACAACTGCTGCAATCTCACGAGCTTTTCCAGAACCAACATAAGTTGCAGCATCTGGCCTATAACGCTGTTGCAATATTCCGTCGCACACAACAGCGCCAGCTGTTTGAGCTAATGCTGCAAGCTCTCGCAAAGATTCTTCCGCTTGTGCAAGAGTTCCTTTTGCACTCGACCATACGCCTACTAAAACAACACGTTCAAGGCGAAGCTTTCTGTATTCAACTTCAGTAACATCTTGTAATTCGCCAAGACCTGCAACACGCTTTAAAGCGTTTCGTGATTCGCGCTCCTGCCAAGTCTCATCGTGCTGTTCTCTTGATGACGTGTTGTCAAGAAGCACGTCGGAATGACTCAAAAGCACATCATGAGTAGCAGTCCCCTCGCTATCTACCATTATGTCCTCCTGTATTCCATTGTGAATGACGTTTTACAACGTTTGTTTTATTATGGTGAATTGAGCCGACAATACAAAACGATGCGAAAGCAATTAAATAGTGAATTATGAGTAAGCAGCAATCGAAAAAAGCACAGCCACAAAATACACAAAAGCAACAAAAAATTAGTGGCGAACAATACTTTTCAGCCGAGCCTTCATCGATTGACGAGCGTCGCACTTTACACGTAACTTTACGAGACAATGACATAACCGTGCAAGTTTCTAACGGAGTTTTTAGCACTTCAAGACTTGATTTAGGCACATCTGTACTTTTAAAACATGCTCCAAAACTTCCGGAGTTAGGAAAATTCCTCGATATTGGCTGCGGCTGGGGCCCTATTAGCATCGCTTTAGGATTGGAGTCTCCAAATGCAGAAATTTTTGCTGTGGATGTTAACGAGAGAGCTCTGGAACTTACTGAATTAAACGCAAAAAACGCTGGCTTAAAGCATATTCACACTTCTTTAGTAGATGACGCTTTAAAAGAAAACAATACTTTAGAATTTAATAATTTTGATATTATATGGTCTAATCCACCAATTCGCGTTGGAAAAGAAATATTGCACAATATTTTGCTAACTTGGATTCCTCGTTTGAAAGTAGGAGGAGCAGCATACTTGGTTGTGCAAAAAAATCTTGGATCAGATTCACTTATTACTTGGCTTGCTGAGAATCTGGGTGAAAGTTATAGCGTTGAAAAATACGCTAGTTCCAAAGGGTACCGTGTTATTGAAGTACTAAAAAAGTAAATATCTACGAAAAGAAATAAACATATTATGAAATTTGACTACCCTGCTGAACTTCCTATTTGCGCGGCACACGACGAAATCGTAGAAGCAATTAAGTCTTCACAAGTTGTGATTGTTTCCGGACAAACCGGCTCTGGCAAGACTACGCAAATACCAAAAATGGCGCTTGAGCTTGGAAGAGGCGGCAGAGGTAAGCAAATCGTACACACTCAGCCTCGCCGTTTAGCTGCACGAACCGTAGCCGAGCGCATTGCCAGCGAAATGGAAGTAAAACTGGGCGAAGAAATCGGCTACCAGGTGCGTTTTACCGACGAAAGTTCAACTAGAACAAAGCTTCGAATTGTTACTGACGGTATTTTACTTGCGCAAATTCAGCGCGATCCTCTTCTTACTAGATACGACACGATTATTATTGACGAAGCTCACGAACGCAGTCTTAATATTGATTTTCTTCTAGGATACTTAACGACTTTGCTCCCAAAGCGTCAAGATTTAAAACTGATTATTACGTCTGCAACTATTGATTCAGCTAAATTCCGCGATCATTTTGAAGAAGCTCTACATATAAAAGTTCCTGTTATTGAAGTTTCGGGACGCACGTATCCTGTGAAAGTACTTTACGAACCTCTTGGATCTGCTCCTTCACTTATGAAACATGTTCCTGGCTTTGCAGATATAACAATGGATGAGGAAACTGTTGCAGAAAGTCAATCCAGCGAAAGCAATCGTGATGATATTGCGGATGAAGATATGACTTCTGCAGTAACTCGCGCATGCGCACAGTTGGTAATTCATTCAAGTCACGATCGAGGCGCGCGCGACATTATGGTTTTTGCTTCCGGCGAGCGCGATATTCGAGAGTTTGAAGATGGCTTACGTTCATATTTTGGCATGCGAGCAAGTGATATGAAGCGAGCGGATGCTATTGAAATTGTTCCTCTTTTTGCCCGTCTTTCTTCAAAAGATCAGCACAGAGTTTTTGAATCACACTCTCATCAGCGCATTGTTATTGCTACGAATGTTGCTGAAACTTCTCTTACTGTGCCTGGTATTCGATACGTTGTTGACCCCGGTTTTGCGAGAATTTCCAGGTATTCTAAGTCTGCTAAAGTGCAACGTCTTCCAATAGAACCGATTTCTCAAGCGAGCGCAGATCAGCGTTCTGGACGATGCGGACGAATCGCAGACGGCATTGCTATTAGACTTTATTCGCGCGAAGATTATGAAACTCGCCCACGTTTTACAGATCCTGAAATTTTGCGCACTTCTCTTGGTGCAGTAGTTTTGCATATGCTTTCGGTTGGTGTTGCTAAAACTGGCGAAGATATTACTAATTTTGGTTTTATTGATCCGCCAGACATAAAAGCTGTAAGCGATGGCTTTAACGAACTTACCGAGCTTGGAGCAATAAGCAGAAAATCTGGTGTAATTACTTTAACTAAAGTTGGACGCGAGCTTTCTAAGCTGCCGATTGATATTCGACTAGGACGAATGATTGTTGAAGCAGCGCGAAAAACTACTCCAAATACTCTTGCTGCAGTGCTTGTAATTGTTGCATTCTTAAGTTTGCAAGATCCTCGCGAACGTCCTGAGGAACAGCGCGAGGAAGCAGATAGGCTTCATAATCGTTATGCAGACGAAACAAGTGATTTTTTGACTGCTCTTAACATGTGGGATCGCCTATTCCAAGCGGATGGAGATATGAGCAACAATGCGCTTCGCAGAATTTGCAAAGCGGAATTTTTCCACTTTTTGCGTTTAAAACAGTGGAAAGATTTAGTTAATCAACTTCAAGACTTGTGTAAAGAGTTGCATTATAAAGTTGGCGACCCTACCCCAGTTAGAAGACCATCTTTGGAAATTCGTCAACTTCCTAATAATCAGCAGGCTTCTCACAGCTTGTGCTGTTCTTGGGATTCGCAAGGAATACACTCGTCAATGCTTGCAGGATTGCTTTCTATGATGGGAATGCAAGTAGTGCGTGAACCTAAAGCTTCTGATTTTGCGGGATTAAGTGGAACTGCAAAAATTCGAGCTATGAAACGCGCTCAAAAAATGTCTAAAAACGATTATCAAGGCTCTCGAGGCACAAGATTTGCAATCTTTCCAGCTTCTGCAGTTTCTAAAACAACTCCTTCGTGGGTTATTTGCACCGAATTAGTTGAAACTTCAAGACTTTGGGCAAGATACTGCGCACAAATTGATCCTGCTTGGGCTGAGCCTCTTGCTAAAAATCTTACGAGAGTCACATATTCTGACGCTCATTGGAGCGCTTCTAAAGGCGCTGCCGTAGCAAAATCTAAAGTATTGCTATACGGATTACCTATTGTTAAAGATCGCACGGTTCAATGGGCTAGAGTTAATCCTTACGAAGCTCGTATGATTATGATTCGTCAAGGATTAGTTGAAGGAGATATTCAGCAGCGTTTCCAGCACGACGAATTTATTTTAAATAATCGCAATGTGCTTGACGATGCAGATAATCAAGCAAATCGCACTCGTCAAATAAGCGAAACTGTAAACGACGAAGATTTATTTACTTTTTACGACACTCGCATTCCTCAAGAAGCTACCACTATTGCAACTCTTGCAAAATGGTGGAAGGATAATTGGGAAGAAAATCCTAATATGCTCAACTTTGATCCTGATGAAGTTGAACGTTTGCAAACTACACAAAGCACTGATTTAGCGGATTATCCTGACCATTGGAATACTGTTGGAACTGACGGTGAACCTATAAGACTTCGCTTAAGCTATATTTATGATCCTAGCAATCCCTTGGATGGCGTAACGGTGCATGTACCGCTTTACGCGCTTTCCAGGTTAACGTCTGAAGAGTTTACTTGGAATGTTCCAGGTTTGTTGGACGAGCTTATTATTGGAATGATTAAGTCTTTGCCAAAATCTTTACGAGTGCAATTTGTTCCAGCACCTAATACTGCGCAAAAAATTCGTTCTTGGATTGACGAGCATTACGATACTCTTCCTGGAATTGAAGAAACTAATAAAGATATAAATGCTCCTTCTTGGCCTGATTTTCGCGAAGTTTTTACCAAAGCTGCTATTGCTGTTATTGGCGCGCAGATTCATCCGGAAGTGTTTAACGATGAGCAAATAGAAAGGCTTTCACCATATTTGCGCGTAACTTTTAGCGTTGAAGAAAGAAAAACTAACTCAAATCGCAATAAAACTGCCGTAAAAAACAATTATGCTAATCGCGTAAAACCTACAATTCTTGGAACAGATAAGTCATTAATTGCATTGCAAAAACGCTTTGCAAAAGAAGCTCAAGAATCTGCTAGAGCGGTTGTAAATCGTAAAGCAAGTAAAGCAGCTCAAGCTGGAAACGTTGTAGAAAGAGCTGATTTATTGCACAAATCAGGCGCTACTAATATTTCTCGCTCGCAAATGGTATGGCAGGGTGCGCTAAACATGTTGCATTTAGACAACAAGCGTATTACTTCCAGATGGCTTGGTTCAGAAGCTTTACTTCTTGCAGCCGCACCTTACTCAACTTCTAAAGATTTAGCAGAAGACTTGCAAATGGCAGCAGTAAAACGACTGATTCCAAACACAGACAATATTACTGATGACAATTTATTGCGCGAAACTGTTGCCAATATTTCCGAAATATACGAGGATACGGTATACGATGTAGCTCACGATGTGATTGCTATATTAAAGCGTGATGCGGAAGTTAGTAAAGCTGTTTCTGGAAAAGCAGATTTGCCGATGCTATCGGTTTTGCAGTCCATTCGAGAGCATGTTGCAAGCCTAGTTTATGAAGGTTTTATTGCTAAAGCCCCATCGGATTCACTTCCTAGAATAGAAAAATATTTGCATGCTGACGTGATTCGTCTTAATAAAGCTAAGTCAGATAAAAACCGTGATGTTCGTTGGGCTTGGGAAGCTGAAGAAGCAAACAAGATTGTTGAAAAAGCTAAAGATAAAGCAAAATCTTTACCTGCAGGACCATCGCATGATGAAGCAGAAAATATTGCGGAAAGATTGCGCTGGATGTGTGAAGAGTTTTATGTGTCACTTTGGGCGCAAGAGCTTGGCACAGCCTACCCAATTAGCATACAGCGAATGCGAAAACTGGAAGCATAAAATAATTAACAAAAGAGTAGGCGGTCGCACGTATTTTGTACAACCGCCTACTCTTATTTTTGCTTAGTTATTAGCCTATTTAGACTATTCTTCAGCAATTTCCTTCTTTTCAGAAATAAAGCAGCTGCGAACCAAGTAAACCACTAAACCAATGACGGCTACTGCTGCACCCATCATAAGCAAATTGGAATAACCTGCATACTTTCCGCTAAGACCACTGAAGGAGAATCCCTTGAATAAATCTCCACCAAAGAAACCACTAAAGAGAGAAATACCAATGGAAGCAGTAACATTCATAATTAAATCATTCATGCCACAGCCACGGCCAGATTCTTCAACTGGAAGAGCAGAAAGAACTGTTGAAACAATTGGAGAATACATCAAGCCGCATCCTGCATAGTAAATGCATGCGCAAATAGTAAGCGACATAAAATCAGTGTTGATAAGCAAAGCTGCACCAACCCAGCCAACAATCATCAAGAATGCTGCTGTAATAATACCTGCTTTACGGCCGATATGACTAATAATCGTACCGGAGAACACACCAAATACTGCTGCGCACACAAAAGCCCACACAAGGTAGGAAGAAACCTGTGAAGTGTTCATGTGATACAAAGCGCTGCCAATCACATTGTAAATAGGAGGCATGCAATAGTTGGTGAAGTAGAAGATGAAGATCAATACGATGCCAGAAAGCCAACGCTTATTCTTAAAGAATGCTGGCGTTACGAATGGGTTCTTCGCCTTCATAATGTAGAAAGCAAACAGAACAAAAAGCACTATAGAACCAAGCAACAGTCCCCAGGCTTTATAAGAGAAGAAGAGCGTAAGAAGCGTTACAGCAATACCAAATACTGTGAAGCCAAGCTTATCAATCTTCCCGCCAATACCATTCTTAGTAGGCAAGCACTTAACAAGAACCGGCAAGAACAAAATAGTAATTGCAGGAATCAAGAACAAATACTGCCAAGCAATAGAGCTAAGAGCGCCAGCAGCAAATACGCCAATAGAAGCAGAAAGCTGATAGGCAGCAGTAAAGAGCCCGAAGAAAATAACTTTCAAGTCATTGCGCAAATACTTAGTTGCAATAACCAGGAAGGAAGATCCTGCAACCTGCTCACCAGCGGTTTGCAAAATACGTGCAATAATAACGGTCCACAAGTTTGGAGTGAAATAGAAGTTTGCAATAAAACCAAATAAAGATCCAACAAACAGTGTTACGAGACCGATTGTTATAAGCCTACGAAGCGACACAAAGTCACCTAAAGATCCATAAATAAAGCAAACTATACCTAACACAATAATCGGTAAGCTTGTAATAAGAGATGCCTGATCAGGCGCTCCAACAGCTTTACCAATCTGGTTAAATACCAAGTTGAAGCCTTGCAAACACAAAGTGCCAAGAATAAACGTAATAAGCAGCAAAATAAGAGAATAAATTGCCACTTTATCGCGGGTTTTTGGATCCTCGTATGGGTCTGCTGCAATAGCAGCTGCATTTTCATTCATAATAATCCAATCATTTATTACGTATAAATTTTGTTATTAAGTTTTAATCAGCCAGCAATTTTTGCCAAGTTAGAAATTCGCGTCATGAATTCGTTCAAGAAACGCTTAACATCTACACCCAAAGCTACTTGCATTGTTTTAACAGGGTCGTTCAAACGTGTTACATCACCAATAGTGCGTCCACGAGTTGGGCCTTCAACATCTACCTGCATGTTGATTGGTAGAGTTGTAACAAGCGTTGGGTCAACAGCAACTGCAACAGCCAACGGATCGTGCAAACCGCAGCCACCAAGGTGAGGAGCAGTAGTTTCGTAAGCCTTAATGTAGAAGTCGGTCATATCCGCAAGGAACTTACCAGCTTTTGTGCCAAGATCACGCCACTGTTGCGTTTCCTTATAGGTAAGCAAGGTTTGCAAAGTCACATCCAAACCAACCATTGTTACGGGGGCGCCAGAACGGAATAGGACGTCTGCTGCATCTGGATCTTGGGAAATATTTGCTTCCATCCAAGGAGTTACATTTCCATGAATTGTAAGAGCGCCGCCCATAAGAACAATCTTGCCAATTTCATCTTTGATTTCTGGAGCCTTATGCAATGCAGCAGCAATATTTGTCATAGGACCAGTCGGAACATAAATAAGATCCTTGCCATAAGTCTTAACTGCATCAATTATAAAATCAACAGCTGGCTCAGACTCAGCTTCACGCTTTGAATCTGGAATAACAACATCGCCAATACCATTGTCACCGTGAATGAATGCAGAAATAGGCAGAACTTCAAACGAATCTTTCTTGCTCGCATGCGGCAAACCAAGATACACTTTAACTTCTGGATGTCCAAATAAATCTGTTATAGCAAGAGCATTACGAACGCCCTGCTCCATTAAAACGTTGCCATACGTACCAGTAATACCAATCAGCTCAACCTCAGGGCTACCAAGAGCATAAGAAATTGCTAAGGTATCATCAACACCAGTATCCAAATCAAGAATAAGCTTCTTCATGTGAACTACCTTTCTGATCACAAACTCGCTACATCAACAGTGATGCAGTAAGCCATTCTGTTTATTTTAAGTTGCAACAAACTCGTAGGCGTCAACCTCATCGTTTTATGCTTCACAACTCAAAAATTCTATCTCTTTATAATTCAAAATCAACCCTTATAAACATATGTTTAGATTATATTTTTGCGGCAAAATAAAACGCAATTATTCGCTAAACTTTTAGCTTGTTTTAATTTAGATTACAACACGAAATAAATCAGTGGTTTATGCCTCGAGATATACTTAAATGCCTAAAAATTGGCTTTGATTTGGCTGCAGATTTTACTAAGAATGGAAGCGTATGTCTACCTATTCCTCACAACTTAGCGAAGAACAGCAGGCTGTTGACAGTGCTTATAGTCGACTTGATGACTTGCGTAACACTATTCGTACACGCTTGGATGCTGTACGCGCAGCAGGTTCGCACGGATCTCCTACTCAACGCACAGAGCGTGATTCTTTCGCAACCATGTACGAGGATCGCTTAACACAGTTGCGCGCTGTTGAAGATAGGCTTGTTTTTGGACGACTTGATAACACAGAAGGTATTAGACGATACATTGGACGCATTGGTTTGCTCAGCGAAAACCACGATCCTATTCTTACAGATTGGCGAGCCGAAGCAGCACGACCATTCTATGAAGCGACTCCTTCGCATCACGGCGACATTGTTATGCGTCGTCACATTACACTTCGTTTTAGAGACGTTGTTGGCGTTGAGGATGAAATTTTAGATATTCATTCGGAAGAAGTAGGAAAAGCTTCTGAACAAGGAACTTTAACAGGCGAAGGTGCACTGTTAGCTTCATTGGGTTCTCGCAGAACCGGAAAAATGACTGATATTGTTGCAACTATTCAGGCTGAACAAGACAGGATTATTCGAGCTCCTCTGGATCGCACGATTGTTGTTCAAGGAGGGCCTGGCACAGGAAAAACAGCCGTTGCTTTGCACCGAGCAGCGTACTTGTTGTACACTCACAGACGCAAACTTGAACGTTCTGGAGTTCTTATTGTTGGACCAAGCTCCGCATTTTTGCGCTATATTGATCAAGTTCTTCCATCTCTTGGCGAAACTGGCGTAGTAAGCCGTACTATTGCGGATTTAATTCCTGGAATTCACGCAACTTGTGAAGATTCTGCGTATGCTGCAAAATTAAAAGGCATGTACCGTATGCGAACGGTTATTGCAAACGCTATTGCAGCTCGTATTCGAGTACCTAAAAATCTTCCAACATTACATATTGGAGGATTAAGCGTACCTCTTCTAAAAGAAGATATTGAAATTGCTCAAGCAGACGCAAAACATACTCATCAGACGCACAATCAAGCGAGAACTACGTTTGTTAAAACAGTGCTTAGCATACTGAAGAACCGTTATCTGCAGCAGCTAGACTACACTCCTGATCAAACGGAATTAAACGATATAACTTCTCAACTTCGTTTGGACGATAAGCTTCGAATTACGCTAAATCTTGCTTGGCTCCCAATGACAGGACAATGGCTTATTGATCAGCTTTTTTCAAAACCTGATCAATTGCGCAAATATGCTCCATGGCTTAGCGAGGAAGATATTAATGCTCTTACTCGTAAAAAAGGCAGCCCTCTTACTAAATCTGATATTCCACTTTTGGATGAAGCAATGGAATTGCTTGGAGCAGATCCAAAACTTGATGCTCAGCGAGCAGCGTTACAGGCTAAGAAGCTTGAGGAACAGCAGTTCGCTGCAGATACTTTGGCTCAGGCAGGAATAGGAAATGGCATTGTAACTGCAGATATGCTTCTTGATAATTTGCAGGGCGACGACGCTGGTATGCTTGCGCGTAAAGCCGCATCCGACCGCGAGTGGACTTATGGTCACATAGTTGTGGATGAAGCTCAAGAGCTTACAGCAATGGACTGGCGTATGCTTATACGACGCTGCCCTTCGCGCTCATTTACTATTGTTGGAGATGTTGCACAAACTTCTGCTTTAGGCGGCACACACCGTTGGCAGAAAAATATGAATCCAATGTTTGGCGAATCAAATTGGGATCTTTATGAACTTACGATTAATTATCGTAATCCTCGCGAAGTTTCCGAAGCTGCAAGCAAAATTGCAACCAATTCTGGATTATATATTTCCACAGTTAATGCTGTAAGATCCGTTCCAGATTCTCTAATGTCAGATATTGTTGAATCTAATGATGAGCTTGATACAACTCTTGCTAATTCATGTGTTCAATTGTTCAAAAAGTTTATATCTGAAGATGGTAGCGGTCGCATAGCTATTATTGCTCCTTGTGACATGGTGAAGCATACTCAGGAAATAGTAAATCAAGCATTAAAGAATGCTTTACCTGAAAAAATGTGGAATAACATTAGTCAACAGAGTGCAGACGATTGCCAATGCAGTGTTTCTACCGCAGAAGAGGTAAAAGGTCTTGAATATGATGCTGTAATTGTGCTACAGCCTTCTAAAATTGAGCAAGAAGCTGCTTCTAGGTTGGCTGCAGCAGCAAACCTGTATGTGGCTATGACGAGACCAACTCAAAGATTGCATATTATTCGCACCAGAAATGATGCAGATTTTGAATAATAAAATATAAAACGCAGAAAAACTTAAAAATTCTCCTGTTATTAATTTAATAACAGGAGAATTTGCTAAATAGATAAGCTGCTATGTAGTTAAGTAAGTAAGCTCTATATAAAAGTCTTAGTAACGGTATTAGTAAAAGTACTACTCTTCTTCTTTACTACGCTTTAAATCTTCAATAGCTCGCTCAAAATCTTCAAGACCAGTGAAGTTTTGGTATACACTTGCGAAACGAAGATACGCAACCTCATCTAATTCACGCAATGGCTTAAGAATAGCTTTACCAACTTCTTCAGAAGTTACCTGAGCTAAACCACGCGCACGCAAATCAGCTTCTACTCGCATACCCAATGTTTTTAACGCTTCTGCGTTAATAGGACGACCCTGGCATGCTTTACCAACACCAGCTACGACTTTTGCACGATCAAAAGGCTCAACAGATCCTGAACGCTTCATTACAAGCAATTGAGTCGTTTCTACTGTTGTAAAACGATTTCCGCACACCTGACATTCACGTCTACGGCGAATAGAATAACCATCTTCACTAATACGAGTATCAATAACTTTCGTATCTGAATTTTTACAAAAAGGACAATGCATATATTCAGCATACTAGAAATTAAGGAAACACGATATAAAAATATTCACTTTATTTTTCTAATATCACTGATTTGAACTAACAATTGGCACATTAATAGACTGTCCAACTTCCAAATCGGCTGATGAAAGATGATTTAAGGAAATAAGTCGTTCTACACTATCTGCAATATCGCCGTTTTTTGGAGTAATTGTTGAAGCGTAACTCCACAATGTGTCACCTGGGCGCACAGTATATGTAATAAACTTTTCAGGAACAGCCGAAACAGCAGTTTTTGGCATGAACACAGCACAGAATACAGCTATTGACATAAGAAGCACAATAATTCTTAACACTCTATTCCTTCTAATGCGCATTGCAGAAGCTCGTTTACTACCTGAAACAGCTTTAGTTGCGATTCTTTTTGAACGAGTACTAATGCGATTATTGTTCCTCGATGCCGTATTCATAACTATCCTTTCCTTCGCCATCAATCAATTGAACATTTGTTCTATCGAACAGGTGTATCAATAATGACACATTTGTTCGACAGTTGCAACGGCGTGTCGAACAGATGTTTGATTTTTTTGAAGAAGTGAGTTATTATTAATACATCGAAAGGAGCACCATGAATAACGAGAGAGCAAACAACAATGCCGTCAACAATAATGACAGCATTGACCTCAGCAATGTTGACGAATTATCACTTACCGAACGTCAACGTGCAATTGTTAACGCTATTCAAAACAGTCTCAAAATTCATGGTTTTCCACCTTCCTTTAGAGAAATAGGCGAAGCCGTTGGACTTAGAAGCCCATCTTCTGTAAAACACCAGCTACGCGCTCTAGAAGAAAAAGGAGTTTTGCGAATTAGCGCAAATAAAGGGCGCGCAATTGAAATTCTTGACGATTCTGTATCTGATAGCAAAATAAATACCAGCATCAACAAAGGTTATTCAAAATCTGTTGATATTGCTGCTTATGATTCAGATTCTGTTATTAATTCTAGAGATGTACCTTTAGTTGGACGCATTGCTGCTGGAATACCAATTACAGCAGAACAACATGTTGAAGACGTTATGCGCTTACCAGAACGTTTAACCGGCACAGGTAATCTTTTTATGCTTGAAGTTCATGGCGACTCTATGATTGATGCTGCCATTTGTGACGGAGACTATGTTGTTGTGCGCGAACAACACGAAGCAGTAAATGGAGATATTGTTGCTGCTTTACTTGATAGCGAGGCAACAGTTAAAACTTTCAGAAATGACAATGGTCACGTTTGGCTTATTCCTCACAATCCTGCATACTCTCCTATAGACGGCTCACACGCAACTATTATGGGCAAAGTTGTTACAGTGCTAAGAAAAATTTAATTAAACCTAAAACCCAACCCCCAAAAAAAATCTCCCCATCTGATACATAAATAACCAGATGGGGAGAATTATTTTATTAAAACAACCTACTTATGCAAGAGGATTAGATTCCTTAATAGTCACAGAAATCTCACGGCCATTAGGAGCTGCATAGCTAACAGTATCTCCCGCATGAGCACCCATAATCGCTGCACCAATCGGAGATTCAGGACTAATAACGTCGTAATCTGTAGCTACAGCAATATCTCGAGATCCAAGAACATAAGTCATTTCGCGACCAGCAAGTTCCAAAACAACCAACGAACCATTTCCAACAGTTCCAGCTTTCGGAGCTTCAAGAATCTTAGCATTACGAAGCTTTACAATAAGCTCGTTAATACGACCCTCATTCTTGCCCTGCTCTTCTCGAGCAGCCTGATAACCACCGTTTTCCGACAAGTCACCTTCAGCTCGAGCTGCAGCAATACGTTCAGTAATTTCTTCACGATATTCACCTTCGCGATGCGCTAACTCTTCCTTCAACTTGTCATACGCTTCCTGCGTAAGCAAAATAGTTTTTTCCTCAGCCATTGCTACCTCCCTATCCAACAATCTCTTACAGAGTCAAATACTTTGCGCGCTTAAATAAAACAGCGCACACGTTTTTCACTCAACGAGTTGAAATAATATCAACAACAAATACTAAAGTTGCTCCACCGTCAATACCAGCTTGTGGAACACCACGAGAACCATAACCATACTCAGGTGGAATCGAAATAAGCAAACGAGATCCAACATTGTGTCCAGGAACTGTGCGATCCCAACCCTGAATTACTTGACCAACGCCAATACCGAAGCTGGCTGGAGTGTGGCGGGCAAAGCTGGAATCAAACGGCTTTTCACTGCCCCAAACAACACCATGATAATTCACAGTTACAGTATCACCAGCGCGAACAACTGGGCCATTACCTTCAACCAATTCAACAACTTTAAGACCAGCTGGCGGTTCAGATTCAGGGAACGTCACCGTTGGCGTAGTACCAAATTCTGCAGCTACTGCCGGCATATCCTGTGCCATATTGCCTCCTTTTTAAAAACTCCAATTAGTATAATCTGCAATAGTATAACATTCGCATAGACTGATTTCACAGCCCTATAGAATTACTAAATGCATTTAGATTAACTCTTATTAACTCGTCCTAGATTAGCACTCAACAACGTTTACAGCTAGTCCACCTTTTGAAGTTTCTCGATATTTAGACATCATGTCATGACCAGTTTCTTTCATAGTCTTAATTGCCTGATCAAGACTTACCATATGCGAACCATCTCCAAGCATTGCCATTCGAACAGCATTAATTGCAGTATTTGCAGCCATAGCATTGCGCTCAATACAAGGAATTTGAACTAAGCCACCAACCGGATCGCAAGTCAATCCTAAATGATGCTCTATGCCAATTTCTGCAGCATTTTCAACCTGTTCCGGCGTTCCTCCCAACACTTCGCACAATCCTGCAGCAGCCATTGAACAGGCAGAACCAACCTCCCCTTGGCAACCAACTTCAGCACCAGAAATTGAAGCATTTCGCTTAAATAAGTAACCAACTGCACCTGCAGCAAGCAAAAATCGCACAACTCCATCTTCATTAGCAGAATCAACAAATCGCCAATAATACTGTAATACTGCAGGAATAATTCCAGCAGATCCATTCGTTGGAGCAGTAACAATACGTCCGCCGCCAGCGTTTTCTTCACTAACAGCGAGCGCAAAAAGATTAACCCACGCAGAGTCTGAACTTTCTAAAGCAGCATCTGAACGACGACGATTATTGCGAAGCATGTCTGAATTTGCAGCTAAACGCTCATACATTCGAGGCGCTCTGCGAGGAACATCAAGACCACCTGGCAAAATCGGTTGCTTTGAGTTGCAGCCATTTTCTACACATTTGCTCATAACTTTCCAAACATGCAGCAAATAGTTGCGCACGTAGTCAGCATCGCCTTCATGCAAAGCTAATTCGTTCTGCCAAACAACATCGCTGATTGACATATGCTTTTCTAGGCAAATATTTATAAGCTCGTCGCATGAAGTAAAAGGATACGGAACAGTGGAATCTTTTGTTTGATTTGAAACTTTTTCCGTATTGTCATTACTATTTTCGCTATTATTTTCGCTACTATTTTCGCTACTATCACTATTACTTACGTTATTATTATCATCCTGCTCAGTAACGCGCTCATGCAAGCCAACCATTGCATCATCAGCATGACCTTGACGCACAAATCCGCCGCCAATTGAGTACCATACTTGCTCATCTATATTGTTTCCATTAGCATCTTCTGCCACAAAACGCATTCCGTTAGGATGAACAACCATTCGCATCCATTTTTCAAAAATTACGTCCTTGTCGTAGTCAAAAGAAATAGTATGCTCCCCTGCAAGCGTTAAAGTTCCAGTCTTTTTACATTCCTGACGAATGGTAAGCATGTGATCAGTGTCTACATTATCTGGAAGATTTCCTTCAAGACCTGCAACACAAGCGCGATCAGTTCCGTGACCAAGACCAGTTAGAGACAACGAGCCATAAAGCGTAACCTTTACGTGCGCAACGTTTTTAAGATTGCCGCTTTTTTTAAGTGACGTAACAAACGCACAAGCTGCACGCATAGGACCTACCGTATGCGAAGAACTAGGACCAACGCCTACTGAAAACATCTCTAAAATACTAAACACGTATCTATTGTAAGCATCCTTAAGCTAGCTTCGACACACTAATTGCGTTGAAATATGTTAGATTATTCACTTCTTACTTTGTTTAGGTAACAAGTTCGCTAAACTCACGCACGCAAACCATAGTATTACAGCTAAAACAACAGCTATAAGCATTACAGTAAACGCGCTCCCTGAAGTTGGCACGTGAAGTTCAAAGAACTTTGCAGTAAACGGTATAAAAGCTCCAACAACTCCAGCTGCAGCAAATAGCGCAACCATAATCCCTCTCCACGAGCGCAAAGGTTTAGCAACGCTTGCGAGCACTAGTATGCCGAGAACAAATACAATTACGGAACAAATGCTACGAGTAGTTGCCAAAGCTTGCACGTTTGAAACAATAAAACGGGAAGCTTTCAAACTATTTTCTACAGTTTTGTCAAGATTCAACCCTAAAACTCGAGGAGCTATAACAGCAGTAGCGAGCACAGAAAGCGCTATAGCAAATCCGCTAGGAACAGCAAAACGCACAACGCGCTTCAAGAAACCTGGAATGTATCGACGAGTATTAGGCGCAAGAGCGAGCAAAAATGCTGGAATACCAATAGTTAAAGAACCAATATAAGTAATGTGACGAGGCAAATACGGGAAGTGAAGTGCTAGAAGCACAACTCCTGCAGAAATAAGTGCAGAATAAACAGTTTTTACAAGGAACAAGCCAGCCACACGTTCCATATTTGCCATCACTTGCCTACCGCGAGCCACAACATCCGGCAAATGCGAGAAGCGCGAATCAACAAGAACCACTTGAGCTACAGCTTTTGCAGCAGGAGCAGCGTTGCCCATAGCAACGCCCAAATCAGCTTCTTTAAGAGCTAAAGTATCATTCACGCCGTCACCAGTCATAGCAACCACATGACCTTGAGCGTGAAGCGCTTGAACAATCGCCTTCTTTTGATGAGGAAGCACACGCCCAAGAACATCCACATTTTCAAGCACTTTAGCCAATTCGTTAATATCTTCCGGTAATTTTCTAGCATCCATTGCAACAGGCTTACTATCCCCTGTTAAACCAACTTTTGCAGCAACAGCAGCAACAGTTGTAGGATTATCTCCCGAAATTACGCGGCAGCGCACGCCCTGCTTACGGAACCATTCAAGCGTTTTACGCGCATCTTCACGAATACGCTCAGAGCAGCGAACTAAAGCAACAGGCTGAGCATTTGCACAAATAGTAGGAGAATCACCAAAAGTTTTATCTGTTTCCGTTACTCCACTTACGATGCTACTATCGCTACTTACTTTCGCAAGAAGAAGTACGCGCTCACCAAGCTCCGCATAAGAATTAACTTTCGCTAAAAGTTCATTAGAATTTGCATAATTAATCGCGCTTAGCAATACTTCCGGAGCACCCATATACCAAGTTTCATATTCTCCACTGCTTTTCGCATATTGCACCGCACTCCACTTTCTAGAAGACGAGAATGGAAGACGGTTATGTACATGCGCACTAGCGGCAACTCCTTGAGAGCCAAGCCCTTCCATAATTGCAACGCCTGTTGCGTTAGGATTTTCTTCGTTTGATAAGTCGAATAAAGCTTGATTGGTTTGTGAGTTAGTTTGTAAGTTTGTTTGCAAGTTTGTTTGCAAGTTTGTTTGCAAAGATATTTCCGCACTACTATTATCTAGATTTTCCACGCCAACAAATGCAATACCACCGTCGGTTATAGTGCCAGTTTTGTCCAGGTTCAAGCAGTCTACGCGCGCTAAAGTTTCTACAGATTCCAGCTCCTGAACTAACGTTTGCTTACGAGCAAGCCGCATAGCAGCCACCGCAAAATTAAGCGAAGTAAGAAGAACCAATCCTTCTGGAATCATGCCAACAACGCCTGCAACAGCAGAAACAACAGCTCCCCTCCAAGCTCCAGTCTGCCAAGCTTCAACAAATCCGCCAACCTTGTGCATTTGCGACCACACAAGCAGCACGCACAAAGGCACCACAACCATCGTCATATACTTCAAAATCGTGTTAATTCCACGGCTTAAGTCAGAAATTGTTTTATTATAAACTTTCGCTTGCGCCGCCAATTTTGCAGCATAACTGTGCTCTCCTACGGCAGTAACACGCGTTAAAGCCATTCCAGAAACTGCAGTAGATCCGGAATAAACGTCGTCACCATTAGCTTTACGAACTGTAGCAGACTCGCCCGTAAGCATGGACTCGTCCATTTCCAAGCCCCACGATTCCAGCACTTCTACATCTGCTGGAACCTGCTCGCCAGCCCTAAGCCACAAAATATCTCCAAGCACAATATCTTTGTGCGCAATCTCAATATTTTCTCCGCCTCTACGAACCATTGCGTGAGAAGCAATCAATATAGAAAGCCTATCCAAAGTGCGCTTTGCTTTTAATTCAGTCACAATACCAATTCCAGTATTCACCAGAATTACCGCACCAAAAACAGCATCCTTCCACGAACCAGTGGCAAGCACAACAACCATTGCTGTGAAAATAATCGCGTTAAACAATGTAAACACGTTCGCGCGCACAATATCCATTAAAGAGCGAGAAGTCTGCTTAGAAGTAATATTCACGTCTCCGCGAGAAACTGCCTGCACAACCTCATTGGTGCTCAAACCAGAAACTTCTACTTTAGGAAGCGCCGCAATAGCTTTATTATTAGTGTTTTCTGTAGGAACTATTGTTTTTTGTTTATTACTTGTCATTTACAATCACTTCCCTACCGTGTGGCGTATTGTCAATTATTGCGCGAACAATGCTTAGCAAAGATGAACGCTCAGGCGCTAAATTATGCGAAATATCCCCAACCCCAACTCGCAATATTGCAGCGTATAAAGTTTCGTCTTTCGGTGCGTTTACAGGATTTACTAACGCAACTGGCACACCAGCATAACGCGCGTACTGCAACGCAGAAATCCATTCTTTGCTTTCGTTTTGTTTATTGCGTGCGATTTTATTGGTCTGTTTGTTCTCTTTTTTATTTAGTTGATCATTAGCATTATGCGAATCATCAACGCTTGTTACGTCTAGCGCGTTAATAAGTATTAATGAAACAGGCTGCTCACTTGAAGTGCGAATAGCTTGCTGAGCCGCATCGTTCGCATTATTTATATTTGACACAGAAACGTAAGAAGCACTTAAATTTGCCATTTTGCACTTCTGCATAATATCAGCATCGAGAGCTGCTGATTTAGAACCAATTACGAGCAGATGAATATCGTTAATATCCACACCGTCGTGAATTATGTCTCCAGCGCGACCAGTGCTACCAACGGCTTTACCCTGCGGCTCGCAAGCACTCAACGTACCCAACGCTAAAGCAGTTACGACAGCAGCCGCAAAAATGGTAATAGCGCGTTTAGAAAACATAAGACTTTTATACCACACCTTCAACATAAGTGGCTGTTTTGAGTTATTTTATGCAATTTGACAAATTAAAGATTTGCTGGCGATTTATCTGCAATCACTTGCAGTCATCCGCAATTACTTGCAGCGCAACTTCAATACCTCGAAGCATATCAGCTAAACTCATAGAACTCGTAGTCGGCTTATCAAGAATCTGCTCAGGCAAATATGGAACGTGAATAAAACCACTCTTAATCGTCAATTTTTTAGTCTGGCAATAATGACAAACATTGTAAAGCACATCATTACACACGTACGCGCCAGCAGAAAAAGACACAGACGCCGGCAATTTCGCCTTATTCAAAGCCTCAACTATATTCACAACTGGCAAAGTAGCTTTATACGCCACGTCACCATCCTTCACAACAGGCTCATACCAAGGCTTATACCCACTATTATCCGGTATACGCGCAGCTCTACAGTTAATTCCAACATACTCAACGTTAAAACAAGCAGAACCACCAAATTGCCCTAATGAAAGCACAGCATTAGGGTGAACTTCCTCTATTTTCTCAATAACTTTTTGCGCGCCCTTGCTAAATTCCGTAGGAATCTGCAAACGAACAAGTTCCACACCCTCAGGCGCATGCACTGATTGCGCAATCTCCCACGACGGATTTATAGACTCATTATTAAACGGCGTAAAACCAGTAATCAAAATACGCATCACAATACCCCTTCATACGAATATCACTTTATTAAAACATTAAAACGCACCACAAAAAAACTGTACATATGTGAATGTCACTGTATATAAACTGTATACAAACTTCAGGATTCTACTACGTAATTCATGTTCGCAAAAAGATTAGTGATAGTCAGATTGTGAAATAACCACACAACTCCCCACACAACTCCACCACAACACGCACAAAATCAAAATTGGTAAGACTCGCATTCGTGTAATAGTATTGTGCATTGGATGTGCATTCGCGCAGCAGCGTGAATTAAACAAAGCAGTTGAAGCACATACAATAATTTCAACAGAATTCAACGACGAAAAGAGATTACCGATGACGAAGATCATTCAGATTGGCGCAAATCATGCCGGCACTGCCTGCGCTAACACAATTTTGAGCTACCCAGGAAACGAGCTTACAATTTACGATCAGAATAGCAATATTTCCTTCCTTGGCTGTGGCATGGCTTTGTGGATTGGCAAGCAGATTCAAAGCAGCGACGGACTGTTCTACCAAAAGCCAGAAGATTTTGTTAAAAAAGGCGCTAAGGTAAATCTTGAAAGTAAAGTTTTAGACATTGATTACACAAAGAAAGAAGTAACAGTCGAGCTTAAAGACGGCACTGTTGTTCATGATTCTTACGACAAGCTGGTTCTTGCTACCGGCAGCCTTCCAAACAAGCCGCGTATTAAAGGCATCGACTTGGAAAACGTGCAAATGGTAAAGCTTTTCCAGAATGCGCAAACTGTTATTGCCAAGCTCCAAGAGCGTGATTTCCGTAATGTTGTGGTTCTTGGCGGCGGCTACATTGGTGTGGAACTTGCTGAAGCCTTCGAGCGTCTTGGTAAAAACGTGACCCTTATTGACATGGAAGACCATATTCTTAACGGCTACTTTGACCCAGAGTTTTCCGATAATTTGAAGCAAATTATGGAGAATAAAGGCATTAAGTTTGAACTTGGTCAAACTGTTGAAGAAATTGTTGGAGACACTGAAGTCAAGGCTGTTAAAACAAGCAAAGGCACTTACGAAGCCGACATGGTGATTTGCGCTATTGGCTTCCACCCAAACGTTGCGCTCGGCAAAGATCACTTAAAGCAGTATACTAACGGCGCTTTCCTTGTTGATAAGAAGCAGCAAACTTCCGATCCAGACGTGTACGCAATCGGCGACTGCGCTACGATCTACGACAATGCTCGAGACCGCGTAAACTACATTGCGCTCGCTACTAACGCCGTTCGAAGCGGCTTGATTGCAGGTCACAACGTTTGCGGAACTCCTGTAGAAACTGAGGGCGTGCAAGGCTCTAGTGCAATGATGATCTACGATTACAAGCTTGTCTGCACTGGCTTGAGCTTGACTGCAGCTCAAAAAGAAGGCATGGACGTTGATTACGTTGATTTTGAGGATACTCAAAAGCCTGCGTTTATGGAAGTTGAGAATCCAAAGGTGAAGATTCGCATTGTTTACAAGAAGGATACGAAGGTTATTGTTGGCTGCCAGTTGGCTTCTAACTACGATATGTCTGCCGCAATTCACCTGTTCTCGCTGGCTATTCAGAAGAAGGTCACGATTAAGGAACTTGCTTTGTGCGACATCTTCTTCATGCCTCACTTCAACCAGCCATACAACTACATTACGATGGCTGCTTACACGGCTTTGTTGAAGGGATGATTAGACTTTGCTGATTAGCTTAGGCTGAATCACTTTTTCTGATTAGCTTAAATCACATTTATTAAACCAAGCAATCTGTTCTATAATGGAGCAGTTGCTTGGTTTTTTAATCATCCGCGCACAAAAGCGCGCGCAAAACGCGCATATTAGCGTAAGACATGCAGATTAAAACAAAGGAGTCTAGGATGAAGCAGCTTTCTATTAAACCAACTATTCATAAGTTCGAGAACGCACGCGACTTTGCGCAAGAATTCAAGCTCAGCAAAAGTGATTTGGTTATTACAAACCAGTATATTTGGGAGCCTTATTTTGGCGATTTGAATCTTGATTGCGACGTGATTTTCCAAGAAAAATACGGCAAAGGCGAGCCGAGCGATGCAATGGTTGATGCAATCGTTAGTGACATTCACACTACTCCAAAGCGCGTGATTGGAATTGGTGGCGGCACTGTTTTGGATATTTCGAAGGTTTGTGCGTTGAAGCAAACAAGCCCGCTTGAAGACTTGGTTGACGGCAAGATTCCTGCACAAAAAGGCGCGGATCTTATTCTTGTTCCGACTACTTGCGGCACAGGCTCCGAAGTTACGAACGTTGCCGTGTTCTCGCTTACTAAGCGCAATACCAAGAAGGGTTTGGCGAACGATGCTTGCTATGCTACGGACGCTGTTCTTATTCCAGAATTGTTAAAGAGCCTGCCGGATTACGTTTTTGCAACCAGCTCTATTGACGCTCTTACGCACTCGATTGAGTCCGCACTTTCTCCTATTGCAACCGAGCTTACAAAAATGTTTAGTTACAAGGCTTGCGGACTTATTTTGCAAAGTTATATGCGAGTTGTTAAAGAAGGCAGCAGCGCAAAAAGCCAAGTTGTAAGCGACTTGGTTTCGGCAAGTCTTTACGCTGGTATTGCGTTTGGTAACGCTGGCTGCGGTTGCGTTCACGCGATGGCTTATCCGCTTGGTGGAACTTTCCATGTGGCTCATGGCGAAACGAATGCAGCTCTTCTTACAAGCGTTTTGCGATACTATGCGAAGCACGACGAAAATAGCGCAGAAAACACTGAGCTTTCTGAGCTTTTTGACTTTATGGCAAATATTCTTGAATGCCAGAAAGAAGACGTACTAGACAAGCTTGACGAAGTTCTTAACACGATTCTTCCTAAGCATAAGCTTCACGAGTATGGCATGAGCGAGGATATGATTCAAAGCTGGGCTGCAAGCGTTGTTAAAGAGCAGCAGCGACTTTTGAAGAACTCCTATATGCATATGGATGAATCTGCAATTGCCGAAGTCTACGCGTCTACTTTCTAAAGTCAGATAACGTATTTATAAAGTAACTAAATTAAACGAAATTCACTAAAAAATCCCCGCAACCAACAAAAGCTGCGGGGATTTTAATTATCGCGCCTACATTAACGCTTATGCTTCAAGCGTTATTACAGGATGCAAATCAAACATTGTTACAGTACGCTTCATGCGGAAGGCAATGCTTGTTATAGCAATAGCAATCACGCCGAAAAGCACTAGCATTCCAATGCCAGAGACTATTTCACCACTGTTCTTTCCAGACATTGCTTGACGCAACCCCATAATTGAGTACGTCATTGGCAAGTAAGGGTGAACAGCTCTAAAGAATGCCGGCGTCATTTGTACTGGGAACGTTCCTGCAGAGCTTGTGATTTGCAACATAAGTAGCACAATCGCAACTATTCGCCCTGGTATGCGGAACACCACCATAATCATTTGCATTATAGCCATAAAGACTATTGACGCTATAATCCCCAGCGCGTAGAATGCACCAACATTATCGATTTGCAACTTCAACGCTCCTTGAACAACGCCCATAAGAATAATCGCTTGCACAACGCCCATAAGCACAAACGGCGTCAAGCTAATAAGCGCGCTTTTAAGCGGATTCATGCCGTTTAGTATCGCTCGCCTATCCATAACTCTCAAAACGAATGTTGCCATAAGAGCACCAACCCAAAGGGCGATGGAAATAAAGTAAGGAGCAAAACCAGTTCCATAGTTTTCAACGTGCGAATACTCGTGCTCTTCCAAGGAAACTGGTGCGCTCATCATCTTACTTTTTTGAACAATACCGTTTACTTTTCCAGACTTTTGAGCATCTTTAAGCCCGTCATGCAATTTCTTAGCACCATCAACAAGCTTTGGAGTGTTATCAGATAGCTTCTTAACACCGGAATTAAGCTGATTAGAACCGTTCACTATTTTCGCAGAACCTTGAGCTGCTGCATTCACGCCATTATTTAGTTTCTCGCTACCGTTACTTACTTGAGCCAAACCGTCAGCAAGATTATTCGCTCCAGCAGCAAGCTTATTTGAGCCAGTATTAACAGCTTCAATACCTTGAGATATTGCATCAGCACCGCCCTTTATTTGCAAGCTTCCTGCAGAAAGCTTGTCTGCTCCAGCGCTTAAAGCAGAAAGATTTGTTTCTAGAAGATTAGAATTTTCACCTAATCCTTCTGCCCAACTTTGCAAATTAGCAAGCACGTCTTCCTTTGTTACTGCTGGGTTTTTCGCTTGCATAAGAAGACCAGTAATTTGTGCTTTTGTTTCAGCGTTTCCAGCTTTAACATGTTCTTCTAATTCGTTGCTTGAAGCTGCAAGCTTTTGAGCTCCTTCATAGAATTCGCTTGTCGCTGCCGATAGCCTTTGCGTTCCTTCACTTAACTGTTGAGCTCCGTTTGCTAAATCTTGCGTTTTTTGTGCAAGATATTGAGCTCCTTCTTTGCTACGAGCATTGGCTTCAGTTAGCGTATTCGCGCCTTTTTGAAGCTCCCCTAATCCGCCTTGAAGTTTTTGCAAAGATTGCGAAAGTTTATTCGACCCATCTGCAAGCTTATTTATTCCGCCTTGCAAAGACTTTGAACCTTCATGTAGCGCTCCAGCACCGTTTGCGGCAGCACCAAGAGAATCCGAAGCCGAGTTGACTTTTGCAAACATGTGCTCCCAATACTCTTGAGCAATCGCCTCGCTAATCTCAGTACGCATAGTGCGGAAAGCAGTTTTACCAATTTGCGAAGCCAGCATATTGCTTGCTTGATCATACTTTACGTGAAGTTTTGCTTTAGTAGGAGTATCGTATTGCGCGGAAGCAATGCACTTACTGAAAGAAGCTGGAATAGTTGCTACCATAAAATAGTTGCCATTTTTAAGACCCTTATTCGCTTCGGCACTATTTACAAAATTCCATTGGAAACCTTCACTACCGTCTTTTTGATTCTTTAAACGAGTTTTGATTTCGTTTCCAATGTTTCGCATTTTGCCGTTAATCATAGCGCCATTGTCTTCAACAACAACAGCCACAGGCACAGTATCCAAAGTCTTATAAGGATTTGTAAATGCCCATAAGTAAAGCGATCCGTATAAAAGTGGAATCAAAGCTACGGTCCCAATAACAAGCTTTCGAGCTTTTCCTTTCATCGTGTTGTTAAGCTCACGAAATGCAAGAGCAATAGTATTAACGCGCATTGTTTTCACCACCATTTGCTTCACGTTCACCAAGCTGAGAATCAGTATGAGAATTTTCTGTTTTCTCATTATTTGGCATAAGTCTTAATACTTGATCCGCTTGCTTTTCTAACTCACTTTGCAAAACTCCAACAAGGCAGGAGCAGTAGTTTTTGCTAACGTATTCGCGAATATCGGAAAGTAAGCATTCGCTTTGCTCGCTAGTAAGCTCCGTTTCAATTCCATCAACAAATAGCAGCAACGGCTTTTTTAGCAAAGCCAACGCAATTGCCAAGCGCATGCGCTCGAACGGAGTCAACTCTCCTATTGCTGTTTTACGAGGAGACAATACTTTCCACTGCGCAAGAAGATTGTACGCGTATTGGCGCAATGCTTCGCGATTTTTTACATCATTTTTATACTGTTCGCGAAATAGTGGCGAAGATGATGCGAGTTTTAGCTCACTCATCAAAACTTCTTCTATTGTTTGCGTTTTGTAGAATTCGTTAATTCCGTTGAATAATCCCAATCCCACGTATTGACGAGATTCTTTAAAATCGTTAGGAAGAGTTGCGTCCGCAATAGTAAGAGTTCCGTTCGTAAATTTCATATAACCAGACAGTGCAAGTAGCAAAGCTGATTTTCCAGAGCCGTGTTCGCCTGATATTGCAACGATTTGATGAGCTTCTACTTTTAATGACACATCCCAAAATGGTGTTCTTCTAAATCTTTGTAAACCTAATTCTTTAGCTTCTAAAAGCGTTTTACTATCTTTCATAATTTGTATGTTTGACGCTTGCAATTAAGATATGGCGTAGTATCTTTTTTGCTTAGAGCGCCAGGCATTCCTCCTTACTCTAAATACTCTAAATAACTTATTTGCAGTTTTCAGTTTTCAGTTTTTAGTTTTCAGTTTTTTGTTTATTGTTTATTTTTGGATTTTCGCAATTAGCAAAACAATTTTTAATTTTCACATTGCTTTATCGCTATTTTTCAGCGGTAAACTCACGTTGCAATGCTGCAATAAAACGGTGCAAAACCGAACATTTGGTGATTTATCAATTCTTCACCACTAATCACTTAGAATACTCTTTTGTGCAAACAATTGTTGAGTTACACTAATTTTTTTATTTAATTGTTTATACTTTATATTTATTTAAGAAACAAGTTGTAAACACTTCCATGCTATATTGTCTTTAATTACTAAATGTAAGAAATACATATGTAAGAATACGTATGCAAAAAATACAGACGTAGGCGATACGAAATAAAACGTATTGCTTCAAACAATATATTAAATTCAAGCATTTAAAGGGGTGAACGGCATGCTAAGTTTGCAAATTTTAAATATTATATTTAATCCGGTTATTGTGTCGGTTGTAGTGCTATGCGCACTTAGTCTTGCAAAACTTAATGTTTTGCTATCAATGATAGTAGCTTGCGTTGCAGGTGGCATTGCCGGTCATCTTCCGCTTTTTGGAGATGGAAATCACACAATTATGGCGTTGCTTTGCGACGGTTTCTCCACCAACGCACAAACTGCGCTCGCCTACATTTTGCTTGGTACTTTTGCGGAGGCAATTACAGCAACCGGTTTGGCTCAAATTATTTCTAAAAAAATTAGCAAAATTATTGGCATGAAAAAGTACGCTCTACTTGCAGTACTAACTCTAATTGCGTGCATGTCTCAAAATATTGTGCCAGTTCACATTGCTTACATTCCTATTCTTATTCCGCCGATTTTACGAATTATGAACGAACTTAAGATTGACCGACGAGCAGCTGCATGCTGTACTGCTTTTGGTCTTGAAGTTCCGTACATTGCCATTCCGTTTGGATTTGGCTTAATTTTCCAAACTGTTATTGCTACGAATCTTTCTAAAAACGGTATGAAGGTTAGCGTTGCAGACGTTAGCGCCGTGAACTGGTATTTAGGCGCTGCAATGCTCGCAGCACTACTATTTGCAGTTTTTGTTCTATACAGAAAGCCTCGCGAATATGAAACTACTGAGGCAGATACTAAAGCCGCAGACGCTGTTGTTGGACCTCTTAACAAACGCCACTACGTAACCATTCTTGCAATTATTGTTGTTGTAGTAGTGCAAGTTATTAGTAAGGATCTTTCGCTTTCTTCTCTTGCAGGTCTTGCAACTATGATTATTTTTGGAGCAGTTGCATGGAAGGATATTGATAAGCAGCTTGCCGGCGGTGTAAAACTCATGGGTCTTATTGCTTTCGTTATGCTTATTGCTGGCGGCTACGCTAACGTTATTCAAGCAACAGGCGGAGTTGAGGAGCTTGTGCACTTGGGTGTTGCAGCTATGGGACAGAACAAAATTATTGCCGCATTTGTGATTACGATTATTGGTTTGCTTGTTACCATGGGCATTGGTACTTCGTTTGGTACGGTTCCTATTCTTGCGGTTTTGTTCGTGCCTCTTTGCCAGAGCATTGGTTTTAGCACTCCTGCAACGATTCTTCTTATGTCTTCCGCTGCAGCTCTTGGAGACGCAGGCTCCCCTGCTTCCGACACCACGCTCGGGCCTACTGCCGGCTTAAATGCGGATGGTCAGCACAGTCATATTTGGGATACTTGCGTTCCAACATTCCTTATTTTCAATATTCCACTTATGGTTGCAGGCATTGTAATATCGCAGTTTATTTAGCAGATTATTTCTTAAGATTAGATACTAAATATCTCATATTATTTAGCTAAATATTTAGTTGAATATTTAATAGAGATTAAGTATTTCGAAACGCAAAAGTGTTTATTGATAAAATTATCGATAAACACTTTTATTTTTTATCAAAAACATTATAATGTAACATGCAAATTTCGAATTTACAATATATTTATTGTATATTTCGAAATAAAATAAAATAAATTTATTTAGGTATCTAGTTAGATAGCTGATTAGGTAGTTGATTAGAGAGTTGGGTGTTTTATGAATAAGGCAGCGAAAATAATTCTGACTTCAACCATGATGGGTATTGCCACAGCAGCTTGCGCAGTATGCATGGGCCAAACCGCTTACGCTGCTAGTACTGATACAAATAACATAAAAACAACTACCCCCCCCCCCTGCCAATCTCACTAATCAAAATGATTTAGAAAATAGCACCAAAGCCAGCAATAATAAAGCTAACAAAAATGAAACTATCGCCACAGAACACCTCACTATAGCTTCATCTACCACAACTACTAAAACTACAGATATCGAAGCTACCACAGAAAGAGCAGCTACCACAGAAAACGTAGCGTCTAAAGAAGAAACTGTTTCATATCCACAAATGACAGAGGTGGAGCCAGGTGTAGCAGTTACCATTAAGCCAAAGTTCATGCGCGGCGGCAAAGAGATCACATTGGCTCAATCGACCAAGTACGGCGATTGTAAGGACTACATGGAGGCCATACACGTCGAGTATAAAAACGGCGATAAATATGAACTTGCGTATGATTCCTGGGTAACGCGCGCAGCAGATTATAGCTACACGTTCAAATGGCGCACGAGCGCAGCGCGCGAACATCCAAACGCTACCATTCGCGTTACGGGACTTCGTATGTACAGCAAGAACGGGCAGCAACTTAAAGAAGAAGTTATCCCAACATTTAAGACTGCAGGCGCGGAGAATCATAAGCCTGAGCCAAAGCCATTTGCGTTTGACAGGAACGAATTATCAGCAGGCCTTGCAACCGAAAAAAGCGGTAATTACGTTCGCTGGAGAGTATTAAGCAACAACGACTCACCATCAGAAGATGAGCAAGAATACTGCAGCAAGTTCCTCGACTACGATCCTGATACACACCTACTCAAAACTAAAATCATTGATAATACTGTACCACCAATAAACAATAGAGCTCCAAGCGTTGTTGCAAAACGTTTCATAGGAATTACGCTTCAAACAATGGGCATGAACGATACAGTTCCAGTAACTCAAAATGTTGAAAATACTCCTTGGTTCTTTAAAGATGCAAAAGAAAAAGCTGCTTTCGAGAATGCATTGCATAACAAGGTATGGTCGAAACAAGACGACTATGATCAATACAGCATATTGCAATTAATAGGCGGTAAACTTCCAAAGGGTGTTAATTACAATCTTAGTAAAAAAACTTTCGAAGGAAATCCAGAAATTAACGATTGGCAAGAAAACGAGACTATGCGTGAATACCCGCTATATCTCGCTCAAGTCACAATGTATGACACGGTAGATTACCTTACTTTAAAACCATATACCAGCTATATCGCAGGTAAGCCAAAACCTCAGCCTAAACCTGGCGAAGCTCAACTCTTTAGCGACACTCCTGACAATGTTGTATCAACTGGATTGTCGACGGATAAAAAGTTGCGTTGGCGTATTTTAAGCGACGATCTGCCGAAGGGCATTGATAAAAGCAAAGTTAAGTACAATTCTGCTACAAGGCGTTTCGACGCACTGTTCTATGAAGACTTATCCACCGATCCAAATGTTACTGCACGAGTAAGCAATCTTACTCTGGAAACTATTGATACCAATGGTCGCACAACAAAATATAAGAAAACACCTGTTTTCATCTACAAAGACGAGGATAGTCACAAAAAGGTACTGGTTATTTCAAATAAGAGTAAGCGCATCGGTAATGTAGCTGTAAGCTCTGCGTCAGGTTCATTGAATTACATTGTGGCTGGAGATTTGCCAAACGGCGTTAAGTTTAATTCAGAGAGTGGCACTTTTTCAGGTACAGCTAAGATTACCGATTGGAAAAAAGACGAAACTAGCCGCACGTATCCTATATATGTTGCAACATATAAGAGCCTAAACGGAAATATGTTTTTATATGTTGCAACTAACTCTATTACAATTGTAAAGAACACAAATAACGAAGGCACAGAAGTAAATGAGAAACTTGTGCAACCGACCACCCAATCCACCACTTCCAGTACGATTGCAACCAATCCTAGAACAGGTCAGCCATATAGGTTTAGCGATCTTGGTGATGATAACGTCAGCAAGACAGTAATAGGTGAATATAACGACGGTATTTATGGGATACCTGCTTATTTCAAGCCGGGCGAAAAAAAGACTATCAAGCTTAGGTTCTATCTGTTGAACGCAGATTATAGTATAGGCAATGAAATTACCGACGAGTTTATGAAGGTACTGGATCAAGAGCCAAAAGAAGTAAGCTTAAATAAAGTTATGCTTGTCCGTAACAGTAAGACAACTGTGGTTGAGATGAAGACGGCATATACGTTGCATAGGGATTATTCAATCACATTTACAGCGGACGCAGACGCTCAAGATGGAGATTCTTATAATACAAATGGCTCGAAGCTTGACAATTTACCAATCGTTCTTGATCCAACGATGACACCAACGTACACATATGAGGACGGTATAACGCTGCATGAGAAGGGTAAACCGAGCCACGTAGTGTTTATAAACGCATTGTTCAGGGTTACGAAGCCGAAGCCGGAACCACCAAAACCGGAACCACCAAAACCGGAACCACCGAAGCCGGAACCTCCAAAACCACCTGTTGTTCCACCAACACCAAAACCGGAACCAGAACCAACTCCTGTTACAACTCCAGAGCCGAAGCCTGAGCCTATCCCAGTGCCTATAATTTCGGAACCGGAACCAGAACAAGAACCAAAGCCAGCGCAAGAAGAGACTGCTGAAGAAGCACCAGCTCCGCAAAAGCCTGAACCTCTTGCACGCACAGGCTCTGAAACATCAACCATTGCAAGTGCTGGATTAGCGTTCTTGCTGTCCGCTTTCGGCGCACTTTCGCTTAAACGCACGCGCATTGGCAAACACGGCAAGTAAAAACGCAACTAGCGAATAACACAGTTAACTAATAAACGCCAGACGAGTTAAATAAACTCCCTGGCGTTTATTTTTAACCACCAATCAACCAATCGCAAAGTAGCCAATCGCTGCAAATTCGCGGGCGATTGGCTACTATCGCACGTCTCCCACTGATTTAGAAAAGCCAGCAATCACTTCAAGTATTTTAATGCAAAATTCTATTCAAGCAATTTCAATAATGCATCCAAACTCAATAGCACACTGCAAAAATCAATGTCTTTAGCATAAGAATATTTACGCTGATATGACAACCACAATAAAGAAAGTCTTTCATCACAAGTAATACTTTCATAAATAGATTTAAGATTATCTATAATATTTTCAGTTTTACGATTTTTGCAAGTTGCATGAAAAGCACGCTTAAGAATTTCCCTATCTACACCTCTTTTATGCAAAACAAATAGCACGTGAACATCATAAAAATCTCTCATACGAGTATTAAGAATTCCGCGTGATAAAATAGTTTGTAGCTTTTCCGCAAACACTGTTTCAATATTGTAAGAAAGAATAGAAATAGAACGATCTTCCAACATCAACTTATAGTCATACTCAATTGCGCGTGGTGTAATCGTAGCTCCAGTAGAAACATCAATTTTTATTGGTGTTACCATTCTTCCAATACGCGAGTCAAGCGCAAAACGAATACCTGGATATTCCATATCATCCATAATTTTCATTACGCTTTTAATAGTAAAATCAACTCCATCGTCTATATCTATGCTAGATATATCCTCAATCATTTTTTTCGTATTCTCAAGAGACAAATCATAATTTTGAATAGTCGTATCTATATCCATAGTGGATCGCATAGAAATACCAAGCAAAGATGTTACTAGAACACCGCCTTTTACAATGAAATTGTTGTGATATTTTGAAACTGACACACGCTCTAAGTAGCGTTCCATCATGTAAAGACGCATTAACACACGAGGATCTGCGTTATTTTGTTCGGCGAGGTTTTTAATTCTACCCCTTATTTGCGCATCAGTTAAATTCACTTATAGTAACACCTCAAAATACTTGCGAACAACATTGTTTACTCTAAAAAGTTTCGCATATTCCATTAACAAATTGAGATCTTTGTCTGGTCTAGCAATATAGGATTTCAAGATTGTATTAAATTCCTGAATCTCAATTAAATTTCTGCTTCTAAACGCGTCACAGACAGTTCTTTCGAGATTATACATTGGCACTTTGTTGCCGAGATTATCCGTGACTAAAATCTTTCCAACTTCAAGCAATTCCTTTTTTACGCTATAAACTTTCACATTGCACGATGCTTTAAGCCTGTGAGCATTAAAACCACTATAAACAGTAATAGTGTGAGTAATTGGCTCCATATCAACTAATCCATGATAAAAGAAAGCTTCGTCGTGAGAAAAAACAGCGTGCGGCGAACGCTTATGAATAAGAAGCAACTCGTCTACCCACGAGTCTTTAGAAGCGTATATTCCACCGCTTAACTGTTCTAGTTCATTATCTTTAACAAATTTATAAAACTTATATTTTGACAGTCCGCAAGATTTTGCTTCTTTTAAAGTAAGCATATTGCTGCCATTGGCATTTAATAATGTAGAGATAACACTCACCGTCCTTTCGTGCATATATTGTAATTTATATTAGCACGATTGGATGAATTATATAAATTTCACTATCACTACTACTATAACTATTACGCCAATAGGATTCTGCATTACCTCACAGCAATACCTAATTATACGTTTACGCTGATTTCATATGTAATATCAGCATAAACGTATCAAATGCGCAACGCTGCTTCAATACAAAGCTCAAGCGCATACGCTTTAGAGTCTCCACCCCAATTGCGCTCATCATAATTTTCAACATCGTGCAAAGTATCTGCAGTGTAAAGAATCTCACCCCAAACAATCCCACGCATTTGCGCGCAAGCCGCTAAAGCAGAACACTCCATCTCCACAACCGCGCATCCCTCTTGCTTACGATTAGCAACTTTCGTCTTAGTTTCACGGAAAAACCCATCCGTAGTCCACGTTTTAACTTCATGATAAGGCAAATTGTGCGCTTGCAAAGTTTGTAAAATAGCACGTCTCGAGCGCTCTGAAACGTCAACATAACGACTTGGAGGCAAATAATGATAAGAAGTCCCCTCATCTCTTAAAGCTTTATACGGAACCAGAAAAACGTTTTCCGCATAATCAACTAGCGATCCGCAAGAACCAGCACTAACAACTTCACTAACGCCGTAAGAAATCAACCAATCTAATATCTGAACAGCGGCAGGAGCGCCAACTGGAGCCTGTACTAAACAGATTTTTTGCGTTTCTTCTTCTACTTCGCTGCCTGCATTTTCTCTTACTGCATTTCCTACTTTTTCTTCCAAAACATATATCGGATATTTTTTAGTTGCAGATTCAAAATTTGCTACAATCATAGCTTTTCTACTTAAAGCATACTGATCGATTTCATCTCCTAAGAAAGCAAAAACCGCTTTAGATGGAAGCTGAACAGAAATATCATCGTGATTTGGCATTAAAACTGCGCTTTTATCGGAATCATACTCTAAAATCGGCAAATCATATTCTGCCATACAATCAGCTCCTTCATACAATCATCCCCATCCTACAAGCAACTCAATCCTATATACCAGTATGCGCATTATCGCACAAAAATCCCAAAGTAGCCAATCGAAATGAAGATTTTGTTGTTTGCGGCAATTTCTTCACAGCGTCAAAATGGACAATTGGCGCATATTCCATCGAGAGCTCCTTTGCTAATTACCAAACGCTGCGCGATCAAGCTTCACGAACTCGTCGTAATTAAGCATCCCTTTATTGTAATCAATACGTTTATTAGGCTCACTATACCACTGACGGCTCGTCGGCGCCGCCTTCAGCATAAACGCTCGGTAACGTTCCACATCGTCATGGTTTTCATCTCCGTGAGCATTAAGACCGTTAAGATAAACCGTCAAACTTCCGCTCCCTACATACTGGTTATAATGCGGCAATTGCTCCACATCGCCACGATGGATAAATCCACCATAACCTACACCCTTAACCTCATTTCCAACAAACATATTGCTACCTGCCAACGTGGCAAAGCTACTACCGACGATTGAAGCCATTTTTCTGTCATCAACACCAAACTTTTGCATGACACGCGACAGCTCATTATCCTTCGCGCGCAGCGGGCGGTCAACATTATGTAAAATAGCACGGAATGGCAAAATGCCGGTACTCTTGTTGCTTTGGCGGAGCACTGAGGCATAAAGTGCATAATCGTTCGTACCGCTATAGTCCGCCACAGTATAATTTACGTCACTTGTCAATACTCGATTATAATAGATGTCATCCAATACGCTAACAAACACATCAAACTTTTCTGGATTGTCCTGTGATGGCAAAACAATTTGCACGGCTTCCATATAACCACGGTTATCTAGGCGACAAGTACCCCAAACACCAGCCGGACTGACGGCGACATTGTAAAACCCTTGGTCGTATAGCATCCAGTGCACCACGCTCATTAGGCTATCGTAGTGGGCAGACTTGTCAAGCCCGATGCTGTTGCCGTTTTCGTCTACGTATGGCACGTTAAGCTCTTCTGCGTTGCTTTGATACATATCGGCGTAACCTATAGAGCCCGGATGGCGGAGGTTGTATGTGGTATTGAAAGAATAGCCACTATGTAAAATATAGCTAACACGATTAGCATACATAGTATTGCGCGTGTACGTCTTAAAGTCGCCGCCAACAACAGACTTCAGCCGCTCAAAATAATTACGCTGCGCATCAGTTAATTTAGGTTCCTTAGAGTTATCACTATTACCACTTCTGTCACTCTTTATGCCGTAATAAATAGCCATGGCGGTATCGTCGGCTGCACTATTAGAAACTTCACTGCGAATCACCTTGCCGATTTGGCCCTTCTCAGCGTCTGAATCAATTTGGTAGCGAGCGTTGTAGAAATTATAAAAGCCATCGTGGTCATTTACTGGAGCGTCGACATCCATTCCAACGACATTGTGTTTAGTAGTGTACCCCGGAGTAGCCACCAATTCACTACCCACCTTGTACCAATTTTGGTCATAAATCTGGTTGAGCGGCAAAGCAGAGTAGTCGGCTGGGCCTCCGGCGTCAACTGCTTCAGGGCTCGCATGACGCTTTGGCTCCGTATTCACATCTGTGCTTGAACTCTTATGAGAGTCGGACTGCGAACTGGCAGTAGCAGATTGCTTACCATTATCATGTTTTTTAGGAACACATAAAGCCACTACTACGCACAATAATATTGCTACACAAACTACTGCTGCAATAATTTTGTTTCGTTTAGTTAATAAACTTTTAAAATTAAAATTCGAAGAACTTGCTTTAACTGAAGTCGAATCCGATGAATATGAACTGTCCGTATTCATTGCATTATATTGAACATACCGTTTTACATAATCGTCAGAATATGTACCTTCAGCATTCGAATTTATAGTATCATTGTCTGGATATTGCGCAGCAAGATTATTGGTATTTTGATTATACTGATTGTTCACATATTCTTTATTATTATAATTTTGTGAATTTTGATATTGGCTAGGATATTGTACATACCAATTTTGATTCTGAGCATACTGAGATTGTTGGTACTGATACTGTTGATTCTGAAATGGCTGATTCTGCTGACACTGGTCATTGGCATTGCTACTATTAACGTTATTATTTGCACTATTATTTACAGCAAACGATTTACCTCGATTAGATAAGCCATTATCATTGTTCGAGATTGACTGATTCTGATTACTCGAATCATAGTTACTCTGGTCATTCGAATCATACTGATTAAACTGTTCCATACATGCCTTTTCTCTAACTCTATACAATCTAGACTACACAAAATCATTAAATAAATATAGATTTTTCTAAGATTTATTCTGCAAAATTTTAAAGCAAAGAAAACACTGCAAGCAACAACGCAATTCCTTAAAATGTAACGCAAAAGCAGGTCTCATTGAAGAAAAGTGGCCAATCGCTGCAAATTCGCGGGCGATTGGCTACATTAGATATACCGTCTAGCTAAACATTTTCACTAGCTAAACATTTTCACTAGCTAAACATTTTCACTAGCTAAACATTTTCACTAGCTCAGTATGCTATCAATATTCTTCTTATTGATTAGATCATCTTCGTCAAGAAAAGCCATCTGCTTTATTCCGCTTAAGCTTGCAATAAGCGACACTGGGAAGGTAACGATATTTTGATTAAGAGTACTAATGTTACTATTTACGATTCTTTTTGCTGCCGCAAGCTGCTCATTTTCATCGTTTATTTCCTCTTGCAAATTCAAAAACTGTTCAGAAGACTTTAATTCCGGATAAGCTTCCGCCAAAGCAAAAATCTTCCCTATTGCATGATTCTGATTTTTGATTACCGAACTAGAATCCGCTGATCCCAATCCTTCTCTTAAACTCACTAAATCCACTAAGGTTGTTTTTTCGTACTTTGCAAACGACTGCGCAACTTTAAGCATTTGGCAAATCGTATCGTATCTTTTAGCGAGCGCAATATCAACGTTTTTCCGCGACTCTTCTATAATCACCCTATATTTTCTTAGCCTATTTAACGTGCCAATAAACCAAGCAATAAGCGCTATAAGCACTATTGCAACACAAATTAGCACAGTGTTCTTATCCATAACGTCACTCATAACGTCTCCTTTAGTTCTAGTATTTTCTAATTTTGCAATTCACTAGTATTGCAATTTCTACTTTTTCAATTTTTCTCTAATTACGCTGATTATTTCGTAATATTCAGCCAAAACATCTCTAAATCTTGCATATTCTCTTGTTAAAGATAGGTTTTCTATTCCAGATTTTCCAGGATTTCCTAATATATACCTACCAGAATCAAAAGCTGCAATAATATGCTCGCTATCTAGATATATGCAAACTCTCATTCTTTTTTGCAAATTATTCAATGCTTCTATAAAACTTGGATCTAATACAAGCTTTGTATAAAAATCGTCTGTGGAAAAGATTGAATACGAGTTGTTAAATTCAATGGATTCTGTTTGGACTTCGCTCTCCTCTTTTGTTTTTCTACCATAGTATCCATTTAATTTTTTCCCCATAAAGTTCTTTCCAGTAACTGGAACGATTCTAATATGACCATTTATATTGGTTTTTGTGTTTATTAATAAGACTTGCCCAACAAAATCCGTTTTTTTAACACTTTTTCCACTTTCACTTCTAGAAAAGTGTATTGCTTGCATATTTGAAAATTCTGTTCTGAATTCATCGCCAAAAATTATGTGTTTACTTGAATAATACTTACTAGATACTGGCAAAAGATTATTAAAAATGCTGCTATCAATTCCTTCAGAATTTTCTAATACCGTTCCTGGCAGAATCGCATTCAAAATCGGCATTAGAACATTATCCGAATATAAAGAATCTACATCAACTTTATTATTTACAAAAAACTTACCTGCAAAGCAAACAACAAAAACACCTACTATTAGCAAATAATATTTGTAACGAGAGTAATCAATATTTGGAAAGTAGTTATACAAAACGCCTAAAACCATTACTACCGGTATGAATGGAATTAAACGAATTGGATCAAAAGAATTATTTTTTATGCCTTCTTTTAACTCATTTAATTTTCCTTGTATTTGGGGAGATTGTTCTATTCGCGCGAGTCTGTTTAAAACTTCTGGATTTGTAAATACGCTACCATATTTTACATTCATGTCATCTCCCTTTTATAAATCACTCGGCATTTTTGACATATTTTGCGAATCACTATGTACAACGTTGTAGGATTTTAATTTACAGTATCGCTGTTTGGGATTGGCTGATTCTGACTACTAGAGTAATAGTTATTTTGATTATTTGAATCATAGTTACTCTGTTCATTCGAGTCATACTGATTAAACTGTTCCATACATGCCTTTTCTCTAACTCTATACAATCTAAATTACACAAAATCATTAAATAAAAACAGATTATGCATAAAATTTATTTTGCTAAATTTTAAAATAAAAAGCACTGCAAGTAACAGCGTAATTCCTTAAAATGTAACGCGAAAGCAGGTTGCATTGATGAAAAAGTGGCCAATCAATGCAAATTCGCACCTAATGGCTACTAGAATTACAAAAATCGAAACTATAAAGTCAACAATCTAAAGAAATAATAATATAATATCTTTAGAATACATTAGACTGATTTAATAATTTATTTATGCACATAAAACAAAACTAGATAAGATAATTCAAAAAAAAAATAATAAAAATAGACAACCACCAAAGCAATAAAATAACAATCATCTCAAAGGACTTGCACGATGCCAACTATTAAGTCAAGCACAGATTTACGCAATAACTACAACGAGATATCAACATTCTGCCACGAAACAAAAGAACCAGTTTTCATTACAAAAAACGGTCGCGGAGACTTAGCAGTAATGAGCATTGACTTATTCAACAAGTTCATGAGCAAATATGAACTATACAGCTTACTTGATCAAAGCGAGTCTGATTTTAACAACAATCGCACATTATCTTTTGAAGAATCAATGCGAAACTTAAGAGAAGAACTCAACGATGGCGCAAAATAACCCAAAATACGCAATAATCGTTTCGCAAAGTTACCATAAAGATTTGCAAGACATAGTCCATTACATTGCGCACAATTTAGACTCCCCAATTACAGCATCCGAATTCCTCGATAACGTAGAAGCCACTGTTTCAAGCCTATCTACAATGCCATATCGATACCGATTGGTGAACGATGATTATCTGAGTAGCAAAAACTTTAGGAGATGCTTCGTTAAAAAATATGTAATCTTCTATAAAATTTGCGAAGAGAACAAAACAGTTATGGTGCATAGAATACTTCATGCTAGACAAAACTGGGTTGACATATTGTAAGTTAAAGTTATTGGAATACGAGCCTGTTACTTGGGAATATACCTATTTATCGAGATACGCATTTAATAAACGCCAGTGAAGATTTTTGCCGTTTGCGGCAATTTTCTTCACCGACACAAATGGCCAACCCAAAATCAGACAATCGCTGCAAATGCCTAAACCAACAAAGTAGCCAACTACTGCAAATTCGCACTTAATGGCCACTAACACTGGCTCAGAATCTATTGCGCTAAATTGCACAGCGCATTGAAAGCAAACCAGCTCCACAGCCTCACATAGACACAGTGTAAAGCGAGTAGAAGTAAGCCTTCTGATTCATAAGCTCCTCAAAGCTTCCGCGCTCAATAAGCTCGCCGCTTTTCATCACAAGGATCTCATCATATTGCTTAAGCGAATTAGCATCCAAGCGGTGAGTTACAACAAGTCGAAGAATTCCTTGCAAATCCAAAATAGACTGCGTTACGTTCATGCTCGTCTCGTTATCTAACGCGCTCGTTGCCTCATCAACCAGCAGAATCTCAGACTTTTTTAGCAAGCTTCGCGCAATAGCAATACGCTGCTTTTCGCCGCCAGAAAGATGACCGCCGTTCTCGCCGCACTGATAATCCTTGCCTTTAGCAGCAATAAAATCATCCAAACCAGCCAAATGAATCACTCGATTAACTTCCGAATCCGGGAACGGCTTAAAAAGCGTAATATTATCTAAAATCGAAGCATCAAACATAAACACAGACTGCTGCATAAGAGTCGTCTTATCGTAGAGCGAACTCTTACTCACATTGCTAAGCTCGTGATTATTCAGCTGCACACTACCCTCATAATCCTTGTAGTAGCCCATAAGCAGATTAATCAAACTACTCTTACCAGCACCAGAAGGTCCTACTATCGCGTAAGATTTTCCAGCTTGCAAAGTTAGATTTACATTTTTCAAGACTTTATGATCCGCATCATAAGCGTACGAAACATCGCGCAAAACAACGCTTTTAATAGAATCATCAATGATCTCGCCAGAATCTTCCTTAGCGTTACTCATATAATCAGCCATCTTGCTAATAAGCTTCTTAGCGCCCTTCATCTCACCAAGCATTTGCGGAAGACTTGCAATAGGCTGAAGTACACCATTCATCAAATTAGTGAAAGCTAACACCATTCCAGCAGTAATAACACCAACATGAGCGTTAACCATCCAAGCACCAACAAGCATCACGCCAAGCTGAGTTCCAAGGCTGGAAATTGTGCCAAGAGCAGAAACAGTAGTCATCGTTTTTTCGCGAAGATTCTTAGTATGCTCAAGCTCCATAGACTGATTCTGATAACGGTTAATAACCTCTTGCTCCGCCTTAAAACTCTTAATAACCGAAACGCCGTTCAAAACATCCTTCGTCAGGGCCGTATAAGACTCATTCGACTTAGAAACCTGCTCCTCGCGAGTGGCAATTCCGTTAGCTGTAAGAATCGAGCAAGCCATTGGAAGCACAGAAATAATAAGAGCAATAACAGTGAGCAATGGACTATAATAAATCATAAGGGCCAGAGAACTTACAAGCATAAGAACGTCTTGAACAAAGTCAAAAATCTTCTTCAAATACTTTTCTTGAATACGCTCGCAATCATTAGTAAGCACAGAAAGATACGTGCCGGAATTCGCAAGCGAAAAATCACTATAACTCTTCTTTAAAAGCTTTTTAATAACAGACTCTTTATACTGATTCATTGCTTTTTCAAGAAAGCGAGGATACGCACTGCGCTTCAACGCGAAAATCAGGGAGATTGAAAGCATAAATGAAACGACAAGCAGCAAAATAGTAGTTAAAGAGAAGGATCCTTTGCCTGCCATATAGTCGAAAATAATTTGCAAAATCCAAGAAATAGCAGTGTAAATCATAGACAAGGCAATAAAAACTATCATAGAAAGAAAAGCTACAAGTTTGTTTTCCTTGAAAAATAGTTTTACGTAATTTTTTACGTCTGGATGTAGTTTGGATGATTGCTGATTCGCGGGCGATTGCTGATTTGCTGTATTGTCAGTTTTGTTCATTCTCGCTACCTCTCACTTCCTTTATATCTATTTGCTATTCTTGCTATTTTTACTATTTTTCGCTAATAGCATTTTCGCAGCTAGCATTTTCGTTTCCATTTTGCCGATTCGCTCGCTACAAAGCATTGAAAGCTACACTATCATACTTATCCTGATTGGTCATGCTTATCTGCTTGATAACACCTATAAATGCTTAAACACACTTATACGTAATGCTTGCTAGAAATAATAAGCATAGAGTTAAAAAAAAAAATCAAATCGCTGATTTGATATGTAATATCAGCATAAACGTATCAAATGCGCAAACTAACAACAAAGTGGCCAATCGCTGCAAATTTACAACGATTGGCCACTTCATACACTACCAAGCTCAATATTCCATCTAGCTCAATATGCTGTCAATATTCTTCTTATCGTTTAAATCATCCTCGCTAAGAAAATCCATCTGCTTTATTCCGCTTAAGTTTGTAATAAGCGAAACTGGGAATGTAACAATATTTTGATTAAGCGTGCTGATATTACTATTGACGATTCTTTTTGCCGCCGCAAGCTGCTCATTTTCGTCGTTTATTTCTTCCTGCAAGTTCAAAAATTGTTCAGAAGACTTTAATTCCGGATAAGCTTCCGCCAAAGCAAAAATCTTCCCTATTGCATGATTCTGATTTTTGATTACCGAACTAGAATCCGCTGAACCCAATCCCTCTCTTAAACTAACCAAATCAACTAATGTCGTTTTTTCATACTTTGCAAACGACTGCGCAACTTTAAGCATTTGGCAAATCGTATCGTATCTTTTGGCGAGCGCAATATCAACGTTTTTCTGCGACTCTTCTATAATCACCCTATATTTTCTTAGCCTATTTAACGTGCCAATAAACCAGACAATAAGCACTACAAGCACTATTGCAACACAAATTAGCACAGTGTTCTTATCCATAAAGTCACCCATAATGTCTCCTTTAGTTCTAGTATTTTCTAATTTTTCAATTCGCTAGTATTGCAATTTCTACTTTTTCAATTCGTTAGTATTGCAATTTACTAGTTTCTACTTTTGTAATTTCTACTTTTGCAATTTTTACTTTTGTAATTTCTCTCTAATTAAGTTAATTATTTCGTAATACTCAGCCAAAACATCTCTAAATCTTTCATATTCTCTTATTAAAGATAAGTTTTCTACTCCAGATTCTCCTGGAGCACCGAATAAATACCAACCAGAGTCAAAAGCCGCAATAATATGCTCACCATCTAGGTATAAGCAAACTCGCATTCTTTTTTGCAAATTATTCAATATTTCTATAAAACTTGGATCTAATACCAGTTTTGTATAAAAATCGTCTGTAGAAAAGATTGAATACGAGTTGTTAAATTCAATGGATTCTGTTTGAACTTCGCTCTCCTCTTTTGTTTTTCTACCATAGTATCCATTTAGTTTTTGCCCCATAAAGCTCTTTCCAGTAACGGGGACGATTCTAATGTGGCCATTTATGTTGGTTTTTGAGTTTATTAATAAGACTTGCCCAAAAAAATCCGTTTTTTTAACACTTTTTCCACTTTCACTTCTAGAAAAGTGGATTGCTTGCATATTTGAAAATTCAGTTTTAAATTCATCACCAAAAATTATGTGTTTACTTGAATAATACCTACTAGATATTGGCAGAAGATTATTAAAAATACTACTGTCCATTCCTTCGGAATTGTTTAATACTGTTCCAGGCAGAATCGCATTCAAAATCGGCGTTAAAACATTATCCGAATATAGGGCATCTACATCAACCTTATTATTTACAAAAAACTTACCTGCAAAGCAAACAACAAAAACAACTACTATTAGCAAATAATATTTGTAACGAGAGTAATCAATATTTGGAAAATAGTTATACAAAGCGCCTAAAACCATTACTACCGGTATTAATGGAATTAGACGAACTGGATCAAAAGAATTATTTTTTACGCCTTCTTTTAAAGCGCTTAATTTTCCTTGTATTTGGGGAGATTGTTCTATTCGCGCGAGTCTGTTTAAAACTTCTGGATTTGTAAATACGCTACCATATTTTACATTCATGTCATCTCCCTTTTATAAAACCGCAGCAATCAATTTCTGAAAACTCAATAAAACCAGCTGACTTATAAAAAGCAATAGTTTTTTCAGTGCAATCCGTGGTCAATTGAATTTGACGAACGTTAGGATAATAATCCACAATCGCTTTTAACAAAGCAGACCCTATCCCCTGCCTTTGGTACTCAGGCAAAACGAGAATATCTTGAATAAAAACAACCGTGTACCCGTCACCAACAGCCCTAATAATGCCAACTAGCTCATCATTTTTATAAGCAGCTAAAATCTTGAGCGAATTGTTAAAACCATTTTCCAAAGCAACTAAATCATCTGTGTACGCAGACCAGCCAACGGAATCATACAGCTTTGGAATATCTTTGCTATTATACTTTTTGTACTCTTTTATTTGCACGTCTGTTAAATTCATTTACAACAACGCCTCCGAATACTGTGAAATCAACGTTGAAACCCTAAATTTTCTAGCGTAATAACTCAGTATATCAAGTCGCCTATCTCTTTAACATAGGACTTTAATGCGCCAACTGCACCAGTGTCCCAAAACAGCCAGAATAAGACACTCGCGCAGAAAAAGTAGTACAAATCAAAGTTTGACAAACACAAATCCATTCGCTATAGTCTTCACTTATCACCATTTCGACGAGTAAAGGAGTGCACATGTATCATACAAATATGATGACAAATTGTTGTTGTAACGTATGCTGTTGCGCATTTCTTAATCGAAATGATGTTTGCAAGCACTAAGTATGCATAACATCTAGCATGTGTTAAAAGCATTTACGTTAAAACACAGCAAATTACGATTCAAGAAACAGCGCGCTGTTTCTTTTTTTATGCCAAAATTCGAATATAAAATCTTAAAAAGATAACAATCTAATACTGATTAAATATTAAACAGATAAATGGCATATCTAGAAACAACTAATAAAACGGTAGTCGCTTTACTAATAAAAATTGTTTTTAAAAATTAAAAACAAATCAAATTAAACAAAACAAAAAAACAAGTAAAACAAACAAACAAGTAAGGGGAAATATTATGTCTAACATCTACAAGTCCGTGCAAGAACTCGTAGGCCACACTCCACTTCTGGAGCTTACTCACATTGAAAAAGAGTACAATCTAGCAGCAAAAATACTTGTAAAACTCGAATACTTCAACCCAGCAGGCTCCGTAAAAGACCGCATTGCAAAGCAGATGATCGAAGAAGCAGAAAACGCAGGCACGCTTAAACCAGGCTCAGTAATCGTTGAGCCAACCTCTGGAAATACTGGCATTGGTCTTTCAATGATTGCTCAAACAAAAGGATACAAAAGCATTATAGTTATGCCAGAAAGCATGTCTATTGAACGCCGAAAACTTATGAAAGCATACGGCTCCAAACTCGTGCTCACCCCTGCTGCAGAAGGAATGAAAGGCGCAATCGCCAAAGCAAAGGAAATCGTTGAAAACACGCCAAACGCGTGGACTCCAGGACAGTTTACTAATCAAGCAAACGTGCACGCGCACTACAACACAACCGGTCCAGAAATTTGGCAAGACACTGACGGAAACGTGGATATTCTCATTGCTGGCGTTGGAACAGGCGGCACAATCACTGGTACTGGCACTTATTTAAAGGAACAAAATCCGCATCTGGAAGTAATCGCAGTAGAACCAGCAGACTCCCCTGTGCTCGCAGGAGGCAAGCCAGGAGCACACAAGATTCAAGGAATCGGCGCAGGATTCGTGCCGGACGTCCTCAACCAGAATATTTATGATCGCATTGTTCACGTAACGAATGAAGACGCAATCGAAAACGGCAAGCTTATAAGCAAAAAAGAAGGTGTGCTCGTAGGTATTTCTTCCGGAGCAGCAGTTTGGACAGCAATTCAAGAAGCAAAAAGAGAAGAAAACTCTGGCAAAACCATTGTTGCAATACTTCCAGATTCCGGAGATCGCTACTTGTCAACGCCTTTGTTTGCAGAATAATGCTATGCAATAATGATAATAATAAATGATGTTTTGAAAGTGCGTTTTTAGTAGATTTACAAGCGCACTTTCTAACACTCGAATAAAGCAAGCAAGAGAATAATAGGAGAAATGTATGAATGATCACCTTGACCTTATAAGCAAACTCAACTCAATTCACGATTCAGACATAAGGCAAGCTACATTCATACCTAATTACCGCAATATTATTGCACTCATACATGCGACTCAGGCGCTGCTTTTGCCTGAGTTGCATGTGCGCAATTTAAGCAACGATACTACGCAACTCAATATTAGTTTGAATACTGTTACTTCAAACGCTTTGGACACTATTGAACGCATTATATTTCACGAACTTCAATGCTACACAAGCAACACAATTAAAATTCGAGAAACTTGCAATCAATTTATAAATGCTCTTCCTACAATTAAAAAGTTACTTTTAACAGATATTCAAGCCATGTATGAAGGCGATCCTGCTTGCACAAGCAAAGTAGAAGTCACACTTGCATACCCTGGTTTTTATGCAATGCTTATTCACCGCACAGCTCACGCACTCTACGAACTTAACGTACCGCTAATTCCTAGACTTATGAGCGAATATGCACACAGAAAAACTGGAATTGACATTCATCCAGGAGCAAAAATTGGCGCATATTTTTGCATTGATCACGGAACTGGCATTGTAATCGGCGAAACAACTGTAATCGGCGAGCATGTTAAGCTTTACCAAGGCGTAACGCTGGGTGCAAAAAGTTTTGCGCTAGACGAGGATGGGAATCCTGTAAAAGGCGGAAAGCGGCATCCAAATATTGGAAATAATGTTGTAATTTACGCAAACGCAACAATCTTAGGCGGAGAAACCACAATAGGAAGCGGAAGTATAATCGCAGCAAATGCTTGGATTAACCGCAGCATTCCTGCAAACACAACCTACCACTTCCCTAAAGCCTAATACACAATAAAGTACTAATTGCACTTCTACTCTTTTATTTGAACATCTGCTAGATTCATTTACAATAACACCTCGCAAAACATAGCAAAAGTGCGCGATCTAAAACGTAAGAACGTAAGAACGCGCACTAATAATAATACTTAATAACAGATGCAACCGCTACAACAGCTACAACAGCTACTTTTTAAGTTGCACTGGTTCGTGGTCTTTGCCCATCTTAAACTTAAGACCCGCACGCTGCCACATACGATACTCGCCAACTGCAGTAAAGAGAACATCTGTGGAAGAGTTAAGTGCAGTTTCGCAAGAATCCTGAATAACGCCAATAATAAGGCCAATAGCAACTACTTGCATAGCAATATCATTTGAAATACCAAACGACGAGCACGCAAGAGGTATAAGCAAAAGCGAACCACCAGCCACTCCAGATGCGCCTGCAGCGCTAACTGCAGAGAGCGCAGACAAAATCACAGCTGTTGGAATATCAACGTAAATACCAAGCGTATGAGCAGCACACAAAGCCATAATAGAAATAGTTATAGCAGCACCACTCATATTAATAGTTGAACCGAGCGGTATAGAAACAGAGTAATTGTCTTTGTTAAATCCAAGCTTTTCGCACAAATTCATATTCACAGGAATATTTGCAGCAGAAGAACGCATAAAGAACGCTGTAACACCCGAATCGCGCAAAGTTCTAAAAACAAGAGGATATGGATTCTTGCCAGTAAGGACGAAAACCAAAATAGGATTTACAATCAAAGCAACAACAGCCATAGTGCAAACTAACAAGGCAATAACGGAACCATACTCACTAAAAATGCGAAGACCGTTACTTGCAACCGTTGTATAAACAAGACCCATGATGCCAAAAGGTGCTGCATTAATAATCCAGTGAACAATTTTTCCAATAGCAGACGAAACATTATCGAAGAATGCTTTGGTAGAAGGTTCAGCTAAGCGAAGAGCAACACCGAAAGCAATTGCCCAGAAAAGAATGCCAATAAAGTTTCCCTTAGCAAGAGCATCTACAGGATTGACCACAATATTTAACACAAGAGAATTAAGAACTTCACCAATTCCTTGAGGAGACGGCGAAGACGCTGCTTCAACATGCGCAAAAGTGAAGTTAACAGGGAAAATCATAGCCGCGCATACAGCTACAAGGCTTGCAGTAAACGTAGAAAGTGCGTACAACACGATTACTAGCTTCATGTTGCCAACACTTTTTGCCTTTGCAAGCGCTCCAATCACCAAGCAAAACACCAAAATCGGCGCAACAGATTTAAGTGCGCTCACAAACAGCTTCCCAATAAGATCTAGCAAGTAAACGTGAGCTGGCACAAAAATACCAAGCGCAGCGCCAAGAAAAAGACCAATGACAATACGCAAAATAAGGTCAATGCTATTCCACTTTTGAATAATCTTGTGCATGAGAGTCTCCTGTATTGTGATTTGTGCAGAATATTTTATACTCTTTTATTTGTATTTCATACTCGCAAGATTTTTTATTTTTTATTTTTTATTTTTTACAGATTATACATAAGTGTGCATATATATGCAAATCGTCTAATCTGCGTAGCTCGTGTTTGGCAGCTGCGGCAAAACAACAAGCAATCCTGCTGTGAAAATCAGCGCAAGTATAGGCAAAAGCTGCCATTGGAACGTAGACGAGAATGCAAATCCAATCCAAGATCCGCTAGTAGCACCAATCGCAAACGCAAGACGCGCCCAACCAGAAAACTTAGCGAGAGTACTTCCTTTAAACAGAATCTGACGCGCAACAATAATCGGCTCTACTAGTAGCATTCCACCAATCGCTTGAAGGAAGAATGCGAAGCACATCATTGGCAAAAGATTAATAAACATAAAGCAATAAGCAACCGCACTCACAGCAATTCCCAAAATCGCAACTTTTCTTAAACCGAGTTTTTGAGAAGAGTGCGCATACAAAACTGACGCGAGTACGCTTCCTACACCAGTGAAAATATACAGTATTGTTAAAGATTGAGAGCTATATTGCTTACCGATACCGAGAAGAATATAAGAAACAGAACATGCAGGAATAAATGCAACCAAAAGCGATCCAGCAAGAAGCATGATTTTACTCTTGAGTAATGGATTCGCAGATTGCTTAGATGTAGACTTGTTAGACACATCATTTGCTTGATTTTCTTGCGATTCTTGCGATTCTTGCGATTCTGACGATTCATTCTCTACATCTTGCGACGCTTCCTCTTCTACGCAAGACGCTTGCGCAATGTCTTGTTTCATAATAAATCGCGTAGCACAAGCCGCAAAAGAAGTTACGGACGAGAAAATCAAAACCGCAGGAATAGACCAGCTTGCAATCCAAGATCCTAATGGAGAGCCCAGTAAAGTTCCTGTGATACTCGCCAAAATACTCACAATGCCGCTGTAGTTTACAATCATGCTGTCATCGCCGCCTGCAGCATCAACTTCGAAAACTTCGCTAGCAATATCAATCACTTGACCTGTAATCAACAATGCGCAAGAAAGAGCCACCAGCGACCACTTCCACGCAGGAGAGCCAAACATAAGAAGCGGCAGTAAACTGAGAACGCCTTCTACGCCTTCAGTCATTGCAAGAGCGCGAAAACCGCCAAGCTTATCAACTATCCAACCAGAGCATGGGGAAAGAAAATCGGCAACCGTCATAAAAGTCTTACGAAAACCAATCACCCAAGCCGGCAAACCCACAATAATAATCGAAGGCAAAACCGATCCTTCATACGCTTGATTGCCAAGCATAGAAAAACAGAAGCCAACCAGCGCCCATCGCAATGCAGGACTAATAGATCTCATACGAATAAAAATATTATTCTTGCTAAAAATTGACTTCACAGCAACCATCTCTCCCACAAAACTCTTGCAAAATAACGCAAACTTGCATAGCTGCTTACATGCAAACTCGCATAACTACCTTCAAATCGCTATCTAACTTAAATAATTCATTACAAACTACACAAATCAAATAGCTTATTTGACAAATTTAATAACACAATACTCTTGTTTAAAAGAAAAGCAAAATTTGCATCTAAAACCGCGAGAAACCATCCTAAAACTATTACAAGTCTCTTCACTAGCCATCAAATAAGAGATTTGGTAATACTCAGTCTCACCTTGCCAGTAAGCGTCCAAGACAGTTGTAAACAGAGAGTTGCTAATTTTTTTGTTTGCTAATTTTTTGTTCAATAATTTTATCGGTAAATGCCTTTAAAAATTCTCTAGAATTACTCCATCCTGCACCATTGTTTAATCCCGAGAAATCAAAACCAGATATTTCATCTAACGCTTTACTACAAACCCATTCATACATTCCAGCCTCTTTGCTTTTATATATTATTAGGAACAATGGTTTCATTGCTTTTTTACCCAACGACACAACACTCTTGTATTGCTTAGAATATACTACATCGTTATACCATCCTGTCAGCCGATAGTATTTATCTTTGACCCCCTTTTCACCAATCTCGTCGCATAGATTTTGTAGCTGTTTAGCCACATATGTGAGAACCTTTTCATCTATGTTTTTTATGAGCAGAGTTTCATCAACACCTTTTTTACTTACCTCTTTCCAGTCAACATCTTCATTATTTTCTGAGTGCTTTTCATTCCTTGCAGACTTTTGATTTTCTGTCTTTACTTCTCTATTATTATCGCTAAAATTACTCTGATTCTTACAACCTGAAATAAGTGACATAAGGCAAACTACCACAGTCAAAAAAGCATAATGCTTAATATGCTTCATTTACGCCTCCTCTACAACTTAATCTTTACCTAATTGCGGCTACGATTCTCATGCTCAATCTTCACTCTGCTCTTCACTATCATGCTTCACTATCATCCGCCAAATATTTATTCATCTCGGAGTACAAATCATCTTTGAGTTTAATAAAACTGACGGGATGTAAATTATGGACAAGAATGCAGATATGCAGACTATAAAGTGATTGTAACTCAAAATCATACGATAATCCACAAGATTTTATTTCCATACATAAACAGATATGTGGGCAAAGTGGGTGCACTTTTTAGCAATAGAAGCGAGCTATCGTTAAAGGTTTAAGATAACTAAACAACCTTACTCAATAATCAATATGCTTTTAGTATTACCCACCCCTATACCCGATAATAAAATCCTTATTTAATTAACTAAATTCACATATTTATTACCTAAAATCCTATATTTGTTAAAGTACCTTTACGTCGTTGAATCGCCACACCAACATTCCATATGATCACACCAACAATTGCCCACAACGCACCAACAATAAGAATCACAAGTAGCGATACGCCAACATTTACAGAACCATCAACTATACTACGCGATACTTGCGTAACATGAGTTACTGGAATCACATATAACACGTATTGCATCATCTTAGGAAATACGCTAATTGGAGCAATCACACCACAAACAATAGGAAGTATTGCACTAAGCGCGTTAGAAATAGTATAAACATCATTCATCATCATGCTTATAGCAGCTATAGCAATACCAAATCCCGTAGAAGCAACAGGAACAATAAGGAACAACAGCATCAACGCACTCATATTAATCACAAAGAAAGCACTCGGGCTTACTACAAGCATTGTTATAAACAAAGTCACAGCATCACTCACCAAAGAAATAGTCACGAGCGCAATAATACGACCGAACCATAATGGTAATGCAACTTTTGCGCTTGTAAGCACGAATGGTGTTGTGCCTTCAAAACGGTCCCATGCTAGTGCTTCTGACACAGTCATACTTGTGGAAATAGAACACGCACCCATAACAGCAGCAAGAGTTGATGCAATCAAACTATGATTAAAACCCGCGCTAGTCGCATAACTAGCTGCTCCATTGAAGCCTCCGATTACAGCTCCAGCTAGAAAAACGTATAAGAACGTGGATAAAAGAGGCTCAACAATCATACGGATAACAGCAGTATTCCAACTATTTAAGCTAGGTATACTCTGTATACTCACTCTTGCACCAGTTCGTATACTAGATAAAACACTTACGTGACCATACTGAGAATATTGATTATATTGATGCAATTCAGCGTACTTATTATTTTGAATAATTTTATTTCGCATAGTTTCAACCTTATTATTATTTCGTATCATATTATGTTCAAACTTCCATTAAGCGTTGCAAGTCGAATAGCATGACGTAACATAAAACCTGCAATAACAAGCAAAACGCTGGATAATACAACACATAACACAATCGCTAACACAGTAGTAGCATTAAACGCTTGCGCATGAGCCACCCACACTGCAGACGTGAGCGGATGAATAAACGCAATAACGCGAGCTGGCAATGGCATTGATTCTACAGGAATCACTATTCCACAAAGCATCCATACAGGAATTAAAATCAAACCTTCATAAACTGTAGCTTTACGGCATAATACAAAAATTCCAGATAATAATGCAGCAGAAGCTACGCAAGCGAGCATAGAAAGTAAGTATCCAACTAACTGCGTGAATGTTATCATAAAGAACCCATGGCAGAAAACAGCAACGGTAATAATCGCAAGCGGCATACCAATACAACCAAGTAAAGCTGCGGATCCTACAATAGGAAGAAACACTGCAGAAGGTGAGATAACACTTAAAGTTAAATATTGCAATGTTCCTAAATAACGCTGGTATCCAATAATTCCAACAGCAGTAGTCGTAGCAGACCATAATCCAGCTATAGAAGAATCAACCCAAATATTATTAAGACAATTAGCGCAATCATGAGAAAAACCATAGTATGCAACAATTTTCATCAACGCAAAACATACTGGAGCAAGTATCGCATTTTGCAAGAAAAACGTTGTTTTCGCTAAACTTTTAAGCTGAAACCACAAGCCACGAATCACAAAAGCGTATGAACGAGTAGAAGTATTCATATTAAACCTCCTACTTACTTAATGGGAGTAAGGACGGCGAAGAAGACGGCGTAGCAGCAGAAGAAGTAGAAATATTTGATGCAGAAATATTATCATTTTGCACAATAGCAAGATACGTTTCTTCCAAACTTGCAGCGCGATCACCTAAACGTGTAATCCCATCAACAGGAATTTTAATATTTCGTTCTTGAGATAATATTTTACTCCACGCGATAGTAATATTTAACACTCCATGCGATTCAAAAACATCACACCACAACACTCCATCAAGTTTTTGCAATTCTTCCTTAACACTAGGAGTTCCACTTGATAGTTCACCGTCATACGCATACATTGTTACATGATCAATATGCTGCAAAGAAGCCAACTGCTGAACACTTCCCTGAGCAATAATATTACCGTGATTTATTACAGCAACAGTATCAGCTAATTTCTCAGCCTCACTCATCTCATGCGTAGTTAACAAAATCGCTATTCCTTGATCTCGTAAAGCATGAATAATTTCACGTACTTTCCTAGCATTTTCAGGATCCAAACCAATAGTAGGCTCATCTAAAAGCATAAGATCCGTTCTAGCAACCAGCGATCGAGCAATATGCAATCGCTGCCACATTCCCCTTGAAAAAGTTTGAACAACATCATGAGCTTTATCAAGTAAATCAACTTGCTCAAGAGCATCGTGAATACGCTTACCTTGCTCCCTATATGGAACAGCAGAAAGATCCGCAAAATAACGAAGATTATCTAATGCACTTAGCCTTTGATAAAATCCTCGCTCACCTCCAAGAAGTAACGACACGTGCTTACGTGCTTCTCGAGGATTACTCACAGCATCAATACTAGCAATACGAACACTACCACTATCAGGAGCTAACAACGTACCAACAATTTTTACAGTAGTTGTTTTACCTGCACCATTCGGACCAAGCAAGCAAAATATTTCACCAGAATGAATATCAAAAGATACGTTATGTAAAACTTGGCGAGTTGTCTTCTTATGACCAAATCCACGAGAATAAGATCTTGTTACATTATCAATACGCAATATTAAGTTGTTAGTCGACTGCTTATTATTGTTATCGCGACTATCAGTTGCGTTTTCTATATTATTATTCATTATTATTGCTTCGTTCTTACTTGTTATTAAAGTTTCATTCTTACTGTTATTGAATAAATTTCAACAATGAAAATCAGTTAGATAAAAAAGATAACGCTTGCTTACAAGAACGATAAGAACGCGCAAAAACATGCAAAAAACGTGTAAAAACCAACGCGCACGTGCAAACATAATGACAAACATCATGTGCAATGCGTGTTTAATACTGCTAAAGAATATGTATCTTAAGCTGTTTTATGTGCTTTTATATGCCTTTCAAACCGTTCTTAAGACTAGCGATCATTTGGGCAGTCATAGCGCAACACCTCATAAACTTAAATGTGCTTTACGTGGAAAATTATATGAGCATTCCGCAAAAAACTCAAATATAAGCAACCACAAAACATTTGTTTAACATTTGCAAAATATTACTATTTCTTCTTTATACTTGACAACGTATACCGTTCGTATCATAATCGTCTTAAAAGGAGCTAATACTATGGCAACAAGTCCTACTCAAATTCGTATCGATAGTAATGTCAAAACAGAAGCAAATGAACTGTTTAGTGAACTTGGCATTGATATGTCAAGTGCCGTAAACATCTTCTTACGCCAATGCGTTTTGCATGGAGGACTTCCTTTTAAAGTAGAAATCCCAAAGTTCAATGCTGAAACACTGGCGGCCATGCAAGAAGCTAGAAGAATTTCCAGAGACCCTAACGTACCATCGTATTCCTCTATGGAAGACCTTAAGAAAGCGCTGTTGCAAGACTGATGTACAACGTTAAGTTCACGAATGCTTATATTCTCAACCTAACGCTTATCAATACTGGTAGTCACGCAGATTTATTTGATATGTAAACGTAATAAATGTACAAAAAGTTGTTGCATACGATTTGTAGTTTGACATCCGCTAAAAAATAATCCTACGATTTATATTTCAAAATTTTCACCAACTTAATTTACATAATTTTTGGATTATAATCTCTCATACAGCAACATTTGAATATATTTATTAAGCAAATTAAACTTTACAGAAGTACACATTACGCGCTAACACGTAACGTAAGAATGTATTAAAAAACAAGGCGAAGAGCAGCGAAACTATCACAAGTACTCAACGCCTTGTAAACAATTATAAATTGTAAATAAATTTGTATTTACTCTTTCACAAGATTGTAATAATCTTCGAGTAAACGCTCTTTCCTATAAAGAATCTTTTCAGAATCGAAATCTTTATAGTCATCAAAGAATCCACGAGTTAAAGTAATCCTTGACTTCTCATACATTTCTTTCTTTCTACTTTCGCATACATTTTTATGAATGTCTCTCTCTAGTAGAAGTATGTTACCAATACTATATATATTCTTTTCTCCTGATTGTCTATCAATAATATGCTCCAAAGTAGAATTATGAATAAATCCTAATCCATCATTAGCTCTATTTGTATCTTTAGTTTGTTCTTTTTCTGAAAGTTCAGAAAGAATAAAACGAATAATCTCACGATTTTTATTCTTAGAAAAACTATTTTCTTTGCATGGCCTGCAATCATATTCCAGATCAGCATGAATTACTATATTTTTATCAGGAATCTTCGCATTTAAATCTTTTGAAAAATCTTTAAGGATTTCTGCGGCTTTGCTATTAAGAATTTCTATGGCTTTACTATCTTTTGCTTTTTGATCTTCTGCTTCCTTAAGATTTAATAATTTTCGCGAACATTTAGAGTATACGGAATTTAACTTATTCGCAGGAGATTTAACAAGAACATGCAGACACTGATGCAGAGCTAAAATCTTAATAAATTTAGCAAAAGTACTATTACTTATGTATTCATATTTTCTGCATTCAAATAAACTAATTAGCAAAATCCTTAGCTGAGATATACCAATATTTTTAAAGAATTCAAAGTATCTTTTCAGTTCTTGATTATTATCAGTTTTAAAGTAGTTATGTATGTCGAATACAGTATCGTTATCATTAGGTTTTGTGAACACCTTGTAATATTCAGAAGAACGTTCAAGCGATTCTAAAAATTCAGTGCAATCCTTCTCATGAACTTTACTAGAGAATTTTTCAAAAAGTTTTGTAGTAATAATACCTGCATATCTACCACACATGTAGTGATAAATAAATTTTTCTATACTTTCTTCTGCACTATATATATTATTTTCTATATTTTTCCATTTAGTATATACATATTCATCACAGTCACCTTTAGCAATTAAAGAGTAAATCTCATTCTTAATCAAATCTGATTGACTTAAATGCTTTCCCCTATAATTTAGATTCCTAAATAGTGTATATGCTTCCTCTTTCTCATCACTAAAAATACATATAATCACAGAATTTGATAGGTGCTTACCAAAATTCTCTAGTATTCTAATATAATCATCATCACTAAATTCTGATAAATTTTTATGTACTTTACATTTATCATTTATTGCAGATAGCACATTCGACTTACATAGTAACTTAGTTTTAATGTATTCATAATGTTTAATAAGATCTTCTTGAGACCTTGATGAAGGCGTTACACAAGCCCCATTACTTTTCCTATCATTTATATCAAGTATCTCTACAGGGAGGATAGGATTCAATGCACTATTTACTATTCTTGGGCAATAAACACCTTTGCCACTCCTGGCAATCTTCGCTTGTAACCTTACATCAAAATCAGTCTTATAATTTTTATCAATTTTTTTAATCAAATCTCTAATAGCAGCAAAGAATAAAGTAATTGTAGTTAATCTCTGTTGACCATCTATGACTTCATAAGGTTTTAACTCATTTGGATGATTTTCATCACCTATTAATAAAATTATTCCTAAAAAATACTTACTTTTTTCATCAACTTCTAAATTATCAAAATCTAAATCGCTTGATCTAAATAGATCATAGAAAAAATCATCGAAATTATCATTATCCCAAGAGAAATCCCTCTGAAAATTTGGAATATTATATGTTCTATTCTCATCAAAAATTTTTCTAACAGTTAACTTAGACGGTGAGAAACTCATACAAAATCACGTCCTTGAAAAATTGTATATATCAAAGTAAATATTCGATTATTACTTTATAGGTATAGCATTACACCACTCGTAAGTTTATATTTCGATTTTGACATAGAATCATAAGTTAAAAAACATGCATGAAGTAAGCTCATATTTGTTCGTGTTCTTATGTATTCAAATCTACGTCTTCTAAGTGTTATATACTCAAACAAAATGCAAATATAAATTTATCAAAAATATCTTGTAAAACATAACGTCATAGTCATTAAACGTTGATTGTATATAAGCTATTCTTCATTTCTACAAATAGCAAAAACCGGATGGCTTCAGTTGATATTGGCATTTACCTTCAGCCTATAACACAATAATAAAGACCCAGAAGTATAAACCTCAAGGTCTTAAAAACTAATATATTATATTTTTGAAGATAATTAACAAATATAATAAAATTATTTCCTATCACGAGGAGGGCATGGGTCATTCCCATGACTATCAGAATTCTGAATTCTGCCATCCATACCATGAACAATAAATTCAGTACCCTGATTTCTGCTGATTATTCTGCCAGCTTTTAATGCTTCAACTTTTGTTGCAGTGTGAATGCTTGCGCGTTGTGAATCATTTCGTTTTACATACCATCCACCATTCGGGTTATGAACTACATGGTGTTCACTTCGTCCCATATAAAAGCCTCCTTACAAGCTAGCAAACACATCTTTCGTATACAACTGAATATCTCTAGGAGAATTCATACCATACTGCTCTTTAATTTTCATAAAATAATCCCCAATCATCTGTTTATCAATAATCTTATTTGAAGAAGCACCATCTGGAAGATCCCCCCTAGTATTAATCCACGGAGACTCACTGTGCGTGAAGTCTTCCAAAATCTTTCCACTATAACAACAAATATTTCGGATCACACTATCTAAAATAGCCTTCTCCTGAGCAGTAAATATAGAAGAATCAAATGATTCAACCTTTGAAATCGGATCAAAATGATAATCCGAATACCTCGCATAAATATCCCTGTAAACAGGCCCATGCGCCCAAGCTTCACAATCCTCAACAAAAATGTACTTTTTGAAAAATGCATAGAAGAATCCCTGGATATAATAAAGACTCTTCTGCAACGCTAATGGCGTGATATCCTCGCACTGATTTAAAAGATATGCAACAACTTCACTTATTTTGCCATCAAGCATGCCATTATTACCAATCAAAGCCGAAACAGCTTTATAACTTTTCTCGTAAGTCTGCTGAGACATCAATCGACCCTTATTTTCCTCCAAAATACTCAGATAATAAGCAGGATCATCAAATAGTCGATTCAAAGTTTCAGAATATTGCCGAGTCGGTATATCACCATCTGCATAACGAGTAAGCGTGTGTTCCCCCCATCCCAAAAGTATTGACAGTGGACGCTTACCAATATCATAACGTTCAGGAATTGCTCGAATCTTTTCAAGAGAAACGATACCATTCTCTTTTCGGTAAACATCATAAAGCGCTTTCAAATTAGATTCACCAATTTCTTCAACATCTACATATGCTCCACAATTAGCGCACTTTGCTTCCCTGCCAACATAGTGATACTGAACACCACGAATAGTTCCAGTCATCTCCTTTTCTTCAACAGTATATGAAACTTCATCTCTACATTCTTCACAAAATACAACTCTTACACTCATAATAATTTCTCCTTTAAACTCTCTATCTAAACAAATAACTAATAGGCTTATTAAGCTTATGGAAAGAGATCACAATTGTTCTTCTTCCATTCTTACCTTTAATCACGTTAAACTTCGTATATATGTCTACCAACTCTTGTTTTCCCAACGCATTAGCCAATGTTATTCTAGGAACGAAAACATAAAGAACTTCGCGCTCATATCCTATCTTCATATTTTGTAGACTATGACAAAAATCATCAACTGAAATTTGCATTAAGATTTCTTTTCGCTTCCTTGGATAAATGTTGTATTCGTTGATGAAATCTATATTCTCCTGACGATTTTCATTCATTGCGATATTAAAACGACCAGCATCAATACATTCTTTTATCATCGAAAGAACATCTTCAATCTGCTTTCTAGTGTAATTTTGATTATAATGCGGATTCATACTTCCCCCTAACCCCTTCATGTACTATTGTACTAAAAGTTGTTCAGGAATCAAGGGGGTTTGTACTAATTAGTACATTGTGATATTAGAATTGTTACAGTTGATTAGCGCGACTCATTCTAACGTAAATAATCGCGAGGAAATGGCTTAAATCCACCGCACGCTAAACCTTTTAACGATAGCCCTCACCAAGCCTTGCTACACAAGAGCAAACTTGCACCCATCTAATCAGACCTTGACATCAACACTATAGTCCACACGCACGTAGAGCCTTTTGCTCAAAAGAGAAGAAAACAGTCTTATAAAATCTTATGCTGCTACTGCGGTTCTTCTCCATGGGTGCTGCTTGATAACGAGAACAATATCGGTAAGCACAATACCAACGACTACGCTTACCCATACTAAGCTCGGTGTAAGCAGCCAAGCGAGAACACCGAAAATCAGCAGTCGAAGCAGTACAACAATAACCAAGAAAGGCCAACTTTTTGTTAGGCATTTCTGTTGATCAGCCTTCAATGCGCCCATCAGAACCATAACCGCAGCAGCCGCGCAAGAAAATAGCATATTGCCCAAGAACATGACGAGTAGCGTTCGCCATCCAGCGATAGCACCAAGCATCCACCATTGCAGCATCAATGCAAGCAAAAATGTGACAACATCGCATACTGATTCCATCAGCATATTTGCAACGATTAACGAGGAGAATGTTAGAGACACACCTCTAGAAGTGTCTGTTTTACCTGCGCTCGCATGCTGTAATGCAATCTTGTTTCTCACCTCGGCGCGCTTTACGCGTTCTTCTTCAAGCATTTGAACGCCAAGCTCAGCCGATTTCTTTGAAGCTTCCTGTAATTGCGCATCCGTCATACCTGGCTGCCAAGGCTTTTCAAAAACAAACAGCAACACACTGGTAATCGCTGCGCCAATAATAATGCTTAGCAACGTGATATTGGAAACAAGCAATAAAGCAATACCAGAAGTCACCAGAAGCCTGAGCACAAAATCGATGATTCCAATAAGCAAATACCCGTCATCCGGTCTACGATGCCTATACCACTGCAGATACGCTGCACTTAGCAGCGAAAACACCACAACACTCAGCGCGAGTATGACCACAGTTTCCCAACCTAGTACGTGGTGCCCTACGAACTGCTGTACAAGAAGCGAAATAATAAGAGTGCAAATGCCAGCAACAGTTTCTATAATCACATTATCCCAAAAAGCATGCTTGAAAAGCACTGGCCTTACATTCGTCTCACTCATCATCTTTCCTCTATATATTAATCCAATACCTTCTTGTTGTAACATTTCCCCTTGATAGGCTATTTTTCACTTTGTTTTCTAAAATTCCACCATTATTTTCTATAACTTTTATTGAGCCGATATTGTCATCATCGCACGTAATCAAAACTTTATGTAGATTCAAAGTCTCTTTACAATATGTAAGTGCCATAGAAAGCATTTTTGTTCCATAGCCCTTCATACATTCAGATTGCCTAACTTCGTACCCTATGTGACCACCATAGTTAATTAAAAAAGAATTTAATTCATGCCTAATATTGATTTCACCAATAAATTTTTCATTATCTATCAGCCAAAATGTAGTGGCTCTAACATAATTTTCAGGTAAATTTATACCATGTTCATAGTTATAAGAACTCTCTACAATTGTCTCATAATTTCTAAAACGTCTTTCAGCATTCGGCCTAAAAATTTCATCTTCTTCATTTGCTTCTATATAACCTTGGATATATTTCTTATCTGGTCTAATTAGTCGCATACGTGCTCCTTATTCCCAATATGTAATTCTATTAAAATTAGAATCCATAATAGTCTGTTTAGCTTTCATAGCATTAATATTAAAAAAAAAACCACACATACAAGCTTTATTAAAGAAAAAATTTAATTTTTTCAATTAGTACAGGCTTTTCGCATCCATAAAATTTTTCTCTTCCATAAATCACAGCTTTTACTATAAAAAATGTATGATCCGAACAAATGTAAGAAACAGAAGTAAAACAAAAACAGAACCAAAACTAGAACCAGAACCAGGAATTTTCACCGCGCTTATAAATTATAAGTGAAATTTAATGCCAAAATCGATAATTTATAAGTTATAACTGACAAAATAGCAAAATTGCATCTAGAATCTCGAGAAGTGAGCTTAAATCCACCGCATGCTAAACCTTTTAACATTTAGTCTTTACAACCACATTTCTAAACAAAGCCAATCGTCGTACCAATATCTCGCCAAACGTCAGAATAAAAGTTCGATAGCGCGATAACTATTGTAATCTTGATAAGATTATGATACTTTTTTGATAAAAGGAGGTTGATACTATGATTAATATTCGTCCAGTTTCCGATTTAAGAAACAAATTCCCAGAAGTAGAAGAAACAGTTATAAATTCAAATACACCAGTATTCCTTACAAAAAACGGTTATGGAACTATGGTTCTCATGAGCATCAAACAATACTCCACTCTCACTGACGACATTGAAAGAAAACTCGACGAAGCAGATACTTTTGCCGCAAACACTTCTACGCGTCTTTCTAAAGACGACGTCTTTGATAGCGCAAGAAGTAATTAATCAAAAAACACAAGAACACCCTTACTACAGGATTAACGTACGCAACTTTTCTGTTTTTTACGTTGTCATCGACGACACTATGGAAGTGCGAAGACTTCTATACTCAAAACGAAATATTGACGCACTACTGGAATAACCATCCCTAATAACAATCATTATTATGCTAACGGTTATTAAAAAAGCTATCGTTAAAGGTTTAAGATTGGCTTGATAGCTTGATTCTTGAGTGAAAATATTACTACTTTTCCTTATAGCCTACAGCAACATTACCTGCTTTATCAATACCTTGTACTTTAAGAACATCAGATACTGGCTTGTCTTTTAAATCAAATTTTCCACGTAACGATCTCTTGCCATAATAGCGGGATTCATTAATATCTTTCATCTGAAATTATATGCTCTATTCCACTATGCTCCGATTTAAGATATTCTTTCATAAATGTCGGGTAAGCCTTGCACTTATCAAGCTCATCTATAGGTAACCAATGCATTGTCTCTTTAGCACCTGACTCTGTAGTGCTTTTGCTCGTAAAATCTCTTTTGCCCATGGGCTTCATCAAGTAGTAGAATGTCAGCTCATGGAAGTCTACTCCTTTTAAGCCAGAGCTGCCGATGAAGAAGTTCTCGTGTATGACGGCAAGGTGATCTACTTCGTAATTAAGACCTGTCTCTTCAAATACTTCTCTCTTAACGGCTTCTTCTGACGTCTCGCCCATGTGAACCGCTCCGCCAACTGAGTAGTAATAGTCGTCCTCATCATTTCTTGCAAATAGCACACAACCTTCTTCGACTATGATGGCTGCTGCTCTATATCTAAATGCTTTTTTATCGTTAATAAATCCGCAATTATGTTCCATAGTTTACTCCTTTAGAAAATCTGGTAAATATTTGTGTATAATCCCTTCTTGTGAAAAATTTATTGCGTCCATCGATAAAACATATTTAGGACAATTATCCTTAACCAATCGATAAACACCAAATTCCCTACTACGAGTCTCTTCACCAGTCAGCAAATAAGCAACTTGATAACTTGGAGGAATAAATCTTATCGAGAACAGAAGAAGGCTGGGTGTGGCTGTCTAAAAAATGTCCGCACCCACGACGGTAAAGCCTATATGTACGACATTTTTAATCATACTTTCACTCCTTGGGGGTAATATAAGCGCAAGCATACCATATTTCGTCTGGATAACACCTGTTATTCGCCACAAAATCGGCTCTGAAAGTCACTTATTTCTTTCCGAGCCTCCACGCTTTGAGCACTACTTCTATTACTCCGTAAGTCAATGCGGCCAACGGCCAAACAATCCAACTTTTTCCCCAATCGGACGTGATGAAACTGTAGGCTAAATAAATGCAGACAATTATAAGCCAGTAAGCTTGGAGGAATAGGCTAATCTTTGCAGGATAGACAGTTTTTTTCTTCGGTTGCAGCAAACGGCAATAGGACGAGCGGACAATATTCGCCTGTACGAATAAATAAACAGCTGCTGCCACCAGAGCAATAGCGATAACTACAAAAAAGCCGGATGAAAGTTGATAAAATTCCGGCGCTATATCCGAAATTATAAGAAAAATAAAGGCAACCATACATAAAACGACACCACTGACCGTCCGCAACACATACGACGGCATGAAACGTTCCAAGCGTTCTTTGAGCACACTGTCAACGCCGTAAGCCGTTTCAAAGTCCTCTTTTTCCAAATATTGATAACGCTTTCCGCGGAAATTCTGAATAATAAAAATAGCTACAGCTACAGTAATAATCGCAACACTGAATGCTAAGCCCATAGTTTTACCGACTTGCGCATTTACTGTGTGAGAAAGCAAAAGATCACTGCCAACCAACGGGATTGCCGCCAGAACACAAAGAAGAACGCCTAGAGCAACATAGGCGGCAAATGATATTCTGTGAGCAATATAAGCGGAGGCTTCTTCCAGCTCAATTACCCGCATGCGAACGCCGGCTTCTTCCTGGCAGGCATTTTCATCTGCGTTGACGTTCTTCCCCATAACATCAATTTCATCTTTTACCAGAAGATCTGTACTAACACCAAACAAACGGCTCAATGCAATTATCCGTTCCATATCTGGGATACTTTGTGCGCCTTCCCATTTGGAAACAGCTTGGCGACTGACGCCCAATTTGTCCGCCAATTCTTCCTGCGACCAACCGTTTTGTTTACGCAATTCCAATATTTTATCTGCTAAAATCATAAAAACATCTCCATTCCAAACTCGAATTCATCATAATCATGGTGAAATTATATCTGAAACAGCAGTTGCGTAGTAGCAAGTACGGTTGGCAATTGCCTTTAAAAGCGCAATTTCTGCCGACAAATGAGCGCAACCGACCGCCAATTCGTTTTCTCTCATGTTTGCACCGCACTTTCCAACCATCTTCACTGATGCCGCCAATCGTCGGAATGAAAGTTCGCCAATCATCGGAACGAAAACCCGCCAATCGTCGGAATGAAAGTTCACCATCGGATTTCTATTCGAGACACTTTGCGTCAGAGATTTGCGTATTTTTGCAGATTCTCTGGGCAGCGAGGTTTATCACTACAGAGATAAAGACGGACAGGAATGCGATGCGGTTATTCATTTAAGAAATGGTAAATACAGTCTTATTGAAATTAAACTCGGAGGCAGCAAACTCATTGAAGATGGTGCAAAAAGTCTTAAAGCGATGAAAGATAAAATCGACACCGATAAAATGAACGCGCCATCTTTCCTTATGGTTTTAACTGGAACAGGTGACTTTGCGTATTGCCGTAAAGACGGTGTTTACGTGGTTCCTATTGGCTGCTTAAAAAACTAATAGGAAGCCTTGCTCTGACAACAACGCATTAAACCTTTTAACGATAGCCCTCACTAATCCCTGCTACACAAAGGCAAACTTGCACCCACCTAATCAGCCTTTGACATCATTTACAGTGCTCTAAATCTACATTGAGAGCACTCGTAGTATTTATACACTTTTTTGAGTGCACACTATGGATATTGGGTGCACCTTTTAACGATAGAAAAAGATATCATTAAAACTTTAATTGCCATTTATAACTTTCTCAATATCTCTTTTCCCATAAAGCACACGAGAAACCACGACTTCATACTTTTCTTCAAAAACAAAATAAAAAATAAGAAAATTATCACACGCCATGAACCTTAAACCTCTACTCCTCCATGGCTCAAAACTAACTAAACGATGCGCAAGAGGAAACTCATCAAGACTCAATATTGCTTCCTCCAACCTATTTATCTGCCCCTGCGCGTTTTTCAAAGACAGTAAATTAAACGCAATATAAGCATAAATACCACGCAAGTCTTCTTCAGCCTCACGCGAAATGTGCACCGTGTAAATCATAAATCAAATTCCCTATGCAAGGACGCAAAAACCTTATCCGCAGGCTTCACATCACCAGATAAAACTGACTTATAACCCTTTTCCAACTCATCATTCAACTCACCTTGAGTCATAGAACTCACATCACGCGGCTCTCTATAACCCAATTTCACATCAAAAGGAAGCCCCTGCTGTAAAACAACCTGCTTATAAAACATAGTAATAGCACTCGAAGGAGGAAGACCCAAAGAATTCAATATATACTCTGCCTGCTCTTTTAACTCCGGATCAATACGAGTATACAAGTTAGCTGTTTTCGCCATACAATCACCCCTTATTCCTTACGGCAATTATACAACATTGCATTTGCATTGCAATGGCACTGCATTAACATCAGCACAAGCAAAGTAAAACTCACGACAAGTGCTCACCACATCTTTATTCAATACAATGGAAAGTCACCTTGACATTTACTCTCGAAACGATTATCTTATATGTAAAGCTAGCTTTCCGTTAGGAAGGAGAATGTAATGTGAAAAATAGACTTGAACAAATTAGAAAAGAAAAAGGCATAACCCAAGAAGAACTTGCCGACGCACTCGAAGTATCAAGACAAACAGTCGGTTCTTTGGAAAATGGAAGATACAACCCGTCAATCATATTGGCATACAAAATTGCTAAGTACTTTGATTTAACAATCGAAGAAATATTTATCTACGAGGAAGATAAAAAATGAAAAAACAGAAAACCCAGAATTTTTGGTACATAGGATATGTAATAGGAATTTGCGGACTAATTCTTGCACTGACTCTTAAACTGAACGAATCCGTAGAAATTGTACTGTCAGTTGTTTTTGTTGCAATTATCTCACTTTCACACGTAAAAATCATGCACTATAAGATGATGGAAAAAGACCACAACTACAAAATAAATGTGAACGATGAAAGAAACGAGAAAATAAAAGATAAAGTAAATGCAACAATGGCATTCATACTGATGCACCTAATGGGAATAATTGCCATAATTGCATTTATCACAAAAGCATATTTTCCAGCTGCTCTTTTAGCTATTTCAGTCGCCTTTTCTCCATTAATCATGTTTTTTATCAACAAATATTATGAGAAAAAATATTAAAACCAGACCCACCCACCCATTTACTACTTATTACGAAGCAAACCAACTTTCATAAATTCTTTATCTCCAATACGGAACTTTTTACTATTAAACGCCACTCCCATAATTCTGCTAATAATATACTCATCAGTTATAAGCACGAAATACTGCTTATCTTTTTTATCCACCAAATAATACTGATCAGCCACAAGAGTGGCAACAGCTTTACTGAAATCATATATGCCAAACAATGGCAATCCTCCAAGGAGAGTAGAAAACCATCCAACAAAATTATCCACCATTTTCTCAGATGAACTGTTATAAGTCTTAACAACAGTTAGCATATTGATTTCTGAGTCAGGATATTCATCTAATACAATCTGCTCTTTAATTTTCAGCTTCTTAAAACTGCTCAACCTACCGTCGAAACCATATTTATTGAGATTAATAGGCTTCTTAGTAATAGAAAAATCAACGCTATTGTTCTCATCCAAAAGATAATCAACACTCACGCTTAGAGCAGATGCAATAAATTTCAGATTCTCTATATCTGGCAAACCCCGATTCGTTTCCCATTTTGCTACAGCAGCACGAGATACCATCAATAATTCCGAAAGCTCCTCCTGCGTCAACCCAGCTTCCAGACGAGCCTTTCTAATTTTTTCTCCCAAAGATATAACACTACTCATGACACAACTCCTTTCAAATCAGTTATTACACATCATGAAATTACTTGACGGAAACCAAATTAGTATTGAAACATTTGATTTAGATACCGCCTAATTACAAACTAACAAATAATTTACAGCGGAAAAAGAAACAAGGTGAAACACTATAGTTACCAACTGTAACAGTATAAGAATGCAAATAATGTAGGGAACTTTTCTACGATTATTCCACCGATTTGTTCCCCAAAAACACAAGCAACTAGAGCACGCAAATATGGATTCTACTATCTGGCAATCACTATCTGGCAATCTTCAGATACTCTTCGATTTTGGCATCCAACGATTCTGACATACAACCAATCTGCCCTACTACCAATATGCCCTACTGCTCTTTGCAATTAGCCCAGTGCTATATTCATAAGTATAGGTGCTCTGCATATCAGCATCACTCGGCGACCAGCTTCCATTTGAAGATTTTGAAGCCTTAAACAGAATATAAAGACCACATTTTCCATCCTGAGAGTCCCTGTTATACTGCAGATAAGTAATGTCCGAACGGCTTTCATTCAAAACAAAATACATATTCCCCTTGGCAGTATAGTTCTCCTTGAACGTAAATCCTTGTGCCGCAAAATACTTATCAAATATCTTAAGCGCTGCATTTCTTTCCTTCTTTGATTCTAAATCATGCTCAGCGGAATCATGCAAATCGGAATTTTTATCTGGCTCTTCAACCTTTAATCTTGTATCTTTCCTGTTATTACGATCAATTCTGCGATACCACTCAGATTCACTTATTTTTGGATCAGTATCAGTTGAATCTTTCATTGGTCGAAGATACTTAAGGAAAAATGGGCCTTCAGACTTATAAAGATAATACTCAAAAGGAGCATACATGTCATCCACGTGCTCTGTGTATGTACCATTATGATTTTGTTTCACAGAATATCTGCCAACAATAAACAAAACGTCAAAAAATCCAAGACCTAAGATAATCAATACACAAAGCATAACATGTAGACAACGAAGTACAATTCTTATACCTATCTTCCGTACACGCGAAATAAGATAGAGATTATAGAAGACACATACAAGAGCAATCGTAATCATCCAAACAACTGGCATTGCAGCGCATATAACATATACCCAAGTCTGCAAAAGCCACTGATTTGGAAGACGTACCGCAGTTATTCCAAAGAATGCAGTTAGAATACCACTTAACACAAAAAAGCAACAAAGAATCAGCGAGATTCTACCCTTCCACCGTTGCTTGCCATAGCTAAGAAAAGATTTGTTACGCTCTACATTTGCACTCCTAAAACGACTATGTATATTGCGCTGCCAAATAACACAAATAACCCAAATAAGAGAAACTACAACAAGAAGCAGAATTGCAAAACAATAAGTGATCCATCCAAAAAGCTGTAGCTTATTGGACGCCATAAAAGCAGTTCCAACAATAATTAAGATGGAAAAGATTTCCGCACTCAATTGTAAAACCTTATACTTGGGCAATTCCTTATTTGCACTGTTAAGGTTCTCACATATTTGCTCATGTGATTCACAATATAGTGGATTTTTCTCCTCTCTGGGAGTATGTTCCTGCTTTTCCTTCTCTTTCATCGATGAATCTGACATTTTTCTGTTCCAATCATCGTTCAAGCTCTTCAAAAACATCATCTATCGGATAACTATCACCATGAACCGCCTGATCATAACCTTTAGCCATAAACGCGTTAAACGTTTTCTCATCCATATCATCTTGCGCCGGAAGCGACTTCGGAATAGTAAGCGAAAACGGAATACCCTTATTAAGAATGATTTGACGATAAAACATGTCAATAGCAGTAGCCCTAGTAATTCCAATAGTTTCCAAAATCTGCTCCGCCTGCTGCTTAATATTTTCTTGTATTCTCACATTCACATTCGCTGTTTTAGTAACTGCCATATCGATCAACCTCCATACACACATCACAAATTATTGTATCGCATATTGCAACACAATTTACATGAATAGGATTCCTCGACTGATATAAACACTTTCAACATTCACACTAAGCATTTAGTGCAAAATACTACTATTTCTTCTTATAACCTACAGCAACATTACCTGTTTTATTAAGTCCTGGTACTTTAAGAACATCAGAACTTGGCTTGTCTTTTAAATCAAATTTACCAACTAAAAATAGAGCTTTATACCCTGAACTAGGCAAATTAAACTGTGAGTCAACTAATTTGATGGGCTTATCTCCAAGAGTGACTTTAGACAAATCATAATGAGAATCAAGAACGTCTCGTGACACAAAGAGATACAGTTCACCTTTATTCATGTAATCGTCTGGTAGGCGATATTCTTTCTGAGATACCTCTACTGTTTCCCAATGATACGACGCAAGCTCCGCCTTCTCATCATCAGCACATCCCGCAAGAGAAAAGATAGAACCTAGCAGCAGAAGCATAACAAGACAACTTTGAAAAATGTTTTTACAAAAAATAGTTTTACTCCTCATAACACTACTAGCCTCCTTTTCGTTAACACGACTTTGTATCAAATGATTATAAAACAGACTATTAAGTAAACAAGATCTCCTATTCGCTCTGATTACTGTAATAATCTTAATAAATATCCTATTTTTTTTTATTAATTTGTCTAGACTATCGACACTAATTTCTTCATTTACTAGCAAACTATACTCTTTCATAAACAGCAAGGTTCACAAAGCCAGAAGAACCAACATAATAGCGCACGTTTAACACCTCCAACAATATTCCCTCATAAACGAAGCAATCACCTGCAAATCTTCACCCTCATAATACTCAACAAGCAACTTCTTAAACTCAGGAACATTATTTTCTGGAATAACCAACAAGCCCCTACCATGAGAAATCAAACAGTGTAGGGAACTTTTTTACAATTTTTACACCGATTTGTTCCCCAAAATATAAGCAACTAGAGCGCACAACCACTCGACAGAAGAATAGCAAAAAATCACATCTAGAATCTCGAGAAGTGAGCTTAAATCCACCACACACTAAACCTTTTAACATTTAGTCCTTACAGCCATATTTCTAAACAAAGCCAATCGTCGGAATGAAAGTTCCCATCGGCTTTCTATTCGAGACAATTTGCGTCAGAGATTTGCGCATTTTTGCAGATTCTCTAGGCGGCGAAGTTTGCCACCCAAAAGGGCTAATTCCAAAAAGGAGATCTAATGAACACATACCGCAAACTGTTTGCTTATATCCAACAGTTTAAGGGTTTGGCTAGTAAAAAAAAAAACAACGCTGCTACTGCTGATAAATGGTTCAATTCCGCGCTTCTATCAAGGAAATGTAAAAGGCGATATATTAATATTTAATTAAACGGTCGTTCATGCATGCTGCACAAGATTGATTCATATGTAAGTCTGCGGTATCGTTAGAGAGACCTTAAGCCCACCATGTTTGCTTTTACTTATATCAACTGTTCCATTATGAGCACCAATAATCTGCTGAACAATCAGCAAACCCAAACCATGCCGTTGCTCTGCAGTACTTGTATCGCAAATCATATAGTGCGGTGCATGATTAAGCTTTTCGATTTTTTCATCTGAAACACCTATACCGTTATCTTCAACACAAATAATACAATTATTATTATTTGCAGCAACGGATACATAAATCGTACACCCATTTTCATTATGAGATATGCTGTTCTGAATAAGATTAGATATTGCTCGTTTTAATAAATCTTTGTCTACATTAATATTGTAAACAGTTAATTCTTCGTCCGTTTCCCATTTAATCGAAAACTCATCTTGCATACCCATATTCATAAAATCCACAACAACTTGCCTAACAACAGCAACAACATTTTCTTCTTTTTTCATAATTGGTTGCATATTGTATTCAAGTTTTGAAGCCAGATTAAGGTCATTAATCAAATTTTTCATTCTGACACTTTGCTTAATAATCATCGTTGCTTTTTTACGATCTTCTTCCAAAATATGGAGAGAATTTTCTAACTGTCCCGCATATCCCATAACCATAGATAACGGCGTACGAATATCATGCGAAACCCCAGCTATCCAATTCGCTCTTGCAGTCTCTCTTTTCCTCAATTGTTCTTTTTGTATTTGCAAAATATCGGAAGCAGAATTTATATTAGATGAAATTTCTGAAAGTGCTCCTGTTTCTGGAATATGCACGCTTTCTCCACTAGATAAACGTTGTATCCCTTTTGTAATCGGATTAATTGATTTTAGTAGTTTTATATTAGCTATTAAATAAATTCCAAGAATCAGCAAAATGTTGATAAATAATACGCTTAAAACAATCTGCGGAAAATTTGAGATTAAACTGTAGTTCCAACTTGGTCGCGTATGTTTCCAAAAGCTGTTGTGCGGAAATCCGACTACAACAACTCCATCCTTATTTTTGCCAGTGTAAGTTGGATAACCATCAATGTAACCAACGCTCAAATTAGCTATATCAGACAAAGTATAGTTGTTTGGAATACCTGCAGGGACATTTTCTGTTTTCCATACGACTTTCAACGTATTATTATCAATCAAAATTGCCCATGCGCCAGAATTTGTCAATTTGGAAGACATATTTTTTGATAATGCATAATCCCCACTTGCGGATAATTGTAATGCTTCTCCCGTCTCCTTTGCTATGCTATAAGGAGACATCTCTTTATCGGGAGCGTAATTTCCTATAAGTACAATAAACGCAATAATATTCATTAATACTATAAGCACAGAGCTTAGTAGAAAAATACTTATAAAGCGTTGTATTAGTTTTGGTATGCTTTTCATTCTGCTTTACTCCACAATCAGCTTATATCCTAAGCCTTTAACTGTTATTAAAGAAACAGGCTGCGATGGATTGAGTTCTATTTTTTCTCTGATACGACGTATATGTGCCATTAAAGAATTTTCATATCCAAAAGGATTAGCTCCCCATGTAGCTTCACATAACGCGTCAATTGTTACAATGCATCCAGCATTTCTATAAAGTGCAGAAAGTAAATCATATTCTTTGGCTGTGAGTTGAATATGTTCGTTATTTTTTATTACTTGGGCAGAAGAAAAATCAATCTGACTATTTTTCAGTTTAACAATGGGATTTTCGTTCTTGTAGCTTCGTCTTAAAATTGCCATAATGCGAAACGTTAGCTCTTTTGGAAGAAACGGCTTTACAATATAATCGTCTGCTCCTAAGTCAAATCCCTTAAACTTATCTTCATCTTCACCGCAAGCAGTAAGGAATAAAATAGGACAATCACTATATTGTTTTATCTGCTTCATTAGCTCAAATCCATTACCGTCGGGGAGCATAACATCAAGGATTGCTAATTCTGGACGTAATTTTTGTGTTGCTTCTACGGCATCTTTTATACTTTTTGCAGTCGTTATATTATAAAAACCGTATTCGTTTAATATGGACACAACCATATCTAGAAGTTCCTGCTCATCATCAACAAGCAGCAGATGCTTGTTCAATAAATAATCATTCAGATTCATGGAGAGCCCCCCTAACATATATTATGCCATGTGAATATTCATTTTTTGACCTCGCATAAAAATGTAAGGTAGATGTAAGGTGAAGAGAATGTTGTAGAAAGGTTGACGCAATATCATAAATCCTGAAAGGAGATATTGCCATGAACAATATTGTTACAACAGAACATTTAACAAAAAAATATAAGTCATTTATTGCTGTTAATGATGTTTCACTTCATATTCGCAAAGGTAGCATTTACGGCTTTCTTGGGCCAAATGGAGCTGGAAAATCTACAACAATGAAAATGCTCCTAGGGCTTACGGCTCCAACAAAAGGTGTATTTACAATCGACGGAAAACAGTTTCCTGCCGATCGCATACCTATTTTGAAAGAAATAGGCTCATTTATTGAATCACCATCTTTTTATGCAAATCTAACAGGTAGAGAAAATCTTGACATTATACGTCGCATTTTAGCGCTACCTAAGAGTGCAGTTGATGACGCATTAGAATTAGTGGGTCTTTCTGAGTTTGGAGACCGTCTTGCAAAAAAATATTCGCTTGGCATGAAGCAAAGGCTTGGTCTTGCTGGAGCATTGCTTGGTAGGCCACCTATTTTGATTTTAGATGAGCCAACAAATGGACTCGATCCATCTGGCATACACGAAATCCGAAATCTGATTAAGTCGCTGCCAGATCTTTACGATTGCACGATTCTTATTTCTTCTCATATGCTATCCGAAATTGAGCTTATTGCAGATGATATTGGAATACTTAATCACGGACACTTGTTATTTGAAGGTAGTTTAGATGAACTACGACAGCATGCATTACAATCTGGTTTTGCTTCCGACAATTTGGAAGATATGTTCCTATCCATGATTGATGAAGACAATAAGATCAGGAAGCAGAGTGCAAGACTATGAAAACGCTTGTAATCGAACTAAAAAAATGCAAGAGAACTGGTTTTATAGCTCTTATGATTGCTATTGGCGTTATGGGAGCAGCGTACGCTTTTGTGAATTTTATTGTACGAAAAAATACATTATTAAATCTGCCTTTAGCTCCTATGGATATTCTTCTTACACAGCTTTACGGCATGATTATGGTGTTAAACATGTTCGGCATAATAGTCGCCGCATGCATTATCTACAACATGGAATTTAAGGGAAATGCAGTAAAAAAGATGCATATGCTGCCTATGAGTGTGCCTGCTATGTACCTATGCAAATTTATGCTGCTGACTGTTCTATTACTAATCGCTATTTGCATACAAAATTTAGCACTTGCAAAAATCGGTGTAACAGATTTGCCACAAGGCACGTTTAATGTAAGTACTCTTATATCTTTTGCTGCATATTCATTTATTACGTCAATGCCTGTATTGTCCTTTATGATTTTTGTATCATCACGATTTGAAAACATGTGGGTAACGCTTGGAATTGGTGTAGCAGGATTTTTAAGCGGCATGGCATTGGCTTCTTCAGACATAGTGCTTTTTATGGCATCACCTTTTATCGTTATGTTAAAACCAGCAGTTGCCATGAGCGCGCAACCTAATACTACGGTCGTAATCGTATCCATAGTTGAAACACTTCTGTTTTTATGTTCTGGATTGTGGGCGGCTAAGAACCTGCACTATGAATAAGGAGATTATGAAAATGAGATTTTTTGAACTTTTTAGAATCGAATTTAAGAAAGTAAAGCGTAGTAAAATTATTCCTTTGATTTTTATTGCGCCATTACTTGTGGTTGGATCTGGTGTAGCAAGCCTTCATAGCTACTTCACTCCAGAATATACACACGCATGGGCTGCTATGTTTATTCAAAGCGCATTAGTCTATTCATACTATTTGCTTCCTCTTAGTATGATTGTTATTTGCGTGATGATCGCAGGACGAGAAACAAGCAATAACGGAATACTAAAAATGCTGGCACTGCCTGTTAGCAGATACGCGATTTCTGCTGCAAAATTTTGCGTACTGTTATTTTATTTGCTTATGGAAATGGTTGTATTTTTTGCTGTATTCGTTATAGCAGGATTGTTTGCAACCAGTAGCACAGGAGTTACAGAAACGCTCCCAATTATGTATCTACTAAAATGGTGTTTAGATCTGTTTTTGACTATGATTCCAAGCGTAATGGTCATGTGGGCGATTACTGTGCTTTTTGAAAAGTCAATGTTATCCGTTGGATTAAATATACTTCTTGTGATTCCTGGCGTATTAATAGCAAATACTCCACTTTGGGTAGTTTATCCTTATTGTTACAGCGGATATATGGTTTCCCGCTCTCTACATGCAGTTACATCAACAGGATTAGGAAACGGATTTAATCTTATACCATTTTTGCCATGTGCAATTGCAATATCTGTGTTTGTATTTTTGATTGCAATAACACAATTTGGCAAAAAAGAGATGAGATAACAAGGGGTACTAAATAACAATGCAGTGAGATAACAAATGAAACGAGATAACAAATATAGACGTGATTAGAAGCGCACCCAGCTAATCTGCGCTTGGCATCATTTACAGTGCTCTCAATCTACATTGAGAGCACTCGTAGTATTTATACACTTTTTTGAGTGAACACTATGGATAGTGGGTGCACTTTTTAACGATAAGAAGGTACTATCGCAAAAAATTTAGATTGGCTTGATAGCTTGATTTTAAGCATGATATCCATTCTATTAACACCAATCATTTTCACGCTCGCAAGCAAACGCAATCGCGCAAAACAAACCGCATCACAATGCGCTCAAAGTGCACACAACCGCGCTATAGCTAGCGTTAGTTTAAATGCCTTCCATGCGGCGCAATATTCTTACGATGCCTGCGAACCGCGGCAATAATCATCGTGGCAAGAATCACGAAACACCCTATAAGCGCGAGCACGAACATCGTCATCCAAAGCGGCCACTGCAACTTATCGCCCGGCGCGGAAACCGGATCCGGTAGCACGCGATACCCCGCAACCAGCAGCCTCTGCGTATTCACACCATACGGCGTACATGTAAGCAGCGTCGCCAAGTCGCGCCCCTTCTCGCGTTGAAGCAACCTAATATCATGCGGATCGACCACGCTAATGCGGAACACCTTGTAACGCAGCGTCTCCCCCTGCACGTCAAAATAAAAGAAATCACCCTTCTTCAACTCCACTAAATCATCAAACATAGTCGCATTAGGCAAACCAGTATGCGCCGTCACAACCGCGTGACGAGTTTTACCACCAACCGGCAAATCCGTGCCATACAAGTGCCCAGCACCATACGCTAAAACCTCCTGCGAACTACCGTGGTAAATCGGCAGCTTAACGCCAATCTTCGGGATTTTTACGATACCCATAATCCCCATCGGCTCATCCAACTGCTTCGCATAATCCTTATACTCCGGCGTCTTCATATAATCCGTCGTACCATCGTACGGATCAGCAGTAATAATCGACTTGTGGCGCGCATTATAACGACGAGCCGCGTTCAAAATCTTCTCTCTAGCGCCCGCAGTCTGCTTACGACTCAACCGATCATAAGCAACAGAAATCTCCTTCGACACCTTGTTATTCCACAACGTTGACGCAACTGGATACGTGAAGCACAAAATTGCTGCAAGCGCGAGAACGATTGGCTCTAAAATACGGCGCAAATGCGATTTCTTGCGTTTTACTTGCTTTTCCTTCTTATTAGGCTTCATTCCTACTCCAATGTGCGGATGCAAATGTTTTAATGCAGATTTGTGTAGTGCGCGGTTTTCTTACTTGGTGTTGCGCGGGGTTTGAGTATTTCTCTCCTCGCAAGTCCCGTCGCTACGCTCCTCTTTTATTGCTCGTATAGAAATACATCAAACCTTCTGAATATCTAAAACTTTTGCGTATCTTTCATCACCGAGATTCTTGATTTTTCTTGCTCTCTCGGCGAGTCACCATCTAGCGATGCTGAGGCTCACCTCGTTCGCGGCGAAAAATCTCGAATCTCTGCCACACTTGGCGTAATGCATTCAACCTATGTAGTGCGCAAAAGATTAGAGCACTTTGTACCAGAAGACACGCCGCAGCGTTTAAAACAAAATGCATTTAGCATTTTGTTTCTACGCTGGCGTGTCCTGGTACAAAGTGCCTAAATCTTTTGAACGCTAAGCCGAACGTCATCTAATCAACATCGGCTAACGCATTGATCAAGCGTTCTGCTGCTGTTCTTCTTCCTTGCGATTGCGCATGTAGAGGAACACGCTTGCCGCAATCAAGCCCATGCCAGCAAGCGCAAACAGAATCACGCCAGCAGCACCAGTTGCAGGAAGATTGAACCAGAAGCTCTTGCCGTCTTCGCCACCCTTAAGTGGGAAGTCCTCAAACTCCTCAGTCTTAGTCTGATCCTTAGTAACAGTCACAGCATGAACTACAGGAGAAATCGCATAACCCTTAGGAGCTTTAACCTCAACAAGATAAACAGGAACACTAGCGCGAGTCTTGTATGCCTTCGCGAAGTTACCTTTATCATTTGTTTTAGCAGTCTGCACATCAGTAGTAGCAGCGCCAGCAGGTTGAGAACCAGCATTTGCAGTAGCATCATTAATAGTTGACGCAACCTTGCAATCTTCAATAGCGCTAAGTTCCTTATTTTCCTTCAGACCTTGAGCGCAAGCATTTGCCTTTTTCTCATCAGCAAAAATCCTGAACTCAGCATCTTTAAGCGGTTCTTGCTTGCCGTCCTTCATGTAGTACTTATGGACATTAAGGAAACCAAAGTCAATAGTCGCTTGAGCCTTCTTATTCTCAGGAATGATTGGCGGCAAAGCACTAGTATCCTTCTGATGTGCTGGGAAGAAGCCGGACTTGTTTACAATCTCATCCTTCTTCTTATCATCCTCAGACATTGGCTTAGATTCGGTTGGAGCAGTGCCAGTCTGGTAATCAGAATTAAGCTCAAACTCAAGATCTACTTCAACATCAATAGTGTCTCCTGCTTTTTTACAACCGTTTATTTCTTCAGCAATCTTGTCAAGACCTGCTTTTTCGAACTTAACAGAAATACGAGTGTGACCAGCAGCAAGACCTCTCTGATTTTCAGTAGCATCATCATTCGCTTTGTCTGTTTGAGTACTGTTCACAACAGGATCTTCTACCTTGTAATAAGTAGTCGTAGTGTCATTAGTCACATCTTTGCCGTTAATCTTAACTTTCTTCACAACACTTGCATCAATAGTCTTGAATGCAGCGGTTGGAGCATCATCGAAGACCTTATATCCCTGAAGATCGTTAGCAGTCAAATTCCTGTCATCACGCTTAGCTATGTTCACTCCGGCAGTAATCGTGAAAGGCACTTTATCCTTAACGCTAGCGAACTTAGTCTTATCGTAAACCTTCTGAATAGTAGTCGAGAGATCCTTATTCTTCGGCTTAACAGTAGGATTATAGTTATAAGCCACAGTCGTCTTGGTTTCGTTACTATTCTCGACTTTCGTCGTAGTGTACTCTGGCAAAGGAAGAGTCATATAGAAGGATTGCAGATCAGAAACACCATAGCCCTTAGGCGCGTTAGTTTCCTCAACCTTGTACAAGCCAAGATCAATAGGAGAATCATTAGTACCAAACTTGGCTATACCATCTTTATCAGTGTTCTTCGGACCAATAACGTTATTAGTATCAAGCTTGACTTCTGCATCAGCGCCAGTATCTGTAATAGTGTGATCGTTCAGCTTAGTAACAAGCTTCGCAATCTTCTGCCAAGACTCAAATTTGCTAAGATCCAAAGTAACATACTGGCTGCCTTCCTTAACAGAAGTGACTTTAGTCAATTTGAAAGTAGCATCGTTAAGTGGCTCGTAACCAGCTTTGCATTGAGGACCTGTTGGTGTATTAGAAGAAGAAGTAGCTTTACCATCCTTCTTTTTCTCCACACACTTAAGGATGGTTATAGTGCCATTCTTTGGAGCACCCTGCTCCCACGGAGCTGGCGCAGCAGGTGCAGTATGCGCGTTAGGATCTCGCTTAGGACCAGCAGCCCACGCAACTCCGGATACGGTTACAGCGCCGGCGACGCACAGCGTGCCAGCCATCGCAAGCGACGCCACCGCCGCCACGAATTTATTAGTGAACTTTTTCATGTTCACTCCTTTCATTTGCCGTTTTACGGCAACTAGAGAATTAGTTTGCATTAATAATGCTCATACGAGTAAAGTTTTAAAATTTTTAGCATTTACCTTGTGTTATCACGCTCCCAAATCCCGAAAGATTGCGCAATAAAACAATACGCAATAAAACAATGCGCGAAACAGGAAGGCTTTATGCGCAAATGCGTACGCAGTCGCCTTATGCGCAGCACGGCGAGTAAATGCATATACAACTGCTTTATACGTGATTGCATAAGCCTCGCCACCTTCCCAAAATTAATTTGCGACCGCGCTCACTTTGACTTACCACAAAGCCAGCAGCCAGCAGATTCACCAATAGCGCTGCAAGAATACCCAGCTGCAAATTCCAACTCTGCCCACCCGTGTGCGGCAAAGTAAAATTACTCACCAAGTGAATATTGAACGTAAAAGCAGCAAAATCCTTATGTTCTTTAAAAGATGCTGGAGCAGTGGTTAGCGTAGAGCTTATCGACGTAGGCGTTAAGCTGCCTTTTAGACCATCAAACGTTTCGAGTGCCTTAGGCTTTAACGCAAACACAACGCACTGATAATCGCCAACCTCAGTCGGCTTCAAGGTCACTTCCATAGAAGCTTGCGACGCAACATTCGCTGCAGTACATTTTTTATCACCATTCCCTGCTTCATTGCATCTAGTTTGCTTCGTATCCTCAGGCACACTCAGCCCAAGCTCGGCAAGATTACTACTCCAAGTCTTGTATTCAAAATCCTCCGCAGATTGCGACGAACCAGAAGGTTTCCCAGGTTGCGAGCCAGTGCCAGTATTAGCGCCATTTGAGCCACTTACAGCAGAATCACTTCCACTCGAGCCAGCACCTCCGGTCGAAGCACCACTACCGCCGGCAGCATTATCCTTCTTCTTCTCGCCATTAGAGCACAGCACGCGCAACGTAATCTTCTTCGTGCTATCCGCAGAAGAAGTGGCTTCAATATAAGGCTTAAGCTCCATACCGAGCATTGCAGAAATACTGTTATTCTTGCCAGGATTCTTGTCAGACAATTCCGTAGGACTACCATTAAACGGATACACTTTCAGCGTAAGATCATTATCACCAATTTTTGGAGGCTCCGGCTTTTGAGGCTTACTCGACTTTACCTCAATCGTAACTGACTTATAATCCCAGTCAACGCCTTGCTTAATAGACGCTTTATTAGTCCACTTATCTTCAACAATGTTTTGTTCTGGATTATCAAATAGGGATTGCTTATCAGCTTCGACTCTACTATTAAATTCTTTCGACACAGTAGAGTATTCATATTTTACATCTTTAGGGCCACCACTACCAACAAATTTACGTTTTAGCTCAACATCTTTAACAGCAAACACTTTGCACTCAAAAGTTCCATCATTTTGTGGCTTACCAGTAATCCAACTTTGAGAGCGCTCAGTATAAGGATCATTCTCATATACAGCAGAATCTTTTGCAGTGCCATCCTTTGGACGAATCAGATTTTCCTTATGCTCGAACTGAGTCTGCGCACCTAAGCTCAAACCATTAACACTATCTACCGTGTAACTGGCATTATTACCACTACCAGTTTTGCAAATCATATGATGATAGATAAAACCAACCTTATCTTTCGATTGCGATTCAATAAAAAGCTTATTATTAATAGAATCGTAAACGTCTTTCTTATCAGTACTGCCAGTAGTACCTCCGCTAGCACCTTGACTACTAGACTTTGGCTTTATAGTAATTTTATTACCACTTACCGCAACACCATCCTGCTCTTTCACAAAATCGTATACACTCAGCGTTAAATCACCAGGCTTAACCTTAGGTAAATACTTTTCATTAAGTTCTACTGTAATTTTCTTGGCTTTGGATTCGGAACCATTTGTATAATGTATTGCAACTGTAAACTTATATTTCCCAGCTACAAGCCATTTGTTTGCAAAAAAACGTATAGAACCATCACTACTATCTATATTCTTCGTAGATTTAGTAATGTAGTTACCATCCTTATCCTTGAAAAAAGCTAAATCGTATCCATCCTTACCATCTTCGTCCGCTTTATCTTTATGACCTATTTCAAGCCACGCGCCACCAGGTAATGCAAATTTTTTCTGCGATTTACCAGCAACTTTTATTGTTGGAGTAAGAATATGATTAACCTGAGTATAATTTTTTCCAAGTTTTGCTCTACTGTAATTAATAGCGTAACATGTTGCTAAAGTACCAAATTCCTTCATATTACTCTTGCACGCTTCCGGAAGCTGAGGCTCATCATTAGCGCCTCTGTCAGTGCCTTTAACAGCTTTCGCAGAATCAGCAGCTTTATTTTTAGCATCTTTAGCGTTTTTCTTTACAGCAGCCTCATCAGCCTTAGCCTTATCATCAACCTTGTTACTATCAGGGTTCTGCTTTTCAACAGGATTCGATTCCTTATTATTATTATTCGTTAAAGTACTTGAAGAGCCAGTATTTTTCTTATCAGGCTCAGTATTATTAGGTTCACTCTGCTTAGTCTGCTGCTTCTTCTCATCATCATTTTTAGCAGAACCAGACTGCGCACCCTCAGCCTTCTCAGTACCAACTTTCTCACCAGCACTCTCACCAGCACTTAAAGCAGAAGTTGGAGCAATCACAAAAGTAGCAAGCAACGTTGCAGATGCTACCAATAACGAAAGTAACGCTCGACGCGTGCACGAACCACACGCTTTTTGAGACGCATTTTTGGATGATTTTACGAACGCGTTTTTAGACGCGTTTGAGCGCAAAGCGGCGCAAGAAGCCTTTTTAGACTCTCTCGCAACGCTAGAGTCAATGCAGCGAGCAACAAAATCTCTAATCGCCCGCCAAACTTTTAATAAAACCTTCTGAATATTCATAAATATTCCTTAATATTCCTTTAACTGCTATATATACGCTCCCTCGCATTGCACAATAAATAAAGGCTAAAGGTAATTGTCTTTACTGCAAGCACAGCCATGAAAACTGTTAAACAGTACGATCAAAAACCTCCATGTAATGTACAGCTGTGAGTATACCCCCCCCCCCATGCTGGATTTCAAGCAAAATCCATGAATTTGACAATCTTTTTGAAAATCACTATTTTCTATGAAAATAATCGCAAAATACGTTAAAAAATATTCAAAATAACACATGTTTTTAGAATATTTTACCGTGGACGATTTTAGTTCTATAAACTTCGGGCGTGTCACAAACTACTAAATACAGTCAATTAAAATAAACATAACCACAATATATGCTGGTTAGTATTACAAGCAGACAAATGTACACTCGTTTTAGCACTACCAGTACCACTACCCCTACCAATACCAGTACCACCAACTACCACTATCACTGCCTGCATCAATCGAGACGAAGGCAGACCTCACTCGCGTTAAAAGCACACTGCGCTTTCATCAACTTTGAGCAAGCTCAGCGCTACGAGTTGCTTTCGCGCGCGCTACGCTCTTGTGCTCTGCGCTCTCAAGCAGGTAGGAGCGCAGCGATATTAAAGCTGCTTAGCATGCTTGCAGAAGGTGGATCCGTCGCCTCGGAACCGAGCAAAGAAGCCGATTGCTGCACTTACAGCGGTTTTAAGCATAGAACCACTTACAACAGAATGTGCAAAGCAGTGTTTAGCACCAGAGGCAACATCGAGCGCACCGCCGCTAAAAACTTTTGCAAACCCAGCCAAAGCGGTGCTTGGAAGCACAGACGCGACCCATCCATGACGACCGAACGCGCCAGCAACAGCGAACATTGAGAACAGTCCAATAGACAAGAACGTAAACATAACAGCCGACTGGCCGCCAGTATGCGGCAAAGGCACTGGCTGAACAAAGGTCTCCAAATAGTACATTGTAGTGAAGAACACTAAAGGCGACTTTGGATCACTAACAGGCACAGCACCATCTTTATCGCCAAGTTCTGTCCAAGTGCAAGTACTTCCGCTTGACTTCTTAAACAAGATTTTATAAGTACTGCCCTGTCCTTCGGTACCTCCAGGTTCTCCGCTTTCTTCATCACTGCCATCACTTACAGATCGCGATTCTCTTGCGGATTGCAATTTCTTTACACGCGATTTCAACTTTGCAATTCGCGTGTCAGAATCAGTTTCTTCACTAGTTTCTTCACTAGTTTCTTCACTAGGTTCCTTGCCCGATTGAGAATCTATAGCACTTCTAAACTTTGAAGCGAAACTATTTTTTACAATTCTGTACGCATAATCCTGCGATTTTTCATCCTGTTTCTTCTCTAAATTACTCGAATTATACAGTGCATGAACATAGTACGTATAAGTAGTACCACCCGAGTCACCGCTACTACCACACTTACACGAACCCATCTCTCCAGGCTCCATTAGCTTGGCTTTAACAGGAATGTAGTATGCAATATTTTTAAGATCATCATTGTTTGAAATTGTATCTAAAATCGTAACATTATTAGTTACGACTATATTATTGCTGTGACCATTCTCATCGAGGGAGAATATGTCACCAATAGCAAAATGTTTTGCGATAGGATCATCATCAGGATTATTCTCAAAACTACTAGACCGCAAGTTATTCGCAATCAATGTTCCTTTAAAACCATCGAACATACCATCAACAGAAAAGTAATGCTTGCTCGGATCATCAGGGTCAGCATTAGCCACAAGTGTCTTCGATTTTGTAAAAGTCTTATTGCTGAAATCTAATACGAAGTTGTCGCCACTTTCTGCTCCTGCATTGGAAAACATTAAACTAAGATTCGTAACTTTTAAAATATCCCACTTGCTTAAATCAGCAGTGCCAGTAAGCGATTTGCAATCCGCAAACATGCTAGACATGTCATTAACATTGCTAACATTCCAGCCACTCAATGCACTTATATCAGTCAACTTATCGGTACCTTCAACAAAGCTGTGGCTGAACATATCACGCATATTCGTAACATTGCCAACATTCCAGTTTTCTAGACCTGAAAGATTACTTAATCCAATGCACTCCTCGAACATGCTATGCATATCAGTAACATTGTTAACCTTCCAACCTTTCAAATCTGAAAGGCTACTTAAACTCTTGCACCAGCCGAACATGTTATTCATATCCGTAACATTGCCAACATTCCAATCTTTCAAATCACTAATGTTCACCAACAATTCACAACCACTAAACAAGCTAGACATGTTCGTAACATTGCCGACCTTTGCTGCCCAATTACTCAACTTCTCTGCACTAGTAAGCTTTTTACAATCCGCAAACATGCCAGACATGTTCGTAACATTGCCAACATTCCAGTCTTTTAAATCTGAAAGGCTACTTAAGCTCTTACAACCGTTGAACATGTTATTCATATCCGTAACATTGCCAACATTCCAATCTTTCAAATCACTAATGTTCACCAACAATTCACAACCACTAAACAAGCTAGACATGTTCGTAACATTGCCGACCTTTGCTGCCCAA
>NZ_JBKFXI010000001.1:0-71139 GCF_046507715.1 Gardnerella sp. Marseille-Q9691 | reverse complement strand
GAACATGTTATTCATATCCGTAACATTGCCAACATTCCAATCTTTCAAATCACTAATGTTCACCAACAATTCACAACCACTAAACAAGCTAGACATGTTCGTAACATTGCCGACCTTTGCTGCCCAATTACTCAATGCACTTATATTAGTCAATCCAGTTTTAGTGTCAGAGTCGGAATCAGCGCAACCGCTGAACATGCTATTCATATCCGTAACCTTATTAACATTCCACTTTTCTAGACCAGAAAGATTACTTAATCCACTACAACCGTTGAACATGTCATGCATGTCAGTAACATTGTCAACCTTCCAGTTTTCTAAATCTGAAAGGCTATTTAAGCCCTTACAACCTTTAAACATGCCATCCATTTTCGTAACATTGCCAACATTCCAATCTTTTATATATGAAAGACTCGTTAAGCCACTACAACCGTTGAACATATCATGCATATTCTTAACATTGCCAACATTCCAATCTTTCAAAGGCTCAATGCTACTAATATTGTTGCATCCATAGAACATTCTAAACGTGCTAGTTAATCTGTTTGTGCTACTCTTAGATTTAGCCCAATTAGCTAATTCCTTGATATTGTTAAGCTTAAAGCAATTTGCAAACATGTCATCCATTGCCGTAACGTTACTAACATTCCAATCTTCTATGCCAACAGTATTTTGAATCTGTGTCACCGCAAACATTGCCCTCATGCCTGTAACTTTACTTACATCCCACTTTTGAAACGCATTCAAATTTTTACCAATATTCATACAGTATCTGAACATGCTGTTCATTGACTCGACTTTTTTAGTTTTCCAGTTTTCCAAACCAGTAAAATCTTCTAGACTGCCACAACCCTCGAACATGCTATCCATATTCGTAACGTTACTAACATTCCAGTCTTTCAAAGGTTCAAGCGAAGTAATATTCATCAAACCTGCATATCCGGCTAGATCAAAACTTTCACGTTTATCTTCGTCCGCAATAATAGCCGAGAACATGCTCTTCATGTTCGTGACACTGCCAACATTCCACCCACTCAAACTGCTAATATCACTTAAACCAGCGCACCCCTCGAACATGTTGCTCATGTTCGTAACCTTGCTCACATTCCAACTACTCAAAAAACTAAAATCAGTTAATGAGGAATCCTTAAATAGATAGGACATGTCTGTAACGTTACTTACATCAAACCTGTCGTAGTTGCCAATGCTACTAATAGTTTTCCCTGAAAAAAGACCTTCCTTACCTTTTGACAAACTCCCGTACGCATACACGAATGCACCAAAAAAATCAACTGAGCCATTGCCATCATTATTGAGCTTTGAAATTTCTCTTCGAATACTATCAAAATTAGTAGGTAGCTTATCAGCACTAATAGCACACGCGTTTCCAGAACCAGAGTCAGGGCGAAATATAATTGCATTACTGAAAAATCCACTTCCACGATAACCTACACAAGCAGGAAGCTTTTTAACTTGGTCTAGGGTTAATTTCTCAAGAGTATCTGCATCACGATCTTGACCCTTAGTTTTTTTAGCCTTTTCCTCAGCCTTTTCCTCAGCCTTTTTCTTAGCCTTTTCCTCAGCCTTTTCCTCAGCCTTTTTCTTAGCCTTCTCTTTTGCGTCTTTGTTCTTATCTACTTGCTTGCCATTTTCTTTATTGGATTTACGCTCAGGAACATTCGCAGGAACGTTAGCTTTCTTATTTTCAACACCAGCAGGCACAGACTTCTGAATGTCACCCTTAGCGCCGGCACCATTGCCAGCAGTTTTCCCGGCACCATTGCCAGAATTATTCTTATTTACAGACCCCACCCCATTAGGATTTTTAACAGTTCCCTTATTACCTACAGTACTTTCTCTATTAGTTTCCCCTTTACCAGCTTCCCCATTAGCTGCCCCGATACCTTCAGCGTTAGTCTTCTCTTTACCCGATTTACCGACATCTTTACCAGCATCTTTGCTCTTATCATTCTCGGCAGCAGCAGCCAAAACAGCAGCAAACAATGGATTCTTCGTTATTTTGGCATAAGCCAGCCCTGGCAGCGCTGACACACTCAATGTCATAGCAAGCACACACAAAACAGCACTCAACACTGCCAACACACGATGCTTCATATTTTTCTTCATATCCCTCACCTCGTGATACGCAATAGTCGTTAATTCACGTAAAACGGCACATCTCCCTTATTTTGCGCACTGACGAAGTTCTACCGTGAACCACACTATTTGCGTTCGCTATACTTTTCATAGTATACTCCTATAACACTAATCAGTAAATATCCACAAACTATGTGCGAATTTGTTTGAGACCAGCCGTATTAGTGCGTTGCTATTTCTACGTGTAGTTAAACTGCGGTTCTTCTACGTGGGTGCTGCTTGATAACGAGAACAATATTGGTAAGAACAATGCCAAAAACTACGCTTACCCATGCTAAGCTCGGCGTAAGCAGCCAAGCGAGAACACCGAAAATCATCAGTCGAAGCAATAAAACAATAACTAAGAAAGGCCAACTTTTTGTTAGGCATTTCTGTTGATCAGCATTCAATGCGCCCATCAGAACCATAACCTCAGCCGCCGCGCAAGAAAATAGCATATTGCCGAAGAACATGACGAGCAGCGCAATAATAAGCGTGCAAATACCAGCAACAGTTTCTGTAATCACATGCCCACCAAAGCATGCTTGAAAAGCACCGGACTTACCTTCATCTCACTCATCATCTTCTCCTAGAAAAAGCAATTACGAAATATCGTGCTATGATTGCACAACTATGATTGCACAGCTTTGATTGAACAGCTATGATTGCACAGAATATCTAAAACGTCTTTCAGCATTCGGCCTAAAAATTTCATCTTCTTCATTTGCTTCTATATAGCTTTGGATATATTCCTTATCTGGTCTAATTAATCTCATACGTGCTCCTTATTTTTAATATGCAATTCTATTAAAATTAGAATCTATACCAGTCTGTTTAGTCCCATTTATCAGATAAAAGGAAGTCACGAATATTCCTGTGCTTAATCCCATTTCGACTCATGTCAAACTCATCAAGAGAAACAACATATTTCGGGAAATTATCGCGAATAGCATCATACACTCCAAACTCGCGACTAACCGTTTCCTCTGAAGCAAGCAAATAAGTGACCTGAACATACAACTTTTCACCGCACTTATCACTTATAAGTGAAATTTAATGACAAAATCGATAATTTATAAGTTATAACTGATAAAATCGCGAGAAACCATCCTAAAACAGCCTAGAAGAAATCCCCCACCTAGACTGGATTTGCAACGTTTCGTCAATTGACACTCATTTAACTTTTACACTAGCTTATTTCTATATCTTCTAATCGTTCACTTTTTTAATTATCTTTCTTTATCAATCGTTCTCTTTCAGCGCAAGTCCTATAAGCTTATCCGTATAATCAGCCATAAATAACGGAATATTCAACACATCATCATCTAGTTTGAGATTATTCAGCGAGAACCGTATACGTAATTTCGTTTGATTCGGGAATAATTCTTTAAACTTTTTCAAACTTCTACTATTAATATTTGCTTCAGATTTAACCTCAATAGGGAAAATATCATTTTCTCGTTGGATAAGAAAATCCACTTCATACGGCGGATTCGTTTGAGACCAGTATCTCGGCATCACTTCAAATTGAGTAAGCAGCGCTTGCAAAACATAATTTTCTGTTAAAGCACCCTTAAACTCAGTAAACAGTCTATTGCCTTCCGCAAACGCAGTAGGAGCAAGTTGAGCCAATCGCCTTAACAAGCCAACATCTGCCAAATAAATCTTAAAAGCAGATACATCATCATAAGCAGCAATAGGTAAACTCGGCGCAGTACTTCTATAAATTTTATACACCAATTGTGCCGATACCAGCCATTGCAAAGCATCTTCATATTCTCTTGCTCGCGCACCATTTTTAACAACTTTATACAAGAATTTTTTATTTTCACGCGCAAGTTGAGACGGAATAGAATGCCAAATCATTGATATTTTAGGAAACTCACTAACATTAGGATGTTTCGCAAAATCTCGTTCATAAGCTGTTATAATCTCAAACAACGTTTCTTGCATTGCGTTTACATCTCGCGCTTTAGTCCACATTAAAACTGACTCAGGCATTCCCCCTGTAACATAATACATTTTTAATTTATCGTATAGAGGATTAAAAAATGCGTCTGGAATCGGCTCTATTTTATCGATTTGTTCAATATACTTCGCTAGATTTTCATCTCCATTAGCAAGCAAAAACTCCGTGAAAGTCATTGGGTTTATTTGCATAAAATTAACTTTTCCAACTGGGAATGAAGATGGTTTTGCAAGCGTTATTCCGAGCAATGATCCAGCGCAAGCAACATGATATTGCGGAGCATTTTCACAAAAATATTTCATCGAGTTTATTACTTCTGGGCAGTCCTGAACCTCGTCAAATATGATCAGCGTATTTTCTGGTTCGATTTTTTGACCGCTTGCAAGCATTAGATTTTGTAAAATTCGCTCCACATTTTTAGTGGCTTCAAAGAATTGCTTATACTCTCTGTTTTCGTCGAAGTTAAAATATGCAATATTTTTGTAGTAAAGCTTACCAAATTCTTTTAATATCCAAGTTTTACCAACTTGACGCACGCCTTTTAATATCAATGGTTTACGGTACGGTGAGTTCTTCCATGCTAAAAGTTTGCTCATAATCAGCCTTTTCATGATTACTCACCTTTCACTTGACGTTACGCTATTAAATATTGCAGTCGTATTAGTGCGTTGCTATTTCTACGCGTAGTTGCACTGTTGTTCTGTTATATTTTGCGTTATCTTTTATCGTATATCACATTATTATATATGTTTTGGTGCATTTAATCACATTATTATACGTATTTTGGTGTTTTTTATCACATAATTATGTATTGCGTAACTATCAGCATAAAAACAACGCTTTCGACGCTCGTAGAGCCTTCTGCTCAAAAGAGAAGAAAACAGTCTTACAAAATCTTATGCGGCTACTGCTGTTCTTCTCCATGGATGATGCTTGATAACGAGAACAATATCTGTAAGCACAATACCAAAAACTACGCTTACCCACACCAAACTCGGTGTAAGCAGCCAAGCGAGAACACCAAAGATCAGCAGTCTAAACAATAAAACAATAACTAAGAAAGACCAACTTTTTGTTAGGCATCTCTGTTGATCAGCCTTCAATGCACCCATCAGAACCATAACCGCAGCCGCCGCACAAGAAAATAGCATATTGCCCAAGAACATGACAAGCAGCGTTCGCCAGCCAGCAATAGTACCAAGCATCCACCATTGCAGCATCAACGCAAGCAAAAATGTGACAACATCGCATACTGCTTCAATCAGCATATTCGCAACAATTAACGAGGAAAATGTTAAAGACACACTTCTAGGAGTGTCTGTTTTACCTTCGCTCGCATGCTGTAATGCAATCTTGTTTCTCGCCTCGGCGCGCTTTACGCGTTCTTCTTCAAGCATTTGAACGCCAAGCTCAACCGATTTCTTTGAAGCTTCCTGTAATTGCGCATCCGTCATACCTGGCTGCCAAGGCTTTTCAAAAACAAATATCAACACACTAGTGATCGCTGCGCCAATAATAATGCTTAGCAGCGTAGTATTGGAAACAATCAATGAAGCAATACCAGAGGTCACCAGCAGCCTGAGCACAAAATCGATGATTCCAATAAGCAAATCACCAGACCCGTCATCTGGTCTGCGATGCCTATCCCACTGCAGATACGCTGTACTTAGCAGCGAAAACACCACAACACTCAGTGCGAGTATTGCCACCGTTTCCCAACCTAGTATGCGGTGCCCTACGAACTGCTGTACAAGCAGCGCAACAATCAGCGTGCAAATGCCAGCAACAGTTTCTGTAATCACATGACCCCAAAAAGCATGCCTGAAAAGCACCGGTCTTACATTCGTCTCGCTCATCATCTCTCCTCTATATATTAATCCAATACCTTCTTGTTGTAACATTTCCCCTTGGTAGGCTATTTTTCACTTTGTTTTCTAAAATTCCACCATTATTTTCTATAACTCGTATGGATCCAATATTGTCATCATCACACGTAATCAGAATTTTATGTAGATTCAAAGTCTCTTTACAATATGTAAGTGCCATAGAAAGCATTCTTGTTCCATAGCCCTTCATACATTCAGACTGTCTAACTTCGTATCCTATGTGACCACCATAGTTAATTAAAAAAGAATTTAATTCATGCCTAATATTAATTTCACCAATAAATTTTTCATTATCTATCAGCCAAAACGTAGTAGCTTTAACATAATTTTCAGGCAAATTTATACCATGTTCATAGTTATAAGAACTCTCTATAATTGTCTCAGGGTGTATAAAACGTCTTTCTGCACTCGGCCTAAAAATTTCATCTTCTTCATTTGCTTCTATATAACCTTGGATATATTTACTATCTGGTCTAATTAATTTCATAAGTTCTCCTTATTCTTAATATGCAATTCTAATAAGAATGCAATTCTATTAAAATTAGAATCCATAATAGTCTGTTTAGTTTTAATAGTATTACTATTAAAAAAAAACCATACATACAAGCTTTATTAAAGAAAAATTTTTTAATTTTTCAAGTGCACACTATGGATATTGGGTGCACTTTTTACGATAGAAAAAGGTAATCGTTAAAAGGTTTAAAATTGGCTTAATATCTTGAGTTTGAATCCGAAGATACAACAACGGAAAGCTATAATCTGAATAGTGATTAAACTTTTTCTTTCATTCGCTTGCATATGCTTGCAAGAATTTTGTAAAATAAGGTCAGAAAGGAAGCCAACACAATGACAAACACGAACGCTGTATATGCAAGAATCGATACAAATCTTAAAGAAAACGCCGAAAACATATTGAACCAACTTGGAATAACACCATCTTCAGCAATCCAAATGCTTTACAGCCAAATCGTTTTACAAAAAGGCATGCCATTTGAACTCCGCTTGCCAGTTAATACTCCTACTGCTTTAGGCAGCTTAACAAGAGATGAGTTGGATAAAGAATTACAAAAAGGCATCGACTCTATTTCAACTGGCAAACAATATAGTGCAGATGAAGTAGACCAATTCTTCGCTAAGAAATACGGCGTATGAGCACAACCTATAGCGTCATTTATTCTCCGCAAGCGTTCCTTGATCTCAGCGAATTATACGAGTATATTCGCTTCACATTACAAGTTCCAAAAACGGCGGAAAAACAAGTCAACCGCATTAAGCATGCTATACGTTCTCTTGAGACTATGCCTATGCGATATACGCTTATTAATTGGGAACCTTGGTGTTCTAAAGGAATACGCAGAGTTCCAGTCGACAACTACACTGTTTTCTACCAAGTAGACGAAAACCAAATGACTGTAACAGTTATTCGCATATTCTACTCAGGCAGAAATATAGAAAGTATTGTTAACGACACAAACAACTAATGCGCGTTTGTATTAGAAAAGTAACGAACGAAGTAGCGTAATTTCGAACGTTATAAAACACACTCACCTAATCAGCCTTTGACATCAATACTATAGTCTCAACGTGGATTTAGAGAACTCCTAGTATGGCTACACTCTTTTCAAGTGCACACTATGTATAGTGGGTGCACTTTTTAACGATAGAAAAATATTGCAAAAAGGTTTAAGACCTGCTTAATAACACGTTTACATTACAATTGTTCCAGTTGCCTAGCCTAGTAACTTCTAACGTAAATAACCGCGAGTATTTGAATTTCTTTTCTATTCTCATCAACCAAAAAGTAAATGTAATAATTTTTTACGCGTATTTTTCTAAAACCAAGATTACCCCACGGTTGCCAATCATCGTTCAAGCTCTTAAAAAACATCATCTATCGGATAACTATCACTTTGAGCTGCCTGATCATAGCCTTTATCCATCAACGCGTTAAACGTTTTCTCACAACATGAAACAATATATGACTTACAACAAATATATTTTTTCTTTATCAACACATATTTGCGAAGTACGATTGTAGATTTGAGTTATATCCTCCATTTTTTCCAGAAACACTTTTGTTTCCGGATCACGCAAAACAGCAAACTCCTTCACTGCTTTTACTCCAATTACATTAGCATTTTCATGTAATCCGTTTCCTTTATCTTGTAAAAACTCATCAACAGAACCATCTTTAACTAAAGGAATACCACCAATTAGCTTACCAACAGCAGTACCAGCAGTACCTATAGCTTTCACAACGTTGACTTCCACTTCCGAATTACCAAGTTTTTCTAAATATAAAGAGCTTTTTTCAAATTTCTCACAGTAGTCATCAGACAATTTCTTTATCTCATTTTCTGCATTACTAATGTACTCTTCCGAAAAATTACCACTTAACATTATTTCCATCAAAGATGATAGAGAGAAAATATACAATGACAATCTGTAGTATTTAAACTTTTTTCCTAAATCAGACAACGTCGAATTTACGTTACTTTTAGACACAATAAACTTCTTTAACAGAAGAATATCAGTAATCTTTTTCTGATAAGCAATAATGTTCTTTCTAGCACGATTCTTAATATCGATAACAAGCTTATGATTATTCGTAACAGAAATTTCATTATCCCAACTGCACTTATAAGTAGAAGCAATCCCCATCAATGACTCAACATCTGCCTCAATCTGTGACTCATTCTCAACTTCCATGAAGGTAAGTATCTTTTCCTGCGTCTCTTTAATCTTTTTCATATCTTTTTCAATAGAATAAATAGCCACAGCCATCATTAAAAGAGCAGGATTAAACGGAAGTGCTGTTTTCATAGAACCTTGCAAAGACTCCATCTTTGAAATCTGCATCATTCTAGAACCACCGTCAGCTTTTCTTAAAGATCCCCATAGATTCCCATTTTTTGCGTATTTTAGAGTATCACCTGCAGCTTTATTAGCAATCTTATAAATACCATCCGTAGGAATGGTTATTGTTTGAGTAACTGTATTACATGCAGGAATTAATGACGATAAACCAGATCCAAAATTCAATAATTCAGATACGGGAACACTTAATACTTTATTGTTGTTATTAGTAAAATATTTAACATCAACAAGAAGTTTTTCAGTAAAATCTACTAACGTATTTTCACTGTTACTTGCAGAAAGCTCACTACTGTTACCCATAAGAACAATACTATCTGAAATAGTATCTGAAAGAAAATTATACTTTTAGTTTTCTACTCTCTTGAATACTATGAAACTTTGCAAACAATATTATCGATATTAAATCCAACGGAAAGCAAACTTGACATTTGCTCTCGAAACGATTATCTTATATGTAAAGCTAGCTTTCTATTAGGAAGGAGAATGTAATGTGAAAAATAGACTTGAACAAATTAGAAAAGAAAAAGGCATAACCCAGGAAGAACTTGCTGACGCACTTGAAGTATCAAGACAAACAGTCGGTTCTTTGGAAAATGGGAGATATAACCCGTCAATCATATTGGCATACAAAATTGCCAAGTACTTTGATTTAACAATCGAAGAAATATTTATTTACGAGGAGGATAAAAAATGAAAAAACAGAAAACCCAAAATTTTTGGTATATAGGATATGTAATAGGTATTTGCGGATTAATTCTTGCACTGACTCTTAAACTGAACGAATCCGTAGAAATTGTACTGTCGGTTGTTTTTGTTGCGATTATCTCACTTTCACACGTAAAAATCATGCACTATAAGATGATGGAAAAAGACCACACCTACAAAATAAATGTGAACGATGAAAGAAACGAGAAAATCAAAGATAAAGTAAATGCAACAATTGCATTCATAATGATGCATCTAATGGGAATAATTGCCATAATTGCATTTATAACAAAAGCATATTTGCCAGCTGCTCTTTTAGCTATTTCGATTGCCTTTTCTCCATTAATCATGTTTTTTATCAACAAATATTATGAGAAAAAATATTAAAATCAGTTCTGACCATCTCATTTACTACTTATTACGAAGCAAACCAACTTTCATAAATTCCTTATCTCCAATACGGAACTTTTTACTATTAAACGCCACTCCCATAATTCTGCTAATAATATACTCATCAGTTATAAGCACGAAATACTGCTTATCTTTTTTATCCACCAAATAATACTGATCAGCCCCAAGAGTGGCAACAGCTTTACTGAAATCATATATGCCAAACAATGGCAATCCTCCAAGGAGAGTAGAAAACCATCCAACAAAATTATCCACCATTTTCTCAGATGAACTGTTATAAGTCTTAACAACAGTTAGCATATTGATTTCTGAGTCAGGATATTCATCTAGGACAATCTGCTCTTTAACTTTCGACTTCTTAAAACTGCTCAACCTACCGTCAAAACCATATTTATTGAGATTAATAGGCTTCTTAGTAATAGAAAAATCAACACTATTGTTCTCATCCAAAAGATAATCAACACTCACGCTTAGAGCATACGCAATAAATTTCAGATTCTCGATATCTGGCAAACCCCGATTCGTTTCCCATTTTGCTACAGCAGCACGAGATACCATCAATAATTCCGAAAGCTCCTCCTGCGTCAACCCAGCTTCCAGACGAGCCTTTCTAATTTTTTCCCCCAAAGATATAACACTACTCATGACACAACTCCTTTCAAATCACTTATTACACATCATGAAATTACTTGACGGAAACCAAAATAGTATTGAAACATTTGATTTATATACCGCCTAATTACAAACTAACAAATAATTTACAACGGAAAAAGAAACAAGGTGAAACACTATAGTTACCAACTGTAACAGAATAAGAAATCAAATAATGTAGGGAACTTTTTTACAATTTTTACACCGATTTGTTCCCTAAAACATAAGCAACTAGAGCACACAAACACTCGACAGCAGAATAGCAAAATCACATCTAGAATCTCGAGAAGTAAGCTTAAATCCACCGCACGCTAAACCTTTTAACATTTAGTCCTACAACCACATTTCTAAACAAAACCAATCGTCGCACTAATATCCCGCCAAACATCGGAACAAAATCCAGACAATCGTCGGAATGAAAACCCGCCAATTCGCAAGGAAAACAATGAAACATCGCGCTTGCTCTTGCTTATTAAACCCTTTAATAATAGCCATCGCAAAACATAATCTACATAAGAGCAAAATCAAGTACCTTACGCATTCTCTTCCAATAGAAAATCCGGTAAATATTTGTATATAATCCCTTCTTGCGAAAAATTCATTGTGTCCATCGATAAAACGAATTTGGGATAATTATCCTTAACCAATCAATAAACGCCAAATTCCCTACTACGAGCATCTTCGCTAGCCATCAAATAAGCAACTTGATAACTTGGAGGAATAAGTCTTATCGAGAACAGAAGTAAGCTGGGTGTGGCTATCTAAAAAAATGTCCGCATCCCGACGGTAAAGCCTATATGTGCGACATTTTTAATCATACTTTCACCCTTGGGGGTAATATTAAGCGCAAGCATACCATATTTCGTTCGGATAGCACCTGTTATTCGCCACAAAATCGACGCTGAAAGTCACTTATTTCTTTCCGAGCATCCACGCTTTGAGCACTACTTCTATTACTCCGTAAGTCAATGCGGCCAACGGCCAAACAATCCAACTTCTTCCCCAATCGGACGTGATGAAACTGTAGGCTAAATAAATGCAGACAATTATAAGCCAGTAAGCTTGGAGGAATAACCTAATCTTTGCAGGATAGACAATCTTTTTCTTCGGTTGCAGCAAACGGTAATAGGACGAGCGGACAATATTCGCCTGTACGAATAAATAAACGGCTGCTGCCACCAGGGCAATAGCGATAACTACAAAAAAGCCGGATGAAAGTTGATAAAATTTCGGCGCTATATCCGAAATTATAAGAAAAATAAAGGCAACCATACATAAAACGACACCGCTGACCGTCCGCAGCACATACGACGGCATGAACCGTTCCAAGCGTTCTTTGAGCACACTGTCAACTCCGTAAGCCGTTTCAAAGTCCTCTTTTTCCAAATATTGATAACGCTTTCCGTGGAAACTCTGAATAATAAAAATAGCTACAGCTACAGTAATAATCGCAACACTAAATGCTAAGCCCAAAGTTTTACCGACTTGCGCATTTACTGTGTGAGAAAGCAAAAGATCACTGCCGACCAACGGGATTGCCGCCAGAATACAAAGAAGAACGCCTAGAGCAACATAGGCGGCAAATGATATTCTGTGAGCAATATAAGCGGAGGCTTCTTCCAGCTCAATTACCCGCATGCGAACGCCGGCTTCTTCCTGGCAGGCATTTTCATCTGCGTTGACGTTCTTCCCCATAACATCAATTTCATCTTTTACCAGAAGATCTGTACTAACACCAAACAAACGGCTCAATGCAATTATCCGTTCCATATCCGGGATACTTTGTGCGCCTTCCCATTTGGAAACAGCTTGGCGACTGACGCCCAATTTGTCAGCCAATTCTTCCTGCGACCAACCGTTTTGTTTACGTAGTTCCAATATTTTATCTGCTAAAATCATAAAAACATCTCCATTTCAAACTAGAATTCATCATGATTATGGTGAAATTATAGCTGAAACAGCAGTTGCATAGTAGCAAGTGCGATTGGCAATTGCCGTTGAAAGCGCAATTTCTGCCGACAAATGAGCGCAACCGACCGCCAATTCGTTTTCTCTCATGTTCGCACCGCATTTTCCAATCATCTTCACTAACGCAAGCAAGCGCATCCGTTACAGACTGCAAATCTTAATCCTCATAATATTCAACAAGCAACTTCTTAAACTCAGGAACCTTATTTTCTTGAATAACCAACAAGCCATTACCATGAGAAATCAAATAATGCAGGGAACTTTTTTACAATTTTTACACCGATTTGTTCCCTAAAACATAAGCAACTAGAGCACACAAATATGGATTCTACTATCTGACAATCACTATCTGGCAATCTTCAGATACTCTTCGATTCTGGCATCCAACGATTCTGCCTACTACCAATCTGCCCTACTGCTCTCTGCAATCAGTCCAGTGCTATATTCATAAGTATAAGTGTTCTGCATATGAGCATCACTCGACGACCAGCTTCCATTTGAAGATTTTGAAGCCTTAAACAGAATATAAAGACCACATTTTCCATCCTGAGAGTCCCTGTTATACTGCAGATAAGTAATGTCCGAACGGCTTTCACTCAGAACAAAGTACATATCCCCCTTGGCGGTATAGTTCTCCTTGAACGCAAAGCCTTTCGCCGCAAAATACTTATCAAATATCTTAAGCGCTGCATTTCTTTCCTTCTTTGATTCTAAATCACGCTCAGCGGCATCATGCAAATCGTAATTTTTATCTGGCTCTTCAACCTTTAATCTTGTATCTTTTAATCTTGTATCTTTCCTGTTATTGCGATCGATTCTGCGATACCACTCAGATTCACTTATTTTTGGATCAGTATCACTTGAATCTGTCATTGGTCGAAGATACTTAAGGAAAAACGGACCTTCAGACCGATAAAGATAATACTCAAAAGGAGCATACATATCATCCACGTGCTCTGTGTATGTACCATTATCATTTTGTTTCACAGAATATCTTCCAACAATAAATAAAACGTCAAAAAATCCAAGACCTAAGATAATCAATACGCAAAGTAGAACAGATAGATAACGAAGTACAATTCTTATACCTATTTTCCGTATACGCGAAATAAGATAGAGATTATAGAAAACACATTCAAGAGCAATCGTAATCATCCAAACAACTGGCATTGCCGCGCATATAACATATACCCAAGTCTGCAAAAGCCACCGATTTGGAAGATGCAACGCAGTTATTTCAAAAAATGCAGTTAGAATACCACTTAACACAAAAAAGCAACAAAGAACCAGTGAGAGTCTACCCTTCCCCTGTTGATTATCATAGCTAAGAAAAGATTTGTTACGCTCTACATTTGCACTCCTAAAACGACTATGTATATTGCGCTGCCCAATAACACAAATAACCCAAATAAGAGACACTACAACAAGAAGAAGAATTGCAAAACAATAGGTGATCCATCCAAAAAGCTGTAGCTTATTGGACGCCATAAAAACAGTTCCAATAATCATTAAGATGGAAAAGATTTCCGCACTCAGTTGTAAAACCTTATACTTGGACAATTCCTTATTTGCACTGTTAAGGTTCTCACATATTTGCTCATGTGATTCACAATATAGTGGATTTTTCTCATCTGTGGGAGTATGTTCCTGCTTTTCCTTCTCTTTCATCGATGAATCTGACATTTTTCTATCCCTATCATCGTTCAAGCTCTTCAAAAACATCATCTATCGGATAACTATCGCCACAAACCGCCTGATCATAACCTTTAACCATCAACGCGTTAAACGTTTTCTCGTCCATATCATCTTGTGCCGGAAGTGACTTTGGAATAGTAAGCGAAAACGGAATACCCTTATTAAGAATGATTTGACGATAAAACATGTCAATAGCAGTAGCCCTAGGAATTCCAATAGTTTCCAGAATCTGCTCCGCCTGCTGCTTAATATTTTCTTGTATTCTCACATTCACATTCGCTGTTTTAGTAACTGCCATATCAATCAACCTCCATACACTCATCATAAAATACTGTATCGCATATTGCAACACATTTGCACGAATGGGATTTTTTGACTGTCATACACGATTTTTATGTTCGCATTACTGCATCTGATAGCACAATCAAGCGCCGTGACGGTGGGAAGCACCACTTATTTTTCTCGTTTGAGTTTGAACATAAAAATAGCAGATAAAGGGAAGGAAATGAATTTACACCAAAGTGAGGGTTTGACCGATTCTTATCATCTTATCTCCTTTACTTTCTGTAACATATTTAATGGAACTAACATTTTGTCGTGTATATATTAGTGAGAAGCATTTGAAATACTTTCTTAGCTTCTTAGTGAATTTTCCCTATTTATTGATAGCAAAACATAGGGAAATTAGGCAAGAAAAAAGACGATAGATTTTTTCTTTTTTCTATCGTCTTACACATTTAGTATTCAATTTTTCAGTTCAACAAACTAGAATTGACTTATTCGAAAATTTTAATAAATCTCTTTTGCGTCTTATCACATACATATCCTATATTTTCATAGAATTTATGTGCTTCTGTTCTTGCTTCTGCTGAGTTTAACCTGATAAACTTAAGTAATTTTTGTCGAGAATCCATTTCTAAATGATTCATCAATTTTTTTCCAATGCCTCTTCCTTGAAACTCTGGTAAGACAGCTAATCCTAGAATATTTAATCCACAATCTGAATAAAGACTCTCATACATTTCAGCATGTACAAATCCAACAACTTTATGTAAATCCTCATCCTCATAAACATAAATCACATGATGCTTTTTATCAGCTGATAGTTTTGTGATTTGATTCTCTACTAACTCTGTAGAAACAGTATATCTTAAAGAAATATCACATATTTCTCGTATAGATTGAGCATCTTCTTTTTTTATTTTTCTAATCATTTCATTACCTTCACAACTTCAAATTTATCTAGCTCTATTATTTCAGATATACCCTCGACCATATAGTTATAACAGTAAATCTTACAATCTTGTAATTACCGTATTTCTATTAAGCTTAACCTTGCCTTTTCTCTTTATATATTCTTCAATATCAAACACATTCTTCTTGTCATAATCTTCTAAGAAATAATGTTTATGTAACTATCTCTTGCCATAATAGCGGGATTCATTAATATCTTTCATCTGAAATTATATGCTCTATTCCACTATGCTCCGATTTAAGATATTCTTTCATAAATGTCGGGTAAGCCTTAAACTTATCAAGCTCATCTATAGGTAACCAATGCATTGTCTCTTTAGCACCTGACTCTGTAGTGCTTTGGCTCGTAAAATCTCTTTTGCCCATGGGCTTCATCATGTAGTAGAGTGTAAGCTCATGGAAGTCTACTCCATCTAAGCCGGAGCTACCGATGAATAAGTTCTCGTGTATGACGGCAAGGTGATCTACTTCATAATTAAGACCTGTCTCTTCAAATACTTCTCTCTTAACGGCTTCTTCTGATGTCTCGCCCATGTGAACCGCTCCGCCAACTGAGTAGAAATAGTCGTCCTCATCATTTCTTGCGAATAGCACACAACCTTCTTCGACTATGATGGCTGCTGCTCTATATCTAAATGCTTTTTTATCGTTAATAAATCCGCAATTATGTTCCATAGTTTACTCCTTTATTTTTTATCTAATGACTGTGACTTATGGTTCAAATGCAAACAAGTTCCCAATCTGAATTGAAAATCCAAGTGATTGATACATTTATATATCACATTGTTCACAAGCAACAGTCATTGAACTTATTGCACTTAACCCTAGAGCGTTGATATCTTCCCTCAAACAGCCAAAATACGTTCAAAAACCGCAAGAGCCCAGCTTAAATCCGCCACGCATTAAACCTTTTAACGATAAGCCCTCGCTAAACCCTGCTATACAAGGGCAAATTTGCACCCACCTAATCAGCCCTTGACATCAATACGACAGTCTCACATGTTTCAAGACTACCCTGATGATAACCATGCATCAAAAAAGAGCCTTAACGTTCGTTGCAGGAAAGAAGCTGACAAGGGGAATGTCGTATGATGATAAAAGTCTAAGGCACTACAAACTGGGATTTGGATTTTACTTAAAATTGTATTATTTTATTAGCGATATCTTCTACAAATCGCTTATCGTGTTCCACAAATATGAGTGTAGGCTTTGCTTCTTTTATAATTTCCTCAATCTGTATTCTTGATATTACATCTATATAATTCAGTGGTTCGTCCCAAACAAATATATGAGCTGGCTTTGAGAAACTTACAGCAATTAAAACTTTCTTTTTTTGTCCATCACTATAATTCTTCATATCCATTTCAAATAATTCTCTTGAAAAATCTAATTTTCTTAGAATTGTTTTACACAATGTTTCATCAACATCTTGCTTGTGAATATATTCATTTAGGCTACCTGTTAAATTAGATGTGTCTTGAGGAATATACGAGATTTTTAAATTACCTGCTAATTTTATCTCACCTGTATACTCGTGATTTATACCTAATAAAATTTTAATCAAGGTTGATTTTCCGCTACCATTACCCCCATATATAGCCACTATGTCGCCTTGCTTTATCTCGAAACTTACATTATTTAGGATCTGTCTCTCTCCATAGCATGATGATAAATTGCTAACCGATATTAGAGGATTTTTATGATGATGTAATGGATGCAATAATAGACTTTCCTTTGTTTCGATATCTTTTAGTAAACTCTGTTTTTCTTCTATTGCCTTGTTTTGTCTATTCTCCAAATTCTTAGATTTTTTCATCATCTTGGCTGATTGATGACCTATATGTCCTTTGTCTGGTTTTACACCTGATACTTTTACACCATTTTTAGTATTTTCAATTTTATCAGACCAAATTTGACTTTGTCTTGCAGACTCTTTTAATCGTTTAATATCTTTTCTTAATCTCTCATTTTGACTAATTTCAAATTGGTCTTTCATCACTTTGTTTTCATACCATGATGTAAAATTTCCCGATTGGACATCAATAGAATTCCTGTTAATAGAAATAACATGATTGATACAACCATCTAAAAAATCTCTATCATGAGATATAAGCAAAAATCCTTTTTTACTTTTCAGATATTCACTTACAATTTTTCTTCCGTCCATATCTAAATGGTTTGTTGGTTCATCAATAAGTAAAAAGCCATCTTCTCTTGTAAACAAAATAGCTAAAAGGATTTTTGTTTGTTCCCCTTTAGAAAGCGTTTCAAACTCTCTGTAAACAAGGTTCTCATCTACATTTAGCAAACTGAGTTCTCTAAATAACTTCCATTCTTCATCATCTGATATTAGTTCTTTATATAACTCAATTCCTAATTTTGAAGTATCGCTTATATTTGGTGGAAATTTAATAAATTCAACATTCTTGCTTATTTTACCTTGATAAGTTTCTTGATTTAAAAGTAACTTAAATAGAGTTGATTTACCGATTCCATTTCTTCCTATCAATCCCGTTTTCCAGTTTGTATCAAAGGAAAACGATACATTTTTAAATATGGGTTTTACATATCCATAATATGAGAAAGTGAGGTTTTCAATTTTAATTACTGACATAAAACGCCTCCCTAAATTATCATTTACCGCCCGGGTGCAAAGTGTGTGCACCTTTTAACGTTTAGTTTTTCATGTATTACTACGGTTATCACTGCTTTGCTTTTCAGTCATTTCAATTCTCGATTAGGTAATTTTCCAGTTCTCAAAGCGACAGTAACAAACTCAACCTCTTGCAAGCACTTCTCGCAAAGTTCATAACCTTCATTGAAGTTCACTCTTGACCTAAATGTGCTAGCAATGAATTCGCATGGTGAGGTGATCCTTTCAACTACACCGCACCGTTCGCACTCAGCATACACATTCCCATCCTTAATCGGAATAAACATTCCATGATCTTTCTCATTTCCCATGACGCTAACATCTTCGAAATCATCAAATTTTACATAGAGCATATACGGCTTCCTCCTTTATCGGTATGTCTATATACGCTCTAATTCCAACTTATATCAAGTTTAAACGAGTAAACACTAGGTATGTCTTATCGACATGTTCGTATGCAGAAACATATCTATGAACCTTTTAACAATTATCTCTGCCTATCGTTAAAAGGTTTCAAGCAAATAAACTTAGAGTTCTCACACTCCTAGATATTTAATATATATTTGACACGGATTCCACTCATCCCATAAAGTTGGAAAACATTCCAATTCTTTATATCCCATCGCGATATAAAAATGATTTGTAATATCATATTCTTTGTAGTGTCCCATCTGAACAGTTTTTACCTGTGAGTATGTGTAACCCATCTTCCTTGCCATAGCTTCGTATGCTTTGTTAAGTACCGAGCCAACTCCCATTCTATGGAATTTCTTTTTTATACCCATCACAAAAATCTCTGCACAATCCTTGCTGGTTGCGTTTAACACAATAAACCCAACAAGTTTATCATTAATATAACAAGCAAGAAAAGGCTTTTCCTGTGAATCTTGAATATATTCTTCTGTACTTTCTGGCATTCCAAACCATTCTTGAAGATCATACAATACTTCTCTCGATACAGATTCCTTTTCTAGTTTATTCTCAATTTCTTTTACTTTTATATTCAATCCAGTCCTCCACAAACTCTAATTTATTCTTGTCATCAATACTAGAGCCTCCGCCGTCGAATCTTTCCAATCGAAGCTTCCTATTCGGTCGCTTCTCTTGGAGATTCTTGACATGAGACCTACCTCTGCTTCGCATCGATTAGCTTTGCTAATCGCGCGATAGCAGGGTTAGAGCTTCAACGTTGATGGTAACCATTTTTTTTTATCCTTTCCTTGTGTGTTGGTAGTTCCAGGGCAGGCACACCCGTAAACCCACAAGAACACTCCCAGTCCTTGTGCGACGCTCCAGGCTCGACTCCGGTCAGCCCGTGGAACATGTTGTGGAATGGGCTGGCAGGGGTGAGCTTGTTGGGTGGCGTGACAAGGCTGGCGTGTGGTCTTTGGACTGGGTGTGCTAGCCTCTGGGCTACCAACACGAGAAAGTGGGGGCGGCGACCGGTGGCAGCATTCTTGCTGCGCCACAACAGTACAGTCTCCACGAGTGAAACTCGTGGAGACAATAGCCGCCCAGACTTTTTAGTGGATCCGGGTATGGTGCTGATATTTCTTTTAATTCTCATGATGTTAGTCAAAAGAATTTACAGACGGGACATCAGTTATAAATATCCTAGATATAGATGTTGGTGCTATTTGCTCACGGCACAAATGAACACTCTATGACAGATAAAGTATGGTTCACTCGGTTAACTTAGATATCTGAATTGAAAGCGTTCTAATTTAAAAATAAGCTGCGCTCGTATTTACAATATTTATTGCATCTTATTCTGCTTTAATTGAACGCAATCGCTTATCGAATATGCAGATAAGCACCAGTATAAAGTGGATAAGAGCAGCTATGACAATTATTCCTGACTCTGCATGTAGAGATGGAATGGTCATGTGGGAATAAGCGTAATCCCATAGCGGATAGCTTACTGCTCCTATAGCGGCAACAACTGAGATGAATACAGACATTACCTGTCCAACGAGATTATCATCTACTGCATGAATAAATACTGTTTGGAATGGTGGATTTACTACTCCTTGGAAGAAAGCAAAAAGGAAACCAAACACGACTGCTGCTATAGCGTTAGGCGCTAATGCCAGTCCTATTATAGAAAGAGTCACTAGTATATGTGAAAGAGTGAGTAGCATAGAGAAGGACATTTTGCTGGACACTTTTGGCGCGATGAGATAGCTGAGGGCATACCCAAGTGACATTGCGCTTAAATACCAGCCATATCCTTCTGCACTATGTAGAACCATTGAGAATAAGAGGACTCCAGCAAAGCTTATGCCAGTAGATGCGATAGCTTCGAGTATTGCAAATGGAGCTAAAGTCCTGTACGTTTGGTTTTTTACAAATGTTGCCATTCCCCTAGCCCAAGTTGCCAAAAAGCCTTGAGAATATTCTGGATTTTCATCTGCGACGTCTGAAGTATAAATTCCGGTTCTAACTGCATGCTTGTAAATAAAATAAATAAAAATTATTATTCCTGCTAATGCGATAGTTTCTGTAAATAGAATTGGAATGTATAAATATTTACTACTCGCAAAACCTGCAACTGCTGGTCCTACTAATGTACCCATGAGGCTTGTAAAGCGAAGAAGTGAAAGAACATTAATAAGATCATCATTTTTTGTTACACGATTAACAAAGGAAGTAATAGCAGGAAAATAGAAAGTATCACATGCTGTCGTAACCATTACAAGTATACAAACACACCAAAATAGGAGCAACTTGTTAGCAGATGGGGTTGAGAAGGATACCGATACAATTGCGATAATACATAATCCCGCAATCATTCTTGCTAAGCATGCAGCAACTGTTGTCCTGAAAATTCCTACATGCTCAGCTAGTGCTCCTGAGAAAAGGCCTGCTACTAATTCACTTATTGCAGTGAGGGTGAGGTAAAGCGATAAATAATGGCTTGACTGCTGAAAACCGATAAAAAGTGAGTTCAATAGCCATAATTGAATAGTAGTTGAGGCTAGTGTAGTTGCATAGTTAGAAAGAAAATCACTAGCTGCTAAACGCAGATATCCGCGGTAAGGTTTAAATAGATTCGTCAAGGTTTGCTCGTTTCGCGAAATTACATTGCCAAATTATTGCTTGAGAGATGCTATCGGCACTAGTAGTGAAGTATGTTGTAAAGTCGTCGTTATCCCAAATCTGTTGCTGTAGGTTCTTGTCATCACGCACTGTGCTAAAGAGTTGAATAATCTGCTCGACGCAAGATAATGTTTTCTTTATATAGAAGTATTGTTGTGCGAAATCGACTTCTACTTGCTCTCCAGGGATAGTCGTATGTATTTCTTGGAATGTCCGTAGCAAATCAATTGTTTTAATAAGCGATATTTTACATGTCTCGAAATATTCTTGTATTGAATGGATGGTGGATGTTTTCGCTGTGTTTGTACTGACGATAGTGGCTTCAAGTGCAGCATTTGCTTTGAAAAAATATTCTGTTGCTTCAAATAGAGAAGCGCAATATGCTGCACTTGATTTCACATACTCATCAAACATTTCTTCGTACGAAGTCATGTTCATTATTAACCTTTGGTGTGAATATGTGCGGATAAATTATGCCTAAATCATATGAGGATATGGTCGAGGTCGTGGGTTGATTCCGCCGCGCTTGCTATTCTTGTTCATCTTTGCCTCCTTTCATAAGAACAATGCTGTATCTTATTTGCATCTTAATCTATGAAGATACAAATAATCCTAATACAGGATTCGCATTCTTTCCAAGTGTGTCTCTTATTGTGGAATAATTTTATATAAAAATTAGTAGTACATTATTAGACCTTAACTATTTACCAGTCTCAGCTCGTAGTACGTGTTTTCTGATATCCCTACTGTTTGGCAGAGTCCGGCTATTCGTATGTCAGGATTCTTTCTGTGGAATTGGTGGATAAGGTGTAACGCTTGGCTTCAATCAAAACCCTCAACTCTGCTCGCCATCTGGTCGAGGAATATGCTGACTTGCTTGTGTACTTGTTCTGGCATGCCGGACTGTGTGTAGTCGGTGTTTTCCCGCCTGTTGATGCAGCGTTCAATCCTTTTGCGCCCGATGAGGGTGGACGGCATTCCAGCCTGTGCAAAAATAACAGACGGTCTGACACCGTTATCGTATTGCTGGACAGCGTCTTTGTGGAATTGGCTTGTGTAGTAGATTCGTGTGGCTGTCGCGTGTTTGATAGCTGGAAGACTGTTGAGATAAGCACGTTGACTAGGGGTAAAGGCTGTGTCTTTTCTACTCATGAGTATGAACCGTTACGTGTGAAAGATTAATAAGAAATCAATAGAGGAAGAAGAAAATATAGAGTGAGGGGCCACACCATTGCACGGAGATAGTCCCGTGTGCATGTGCGACCCCTCGCCAGTTAATACTAAGCGTGTTTACGGGTTAATGCTTACGAGCATTTTCCTTGTTACGCTTAGTGATCATGATGCTTGCTCCTGCGCCCAGGGCTGCAAGAGCAGCGATAGCGATAGACACGACCGCGCTACCAGTCTGAGCCAATGGTGCAGCAGTAACACCGTTCCAATCATCAGAATCTTCGACTGGAGTGTCATAGCACACACCCGTATTACCACCATTACCATTATCTCCACCGTTTGGGTCGAATGGGTGATCGTTATGGGATGCGCATGGCACGATAGGTGTACCAGTCGTGTGACCACGGTCGGTATGATTCATCGTGTTCATACCAGTCAACGTGCCCTTGACTTCTACGTATTCGCCAGGCTTTAATACCAGGTTAGACCAGTTTGATTGACATTCCCCACTCCACAAGGTGGGTGCAAAGTGTGTGCACTTTTTAACGTTAACATCCTGTGCACTCAACCCCAGAGCGTCGACATGTTTCCTCAAACAGCCAAAACACACTCAAAAACCACGCCAAGCCAGCCTAAATCCACCGCACGCTAAACCTTTTAACGATAGCCCTTGCAAACCCCTGCTACACAAGGGCAAATTTGCACCCACCTATTAAGCCTTTGACATCAATACGACACTCTCGACGTGGATTGAGAGAACTCCAAGTATAGCTACACTTTTTTGAGTGCACACTATGGATAGTGGGTGCACTTTTTAACGATAGGAAAAGCTATCGTTAAAAGGTTTAAGATTGGCTTAATAGCTTGATTTTAGCATAAAAACAAAAAAACAGCCTAGAGATGATTCCCCCTAGGCTGACTTTTGTAACATTTCAAACGCTCACATTCTTTTGGCTTTTACGATGCCCTTTCAATATCCACACTAATCTCTGATTTAAAAGTTATACTGAACCTGTCCTCATAAACTTTTATTTTCTTGATGTACTTTCTTACCAGCTTCTCGTCATATTCACTAATATCGTGACGCTCACTTTTCAGAAAATCTTCCATTTCTCTGATTCGTCTTTTAGCATCTTCTTGACCTGCTTTTTCTATAAGAAGCTGCTGTTTCTTACCTTTAAGCTCATCAATCTCATCAGCTATTTTCGTGTAGTCTTTTTTAGCTTTAAGCAAGGTTAGCAGTATCGCCTGTTTGTCTGCAATTTTTTTATCAACCGTTTCAATCTCGTTTAAGTTATTGCCCGCGATAATTTCTCTAATACTGTTATTCAACGTATCCAATACTTCATCCGATATACTAAACACCTTGTTTATGGCTTTCACTATGGCAGATTGCAGTTCGTTCTCTTGTACTGTCGGAGCATCGCAAGCACTAGGACCGTTTTCCACTCTGGTGCAACAACGCCAGACAACAGAATGCACTCCTCGGTTGTTCCAAGCAATTCTTCTGTAAACATCCCCGCATTTAGAACAAACACACAGGCTGGATAGAGCGTACTTACTGGAATAAACTCTCCTTTTTTTATTCTCCTCACCGCTAAACATGTTGGCTCGTCTTAACATTTCTTCTTGAACTTTAAAGAAAATATCTCTTGGAATAATAGGCGTGTGGCTATCTTTTACATAATACTGTGGTTCTGTTCCATCATTTTTTATACGAACATGGTTAATAAAATCTGTCGTGATGGTTTTTTGTAAAAGAGCATCACCAATATATTTTTCGTTTTGCAAGATGCCTTTAATATTAGATAAATTCCATTTTAAATGCCCGGCACCGTTTTTAATGCCGTCTTTTTCAAGGCCCTCCGCTATGTCTCTAAGGCTTGCTCCTTCTAAATATTCTCTATAAATTCTTCTTACGACTTTTGCTTCCTGTTCAAGAATTACAAGATTCCCTTCATCGTCTTTTGTGTATCCTAAAAACCAGTTATGGTTGATTTGCACTTTGCCTTCCTGGTAGCGAAACTTAAGTCCAAGCTTCACATTCTGAGAAAGCGACGCTGATTCCTGTTGAGCTAAAGAAGCCATGATAGTAAGCAATAGTTCTCCGCTTGCTTCCATGGTGTTGATGTTTTCTTTTTCAAAAATGATCGGAATGTTTTTGTCTTTCAACTGTCTAACAAACTTTAAACAGTCGATAGTGTTTCTCGCAAAACGGCTAATCGACTTAGTGATAACCATGTCTACTTTGCCACTCATGCAATCGTGGATCATGTCGTTGAAACCGACACGTTTTTTCGTGCTAGTTCCTGAAATACCGTCATCAGCGTAGATGCCAGCAAACTCCCAGAGAGGATTTCTTGAAATATAATCCGTATAATGCTGAACTTGCGTATCATAACTTGTTGCCTGTTCTTCACTGTCAGTACTGACACGACAATACGCTACTACTCTTAACTTCGGCTTATCTTTATGCTTATCTACCGTATTCCCCGCTATTTTTCTTGGTGGAATAATTGTAACGTTGGCATTCATTTTACACCTCCTTGATTTGACTGTACGCGTATACTGCTTGCCGATAAGGATCATCGTATTTCTTTTCTATAACACCTATTTCGTACACGAAATCTGTTGTAATTAAAGGTTTTAGCTCTGTTATACGAGGTCTTTTTCTAAAATTGTTGGCTCTTAACTGCTGAACTTTATAAAAAGTTTCTTCATCTAAAAGACTCGGGTAAAGCGATGTTCCTAAGTACGTTTTATTTTTCAAAATATTGCTAATTACAGAATGTGTTTTATTAATGTTCACCGCTCGAGCCGTTTCAGAAATCGTTCCAAATTCTAAGAATTTACGGAAAAGTTCTCTCACTTTCAGAGCTTCTTTTTCGTCTATAACCGCTTTACCGTCTGCTATTCTGTAACCATATGGGATGTGTGTCATGTTTCTTTCACCTCTTCTTCTAATTCCAATCCGCATTTCAAATGAAAAATAAATTCTGTTCTGCTTTTAACTACGATATCGTCTACGAAATCCAGAAAATCCTCGTCCTTAAACTCGCTAAATACTTCTGTGACGCTTACGAACCGTTGAAGTTTTTGTGCCTCGTTTAAGTGCGTTAAGTTACCGTTTAAACTGTTGGAAAGCTGAAGTTTTTCCTTATAACAAGTATCCATTTCCGTTTTAAGCTGATTGCTTTCCAGATAGTAGGAATCCATCTCAATGTAGCCACCGGCGAAAAGCTTACTGAGTACTTGCTCTTGTTCTTGCAATTTAGCTATTTTTTCTTCAAGTTCGATAACCTTGTTTAATCCGTCTTTATTATTCACGTTTCTTAAGCTTTTTATGAAAGGCGTTAATATTTGAGCGGATGTTGCTTTGAGCTTGTTAAGCATTTGAAGAAAAGCTAATTTAACATACTCCTCTTTTACAGCTTTCATAGGGCAGCATTTAATTTCACGTATATGCTTGGTACAACACCAAACAACATAGGCTCCATCTTTTTTATGCCGGTCGTGTTTCTTTAACCTACTATGACAATTACCGCAGTAAAGTTTCCCTGAAAACACATATCTAGCAAGGTATTTATTACTACCGCTGGTAATATTTAGTTTTAATTTTCTCTTCTGTCTCAGCTCATGCACAAGATTAAAAGTTTCATGACTGATGATAGCCTCGTGATGGTTTTCAATAACATACTGTTTTTTCTCGCCACAGTTTTTATGACGGTTAAAACTATCATCCGTAAATGTTTTCTGAAAAATCACATCACCTGTGTATGTTTTATTAGTCAAAACAGCGTTCACGGTAGTTGAAGTCCAGTTTCCGCCCTTTTTAGTTGGAATCTTTTTATCGGCCAATACTCGTGCTATTGCTTTTCCGCCCATGCCGGAAAGAGCCATGTTGAAAATTTCTTTTACTACCCTGGCTTGCTCGGGAACTATAATCATTTTCTTATTCTCGTTTTTATACCCATACGCAGGGCAAGAAATGACGAAGCTTCCGTTTTCAAACCGTTTCTGAATTGCCCACGTGTTGTTTTCCGAGATGGATCTTGACTCGCTTTGTGCAATAGAACTCAGGATAGAAAGCATAAGCTCCGAACTCATATGCTCGGTATCAATGTTTTCTTTCTCAAAATACAAATAAATACCAAGACCGGTAAGTTTTCTAACTATTTCAAGACAGTCAACCGTGTTTCTTGCAAGCCTACTAATAGACTTTGTAACAATCCTATCTATCTGACCGCTCTCACAGTCTTTAAGCAGTTGTTTAAGACTTTCACGCTTATCGATTTTCGTGCCGCTAATACCCTCGTCAAAGTAAAGCCCCGCATACTCCCAGCAGGGATTAGACTTAATATAGTTTTCGTAATGCTCCTTTTGTACCTCTAGACTGAGAAGCTGCTCATCACTATCACTAGAAACTCTCGCATACGCTGCAACCCGCGTCTTTTTCTCAAAACCAGTTTTTCGCATTGTAGAGTCTATTTTTATTATTTCTTTCACTATTTCCCCTCACTTTCAGCTAATACTATTCATCACTCTAAAAGCAGTGTTTATCAAGCTTTTAACCCAATAATTCCTTGTAAAACGGGTGAAATTTTTCCCTGTTAAGACGGCTTATTTTTTCTTTTTCTTGCTCGCTGATAAGCCCTTTTTTAAAGAGTGAAACGGTAAGTTTTTCGGCTATTTCAAAACGAAAATCCGCCTGCATACTCTCTTTTGTCCAAGCTCTAGCTTTAACATCCTTTAGCCCGTGAGCATCATTACTTATCTGCATGATGCTCACCTCCAAAACGATGTTCTATATAGCAGGCGTGGCAGCAGTATTTTCTGGTTTTATTACCGTAAGAGATAAAAGAATTTTTGCAGTTAAGACAAGCACACTCATAGTTTGCCTGTCTTTTTACCAACTGTGTATGCTTGTTCCACCACGTGTTTCTACACGCGTCAGAGCAGAAACGTTTAACTTTTCTTCCTGTGTTTTGCTTAATTGGTTTTGAACAAGATTCACATAATTCCGTCTGTGTTTTCATAGACTGGATTACGCCTAGACTATTACGTTTGCAGTAGCTTTTAATCGTATTAACGGAAACATCCATACGGTTTGCAATCTGCGTATAGCTAAGGCCTTCATCTCTTAGTAATTTGACTTGCTGTTTTTCTTTTATATTCATTTGCCTGTGCCTCCTTACATCACAGGCAAAGAAAAAACAGTGTTTTTTAACCTATTGACTTGACAATTTAACCTTAAAAAATAAAAAAAGCCCGAGGATTGCTCCAATGTAGGAACAAGCCTCGGGCTTTACATGTTTCAAACTGTTTTACAAGAGTTCGTTTACTCGTTTTTGTACCGTAGCATAATCGTATCCGGCAGAAGTTAAACGCTGTTTACGAGTGCTACCGTTACCCCAAGCGCCTCGGATTACTTCACGGGCAAGCTCATCAACCGACTTTCTATAAGCTTTAACACCGAGAAGCTCATTAACCTTATTTTGCACGCTCGCATAATCGTATCCGGCAGAAGTTAAACGCTGTTTACGCTCATTTCCGTTACCCCAAGCGCCGTTAATAACTTCTCGCGCCACCTCATCAATACTTGACGTGCGCGCAGCTTGGTCAGAGCCGCCGTTTTTACACCCGTTTAGGCCAGCGTTTTTAATAATGCTCGGATAATCCACGTAAGCATAATCCATATCAACTCTGCCAGCTACTCCAGGCACACTGCCACTTGACGAGTATTGCCAAAGACCACACGAACCCTGATAATTGCAGTGCGTGTTCCACTGTGCAATCCACAAAGCGTAACGGTTTCTAACATGAGATGACACAAGATTATTAGCCACTGAAAGCGAAGTGTAAAAACCTGCATAATACCCGCAAGCTTCCAGCTTATTGCAAAAACTGGTAATCAGCGAATCGCAGAAAGCTCGCCCACGGTTAAGCTGGCTTTTCTCTTCCAAATCAAAGTAAACAGGATACTCAAAACTCTTACCTGAAAGCATGTTCACACAGCTTTGAGCTTCCTCAGCCGCCTCAAAACCAGAGTTTGCGTACGAATACCAGTAGGCTCCCACGTCAAGACCAGCTGTTTTTGCTTTACGATAGTTCTGTTCAAACCACTTGTCTTTGCATCCGATACCGTATCCTGCTCGAATGATCACAAACTCAACGCCGGATGCTTTCACCGCGTTGAAATCAATGTCACCCTGCCATTCTGACACGTCTATTCCTTTTTTACTCATGAGTATTGTCCTTCCTGTTCTTGTCGTGTAATTGTTCTAAAACGTTTTTTAATTTCTCAGGCACGGGAAGCCCCAGGTGAGCCGCGTTTTCGGTTAAAGATAATCCTTCGTTAGATAGGTAGAAGAAAATTACCGCGGTTCTAATCACGCTTCCTTGCTTCAAAACATGAAAATCTATAATGTTTGCTATACCAACAAGCATAAAAATGAGCACCTTTCTAAAAATGCCCTTAAAACCAATGCTGCTAGACAGTTTCTTATCCGTAACAGCACACATCACGCCTGTAATATAATCCGCAACCACAAATAAAACGAGCGCGAGGATCAGCCCGTCGCATCCGCCTAAAAAGTATCCCAGCCAGCCGCCTACCAGTGTGAAAGCCAGTTGAGCAATATTCCAAAATCCTCTCATAATTCTCCTTACAAGTTTTCCTAACATTTGTCAGTACTCTTATAAAAACAAAAAACAAAAAGTAGAAAGTAATAAAAAAGGGCAGGCATGGTTTAACCCACACCTGCCCTAACATTTCAGCATTTCAACATTTCAACATTTCAGTATTTCAACTGATATTATTTTTCAACACATGACTACTCCTTAACACATTCTTCAGCATCTTCACTTTTCCCAGCCGCTTCATCTTTTTCAGTTTTTTCGTCTTTTTCGGCTTTTATTTTCAAAATTTCGTCGTTAAGTTCGCGTTCTCTAGAATTAAAATAGTCTTCTAACTGTTTCACATACGCTTCATATTCCATCGAGTTTTCCGCGATCACCGCCGAACGCATATCAGATAATACGCTTGCAACAATGCCTTCTATCATGTAAGTAGGTATTGGTATTTGCTTATTCAACTCGACTATTTTTTCGTTTAACTCAGCCTTATATTTTTGCACAGCTACCGCGTAGCTAATTGTCGGTTTTACCACTACTCTCCTCCAATCTTTTTAGAATAATATCCAGCTTGTGGCTGATTTCGCATAAAATTTTCGTATTATCAACTACAGGTGTTGTAATACTTTCTGTCACATCTTTTAAGCGCGTACCCTTATTAGCCACTATTTTGTTTGTGGGAATAATGAGTTTCTCCATAACAAATTCTCCCTTTATTCTCCCTATAACAAATTCTCCGCCAACGTTCACTTCCACGCTTCCATCAACGCTTCCGCCAACGTTTACTTCCGCGCTTTACTTCCGCGTTTTTAATAGTATTTAACTTTCATGAGTATCCCGTTTTTAAACACCATGTGAGCGTTAGAACCCCATTTTGAAGCTTTACCATCCTGGTTCATTTCAATAATCTGCACATAGTTAATATCCGCGTCTACTCCTGCACCGTCTTGCCAAACAGGATCTATAATCTTGTTACCGTGCATGTAAAAGTTGCATCCAGCGTGAATACCATACTCTTTATAAATGCTTTGTGAACGTGAAAAACACAGCATAGTAGCGTATGTTTCTTCATCAGCTGATTTACGCTGCGCGAAAGCCATATACTTTCCGTCGTTAGTAAGATGAAAAACTAGACCCTTGTGAGAATTATCTTCTTCCCACTCGCCGGTTCCAACATAGCCAATATACACGCCGTTACGGTAGAAGTTGTTCCCATTTTTATCAAAAACAGCTCTTTTATGATCCTCATCAACTTCACCATCGTAAAGCTCTATCTGCCCGGGTGTTATTTGCACGTATTTACTCGAATGGTTAAACCCGAGAAGGAAACTGTTATAGTTTTGCTGCATGAAACTACCAAAATCACCTTTTTTAACCATTGAAGATATGGAATCTTCTACTATGGTTAGTTTAGAAATAGCCTTATCAGCCGTGGATTTAGCAGCCTCAATGTCTTTATCTTTAACTCTCAGCCAATCGAACGTTCTAAAACTACTTATACTGTCAGCGGAAACGTAATGCCACAGTTTGCTTGTTCCACCTTTATACGGGTGTTCAGACTCAGGATAATTTTCACCTTCAACCTCAATAATGTTAATATCTTCAGGCAGTTTAGACACGTATCCTGAAATTTCTCCTGAATACTCTTTTGTAATGCTATCAATCTTAAAACCATAATTGTCAAACGGAGACCAGTTAGTTCTAAAATGTAGCCAAAACTCACTTGATGGAACAAACACTGTTGCGCCAGAAATTTTTTCACCAGTTAAACCCGGTATAGCGTAAATTTTATCCTCATACTTGTAAAAAATGTCTACAAAATCGTCAAAAGCTGATTCCGTATGCGACTTCTCATTAAATTTTACGGCTAAACTTTCCTGCTTAACAATAAGCCGGTAAGCGTAGCCGGTTGACGTGTCGTAGAAAAAATCACCAACATGCTGCATTTTTTCACTATCAGTCAGCCACAAGCTCATAGGAGCGTTAAACTGGCTTGGAGTATACGAGCCGTAATAGTTACCGTTTTTCTGTTTAAGACTATGGTTAACGCTTTCAACACCAGCCTCAATCTTACCGTCTGTAACATTCAGTTTCGTGTTGATTTCACTTATCGTGTAATAGTTTTCAAGCCGCCTACCAGTGTCTTTTATAGCCTCGTTTTTTGCTTTACTAATCTGCTTTTCTACCTGCGAAGTGTAAGAAACTGAAAGTTTTTCCGCGTCAATCGAATGCCCGATAATCCTGTCACCATACACCATGCCGTCAAGAGTCATCGCAGTACTGTAAGGGCCTGAAAAACCGTTATGGCTTCCAGCAATACCATTCATGTTAACCTGTAAAACTTTCGTAGCAGTGTTCTTATCAGGCGTATCCATGTAAAGGTCACGAACCCACATGCCTTTACTATCGTATTCGCTTATCTTATAGCCGCTTTGAGAATTACCCATTTGCGCTTTAATATTATCGATCGCAGCTTTAACACGCTCGTTATCAATTTTTCTAGCTTCAACCGCTTCTTCTTTTAACGTTTGAACAGCATGCGACACGTTTTGCACATACCCTTTAGAAATCCTGCTCGCAAGCACGATTCTCATTTCGCCTGGTTTTTGAATCGGTATAGTCTGTTTTACTACAGGAAACACACGGTCCATGCCGAACTGTGGAGCGAGGCAACGAACCCTATCCCCACACTTAATCGTCGCATAATGTAAACCTAACGCGGATAAGTCAACCGCGCTAAGGCTTATTTCTACATGCTCAAACTGGTTATCCTGTAACCATTTAACAGCTTTACGCATAAGATTAGTTGGGACTGTCACATTATTAAAATTAATAACTTTACAAACCCAGCCGAATGTTTTTTGCGCTTCACGAGATACTATATAGTTTTTCCCATTGTTTATTGAAGTAATATCAACATGCTTTTTAAGAACCTCGTTTTCACCATTCTCGTTTTCCAACTCTTTGCCGAGAGGAATAACCGCTGTAGTAACATCCTCTGCTGAAAGGTTTTCCGCGTATTCAAGCAGGTTCAAGCCGAAACTAATATGCTGGCTTGTAGCTTTACCTATTTCTTCTAAACGTAGGTAGTCTAAGTAAAGTTTCCCGTCTTCTTTTCTAAGACGCAAATATCCGCCAAGTTTTTCAACCATTTTACCCATGATCGCTTCAAGCGTGGTTTCAAAATTAGTAAACCTGTAGAGTGAATCATTCGAGTCAGATACTGTGACGAAACCAATTCTTATTTTCTTATAATCATCTACCTGACTGTTATGAGCTTGTAAAAGTTTTTCTAAAAGCTGGTAGGAACTCTGATCATGATATTCTTTCTGAGGTTGAATACTATCAGCTAAGTAAGTTAACAACCCTACGCAAGTTACTTTCTTACTACCATACAAGTTTTTTACTTGCTCTCTAACCTCGCCGAAGAAAATCTCCTCATCGTCACGCCACACGCTTACTATTGATTTCCGGTTTTTAATAAGCTCATAGCAAGGGTTTTGACTAGGGCAAGTAAACGTTAACGTTCCCGCAGTGTTAAGCTCCAAGTTTAACGTAATATCATCAAGTACTGCTTTATCATCATTCGGATAGTAAATCGTATTACCGTCAAGCATGATCCTGTACACTCACAACCACCCCCTTTTATAGGAAATATTTACCATCCCGTTTCCAACGAATGTTAAGCGCATGCTTATTTTTGAACGAAGCTGTGGGAAACGGTTAAAACCTGTTTTAATCTCATACTTTTTACCATTAGAATCCAGTAGCATGCTGTTAGATGACAGGTTGTTAAATTCTGGAATCAGTGTCATGTCAAAATCGTGAACGAGTGTTATTTCACGCTTATCATCTACTTGCACACCCCATATTGTGTGAACACCATCCGAATCATCTACACTATACTTATATGGTTGCAGCTTATAGTTGAGTGTGAGAGTTGAATAGTTTTTATCCGATTTAAAACCACTAACCCACACTCGACCCTGATAGTAGAACAATGGTTCATCATCAAGAGACAGTTTCACACTCTTACCGTGGATTAACGTTTTAACACTATGGCATGTTTCACTCCACTTGTTTTTGTTTGCAACAATGAATTCGAAACAGCCTTCACGCATCTCGTATAACACTTCACCAGCAAGACTTTCACTAATATCAATACTTTCCTGCCTGCCTGGTATTTGCAAATACTCTAATTTAGGTTCTGGAAGCTGAACGAGCGGACGGCTTGTAGCAACCAGCCCTAGATCGTTAAAACTATGCAACCCGTTTATTAGCATCCCATACACTTCTACCACCCCCTTGTTTTTCTTGTTTGAAGCTTGAAAAGCTCACTGTCCATCCTGCTAGCAATACCACCCACTAGTTCACCAGTGTCGAGCACAATACTCTGGTTAGAAAACTGTGGGAAATACGCGTCCATAATCGTTAGAATCTGGTTCATAACATTAAGCATTTGCGTGTTTGCTCCCGCGCTCATATTCTGCAAAGTATCAAGCCCCATGATCACTTCCGGGCCTTTCTCTCCGCCGCCAAGCATACGCCCGTTTTTCTCACCGAAAATAGTCGCCCCGTTTAACAGCATCGGCTTGTTCATTGCTTTCTTATACCAGTCGATAGCAAGATACGGTACAGACGGTGGCGTAAGAGAGAATTGTCCTTTAATACTAAAATGCGGCAGTTTAATATGAGGAAGACTAAGTTTTATGCCAGAGAAAAACCCTGTTATAGCGTCGATTACTGCTTTAACCTTGTTTTTCGCCGCTTCAATCGGAGTGATGATAGCGTTTTTAATACCATTCCAAACTGACACAACCGTGTTTTTAATACCGTTAAACACAGACTTAACCATGTTTGCTACTGAATTAAACACTGTTGAAATGCTTGTTTTAATACCGTTTACCACGCTCATGATCGCGGTTTTAATACCATTCCAAACACTTGTTGCAGTGTTTTTAATACCGTTTAAAACGTTAGTGAAAAACGATACGATACTATTCCAAACGTTCATGAAAAAGTTTTTCACACTCGACCACAGTTTGTTCCAACTAGTGCCAAAGAAAGACAAAAACACGTTAAAAACGTTTTTTAACGTGTTCAATACTGTTATGAACGTGTTTTTAACCGCGTTCCAAACAGCGGTAAAAATTTCTTTTACACCATCCCAAAGCTGAGACCAGTTACCGGTAAACAATCCTATAAAAACGTCTAAAACGCCTGTGATTAAATCAAGAACGGTTTTGAAACTAGTAAAACTTAAATTTAAAGCGCCTTCAAACAGTGGAGCTAGAATAGCACACAAACCATTCCACACTGTTTTAAGCCCTTCAACAATACTCGTAAAATCAATACCAAGGCTTGACAGTTTTTCTTTAACACCATTAACAAAACCGGTGAAAGTTTCCTTAATTTTCTCCCAAACAGCAATAACACTGTTTCTAAACTCTTCGTTAGTGTTCCATAAGGTTACAAAAGCTGCTACCAGAACACCAATAACCGCAACAACCGCGAGTATTGGCGCAGATACTCCACCTAAAACAGCGCCTAACCCTTCAAGAATACTAGATCCGGAAGTAAAACTTGCGAACATTTTACCTATAAACAAAGCTAGTTTAGAAAACCCTTGTATAGCAACACCTATTTTAGAAATACACGTTCCAAGAACCACTAAAAAAGGGCCGACTGCCGCAGCAATCAGCCCAAGTGTAACTATAAGTTTTTGGCTTTCTGGAGAAAGCTGTTTAAATTTAGAAAGCCATGCTGAAATTTTCTGCATTAATGGTGTTATGACGGGAAGTAAAACATTACCAATAGTCGCAGCAATATTCTGCAACTCTGTTTTTAGAATCTTCATAGAACCCGAAGCGCCCGCGGCTTCACGCCCAGCCTGCCCTTGAGCGTCAGCAGTCTGCTCCATAATAAGAGCCAAAGTAGCAGCCTGTTTCGCTTGCAAGCTCATCGCGCCTCTACCATCATGCAAACCCATGGCAAGAGCTTTAGCTTTAATAGTCGCCTCGTTAACACCCATACCATAATTGTCAAGCATCGCATTATTACCTTTAAGCGCGCCTGTTAAAGCAAGAACAGCAGACTCGGTTGTGCCACCAAACATAGCAGACAAGTCGCCTGCAAGAGCAACCAGCTTCTGACTCATCTCGGCTGCTTCAGCATCACTTTTCCCACCAATATTTTTCAACATCGCGCCCATAGTATTCGCATACTCTAAAGCTTGACCTTGAGCAATACCATAATAGGATTTCAAACTTCCTGACCATTTAAGCATTCTGTTAGCAGACTTACCGTAAATCTGCTCTGTAGCCCCCATAGCATCCTGTAAGTCTGCTGCAGCAGTAAAACCAGCAGTACCAATAGCAGCAATCGGCAGCGTAACTTTCGTGCTTAAACTTTGACCAAGAGATGACATACCATCTCCTAGTTTCTTTATCTTTTTGCTCGTACTATCAAACTGGCTACTAAGCTTGGTTAAACTAACACTACCTACCTGTTTTAATTTTTCTTTTAAACTATCAAGATTATTTTCTGTCTCAACAATCTCACGCTGCAACGCATCATACTTGTCTCTGCCAAGCTCCCCGTTTTCCAACTGTACTTTAGCCTGCTTATCCGCCTGTTTCAAAACGTTAAGCTTATTAGACGTTTCTTGGATTTCTTTCTGCAAAAAAGCCTGCTTTTGGCTTAAAAGCTGCGTGCTAGTCGGATCAAGTTTCAAAAGCCTATTAACATCACGAAGCGACTGTTCGGTTGAGCGAATAGTCGAATTCACCTGTTGTAAAGACTTATCTAAGCCTGTAGTATCCCCACCAATTTCAACAGTAATACCTTTAATCCTGTTTGCCATAACTTCACCTCCTTCCTAAAAATAGGCATGAAAAAAGCACCTACTATTTAGTAAGTGCTAGAAATAATCTTCCATGATTAATTTATCAGTAAATCAATCTATTCAAGTTCTTTAGTTCTATTTCATTTATATTTATGTTCGTATAGCCGTCTTTCAATAATTCTACTCGTACAGATCTAAATAAATCCTCACATACATCTGGACGATTTAATGTTTTTAATCGATCATCATAATGTACTGTAGTTGTCAGAAATAACTTATCACAATCTATTCTAGTTGGTCGCGTAAATGGATTCCTAGATATATCTGGCTGCTCATCATGATAATGAACCATTGGGTTTCTAATAAGCATATAAGGTTTTAGTGTTTGACATTTAATATACTCATACACTGTACCCGAATGTTTATTACAAATATACATATGTGAAGCCACAGCCATCCCATCCGATATAGACGGATAAGGCACTTTCATCCTCACAACATCTTTTTCGTTAATCAATCAGAAGCCTCCCTTCTTCGTCAATATCGACGAATACTGGATTATGGAGTTCTTCATTTTCCGCAAGAGTAAGCATCATATCGAAATGTTTCTCCGTAAGTAATTCCGAATCAGATTTTGAAAATACAAAGTATTTTTTATCTAAATTTATAATTTTTGAGTTTTCTACCATATTTGTTGAATACATTGCATCTAATGCATCGATCAGTTTTTTATCATTATAATTGAAGTCCGATTCATCTAAATCTACTTGATACTCACCAGACACAATGCGATTTTCTTTTGATTTCCAAAGATTCATCTGATGTGTAAGATCAGATAATTCCTTTTCCGTCATAGTACCAACTATAAAAGCGCATTTTTCAGCCCTTTTAACATTAATAGCTTCAACATTTTTATCATACGCATTCTGAGCCGCCACATTAAAGCTTGCTCTTTCCTTAGTATAATCTCCCCAAACATTACTAAATACCGGACCTTTTTTATACCCTCTTAAATGACTAAAATCAGGTGTTTCTCCAGATACTTTCGTAAAGGCTTCATAAAACAGCAAAAATTTTTGCAACTTTAAAGGGGTCTCATATGATGTATTGTCATTATTCTTTAGCCAACCACTTAAATATAGTTTTCTTTCATTTGAATAAATCATATTCATACTCCTTTCGTAAATCTTTTCATTTTACATCAATCTGATATTAATGTAAATATATTTTCCCATTTTTTGTGCTTATTACTATATTTATCATTATCATACCAAAAATACTCAAGTCTTTAAATTAGAACTTATCAAACTCTGCTTGGCTTGCGAGCTTATCGTATTTCACACTATCGTTTGCTTTCTCCGTCCACATGTCTAAAACCATGCCAATGGTTAAAAGATCCAGTTCGCAAATACTAATCCCGATTTCTGTGCATCTAAGAAGAAACAACGCGGTTGTCATTTGCCGTGTTGTTGTTTTAAATTTTTTTTAGATTTTACTTCAGTTTCCAAGTTTGCTCCCCAAAGTTCTAGAATTTCAGGAAGAATCTCGTAGATAGAAAACATTTCAAACTCGTCAAGCCACTCATCAATACTCGCTGGAATAGTATTATCCGCGTGATAAGCCATGATATAAGCCACGTTTTCAAAAATTTCAAGATCTGCTATTTCAAAAACACCCTCGTTGATTTTAAACGACTGCTCTAATTTTGACAGGTCTTTGAAAATATCACGCTTGAATTTAATACGATACAGTCTTGGAATAGTTGCGGAAGAACGAAACTTCACGTCTTTACCATTTACTTTTACTGTTTTTTCTAACACGTTTACCCCTTTAAAACTTATTTGTTTTCCGCGTTAGCCTGCGGAACATACACGCTCTTATACCAGTTCTCATAGGTTTCTTTTGAAGTAGTGTCACCACTCCTAGATTTCACCAAACCATCTTCTCTAGGATCAGCCGTAAGCGACAAAGTTTCCGTACCCGGTTCTATAGTGTCTTCCTTAGTTTCTGACTCGATAGACGGTCGTGTTGCTGAACAGTTATATAAAACGTGTCTGATCGCGTTCACGTCACCATCAAACTCAAACAGGAGCGCGAATTTTTCTGTTTCACTAATCTTCGCGTTCTCAACCAGCACACCGTTTTTATCTAGTTCTTCTCTCAGTATTTCCGTCCTAAACCATTCAGGTATAAGAGCAATTTCCAAGTCGCCACTGTAACCGTTGTTAGCAGTCGACCTGAAGTAAACAATCCCGTCAGCGTAAAACGGTGAGGATTCACCCTCAGCCTCAAGGCTTATACTCACCGCCCCTGGAATCGGCTTAGGCTCATCGTAGGAGAAACCACTCGAATCTTTTTTAAGTTTTGCCGCGTACACGTTTTTCAGATTGTATTTAACCTTGTTTCCCATTTATTGTTACCTCCATTTCAAAAATGTAGAGTGTTTCATAAAGCTGTTCCGACTCTATGAACGCTTCTGTTTTGTTATAAAAAATGCCGTGCCTATCAAGCACGGCCTCAACTTGTTCTTCCAGTACGGGGTTCTTATAGTCCGCGTATAGTTCAATATGAACTTCGTTTGCTTTAAAATACGTTTTCCCGTCTGCCGCAAAATTACTGCTCGCAGGCGTTAAAAACAGGAGAAAAGGCGGATTAGGTGATTCTCCCTCAGCAAAATGGTGATAAGCGAAAGGAAAACCTATCTCCCTCATAATGTTTAAAAGATTACCCATTTTTAACCGCCTCCTCTATTTCTTTTTCAAAACTTCGTACTGCTTTACTTTCAGCCTCAGCAATGTGTGCTCTAGCTTCCACGCGTCCGCCTCCTCGTTTAGCATGACCGTACTCTAACAAGTGTGTAAGCTGATACTTGTTTCTAGAATGCACTACGAGAACTAGTCTGCTGCCTGTTTCGTTTAATGTTTTAACAGCCCAACTTTTCGCATACGCGCCAGTTCGTTTAGGAGCTGTCACGTTAATTTCTTCTTTTGCTGTTTTACCAGCGTTTTTTACTGCTTCTTTTACTTTCCCGGTTGTAACTTTCGCGTAAGTTTTAAGCTCTCTAATAACTTCTTTAGAGAGGCTTCCAATACTTACTTTGCTCACTTTTTACACCTCTTACAGTGAAGTTTCAGGCTTTTCTTCTTATAATTCATGTGGTCAACACCTAAAATCTCATAAACCGTATCATGAAAAATAACACGATACCTGGTGGATGATATTACAGTGGTTTCTTTCGAATATCGGATAGTAAAATCTATTTTTGACTCATCCCACACGTTTCCTGCATTAGTCTGCTCAGATGGGCTTTCAGCACTCACCGTAGCGTAACACTCGTAATATTTACTCCACTTAATCTTATGATTACCAACCTCATCAACCTCTACACTGTTTTTAAGCAGCACAATACGCTCGTTTAATAAGCCTATTCTCATTTAAAACCCCGTTTTTCTAACAGTAAAAAGCATCGAACGTAAGGTGAGAGTTAGCGCGTGATGGTCTGCTTCTTCCCGATGCTCATACAAGTAGCCTGTAGCGTATAAGACTGCGAGCCGATACTCGTCAAAGTTTTCACTAATCAAACTAGTATCGTTTTTACGAGCCACTCCCTGGCAGAGTTTTTCAGCAGAACGAATAAGGGTGTTGATAAGCTCATCATCTTCTCTACTATCCACCCTAAGATAGTTTTTTGCTTCCTCAACTGTAACTATCATCAACACCCCTCCTTAAACCATCTTTTTAGGCTGCTACGCTTGTTTTAACAGGCAGAATCTGTACTGCTTCTTTAAGCACGAGTTTGCCGTCTACACGCTCTTTAGCAACAAAACCTATCATGCCGTTTCCAGCGAAAAGCTCAGTAAGCTCTTTAAACGAGCGTGAACCACGGTCGCCAATGTTGTAGTACGAGTAGTCGCCAAAAGCCACCATGTTTTCAGGCGCGTAAGCAGACGTGTATACCGGGTATCCGAGAATCCTGTTCGGCTCATCATCCTGGTATGAAGGCTGCCAAACGTACGCACCGTTATTGTCTTTAAGTTTTCGTATGCTCGCGACTGTTTTATCGTTCATAATAAAACTCGCGTTTTTACGGTATGGTCGCCTCAAAGCGTGAACAAGATCAATCAGATCATCAGTTTTAATACTGGTAGTTTCTTTAAGGAACGTGCCGCCGTCTTTCTTGTTGAAAATACCAGTCGGTTTTCCAACACCATCCCCGTTAAGAAAAGCGTCTTCCTCAGCGTTAGCCAACGCCATGCCGAAGGATGTAAGAATATGATTCTCGAGGTTAAACGCATTATCATACAAGAGTTCTTCAGTAACTTTTACCGCAACGTGAAGCTTATGAGCGTCAAGCAGGATTTGCGCAAACTTGGAATCCCCAAAGTTAAGGCTTGCGCCTTCTTCAATCCAAGCTGCTGCAGGATCACTCATCGCAACATTAATCTTATGCTCTCCACTAGTGGTAATCGTGGTAGCAAGAGAGCGAATAATGTTTTCTTCTTTCAACGTTTCAATCAGACGATTATCGTATTCTTCCGGCACAAGATACCCGCCGTCAGCGTCCACGCCTTCCTGCAACACGTTATCGACTCGTTTAAAATTACTTCTAAGAGCTGTAAGCATTGCCTGCTTATACTCGTCACGCGCACGACCTTGTTTTTCAAGGTTCACACCTGTTTTCATAGGTTTTGCAACAATCGCCTCGGATGTTGGTTTTGAAAGCTCCTTATCCATTTTTTCCATCTGTTCCAAGCGTTCAATTTCCTTACTGTAAGCTTTCACTTTCGCTTCCATCTCATCATAGGTTTTCGCGTCTTCTTCTGAAATAAGCCCGTCCTTGTCACGTTTAGACTCAAGGAAAGCTTTTGCACCCTGCCAAGCCTTATTACGTTTCTCAACCATGTTTGAAATAGTGTTCATCATGTTTACCTCCAATTTTTGATTAAAAAAAGACGATCCATAAGATCGTCTGCACTAATATTGTTTGTTTCCTTACCGCTTATCCGGCAGGCTTTAGATATTTTTTCCAATAACGTGTTTTGCACGCTTAATTTTGAATACAATGTTGAAACTTGTGGTATGCCAATATCAGTGGTTTCACCTCTAGTTAAAACACCGTCCGCGAACCCGAGTTCTACCGCCTTGTTAGCATCCATCCACGTTTCCGAATCCATTAAATGCGAGAGTTTCACACGGTTAAGCCCTGTTTTAATCTCGTAAGCGTTAATAATGGACTCTTTGACCTCATCAAGCATTGATATTGCTTTTTCCATTTCGCTTCTGTTTCCAAAAGCAACAGTCATAGGATTATGAATCATAAGCATTGACACCGGGCTCATATAAACCTTTGTCCCAGCCATAGCAATCACTGATGCAGCCGAAGCTGCAATCCCATCAATCTTGACCGTCACACAACCCTTGTAATCCATGAGCATGTTATAGATTTGTGCCGCAGCCACACAATCGCCGCCAGGTGAGTTAATCCACACGGTAATATTTCCACTACCAGCGTTTAACTCGTCTTTAAAAAGTTGTGGTGTAATATCATCATCAAACCATGATTCTTCAGCAATCGTACCGTTAAGAAACAGTGTCCTCTCAAAAATCTCATTATTCTCATTAGTCTCATTGTTTTCCTTTTGGTTTTTCCACTGCCAAAACTTCCTCATTACCTTTTTCCTCCTCTCTTATATAAAGAAGCGACCAAGATTTTCTTGGTCGCTTCATGTTCGTATAACACTCATATAATACCTAAAGAACTAGCTTTACAGTTAAATAATCCACCTTACTTGTATGCTCTTCCATTTAAGGAAACTAGAGAATCAAATAATTGTGTTTCATCTAGAATACTCTCAGTTGGAGTTCTTTCCGTTATTGCAAGTTCTTTATACTTACTAGTAATTCCCTTAACAGCTTCTAATATCGATGGTTTAGAAACTTTGGAATCACTTTTCCTATACTCTTTAATTAAATCAGAAACTGCAAAAATCCCTAATTCCTTAAATTTCTGAGTTCGGTCATGATCATTCAAAGTTTCATTATTACTGATTCTTTCAACATTAAACCTTGTATTGTTTACTTTTTCGTCATAAGCCATCCTAAACTCTAACGAATTTTTCCAACCATAGTCAGAATTGTAAACAAACTTTTCGCCAGTTATGTCTTCAATAGCCATAGCTAGAATATATTCATAGCATCCAGCATCTCTACTATCATAAATAGCATCGTAAAGAGGTTTAATTGCCTTCAGTCCCAGTTTCAATATTCTTTGATAGTTTTTAGAATTCCTAATAAACTTTCCTGGATGTGCCTGCATAGCCACTTGTGGATTAGTCTTCGTCTCAGTTTCTAATTCCACCATCAACTTATTCATGGATCCCTTTATATCATCTAACGTTTCAGCATAAGCTACGTTTACTGGCATCAATTTATGAGCTATATTCCCACTATTCTTTGATGCTGGATTATTTCCAATAATAAAAATTCCAGTAAATACAAATAGAACCAATAAAAGTAAAGTTCCTAGCGAAATATACATTTTTTTCTTAGACATAGTATTACACCTCCTAGAATTCTAATTCGCAGTGTATTTGTGTTGCAAAGAACCATAAACAGAATTAGGGTAATAAGGATCATGACTACCATGGTTAAACAGCTCCAATTGTCCCCATTTAGCACGGCACCACTTAAGACCAGTAACCTTTGCAAAATGAACAATTTTATCAGGAGAATGACCATACGCTAGAATAAATGGATCATATTTATAAGGTCTATAACCTTTCTTTGCCAGATAATTATCCAATTGCGCTTTAGTAGCACCATCATCACCAAAGTCACTAGGCCATTCGTACGTCATACTACCAGTTGCAAATCCTAGACAATTATATGCTGGCGTAGCCTTATCGCTATAAAACCATGTCCATGAAATACTATCATAAAACGATTTTGGTTGAGATAAAGTATACGCATAAGCAACAGAATTGGATGTGAAAAACAACATTCCAACAACCATTACATAAGTGGTTATTGCTGATAACATCTTTCTTTTTCTAATCATTTGTAAGCACCTCCTTAAAAACAACATCTTTAACTAAGATTGAGATTAATCAGCTTTTATCTCGAATAATCACTATTCTTGTACATTTTATGATTTTTTTATAATGTCACATAAATTATTCCATTCTTTCTGCTATTATTAATTTGTTGTATACTCTCATAGTGTAGGATATTATCTTAGCTAAGTATCCATAGAGATTAAATTCTATTTTTCGCTTAACGTTAAGATAATTCGTTATGTCTTCGTTGCCTAAATGATTCATCCACTGTCTAAACAGTTATACTATAATAATGTTAATATAATATGTTATATTAATATTATCAAGACACAAATTTATCTTAATCACCTAACTTATTTCTACCAATTACAGTGAACGCTCCCGCACGGTTAAGCGGGAGCATGTTACCGTTAATCAAATACAAGTCACCACCCTCACAGGCGGGAATCTTATCCAAGTTTTCTAACTGTCTAATATCGTTTGCGCTCATCCAACCGTTTTGACGAGCGGTAGCATAACCATTCATACGACTCTGATAGTCTCCTCGAAGAAGACCATCCACGTTAAACTTCACATAATAAGTTTCTTTCTCCTTATCAGTAAAAAGCCGCCTCGTAATAGACTGTTCAAAACGCGCCACCCAAGGATCCAGCGTGTATTTAACAAACTCCAACGACTGCTGCTCAATATTAGAAAAACTCGACTTTTCTAAATCACCAACCATGTGTGGTGGGACTCTAAAAATACGAGCAATCTCGTTAATCTGAAACTTACGAGTTTCAAGAAACTGTGCTTCGTTAGGCGAAATAGAAATAGGCGTATACTTCATGCCTTCCTCTAAAATCGCTATCTTATGCGAGTTAGAACCCGAGAACCCCTTATTCCAACTATCCCTCATACCAGACGGATCTTTTACTGTACCGGGGTATTCCAAGATGCCGCTTGGTGTAGCACCGTTAGCGAAAAACGATGCACCATACTCTTCCGTAGCTATCGCCATACCGATAGCGTTTTTTGCCATCGCAATAGGCGAATAGCCAACAAGCCCGTCAAAACCAAGACCGGGAATATGAAGCACGTCAAAGGGTTTAAGTTTCACACTCGTTTCTTTACCCGCTAAAACATCACTATCATTTAACGTATACTCGTAAAAAATTTGGCCACTCTCATCACGGTCAACTCTCATACGATCAGGCATTAAAGGATAAAGCCCTAATATTTCGCCTTTACCGTTTCGAATAATCTGCGCGTAAGCATTACCCCATAACAGTAGATGCGTCATCAAGGTTTCTCTAAACACGAAGCTTGTCATTTCAAGATTCGGCTCATCATGAAGCACCTTATATAAAGGATGTTTAATCGCTTTAGCCGTACCCGTACTCGTCCGCTCATACACGTGAAGCGGCAGACTCGCCACCGCTTCAGACAGGATACGCACACACGAGTAGACAGCCGTCATCTGCATCGCCGAACGCTCATTCACCCTCTTACCCGAAGAAGACATGCCACTAATAAACCTTTGAGCATTCAAGTTAAAACGATTCTCCGGCTTATCTCTGCTCTTAAAAATCTTACTAAAAATACTCATGACCCACCTCTTTACATGAATAGGATTCCTCGAGCGTCATACACGCTTTGAGTGTTCGCGTTACCGCACCTTATAGCACGGTCAAGCGCCATGATAGTTGCGATAGCACCATCGATTTTCTCGGTTGATTTTTCCTTATCGGCTTTAATGTTCCCTGCAGGATCAGTGCGGATGAAAATGTTATCCATGTTCCAGCGAAGCACCGGATGAGCGGAGTGTGCGATTTTCTGCTCGAGTGTAAGCTTCATAAGCTCCTTGGTAGGCGGACTCATATCCTTGAATCCTTGTCCGAAGGGAACCACGGTAAACCCCATGTTTTCAAGGTTTTGCACCATTTGCACAGCGCCCCAACGGTCGAAAGCAATCTCACGAATATTGAAACGTTCACCTAAAGTTTCGATGAATTTTTCAATAAACCCATAGTGAACAACGTTTCCTTCCGTAGTTTTAATAAACCCTTGTTTTTCCCACACGTCATAAGGCACATGATCTCGTTTCACGCGCAAACTCAAGGTTTCTTCAGGCACCCAAAAATAAGGTAGGATACGAAACTTATCCGACTCATCTTCTGGTGGAAAGACCAAAACAAAGGAGGTAAGGTCGGTAGTGCTTGAAAGGTCAAGACCCCCGTAGCAGACCCTGCCCTCTAGTTCTTCCTCATTCACCTGAAAACCGCAAGCATCCCACTTTTCCATCGGCATCCAACGAATAGACTGTTTCACCCACTGGTTAAGACGAAGCTGACGGAAAGCATTCTCTTCACCAGGATTTTGCCGGGCTGACTCGAAAGCAGCCTTAACTTTCTCCATTTGAACCGTCACCCCAAGAGAAGGATTAGCTTTCTTCCACACCTTAGGATCAGTCCAATCATCCGAATCTTTTGCACCATAAATCACTGGGTAAAAAGTTGGATCAATTTTCCTACCCTCGAGAATATCAACTGCTTTCTGATGCGTCTCATAGCAGATAGAATGCGTATCCGTACCAGCCGTGGTAATCAGAAAATATAGTGGCTGCATGCGAGCATCCCCGGAGCCTTTAGTCATCACGTCAAAAAGTTTACGGTTTGGCTGCGTGTGAAGCTCATCAAACACGACACCGTGAATGTTAAACCCGTGTTTAGAGTACGCTTCAGCCGACAACACTTGGTAGAAACTGTTAGTTGGTAGGAAAATAATACGTTTTTGCGAAGCTAAAATTTTAACCCTACGATTAAGAGCCGGACACATTCTAACCATGTCCGCCGCCACATCAAACACGATCGTTGCCTGCTGACGGTCCGCCGCACAACCATAAACCTCGGCACGCTCCTCATTATCCCCACAGCATAAAAGCAAGGCTACTGCAGCAGCCAATTCACTTTTACCCATTTTCTTAGGTATTTCAATATACGCGGTATTAAACTGGCGGTAACCATTCGGTTTCACCACGCCAAACAAGTCCCTGATAATCTGCTCCTGCCAGTCAAGGAGCTTAAAAGGCTTACCAGCCCACGTTCCTTTCGTGTGTGTTAAACATTCGATAAAACTCACGGCATAATCCGCTAAATCCTTACTATACGTTGAATCTTCTTTTTTAAACTTAGTAACCTCGTATGCTTGCAACTTAAGCTCCTCCTTTCTTTAGGCATAAAAAAAAAAGACGCTTACTTGCGTCCACATCATTTCTTAGTTTTTCTTAACGAGAAACAGGGCCTAAAAGCCCTGCTGCTTTTAACTAAACTTAAAGTTTTTAGTTTCTAGCGTCGAGGATCATTTCTAAAGCCTCGTTTGCAAGCTTGCTTGTTGGCATCATGTCCCAGCCTCTATCGTAGTTTGCGATAACCTTGTTATTGTTTTTCAAAGTAAGCTTGGAAATTCTTCCCTGGTTAATCCCATATTCGCTTGGCTCTTCAAAAACCTTCATGCTGTAGCTTACAACCTGATTTTCTACTTTAAGCGTATCTTGTTCCCACATGGTTTTGCTCCTTTGTTTCTGTGTTTTTTGTTAGTACTATATATCACTCTAAAAGCGCATAATAGCAAGCCGTAAACGAGAAAAAATCGCGGATAATTCCACGATTTTTCTCCAGCCTTCCAACCCTATGGCTGACTATCCCCCCTTTCTTTTAGCTTCTTGCTTGTTGAATCGCTTGATAAGCTTTTTGAATATCCTTGTCCAAGGTTTCAGCATCCGCAAACAGTTCAAACTCCGTATCGTTTAGTTTTCCTTCGCTTACCTTCCAAAGCTCCTCGTGGGCTTTCATGGCGCAGGTTTTTGCTGTTTGCGCGATATCGAGCATGCTGATAGCCGAACTAATTTTCCCTTCTTCAGCTTTTTTGACCGCGTTTAATGCGTAGCGTCTGCATGTTTTAACTTCGTTTGCGAGGTTTTGTAAAATTTCTTTTTTCATAAGGTTTCTCCTTTGTTTCTGTGCTTTCTGCTAGTACTATATATCACTCTAAAAGCGCGCAATAGCAAGCTTTTAAGCCAAGAAACACCGGGTATTTACACGTTTTTTCCCCACCAGTTTTCGCTAATTTTTTTACTCTTAAAAACCGTTAAACGTTTCTAAAATCATGCGGAAATAATCATCACCCAAAAATCATCTACTACAGTAAAACATGCTTTTACAAAAACCTCGTTCTCTTGCTCTAAAATCGTAAAGGTTTCTTCAACCAAAGAGCCTGTAGTACAGTCTTCACTCAACTCGTACGCCTGGTCTTCACTCGCATACAGCATTACGCTCACCCCCGTTTCTAAAAGCGCAGGAGCCTTCTAAACGGGAAAGCATAATTTTCCTGTCTTGTTTAAACTCGTCTCCTATAAACCCGAGTCTAAGAAGAAAACATCTGAAAGCATACTTATCGTTAACCGTCTCACGCTTACTATTATTTACGCGTTTAATTTCCACGCTCATTTTACAAAGACTGTTTATAAACTTCGCATAGGATGCCAAGCCTGGTTGGTTAGCCTGCTCAAACCAAGGAAAAATAAGCTTATCATCTTCTTCCTTAATATTAAGACTGTTCACTCCTAACGCTTTTTTAATAAGATCACCCTTATTATCAAGAATTTTCCTAAGCTTTACCACATCAGCCTTATCTTTAGGAAACTCAACACTAAAACATTGCGTACCATCACACGCGCAGACTGGAAGACTTATACCATAGTCAGCATCTAACATGTTTTTTAAATCATCTAAGTTCTCTTCACTACTACACGTGACCGTACCATCTTTACTAATGTTGAAAACACCTATCCTGTAAGACATACTCGGAGTTTTTAAGTAAACAGCCTTTACTCCAGTAGAATCCTCTATAGCTTTAATAAGCGGCTGCCTATCTTTTCCTTTTAACCCGTATTTTAATTCCATTTTGCCTCCTTTAGATTTTTTCGGGTACATATATAAATCACTCTAAAGAAGGTTTATAGCAAGCGGTCGCAAACTATTTTTCATATAAAATACGAGTCTTACTCGTTAGTAAATACTTCAGTAAACGAGTATTCTTTACCGCCTCTTAAAACTTTCACACTCTTATCATTTCCAACCTGCTCAATATAACGTTTCACAATCACGTCACAATATTTCTCGTCAAGCTCGATAGCGTAGCAGACTCTACCAGTCTGCTCGCAAGCTATAAGCGTGCTACCACTTCCAGCAAACGGATCTAACACAAGCGAGTTCGTCATACTCGAGTTTTTAATCGGATACGCTAAAAGAGCTATTGGTTTCATGGTTGGATGATCAGCGTTTTTCTTAGACTTTTCAAACTCCCAAACTGAAGTTTCTTTCCTACCCGCATACCACTTGTGTTTACCTTTTTTCTTCCACCCATACAAACACGGCTCATGCTGCCACTGGTAAGGGCTTCTACCCAACACCAGAGACGGTTTCTTCCAAATACAACAACCTGAAAGATAAAACCCCGCGTCCTGGAATGCTTTTCTAAAATTCAAACCCTCCGTGTCAGCATGAAACACGTAGATAGACGCATCATCCGCCATCGCCTGCTCCATGTTCACGAACGAGTTAAAAAGAAACTGGTAAAACTTATCATTCTCCATATTATCGTTTTTAATTTTCCCAGCAGCACCCTCATAGTTCACGTTATAAGGCGGATCAGTAACAACCAGATTCACTTTAGTATCCTCAAGAAGCGTCTTATATGTTTCTAACTTAGTAGCATCACCGCAAATAATACGATGCCTGCCAAGCGTCCACATGTCACCTGTTTTAGAAAAACACGGTTCTTCCAATTCTTTTTCAACATCAAAATCATCATCAATCACGTCTTTATCAGCATCAAAAATACTGGAAAGCTCCGCCTCGTCAAACCCGAGAAGATCAAGATTAAAATCAGCTCCTTCAAGCTCCGACAATTCAACAGCTAATAGCTCATTGTCCCAGCCTGCGTTAAGTGAAAGCTTATTATCCGCAATAATATAAGCACGCTTTTGTGTTTCAGTTAAATGGTTTTCTTTCACGCACGGAACTTTTTTAAGACCCAGTTTTAATGCCGCGGCAAGCCTGCCGTGGCCTGCAAGAATCGTATTATCTTCCGCTACTAGAATTGGGGATAGAAAACCAAACTCGCGAATACTTGCCGCTATTTGAGATACTTGTGCCTCAGAGTGTGTGCGAGCGTTTCTCACATACGGGATAAGCTCACTTACGTCAGCCAAATAATACTGCATTTCTTTTTCCATAAGCTTTCCTCCCGTTAGAAAAGACCCCAGCAAGCCAGCTTTTCAAAACCACCCACCGAGTCAATATAATCTTTCGCAATTTTCACAATCTGCGAATACGGTTTACCATCAACCATTTCATCCCCGATAGCACAAGAAAACTCAACCACCCGACCGGTTTCCTGCGCTTTCAAAAACGCGTAAATATTAACCGACACGTCAGCTTTCGTAAGATCCTTACCATGCAAGCCGCCGCCCGTGACAGAATCAGCCATGTCTGACCCGAGTTTTCGGTTAACCGCTCCCGTATCCACGCTGATACCACCCGTCCAGTCGCCTAAAGGATTAACAAACGCTGTCGGATAGTCTTTCAATAAGTCTTCTCGTTTAGCGTGAGACTGGCAGATGATAAGCTTTTCACCATCAAGAACATACTTGCCGTCATACGGATACTTTTCATAAACCTTTCGGGCAATAGTAGAAAGCTTCTTCTGCTCAGCTGTTAATGGCACGCCTTTAAAAATCCCGTTATCAGCGCAGCGAACCATGCCGTTTTGGTTTTGGCTTAAATGCTTATCCTGCGGCACAACCGTAATGTCAATCTTTACTTTCCCAGGGCTTAAACGGTGGATAATATTTTTAATATCTTTAAACTTAAACATCACCGTGCTTTCAATACACACGGCACACTTACCATGCCCGAGCATCACTTCAACAGCAATCTTCGGATTCTCATCCAGCTTGTAAGCAAGATCAACAATTGCTCCAGCAATACGATCCGCAATCTTGTCGACATGCGACGGGTTTACTTTTTCTATCATAATTTTTCTCCTTATATGTTTTTACGTGTAATAAGCAGGCGTTCCATTAAATCGTTTTGAGGTGAAACACCATCAAACTCAGTCGAACAGTTTTCTTTCACAATCTGGAAAATCTCATTCCAAAGCCTGACCGCCTGATTCATGTAGTTAATACCAATATTTATAAAAGGCGATGGTATCGGTTTACCCGTGGTCGGATGCTTGGAAAGAAACCCGAGTTTACTGGTTACTTCCTCACATTGAATCCAACGAGCACAACTCATCGCATACCGTTCAATAAGAGGAGACGGGACTTTACTGCTCACACCAACGTCTTTTAACCACTTCCACGTTTCAGCGAAAATTTCTCTAGCCTGAAGCTGAGTACCGTCTTTTTGCGTGGCGGATAAAAACTCGTGAGGCTGAGGCATTTCAGCACCTTCAAGCTCCGGAATATCAAGCACACTTAAAGGCCTACCACCAGGGTTTCCTTCACTAGCTTTTTCAACAACCGCTTTCTTCTTCCGCCCGGCACCCACGCGTCTGCCGCCACGACCGCCGATATTATTTGATTTTGTAGGCAAACTTTCCGCCTCCTTCCCACATGAGTTTTAACTATTAAAAAATTTTCGTGTTTGATTTTCCCTATTGCCCTTTTGATTTCGCTGTTTTTACGCAAAATACCCTGCGCCCGTTCCCCAGGGAATAGGTTTTTAGAGATTTTGACCGCCCCTGGGGTGGTTTTTATTTGTTATGCCAGCGATCTCCACGCTTAGCGTGAATTTTAGAGTGACAGCTTTTACAAAGAGAAATAAGATTATTCCTCTCATGCGTTCCGCCTTCAGCAATCGGTTTAATATGATGAACCTGCTCAACAGGTACAAGCATATGGTTCTTAAAGCAAAGCTCACAGAAAGGATGCTCTCTCACATAAGAATCCCTGACTTTCTGCCATGCTCTGCCGTAACGCTTGTGAGCATCATAAGGACGCTCGTATTTTTCGTAGCGCCGGTTCTCTTGTTTTAAGTGTTCCTCACAAAACCTGCCGTCAGTTAGATTCGGACAGCCTTGATAAGAACACGGTCTTTTAGGTTTTCTTGGCAAGACTCATCCTCCCTTTAGGCATGAAAAAAGCCCTGAAAGATTACTCTTCCAAGGCCTAGTATTTACAGTTTTTGCTAACTATATAATACCATATAGAAGGCAGTGCCATCTCATGCCAAACCATGCCAAAGCATGCCAACTTTTCTCAATTTTTAGATTCGAATAGGGTTTTCAGGAAAAACAAGATGCTCTAACGCATTACCATGCCATCTGATAACTGTTCTGACACCTGCATGGAGTTCTTTACCAATATCCTCCCACGTCATGTTACTCATGTAACGGTAACGTAAAATCATCTGCTCATCCACGCTTTCAAGCTTTGAAATCACATCCAAAATCTGCTCTTTCAAACTGATAAGCATCGTAATCTCCATGTTAATCTTGGCTTCTAAATCCATAACCCTTATAAGAGCTTTCACAAACGGAGCTTCTATACTTCGAGTCGTCTGCACATACTCTCGGTCGTATCTTAATGAAGAAACACTTGTAGCAAGCTCACGCAGTCTTACTACCTCATCCATGTCAGCCTTAATCCGTTTATCAAGAAGATAGGCTTGCCGTAAGTATTCTTTTTTGTTCATTCTTACCTCCATTTTGAGGTAAGTTCTCTCTAGAACCCCTTTCCCTCACTTCGTTAATTGATAGTCTTGCTTTAACCGACTCGATTAAAGCATCCTGCACTTTAGCCTTCATGCTTAAAGCCCTCATCACATCCTCATCAATCGTGTTCTTAGTGATGATGTGATGGATTACAACCGCGTCGGTTTGACCCTGACGGTTAAGTCTAGCGTTCGTCTGCTGGTAAAGTTCTAAACTCCAAGTCAGGGAAAACCAGATAAGTGTAGAGCCGCCAGCCTGTAGGTTAAGACCATGACCTGCGGAAGCCGGGTGAATTAGCGCTACAGGAATTATGCCGGCATTCCAGTCAGCAATATCAGCACTCGTTTTAATCTCACGCACGTTAAAACGATTCTTAATCCGCTCAAGATCATGCTTAAACCAGTAAGCTACAAGCACTGGTTTACCGTTAGCAGCCTCGATTAAATCCTCTAAAGCATCAAGCTTACGATCATGAATATGAACGCTTTCTTTTTTCTCGTTATAAACCGAGCCGCCTGCCATTTGAAGAAGCTTATTTGAAAGAGACGCTGCGTTAATCGCATCAATCTCTTTACCCTCCAACGACACCACCATATCTGCTTTAAGCTCATCATAGAGTTTTCGCTCCTTACCGGATAACTCTACTTTCACCTCGTTTATCACACACGCCGGCATTTTCAAATAGTCTTTCGACTTCATCGAAATCGTAATATCAGCTATCTGCTTATAAATCAAACTCTCAGCACCATCTTTAGGCTTATAAGAAAAAATCATGTGCTGGTTACGCTTATCAGGATTAAAAAAGTTCTGCCGATAATACGTAATATAGCGGCCTAGCCTTTGACCCATATCAAGCAGCCTAAACTCAGCCCATAAATCCATTAGCCCGTTAGAAGAAGGCGTGCCTGTAAGACCTACAATTCTTTTAACTTTCGGCCTAGCCTTCAGTAATGCTTTGAAACGTTTCGCCTGATATGATTTAAAACTTGAAAGCTCATCTATCACAACCATGTCGAAATTAAACGGCAGGCTGCTTTTCATTATCAGCCACTCCACGTTTTCACGGTTAATAATATAAACATGAGCAGGCGTTTTTAGTGCTTGAATCCGCTCCTTCTCACTACCCGTTACCACAGAATAAGTCAAGTGTTTTAAATGCTCCCACTTTTCTAACTCTAAAGGCCACGTAGTGTTTGCAACCCTAAGAGGAGCGATAACCAGAGTCCTGGAAACATCAAAAAAGTCAAGCATCAGGTCGTTAATCGCTGTAAGACTTATCACACTCTTACCAAGTCCCATTTCAAGCAAAACCGCTGAAACCGGGTGTGTGACAATAAAATCAGTCGCATACTTTTGATACTCATGTGGCTCGTATCGCATCAACAACACCTCCAATCTGACTCTTGTCATCAACCACGAAAACCTTAAAACCTAAAGCCTGTAAATCCTTCATCCGTTTCACCTGTAAAACTCTAGGCTTTTTACCTGGTGCTTTAAGCTCGACAAAACCAATCTTTTCCCCGTTAAGTAAAACCAGCCTGTCAGGAAGCCCGTCAACGGAAGGACTCGTAAGCTTTAAACAAAGTCCTCCTATTGCTTTGACTTCACGGACGAGTTTTCGCTCAGTTTCCTTTTCTCGTAAAAAGCCCATCAGATACCTCTTTTGCCATCTCAATGATTTTCTTATCCACTTCGTTTCTCGGCTCATCAGAAACATCGCCGTAAAACACGTCAATATAGTCTTTGCTTAAATCGGGATAGTCTTTAAACATGTTTTCTTCTGCTACTGAACATAGCTGACTGACTTTATCCATGGCTCTCATCAATTTATCCTGCTGCGTTTTTAAGAGGATAGAGCCTGTATCTGTGATAAGCCTTGCGCTAAGGCTCTTAAGCAGTCTCATTTCAGCTCCTGCTTTCATGTATCTTTCCATTGTTCTTGCTTGTTTACTTCTCATAATTTTTTATCCTTTCTATCGGGACAAGGACGGACAAATGGCTAAAAATCCCTTTACGCGCGAATACACGTGTTACGTGTACGCTATAAGTAATAAATAAAGATTTTATTTAATATAGATTTTCATGTGTTGTCCGTCCCTATTCGTCCAAAGCTTGTTGTTATGGGTGGGACAAGTGACAAAGTCAGGACAAGCTACTTTTAGTTGTCCTGTTCTATCCGCTTGTCCGCTCAAATTCTGGTATAAATTCTTTGCCTTCCATAGATTGGTATGGTTCTACGATTGTCAGATCTTTGCCAGTCTTTCAAACGTTTCATAATCGCCGATATTGCGTAACTGTCGATAGGCTTAATATCTTCTTTGGCTTTCCCGAAGCATTCGCACCATATTTCAATGTTGGATACTTCCATGCGTTTAATCGCGCCTTTAGGCCGTGTCGGATCCTCCATGTCACGGAAATAATCTCGCCGCCTGTAAATATCCATTTCATCCCAAGTATCGGGTAGAAGCATGTTAAGATACTCCCTGACAATGCCTTCACGGTCGTCTTGCTGCATGGCTTCACGCTGTTCTTCTTGAGCGAAAGCCTCCAAGCTCTTGTCAAGGAACAGTTCTTCACCCGCCTTGGAAATAACCATGGTTTCCGCCCATATTTGGTCAACCAGTTCTCGCGTCATTTCCCAAGGCTTATACTTACCGTTTCCCGACACTTTCACATTCCAAAAACGCCGGTTACCCGTAACATCCCTTAAATAACCGTTTTCACTATTCGTTGTACCGAAGAACACGCACTGCCTCGGGTGTGGTGAGACACGTTTACCAAAAGAAGCACGATACTTATCGTCACGTCTTGAAACAAAAGCTTTTACCTTATCAAGGTCAGCTTTTTTCATGCCCGCAAGCTCGCTGATTTCATGAATCCAATATCCTTGGAGTTTTTCAGCCGCCGTCTTATCGTTCATATCTGAAAGCGTGAGACTATCTGAAAACCATTCCATGCCAAGGTTTGCTATAAACGTTGACTTGCCGATACCTTGCGCACCGTTAAAAACAGGAAGGTAATCAAATTTAATACCGGGATGGTAGATACGCATGTATGCTGCACACAGTGTTTTTCTACACACTGCACGAATATACGCGTTGTCTTCAGCACCAAGATAGTCAATAAAAAGCGTGTCTACACGTTTCACACCATCCCATTTAGGAAGACTCTCAAAATAGCGTCTTATCGGATGATAACTTCTATCATCTGATACTTTCGTGACAGCAATATCATAGTTTCTCTGTGAAAACGAGCCATAATGGTCGTCAACGTAGCAGATAAGCTGAGCGTCGTCCGCGTCCCTCCAAAACTTCGCAGGATGCTGCCAAGGCACATCGCCTTTAATTTCAAGACCATCAGCCAGCTGGTTAAAAACGATTCCTTTAAGCAAAGGATCATGTTTAATAATGAGTTTCGCATTATAAAGCGAGTTTTCTAAAACCGCGCCTTTAGACGTGTAGCGTAGTTTTTTCTTCCAATCCTCACTGTCAACAAAATCATCTTCCGCTTCCGAAAGTCTCTCGTTTGCCGCTTGAAGTTTTACTTCATCAAGACTCATCGCAAACTCGCTCATTTTCTTAAACGACTCTTTCTCGTCTAAGCTAGCGAATTTGTGCGTGCGAACAATATCAAAAGCGTTACACAGTTTCAAATACGCCGGGTCTTTAGCGTGATGAGAGTAAACGAACTTGTCTTCGATAATCTCAACTCCTGCCACACTGTGTGAGGCTATAAGATGCCAGCGGTTTTCATTATCTGTCGGCTCATATATGTCGCTTAAAAACTTTTCCAAAGCAAAAGTTATCGGATAGAATACGCGGTTAAACAATCCAACCACACCATTTTTCGCGAGTGGATCTTGCACTTTCTGCTTTTGCACCTGATTCGCTTTACTCTCACGAGACGAGGTCGGAAGCCTAGTTGGATCTGTCCACTCAGGGTGAGCGGATAAAATATCATCAGGATTAAGCCAGTCTTTTTCAACCTCTTTATACTCATACACGCCGTTTCGTGGCGTGGACGGCCAATACATGAGCTGGTTAGGCAAGTAAGAACACTCATCAAACTGGTCAATACCCAGCATGTCAGCCAAATACCTTGATACTGCTACAAACTCGTCAGGCGTTACATTCCTCGTTAAAGGAAAAACAATTCTCACCCTCGGATTATCAAGCGTGTGGCTGTGTGTCGTATACAGAAAAGACGTGTAAGGCGCAACACTCTCGTAGAGTGCAATAAAGTCTTTAGCAACATGATCCCCGTCTAAGGCAAGCATGGAGCGAAACTCAACACTGTCGACTTTTCGTCTACCATAAGCCAACGCTCCTGCAACGAAACCACCGTGGTCTTTTGCAAGATCACGATCCGTTTTCTTCATTTTTGCATACTCTTCCACTGACTCTGAGGTGCGAATCGTCACTTTAAGACGATCTTTCAGCTCATCATAAGTGATGGTCTTATTAACCCACGTCTTTGCCTGCCTGTTGTTACCGTAAGCGATAGCTAAACTACGCATCAACATTCACCCCCTAAATCCTTATCCGTAAAATACTTAATCGGCTGTTTTCGTTTTTCAGCCAAATTGATTTCTACTTGCATGCCGCCTGTGATTTTTTCTCCAAACACCCATAGTTCGTTGCATTTGCCTAAGAGGATAATGTCCATAAACATCGCATCCCCTCTATGCTTTTGATTCTCATCATCCATGAACGGGAAAAGCAGGTGTGGAGTAACGGGGATTGCTCCGCGTGAATACGCGTAAGCCGCACACCGGATAGCATGTTGCACGTTTTTCTCCTTATCTCCACGGTAGGGAGCACAAATGTAGACGATAGGCTTAAAATTCGGTGTCGTTTCTAAATGTTTTTTATAAGACTTACTCATCTTTAGCCTCCTGTTCAATCAACGGGTAGATACCGTGTTGTGTCATGAGGTGATAGATGAAAAGCCTGCCTTTCTGAGTCCAATAAGTATGCATTTTTGAGTGTGTAACACCATTAGAATCCTCGTAGGTATTTGTGCGAGATTTCGTATATTCCTGATTGGCATACTTTTGATATAAAAGCCAAATATCAGACTGCTTATATTGCACGCCAAGGTCATGCAAGAAATTATTCATCCACTGTGCTGACTTGCCATAATCTTTTGCAATCACACGCATAGAGATTATGTCTTTGCATTTAAGCACAACATCGTAATAGCTGGCTTTCGGTTTAAGCTCAGCTATCTGCTGTTTTTGCACAGCAGTCGTAAGCTCTAACGCTTCTCTTTTAGCACGCTCTTCTTTCAACGCGTTAAAAACAGCGATAGCCATATCAGGATTGTTGATAAGCTCATCTGTCGCATACATACCGTGCTTACGGATACTCGGAAGAACCTGTGATGTAACCCATCGTTTAAACTGACACGCTTTAGAGAGCTGACTTCTAAGAATAAGACTGTATAAACCAGACTCATTAATAACATACATTTCTCGGTTCTGACCTGAGTCGGTGAAACACCGAGTCAGCTTATCATCTTCATCTACATGCCTTTTCAGAGCATCAGACGTATCACGATAACCAAGAATCTCAGCCACGTCCTTGCCCACGAAATATGGGATACCATCTACTACTGTTGTGCGAACAGAGCCAAGCTCTACATTCTTAAAAACTTGTAATTCATTCATAAAATTACCTCCTATGATTTTTTCTGAAGGCGGTATTACCTTCTAAATCACAGGCAAAGAAAAAGAGCAGGTTTTTAACCCTGCTCCCAAAAATTTTTTAATCTTTTTTGTAAAACTCGCACTCGTAGCCGTCAGCTCGTAAAACAAGCCCTTCTGCCCAAGGTGGTGTTCTTCCCATTAGCTCACACACGCTTTGAACACTCACATTCTTATCGGTTTCGATAATGGCTTCATCATGCACGTGCGCGACGATACGATATTCTTTCAGCGTTTGCATAGCGTAAAGTAGAATGTCACGAGCTATAGCTTGCGTAATGTTTTCCACAAATTTAGGCCCATAACTTTCCAGCCGCTCCCATTTTTTAGTAGACCCCACACCCTCATAGGTGACCGATTCGCCACCATACTTGTTTTCTTCCACACGTGGCTTCACATAGTAAAGGCATCTTTTCGAAGGCAGTTTGATGATAAGAAACCCACTCTTGTAAGTGAACACTATATTGTGTGTTCGAACAGAAATGCGTTCGTGTACACACTGTTTTACAGCTCTGTCCACATCCCACCACAATGAAACAATATGTGGATTAGCAGATCTCCAATCATTAACCAACTGTTGCAAATCATCTTCACGAACCCCCATATCAAGAGCACCCATTGCCTTTAATGCTCCTACTGCACCACCGTAGCCACAGTTATGCACGAGCTTTCCCGATACGGTAAAACGATGATTTGGTCCGGCATTTCGTATGTCATAAACTCGAGCCTTGCTTCGATTAAACGCCAGTTTTTTCTGTGTTGCACTACAGCTGTATTTGCTCTTGATATGATTTCTTCTCTGCCTATTCCTTTCGATAACATTCTTGTAACTACCGATCTTGCGTATGGCCAATATTGTTGCTCCCACCGTGTTAGGATAGCGTTCTGCTTGTTGTTTTGATTGACTATTCTTGGAACAAAGCGGATATTTCCTTTTTCGTAGTTGCCGTTTGTATTTATCCGATCTAATTCCCAGTCTTTTTGCACATTGTCTACCTCTTGTAAAATCCACAAGCCTGCTTCTAAAACAGAATGGAAGCACCACTTTATCCCTCTTGCTCCATAGTTTTTGTAGTTTGGATCTCTTGGATTGATGCATCGCTGTTTTGCAGCACTTAGCCGCTTTTCTAGCCATATTGGTATTTGTTTCGGCTGCGAGCAAGCTTGACACCCTTTTGATTTGCCCGACTTTAGACTGTTTAAGTCCTGCCATTGAACGCTTCCGCACCCTACGCATTGTGTCAATACATAACAGTGGTTTTGCTTTTGATTCCAGTGTTTCTCTGCACTGATGATTTTCACCCAGCCGTATTGTTCTCCGACCATCTCCGGTTTGTATGAGATGTGTTTTGCAGATGGCGGATTCAATAAACCGTATTGGCTTCGGTTTCCCTTTAACCCAGACGAGATGGTCTGGTGTTGCTCTAAGTCCTTCATACTCGATTACATCCTTTACACCCTTAAAAACAACTCCGTTATGGTTGACCCAGTTTTCTCCGTCCCACACTTTTTGTTTTGTAGTGACTTCTTCAATTGGAACAAGCCCTTCATTTGTGAGTACAAGTTCACCCTCAGCAATACAAGCAAGTTCCGCGATCTTACCTTTCTGCCGCAGGTGCCCATATTTTCCGTGTTTTTCAACAGGCACGCTAAACATTTGAGAGGCTGACGAGCAGTAAATGTCTTTACCTTCCGCGAATACTCGCATACGCCATTTTTCACCAGCAAGCCAAGCCAAGACTCTCGCTTCGATCGCTGAAAAGTCTGCGACAATAAACTTCAATCCCGTGCGTGGAATAAAAGCAGTGCGAATAAGCTGGGATAAGGTATCCGGAATATCCTCATAAAGCATTTCCAACGCTTCAACATTTCCCTGTTTAACAAGACTTCTAGCCTCAGCTAGATCAGGCAAATGGTTTTGCGGCAGGTTTTGTAATTGCACGAGCCTTCCCGCAAATCTTCCTGTACGGTTTGCACCATAGAAGCGAAACATGCCACGCTCCCGATAATCCATGCATGCAGCGTTTTTCATCGCCGTATACTTTTTCACCGAGGATTTAGCAAGCTGCTGGCGAAGCCGTAAAACTTCCGCCAACTCTTTACCCACTGTTTTAAGTTCTTTAGCGACTTCTTTTTTACCAAGCGACTCCATTTCAAGACCATGCTTTTTAAGCCAAGAGCGCATTTGTAACACGGAGTTCGGGTTTTCTAAACCTGTAATATGCTTAAGCTCACTCATGAGATGCGTTTTCACCTCTAAGTCGAGTTTTATAGCTGACTCAACGAAAAGAGAATCTATTCCTATCCCACGGTCGTTAATCTCTTGGTCGAGATAAAACTCCTGCCATAAAAAGTCTGGCACGGGAAAGCGTGAGAGCTTTTCTTGAATACTCATCTCAACTTCCACATCACGCTTGTTATACGATTTAAACTGCTCCCATTTTTCCTTATCGTGGAAATACTTGTTTCTTGTTCTTCCACCGTTTACTTTCGTAGGATTACACGGCAGGCAGAAGTATTTAATAAGATTCTTACCCGAAGTTAGTTTCTGCTTATCAAGCCCCAGTACTGTTCCCACGTTTTCAAGCGACATGGGAAGCCCCAGGGTGGCTGACCAGATCATTGTGCAATGCCAGGAGCTTGGGTTTAAAAACAAGCTTTCACTTTTCACTGTCTGACCGGGGTTAACATTGATGCCTTTATCTCGCAGGTAGCGTGATAAGCAGACTCTTTCAAACTGAGCGTTAAACGCCCACTTGGTCACTGTTTCATCCGTTAAAGCAGAAAGCACAACCTCGGGTATGGTTTCACCTTGCGCTAAGTCAACGACTTTAACTTCACTACCGTCCACACTGTAGCCAAAAAGCAGTATCTCAAAATCATCCGATTCTGCGTACTTGTAAACACCACATTTTTTAAGGTCAACGGAGGAAAACGTCTCCAAATCCACTGACAATTCTCTTATTTTAGCCATCCGTATGTTCTCCTTAATTTTATACAGCTTATTGTGAAAGGTGATACATTAAATTTTTTTGCAATTGAAGAACCTGTAAAACCGCAAAGCAGGTAAAACCTAATCATATAAACGTCTTCAATGGATAGCTTTCTCCACTTTCCACCCTGTTTATAAACGTCTAATATATTTTCTGTTCTAGTCCCATATCTCAAGTTGCATAATCTGTTATCTGCCGGATCACCGTTGATATGAAGTACTTCTTGATCTTTATCAGGTTTTCCTTTAAATGTAAGAAGAACTAGCTGATGAACTGGTCTTCCATTTTCTCCATGACCTAAAACAACAGATAAATGACCAGTCTTGCAAAATTTCCCAGGCCTCAATATCCGCCCTTTAATTTTTCGTTTGAAATAATGACCAGTAAAGTGGCACCTTCCACGAACGTATCTACTTAGACTTCGTATTCGTCCTTCTGTGCTTGCTTGATATTTACCTTCATATCCTGGAATATCTTTCCAGATTTCGCATCTATTTTTCATTCATTTCACCTCCAAGTTAATAAAAGAGGTGACAGAAAACCTGCCACCCCACTTATAGAATCTTCTAAATCCTGTTTTTCAGGAATCTTCTAATTCCTATTTAGAATGTGTTTAATATCAACGTAAAGACTCACGAGTTTCTTTACCGTGAAATCAAGAAGTAATACTCCTATAAACACTGAAATAAAAACCGCTATAACAATTTCCATAATTAACTCACGCTCCTTATGCTAGAAAGTCATCATCTTCTAAAGTCGTAAAATCATCGGTTGCGAGACTACGTCCACCGAGTGGTTCACCGTCTCGGATCTTTTGAATATTGCCAAGACCGCAAGCAACTCCCTTATTACCGTTAGAGTTAAACGCGTAGAAGTTGATGGAAACCCTCGCATAGCAGCCTGAATACACTTCACTGCGATCCATGATTGGTTTTACCTGTTTGTCTACAATCTGCGGAGCCGTGGTTGAGTTCGCGTTAATGAAGTAATGTCCTTTATACGCTTCATCATCACGCTCAATATCCCCGTCCCTGAGTGGTGTTTTAAGAGCAGCCTTGTTTGGTTTTTTACCACCAAACTTGCCGACACCTTCCTCAATCGCAGCATCAATAGCTTTCTCAATAGCGTTTACTGTTTCAACATCACTTTTAGGGATAAGCAGTGAAACACTATATTTTTCAGGGCCGCCGTTAATAGACTTTGGCTCCCAACCATTGAAATAGGAAAGACGCGTGTTCTTACCTGTGATAACTTTCGTGTTATTTAATTTAGACATAGTACTAATTCTCCTTTTTGAATTCTTGGTTTACATTTGTTACATTGACTTTTGCCCGCTTATCCGAGTCTGGTACGAGCGTAAGTTTTCCGGACGGTTTTATAACGAGGTCGCCCAGAATATCCTCAAATTTTTTCTTGCCCATCAGCTTTTGCATTTCCGTTAAACCGATAAGACTAGTTTTGAAAATGTTGGTAAAGCCATGAGCTTTCGCTTTCTCAATAACAGCTGTCTCATCCTTAAACTTGCGAACTGAACGTCCTTCCACGAGTTTGAAACCAGACCACTCTTTACCATGGTTAATAGCGGAATCTGTGGCGTACGCTAAAACATCATCAGCCCACTTCGTGAGCTTAGGTATAAGCGTGAGTACTTCTTCAATCTCACTATCCGTTAAAACAGAAGGCGGTTTGAACTCAAATTCTGCAAGCTTTAGATTTTCCTCGGCACGTTTACGGCACGTGGCTTTTGCCCTGCAAAACCTGCACCAGTCACCGGCTTCAAATTCACCTTCGCCTTTAATAGCAAGCTTCGCTTTAGGTTTAAGCACGCTTTCAGCCCAACAGATAAGCTCTGTGACAGGTAGTGTGAAAGTTGATACGTTGTCACGTCTTGGCTGAAAAATACTCATCTCAACGCTTTGAATCTCGTACAAGCTGTCGAAAAGCGTTAAAGCTCCAAGCGCGTAGCATTTCATCTGAGGATTCTCGTAAGCATCAACCAGCACGCCTTGACCGTACTTAAAGTCGATAACCTGCAGCGTTTTTTCGCCTACAATAATGCAGTCCGCTGTACCAAACCCATCCGGCACGTAAGCTGAAAAATCAACTTTCTGTTCGATGAGAAGAATAGGATCTTGACAGTTGAGTTTTGCCTGCTCATACTTTTCCAACACGAAATCCACGTAAGCATCCGAGCATTCCTGCATCTCGTTTGAGTCATACTCTGTTGACGGTTTTTCACACGGACGGTTTAGAAGCTTATTCAGCTTGTACTCACACCACGCGTGTGCCGCCGTTCCTTCCTCAGCCGCCACAGAAGTAGTGTTTTCAAACTTTTCTTCTAAAACAGCGCTAGGAGTACACTTAATCCACCTGTGAGCAGAAGATGGGGAAAGTAAAGCATGCTTAGTCACTTGTCATACCTTTCGCCTCTTCAAGAAGCTCAGCGTACTTACTTTCATCAAGTTCTGAAAGCTTGTTAGCTCCGAACTTGACGATAAGCGCTTTTACTTCCGCGGTTTTACCATGTTGGCTAAGTTTTGCTAAAACCGCTCGCACATCCTCCAAACTCACCTTTTTAACAGACTCCTTATTATTAGGAGCTGTTTCTTTACAACCAACACCAGAAGCACCGGCATCATCAAACAGCGTTTTAAGATGAGCTGTTAAGTTTTCCAAGTCTTTGATGACTTCTCTCAATATTTCCTTGTTCACGGTTTTCCTCCTTAAACTTCTTTGACATCAACTGACTGAACGCTTTTCCCGGGATCTAATAGGTAGACTTGCGAGTAATCACCAAACAGCCAGCGGATAAACCGTTGAGGTAATCGCATCACAGCTCCACGTAGAACCTGTTTCTTCTCACCGTTTTCACCGGTGACGTTAATAACGATCTTGTGTTTCACGAGTTTTGCCTCCTTTCTGTAAGGGGTTTCTTCCTTACACATCACAGGCAAAGAAAAAGGAGGAGTTTTTAACCTCCTCCAAATAAAATTTCTAGAATTTTTCTGGTAAAACTTTTTTAAGATTTACGATGGCACTATCGAGATGCTTTTTCACGCCAGCAGACGAGATACCAAGCATGCTTGCAATCTCTGACTGAGTGTATCCTTCAATAAACATCAAACGAATAACCTGACGTTGCTTGTCAGTAAGCGTTGAAAACGCATTCTCCATTTCTTCTGACATTTCAAAACCATAATCGTTGGTAATAAAACCATAATCATCAGTAGTACTGAGAGCTTCAGCAAGATGACTTTTATCTACTTCAAGCTCGCCATCTGCATCAAAGTCAATCGAGGAATTATAGTTGGGTAGGAAATGCTCGTTAGCAGCGTAGTCAACGTCGTCTTTGTTGGGTTTGTAGCCGTGTCTTTCTTCGAAACGTTTGACGTACTTCTCTTTCCACGCCTTAATTTCAGCTTTTTCTTCAGCAGTTCTACCTGGACGCAGGTTCTTATTGTTGTAGTAAACCTCACTGTCGTCCATTGAGTGAAGCATCTTAATATCCGCAACGGTTACACCATTCTCGCCTGGCTTGATTTCGATAGTTTCTTCACTATAACTACCATCTTCATTACGAACACAACTTGTATACTTATATGTTGCTCGATCGTTGCTATTAGTTTTGCGAGTCCTCATGCTCACCCTTCCCGCCTGCAGCGGTAGGGTGAAGACACATACAAAAAAGAGCCGATACTTTATGAAGCACCGACTCTAATACCTGAAAAAACAGCCATAGTAGAATAGAGGTACTTCATAGGAGTCATGAAAAAACCATGAGGATCCTATTGACGTATCTCATCGCCCTATAGCTAATCAGGCTTTAACTGTTCATTAGTAGTGTCTTATTGATTAATCATTAACCACAATCTTGTTAATTGTTCCAAAAATTCTTATAACATTTACCCGCTCTTTCTTAAAACCCGTATCATGAGTGTAAAAAAGAGTGGAATAATCTCGTTTTTATAACAGTTTGACATGTAAAAACCACACTTGCCTTGAAAGCTACGTGCTTTGAGGTTTAAACGTTAACAATGTTTTCACCCCCCTTCTCGTTAAACAACACTCGTTTTAGAAAACAAAACGAGCATTAGCCACGCTCTAATAGAGTCCCAACCGTGGCTAATAAAATCCCAACAAATCTAATATAATCCCAATCGTATTAATATCAGAAATCCTCACTCCGCAAAAAGTGTTATAGGCCTAACTACTTTTAGTGTTACCGTTAGAGCTGCTGATTAAAACACTTCAGATAGAGCGTTCAAGTTATTATTATGCTAAAAAGGCTCTTCAAAAAAAACCTGACAAATACGCACATATACGAGGTCGCATACACGAGATTGCAGGGAAAGAGTATTGCATATTTTTTCATAGAAGCGTACAATAAGAGCAAGGTGTTTTACTATTGTAAAGATGCATAGTATGCCTTCTTATAGAGAAAGAGATATTATGAAAAATATAATAATGCGAAGTCTATCTGTAGTTGTTTCTGCTGCTTGTTTATTTACTTTTTCCCCATTGGCATTTGGACAAGATAATAATGAGAATTATCAGCAAAGACTGGGGGATATATCAACTTATCTGAATCACACACTCAGTGAAAAAGAAATTGATGAGCAGATAAAGGAGACCTCGCGTCGCACTGGTGAGAGCCCTGACTCGATTGCTAGTAGGGTGGAGAAATCGGTTCGTGATTCAGTGTTAGATACTGCGAGGTTCTCTGTAAGAAGTGGGAATACACAGTTACCAAGAGCTCGTCATACAGGAGATATTTTTGTTTCTAATAATTCAACATTGTTCGTTTGGAAGCATGGGCATACTGGAATTTATGTTAATCGTGATGATATTGTCGAAGCAGTAGGGATGTTCCAGAATGCTCATCGAGTATCAAGGAAAAATAGTGTTGCAGCCGGCGGTGCCTCTATTCTTGAAGTAAAAACTTCCCAGGGAAACCGCGATAAAGCGGCGCGTCGGGCAATTGGTTATATTGGTAGGGGTTACAATGCAGATATTACTGATACTAATAGAAATGATTGGGGAGGTCTTAACTGTTCTCAATTAGTGTGGGCTGCATATTATTATGGTGCTGGTATTGATTTGGATACTGGTAGTGGTGAATATGTGTGGCCATATGATATTAAGAATTCTGGATATGTTAGGGAATATCAATATGTTCAGTAGTTGAGGTGCGGTCATTATGTGGAAAAAATTTATTCATGAATCTGAAGCTCACAAGAGAGTGAATGATGATTATGTGCGTAATGCTGCACCTCAATCTTCATTCACAACTGGGAATAAAACTCATAGAGTAGTAGTCTGGATTTTCGGGGTCATAGGTATAATTGCTGTAATTGCAGCCGTTACTGTAGGTCTCTTTCATTGGGCTTTATCGACAGAATATACAATATCTGCTCATTCGGAGAAATTTGAAAATCTTCGGTTGCAGCATGCGGTTGTCGCAATCCCGCTGCATAACCCTCAGACATCTCTTATTCCCAATGGCAGCGCATTTATGTCAATTGTTTATGAAGATGGCAGTTTTAAGCTGCATAAGGTGAGCAATATAGAAGGCCAAACGCCAATTTGGAATACTGAGGCGCTTCACTATACAGATTCCCATGATAGTTATTTCATACCAGTGAACGCTAAAAAACCTACAGTAAACTCTATAGAAAAGGTGCAACGTCAGAATTTTGCATTTTCTCTTGCTAATGGCGGTTTTGTTGATCTGTATGACGAAAGCATGATGAAGCATAGAGGTAAAACAACATATAAGATTCTTTCTACGACTTCTAAAGGTGAGAGTAAGCAGCAAACAATACAATTTTCAGAGAGTCTATTTATTAAAACTTGTTCTACCTGTGGCAATCAAGCGTATGCAATTGCTCAAACAGACAAGCATGAAGTTGTATTGTATCGCATGGTCAATGAAGCAAATGTTGGCCTAAATGAGGTATCGCGGCACCATGAAAAAGACATGGTGGGCGAGCAATTATATCAAGGAGAAAATGAATCTACAGGAGTAATTGATGCTGCTTATAGCCCACGATGCAACAATGGTGTGATTACTTTCTTATATTCGTATGGTCCATCGTCTGCTCGCACAAAGGATATGGCAGTAGAACACAGCGATTCTGCCGATGATGTTAAAGCTATTCAGGAACATTTTCTTGTGCGATGGGATGTGAAAACTGGTAAAATAACAACAATTCCATTGAAGAACAGCAAAGGTCAAGTGTTGTATGGTCCGACCACGGTCTCTTATGAGATTGCTGGCTACATAAACGCACAGGCATACGATGAAAAGCTTCTTCATATTGTTGATACCGAGAATGGACGAGTGTTTACTCTTGATACGCAAACAGGTGTTCTTCGCCGATTGTTAGATAAAACTACGCGTCAAGAGTCGTCAGCGGGCGTCAACTATCGTTTGCTGGTAGGAAACCATGAAATAGTTCGTATACCATCGATTATCGATACCTCTGATTTGAAAGATTTTGTTATCGAACGATTTGATAGGAAGACTGGAAAATTATTGAAAAAAATAAAAGTTAATAAAGATTTTCTCTATTTGACAGCTCAGAAAAATACGAATTTATATCCGGGAATTCCAGCTGTGAATCCAAAATGGTTGCAATGATCGGCAATTGACGTATTGGGCTTGATGCTTGTGAATGATTTTGCAGTGTCAAGCCCGATTTATTCTGTCGTGCGTGTAGGGGAAACTAAGGGTAAGCGGCAAAAAGTGTGTCTATTAGTCGGTGTGTCGTTAACGCATAGTCCCTTTTCTGATTGAAATATCTGGACGATAGTCAGCTTTATATAAGTCAAATTCAGTGTCTAAATGAGCTGGTCCAATTGGATTATCATCAATAATAATTTTTTTATTTTTTGGTTTAAAACATTCAGCAGTTATAAATTGTTTAGGATTTGAAGGATTTTCACGACTGAAGTAACACCACCATTCTATAGCTCTACGCATGTGATCTTCAGATAATCCTTTATGAACACTTACCAATTTATTTATCTGTGAATTTATACCACCTTCTAAAGCATTAGTAGTACTAGGAATAGGAACGCTCGTTTTCTCTAATAGTAAAGGATCAAGAAAGGTAAATAGTGTGTACCATTTTTAACTTGTATAGAAGCAGATTATAAGCTTTTCTTGCTGTCTGGTGCGTATACCACCATTGTTGATTACTTCTTACCCAAGAAGGAATATTTTCTTCAGAAACATTCCTACGGAACGTTTTTTGATTAAGCCAATCTTTCCACTGGTTATAAGATTTCTGTAGTAAATTAACCCATAAATCAGATTCTTTCAACGTTCTGATTTTAACTAACTTTTTAACTAAACCCCACAAAGCCTTATGTGATTGCAGCCTAGGCTTGCTTGTAGTTAATACGCGTATATTACGTTTAACATGTACTAAACAGCGTTGTACTCGAGTCTCTGACCAAACTTGTTTAATAGCGCTCAACGCGCCAGCGTTCCCATCAGTAATAACAACAGTAGGAGCTAATAAATTATTAAGTAAACTCTTATATGCTTCAGTATTTTCTCTAATGCAACAACTGGCAAAATAATTCCACTTAAGCAACGTATTGGACTTTTAGAGCGCAAGATTAGAGTAGTTAAAGAGAATAATTATAATGAAACAGACTGGCTCAAATGGTCTAAACATGCATTTTTGAATCTATTTATGGTTTTTAATATCAAGAAGATAGCCTGATTCTGGCAAGAGAAAACCTTCTTGCAACATAACTGGGATAGTACAGAAAAATTACGTCAAGCTATTCATACTTATATTGATTCTTACAACAACCACAGAATTAAAATGGGGCTTAAAAGACAATTATGGAACATCGTGCTATGATTGCACAAAATGTCTAAAAATTGTCCTAAGCCCCTTTTGTTTTCAATGTCAAGTAATACTAAATGTTAAGCCTTTTTAGCTTAACTACAGCAAGTTTTCCTTGGTATTTCAACGAAAACTCGGGTTTTTAGACACACTTTTTTGCCGCTTACCCTCAAAAATAGTTCCTTCATTAGGCAACGACATCGTTGTCATCAAAGCAAGCATGAACGTAAACGGACCGAGCGCATTCCCATACGTTTTGAACATCACACCAAAATCATGGCCATATACCACCATCGACAAGTAAAGGAACATAAAATTCACAGCTGTAAACATAACCAACTTCAGCACGAACATAAGAACCTTGTACATAAGAATATCCTCCTCACTTACTCCACGGAGTCGCACACCAAATAGCAGAAGCTGCTAAGAATGCAGCTAGACCCACAGCTCCACCTCTAAATGCGGCTGGACCAACTGCCTTTAAAATATACATAGCAGCTTGCTTCCAAAGCTGATTTTCAAGTAACCTTGTTAAAGCACCATGAAATATTCCAGCAAGGGTGCCTAGCCCAGTAGCATTAATTATACATTTAGCATAATCCTTCGAACGCACTGCATGATTATCATTAGACGAAATCTTATCAACAGATGCATTTGCATTGAGCTTATGAATTAAATTCTCAAGCACTTCTTTCGGAACATGAGAAAACTCCCCTGCTTGTGTTATAGTCCATTTTTTATTAATTTCATTAAACTTGAGATACCTTGAAAAAATAATTTCAAGACGCTTAGCATAATTATCTATATTCGCATCACTGACATTACTTTCTACAACACTTGGTTCGTTATCCACTATCTCACTAGCTTGAGCAGTTGATACCAGAGAAATACAGGTTGATAATGCTACAACAACTACAGCAATAGATTTAAAAATATGACATTTCATAGAAATTCTCCTTTGTAATTACAATATATAAAAGACCTATCATTAGGTTTAGTACTCATCTTATTACATGATTTTTTGCCATACAATTGTTGTTGTTATTTTTGATAACACATAAAATGTATAAGGTGTTCTAAGTTTTACTTGTAACAAATAGAAATAGGGTTATTCCCCAAAATACTAAATTATGCAAATAGACTACAATTAGAATACTCAAAATCACAACTACATCCCTAGTCTGTAGCATAGCTAGTGTTTGGCAACTGTGGCAAAACAACAAGCAAACCGGCAGTAAAAATCAGCGCAAGTATAGGCAAAAGTTGCCATTGAAGCAAAGATGAGAACACAAATCCAATCCAAGATCCGCTAGTAGCACCAATCGCAAACGCAAGGCGCACCCAACCAGAAAACTTAGCGAGAGTACTCCCCTTAAACAGAATCTGACGCGCAACAATAATCGGCTCTACTAGTAGCATTCCACCAATCGATTCAAGGAAGAATGCAAACCACATCATCGGCAAAAGATTAATAAACATAAAGCAATAAGCAACCACACTCACAGCAATTCCCAAAATCGCTACTTTTCTTAAACCGAGTTTTTGAGACGAATGCGCATATAAAACGGACGCAAGCACGCTTCCTACACCAGTGAAAATATACAGTATTGTTAAAGATTGAGAGCTATATTGCTTACCGATACCGAGAAGAATATAAGAAACAGAACATGCAGGAATAAAAGCAACCAAAAGAGAGCCCAAAAGAAGCATGATTTTACTCTTGAGTAACGGATTCGTAGATTGCTTAGCTGTAGATTTGGAATCTGCTTTATTTTCCAGTTCCGTCTGCTTTTCTTGATTTTCTTGCGATTCTGACGATTCATTCTCTACATCTTGCAACGCTTCCTCTACTTCGTTAGACGCTTGCGCAATGTCTTGCTTCATAATAAATCGCGTAGCACAAGCCGCAAAAGAAGTCACAGACGAGAAAATCAAAACCGCAGGAATCGACCAGCTTGCAATCCAAGATCCAAGCGGCGAGCCAAGCAACGTTCCTGTAACACTCGCCAAAACGCTCACAATGCCACTGTAGTTTACAATCATGCCGTCATCGCCACCAGCAGCATCAACTTCAAAAACTTCGCTAGCAATATCAATCACTTGACCAGTAATCAACAATGCGCAAGAAAGAGCCACAAGCGACCACTTCCACGCAGGAGAGCCAAACATAAGAAGCGGCAACAAACTGAGAACGCCTTCTACGCCTTCAGTCATTGCAAGAGCGCGAAAACCGCCAAGCTTATCAACAAGCCAACCAGAGCATGGCGAAAGAAAATCGGCAACCGTCATAAAAGTCTTACGAAAACCAATCACCCAAGCCGGCAAACCCACAATAATAATCGAAGGCAAAACCGAGCCTTCATACGCCTGATTGCCAAGCATAGAAAAATTGTCTTTTACTGGAGCAAGCGCTTCCAAGACTTTACCTTGCTCTTTCAAAGTTTTTTCACGATTTAATCGTTCGCGTTCTTCTCGCTCTGCGCGCAATTGTTCTTCGCGATTCACTCGCACTTGTTCTGCTTGCTGCGCTTTTAACAGCTCAGACTCCACAAATTTCAATCGTTCAGCAAGCTGCTATGCTTGTGTGCGATACCGTATAGCCGATTGCCATTTTCTTGAGCTTGAGCGCGCGCTTGTTCATACTGCGAGCGTAATTCGTTAAATTCGCGTTGGTTTACGCCATTAGTGCCTTGCGTTCCAGAGTTGTGCTTAACAATAGCCAGCACAACAATGGCGGTGATTACAATAGCAACCACCATTAAAACAAGCATCACAATATTATCGAACATACGTTCTATTAAACACTATTGAGTT